>NZ_CP040709.1:0-1361470 GCF_005952805.1 Inhella inkyongensis
GTTTTCAAGCCCCCGTCAAGACCGAGGGCCTCATCCCTTGGAAGGAAGGGAGATACCACTAGACACCCAGGCTGTGGATAAGCCTTGCCAGGACGGCCCGGTTGCATAGAATCCGCCCCCTTCAAAAGAGACTTGTCCACAATGCCCGCTGATGCCCTGAACGGGTTTTCCCAGGATGCCGCCGCCGGCATGCCTGCCCCTGCCGCACCCTCGCTGTGGCAGCAGGGTTGTGAGCGGCTGGCGGCCGAAATGCCCGAGCAGCAGTTCAACACCTGGATCCGCCCGCTGGACGCCGCCGAACTGAGCGCTGGGGACGACGGCGCGCTGCGCGCCCGGCTGGGTGTACCCAATCGTTTCAAGCTGGATTGGATCCGGGCCCAGTACGCCGGCCGCATTGAATCGATCTTGAGCGAACTGGCCGGCGAGCCCGTCCGCCTGGAACTGTCGGTGCAGGCCGCCGCGCCGCGCCAGGCCCTGATGTCCCGCGCCGCACTGGCCGGTCAGGTCGGCAGCCCCAGCCCAAGCAATCCAGCCAGCGCGCCCAACCAGCCTGTCGCCAACCCGGCCCAAGCCCCGGCGGCGCCCAGCACCGGCACCTGGAGCGGCGGCACCGCCGTGGCCGCCAGCAACCGCCTGAACCCGGCACTCACCTTCGACACCCTGGTGCCCGGCCGCGCCAACCAGATGGCCCGCACCGCCGCCCTGCACGTGGCCGGCGCCCCCGGCGCCATGTACAACCCGCTCTTCATTTATGGCGGCGTGGGCCTGGGCAAAACCCATTTGATGAACGCGGTGGGCAACCAGCTCATCAAAGACAAGCCCGACGCCCGCGTGCTCTACCTGCACGCCGAGCAGTTCATCACCGACGTGGTGAAGAACTACCAGCGCAAGACCTTTGACGAGCTCAAGGCCAAGTACCACTCGCTGGATCTGCTGCTGATCGACGACGTACAGTTCTTCGCCGGCAAAGAGCGCACGCAGGAAGAGTTCTTCAACGCCTTCGAGGCCCTGCTCTCACGAAGAGCCCACATCATCATGACCTCGGATACCTATCCGAAGGGTCTGGTGGACATCGACGAGCGCCTGACCTCGCGCTTTGACTCCGGCCTCACCGTGGCCATCGAGCCGCCCGAGCTGGAAATGCGCGTCGCCATCCTGATGCGCAAGTCCGAGCAAGAAGGCGCCTCCATGCCCGAGGACGTCGCCTTCTTCGTGGCCAAAAACGTGCGCGCCAATGTGCGCGAACTCGAAGGCGCACTGCGCAAGGTGCTGGCCTATTCGCGCTTCAGCGGCAAGGACATCAACATCCAGCTGGCCCGCGAGGCGCTCAAGGATCTGCTCTCGATCCAGAACCGCCAGATCGGTGTGGAAAACATCCAGAAGACGGTGGCCGACTTCTACAAGATCAAGGTCGCCGACATGTACAGCAAAAAGCGCCCGGCCTCGATCGCCCGCCCGCGCCAGATTGCGATGTACCTGGCCAAGGAATTGACGCAGAAGAGCCTGCCTGAGATCGGCGACCTCTTTGGCGGCCGCGACCACACCACCGTGCTGCACGCGGTGCGCAAGATCGGTGGCGAGCGCCAGAAGGACACCGAACTGAACCAGCAGCTGCACGTGCTGGAGCAGACGCTGAAGGGCTGAGGTGGGACCGAGGCGGGTCCTGAGGACCCGCCGACGCCCACCGAAGGACACCGGCCGTCCTGCGGCCGGTGGCTGGGGAGCTGGTTGCAGGACCGCAGGCGGAAAGCCCTGGGCAAAGCACCCCCTCCCCTGAGTGACAATCGCCGCCGCTCTAGAGAACCGACCGCCAGGAGATGCCCCGATGATCGTGCTGAAAGGCCCCCAGGACCAATTGCTCGCCGCACTGACCGCGGTGTCGGGCATCGTGGAGCGCCGCCACACCCTGCCCATCCTGGCCAATGTGCTGATGAAGCGCGAAGGCGATGAGGTCGAGTTCATCTCCTCCGACCTGGAAATCCAGGTGCGCACCCGCGCCCCCTTCGCGGGCGACGCCGGCCCCTTCGCCACCACCGTGGGCGCGCGCAAGCTCATCGACATCCTGAAGAGCCTGCCCAGCGACCAGATCTGCAGCCTCACCAGCAACCAGAGCAAGCTCACGCTGCAAGCGGGCAAGAGCCGCTTCACGCTGCAAACCCTGCCAGCCGAGGACTTCCCCCTGGTGCAGGAAGCCCCCGACTTCGGCCCCGCCTTTGCCGTGCCCCAAGCCACGCTCAAGGCCCTGATCAACCAGGTGCACTTCGCGATGGCGGTGCACGACATCCGCTTCTATCTGAACGGCATCCTCTTCGTGGCCGAAGGGCACACGCTGACCCTGGTGGCCACCGACGGCCACCGCCTGGCCATGGCCCAGGCCACGCTGGAAGTGGAAATGCCCAAGCAGGAAGTCATCCTGCCGCGCAAGACCGTGCTGGAACTGCAGCGCCTGCTCAAAGACAGCGGCAAAGACGAGAACGCCGGCATCGAAATGCGCTTCTCGGGCAACCAGGCGCGCTTCAGCTTCAGCGGCATGGAGTTCGTGACCAAGCTGGTCGAGGGCAAGTTCCCCGACTACAACCGCGTCATCCCCAAGGGCCACCGCCACCACCTGGTGCTGGGCCGCCAGCCCCTGCTGAGCGCCCTGCAGCGCGCCGCCATCCTGACCAGCGACAAGTTCAAGGCCGTGCGCCTTTCCTTCGCTGACAACCTGCTGACCATCGCTGCCAGCAATGCCGAGCAGGAAGAGGCCAAGGAAGAGATCGAGATCGACTACGCCGGCGACCCCATCGAGACCGGCTTCAATGTGCAGTACCTGACCGAAGTGCTGGCCAATATGCCGCAGGAGATGGTGGGGCTGGATCTGCACGACAGCGCGAGTTCCGCGCTCTTCACTGTTCCTGAGCGTCAAGACTTTAAGTACGTCGTGATGCCGATGCGAATCTAAGGCCAGCGTGCCGAATGCAAAGCGGGCCCTGGCCCGCTTTGGTGCTTCAAGAGTTCCCTGAAAGTTGTCCCCATGAGCGACCCGACCACCCCCGAGCAAAACGCCACCCCGACCCCGCCGCCGGCCTCCACCGGCCCGCAGCCGGGCTACGGCGCCGACAGCATCCAGATCCTGGAAGG
Source organism: Inhella inkyongensis (assembly GCF_005952805.1). Taxonomy (GTDB): domain Bacteria; phylum Pseudomonadota; class Gammaproteobacteria; order Burkholderiales; family Burkholderiaceae_C; genus Inhella; species Inhella inkyongensis. The sequence goes on from NZ_CP040709.1 coordinate 3,124, forward strand.
CCTGGAGGCGGTGCGCAAGCGCCCGGGCATGTACATCGGCGACACCAGCGACGGCACCGGCCTGCACCACCTCGTCTTTGAAGTGGTGGACAACTCCATCGACGAAGCCCTGGCCGGCCATTGCGACGACATCACCGTCACCATCCACAGCGACAACTCCATCTCCGTCATCGACAACGGCCGCGGCATCCCCACCGGCGTGAAGATGGACGACAAGCACGAGCCCAAGCGCTCGGCCGCCGAGATCGCGCTGACCGAGCTGCACGCCGGCGGCAAGTTCAACCAGAACAGCTACAAGGTTTCGGGCGGCCTGCACGGCGTGGGCGTGAGCTGCGTGAACGGCCTCTCCAAGTGGCTGCGCCTGACCGTGCGCCGCGACGGCAAGACGCACCAGATCGAGTTCAAGCAGGGCGTGCCGCAAGACCGCCTGATCGAGGTGGTGGACGGCTTCGAGACCAGCCCCATGCGGGTTGTGGGCGAGACCGACAAGCGCGGCACCGAGGTCCACTTCCTGCCCGACACCGAGATCTTTCAGCAGAACAACGAGTTCCACTACGACATCCTGGCCAAGCGCCTGCGCGAGCTCTCGTTCCTGAACAACGGCGTCAAGATCCGCCTCGTCGATGAGCGCCACCAGAAGGAAGACCTCTTCGCCTATGCCGGCGGCGTCAAGGGCTTCGTCGAGTTCATCAACCAGGGCAAGAAGACCCTGCACCCCAACATCTTCCACGCCATCGGCGAGAAGGTCAGCGAGCAGCAGACCAATATCGGTGTGGAAGTGGCCATGCAGTGGAACGACGGCTACAACGAGTCGGTCCTCTGCTTCACCAACAACATCCCGCAGCGCGACGGCGGCACCCACTTGACGGGCTTGCGCGCCGCGATGACCCGCATCATCAACAAGTACATCGAGGACAACGAACTGGCCAAGAAGGCCAAGGTCGAAGTCAGCGGCGACGACATGCGCGAAGGCCTGGCCTGCGTGGTCAGCGTGAAGGTGCCCGAGCCCAAGTTCAGCAGCCAGACCAAGGACAAGCTCGTTTCCAGCGAAGTGCGCGCCCCGGTGGAAGACATCGTCGGCCGCCTGCTGAACGACTGGCTGCTGGAGAACCCCACCGACGCCAAGATCGTCTGCGGCAAGATCATCGAAGCCGCCCGCGCCCGCGACGCCGCCCGCAAGGCGCGCGAGATGACGCGCCGCAAGGGCGTGCTGGACGGCTTCGGCCTGCCCGGCAAGTTGGCCGACTGCCAGGAAAAGAACCCCGAGCTTTGCGAGATCTACATCGTGGAGGGCGACTCCGCCGGGGGGAGTGCCAAGCAGGGCCGCGACCGCAAGTTCCAGGCCATCCTGCCGCTGCGCGGCAAGATCCTGAACGTGGAGAAAGCGCGCTACGAAAAGCTGCTCAGCTCCAACGAAATCATCACCCTGATCACGGCCCTGGGCACCGGCATCGGCCGCACCGGCGGCAACGATGACTTCAACCCCGACAAGCTGCGCTACCACCGCATCATCGTCATGACCGACGCGGACGTCGACGGCGCCCACATCCGCACCCTGCTGCTCACCTTCTTCTACCGCCAGATGCCCGAGCTGGTGGAGCGCGGCCACATCTACATCGCCCAGCCGCCGCTCTACAAGGTCAAGCAAGGCAAGCACGAGCAATACCTGAAGGACGGCCACGAGCTCGACGCCTTCCTGCTGAAGGTGGCCCTGCAAGACGCTTCGCTGGACACCGGCACCGGCACCACCCTGAAGGGCGAGGCCCTGGACGCGCTGGCGCGCAAATACGTGACCGCCCAGAGCGTGATCGAGCGCCTTTCCAACTGGATGGACGGCGAGGCCCTGCACGTGCTGGCCGGTGGCCTGGCCATCAACTTGGACAGCAAGGACGCCGCCGAGGCCAGCGCCGCCGCCCTCAAGGGCCTGCTGCACGACGCCGAGGTGAGCGCCGAGACCGACCCGCGCACCGACAAGTTCTTCCTCAAGATCGCCCGCATGCACCACGGCAATGTGCGCGCCAGCGTGATCCATGCCGACTTCGTGCACGGCGCCGACTACGAAGCCCTGGCCGACGCGGGCCTGAGCTTCCAGGGCCTGATCCAGGCCGGCGCCATCGTGCGCAAGGGCGAGGGCGAGAAGGCCAAGGAAAGCAAGGTCGAGGACTTCCGCGCCGCCATGGCCTGGCTGATGAGCCAAGCCGAAGGCAGCGTGGGCCGCCAGCGCTACAAAGGCCTGGGCGAAATGAACCCCGAGCAGCTGTGGGAAACCACCATGGACCCCACCGTGCGCCGCCTGCTCAAGGTGCAGATCGAAGACGCCATCGAAGCCGACCGCGTGTTCACCATGCTGATGGGCGATGAGGTGGAGCCGCGGCGGAACTTCATCGAGGCGAATGCGTTGAGGGCGGCGAATATCGACGCGTAAACAGCGCCAGTCGAAGCAAGGGCCGAACTCAACAGGCCCGCTTCGATACACGCCAAGGGAGGCGTCACATGGCACGGAAGAATCGGAACCCAGGACTGGCAGACGTCATCCTTGATGGCGTCAGCCGCCTGCCCTGGTGGGCGGGCGTCCTGCTTGCTCTTGTCACCTACCTGGTACTTCATGCCGTCGCTGCACGGCCTATCGGAACCCAGGCGGTACCTGGCCAAATGGGCGCCATGGTGGTTGGCGTGCTGTGGCACACATTGGCCAGTATTGGGCAGTACCTATTCCCTGCGCTCTGCCTCATTGCCGCACTGGTGTCATTTGTGCGGCAGCGTCAAGCAAGCCAGTTGGTCGAGGCGGCCATCCAGACCGACAACGCCACCCAAGCCCTGAACTCGCTCACCTGGCGAGAATTCGAACGCCTCGTGGGAGAGTCCTATAGGCTCCAAGGGTTTGCAGTCAAAGAGACCGGACGAGGCGGCCCCGATGGCGGCGTCGATCTGGAACTTCGACGCGACGGCGAGCTTCACCTCGTTCAGTGCAAACAGTGGCGCGCACAGCGTGTTGGCGTCGACGTCGTTCGCCAGCTCTATGGCGTCATGGCAGCACAAGGTGCAGCCAGCGGCATCGTGGTCTCGGCCGGTCGCTTTACCGATGAAGCCCTGCGCTTTGCAGAGGGGCGAAACATTCGGCTTCAGACCGGGCAGGCGCTCCACGACATGTTGCGGACAAGTGCTGTGCCAGCTCCCTTGGTCAGCGCGCACCCACCGGCGCACTCCTCGAATCCACCTGCGGCCCCTGCATGTCCCAAGTGCGCAAAGCCGATGGTGCTGCGCACCGCCAAACGGGGCGAACAAATCGGTCGCTCGTTTTGGGGATGCACAGGCTTCCCCAATTGCCGGGGCACCCAAGCGGCTGATTGATCAGGCTTCCACGCTGTTTGGACGGTGCGGCCCTCACAAGGGCAAAGGCGAAGAAGACTAGCAAGCCAAGGTCGCCTGCCTCCGCACCGCCATGGCTTAGCTGTTAGAGCAAACCGAAAGCAGCCTGGTCCACCAGCACTGCAAGAGCCTGGGCGAGATGAGCCCCGAGCAGCTGTGGGAACGGGAGCAGTGCAATATGGGACACGTTCAGGCGTATAGCTCGCACACAGTCGGCCCATCCCGAGCTCACGTTCTGAGGTATGCCTGACCCAAAGGAAGCCGCCATGGTGATCAGGGGAAAGGGTGAAAACCGGACAGTCAGATGCGTAGCGGCGGAAGTAGGGGGCGAGTGCCTCCAGCACGGCCGATGGCAAATTAGCGTCTAGCTGCGATCTGATGGGCTTCACGTCGCCCCCCACTTAGTTCAATGTCCTGAGTTCGGTCCGGATCCTGGATTCAACCTGAGCGGCCAAATTCCGCAACATGCCGGGCAGGCGTTCCAAATCTTCAGAGGATGCTTGAACCGCAAATCCATGCCCCTTTTCCCCGTCCATGACCATGACGAAGGCGCCGCGCGCCTTGGACTTTTCCCGGACATAGGTGCATAGATCGTCGTACTTGCTCGACTTCTGGGTGTTCAGCGTCTGACTCACAGGGGCTCCTTCGACTCTGGCTGTTGGGTTGAACTCTGCGGGGAGCTTGCAGGCTCACTGGCTCACCAGACGAGCTAGCTGGCATCAATTCAGTGCCGAGCGGCTTCCCGCAAGATGCGGGCCTTGTTCTCGCCCTTCAGAGCCAATTGCAGCGACTGCCTGTGTAATGTGGGCCTTTGAATCGCGTCAGAGTCCATGCACTCGATCTACCCCACCCGCATCGTCTGCCTCACCGAAGAACCCACCGAAGTGCTCTACGCGCTGGGCGAGGAGCACCGCATCGTGGGCATCTCGGGCTACACGGTGCGGCCTTTGCTTGCGCGGCAGGAAAAGCCGCGCGTGTCGGCCTTCACCAGCGCCAAGATCGACAAGATCCTGGAGCTCAAGCCCGATCTGGCGATCGGCTTTTCAGACATGCAGGCGGACATCGCCCGCGCGCTGATCCTGGCCGGGGTGGAGGTGTGGATCAGCAACCACCGCACGGTGGCGGGCATCCTGGGCTATGTGCGGCGCCTGGGGGCGATGGTGGGCGCGGCGGCCAAGGCCGAGGCCTATGCGGCCGAGCTGGAGGCGCGGGTGGAGGCCGTGCGGGTGGCGGCCGCGCTCTTGCCGCGCCGGCCCAAGGTCTACTTCGAGGAATGGGACGAGCCCAGCATCAGCGCGATCCGCTGGGTGAGCGAGCTGGTGGGCATTGCCGGGGGCGACGACATCTTTCCCGAGCGTGCGCGGGCCAGCCTGGGGCGGGACCGCATCGTGGCGGACCGTGCCGAGATCCTGGCGCAGGCGCCGGACCTCATCATCGGCTCCTGGTGCGGCAAGAAGTTCCGCCCCGAGCAGGTGGCCGCGCGGCCGGGTTGGGCGGATGTGCCCGCCGTGCGCGACGGCGAACTGCACGAGGTGAAGAGCCCCTTGATCCTGCAGCCGGGCCCGGCGGCGCTGACGGATGGGCTGGATGCGCTGCATGCCATCGTGAAGCGTTGGGCGGAGCGCGCCGAGTCTGTTCCACTTCGGGCGTGAATCAGAAAACCGACAAAACCAACCGCCCCCCCGCTCCCGCCTTTCCGCTGCCCCAGCCGCGCCATGCGGCCCGCCTGCCCGCTGGGCTGAAGCCCGAGGACTGGCAGCGCATCCGCCAGGCCGCGCACGCGCTGCCCCAGGTGCTGACGCCGGCCGACTTTGACGACGCTGGCGACGAGACGCTGGAGCGCGTCGGGGCCATCCAGATTGCCAAGGCCGCTGCCGGCGGCCGGCCCAGCCGCTGGATCTTGCCGGCGCACATCCCCGTGGCGCTGGCGCAGCTGGATTCCACGCCGATGTCCAACAGCCTGCGCGCGCAGCTGCTGGCGCGCATGCAGCAGCTGGAGTCCTTGGGCCTGCAGCGCGAGGGCCTGCTGTTCACGCGCCTGTGCCTGCAGCCCCTGACGCTGGCGCATGAGGGCTGGCGCATCGACCTGGCCCACCGCGTGCCGGTGGATGAGGCCCCGATCTGGGCCTTTGTGCGCGATGGCGAGCTGCCCGCGCTGCGCCGTGCGCTGGGCCAGATGCCGCCCTATTCGCACCCGGCCGAGCTGACCCTGCACCTGAACCATCTGGTGGCGCGCAGCGAGGCCATGGGGCACCCCAGTCTGATGGGAGGCTTGCTGGCGCGCCTGCAGGCCGAATGCAGCGTGCCCATGCCCTTCGAGGCCCTGAAGGCGGCCTTGACGAAGGCACAAGACCGTTGGGAACAGTCGGTCAATGAGCAAGACCGGCTGGCCAGCCTGGGCCGCGAGCTGGCCTTTCGCGGCTACCCGGACAGCTTTGAGACCGCGCGCCGCCTGGGCCGGCAGGTCACGCTCTACCTGGGCCCGCCCAATAGCGGCAAGACCTATGCGGCGTTTGAGAAGTTGGCCCAAGCAGAGCATGGGGCGTACTTGGCGCCCTTGCGCTTGCTGGCGCTGGAAGGCCGCGACCGCCTGGTGGGCCGCCAAGTGCCTTGCTCCTTGCTGACCGGCGAAGAGAGCGTGCCGGCCGAGAACGCGCGGGTGATCAGCAGCACCATCGAGATGGCCAACACGCGCGACATCGTGGACGTGGCGGTGATCGACGAGGCGCAGATGCTGTTCGACGAATCGCGCGGCTGGGCCTGGACACAGGCCATCTGCGGCGTGCCGGCGCGCGAGCTGATCATCATTGCGTCAAGCTACGCCGCACCGGCCATCGAGCGCCTGCTGGCCCTGTGCGGCGAGCGCGCGCAGCGCCGCGTGTTCGAGCGCAAGCAGCAGGTGCAGCTGATGCCGGCTCCGGTGCCGATGACGCATCTGCAGGCCGGCGACGCGGTGGTGGCCTTCAGCCGCCGCGATGTGCTGATGCTGCGCGACCAGATTGCGCAGGATGGCCACCGCGTGAGCGTGATCTACGGTGCGCTGCCGCCTGAGGTGCGGCGGCGCGAGGCCGAGCGCTTTGCGGTGGGCGCCAGCGATGTGCTGGTGGCCACCGATGCGATTGGCATGGGGCTGAACCTGCCGATCCGCCGCGTGCTGTTCTCCACGCTGGAGAAGTTCGACGGCGTGGGCGACCGCAAGCTCAGCGTGAGCGAGGTGCACCAGATCGCTGGCCGCGCCGGGCGCTACGGCCTGCACGACGAAGGCTTTGTGAGCGTGCTCAAGGAGAGCGAGGCCAGCGCCTTCAAGATCCTGCGTGAGCTGCTCCCCAAGGAGCCGCGCGCGCCGCGCGACTTCAAGGCCCCGGTGGCGCCGAACTGGACCCATGTGAGCACCATCGCCGAGCGCATGGGCGTGAACAAGCTCTACGCGGTGCTCAGCATCTTCATGCAGCAGCTGCGCCTGGACGACGCCCACTTCGCGGTGGCCGAGCTGGAGCAGATGCTGGCCCTGGCCGAGATGCTGGACCGCAATGCGGGCGCCTTGAGCCTGCAGGAGCGCTTCCGCTACGCGCAGGCGCCGGTGGATTCGCGCCTGCCCCAGCTGTTGGAGCAGTTCCAGGGCTGGGCCGCGCGCCACGCCCACACGGGCCGCGCCGGCGCACCCGAGTTTGTGGACGATGTGGATCAGCACTCGCGCCTGGACCGCATGGAGCAGGCGCTGCGCCAGTGCACGCTATGGCTGTGGCTGGACCTGCGATTCCCCGGCGTCTACGGCCATGTGGAGGCGGTGGTGGACCTGCGCAGCCGGCTCAACGACGGCATCGAGCGCCAGCTCAAGGGCAAGCGCCCGCTGTGGCAGCGGCGCGGGCGCTGAACAAGCCCCCACAAGCCGGCGGGCCACCCGCCGGCACTTAGGCTGTGGCCATGAATCGCATTCATCGCCCCGTCTTCTGCGCCCTGCTGCTGGCTGCGCTGCTGCCCACCCAGGCCGCACCCACACCGCTGCCCACGCTGGATCTGCCCAGCTATATGGGCCGCTGGCACCAGGTGGCGCTCTACCCCAACCGCTTCCAGGCTCAGTGCCTGGACAGCACCACGGCCACTTACACCCTGCTGGCGGATGGCCGGGTGCGGGTGCTGAACCGCTGCCGCACGCAGGACGGCTGGGACGAGACCGAAGGCATCGCCCGGCCGCGCAGCGGGGTGGAGCTGCGCGCCGGCGGCGTGCTGGCGCCGGCCGCACTGGAAGTCAGCTTCCTGCCCGCTGCATTGCGCTGGCTGCCGGTGGGCTGGGGCCGCTACGACCTGCTGCGCCTGGGCCCCGAGCAGCAATGGGCGCTGGTGAGCGAGCCCACGCAGCAATACCTGTGGGTGCTGGCCCGCAGCCCGCAGCTGGATGCCACACAGTGGCAGACCATCGAGAACGAGCTGCGCGGCATGGGCTTTGACCTCGCGCGCCTGAAACGCGACCCGAGCCCGGCGGCGCCCTGAAGGGCGAGCGCGGCTCAGAGGCTGCGCAACACCTCGTCGGCCGCGCGCAGGCCGGACCGCAGGGCGCCTTCCATGAAGCCCTGGTACTCGTAGAAGGAATCGGTGTGCTCGCCGGCAAAGAACAGATTGCCGACCGGCGGCGCATACAGGCCTTCCAGCGTGGTGAAGTAGCCCGGCCTGTTGTTGGAGTAGGCGCCACCAAACAGCGGGTCCAGCGACCAGTTGCGCAGCACCGCCTTGACGCTGCGGCCTTCGCGCAGGGCCAGCCCGGCGCTGCCGGGCCAGACGCGGTCCAGATCGGCCAGGAAGGCTTCGGCCTCCTGCTGGGTGCGCCCGGGGTCCAGGGCCGCGCCACGCGCGCCGCCGGAGAAGTCGGTCAACAGACCGCGCTGGCCGGGCAGGCTGCGCGAGGGGTTGGCCTCCCAGGTGCTTTGGTGGTGGGCCAGATCGCTGTAGCTGGCGCCATTGCTGTTGCAGCGCTCGTACCAGGGTCGGCCGCGAAAGCCGATCATCATCTTGCTGTTGGTGCCGTAGTCGAACTGCTCGATGGCGAAGCGCTTGCTGGCCGGCAGGTTCAGGCTGGCGCCGAACTCGATCTGGCGCATGGCCGGCGCCGGCAGGCTGAGCACCACGGCGTCGTGCAGGGTCTCCAGTGCGCCGCCGTCAGTGTCAAAGCTCAGGCGCAAACGTCCATCGGCCATGCGTGCCACGCGGCGCAGGCGATGCCGCAGGCGCACCGGCTCGGGCAGGCTGGCCGCCAGGCCGGTGGCCAGGGCGTCATTACCCTCAACGATGTGAAAGCGTTCATCGCTGAACACGCCAAAGGGCGTGAAGCGGCTGCGCCGGTTGGTGGCGATGAAGAACAGCAGGCTGAGCGCACTTTGCTGCGCAATCGGGCGGCCGAACTCGATCGTGTAGGCCATGTCCAGCACCTCGCGCAGCAAGGGCCCGGCACCGCGCTGCACCAGATAGTCGGACAAAGGCGTGAAGTCCAGCTGGCGGTCGTAGGCGTTGTGCGCCAGGGCGGTGGGCCCGTTGCTCAGGCGGCTCAGGTCGTCCTTCAAGGCAGGCACAAAGGCGCGGAACTGCGCCACCACTTGGTCTTCCGTCCAATGGCGGCCCTGGAAGAAGTAGGTTTCCTCGCCCAGCAGCTTGTTGGCGGCATAGCTCTCCAGCGTCAGCCCAAAGGCATTGGCCAGCCCGCGCGCCGTGGTGTGCGTGGTGTCGATCAGCTCGGCCCCCAGTTCCGCCACCTGGCCGGGGAAGAAGCCACGCAGGCTGTGCACCCGCCCACCCACGCGGCCGGCGGCCTCGAACACCGTGGGGCGCAGCCCTTTGCGCGCCAAGGCGCTGGCGGCCTGCAAGCCGGCAAAGCCCGCCCCCACCACGGCCACCGCCGCCCCCTGGCCACCCGGTGCCGCCTGCAGCGGCAGGGCCGCCGTCAAGGCCGCACCCGCCGCGCCCTGCAGCACCCGCCGCCGCCCACTGTGCGCACGGGGCACAAGGGGCGCATCGGCCTGATCTTGCAAAGCCTGGGCCATCCAACCCTGGACACGATGGAAAAACGGCGTACGGGCCACGGGCAACTCCTTGCGCAAGATGCGGCGGCCATTGTGGAAGCCGCCCTGGTCTCGCCGGCCTCGGACGAACCCGGCCAGTCGGAGCGCTGAGGGATGCAGTCGATCAGGTCAGGGTGTTCTCAATCGCCGGGCCACGCGGCGTGGCCAGGGGCTGGCCGGCCTTGGCCTTGGCCAAGCTGCCGCTGATGGGCAGCACCCAGCACGCCTGCAGGTCGCTGACGAACTCTTCCAGGGCCGCTCGCTGGCCGATGCGCGCCGCGTGCCGACGCAGCACCGACATGGCCATGTCGATCAGCTTGGCATTGCGGGTCCGCTCGCCCTGCTCGGCCAGCAATTGCACGGCGCGCTCGGGCTTGCCCTTGAGCGAAAGCGTCATGGCCTGCTCGGCCAGCTCCGCAATGCGTTCATGCGCGGCACGCACCGGCGCATGCAGCTCGGCCGCCCCTTCGCCCATGGCCACCAGCACCTCGGTGCTGGCCTTGTTGACGCAGTAGCGCAGCGCCAGGGCCTGCAGCAAGGCCTCCAGGCCGGGCCAGCGCAAACCGGCACGCTGCAGGCGCAGGCCCAGCGAGATGAGCAAACAGCCGACCTCCAGATCGGCATCGGGTTGATCCAGCGCGCGCGCCAACTGCTCGCCCAGACTCTGGGCTTCGGTGCGCCGGCCGTCCGACAAGGCCAGCAAGGCCTGCACCAGCAAGCGCTGGCGGGTCAGGCGCGCGGAGCCCGGGTGTTGCAACAGCAGCTGCTCAAAGCCATCGAGCAGCTGACGCAAGGCCTTGCTGTCCCCCTCGTCGTGATGGATCAGGGCCAGCAGCACCAGGCTGAAGTAGTCGAACAGGCGCGAGCGCAGGCCCTGGGACTGCGCGCCCTCCAGCAGGCGCTGCGCCTCGGCCCGCTTGCCGGCATAGAAGGCCAGGGTGCCAGCGCGCTGGGCGCGCAGCAGGCAGGCCGGAGTCAGGCGCAGGGCCTGCTGGTAGGTCTGCAGGGCCAGATCGAGACGACCCTCGTCCATGTGCACGCGCCCCAGCATGTCCCAGCCATCGGCAAAGTCGGGCAGCTCGCCCACCAAGGTTTCCAGGGTCTTGCGTGCGCTTTGCAGCTGGCCGCTGGCGTACTCGGCGCGCGCCATGCCCAGCTTGGCCCAGGGCACGGTGCGGGCCTCGATGATGGCCTGGTAGAGCGCCCGCGCCTCGGTATTGCGCTTCAGCCGCAGCAGCAACTCGGCACCGATGCGCGCGGCGTGCAGCCAGCAGTCCTCGCGGCGCTCGAAGCGCTGCAGGCACTGCGCAGCCGCCTGCTCGAAGGCCTGCTCCGCCATGGCGTCAAAGATGGGCTTGAGCACGCGCTTGCGGTGCCGGGCCTCGAACAGGCGCTCGGAGAAGGCGGCCAGGGTGTAGGGCTTGAGCAGGTAAACATCGAGCGCCGCCTCGGCCGCGCCCGCCACGGCGGCATAGCTGGCATCGGCGGTGACCATGATGAAGACCGTGCTCTGCGGCAGCACATGCTCGCGGCGCAATTCGTCCAGCAGCTGCTGGCCCAGGTCGGGGCTCTCGCCAAAGTCGTTGTCACAGACCACGATGTCGTAGCGGCCGGCCTCCAGCGCCATGCGCGCCTCGGAAGGCCGGGTGACGGCGCGCACCTCGCCCACGCCCAGCTCGCGCAGATGCGCCACGATCAGCATGCGTGCGTTGTGGTTGGCGTCGATCACCAGGGCGCGGGTCGCATCGAGGACGTCGGGCATGGGCGGACTATCGCAGCGCCGGGCGGGACAATGCGGCTTTACACCCCTGCCTCCTTCATCTTCATGAGCACCTTCTTCCTCCACCCCCCGGGCAACGCCAAGCGCCGCAGCCGCCGCCTGCGCAAGAAGCTGCATATCGGCGAGTTCAAGGAACTGGGCTTCTGGCTCAGCGCCACGCTCAAGGACGGCACCTCCGCCGATGCCGAAGAAGCCCTGATGGCCCGCTTCATCGCCGAAGTGGTGGCCCCGCAAGGGTTGAGCTTTGGCGGCTGGTGGAGTGGCGGCTTCATGAGCCGCGCCGGCGCGGGCTCGGTGGACGAGGCCCAACGCGGCGCCGTGCAGGCCTGGCTGCAACAGCAGCCCGAGCTGCAAAGCGCTGACTGCGACGCCCTGCGCGACGCCTGGTGGGGTTGGCAGCCCTAAGGCGCGGGCGCCAGAGGGGGATGCATCGGGCACCGACAATCGCCCGCATGTCTCCCGTCTCTGATCGCTATTTGTCGCCGCGCCTGACCGCCCTGGCGCTGCTGCTGACCTTGGCAGCCTGCACCACGCCCAAGCTGCCGCACTTGGGGGGCAGCAAGCAAGAGCCCGTCTATAGCCGCGAGACCTTTGCCGTCGATGAGAAGCACTCGCGCCTGTTCGATGCCCCGGTGGGAGAGGTGTGCGAGAGCGCGCGCCGCTCGCTGCTCAGCCAGGGCTATGTGATTTCGCGCGCCGAGACCCGCCTGGTGCAGGGCGCCAAGCGCTTCCAGCCCGAGGGCGAGGTGCATGTGGAGATCAGCTTTCACATCGTCTGCGCGGCCGAGGGCGAGCGCACTTCGACGATGTTCGTCAGCGCACAGCAGGACAAATACATCCTCAAGAAGAACCCCAACGCAGCGTCCATCGGTGTGAGCGCGGTGGGGTCCATCTCGGTGCCCCTGGGCTCGACCGAGGACTCCCTGGTCAAGGTGGCCAGCGAGACCATTCCGGCCGGCGCCTTCTACGAGCGCTTTTTTGGCCTGGTGCAGCGCCTGCTCAAACAGCAAGGCGAGTGAAAGCTCGATTGCGACCGCCTTTTTTGCAAATAGTTTGTGGTCGGGCGCACATTTCGATGACAATGCGCGTCGCTTTGCCGCTCTAGACCTTGAGTTCACGGGTCGCGGCCAGCCGCCAGGTTGGTCTCGGGTTTTTGGTTTTTGATGTTTTGGGGCAGTGCAGCGCCGCGGAGTCCGGTTGTCGGATTTCGCATTTTTTAAACCCCATGCTTCAAAGGAAAACACCATGAGCACCTCGCAAACCGGCACCGTTAAGTGGTTCAACGACGGTAAGGGCTTCGGCTTCATCACCCCGGACAACGGCGGTCAGGACCTGTTCGCCCACTTCAGCGCCATCACCGGCAAGGGCTTCAAGACCCTGCAAGAGAACCAGCGCGTTGAGTTCGACGTGGTTCCCGGCCAAAAAGGCCCGCAGGCTGCCAACATCCGCCCGCTGTAATCCGTCGGTCCTCATCGACCTGAACTGATTCCACGCCCGGACCTGCTTTGCAGGCCCGGGCGTTTCGCTTTCTCGAACCGGAGCTCGTCTGTGGCTAAAGAAGAACTGATCGAAATGCGCGGCGTGGTGGACGAAATCCTGCCGGACTCGCGCTACCGCGTGACCCTGGACAACGGCCACAAGCTGGTCGCTTACACCAGCGGCAAGATGCGCAAGCATCACATCCGCATCCTGGCGGGCGACAACGTCGCGCTGGAGGTGTCGCCCTATGACCTGAGCAAGGGCCGCATCACCTTCCGTCACCTGGACAACAAGGGCCCGCGCCCGACCCCGGGCTCGGGTCCGCGTCGCAGCTAAGAACCTATCCGTGAATGGCAGGGCGGAGGTTGGCGTGGCAATGCGGGATGCAGGGCAAGGCGCAACACCGCAGCAATGCCCAGAGGCATTGCGAGGATTTGCAACGCCGCTATGCGCCCGAAGTGCCCGCCACACCGACCCCGACTATTGCGGATAGGTTCTAAACCCTGCATCACGCTGCAAAGCCGGCCCTGCCGGCTTTTTTGCTTTCTGTCACAAGGCCTTTGCCAACCCAGCGCTGGCGGGCCGCGTTAGGCTGCACTTCCGGCCAACTCACCCCTACCGCCATGCGTCTGCGCACTTCCCTCCTGCTGGCCGCCCTCTGCGGCTCCGCCTCTGCCGCCGACATCGGCGTCTCGATCGCTGTTTCACAGCCCGGCGTCTACGGCCGCATCGACATCGGCCGTTTTCCACAACCGGTGCTGATGCAGAGTTCTCCCGTGATCATCCAGCCCGTGCGTGTGCGTCACGAGCCGGTCTATATGCGCGTCCCGCCCGGCCACCAGAAGAAGTGGAGCAAGCACTGCCATAGCTACAACGCTTGTGGCGTGCCGGTCTACTTTGTGCAGGAAGACTGGTACCAGCAAAACGTGATGCGCGGCGAACGCTATGACCATGACGATCATGGTCACGACAAGCATGGCAAAGGCCACGGCAAGGGCCACGGCAAACACAAGGACTGAGCTCGAACGCTGGGCCCGCCCCTATGCTTGGGCCCATGGCGTACGAAGCAGGTTTCTGGTTGAGGGCGTTGGTCGGGGTCACCCTGGCGGCCGGCCTGCACGCCCAGCCCTGCCCGACTGCGCTGCGGGTGGCCTTTCTGGACAAGGCCCTGCCCCCCATGCTGCATGGCGAGGGGCCCCGCTTTCCCGATCCTCCCGGCGAGTTCGTGCGCTGGACCCGTGAGGCCCTCACCCGGGTGAACTGCCCAGCCGAGTTGGTGCGCGTGCCACAGCGGCGCTTGATCTCGGACACCGCCGTCGACGTCAATCAGATCACCCTGTTCCTGGCCCACACCCCGGAGCGCGCGCAGCAACTGGCCTTTCCCTTGCGCGAGGACGGACAACTCGACACCCGACTGGCCCTGGGCGAATCGCAGTTGGCCCTTTATGTGCGCGAGGACCGCCGCCATCAAGTGGCTTGGGACGGCCGGCGTCTGAGCCCAGAGGGCATGAAGGTAGGCATCGTGGGCGGTGGCGTGGAAGAACCCTTGGCGCGTGCCGCAGGTTGGACCTTGGATCTGGCCCTCAGCCATGCCGGCAGCATCACCAAGCTGCGCCGGGGTCAGGTGGATGTGGCGGTCCTGCCCACCATGAGTTTCAACCCCCAATCGCTGGCGGAGCCCCCGGCCCTGGTGGCCTTGCAGCCCATGTTCGCGCCGGTCTATTTCTTTGCGCCGGTCAGCCCGGCCCTGCAGCAGCGCCACCCCGAGTGGGTGCGGCGCTTCTGGCGCGCGCTGTGCGAAGTCGCGCGCGGCGATCGCAGCGTTCCCAGCTGCCACTGAACGGCCCGAATTCGGGTTCCCACCCATAGGCTTGAATCGACTCAATATGTGACCATTCAGTCACGTATGAAGCCCGATGAACTCGACGCCACCTTCCACGCACTCGCCTCCGAGCCGCGTCGGCGCATGCTGGATTGGCTGCAGCGCGAGCCGGGCTGCAATCTGCAGCGCCTGTGCGAGTGCTTTGAGGGCGAGCTCAGCCGCTTCGGCGTGATGAAGCATCTACAGGTGCTGGAGCGCGGGCAGCTGGTGATCTCGCTCAAAGAGGGACGCGAGCGCAAGCTCTGGTTCAACGCCGCGCCCATCCAGCTGATTCACGAACGCTGGACCACCGAATACAGCGCCTATTGGTCGGCCCGCCTAACGGCCCTGAAGTACCTGGCCGAGGGGGCCGAAGTTCATTCCCTACCCACCGCAAGAAAGAACCGCCGATGAGCGCACCCGACCGCCTGTTCCGCATCCACATCCAGGCCCCCATCGAGCGCGTGTGGCGCGAACTGACCAAGACCGACGAAGCCCAGGGCGCGGTCTTCAATGCTTGGCTGGTCAGCACTGTGCTGGGCGAGGGCGCCCCGCTGCAGATGCGCACCGGCAGCGGCAAGAACGTCATCGTGGATGGCCATGTGCTGGTGCACAAGCCTTACACCCACTTCGCCCACACCCACCGGTTCACGCAGTACGACGACCCGCTGTGCGAGGTGCATTACCTGCTGAAAGAGACCGCCGACGGCGGCGTCGAGCTGACCCTGCGGGTGGTCGGCTTGCCCGAAGGCACGCCCACCGCCAAGAGCATGGCCAGCGGCGGCGACTTCATCCTCAAGCACCTCAAGCGCTTGGCCGAGGGCCAGGGCCTGCCCCTGGGCACCAAGATCATGTATGCGCTGATGGGCAGCATGGAGTTCGTGCTGCCCAAGCGTTGCCGCACCGAACACTGGCCGATGAAGGAGAAGGACCATGGCTGATCCGCAAGCCGCGCTGCTGACTCAAGTCAGAAACATCCAAGCCAAGACCGGCAAGACCCTGGTCCAGCTGCATGCGCTGCTGGAAAGCAGCGGCCTGGCCAAACATGGCGAGAAGCGCAGCTGGTTGATGGAGACGCTGGGACTGGGATATGGCGATGCCAACACCGTCGTGACGCTGCAGGGCAAGCCGCTGCCAGCCGGGCTGGAAGGTGCTGCCCCGGCCGCGGCGGTGGTTGCGAGCGAAGACCCGCTGGACGCGATCTACAGCGGCAACAAAGCAGCCCTGCGTCCGCTGCACGAGGCCGTGATGGCGCAGATCCAAACCCTGGGCGACTTCGAGATCGCCCCCAAGAAGGCCTACCTGAGCCTGCGCCGCAGCAAACAGTTCGCGATGGTGGGGCCGGCCACGGCCAAGCAGATCGAGATCGGCCTGAACTGCAAAACCCTGGCCGAGCACCCTAGGCTCAAACACCTGCCGCCCGGTGGCATGTGCCAGGCCAGCACGCGCATCGAGTCGGCCGATCAAATCGACGCCGAGCTGATGGCTTGGCTGCGCGCGGCCTTTGAAAGCGCGGCGTGAGAACTGCACAGGCCTGAGGGCTGGCCCCAAGGGGCAAGGAGCGCGCGGCTGGCTATGCTGGGCCCCAGGGCGGACGGCTGGCATGCAGGGCATGGCAGGCCGTCCGTTGTGTTTTTGGAGTGGCCCGCATGTCGCAGCAGTCGTCCGCCAGCGGACGTGAATTTCCCTTCCCCGCCGGATTGACCGGGGTGTCGCTGACCGACCCCGAGGGTCGGATTCGCTACTGCAACGCCGCCTTTGTGAACTTGAGCGGCCTCGCGGCCGAGGACTTGATCGGCCAGACCCACCGCCTGCTGCGCCACCCGGGCATGCCGCAGCAGGCCTTTGCCGACCTCTGGTCCACGCTCAAGAGCGGTCAGCCCTGGAGCGGCATCGTCAAGAACCGCCGCCCGGACGGCGACCATGTGTGGCTGCGCCTGAACGCCATTCCCGTGCAGGAAGGCCAACGCACCACCGGCTATCTGGCCGTGGCCACCCAGCCCAGCCGCGAGTCGGTGGCCGAGGCCGAGGCGGCCTATCGGCAGATGCTGGTGGAACAAGGCCAGGGACGCTTGGTCCTCGGCCTGCGCGCCGGAGACCTGCAGCGCCTGGATGGCTGGGGACGGCTCAAGCGCGCTCTCAGCCTGGGGCCGCTGGGGCGTGCCGGCTTGATCCAGACCCTGGCCTGGCTTCCCGCACTGGCTGCGGCTCAGCAATTTGGCTTGGCCTCGGGGTGGACGGCGCTGGCCGCTCTGGGCGCATTGGGCCTTTCGGCCTGGGCGGCACGCCGCCAGTTGTACGAGCCCCTGCAGCGCGTGATTGCCGATGCCAACCGACTGGCGGCCGGCGATCTGTCCTTCAAGGTCACGGTGGACGGGCAGGGGCCCATCCTGCACCTGCAGTTGGCACTGCGCCGGGTGTCCGCCAATGTGCGCGCCGTGGTGATGGACACGCGCAACGGCGTGCAGCATGTGCGCGACGCGGTGGCCGAGATTGCGCGCGGCAATCTGGACCTCTCGGCGCGCACCGAGTCGCAGGCCGGCAGCTTGGAAGAGACGGCGGCCTCGGTGGCCCAGATTCAGCAGACTGTGCAGCAGACGGCCGAGACGGCCGTCGAGGGCGCGCAGCGCGCCGATGCCAGCGCCCTGATTGCCGAGCGCAGCGATGCCGCCGTGCAAGCGGTGGTGGCTTCGGTGGATCAGATTGCGCAGTCCTCGCGGCGCATCGGCGACATCATCCAAGTGGTTGAGGGCGTCGCGTTCCAGACGAACATCCTGGCCCTGAATGCCGCGGTGGAGGCGGCGCGCGCCGGCGAGGCTGGGCGCGGCTTTGCCGTGGTGGCCGCTGAAGTGCGGTCGCTGGCGCAGCGCACCACCACGGCCGCGCGCGAGATCCGCAGCCTGGTGCAGGCATCCAGCGAGACCGTGCAACAGGGCAGCGAACGCACCAGCGAAGCACGGGCACGCATGGAGGAGGCCCTGGGCGCCGTGCGCGAGCTCAGCCAGTTGCTGGGCAGCATCCGCGCCACCGCCAGCGAGCAGCAAAGTGGCATCGGGCAGATCAGCCAGGCCATCGGCCAGATCGACGGCATCACCCAGCAAAACGCGGCCATGGTGGAAGAAATTGCGGCCTCGGCCCAGGCCCTGCAAGCCCAGGTGGCCGAGGTCAGCGCCTCGGTCGCCCTGTTCAGGCTCTGATCACTGGCAGGCCGCCGGGCGTTGGGTCTGGCGGCGAGCGCGCTCGCACATCCCCAGCCAGAAGGCCTTCACAAAATCGGGATGGCGCTCGTACAGCGCCTGGCTGGTGGGCGCAAAGTAGCGCACCACCTGTAAAGGTGGCTCCAAAACCTGCACAGCGGGCTCTGCCACCAGCTCTGACGCACTGAACACTTGGCGCACACCCAGCACCAGGTCGATGCGGCCCGCTCGCAGCTTCGCCAAGTTGGCGCGATGGGTGGGCGCCGCCTCCATCGGCAGCCGCCGCTCGCGCGCCACCGACTCTTCGATGGAGCCCGTGACGATGCCCACTTTGCGCACCACTTGCCCCGCCGCACCACCGCGCGGCTCCACCAGTCCAAAGAGCACCACATCGGTGGTCAAGAGGGCCAGCCGATCGTCCAGGCTGCCATCGGCGCGATGAGGGAATCGCATCGTCAGCTCGCGCTCGGGCAGATGAGCAAAGCCCACAGCGATCTGCACCGCATCCACCGCCATCTGCTGCGCGGTGCGTCGGAAGGGGCCGCGCGTAAGGCTGGCCTCGCAGCCCAGCTCGGCCAAGGTTTGGCGCACCCACTCCACCGCCCAGCCGGGCTTGGGCGTGGCGAACTGGGTGCCGTTGCCGTACAAGAAAGGCGGGAATTCGCCATCCAGAAAGCTCACGACCAGAGGCTGCGGGCAGGCGACTGCGGCCCGGGCCACGCCGGGAAGAAGGCCAAGGCCCAAGCCCAGCCCCAGGGCTACCATCCAGACACGCACCCGCAAGCTCATCGATCGGGCCCTCCTCAGGGCAACAGGCGCAATTGCTGCGCCGCCTGCTGCAGACTTTCGGCATCGACACCGCCCAGCTCAAAGGCCTTGAGTGGCCTGTCCTTGGGCAGGGAGCGGCGGTAGCAGGGATCGTAATGACGCTCCATGACACTTTGGAACAGCGCGTCGGCATCACCCGCTTCGGCCAGGGTTTGCCACTGCGCCAGGGTCTCGCCACCGACCAAGGGCTTGAGCGGCTGGAGCTTGTCCACCAAGGCCTGGGGCTGTAGGCGGAAGTGCGCATAGTCCTCGCGGCAGACCTGCACCCGCACGGGCATCGGTGCACTCACATCCCAGGCCGGCGCACAGCGCAAGGCCTGGTAGAGCGAGTCGGGCAACTGCACATTGCCGATCTTCTTGCTTTCGCTCTCAGCCCACACCGGGCGTGTGGGGTCCAGGCTGCGCAATTCGGCCTGCAGGGCGGAATCAAAGCACTTCTGAGTGGGCTGCGGCTGGCCCGGCAGCGAGCCCAGCAGAGAGCCCCGATGGCGGGCCAGACCTTCCAGGTCCACAACCTGCTCACCGGCCTCGCGCAGTGCCTGCAGCAGCCGCGTCTTGCCGCAGGCCGTCACGCCCGCCAGCACCTTCCACTGAAACTGGGTGGGCAGCACGGCCAAGGAATCACGCACCCAGGCGCGATAGGCCTTCCAGCCGCCCGGCAGCACATCCACTGGGTAGCCGATATTGCGCAGCGGCTCGGCCCAGGCGCGGCTGCGCTTGCCGCCGCGGAAGCAATACACCAGCAGGCGCTCACGCGGGCCGTACTGCGCAATCACTTCGCCGATGTGGCGCGCCGCATTGCGCAGCGCGTACTGCGCCCCCACCAGATAGGCCTGATGCGGGTTGTGCTTGTGCAGCGTACCGACCTCGGCGAATTCCTCCTGACTGACGATGGGCAGGTTCAGCGCACCGGGAATGTGGTCCTCGGCGAACTCCTTGGGCGTGCGCGCATCGATGATCAGCGTGTAGTCGCCAAAGGGGCGGATGCCGGGCGGGTGGGGCAATTCGGTCATAGGGTGGGCAGTGTCGGGCATCGCCGCACAATCCGGGCTTTTGAATCGGAGACCCCCATGCACAGCCAGCCCCAACTCAGCCTTGCCGACGCCCAGCGCATTTGTGCCGCCGCTCGGGCCAAAGCCGTGGCCGAGGGCTGGACAGTGGTGATCGCCATCGTCGACGACGGCGGCCATCTGATGCTGCTGGAACGCGCCGACGGCACGCAAAAGGCCTCGGTCGTGGTGGCCCAGGAGAAGGCCAAGACCGCCATCCTGTTCAAGCGCCCCACCAAGGCGCTGGAAGACGCGGTGGCCAGCGGCCGCCAGGTGATGCTGGCCCTACCGGGCGCCACCCCCATCGAAGGCGGCCTGCCGTTGGTGACGGCGGAGGGCCACTACGTGGGCGCGATTGGCGTCTCCGGCGTACTCAGCAGCCAAGACGGCCAGGTGGCCGCAGCCGGCGTGGCCGCGCTGTAAAGCGGAGGCAGCATGCAGTCACAGGCCGTCAGCGTCGACCAGTACCTGATTGAGCTGCCGCCCGAGCGCCAAGCGCCCATGCGTCAGCTGCGCGAACTGCTGCGTGCCCGGCTGCCAGCGGGATTTGAGGAATGCATGGCCTATGGCATGCCCGCCTATGTGGTGCCACACCGCCTCTATCCCGCCGGCTATCACTGCAACCCCAAGCTGCCCCTGCCCTTCATCTCGCTGGCCTCGCAGAAGCAAGCCATCACGCTTTATCACATGGGCCTGTACAGCGACGGTGAGTTGTTGGCCTGGTTTCAGACCGAGCACGCCCGGGTCAGCAGCCGCAAGCTGGACATGGGCAAGTGCTGCGTGCGCTACAAGAAGGCCGAGCACATCCCGTTCGAGTTAATCGGCGACTTGGTGTCGCGTTGGACACCGCAAGATTGGATCCAGCGCTACGAGGCGCAGATTCAGCGCTGAGATGGTTCGCGCAGCGCGTCAGAGTCTGCTGGTCCTGAGCATGAGCTGGCTCGTCGGCCTGCCCTGTGTCGCTCAGACCTCGATGCCGCCCTGCCCGCAACCCTTGCGTGTGGCCTTTCTGAATTGGGACAGCCCGCCCCTTTTGATGGGCAACGGGGCTGAGTTCGCCGATCCGCCCGGGCTGGCGGTGGAGCTGACACGCCAGGTGCTGGCGCGCATGGGATGCAGCCCGGTCTTTTCGCGCGCGCCCCTGCGGCGGCTGCATCGCGATCTGGAGCTGGGCGAGTTGGACCTGGTGGTGGGCATCGGCCACTCGTCCGAACGCGCGCAACACTTGGCCTTTCCGCTGCGCAGCGACGGCAGCCTCAACGCCCGCCTCGCTCTGGCCCAGGCCCCCGTGGTGCTGCTGGTGCGCCAGGAGGCCCAGACCCGTCCGCGTTGGGACGGCCAAAAGCTGCTGCCCCGCGGGGCCCGGATTGGGGTGATTCAAGGATCCATCGAAGAGACGCTGGCGGAGCAACAAGGCTGGACGCTGGAACGTTCGCCCCACCGTGAAGCCAGCCTGACCAAACTGCGTCGCGGTTTGATCGATGCCGTGCTGACCAATTTGTTCTCCGTGTCCAAAGCCGAACGCGAGCGCGAGCCCGCGCTCGTGGTGTTGGAGCCCCCCTTGCACCGGGCGCTTTATTTCGCGCCGGTTCGGCCAGCCTTGCTGAAGGAACACCCGGCCTTCGTAGAAGCGTTCTGGCTCCGCTTATGCCAAGCCGCACGCAGCGCGCTGGCGCCGCAGCAGCCCTGCCAGTAACCCCGCCAATCACCCAATGACGATGGGCTGAATTCAGGCCCGCAGCAAGTTCAGGGCCGCGCCCGAGAAGCGCGGGAACAGAGACGCCAGCGCTGCATCACGCAGCCCCAGATGCTGGGCCGCAATGCCCGAAAGCACCGCGCGGTAGTCGGTGGTGATGGCCAGGTCGCGGCCCTCGTGTCGGGCGCTGCGTTGCAGCCCCGGCCAGTCGCCCAGCACCCGGCCACCCGCCACCCGCCCGCCGAGCTGCCACAGCACATTGCCATGGCCGTGGTCGGTGCCACCGTTGCCGTTCTCGGCCACGGTGCGCCCAAACTCGCTGATCACGGTGACCACCGTGTCCTGCCACAGCGCGCCCAGATCCTGCGCCAGCACAGCCAGGCCCTGGCCCAGCGGCGCCAGGCGACCGGCCAGCTGCCCTTGGGCCGCACCCTGGCGCGCATGGGTATCCCAGCCGCCCAACTCCAGGCAGGCGAATTGCACGCCGGCGTCGGCACGCATCACACGCGCCAACCGTCGAGCGGTCTCCGGGAAGCCGCCGGGCAGGGGCGCGCCGCCATCGGCCTTGGGGTCCATCGACGGCGTCTCGGCCAGGGCCTGATCCAGTTGATCGCGCCCCATCTGCCCGTCCTTCCAGGCTTGGGCATAGCGAGGGTCCTGCGCGTACAGGCGCTCCAGCGCACCGGACAGGGCCGGGGCCTGGCTGCGCGAGCGCCGCGCACTCAAACCCGGCAGCGCCGCCACCTGCACCCCCACGCCACTGCCCTTGAAGAGCTTGGGCCTCGTGGCGCCGGTGTAGACCGCCTGCACCTGCTCGGCGCCGGCACGCAGGCCGATCAAGCGCGCCATCCAGCCGTCCGGCGTGGTCTTCACGCCAGGGGTGCCAGCCTCCAGTTCGTCCTGCGCTTCGAAGTGGCTGCGTCCCACCCCCGGCGCGCCGCAGGCATGCACAAAGCCCAACTGCCCGGCCGCCCACAGCGGCTGCAAGGCGGCCAGGGCCGGGTGCAGACCAAAGCGGCCATCGAGGTCGATCAGACCGCCCTCCAGGCCCGGACGGGGCAGCGCGATGCTGGGGCGCTCGGCCCCGTACTCCGGCTCGGCATAGGGCGCGCACACCGACAAGCCGTCCACCGCCCCGCGTAGCAACACCACGACCCAGCGCGGTGGATTGCCGGAGGGCGCCGCACGCAGCATCGAGGGCGCCAAGGCACCGGCGAACAACAAATGGCGACGAGAAAGTTGCATTGAGCACTCCGGAGTGCAGGCAGGTTTCACTGGGCAGCCGCCGTGGAACCGGCTCGGCCGGGCCACTGGCGGCGCCCCCTTGAGGGGGAGGCGAGCCCTTGGCTCGCTTCGGGGGTGGACTCATCCATTCTGGAAGTCGGGGGAGCCAAGGATGAGCGCGGCCTGCAGACGGGCGGGTTCCTGGCGCAAGGCGGCGCGCGTGGCGGGGCTGATGGCCGGCCCCAGGGTGTCCAGCAAACGCTCACCCGCCTCGGCCCCCAGACCCGCGCGCTGGGCCACGCGGGCGGCCAACTCGGCACGCCGTGCCAGGGCCTCGGGGTCCAGCCAGGCCTCGCGGGTGGGCTTCCAGCCATCGGGCGTGACGCAGCCAAACAGCGGCTGACCCAGCTGGCGCAGGGCGGCCAGGGTGGGTGACCAGTCGCTCGGGGTGATGGAACAGGCGCGCAACATCGAGATCACAAAGCGCTGCGGCGTCTTGAACTGCGCGCCCACAAGCTCCGACGCACAAGCCACTGGGTGGCGCAACAGGGCCGTGACGGTGGCGCGCAGATCGCCATCGCTCTTCAAGAAGGCCTGGGCGGTGGCCTGCACCAAATCAGCATCGGGCGCATCGGCCACGAAGTGCTGCGCCAGCTTGAAGGCGATGCGTTCGGCGGTCTTGGGGTGACGGGCCAGCTGATCCAGCACCCATTCGCCCTGGGCCTCGCCATGGCCCGGCACGGTCTGGCCCAGCCATGTCTTGGGACCCTCGTCATGACGCCGCACATCGAAGCGGAAGCGCGCATCGCCGCGCCGCAGATCAAAGGTCCAGCCGGTGAGCACACGGGCCAGCTCGGTCACATCGCGCTGCGCATAACCACCGTCCACTCCCAGGGTGTGCAGCTCCATCAGCTCGCGGGCGTAGTTCTCGTTCAAGCCCTGCACCCCGTTCCGGCCGCTGAAGCCGGGCCGCGCCGACAGGAAGTTGTCCAGGTAGAACAGCATGGCCGGATGGCGTGCCACCGCCCCGAGCAAATCGCGAAAACGCCCCCACACATGGGGTCGGATGGCCTGCGCTTCGTAATCCGCCACCATCACCCGGCACAGGCCCTTGCCGATGAAGACGTTGAAATGGTTGAACCAGAAATCCACCAGTCGCTCTTCAAGCTGGCGCGGGCTTTCCAGCGCGCGCAGCAGCCGGGCCTGGGTGGCATCCAACAGGGCGCGCTGAACGATCTCGCGCCGCTCGGCATTGTTCTCGCCGGGGTCGCGTTGCTGTGCTGCGCGATAGGCCTGCAGACGCTCGCGCAGGCTGGGTTGCTGCGCGACATGGGCGTCCAGTCTGACCTGCAATTCGACCGGAATGGCCGGCAGGGCAAGCTGCTCCTCCAGCATCGGTTCCCAGCCGCGCACGCGCAACAGATCGCCGGGACGTGGCCCAAAAGCCAGTCGGTTCAGGGCATGCAGCGCCGGCCGTTCATCCAGGCGCATGGCCCGCAGCGGCAGGGCACTCAGCAGGGGCAGGGCGGCAAGCAGGGAGCGTCTTTGCATGGACGCAAGCATCGCGCGTAGAGCTTGCTGCTTGACACCTGCTATGCAAAGAAATGTGGCTTTCGGGACCCCTCAATAAAGTCGCTACATTGCGACCCGCCTCGCAGGGAGCGAGGTGTTCATACGCACAACCCACAGGGAGTCGATACATGCCTCAGAAGAAGTTCACCCCATCTCTTATCCTGGTCGCCGGCCTGCTGTCTTGCATCGGACTGACGGCATGCAGTAGCACCCAAACCACCACCGTGGCCAGCGGCGAGGGGGCGAATGAAGAAAAAGTGATCTGCGATCGCGAAACGCCGACGGGCACCAATCTGCCCAAGACGCGCTGCCGCACCAAGGCACAGATCGATGCGGAGCGCAGGGCTTCGCAAGACCTGGTACAACGGATTCAAGAACGTCAGAGTATTGAGTCCAACAAGAAGATCGGGGACTGATCAGCCCGCCGCACACTGTGCCAGCACAGCCCGCAAGGTGTTGAGATTGCGCGCCGTACCCGCCTCGACGCCCGAAATGCGCAGCATGGATCGCCCGACCCCGCTGGGGTAGTGCACCCAAAGCTCGCGCCCCATCAGCTGCCAAGCCTCGTCCTGCTGCCCGTGCGCCCGCAATGCCTCGACAGGCGGCGCGGACAGCAGGGTCACCAGGACCTGGTTCGGCAGACCTTCGGAAAAGGGATTGGCCGCCAGCAAGGCTTCTAGCTCGGCGGGGCTGCGCATCAGCACCCCCACCGGCTTGCCCGCATAGGCGGCCAGCCGCGCCTCAAGGCGCGCGCCGGCCGCCTCGGCACTCAAGTCGGACTCAAACAGCAGATTGCCGCTGGCGATGTAGGTGCGCGGGTTCTGAAAGCCCAGCTCAAGGGCAAGAGCCTTGAGCTCGGCCATCGGCAGCTTGCCCGTGCCGCCCACATTGACGGCCCGCAAAAAGACGATGTGGGTCGCGCTCACGGGGTGGCGATGAGCTTCTCCATCTCATCCATGATGCTGTCCATCTTCGCCACCAGGGTGCGATAGGGCAGCGGGCTGGCCATGTCCAGGCCCGCACGCTTCAGGGCCACATAGGGCGGCACCGAGGCGCCCAGGCGCAGGGTGTCCAGGAAGACCTTGGCCGCCGCCCCGCTGGGGTCAGCCTGCACGCGCTCGGCAAAGTGCAGGGCGGCGGTGATCGAGGTGGCGTACTGGTAGACGTAGAAGGGCCGGTAGAAGTGCGAGATGAAGGCCCACTCGCTGCAATAGGCCGGATCGATCTTCATCACGCCCTGGTCGTGCCCGTGGTACTGCTTCAGCAGACCGCAATACATCTCGGTGAAGCGCTTGCCACTCAAGGCCTCGCCCTTGGCGGCGGCATCATGGGTCTTGAGCTCGAACTCGCCGAACATGGCCTGGCGGAAGAAGGTGCCGCGCAGGCGCTCCAGCGCGTAGCCCAGCTGGTACAGCTTCTCTTCCTTGGTCTTGGCCTGACGCTGCATGTGCTGGCTCAGCAGCAGTTCATTGGCGGTGGAGGCGATCTCGGCCACGAAGAGGGCATAGCCCGCCGTCTCGAAGGGCTGGGCCTGGTTCACCAGGGCGGTGTGAATGCCATGGCCCCACTCGTGCGCGAAGGTGCTGGCGGACTCGAAGTCGTCCTGATGGTTCAGGAACACATAGGGGGTCTTGCCGTACACCCCCCACTGGTAGGCGCCACCGCTCTTGCCCTCGGCCGGATGGGCGTGCATGGTGCCGGCGGCCAGGGCCTGCTGCAGCAGCTTCTGGTAGTCGGCGCCCAAGGGCTGAGTGGCCTCCAGGGTCAGGCGGGCGGACTCTTCCAGGCTGTACTTCTTGTCCTGCTTGACCAAGGCCGGATAGATGTCGTGATAGGCCAGGTCGGGCAGACCCAGCATCTTCTGGCGCAGCTTGAAGTAGCGGTGCAGGGTGGGCAGGCCGGCATGCACCTCGGCCACCAGGGTGCGGTAGACGGCCTCGGGGATCTCCTCCCCATCCAGGCTGGCGGCCACGGCGCTCTTGTGCTTGCGCAGGCCCGCCATCACGGTGCCGTCCTGCACGGTGTTGGCGAGCGTCGCCCCAAAGCTATTCTCGTACTGACCCAGGGCGCCGAAGAAGTTCTTGAACACCTGCTCGCGCACCGCGCGGTCGGGGTGCTGGCGCAACAGGCCATAGCGGGTGTCGTCCACGCGCTCGTCCTTGCCGTCGATGTGCAGGGTGGGCCAGCGCATGTCCGCGTCCACCAGCAGGGTGCGCACCTGGGCGGTGGCGCCGCGCATCGGGGCCAGGGCGGCAATGGCGGCCTCGGTCTCGGCGCTCAGGGTGTGGGCCTGACGGCGCAGGATGTTGCGCAGGCGCTCCGTGTGGACCTTCAGGGCCGGCTCGGCTTTTACATAAGCCAGCACCTTGGGGGCGCCCAGCTTTTGGATCTCGGGCTCCAGCCAGGCAATGGCCGCGCTGTATTGGCCGCCCAGACTGCCCACCAAATTGCCGCGCTCCTGATAGGTGGCATTGCGGTTGTCGGTGCTTTGCTGCAGATAGGCGTAAACCTGCACCTTCTCCCAGGTCTGGGCGGCCCGGCTCAGGCGCTCCAGGCCGGCGCGCAGGGCGGCCGGGCTCTTGCCCAGGGTGCCCTTCAGGGCCTGCAGTTGCGGCAGCTCGGCCACCAGGGCCTTGCGCGCGGCATCCCAGTCGGCATCGCTGGCAAAGATGGGTTTCAGGTCCCAGACCTTGGGCAGTTCAGCGACCGGGGGGCTGTCCGCATGAGCCTGGGCCGCAAAGACCAAAGACAAGGACAAAACGAGCGCGCGCGGCAAGGGCAGGACTTTCATGGCAACAAGGCAGGGGCAGATGCAAAAGCCGGCGAGTGTCCCCGACCCCAGGCAGCCTGCCAAAAGCGATCCGTCCCAACCCGGGCAAACCCGGATCTGAGCCTGGATGAGGCATCGCCGCACCCCAAAGACGGTGCGCCGAGTGACACTGCAGGACCACCGCCGACCCCACGGAGCCCCCGATGGCCAGTCTGTTTCGCGCTTTGCCCGCGCTGCTTGCCTTGGTTGGCCTGAACCCGGCGGAGGCCCAGGCACCCGAGCCGCGTGCCTTGCGGGTCTGCCTCAACGATGTGCCCCACATTCCCTGGCGCATGGCGGATGAAGCCGGTCGCATCCAACGAGAGGGGCTGGACTTCGTATTTCTGGACCTGCTGGCCCGCCGCAGCGGACTGCAAATCCAGATCGCCCTGTTGCCCTGGAAGCGTTGCCTGGCGGATCTGAAGAGCGGCGAACAAGATGCGGTGCTGAGCATGAGCTACCTGCCCGAGCGCGAGGAGCTGGGGGTCTATCCGATGCGGCTGGGGGTGATCGACGAACGCCTGGCGCTGCGCCACAACCAGTACAGCTGGTATGTGCTGCAAGGCCACAACCTGCGCTGGGACGGCCGCAAGCTCAGCGGACTGAGCCCGGAGGCTTTGGTTGGCGTGCAGTCCGGCTACTCCATCGGCACCGTGGTGCGCGAGCAGGGGCTGAAGGTGGATGAAGGGGCCCGAACGGCCGAATCCAACCTGGAGAAGCTGGTGCGCGGGCGGGTGCAACTGGCGGCACTGCAGGTCAACGAGGCCGACCGGGTCCTGCGCAAGCGCCCGGATCTGGGCGCCCGCATCCAAAAACTCCAGCCCCTGCTGCAGGAGCGCGCCTATTTCACGGTGTTCTCACAGTCCTTCTGGGGCCGCTACCCACGCACCGTGCTCGATCTTTGGCGTGACATCGCCACCCTGCGCGACAGCAAAGCCTATCGAGAGGCCGAAAACCGCGCGCAGGAGCAGATCGAGCGCGAAACGCGTTAGAAGCCCTCCAGCACGATCTTGCCGCGCACCGAGCCGCTTTCCTGCGCTTGGTGCGCGCGGCGCAGGTTCTCGGCCGTGATGCGCCCGAAGTGCTCGCCCTGGGTGCTGCGCAGGGTGCCGGCATCCACCAGAGCGGCGGCCTGGCTCAGCAACTCGCCCTGGCGCGCCATGTCGGCCGTTTGGTAGAGCGAGCGGGTGAACATCAGCTCCCAGTGCAGTGACAGGCTCTTGCGCTTGAGCGCCAGCACGTTCACGGCGGCCGGGTCAAAGTCATCGATCAGCGCCAACTGGCCCTGCGGCGCCAGCAATTCGACCAGCTGCGCATAGTGCTGATCGGTATTCGTCAGGCTGGCCACATGCTGCGGCGCGCTCAATCCCTGGCGCTGCAACGCCTCGGCCAAGGGCTCGCGGTGGTCCAGCACATGGTGGGCGCCCAGTTCGCGCACCCAGGCTTGGGTCTCGGGCCGCGAGGCGGTGGCGATCACCGTCAGCTGCGTCAGCTGGCGCGCCAGTTGAATGAGGATGGAGCCCACACCGCCGGCGCCACCCACCACCAGCAGGCTCTGACCCTGGCCGCCGCCGTGCGGGATACGCAGGCGATCAAACAGCAACTCCCAGGCGGTGATGGTGGTCAGGGGCAAGGCCGCCGCCGCGGCGAAGTCCAGGCTGGCCGGCATGGCGCCCGCCAAGCGTGCGTCCACCAGCTGCAGCTCGGCGTTGCTGCCCGGGCGGTCCAGCGCGCCGGCATACCAAACGCGGTCGCCGGGTTTGAAGCCGGTGACCTGCTCGCCCACGGCGCGCACCACGCCGGCCGCGTCCCAACCCAGCACCTTCCAGGCGCCTGACTCGGGCTGCACACCGCGGCGGATCTTGGTGTCCACCGGGTTCATGGCGATGGCCCGCACCTCGACCAAGAGGTCGTGGCCCTTGGCTTCGGGCGCGGGCAGTTCGATGTCCTGCAGGGCCAGCGGGTTGGTGGCGGGCAGGCTGTGTTGGTAGGCAATGGCTTTCATGGTGCGGGGACTCCGGTTGCGATGGACCGAACTTTGTCTGCTTGTGACCCGGAGAAAAACTAGCGATTCCTTCAATCACTTTCAAATGAATGCGGAAAATCAGGCCCATGAAAGCCCTGCAGGACCTGCAACTCTTCGTCCGCGCCGCGCGCGCGGCCAGCTTTTCCGAGGCCGCACGGGCGCTGGACCTGAGCCCGGCGGCCGTCAGCGCCGCCATCAAGCGCCTGGAGGCCGAGCTGGGCACGCCGCTCTTCCTGCGCTCGACCCGCCAACTGCGCCTGACCCAGGCCGGCGAGCAGTTTCTGCAGGCCTGCGAGCCCGGCCTGGAGCTCATTCACCATGGCCGCGAGGCCCTGGCCCAGGGGCAAATCCAGGGCCGGCTGCACATCGCCTTGCCGTCTGACCTGGGCCGCAACCAGGCGCTGGACTGGCTGCTGGGGTTTCGCCAGCTCCACCCCGGTGTGGAACTGCGCATCCAGGTGGCCGACCGCCTGGCCGGCCTGCTGCGCGAACAGCTGGACCTGGCCCTGCGCTACGGTGCCCCGCCCGAATCCGGTCTGGTGGCCCTGCCCCTGGCGCCGGACAACCGCCGCGTGCTGTGCGCCGCGCCCGCCTACCTGGCGCGGCGCGGCCGGCCGCAACACCCCGACGAACTGCGCGACCACGACTGCCTGTGCTTTGCCATCCAGGACCAGTTGCACCGGCTATGGCGCTTCGAACGCGACGGCCAGACGCTGCAAGTGGAGGTCGGCGGGCCGCTGGCCGTGGACGACGGCGATGCCGTGCGCCGCCTGGCGCTGGCCGGCGCGGGCATTGCCTACAAGTCAGCGCTCGATGTGGCGCCCGATCTGCAGGCCGGCCGCCTGGAGCGACTCTGCCCGGACTGGCTGGGCGAACCCGCACCCCTCACACTGCTGACCCCCGAGCGACGCAGCCTGCGGCCGGCGGTTCGGGCCTTGATCGAGCACCTGCAACGTCACATCGCCACAGCTTGAGACGGGCCGCGCGGGCCTATGCTGCGCTCCTCGATGCCACCAGCTTCGAAGGGACCGTGCACCGCGCCAAGACCTCACTCCTCCCGCTCGCCTCTTGGCCCTGGGCCTGGCTGGTGATGGGCCTGGGCTTGCTGGGAGCACCGGCGGCGCAGGCCTCCCATCTCTTGCGCATCTGCTTCAACGAGACCCCGCATCCGCCCTGGCGCGAGGTGGACGCCCAGGGCCGCGCGCTGCCGCGCGGGCTGGACTATGTGTTCATCGAGCTGCTGCAAAAGCGCATCCCGGAAACCATCCGCCTGCAGCCTCTGCCCTGGCGGCGCTGCCTGGAGGCCATCGAGCGCGGCGAGGTCGACGCGGTGTTCGGCATCAGCTACTTGCCCGAGCGCGCGCAGCGCTGGGTCTATCCACCCCCCGCCGGCTCCCCCGACCCGCATTACGCCGTGCGGCGCTTTCGCTTCAGCTGGTATGTGGCCCAGCCCAGCCCCTGGGTGTGGGACGGCCAGCGCCTGCAAGGCGGCAACGCGCCGGCCCGTGTGGTCGCCCAGCCCGGCTTCTCCATTGCCCAGGTGGCGCGCGAGCTGGGCTACCCAGTGCGCGAGTCGGCCCGCACGGTCGAAGGCAATCTGCACCTGGTGCTCAAGGGCGAGGCCGATGCCGCGGCGCTGCAGACCAACGAGGCCGACCGGGTGCTTGGCCTGGAGCCGCAGCTGCAGCAGGGCATTCGCAAGCTCGAGCCGGCGCTGCAACAGCGCGACTACTTCGTGGTGTTCTCGCAGCGCTTCCACCAGACCCGGCCGCAACGCGCGCTGGCGCTTTGGCAACAAATGCGCGCGGTGCGCGAGTCCGAGCCCTACCGCCAGGCCGAGGCCCGGGCCCTGCCTTGAGCGGCGGGCAGCACCGTCACGTCTCCGACTTCTTCGCTGCCTAGCATCCTCCGCTTCCTCCCCGTCCCTTCAGGAGCCGTGATGAGCGAGATCCGCCCTTCTTCCACCACCCCGCCCTCGCGCAGCGACCGTCGCACGCTCTTGCGTCGCAGCCTGCTCAGCGCCGGCCTGTTCTCTTTGGGAACCCCCGCCGCCTGGGCTGCCCAGTTGCCCGCCGTGCCACCTCAACCGCGCGATGGAGAAGGCCTGCGCCGCATTGCCGTGCAAGGCGGCCTGGGTGAGTTGCTGCCCCCTGATGCCCTGGGCCTGCGCCTACCGGCGGGCTTCAGCGCGCGCCTGATTGCGCGCAGCGGCCAGACCGTGGGCAGCACCGGCTATCGCTGGCACAGCACCCCGGACGGCGGTGCCTGCGTGGCCCTGGCCGATGGCGGCTGGATCTATGTGTCCAACTGCGAGCTGGGCAGCGGCCAGGGTGGCGCCTCGGCCATCGACTTCGACGCCCAGGGCAATATCCGCCGCGCCTACAGCATCTGCAGCGGTACCAGCCGCAATTGCGCCGGCGGCATGACGCCCTGGGGCACTTATCTGAGCTGCGAGGAAGTGGACCGCGGCCGCGTCATCGAATGCGACCCCAAGGGCCAGCTGGCCCCGGTGGCACGCAATGCCATGGGCTGGTTCGACCACGAGGCCGTGGCCTTCGACCCCAGCAGCGGCCATGCCTACATGACGGAGGACAAATCCGACGGCCGGCTCTACCGTTTCCGCCCCACGCGCGCCGGCGACCTGAGCGCCGGCACCTTGGAAGTGGCCCGGCGCGTCGGCCGCGCGGCGCCCTACACGCTGGAATGGCTGACCGTGCCCACCCCCAACCCCAGCAGCAGTGGCACGCGCACGCGCAAGCAGGTCAGCAAGAGTTCCAGCTTCAATGGCGGCGAGGGCATCTGGTGCCACCAAGGCACCGTCTACTTCACCACCAAGGGCGACAACCGGGTGTGGGCCCTGGAGCTGGCCACCCAGCGCCTGCACATCCTGTACGACGACAGCACGCACAGCAATCCGGTGCTGACCGGCGTGGACAACGTGGTGGTCTCGCAGCGCGGCGACGTCTATGTGGCCGAGGACGGCGGCGACATGCAGATCTGCATGATCAGCCCGAATGGCGAGGTGGCGCCCGTGGTCAAGCTGGAGGGCCAGGATGCCTCCGAGATGACCGGCATCGCCTTCAGCCCGGACGGCACGCGGCTCTACTTCAGCTCACAGCGCGGCAGCGCCGGCAGCGGCAGCGATGGCCGCACCTATGAGGTGCGCGGGCCCTTTCTGAGCAGCTGAGCGGCGAGGCCTGGCCCTAGGATGCGACCCCTTTGAGGTCGGCAGAGAGGGCAGCCATGCGCATGGCGTTTGTGACGGGGGGCTCCCAGGGCCTGGGACTGGCCCTGTGCCAGCAATTGCAGGGCGCCGGCTACCGGGTCGTCGAGTTCTCGCGCAGCGCGCCGCACCCGTTCTCGGTCCCTCTGGATCTATGCGACCCCGAGGCGGCCCTCCGGACCGTGCAGCAGGCGCTGCAAACGGTGGACCCCGCGAGCTGCACCGAGCTGCTGCTGATCCATAACGCCGGCAGCTTGGCCCCCATCGGACCGACTTGGCGCCAGCCACCTGCCGCGCTGCTTGCGGCGCTGAACACCAACTTCAGCGCCGCCCTCCTGGTGCTGAGCGAGCTGATGCGCCACTTCCGTGACACGCCCGGGCGCAAACGGCTGGTCAACATCAGCTCCGGCGCGGCGCTGAAGGGCTATGCCGGCTGGACTCTGTACTGCGCCAGCAAGGCGGGCCTGGAGGGCTTCATCCGCGCGCTGGCCGTGGAAGAACAGCATCATCCCCAGCCCTTCACACCGCTGTCCATCGACCCGGGCGTCATCGACACCGGGATGCAGGCGCTGATTCGCGCCACTCCAGCGCGCGATTTCCCCGAGGTCGAGCGCTTCAAGCGGCGCAAGCTGGAGGGCGGCCTGGCCGCACCCGAGGCCGTAGCGGCTGGCATCCTGAGCCTGTTGGCAAGCGAACTGACGCCCGGTGGGCGCTACGAGGCGCCCTTGCTCGAACCGCGTTAATCGCTGAGTCAGCGCCGGGGCAGGCAGGCCAGCAGCATGCACCACTCCAGCGTCGTGAGGCCGGCCTGCGGACTCAGGCTGAGCACCAAGGCCGAGGCCTGGCCTTCGTCCACGGTGAACAGGCGGCCCACCTCTTCCTCGCCCCGCATCAAGGGGCTGTAGCGATGAAAGACCGAGCGCAAGGGCAGCTCGCACACGGGCTCGCCGCCGGGCTCGCGCTCGATCCGCGTTCGCAACAAGCCATGCTGGCCACGCAGCACCACCTGGCCACTGCTGGCCACCCGCAACAGGCTGCGCGCGCTGAACGCCCCGGCGCTCACGCACTCGTAGCGCTGGCCCTCGAGCTCAAAGTGCCGTCGCACGCCCTGCCGCGGCAGGGTCGGTGACTCGATGCGGCACAAAGCCTGGCCCTGCGCAGACTGCAGGTCCAAACTCAGGCCGGAAATGCCTGCGCGCCCCGACCAACGGCCCCAGATCCAAGGGCCGCCCAACAACAGCGGCGCGGCCAGGTGCTGCACCTTCTCGGCGGTCCAGGTCTTGGCAGTGGCTTCGCTGGCACGGGCGTTGCGCAAGGCCCAACGCGACATGAGCGTCACCGCCACGGTCAGGGTGATGAGGGTGCCGTAAACCACCCAATCCGCCTCGCTCATGTCGTCTCCTCTGCGCTGCGCGCGTGAGAGCCTACTTCGCTGCGGTTCAGCGCGCGCCCCCGGTGGGCGTCACTGCCGTCTCGAAGCGGAACCACACGCTCGGTTCGTCGTCGATCACGCGTTCTTGCCGCTCCAGGCCCACCAGCGGCAAGGCGCTCAGGGCCGGTCCCCAGAAGTGCTCCGCATACGCATTGCGGGCCAGGTAATAGATTTCCCAAGCACCGGGCAGGGCTTGCAGCAGCTGCACCAGCGCCTGACGCGCCAGGCCCCGACCGCGAAAGCGGCGTACCAGGAAAAAGTAACCCAGGTTGTAGCGACTGCGAGCGGGCTCCACGCACTCGCCATCCACCACCGCGAAGCCGGCCAGCTCGCCATCGACCCGCAGCAGAAAGGGTTGTGTGCGCGGCTCGGCCCAATAGGGCCCCTTGGGGCGCAGGGTGTAGAGCCCGTGCTCGGCCAGGCGCACGGGGTACCAGGCGCTGAGCTCGTAGTTGAAGAACTGCATCAGGTGCTCGATGCAGGCCCGTTCATCGGCCGTGCGAGCTGGGCAGAGTTCGATCGTCATGGGGTCTTGATGGCCGTGGCCTGCGACCAAACGGCCAGCCACTCGCCATCGCGCAGTTCGTAGGAATCGGTGTGCCAGACGTCGAAGGGGCGCTGCTCGCCACCGGCCAGGGTCAGGGTGGCGCGGTAGCGCAGCAGGGCCATGTCGGCCCCCCGCCGCAACGCCGCCGCGCCGATCTCCCACCCCAGATAGATGAGCTCACCCGACTCGATCAAGCCCAGATAACGCTCGCGCGACAAAGCGCCGCCACCGGGGGTGATCAGCTGGTAGTCAGCCGCATGCAGGCGCATCGCGGTGGCGATGTCGCGCGCGAGCAGGGCCTGAGTGCGACGCTGCTCCAGGGCCAGGAAGCGCGCCAACTCGGCGTCCGCGTGGCTCGTGCTCGAGCTCATGGGGCGGCTCATCGCTCAGCTCTCACCGCCCACCACCGGCGCGCCGGCGGCACGCCAGCGCAGCATGCCGCCGGCCAAATTGGCCACCTGCGGGAAGCCGGCCTGCGTGAGCTGCAGCGCGGCCTGGGCCGAGCGGGCACCGGAGCGGCAAACCGTAACCACCGGGCGCTCGCGCTGCAACTCGTCGACGCGGCGTGTCAGCTGCTCCAGTGGCAGCAGGCGCGCCCCGGCGATATGACCGAGCGGGCCGTCGAATTCATCGGGCTGGCGCACGTCCACGATCTGCGGCGCGGGCTGCACCTCCTCCAAGGCCTGGGGCTGAATTTCCCACAGGCCGGCAAAGGCCCAGGTCAGCGGCGCCCAGTTCGGCTCGGCCGGGGGCAGCAGATCGCCCTCGGGCCGGCCGCAGCGCAAATTGGCGGGCACGGCCTGGTCCATGCGCTTGGGGTGGGGCAGGCCCAGGGCATTCATGTAGCCGCAAAAGTCGGCCGCGCTGCTGGCACCGCCAAAGCGCGGGTTGTAGGCCCGCTCCTCGGCCACGCTGGTCACCGTCAGGCCGCGGTAATCGTGGCCGGGGTAGAGCAGGGTGGTGGGGGGCAGGCTGAGCAACTGCTCATGCACCGAGCGGTAAAGCTGCGCGGCATTGCCCTGCTGGAAGTCGGTGCGGCCACAGCCGCGGATCAGCAGGGCGTCGCCCGTCAACGCCAGGCTCTGATCGTCCAACACCAGGCTGATGCAGCCGGCGGTGTGGCCCGGGGTGGCGCGCACGGCCAGGTAGCGCTGTCCGAAAGGCAGCTGCTCACCGTGTTGCAGCGCCCAGTCCAGGCCCTCGGCGCCCCCGGCCGCCGCCCCGGCGATGCGGCTGCCCAGCCGCTGCTTGAGCAACCAGGCGCCGCTGACATGGTCGGCATGGACGTGCGTGTCGACCGTGGCCAGCAAACGCAGGCCGAGTTCGCGCAGCAGCGCGGCATCGCGCCGCACCTGCTCGAACACCGGGTCAATCAACAGGGCCTCGCCGCCATCGGCCAACAGATAGGTGTAGGTGGACGAGGCGGGGTCGAAGAGTTGGCGAAAGATCAGCATGGCGGCAGCCCCCGTGGGGAGAGGGCCGCCAGCTTAGGGCCTGTTCAGATCGGCTGATGGTCAAAGCTCAACACCCGATAGAGCCGCCAACCCTCGGGGCCCAGCAGCCAGGTGTTGACGAAGCGCGCCTGTCCCTGCGGTGGGCGCTCACCGCCATCGGCTGCGCGCGTGCTGAAGACATGGCGGCCGCTCTGAATCAAGCCGTAGATCCGCCCCTGATCGCGCAGCAGATGGTTCTCCAGACTGCCCGGCACCAGCCGGCGCAAGGCCTTGTCCCCCTGGCCGCTGCACAGGTTTTTGCGCACCGCCTGCTCGAAGGCGGCGCGATCTTGACGGCCGCCCTGGTCATGAAGGAATTCCAGCTCTGGATGCAACAAATCATCCAGCCGCTCCAGCTCGCAGCGATTGAACACGACCTCGAACAACCGGGTGTCCAGGGCCTGCAACTCGGCATCGTTGAAGGTCTGAGCCCGCAGACCCGGCGCGGTCAACCACAAGGCCATCAAGAGGGGCGCAACAGGCAAAGGACGGAACATCGGGGCCTCCTTGGATTTCAGTCGGTTTCCAACAGCTGCGCGGCGCGCTGCACCGTGGCCGCCTTGAAGGCCTCCCAGCCCGCCTTGTCCATGGTGCGGCTGCTGAGGCGGCTGAGCTTGAAATTCTTCCAGTCTGGGTTGTCAGGCAGCGCATGCTCAAAGCGCTCGATCAACCGATCCTTGGCATTGACCCAAAGCGTGCCCTTGACGCCGCCAAAGGCCGGCCCGCCGACCTCAAAGCGGTGCGTGGGCACATCGTCCAAGGCCTCGTCGCGCAGGTAGCGAAAGCGCGCCTGACCTTTGTCCACGAAGCCCCCTTCGAGCACCCCGGCGTTCGGCTTGAAGCGCGTGCGCAGGAAATTGAAATCGGGATCGACGATGCCGACCGTGAAGTCGGCGCGTGGGTTCTTCAGGAGCGGCAGCGTCAGGTTCAGGCCGCTCAGATCAAAGTTGTACAAATGCGCCGGCAGATGACTGGCGCTGACCGGCATCAAGGTGCCGGCCACTTCGGCCACGAGACGCGCCTGACCCGGCTCGGCGCTCAGCGCCATCTGCAACTGCCCCTTGCCTTCGGCGCGCTCCAAGCCGTTGTACGAGCGCATCCAGCTCTCGCTCAGGGTCTGCGGGTCCAGCCGCGTCTGCACCAGGGCCAGATAGCGGCCATCGGCCTCGACCTTCAGCACTTCCACCGCCAAGGGCGCCGGGAAGAAGAGCGACAGCACGGTGCGCTTGCTGCCATCCAGATTCGACTTGACGTAATGCACGACCTGATTGGAGGGCGCGCGGTTGGCTTCACCCAACTCGTATTGATGCAGGGAACTGCCCGGCGCGGCAGCCTGGGCCAGGCCGGCGGCGGCCAGGGCAAGGTTCAAAAGAAGGGCTTGAGCGTGGCGCATGGAGTTCGTGGGTGATCAATACACAAGGCCGCGAAGCCTACGCGGGCCCACACCGCCCGGACACCGAACTGCGACGAAGCGACCGACGCGAGGCATGGGCCGCAGTGTTAGCGTTGGCACATGCGTTCCACCCTGCTGCTCCTTGCCCTGGCCTTGCTCAGCCCCGCTGCCCAGGCCCACGGCGGCAGCGACTGGATGCTGGCCGTCAGCGCCAGCTACAGCGCCGTGCTGGTGGGTGGGGCCTGTGGCGTGTGGGCGGCCTGGCGCCAGGGCGTGAACCTGTGGCGGCTGCTACCCCCCTATGCCCTGGCCTTGGCGGCCTTGGCGGTTTGGATGAATACCCAGGACTGGCCCTTTGCCGCCGGCCTGATCGCCATTGCCTGCGTGTTGCTGGCCGGCGCCTTCTTCACCACGCGCTGGCTGACTCGGTTGCTGCGTCGGCGATCTTAAAAAACCTGACAGGCCTTGTCATGGTTTGAGGCGCAGCATGCGGGCTTTCCAAAGGACGGCCCGATGACGCCCCATGCCCCCAATACGCCCCAACACGATTTCGATTTCTTCTTCGGCCAGTGGCAGGTGCGCCATCGCCGCTTGCGCGAACGCCTGAAGGGCTGCCAGGACTGGGACGAATTTGACGGCCGCTGCAGCGCCCAGCCCCTGCTGGGCGGCCAGGGCAATATCGACGACAACTGGCTGGACCTGCCCGCTGGCGCCTACCGCGCCGTCACCCTGCGCGCCTTCGACCCGAGCAGCGGACTGTGGGCCATCTGGTGGCTGGACGCCCGCCGCCCACATGGCCTGGATGTGCCGGTGCGCGGCGGCTTTGACGCCAATAGGGAGGGCCTGTTCTACGCCGACGACGAACTCGATGACCGCCCGATCCGCGTGCGCTTTCGCTGGCATGACATTCAGGCTGACAGCTGCCGCTGGGAGCAGGCGTTCTCGGTGGACGGTGGAGCCGACAGTGAGGCCCAGTGGGAGGTCAACTGGACCATGGAGTTCACTCGGGTGTGAGCCCCCACGCAGCGCGCGCCTTCAGGCACTGTGCGTCACCGGGCATCACACTGCGGCAGGTGCTGGAGCGCTGTTCGTAGATGCCGCAACCCACCTGCTGACCCACCTCACCCGCCAAGGCCACGCAGCGCACCGGCTTGGCCTCGGTGCCGGCCATGCAGCGATGCAAAGGCCCCACCGGACGGGTAAGGTCCACGGGCACAGTGCCACCCGGCGCGTCATCGGCCTCGGCCCAGTAGAAGGAGACGCGGAACACCGCGCAGCAGGCGCCGCAAGCCTGGCAGTCCATGCTTAAACCACCCGGTTACGGCCACCGCGCTTGGCGGCGTAGAGGCGCTCGTCAGCCAGGGTCAGCAGGGCCTGCGGATTGGCGGGGGCTTCTGCGCGCTCGGCCAGACCGATGGAGACGGTCACCGCAGCCAGCTCCGCGTGCAGCGCCGCCCAGGGCAGCGCGGCCACGGCCTGCCGCAGGGCCTCGCAAGCGCGGCGGGCGGCGGCCGGCTCGGCGTCCACCCACAACAGACAGAACTCCTCGCCCCCCAGGCGGGCGGCAAACATCGAGGCTTGCTGCGCCAGCAGCTGGCCCAGCTGCTGCAGCACGCGGTCGCCCAGGCCGTGGCCCCAGCGGTCGTTGATCTGCTTGAAGTGGTCCACATCCAGCACGGCCAGACTGAGAGCGGAGCGCGGGCGCTGCCACTCCTCGACCAGGCGTTCGTCCAGCCGGCGGCGGTTGGGCAGGCCGGTCAGCGCATCGGTGCGGCTCTCCTCGGCCAGACAGGCCAGCAGGCGGGACTTCTCGCGGTCCGCGGCCAGCAGGCGTTCATTCAGGCTTTGCAGCTCGGCCTTGGCGCGCTCGAGCTCCAGGCTGCGCAGGCGGGCCTGCTGGGCGTCGGACTGCGCGGCCAGCACCTCGGTCTGCAACTGCAGGGTGCGCAGACGGCGTTCGGACTCCTCGTTGAACTGCTGGCGCTCGGCCTCGTGCGCGGCCTCGACATGCTCCAGGGCCTCGCGGTAGCGGCCGGCGGCGCGGTGCAACTGCCCCAGCATCTGGTGCGCACGGCGGCCCTGGATGCGGTCGCCCAGTTGCCGCGCCAGATCCAGCGCGCGCATCAAGGCCCGGTGCGCGGCCTCGGGTTCGCCAGCTTCCTGCAGGACGCCGCCCAGGGCCAGCTGCGCCGACAACTCGCCGGGCCGATGCGCTTGGCGCGCCATCTCGGCGGCACTGGCCTCCCCCACCCGCCGCGCCTCGGCCAGGCGGCCCAGCTGGGCCAGGGGCTCGGGCAGATTGGTGCGCAGCACGGCCGCCAGCTCCTGCAGCCCGGTCTGCTCGGCCAGCGCCAAGGCCTGTTCGTAACGTGCCAAAGCCTGGTCGGGCCGGCCCAGATTCTTCAGATTGATGCCCATATTGTTCAGGGCCGAGAGCGCCAGGCGCGGCAGGCCCTGGGCCATGAAGAGGGCATGGGCCTGCTCATACAGCGCAATGCCGCGCTCGGGCTGGCCGGAGCGCGACAAGGCCACGCCACAGGAAAGCAGGCCCTCGGCCTCGGCGCCGGCGTCGCCACTGGCGCGTGCCGCCTCCAACGCCCGATTGGCCCAGTCCAGGGCCTCGTTCAGCAGGCCCATCTGCGCATGGGCGATGGAAAGCGTGCGCAGCAAGTCGAAGCGCAGGCGCGCGGGCAGCTCGGGGCGCTGCTCGGCCTCGTCTTGAGCCTGCAGCAGCTCGACCAAACCCTCGGCCTCGCCGGAGTACACCCGCGCCAGGCCGCGCACGCGGGCCCGCCGCAAGTCTTCATCGGGCAGGCCGGCAGGCGCCAGCTCCATCAAGGCCTGCAGGGTTTCGCGCGGCTTGGCCATGGCCTGGGCCGCCAGCGCGTCCAGGCGCTGCAGCGGGGTCTCGGCCACGGTCAGAACTCGATAACGGTGCGGATGCTCTCGCCGCGGTGCATCAGATCGAAGGCCTCGTTGATGCGAGAAAGCGGCAGCTTGTGGGTGATCAGCTCGTCGATCTTGAGCTTGCCCTCCATGTACCAGTCCACCAGCTTGGGCACATCGGTGCGCCCGCGCGCACCGCCAAAGGCGCTGCCCTCCCACTTGCGCCCGGTGACGAGTTGGAAGGGCCTGGTGCTGATCTCGGCCCCGGCCGGCGCCACGCCGATGATGATGCTGCGGCCCCAACCCTTGTGCGTGCACTCCAGCGCCTGGCGCATCAGCGTGGTGTTGCCCACGCACTCGAAGCTGTAGTCGGCGCCGCCATCGGTCAGTTGCACGATGTGGTCCACCAGGTTCGGCACGTCCTTGGGGTTGACGAAGTCCGTCATGCCGAAGGCGCGCGCTTGGGCCTCGCGTACCGGGTTGATGTCCACGCCGATGATGCGGCCCGCGCCCACCATCTTGGCGCCCTGGATCACGTTCAAGCCGATGCCCCCGAGGCCAAACACCACCACCGTGGCGCCGGCCTCGACCTTGGCCGTGAACAGCACCGCGCCCACGCCCGTGGTGACGCCGCAGCCGATGTAGCAGACCTTGTCGAAGGGTGCGTCGGGCCGGATCTTGGCCAGCGCGATGCCGGGCACCACGATGTGGTTGGCGAAGGTGGAGGTGCCCATGTAGTGCAGGATGGGCTGACCCTTGAGGGAGAAGCGGCTGGTCCCATCGGGCATCAGGCCACGGCCTTGTGTGGGCCGGATGGCCTGGCACAGATTGGTCTTGCGCGAGAGGCAGAACTTGCACTCGCGGCACTCCGGCGTGTAGAGCGGAATCACATGGTCGCCGGCCTTGAGCCAAGGCACCCGACTTTCCAGCACCACGCCCGCGCCCTCGTGGCCCAGGATGGCCGGGAACAGGCCCTCGGGGTCGGCGCCACTGAGCGTGTAGGCGTCGGTATGACAAACGCCCGTGGCCTTGACCTCGACCAGCACCTCGCCCTCGCGGGGCCCCTCGAGGTCGACCTCTTCAATCGTCAGCGGGGCGCCAGCCTTCCAGGCCACGGCGGCACGGGTCTTGATCATGGGGGGTTCCTTGCGTTGAAGAGCGGCATCCTAGAAGGGCCGGAGGCCCGCACCGAGCAGTACCTGGCGCGGCCAGTAGAAACCCGCAGTCG
Source organism: Inhella inkyongensis (assembly GCF_005952805.1). GTDB lineage: Bacteria > Pseudomonadota > Gammaproteobacteria > Burkholderiales > Burkholderiaceae_C > Inhella > Inhella inkyongensis. The sequence goes on from NZ_CP040709.1 coordinate 44,266, forward strand.
AGTTTCATTACAGGCCGCGGCATTGGACTTCCCTGCCGTGACTTAAGTCATTGAAGTTCCGTGGATTTCTGCGGCTGATGCAGTTCTTGCTTAGCCCTTGCAGCGCACGGCCCATCAAGAGGACCGTCCCAAAAACTCAACCTGTACTGAGGTGATGGCATGAAACGGTCATTGGTCTTCGGGTGGGGGCTGGCAGCAGCCCTGGGGGGTGCAGCAGTTCAAGCGGCACCGGTGATTTGGGACAACGGCGGCGTCGCCAACTTGTTGCCAGGCGGCAGCAACCTCTCGGGCTACCACCAAGCGGCCAACTTCAGTACCAGCTACCTCAGCAATCTGACGGGCCTGACCTTTTGGAGCCTGGAAGCCGCCAATGCCTACTCAGGCTCCATCTTCTTCAGCATCTGGGGGGACCAGGGCGGTGCGCCGGATACCGGCAACTTGCTGAGTTCCGGAAGCGTGGCACCCACCCGCACCGCCGAGGCGGGCAATGTGTTCGGCCTGGATATCTTCCGCAATGAAATCAGCTTCTCCCTGCTGAATCTGGCCGCCGGCAGCTATTGGCTGGGGCTGCATTTAGGGGATTTGAGCAGCGGCAGCGATGCCATTGATTTCTACTGGAGTTGGGCGGACGCCAACGCCACCAATGGCGGCGCCTCGGATGACCAGGAGCAGTCGCTCTTCCCTTACGACCCCACCTGGGGCACCAATCAGGCTGAGCATGCCTTCCTGATCAATGGTGAACGTGTCGGCACGCCAGTACCCGCGCCGGCCAGCCTGGCCTTGAGTCTGCTGGCGTTGAGCCTGTTGAGCGCCAGCGCACCGCGCCGGCAACTCAAGCCGTCGACCGACTCCTAGGAGACCGCCATGAGAAAGCAACTTGCTGCAGCCTTCATGCTGGGTGCCGGGCTCTTGGGCCAGAGCGCCCATGCCCAGCAGGCCCCAACCCTCGTGCTGCCGATGACCTATTTCGGGACTTCGCAGCCGCTATATCAGCTGGCCATCAGTCAGCCCACCGGATCCATCGATGGCCTGGTCCCAGCGACCGAGATGCTGCAGAAGCACGGCCCTATGCTCACCGACACGGACATGGGCGGTGTGGGCAGCAGCGTTGCGGCGCCCATGCAGAGCCTGACCCAACCAGCGTTCGCGGTACCGGCTCAGAATTTCGAAGGGCCGGGTGTGGGCCTGCCGGGCTTCGTGATGACCGGCGCACCGCCGGACACGACGGTGGCCGTCGGCCCCAACCATGTCATCGCCTGGGTCAACTCGATGTACGCGGTGTATGACAAAGCCGGCAATCTGCTTTCGGTGCCGCTCAACGGCAATCTGCCCTTCACCGGCATGGGCAATCTCTGCGAATCCACCAACCGAGGTGATCCCATCCTGCAGTACGACCGGCGGGCCGACCGCTGGGTGCTGAGTCAATTTGCGTTCAATGTCAGTGGCGGGGCCCCGGCAGCACCCTATCTGCAATGCATCGCGGTCTCGCAGACCAACAACCCTTTGGGGGCCTATCACCGCTACGCCATCAACTTCAGCCCGGTCTCGCCCAGCGGCTTCAACGACTACGGCAAACTTGGCATCTTTGATGACGGCTACTACACCGCCTACAACGTGTTTGGCGGCACACCGGCCGGTGGCAATACAGGCAGCGCGTTGTGCGCCTCGGACCGCACCAAGATGCTCGCGGGCGATCCCTCGGCCGTGACCCTGTGCGCACCGATTGCCTTCTATGGCGGCGGCGCGTCCTTCCTACCAGCCGACGTGGATGGACCGACCGCCCCCACCACCACCGCGCAAGGCAATATCTTCATGCGCTATTCGTTTGGGGGTGTGTCTCTGCGGCTGATGAAGTTCAAACCCGACTTCGCCGCCAATACCGCCACACTGACCAATGGCCTGGGTGGCGCGCATGGCAGCTTCGTCAACCTGCCAGTCGGGCCCACCACCGTGGCCTGCAATGGCGCGGCGGGCGCCTGTGTGGCTCAACCCACCACCACCACCCGACTGGACACCCTGGCAGATCGCCTGATGTACCGCGCGGCCTACCGCAACCGGGGGGGCATCGACAGTCTGATGGTGGTGCAGTCGGTGGACCCGGATGGTCCTGGAGCACGCAGTTCGGCCATGCGCTGGTACGAGATCCGTAACCCGTTCGGCGCCGCACCCACGCTCTTCCAAAACGCCACCTACGACCCCGGTAAGAGTGGCGACCGCTGGATGGGATCCATCGCCATGGACAAGAACGGCAATATGTTGATGGGCTACAGCGTGGCCAACGCGGCCGCCAACCAGTTCCCCTCCATCGCCGTGGCGGGCCGCTTGCGCAGCGATATTCGCAACACGATGCGCGCCGAGCAGGTGGCCTGGGTGGGTACAGGCGCCCAGACCATTCGGGCCAGTGGGACGGCGCTGACACGCTGGGGTGACTACACCACCATGCAAGTCGACCCGGTCGACGACTGCACCTTCTGGTTCATTGGCCAGTACATCCAGACCAACGGGGTGTTCAACTGGCGGACCCGCGTGGTGAGCCACAAATTCCCTGGCTGCAACTGAGACCACCGCATTCCCTGAGGGCCGCTTGCGGCCCTTTTTCTTGCCACCTGCTCTAGGAATCCTGATGCCTATGCTTCGACTCGTCGCCTGTACTTGGTTGATCCTGGGTGCAACGACACCCTGCCTCGCGCAGGAAGTCGCTCCGGCTGCAGATACCGTGGTGCTGAAAGCCGGCAGCCAATCCCTTTCAAAGGCCGACTATGAGCGTCTGGTGCCGGGCTTTGACCGTCATGCTGGTGCCCCACTGACCAGCGGAGACATCCGGTCGCAGCAGGCAGGCAAAGAAGTTGGCCGTCTCCTGGCCTTGGCCGACGAAGCCAAACGACGCGGACTGGACCAAGAGGCTGAACTGGCCGCATTGATCAAGGTGCGCACCTACACCTTGATGGCCAATGCCCTACTGGCCCGCTTGGTGGCCGAGATGAAGCGGGACGAAGCAGGCACCCGGGCCTATTTCGAGCAGCACAAGCACGAATACACCGAGCTAGAGGTGCGCCACATCCTGATTCGGCATCGCGCCTCAGACACGGCCAATGGCAAGTCCAAAGCTCATCCGCGCAGCGAAGCGGCGGCGAAGGCCCTGGGAAACAAATACTTGGCTGAGCTACACAAGGGCGCTGACTTCGGCCAGCTGGCGCGCAAGGTCTCGGACGACACCTTGACCCGCGCCCAGGGCGGCAACCTGCCCGCCTTCTCCCGAGGTGCCATGAGCAGTGAGTTCGAGGCCGCCGCCTTTGCATTGGCTCCTGGCGAGATCGGCCCTCTGGTGCGTACCGCACACGGCTACCACCTGATTCAGCTCCAGGCCAAGCGACCCTTTGCCTTTGAGCGCGTGCGCAGCACGCTGGAATTCGCCCGCGCGCGCGAGGCCATCGAGCGCATTGCCAACGCCGAGGTCGAGCTCAATACGGCCTACTTCAAACCCTAAGGAGCCTGGCCTCCTTAGGGCCGCCACATCACGGGATCAAGGCAGCTGGAGGCTCTTAGCCAGCTTTTCGAGCTTAGGCGCCATATCCTCGTGCACGCTGGCGGTGTAGCCCTTCAAATTGGCGACGGCCCGCATGTTCCGGCTGGCCAAGTAAAGCTGGTCAATGCTCAGGGCCTCATAAATTTGCGGCTGCGCCCAGGGTCGGTGATCCGTGCCCTGCACCTGGACCAAGGTTTGATCCTGCACGGCCTGAATGCGCACCAGGGAGGCATAGGTTTCGGTCAAATCCTGCAGCTCTTTGGTGCCCAGATGGCGCGGAAGGCCCAGAGACTTGGCGCTGTCCCAAGCACCGGTGCGAAAGTTCAGCTCGGCGCCCATGCGATCCGGGCGCTGCGGCGTTGGCGCCTGGGCCGCACGCTTCTGCGCCCGCGCCAGGACCAGCTCGTCCATATAGGCCTGCGTCTCGTTCCAGTATCGGGCCGTGTCTGCGGCAATGGCCTGGTTGTCACGCAACACCTTGGCATTGGCCAGCAGCTCAGCGCGCACCCCCTCCAAGGCCTGACCCGCGATCTTGAGCTCATGCCGATGCTCGCGCCACTGTTCCAGGGCCAGAGCCATCAACAGGCCCAGAAAAGTCGCAAACAGATGCTCGGCGAATTGCTTGACTTGGTGCGGAATATGAGGGTGCAGGGACATGGTGAACAGCCTCTTGGAGGCCGGCAGTATGGCGGAGCAAGGCCCACCATGACCTTTGCCATTCCCCATTGCCCGCCCGACTTAGAGCCGGCTCCGCTGGATCAGGCCACCACGCGCAACCCTTGCCCTGCCACCACCCGACCCACCACCGCCGCGCGCACAAAGCCGTGGCGCGCAAAGCAGGCCTGCACCTCGGCCAAGGCCTCGGGCGCGCAGCTGACGAGCAGACCGCCGCTGGTCTGCGGGTCGCTGAGCAGGGCGCGGTCGATGTCGGCCAAGCCCTCGGGCAGCGTCACGTCAGCGCCATAGGCGGCCCAGTTGCGGCCGCTGGCGCCGGTGATGAAGCCCTGGCCCGCGAGCTCGCGCACGCCGGGCAACAGGGGCACGGCGGGCCAGTCGATCTCGATGCCGACCTTGGCGCCGCGCGCCAGCTCCAGCGCGTGGCCAGCGAGGCCAAAGCCGGTGATGTCGGTCAGCGCGTGCACGCCGTCAATGGCGGCCAGCTCCGGGCCCGGCGTGTTGAGCTGGGTGGTGGCGCCGATCATTTCGGCATAGCCCTCGGGGCTGAGCTGCTCCTTCTTGAGCGCCGCCGAGTAGATGCCCACACCCAGCGGCTTGCCCAGCACCAGCACATCGCCGGGGCGGGCATCGGCGTTGCGCTTCACGCGACTGGGGTGCACCAGGCCCAGCGCCACCAGGCCGTAGATGGGCTCGACCGAATCGATGGTGTGGCCGCCCGCGATCGGGATGCCCGCCGCGCGGCAAACCGAGGCGCCGCCTTCGAGGATGCGGCCAATCGTCTGGGTGGACAGCTGCGCAATCGGCATGCCCACCAGGGCCAGCGCCAGGATGGGCCGGCCGCCCATGGCGTAGACATCGCTGATGGCATTGGTGGCGGCGATGCGGCCAAAGTCGAAGGGGTCATCGACGATGGGCATGAAGAAGTCCGTCGTCGCGATCAGGGCCTGCTCGTCGTTCAACTTGTAGACGGCGGCGTCATCGGCGGTCTCGATACCGACCAGCAACTCGGGCGGAATGGGGAAGCCGGTGCTACCGCGCAGGATCTCGCTGAGCACGCCCGGGGCGATCTTGCAGCCGCAGCCGCCACCGTGGCTGAGGGAGGTGAGGCGGGGTTCGGTCATGGTGAGTTCTCCAACAGCTGCTGAACCAGCATCAGCAGGGCATTGCGTTCGTGAATGGGGTCAAAGGCCTGCGCGCGTTCCGTGGCCAGCTCGCTCCAGGCCGGCAGTATGGTGGGATCGTCGCGCAGGCGCAGGAGCTGCCGCGCCAGACCCTGCGCGTCACCGGGTTCGAACAGGCCCGGCCAGTCGGCACCCAGCAAGCCGGTGTTGCCGGCGATGCGCGAGGCCAGCACCGGCGTGCCCGAGCGCAGCGCTTCCATCACCACATGGGCGCCGCCTTCCAGCCGACTGGGGTGGATGAGCAGATTGGCGCGCGCGATGCGCCGCCGCGCCTCGGCATGCAGGCGCGAGCCCAGCCAGCGGTAGTGGGGGCAGTCGCGCATCAGCTGCAGGGCCTCGGCGCCCAGCGCCGGATCGAGTGCGGCGCCCAAATGATCGATGCGCACGTCGCTGCGATCCGCCAGCTGCCGCACGGCGGCAAACAGGGTGCGCGGGTCCTTTTCGGCGCGCAGATGCCCGACCACCACGGCACGCAGAGTGCGCCTAGGGCGCGGCCCGCCCAGATGAGCGGCGCAGGACTGCAGGATGACCTGGGCCTTGCCGCGCAACGTCGGGGGCAGGGCAGCCGCTCCCTCACGGTTCAGCAGCACCAAGGCATTGGCGCGCGCCAGACTGGCCTGTGCGGCGGCATCGTGCTGAATGTCGGCATACAGATCCGTGCCAGTGAGCACCAGGACCACCGGCCGGTCTGCCGGCCACGCAGCGATGCTGGAGGCGGACTTGCGCGCATGCAAGGCCAGCAGCAGCTCGCCCTCGGCATCGCCGGCGCGCCACTCGGCGCCGAGGCGCACCCGGTACAGCGGCGCCAGCAAGCGCGCGTAGCGTCGCGCGGTCTGCCAGTTGCCGTTGTTGGCATCGGCCAGGGCCGGGGTGACGAGAACGATGCGAGGCTTCACGGGTTAGGCTGATGAGTATGAACAGTGTCGCCGTAAGCAGTTCACGCCAAGCCGGCCCAGCCGAATTGACCCAGCTGTGGCAGGCCCTGCGTGCTGAACTGCTGTCCACGCACGCCCAACTGCCTCGCACGCTACCCCTGCGCTCCGAGTGGAACCCGCCCGCTTGGGAGCTGGGCCATGTGGCCTGGTTTGCTGAACGCTGGACCCTGCGCCAGCCCGAGCCCGAGCGCGGTGCGGCCGCCGACCCGGACGCCGCCCTGCCCCCGGGGCACTGTGCGGATGAGTTCTTCAACAGCAGCCACGTGCCCCATGACAGCCGCTGGAGCCTGGACCTGCCCGACCCCCTGCCGCTGCTGGACGCGCAGTTGCAGGCCAGCCTGGCGCGCCTGGCGCAGCAGCCGCACGAGGACGCCGCGCTTTACCTGTACCGCCTGGCGGTGATGCACGAGGCCCAGCATCTGGAAGCCGCCTGGATGACCCTGCGCGCCCTGGGCCGGCGTTTGCCCGCGCCCAGCGCCCGGTCGCCGGGTGGCGAGCTGTCCATCGAGGCCCAGCGCGTGGTGTTGGGGGCGCGCGGCCCCGGCTTCGCGTTTGACAACGAGTTCGCCGCGCACAGCCAGCCGGTGGCGGCCTTTGCCATCGACCGCCGGCTGCGCCGCTGGGGCGAGGTGCTGCCCTGGGTGGAATCGGCCTACCGCGACAACCGCCACTGGAGCCTGGCCGGCCTGGCCTGGCGCGCCAGCCGCCCTCACCCACAGGGCCTGCAACACCAGGGCTCGCACTGGTGCGGCCCAGACGGACAGGCCTTGGACCTGGACGCCCCGGCCGAAGGCCTGAGCGCCTTCGAGGCCGAGGCCTGGTGCGCCTGGGCCGGCCGACGCTTGGCTGGGGAGGCCGAGTGGCAGGCCGCCTGCGCGCACCCCGACTTCGAGTGGGGCGAGCTGTGGGAGTGGACGGCCGATGCTTTTGCCCCCTTCCCGGGCTTCACGCCCCACCCCTACCGCGACTACTCCCAGCCCTGGTTCGATGGCCAGCACCGCCTGCTCAAGGGCGCCAGCCGCTGCACCCCGGCAGTGCTGGTGGCGCCCAGCTTGCGCAACTTCTATTTGCCTGGGCGGAGCGATGCGATGGCGGGGCTGCGGAGTTGTGCGTAGCGCAGCTGTGCTTCGCGCGGGTCCGCTTGCTGCGCAAGAGCCCGCCGGGATGTCGTCCCGGCAGCCGACCTCCTTTCTTGCTCGTGCAAGAAAGAAGGCAAAGAACACGCGCCCGCTCCGCTGTCCCCGACCTGCGGTCGGGGATGCCCTGTGCTGCTCACGTCTTGGGCCGACGGGGCGGAACGCACTGCGTTCGCGTTGCTCACTCCGTTTGAACGGCCGCCCCGAGCCAGAAGGGGATGCGCGCTGCGCGCGCGGCCCAAGCCGCTGCGCTGCTCGGCAGCTACGGAGGGCGAGCAGCCAACAGCCATGAAACGGCGCAACGGTTGAAGTTCAGATTGCCCGGCGGGCTGCTTCGAGCGACATCAGGCCTCATCTACTCAGAGGCCAAAAAAACCGCAAAGCGCTCTTCTGGATCGCACCAAGCCTGGGCCTGGCCCCAGCCGACCGCGTGCAGCAGCGCCTCAAAGTCCGGTACGGTCCATTTGTAGGCGTTCTCGGTGTGGATGCGCTCACCCGCGGCGAAGCCGCGCTGATGCCCGCCCCAGTTCACCCGCAGCGCCTGCTGCGCCTCCAGGTGCATTTCCACCCGACCCAAGTCGGCGTTCCACAGCGCGCGATGGCGCCACTGGTGGGGATCGAAATCTGCGCCCAGCAAGCGATTCAGGTGCCGCAGCAGATTCAGGTTGAAGGCGGCTGTCACGCCCAGCGCATCGTCATAGGCGGCCTGGTGTTCCGCCGGCGTCTTGCGCAGATCCACGCCGATCAAGAGCGCGCCACCACGCGCCAGCAGCCGCGCTTGACCCAAGAAGCGACGGGCCGAATCGGGGTCGAAGTTGCCGATGCTGGAGCCCGGATAGAACACCAGGCTGCCGGGCTGGCTGATGGAGTCCGGCAGGGCCAGTTCGGCAGAAAAATCCAGCCCCACCCCGATCAACTCCCGCTCCGGGTGGGCACGCTGCAAGCACTGCAGGCTGCGCCGCAAAAAGTCCACCGAGATGTCCACCGCCACATAGCGGCCGGGGTCGCACAGCGCGAACAGGGCCTCGCCCTTGGCGCAACTGCCTGCGCCCAGGTCGATCAGACAAGGCTGCTGCGGCAGACAGGCGCGCAGGGCACGGCCAAGAGCCTCTTGATGCATCGCCAACGCGGCCGCCTCGGTGCGGCGCAGGTCGTACTCGTCCAGCTCGGTGATGGCATCGAACAAATGCGAGCCCAGCGCGTCGTAAAACAGCTTGGGGTGGCAGTGGGCCTGTGGCGCCAGCAATCCGGCCTCGGCTTCCGCCGCCAAGGCCTTGGGGCACAGACTGCTGAGGGTGTGAAAGACCGGTTCACGCATAAGCAGTGCCTCAAGCCGCGATACCGCAGTGTGCCCTGGCGACAATGCCGCCATGGCCGCCCCCTCCCACCATGCACACACTCCGTCTTGAGGGCGGGGCGGAGCCGGTGTTCTCGGGCCTGCGGCTGAAGCCCAGCTGGCAGCCGGCCCAGGTGCAACAGCGCCTGCGCATGGCCTTGTTGGTGTCGCTGATCGCCCACGGCTTGCTGCTCAGCCTGAGCCTGGGAGGACAAGGCGGTGGCTTACCCGGCTTTGCATTGCCCTGGCAGGAGCGGCGCGCCCAGGCTCCCTTGGGAACCGAGCCTGAGATCGTGCTGCAACCCCGAGCGTTGCCGTCGCCGGCTCCCACCTCAACCCGCACGTCGACACCCCCAGCCGAGGCCGACCCGGCGCCCACTCCAGCCCCACCGCTGGAAAGCCTGATCCTGGTGCCGACGCTGAGTGCAACCGTCACCCTCGAGCCGCTCGCCATAGAGCCCGGTGAGCCAGCGCGGGTTGAGCCCGAAACGCCAAAGACCCCGCAGCGCACCCGCCCGGCTACGACGCAGCCCACCGAACCCGCACCCACCCCGGCCACCGAGCCCCAGCCCGAGGAGGCCGCGGAGCCCAGCGCACCCGCCATCCTCGCCATGGCCGTGCCCGAGGCCGCCCAGCGTCCCCGCCCGCGCGCCAGCTTGGCCGCCCCCCAGCTGGCGGCCTCCAGCCCCCTGGCCTCGCTGGGCATGGCCCCGGCCCTGGACAGCGCACAACTCGAAGCCAGCGCCCAAGCCGCCGAAGCCCTGCGCCAACAAGCCCTGGCCCGCGAACAAGCCCAGCGCGAGGCAGCGGCTCGGGCCGAGGCCGAGCGCAAGCAGGCCCAGGAGCTGGCCAAGGCGCAGGCCGAGCGCGAAGCCACAGCCCAGGCCGAGGCCGCACGCCTGGCCGCCGCGCGGGCCGAGGCCGAGCGCCTGCGCGCGCTGGAACAAGAGCAGCTGCGTCAACAAGCCCTGCGCGCGGCGGAAGCCGAACGCCGCCGGGTGCAGGAGCAAGAACAAGCCCAGGCTTTGGCGCGCGAGCAAGCCCTCAAACAGGCCCAGGCCCAGGCGCAAGCACAGGCACAGGCAGAGGCCCGCCTGCAGGCGCAGCGCGAAGCGGCGGCACAGGCCGAGGCCGCACGGCAAGCCAGCGCCCGCGCGGAGGCCGAGCGTCAGCAGGCCTTGGAGCAGGCACGTCAACAAGCAGCTGCACAGGCCGCTGCACAGGCCGCTGCACAAGCCGAGGCCGCGCGCCAACTTGCTGCACAGCAGGCCGCACTTCAAGCCGCACAACAAGCGGCCCAGCGCGCCGCCGAGGACGAACGCCGCGAGGCCGCACGCCGTGCCATGGGTCGGCAGCTGGATGCCGAGGCCGTCCAGCGGGATTCCCAAGCACGCATGACGCCGGCGCCGCTCAACGCCCCGGACACACGGCCCTCGTCCTGGTCGAGCCAGCGACGTGGCCGGCTCTTGGGCCGCAGCGACCCCAATGCAGACTTGGTGCAGTACGCCGAGGCCTGGGCGCGCAAGATCCAGCTCAATCTGCCACCCGAGTCCCTGCGCGAACTGAGCGGCTACGCCAACCAAGGCCCGCATCCAGCGCCGCTGGTCACGGTGGCGGTGCGCCAGGATGGCTCGGTCGAGTCCATCCAGTTCGTCGTCTCCAGCGGTCGGCCCGAGGTGGACGCAGCGATCCGCCGCATCGTCCAGGCCCAGGCGCCTTATCCGGCCTTCGGCCCCAATCTGGCGCGCGCCTTCGATGTGGTGGAGATCCGCCGCGCCTGGGTGTTCAGCAGCACGCTCTCGCTGCAGTAGTTGGCACCTGCTTCACCACTTGCAACCCTTGTTGCGCAGGCTGTCCAGCACCAGCGGGGCCACGGCCAGCAGACCCTTGTCCGCATGGGCCTTGCGGCAGTCCTCGCGGTTGGCCTCCTCCACCGCCTTTTCCATCTTGGTCTTGGGCAGGGCCGGCAGCAGCTCCAGCACGCCGGGGCCGCGCCGCAGACCGGCGGCGCCGGGGCGCGGCAGGCTCAGATTGAGCGGCGCCGGCGCCGCACTGGCGGCAGCCGAGGGTGCGGTGGCCACGTCATGCCCCACACGGGCGCCGGCATCGGGCGAGCCCGGCGTGGGCGGCAAACCCGGATTCGGCGCGCCTTGCGGCGTGCCGCGTTGAGGCGGCAAGGGGGTGGGCGTCGTCACGGCCGACCTCGCTGCGTCAGTCGCATCGGGCAGATTCGACAGCACAGGCGCCGTCGGGGCCGGCGCCAGTTCGCGGGTTGAGGGGGCGAGCTGCGGCGCACCGAGGGACTCCTTGACGACCTGCGGCCGAGCCACGGCAGGCGCCTCCAGGGTGCGGCGCTCTATCGCCTCGGGGAGGTCTTGCGGCGTGGCCGGTGCGGTGCTCAGGGCGCTGCTGGGTGCGGTGAGGCGTGGCGCGGCCAGGCTCTCACGCGCCACGCGCGGTCGCGCCGGGGTCGCGGCCTCCAGCGTGCGGCGTTCGATGGCCTCGGGCAGATCCTGCGGCGTTGCCGGGGCTGCGCTCAGGCTGGGACTGGAGGCTGCCAGGCGCGGCGCGACCAAGGCCTCCCGTCTCATTGACGTGCGGACCGGCGGCCGTGTGGCGGCCGCCCCCTCCAGGGTGCGGACCACGGTCTTCTCCACCGGCTCGGGCAGGGCCAAGGCCTCGGCCACCGGGGCCAACGGCGCCGCATTCGCTTGAAGGCGGGGGCTGACCAGAGCCTCGCGCGGGACGGCGGGGCGGGGCCGCGGCTCGGCCTCCAAGGTGCGCAACACCGGCTCCTCAGCGGGCTCGGGCAAGCCTTCCAAACGGGCAGGGGCCGCCTGCAGGGCCGGTGCCTGCGGGGTGTTCAGGCTTTCGATGGCCGTGGCCGTGGTCTGAGCCCTTGGCGCCGGCTGCAGCGCGGAACGAATGACCGGCTCGGGCGCCGGTTCGGCGGCGGGTTCTGGGGCCGGGGGCGGCGGCACGGGTCCGGCATCAGGCCGATCCGGCACCGGCTCTTCGGACCGGACCTCCTGCTCACGAAATCGCCCCTTTTCGGCGGCTCCCGGCCCGGCCTCAGGAGGGGGAGCCTGGGTGCGCAGACGGCCGCCGTGGCGGCTTGTGGCGGCCTGACCCGGCGCGCTGTCGTCGCGCCAGACCGGCATCGCCACCTCCAGCTCCCCCTGCGGGGAGCGCCCGCCAAAGCCCTCGAGCGCGATCTCCATGCGCCCCCACAGGCCCTGGCCCGGACGCTCCGGCGCCGGCTCGGTGCCCACCATCAGCACCAGCCACACATGCAGCAGGGCCGATAGCCACAGGCAGCGCGGCAGCAACGGGCGCCGCTGCGATGGGTCGCCAAAGCGAAGGAGGGCCATCCAGCGCGTCAGCCAACGATGCGCTGGGTCAGCCCCGGCCGGCCAGCGCCAGCAGCCCATCCAGCACCGCCTGCACGGCGGCCTGGGCCTTGGCGTCTTGCAGGCTGCCATCGCTGCTCAGGGCCTGATCGGCCCGGCCCAGCGCATGTTGCTGGGGCAGCAGCAGCATCTGGAAGTTCATGGTCAGGAAGGCGCGCAAGTGATTCAGCCCGCGCAGGCCGCCCAGCATCCCGGCCGAAGCCGCCAGCAAGGCCGTGGGCTTGTTGCGCGTGGCCGCCGTGCCCTCTGGCAGGCGCGAGAGCCAGTCAAAGGCATTGATCAGCAGCGGCGTCGGGAAGCCGTTGTACTCGGGGCTGACCACCACCACGGCATCGGCACGCTGCAGGGCGGCCAACAGCGGCTGCACCCCGGCGGGCACGCCATCGCGCTGCTCCAGATCGCCGTCGTAGATCGGCAGCGCCAGCGCGCGCAGGTCCAGCAACTCAGCCGCATGGCCTTGGGCACGGGCCTGCGCAGCCACCCACTGACCCAGGGCGGTGTTCATGGAGCCCTGGCGGGCGCTGCCGGAGAGGATCAGAACTTGCATGGGGTGGCGTTGAAGTGGCGGGGCCTGCATTGCAGCATGCCCGGGTTTCCCTGCCTCACCGTCATGGCATGAATAGGGGCAGGATCAGGGCCGTCGCCCTGCCCACGAGAGCCGCCCATGCCCACCCTCGACGCCCTGCTGCTGCGCTACTGGAACGTCCACGAGGTCTCGATCAATCTGGTGGTGTTCGCCAACATCCTGGGTGCCCTGCTGCTGGGTCTGATTGCCGGCTACGAACGCACCTATCACGGGCGGGCAGCGGGCATGCGCACCTATGGCCTGGTGTGCATGGCCAGCTGTGCGCTCACCGTGCTGGCCGGCTACCCGCTGCACTGGTTTGGCGGCCAGCATGTCAGCGCCTTCACCACCCATCTGCCGCCCGACCCCACCCGCATCATCCAGGGCATCGTCACCGGCATCGGCTTCCTGGGCGCCGGCATGATCATGAAGGACGGGCTCTCCATCACCGGCCTGACCTCGGCTGCCTCGCTGTGGTCCTCATCCGCCATCGGCATCCTGGTGGGGGTGGGCTTTTATGCCGCGGCCATCCTGCTGACCGTGCTGTCGGCCTCGCTGATGATGTACGCGGCCCGGCTCGAACGCATCCTGCCCGCACGCCCTGCCATCAGCCTGACGCTGACCTACAAGCCCGGGGTTGAGCCCAGCCGCCAAGCCCTGGACCACATCGCCCGCGAGCGCGGCTACCAAGTGGCCAGCGGCTCCTTCAGCGTGCGCTACTTCGAGGGCCGCCATGTCTGGCGCTTCGTCTGCATCGAGGTGGACCGCCGCCGCGCGCTGCCCATCACCGGGCTGTCCGGCGATCTGGCGCAGTTGGAGGGCATCGAGGCCTTCGAGATCGGGCACGCCAGAAACTGACCCTCCGAAGCGCCTAAGACTTCTTGTGAAGCCAGAGGGCTCAGGTAGAACTCGGGCATGCTCGGGGCCCTTTGACATCGTCTCGCTGAACCATGCTGAGCCTGACCCTGGCCCTCGCCGCAGCCGCCCCCACTTCGACCCCACCCGCCCAATCCCTGTGGGAGGCCGGCGCCCTGGGCCTGGTGGTGAACCAACAGGCCTACCCCGGTGCCGATCAACAGATCAGCCGAGGCTTGGCGCTGCCCTATCTGCTGTATCGCGGGCGCTACCTGCGCGCCGATGGCGAGACCGCCGGCCTGCGGGCCGTGCACACGCCGCGCGTTGAGTTCGACATCGGCTTTTCCGGCAGCTTTGGCAGCGGCGGCCGGGACATCGACGCACGCCGCGGCCTGGCCCATCTGGGCACTCTGGTGGAGCTGGGGCCGCGCCTGAAGTGGAATCTGGATGCCGGCACCGAGCCCGGCAGTGGCCGCTGGCGCGCGCTGTTTCCGCTGCGCGCGGTGTTCGACTTGAGCGAACGCGCCCAGCATCGCGGCTGGGCCTTCGAGCCTGAACTGCTCTATTCGCGCACCAGCGCGCAAGGCTGGCGCTACTCGCTGGGCCTGGGCGCCATTGCCACCGACCAGCGCCTGGCCCAGCATTTCTACGGCGTGCGCCCCGAGCAGGCCCTGGCCGACCGCCCCACCTACGCGGCGCGCGCCGGCCTGGTGGCCTGGCGCCTGACCAGTGGCTTCAACAAGAGCCTGAACCGCGACTGGCGCCTGTTCGGCTTTGCACGGCTGCAGTCGGTGGCGGGCGCGGTCAATGAGGACAGCCCCTTGGTGCGCCAACGCACGGGCCTGAGCGCCGGCATCGGCCTGTCCTACACCTTCGCGCGCAGTTCGGAGAGTGGGGTCGACTGAGCACGCCGAAGGGACTCCTGCGATCGGTTCCAATGCCGGCTCGGGCCTCTTGATGGCCCACCCCTCCCTTGAGAACCGGAGCTTTTGATGCTGCGTCGCACCCTGCTGTCCCTTGCCCTCGTTGCCGCTTCGGCGGCCCACGCCCAGACCCCGACCTTCAAGGTCACCGCCATCCCCGATGAGTCGCCCACCGAGCTGGCCAAAAAGGCCGCACCGCTGATCGCCTATCTGGAAAAGCAGCTGGGCCAGAAAGTCGAGTTCACGCCCGTCACCGACTACGCGGCGGCCGTGGAGGCGCTGGTGAATCGCAAGGTCGATCTGGCCTGGTTTGGCGGCTTCACCTTCGTCCAGGCCCATGTGCGCTCGGGCGGCAAGGTGTTGCCCATCGTGCAGCGCGAGGAAGACGAGAAGTTCAAGTCCGTCTTCATCAGCGCCGACCCCACGGTCAAGGCCCTGGCCGATCTGAAGGGCAAGGACCTGAGCTTCGGCTCGCAGAGCTCCACCAGCGGCCACCTGATGCCGCGCCACTTCCTGCTGCAGGCGGGCATGGACCCCGAGAAGAGCTTTCGCCGCGTGGCCTTCAGCGGCGCGCACGACGCCACCATCGCGGCCGTGGCCGCCGGCCGCGTGGCCGGTGGGGCGCTGAACATCTCGGTGTGGGAAAAGTTCGTTGCCGAGAAGAAGGTCGACCCGGCCCTGGTGCGCGTGATCTACACCACCCCGGCCTATTACGACTACAACTGGACCGTGCACGCCGACCTGCCCAAGGCCACGCGCGACAAGCTGACCCAGGCCTTCCTGAACCTGAAGGCCGACACGCCCGAAGGCGCCGAGATCCTGAAGCTGCAACGCGCCACCCGCTTCGTGCCGAGCAAGGCCGAGAACTACCAGGGCATCGAGGCCGCAGCCAAGAGCGCTGGTTTGCTCTGAGCCAAGAGCGACCGCTGATGCGCGTCGACCTTCAAGCCCTGCACACCCGCCACCCCGCCGCGCGCCGCGAGGCGCCGGATGCGCTGGCCGATCTGAGCGTGCAGATCCAGACCGGCGAGGCGGTGGCGGTCATCGGTCCGTCGGGCGCGGGCAAGACCAGCCTGCTGCATGCGCTGGCCTGCGCGCTGCCGCCCACGGCAGGGCAGATGCTGCTCGATGGTCAGGACCCCTGGCGCTTGAGCGAACGTGCCCGCCACGCGCTGCGCGGGCGCCTGTGCCTGCTGCCGCAAACGCCGCCGCTGCCCCCGCGCCAGCGCGTGGTGCATGCGGTGCTGGCCGGCGCGCTGCCGCGCTGGTCGCTGCTCTACAGCCTGGCCTCGTTGTTCTACCCGCGGGCCAGCGATGTGCAGGCCGCCGCCACGGCCCTGGCCGCCTTTGATCTGGCCGACAAGTTGTGGGAGCGCGTGGACCGCCTGAGCGGCGGCGAGCGCCAGCGCGTAGGCTTGGCACGCGCCCTGCTCAGCCAGGGCAGCCTGTGGCTGGTGGACGAACCCCTCTCGGCCCTGGACCCGACGCGCGCCCAGGCCGCCCTGCAGTTACTGGTGAACCAAGCCCAGGCGCGCGGCGTCACCCTGGTGGCCAGCCTGCACCATGTGGAGCTGGCGCTGGCCGCCTTTCCGCGCGTGATCGGCCTACGCGCGGGGCGGCTGCTGTTCGACTTGCCCGCTGCCGAAGTGAATGATGCGCGCCTGCAAGCGCTCTATGCCCAGCACGAGCAGGAGCTGCACGCACCGCTGCCCAGCCCCGAGCCAGATCCTGTGGCTCCAGTGGCCATGACCTGCCGATGAGCGCTCCCGCACTGCGCGACCCCCTACGCGACCCAACTTGGCTGGGCCGCCTGTTCTGGTTGCTGGCGCTGCCGGTGCTGATCTGGCCCCTGCTGGTGGCCACCGAGTTCCGCCCCGCCACCTTGCTGGAACCCCAGGCCCTGCAGAGTGCCGGGCGCTTTGTGGGCGATTTCTTCCCGCCCCGCCATGACCCCGAATTCCTGCGCCAGTTGCTAGCCGACAGCTGGCGCACCGTGGCCATGGCCACGGCGGGGCTGACGCTGGCGCTGCTGCTGGCCTGGCCGCTGGCTTTGCTGAGCGTGCGCAGCCTCTCGGTCTCGGCCCTCAGTGGACCATCGACGCGGTGGTCGGCAAGGCTGCCCGCCGGCCTGCGCCAACTGGCGCGCTGGACGGCCATCGTGCTGCGCTCGGTGCCCGAGCTGGTCTGGGCCCTGGTGTTCGTGCGCGTGGTGGGCCTCGGGCCCACGGCCGGCGTGCTGGCCATCGCGCTGACCTATGGCGGCATGCTGGGCAAGGTCTATGCGGACATTCTGGAAAGCGGCGAGGCCCACACCACCCAGGCCCTGCTGCGCAACGGCAGCGGCCGCCTTCAGGCCTTCTTCTTCGCGCTGCTGCCAGCCAATGCGGCCGAGCTGGCCAGCTACACCGTCTACCGCTGGGAATGCGCGGTGCGCAGCTCGGTGGTGCTGGGCTTTGTCGGCGCCGGCGGCCTGGGCCAGGCCATGGACAGCAGCATGAAGATGTTCAACGGCGGCGAAGTGGCCAGCATGCTGCTGGTCTTCATGGCCCTGGTGGCTGTGGCCGACCGCTTTGGCGCTTGGCTCCGAAAGACCCTGGCATGAGGCCGCCCCTCTTCGACGCCCGCTGCCGCGCCTGCTGGGTGATGGCCGGCCTGCTGGCGCTGGTGGTGGCCAGCTTCTGGAGCCTGGACCTGCAATGGGCCGCGTTTCTGAGCAGCGACGCCCTGCGCGCCATGGGCCGATTCGTGGCCGAGTTCTTCCCGCCGGACTGGAGCCCCGCCTTCCGCGCCAAGCTGCTGCCCGCCGCCTGGGAGACCCTGGCCATGAGCCTCTTGGGCACGCTACTCGCCGCCGCAGCGGGGCTGGCCCTGGCCCTGCCGGCCAGCCGACCCGGTGGGGTGGGCACCCTGGCGCGCACCCTGCTCAACGCGCTGCGCGCCGTGCCCGAACTGGTGTGGGCGGCGCTGCTGCTCATCCTGGCCGGCCTGGGGCCGATGGCCGGCACCCTGGCCCTGGCCGTGCACACCGCCGGCGTGCTGGGCCGCCTGTTTGCGCAGAGCCTGGAAACCGTGAACGGCCACGGCGCCGTACAGACCCTGCGCCTGCAGGGCTGCAGCCCCACCCAGGTGTTTGCCTATGCCACCCTGCCCACGCTCTTGCCGCAACTCATCAGCTACACGCTCTACCGCTGGGAGAACAACATTCGCGCCGCCGCCGTGCTGGGCGTGGTGGGCGCCGGCGGCCTGGGCCAGCTGCTGGCCTTTCACATGGGCCTGTTCCACATGGGCAAGACGGCCAGCATCCTGATCGCGATGCTGGTGCTGGTGGCGCTGGTGGATGGGCTGAGCGCTTGGGCGCGGCGGCGACTGGCCAGCTGAGCATCCGGATTTGCCCCCGCCCATGCGCTCCGGCACTGGGGCGCACAGCCCGCACTGCGATAGGGTGCGCGACCTTTTTTGATCGCCACCCCATGACCCGCCTGACCTCGCGCACCGCCCTCTCAGCCCGCCTGACCCCTCTCTGCGCCGCCGCACTCGCCCTGGCCACATTCAGCGCCCACGCCGCCGAGGGCATGTGGATGCCGCAGCAGATGCCCGCCCAGGCCAAGGCCTTGAAGGCAGCCGGTTTGAAGCTGGACCCCACCCAGTTGGCCAAGCTGACCGAGTTCCCGCTCGGCGCCGTGGTGCAGTTGCCGGGGTGCACCGGTTCCTTCGTGTCCGGCCAGGGTCTGGTCGTCACCAACCACCACTGCGCCTACGGCAGCATCCAGCACAACTCCACGGCGGAGCGGGACCTGCTGAAGAACGGCTTCCTGGCCAAGAACCTGGCCGAGGAGTTGCCGGCCGCGCCGGGGACGCGCGTGGCCGTCACCGTGGACGTGCGCGACGTGACCGCCGAGGTGCTGGACAGCGCCACACGCGCTTTGAGCGGCGAGGCCCGCAGCGCGGCCATCGAGGCCCGCCAGAAGGCCCTGGTGGCCGCCTGCGAGCAGGACGCCGGCCACCGCTGCAGCGTCAGCAACTTCTACGGCGGCGCGCTCTATCAATTGCGCAAGCAGCTCGAACTGCGCGATGTGCGCCTGGTGCACGCACCCGCCAACGGCGTGGGCCTGTTCGGCGGCGAGACCGACAACTGGGTCTGGCCGCGCCACACCGGCGACTACAGCTTCTACCGTGCCTATGTGGGCCCGGACGGCAAGCCGGCCGACTACAGCCCGAACAACAAGCCCTATGCGCCCAAGCAAGTCCTGAAGATCAGCCAGGGCGCGCTGAACGAGGGCGACTTCGTGATGGTGCCCAGCTACCCCGGCACCACCAACCGCCACCGCCTGCCGACCGAAGTGGCGCACGCCTTCGATTGGGAGATGCCCACCCTGGTCAAGGCCTTTGACGAGCAGCTGCAGCTGATCCATCAAGCCACGGCCGGCCGGCGCGACGCCGAGATCAGACAAGCGGGCCGCGTGCAGGGCCTGGGCAATGGCCTGAACAACTGGCGCGGCCAGCTCAAGAGCTATGCCGGCAGCGACATCCTGGCGCGCAAGCAGGCCGACTACGCGGCGCTGCAGCAATGGGTGGCGGCCGAGCCCAAGCGACAGGCCGAGTTCGGCGCCGCCTTTGAACGCATCGAGGCGCTGCTGAAGCAGTCGCAGGCCGTCGAGAAGCGCGAACTGGCGCAGGGCTTTGCCACCCCGGGTCTGCTGACCCTGGCGCGCGATCTGCTGGAGCAGGCGCACCAGCGCCAGCTGCCCGATGCGCAGCGCAAGCCCGGCTTCCAGGACCGCGACCTGCCGCGCCGCAAGCAGCGCCTGCAAAGCCTGGAGCGCCGCTTCGACGAGATCACCGAACTCAAGGTGCTGGAGCACACGATGGGGCAGCTGCTGGCCCTGCCCGCTGAGGCCCAGAACCCCGCCCTGCTCCAGGCCCTGGGGTTGCAGCCCGGCATGGACGCCAACGCCCTGCGCGAACGCCTCAAGACCCTGCACGCCGAAACCAGCCTGGCGCGCGACAGCGCCGAGCGCATGGCCTGGCTGAGCCGCAGCCCGGCCGAGTTCGCGCAAAGCCGCGACCCCTTCATTGCCGCCGCCGTGGCCCTCTATGCCGACGACCGCGCCCGCGAGGCCCAGGCCAAGGCCCTGGCCGGCGATCTGCAGCAAGCCCGCTCCACCCTGATGCGCGCCAAGCAGGCCTTTGCCGCCGCCCAGGGCCGCGCGCTCTATCCGGACGCCAACAGCACCCTGCGCATCAGCCACGGCCAGGTGGCCGGCCGCCCCGGCCCGGACGGCGCCCACTGGAGCGCCTTCAGCACCCTGCGCGGTATCACCGAAAAGCACCAGGGCAAGGGCGACTTCGACGCCCCCGCCGCGCAGTTGGAGGCCATCAAGGCGCGGCGCTTTGACCGCTTTGGCGTCAAGGCCCTTGACTCGGTGCCGGTCAACTTCCTGGCCACGCTGGACACCACCGGCGGCAGCTCGGGGTCGCCGGTGCTCAATGGCAAGGGCGAGCTGGTGGGCCTGTGCTTTGACGGCACCTCGGACGCCGTGATCTCGGACTGGGACTTCAACCCCAAGACCACCCGCACCATCGTTGTCGATGCCCGCTACATGCAATGGCAGATGAAGGTGGTGGACAAGGCCGAAGGCTTGCTGAAGGAGATGGGGGCTCAGTAAAGAGCTACGCAGCGGGCGGCAACAATGCCGCCCGTGCTGCACCTCGACCACCTTCATCTGCGCTTCGGCGCCCTGCCCGTGCTGGAGGGCTTCAGCATGGATTTGGCGGCCGGCGAGCGCGTGGCCTTGCTGGGGCCCTCGGGCTGCGGCAAGAGCTCGGTGCTGCGCCTGGTGGGCGGTCTGTTGGCGCCCAGTGGGGGGCGCATAGCGGGCCTGCCGCTGCGCACCGCCAGCGTGTTCCAGCAGGCCACCTTGATGCCCTGGGCCACGGTGCGCGACAACGTGGCCTTGCCCCTGCGCCTGGCGGGCCAAACGGCCGCCACCGCACGCGCGCAGGCTGCAGGCCTGCTGCAGCGCGTGGGCCTGCAGGGCTTTGCTGACGCGCTGCCCCACACCTTGAGCGGCGGCATGCAGATGCGCGCCGCGCTGGCACGGGCCTGGGTCACCGACCCCGAGCTGCTGCTGCTGGACGAACCCTTTGGCGCGCTGGACGAGCAAAGCCGCGAGCAGCTGGGGCAGGAACTGCTGAGCTGGTGCGCGGCACGGCCGGCGCTGGCCTGCATCCTCGTCACGCACTCGGTGTTCGAGGCTGTAGCCCTGGCCGACCGGGTGCTGGTGCTCTCGCCCCGGCCGGCGCGGGTGCTGCTGGAGATCGATGTGCGAGCCATCCGAGAACTGGCACACCAACAGGCCGCGAACTGGACCGAACAGGACGCCTACTTCGCGCTGGTCCGCCAGGCCCAGCAGGCCCTGCAGCGGGGGATGACGGCATGAGGGCGCTGGCGCGTTGGGCTCCGGCCGCTCTGCTGTTGCTGGGCTTGGGCCTGCTGTGGGAGTGGGCCGCGCGCAGCGGCGCGGTGCCGCCCTATCTGCTGCCGCCGCCCAGCCGCATTGGCGCCGCGCTGCTGGAGCCCGACGCCGGCTGGTGGCCCGCCTGGGTCTTTACGCTGAAGGTCTGCCTGAGTGCGCTGGGCCTGGCCTGCTTGACTGGCGTGCTGGGCGCGGCGGCCTTTGCGCTCTCGCCCCTGCTGGAGCGCAGCCTGCTGCCGCTGGCCGTGGTGCTGCAGGTCACGCCCCTGGTGGCGGTGGCGCCCTTGGTCTTGATCTATGTGGACAGCCCGCTGGCGGCGCTGCTGATCTGCGCCTGGCTGGTGGCCTTCTTCCCGATTCTTTCCGGCACCTTGGCGGGCCTGCGGGCGGTGGACCGCTCGCTCGCCGATCTGTTCACGCTCTACCGCGCCAGCCCGCTGCAGCGCTTGCGCTGGCTGCTGCTGCCGGGCGCCGCACCTTACTTCCTGGCCGGCTTGCGCACCGGGGCGGGGCTGGCCTTGATCGGCGCCGTGGTGGCCGAGTTCGCCGCCGGCGCGGCGGGCCACCAGACCGGTCTGGCCTCGCGCCTGCTGGAGGCCATGTTCCGCAACGACATGCCGCGCATGTTTGCCGCGCTCAGCCTGATCATGGCCAGCGGCTTGGCGCTGCAGGGCGCGGTGGCGCTGCTGGAGCGCCTATGGATCGGGCGCTGGCACGGGCGTTAGCCCGGGGCGTGCGCCTCGAAGTGCAGCAGATCGAACCACTGCCCGCTCAATTCCAAGGAACGGCGCGAGTGGCCGAACTGCGCAAAGCCGTTGGCCTGCAGCACGCGGGTGGAACCCAGGTTGTCGGGCCGCGCCGTGGCTTCCAGGCGCTTCAGGCCATGCGGGCCGAAGGCCAATGCGCAAACCTGTCGCACCATCTCACGCGCCACACCCCGCCCGGCGGCCGTTTCGGTCACCCGGTAGCCCAGGCTGGCGCTGTGAAAGTGTGTGCGCTTGACCTGACTCAGATTGACCCGACCCAGCAACTCGCCCGCTGGGCTGCGAGCCAGATACTGATAGCCCCGGTCGGCCTGCGCATCGTCCCGCGCCGCCTGAATGGCAGCGGCCACGCCCTCGAGGTTGTAGAAGGCGGCCGGGCGCGCGTTGATCCAGCGCTCAAAGTAAGCGCGGTGGCGCAGCTCGAAGGCCAGCAGGACTTCCGCATCGGCCGGGATGGGGGGCGTAAGGGTCAGCATCGGGGCATTGTCCCGGCGCCATGAAAAAAGGGCGCCGAAGCGCCCCCCTTGAAGCGGATCGTCCAGCCTCAGTCCGCCTTGCGACGACGGCTCAGACCCAGACCCAGCAGACCCAGACCGGCCAGCGCGAGGGCGCCCGGCTCGGGGATGCGCAGGGTGGTCAGGCTCTCGATGATGGCGGTGGAGAAGCGGCGCTCTGGCTTCCACATCACGTCATAAGCCACGTTCCAGCCCATGGCATCAAAGGCGGCCAGATCGAGCGAATCGATTTCCTGCTGCTGACCGAATCCCGAGGTCGGGTCCATCACGCCGACCTGCGGGGTGTTGGCCGGCGAATCGCGCCAGTGCGAGGCTTGTTGGCGATCACCAAAGTTGCGGCCGGTCGAGAAGTTGGCGTTGTTCTGGTACTTGGTCTTGCCGTCGAGCGAGAAGTAGGGGGTGCCACCAATGCCCCAGTCGCGCACGCCTTGCTGCAGGCTGGCATCGCTGTAGCGGAACAGATCCCAGATCGACATGAGGGCGAAGTTGCCCAAGTTACCGGTAAAGCCGGTGTTGCCGTCATAGGTGTCCACGCCGCTGCGGAAGCCCAGGGCATGGCCGATCTCATGAATGGCCACGCCCAGGAAGTCCATCTTGTTCGCATCGATGCCATCGGTGGGGTCGAAGTCGAAGGCGAAGTTGCTGCTGAAGGTGATCGCCCCGTCGCGCTGGTTGGTGGCCGCTGCGCCGGTGTAGTTCACGGCCATGCCTAGGGCCTTCATCAGCGAGGTATTGGCCGAGAACGCAGAGTTGTTGGCACCCGCGTCGGTGTCGAGCACGCGAGTCAACGGAGCGGTGTTCACGCCAGTACCGTCCGCCTTGGGCGCGGAGATCAGGGCGTCAATGGCCTGGCCGCCTTGGAAGCCAGAGGCACGAGAACCATTCAGGGTCTTGGCTGCGACTTGGTCGACGCGCGAGTTGCCGCTCGCCTTCATGGCCGTCAACACATCACCGACATAGGCCACATTCGTGGTGCTGCCGGTAGAGCCAATGATGCCGGCGCCCAAGGCGGCATAGCGGACCTCGAAGCGCAGGGTCACGTCATTGGTCAGCGCCTGCTCCCAGAAACGGGCGGCCGCCTTGAAGCCCTTGTAAACGTCGGTGCCCTCGGTCACGCCACCGGTGTTGATCAATTCGATCTTCAGCGCATGGGCCGGCGCAGCCGCGAGGGCCAGGGTGGCGGTGGCCGCAAGAGCCAGCAAATTCTTCTTCAGCATCATGGTGCAGACCCACTAGGGGCGTTCGGTCAGAGGACAGCGCCAGAGTGCTTGGACCCAGCGCGGCGAAAGTCAATCCCAAACGCAATGAGCGTGCCAGTCTTTATGGATCAAACACTTAAACAGGGGGGGGGCTTGGGGTGTAAAGCTCGCCGTCTCCGGGTCAATCCGGACAGGGTTTTCCGCTCAGGCGCAGTGGTGGAATGGCGCCTTCACCGCTGTGACTGCCGAACATGACCACTCGCCGTCTCCTGCTCGCCGCACCCCTGCTGGCCGCCCCCGCCTTCATTCGCGCCCAGGGGCAAAGTCAACCCGACAAGGTGGTGTTCGCCACCAACTGGCGCGCTCAGGCCGCGCACGGCGGCTTCTACCAAGCCCTGGTGGACGGCAGCTATGCGCGCGCCGGGCTGGCGGTGGAGATCCGCCAAGGCGGGCCGCAGGTCAACAACCGCCCCTTGCTGCCGGCCAAGAAGATCGACTTCCTGATGACGGGCAATCTGCTGCACGGCTTTGACAACGCCAAGCTCGGCATCCCCACCCGCAGCGTGGCGGCCATCTTTGCCAAGGACCCGCAGGCCTTGATCGCCCACCCGGGCCAGGGCTTCGAGAGCTTCGAAGCCCTGAAGAAGGCGCCGCGCATCTGGATCGCCAAGGATGCGCAGTTCAGCTGGTGGCAATGGCTGAAGCGCCGCCACGGCTTTCGCGACGAAGCGCTGCGGCCCTACAACTACACGTTGGGCCCCTTCCTGGCGCACAAGCAATCGGTGCAGCAGGCCTACTCGGTGGCCGAGCCCATCTATGTGAAGCAGCAGGGCGGCTTCGAACCGGTGGTGCACCTGCTGGCCGACCACGGCTGGCGCACGCCCAGCACCCTGATCGACACCCATGCCGACACTTTGCGCGAGCGCCCCGAGCTGGTGCGCCGCTTCGTGCAGGCCAGCGTCGAGGGCTGGCGGCGCTATTTAAGCGGCAGCGTGGCGGAGCGCGCCGCGGCCGACGCCCGCATGCGCCAGGACAACCCGGAGATGAGCCAGGCCGAGCTGGAAGCCAGCCACGCCTTGATGGTCAAGCAGCAGCTGGCCGGCGCGCCGCTGGGGCAGATCCGCCTGGCCCAGGTCGAGGGCTTTTTGCAGGACATGGTCACGGCCGGGCTCCACAAACCCGGCGAGGTGGATGTACGCCAGGTGGCGGTGGAATCCTTCAGCTGATGGCCGCCACGCACTGCATCCTGTTCGTGCGCGACGCCGCCGCTCAGCGCGACTTCTATGCCGCGCTGCTGGCGCGCCCGCCGCGCCTCGATGTGCCCGGCATGTGCGAGTTCGAGCTGCCCGGCGGCGCGGTGCTGGGCCTGATGCCCGAGGCCGGCATCCGCCGCCTGTTGAGCCAGGACTGGCCCGCCCCCACCGACACCCCACGCAGCGAGCTCTACCTGCTGCTGGACGAAGACCCCGCTCCCTGGCTGGCCCGCGCGCTGGCTGCTGGCGCGGAGTTGATCAGCCCACTGCAGGCGCGCAACTGGGGCCATCAGGCCGCCTATCTGCGCGACCCCGAGGGGCATCTGTTGGCGTTGGCGCAAGCCCTCGACTGAGCAACGCTGCTCACGGGGCCAGCTCGGCCTGCTTCCAGCTCAATTGCCCATTGCGCCAATCGCCGCGCAGTTTCACCGGTCGCCCGACCTGCAGGCCCACAAAGAAGGCCGCGCGACCGATGACCTGTTCCTGCCCATCGCGGAAGTCACTGTCCGCCAAGCCGGTAGTGTTAATGTCCAGGCCCAGCAGGCTCAAACGCGGTGCCGCCACTTGCGTCACCGGCCCCTGCACGATCACACGTGGATCAGACTGTTCGCTGCGCAAGCTGATCTCAGAGGCGGTCACCCCCTCGCCGTCCACCCAGCGTGCGCGCACGCGCAGATGCTGGCCGGTGCGCAGGGCCGACCCATCCGCCACCCCCTGCCAGCGCGTCAAGGTATTCCAGCGCAAGGTCAGCGGCGCCAAGCCTGCCAAACGCAGTTCGGCACGCCCCGAGTCCAACGCCGCCACATCCCCCTCCAGACGGATGGACTCCCTGAATGACAGCTTGCTGGCCAGCAGCACCCCGCCACTCACTTGTCCCTCGACCTCCACCTTGGCGCCGTTGGCCAACTCGTCCAGGCTGCCGTGCTCGAACGTTGTATTGTCCTGGACCGCCACAGCCTGGGCACCGAGCATGAACTGCCGCCCGCTGAGCTGTGCCACGTAGCCCTCCAGCTCCAGGGGCTGGCCCTCCGCCGGGCGAATGCCGTGGGGCTGGACCCGCTGCGCGGTCAAGGTGCCGCAAACCGGCTGGCTGGCGCAGGCGCTGCCTTTGACCTCGACCAGCAGCCCGTTCCAGCTGCCGGCTGGCATGTCGCTGAACTGGCCGGCGGCGTATTGCACCTGCAAATCGCCCACCTGAAATCGTTGCAGGCCGGGGTCATGGGCCCGAACCCATCCCTTGACCTCAAACGGTGGCGTGGGCACCGTGAGCTTGCGCTCGATGTATCCCGCTGCCACCAAACCCTCCGCCACGAGCAGGCCGTGTACCTCGACGCGATCACCCACCTGCGGCAGCGGCCCGGACTCGAACCGGGTGCTTGGTTCGATTTGCACCAACTGCCCCATGACGCGCCACTGCTGCGGGTTGACCACCTGCTCAACCCATCCCGTCAGCGGGCTGTCCACCCGAATGGTCTGCGCGGTGCGCGCCGCCGCCGAGCCCTCGACCCGCACCACCATGCCCACTCGCAGCTCGGACTCCGGTACCTCGCGCCCATCTTTCAAGATGCGGGCATTGGCGCTGCTGTACTCGACCCCGTTGACCCACACACTGCCAAAGGCCGTGATGGCGCCATGGGCGGCCAAAGCCGCCGCACTGGCAGGCGGGGGAGGCGCTGGCGGAGACGGTGACGCATCGGCCGGCCCCCCCGCCCCGCCACCTCCGCCGCAACCGTGCAACGCAAACACGAGGCCAAAGACTGCAAAGCCCGCTTTCAACAGTGCGGGGACTGAACGCAAACATGGAATGCGATGCATGGGGAGGGGCTCCGGTAAACGCACCGGCGTCGCAAGACCGATGCCAGTCCAACGCCCCAGGCCGAAGGAGCCGCTAGGCCACCTGGTTCGGGGCATTTCCCCCAAACTCCGGCGCCAAAAGCCCCATTTGGAACGGCCGCTTACAGGCCGAAGCGCCTGGAAACACGGCACAAATTCGCCTGGCCAGGCGAGCTGGCGAAGCGAGTAGGAACCGCTACCGCAGCGATTCAGCCCAGCGGCATCAACAGGCTGGAGCAGGGCCATGCGGCGCGGCCAGCCAGAAGGCAGGCGCGGCATCCAAAGGCTGCAGCCGGTAGATGCCAGCGGGCAGGCCGCACAGCAGGCTGCGCGGCGCCAGGCTCCAGCTCAAACCGCCCTGCGGGAATTCCAAACGGACCGCGCCGCCGCAGAAGAAGGCCCGCCAAGCCCCGGCCGGTGCGTTCGCCGCGCCGTCCTCGGCCCGCCACATACCGCCAGCATCACCCTCGCCCAAGCCCCTCAACATCAGATTGAGGTCACGGGTGGGGCCGTTGATGAGCCGGCAATCCGGTGCCAGCGCGCCGTCAAACCCGAGGGGCCGGCTGGCCGGCGTGAGGGCCAGGGTTTGATCGGCCAGCTGCAGCTGCACCCCCGCGCCCTCCAACACCGCGAAGTGGCGCTGCACCCCCGGAAAGGCCGAGAAGGGCCCATCGCGGTCGATATCGGCCAGGCTGATGCGCAAGCGCCAATCAGCTC
The DNA here is from genome assembly GCF_005952805.1 of Inhella inkyongensis. Lineage (GTDB taxonomy): Bacteria > Pseudomonadota > Gammaproteobacteria > Burkholderiales > Burkholderiaceae_C > Inhella > Inhella inkyongensis. The sequence goes on from NZ_CP040709.1 coordinate 71,568, forward strand.
CCGGCGGCCAGGCCAACAGTTCACGGGTGGCCCCTCCGCCATTGCGCCAGGGCTGGGGGGGAATGGCATCGGCCAGGATCAAATCGGGCATAGCAGACAAGGTGGGAAGGGGATCAACGGTACAGCCGCAGCACGGACTTTGCCTGCTCGGCCAGACGGTCGCGCAGACTGACCGGCTCCAACACCTCCACCTCGGGCCCGAAGGCCAGCAGCTGACGTGCCGCCATCTCTTCGCTCTCGAACCACAGCTGCACCTGCTGATCACCCAGCAGCTCAGGTTCACCCAGGGGTACCAGCGGCAGGCGGCTGTTGCGCAGCCAGCGCAGGCCCTGGGCGCTGACCTTGAGCGTCACTGGCACCTGCTTGAGTTCGGCCTCGAAGCGCTGGCTGGCCGCCCGCCACCAGGCCGGCAGATCGAAGTCCTTGGGCCGCTCGAAGGCGTGGTCCAGCAGTCGGGCGCTGCGCAGACTGGCCAAGCGGTAGGTGCGCGCGTCTTTGCGGCCTCTTGGGTTGTCCCGTAGCGCCACCAAATACCAAGCCCCGGCCTTGAGCACCAGACCCAGCGGCTCCAGCCGATAGCGCTTCAGCCCGGCCCAGCTCTGGTACTCCACGGCCAACGTCTGCCCCTGCCAGACCGCGCGCGCCACGTCCTGCAAGTGCTGGGGCGTATCGGGCGCGCGGTACCAATCCAGCGGGTCCAGGTGCAGGCGCTGGGCCACGCGGTCCGATAGCTCGCGCCAAGGCGGGGGCACGCTGGCCAGCACCTTGAGTCGTGCCCCGGTGGCCGCCGCGCCCAGGCCCAGCTCGGCGGCCGCACCGGGCAGGCCGGCCAGCATCAGGGCCTGGGCCTCGTCGCCCGTCATGCCGGTGAGCTGGGTGCTCCAGCCGGGTTGCAGCTCAAAGCCGCCGGCGCGGCCGGGCTGCCCCCACACCGGCACCCCGGCGGCACTGAGCTGATCGATGTCGCGCAGGATGGTGCGCTCGCTCACCTCCAGCGCCCGCGCCAGCTGCGGCGCGCTTTGGCGGCCCCGGCTTTGCAACAGCATCAGGATGGAGAGCAGGCGGCTGGCTTTCATTTCTGAACCTGGACCAGGCGACTGACCGCGCCTTCTTTCGGTAAGCCAATCTGAAGCACTGCGTGCATGGAATCCTCCGATCAACAAGAGGCGCTTCTGGCCGCTGGCGTTGTTGCTCGCGCCTAGCCTGCGGCCCGCCTCGCCAGCCCCTCGGACACGCCCAGTCGCCCGATCCAGGCTCCACTAAACATGACAGCCATTGTCATGGTTTGAATCGCAAGATGGCGCCACCCCAATCCCCACCCCCGGAGCCCACCATGCAACACCTGCTCAAACGCCGCCTGCTCTTGCAAGCCGCTGCCACCGGCCTGAGCGCCGGGTCCGCTGCCGCGGCCACGGCAACCGCAACCCCCACGCCCCCCAGCTTCCCACCCGGCCAGCCGGGCGAGTTCGACTTCCTGGCCGGTGAGTGGCGCATGCACAACCGCCGCCTGAAGGCCCCCGGCGAGTGGGACGAGTTCCCCGGTGAGGCCACGGTGCACCGCCTGCTCGATGGCAAGGCCTCGCTGGAAGAACTGCGCATCCCGGCGCGCGGCTTTGCCGGCTTGGGCCTGCGCATCCTGAACCTGGAAACACACACCTGGATGGACTTCTGGGTCTCGGCCCGCAACGGCGTGCTCAGCGGCCCGGGCATGCCAGGCCACTTCAAGGACGGCGTGGGCCTGTTCGAGGCCGACGACGAGGACAAAGGCCAGCCCATCAAGATCCGCAGCATCTGGGACCAGATCACCCCCAAGAGCTGCCGCTGGCACCAGACCGTCTCGCGCGACGGCGGCAAGAGCTGGGAGCCGAACTGGTTCATGGACTGGAAGCGGGTGTGATTCGCCTGGGGCCACGACAATCGGCCCCATGCTGCTCACCCTGCACAGCGCGGCCACGCCCTTCGAGGCCGCCTGCCACATCCCCGCCCTGCCCGAAGGCCACCGCGCCCGCCGCCTGCATGGCCATTCCTTTCTGGCCCAGGCGCGCTGCGCGCTGCCGCTGGGCTGGGCGCCCTTCAAGGGTGCCGAGGTCAGCGCGCTGCGCGAACGCCTGGAGGCCGCCGCCGCGCCGCTGGACCACGCGCTGCTCAACGATCTGCTGCCCAACCCCACGGACGAGAACATCGCCCGCTGGCTGCAGCAACGCCTGGCCGGCGGCGATGGCGGCGCCCCACTGCCCGGCCTGCAGCAGCTCAGCGTCTACAGCACCACGCACAGCGGCGTGGACGTGGACCTGCGCGGCCGCGCCCATGTCTGGCGGCGCTACCGCTTTCAAAGCGCGCATTGGCTGCCCCATGTGCCGCCCGGTCACAAATGCGGGCGCCTTCATGGCCATGGCTTCGAGGTCATCGTGCACGCCAATCAAGACCTCGGTGAGCGCGAACTCTCGATCGACTACGACCACCTGGACGCCCTCTGGGCGCCGCTGCACTTCGAGCTGAACTACCGCTGTCTGAACGAAATGCCCGGGCTGGAGAACCCCACCAGCGAGATGCTCTCGCGCTGGATCTGGGAGCGGCTCAAACCCCAGCTGCCTGAGCTCAGCTGGGTCACGGTGTTCGAAACCGGCAGCAGCGGCGCCAACTTCGACGGCGCGCGCTTTCGCATCTGGAAGGAGTTCACGCTGGACTCCGCCGTGCAGCTGAAGAACGCCCCGCCCCAGCACCCTCTGGCCAGCGTGCACGGCCACACCTTCACCTTGCGCCTGCACCTGCAGGCCGAGCTGCACCAGCTCTATGGCTGGGCGGTGGACTTCGGCGATGTGAAGGAGCGCTTCAACCCGGTGTTCAAGCGCCTGGACCACCACCCCCTGCATCTGGACGAGCGCCTGACCGACGGCGACTGCGCGAGCCTGGCCGCCCACATCCTGCGCGAGGCCCGCGCCGTGCTGCCCGAAACCGACCGCGTGGACCTGTACGAGACGCGCGGCTGCGGCGCGGTGGTGACGCTGGGCGATACCAGTGAGCTGATTCCGGTCTGAGGTTCAGCGGCGCCCAATCCCCCGGTCTTCGATCCACCAGCTCCTGGAGCCGGCTATCCTGCCGGGAAAAAGGGAGTCACACGTTCATGATCAGTACGACCACTCAGTGGATTGAAGGCACGTCGGTCGATCGTTACTGCGGCATTGTTTCCGCCGAGGTCATTCTGGGGGCACATGCCGGGCGCGATATGGTGGCCAATTGGCGCGACTTCTGGGGCGGCCGAGCCAGCGGATACGAAAAGGTCATGGCCGACGCCCGTCGAACGGCCATCAAGCGCATGGAAGCAGAAGCCGTTGAGCGTGGCGCAAACGCGGTGGTTGGCGTCAGTCTGACCTATACCGTGTTGGGTGAAACGAATGGCATGCTGATGGCCTGTGCCACCGGAACGGCCGTGCTCGTCGCGCGGCCCAAGTAACCAGCTCCCGGCAAGTACCGCGCGACCCAAGGTCCCAACGAGGTTGTTGGCCCGCACTATTCGGTTGCCGAGCATTCAGATGCTGGCGCGGGGAGAGACGGGGTGGGTTGCGTCTAAGAGCCAGGGCTGGCCCGCGACGAACTAATTCGGCGCGGGCCCCTCCCATGAATCCCACTGGTAGGCCCGCTCGACCCGATCGGCGATCTCGTTCATCAGCGCCATGCCGTTGTCGCCGTTGGTCATGATCACCACGCCGTAGCCCTTGCGGAGATGCCCACTCAGCCAGGCCCGGTAGCCCCAGTTTGAACCGCTGTGCGAGAAGTACCAGCCTTCCTGGCGGCGATCGATCACCAGGCCCATCGCATAGCGGCCAATCCCGACTGGAGCAGTCATTTCGGTGGCGGTTCGCTGATCGATGACCTTGCCCCTCGGGCCGCGCAGCCCGGTCTGGATCTCGATGATGAGTTTCGCCAGGTCGCTCGGGGTGCTCCATAGGCTGGCTGCGGCCTGCTCCGGGTGGACGTGCCAGGGGACGCCCATGCGCTGCCCCTGCTTGTCGTGGGCCAGCGCGACATTCGTGGCCTCGGTGGGCAGGGGCTCGAAGCTGCTGTCACTCATGCCCAGGGGGGCCAGTACCGTCGCCCCCATGAACTGCGAAAACGGGCGACCCGCGCGCTCGCTCAGGGCCAGTTGCAAGAGGGTATAGCCCCCGCCGGAATACTTGTAGGCCTCATACGGCGTCCGCTTGAAGACCACCTTGCCCACATTGGACGGGAGCTGGCCTTCCAGAATCTGCACCAGGGAGGGCAGGGGCGCCCCGGGCGCGTAGCCGGGGAAGCCAAAACCATCGTCGGCCCCCGAGGTGTGACTGAGCAGGGAGCGCGGCGTCACCGCTTGCTCACGCGTCAGCACTGTGGCGGGGACCTTCCAGGAACGAAGGATCGAATTGATGTCCGCATCCAGCTCCAAGCGCCGCTGCTGAACCAGGTGCATAGCCGCGAGGGCCGTCACCGGCTTGCTGATCGACGCGGCCTGGAAGCGCGTACGCGCATCCACCCGGCGGCCCGTTGCGGCGTCTGCCACGCCATAGGCCTTGGCCCAGTGCAGCTTGAAGTCCCACACCACCGCAATGCTCACGGCAGGGACCTGCGTCTGCTCAAGCAGCGCCTCCATCCCGAGTGCCGAGAGTTCGCTCTGACTTGCGGCTTGCGGCGCTTCAATGCGAGCGATGAGCTTCGCCACCTCATCCGGGGGCGCCGCGGCCGAGGCGGAGCGTGCCGCCAGCGCCAACAGCAGGCACGGGATCATTCGCACTGGCCACTGGGGCGATGGAAGGCTCATGCGGCTTCTTCGGGAGAGGGCTTGGGGGTCCGATTATGAAAAGCCCCGAGATGCCCTCGCCTCAGCTCGCTCTGCCAGCGGCAGGGGGCGTCAGTCTCCGGCATGCGCACTATGCTGCGCGCCATGATTTCTGCTTCTTCCTGGCTGGTGCTTGCCAGCGCCCTGATTCTTGGCCTGCTGGGCGCCGCCCACTGGGTGCTGACCTACCGCGGCCCGGCCTTCCACCCGCGCGACCGCGCGCTCACGCAACGCCTCAAAGAGGTATCGCCCCTGGTGTCCAGGGAAACCACGATGTGGCGCGCGGGCCTGGGCTTCCACGGCAGCCACAGCCTGGGCGCACTGTTGTTCGCGGCCTGCTTTGGCTATCTGGCCCTGCAGCAGCCGGCGCTGTTCTTCGGCTCGCTCTATCTGATGGGCCTGGGCCTGACGGTGCTCACGGCCTATTTCATGCTGGCGCGGGCCTATTGGTTCCGGGTGCCGCAGCTGGGCATTGGCCTGGCCCTGGTGCTATACGGCCTGGCCTTGAGCCTGCAGGGGCTGCCATGACCTACAGCGTCAAGGAGTGCTTCTACACCCTGCAGGGTGAGGGTGCGCAGGCCGGGCGGCCGGCGGTGTTCATGCGCTTTGCCGGCTGCAATCTGTGGACGGGCCGCGAGCAGGACCGCGCAACGGCCGTCTGCACCTTCTGCGACACCGACTTCGTCGGCACCGATGGCGAGGGCGGCGGCAAGTTCGCCACGCCCGAGGCCCTGGCCGAGTGGGCGGCATCACGTTGGCCCGGCGGCGGCAAGCCCTACATCGTCTGCACCGGCGGCGAGCCCTTGTTGCAGCTGGATGAGGCCGCCATCGCCGCGCTGCACGCGCGCGGCTTCGAGGTAGCGGTGGAGACCAATGGCACCCAGCCCGCACCGGCCGGGCTGGACTGGATCTGCGTCAGCCCCAAGGCCGACGCGCCCCTGGTGCTCACCAAGGGCCATGAGCTCAAGCTGGTCTACCCCCAGCCCCTGGCGCCGCCCGAACGCTTTGCCGACCTGGACTTCGAGCATTTCTTCCTGCAGCCCATGGACGGCCTGCTGAAGAACCGCCACACCCGCGCCGCCATCGACTACTGCCTGGCCCACCCGCAGTGGCGCCTGAGCCTGCAGACGCACAAGCTGCTGGGCATCCCCTGACTTGAAGGCGCCCATGAACCGCGCGCACGGACGGTATGAGCTGGACTGGCAGGGCACTGTGCTGGTGCTCCGCATCTTTGAGGACTGGAATGACTTCGCGGTGCAGCAATTGCAGCAAGAGGTGCTGACGAGCGTGGCCCAGCGCGGGGCCGCGCGCTGGGCCTTGCTGACCGACGCCCGCGAGTGGGGCCTCGCCACGCCTGCGGCCCTGGAGGCGTGGCAGCGCTTTGTAGAGCTGGCCCATGGGCAGGGCCTGGGTGCATTGGTCCGCCTGATGCCCAGCCACTTTCACGAAGTGGTGATTCGTGACTACGTGCAGCGCACCGAGCCCTTGATGCCTCAGGCCCACAGGGATTCGCTCGAAGCTGCCTGGGCCTGGTTGCAAGAACTGGGCTTTACGCGCTGAATTCGCCGGCCTGGGCCCCACACGGCGTGCAGGGCCGGCCCGGATCAGAAGCTGAAGTCCTTCACCGCGTTGCCGGTGAGGGTCAGGTCGAAGGACTGCACCGGCTTGTCGCCGGCCTTGGCTTCCAGCTTGTACTTGCCGGCCTCGCTGACGCTGGGCGCCCAGGGGAAGCTGGTGGCGCCGGCCTGATAGGCCAGCTGCACCGGCGCGGCGGTAGGCAGGCGCAGCGTGTAGCGGCCGGTGCTGGCATCGGCCGCCGCATAGGCCGCCTCGACCGCCGGGCCGCCGCTCAGGTTTTGCAGCGCGCGCACGCTACCCGACGTGCTGGTCACCTGGCCATTCAGCGTGATCACGCCGCTGAGCTCGGCCATCGCGCTGGCGGGCGGAATCAATCGGGCCGCCTCACCGCCCAGCGTGGTGATGGCCGTGGTGGTGACGGGCACCCCATTCATCACCGCCGTCGCGCGGCCATTGGCGCTGATCACCAACTGGTAGTTGCCGGCCGGCACGGGGTAGAGCACGAACTTGCCGCTGGCGTCGGTGGGCGTGGCGCGCAGGGGCAGGCCGTTTTGCTGCACCGACACGGTAGCCGCGCCATGGGCCAGGGCGCTGTCCACAAAGCCCACCACGCGCTGGCCGGCATCGCCCAGCAGGGGCAGGGCCGTGAGCACTGGCTTGAGCAGATAGCGGCCCGAATTGCCCGCCTTCACGATGGACTTGCAGGCGTCAAAGTCAATGGCCCAGTCGGCCACCTGGCCGGCGGCCACCGTGATGGCCGTGTTGATCTTCAGCCCGCTTTGCAGGGCGCTGGGCGTTTCCAGCTCCAGCTCACTGGTGGCGCCGGCCGGCACCACCGCATTGGCCAGGGGGGTGGCGCCGCCGTTCTCGGCCAGCACCAGGCGCAGCTGCTGATAGCTGCCGGCCGGCAGGCGCGCCTCACCCAGCGCGGCCAGCGTTCCGTTGGTCAAGGTCAGCAGGTCCACCCGCAGCGGTGCGGCGGGGGTGATGTCCACCCAACCGCCATCGTTTTCGCCGGCCGAGCTGCTGGTATGCACCCGCACCCGCTGCACGGTCACAAACACCTTGCTCATGCCGCAGGCCGGCGCGTCGGCCAGCGAAAGGCGCAGCGTGCCCAGGGTGTTGATCGGTGCCCCGGCATCGCCTCCACCCCCGCCGCAGGCACTCAACAGGGCGGTCCAGGCCAACAGACTCCATGCACGCATACGAACTCCTCGAACAGCAGCTAGTGTGCCGGCGCCGAAGCGCGTGAGCCCCGCGGGCTCACCATCGCTTACCAAGTCAAGGAGCGTCCACGCGGTAGCGCTTGAGCAGGGCCTGGTACTCGGGCGTGCGCCGGTAAGCCACCAGCGCCTCGGCCATGCGCTGCGCCAAACCGGTGGCGGCGCGCACCTTGGAGAACGCCAGATAGTTGTGCATGCGCTGAATCGGCGGGCTCAAGCCCTGCACCGCCTGCGCCTCGGGCCGGCCGCCATAGCTGCCCTGAAAGTCGGTCCAGTTCAGCACCGCCACATCGGCCGCGCCTTCGTGCAACAGGCGCAGCAAGTCGTCCAGATTGCGCGCTTCGAGCTTTTTCACCTGGTCCACCGCGGGCACACCGAACTGAAAGCCCCGGATGGCGATGGGTTTGCGAATGCTGCCCAGAAAGCGCGGCAGATCGCCGTCGAAACGGATGCGCTCCGCCTGTTCGCGCCGCACCACAAAGCGCAGCTCGGTGCTGCTCAGGCGGTTGTCGTCCAGGAAGATCGCCCAGGCCTCGCGCTCGGGCGTGCGCGAGACATAGGTGGCGGCGTCGGCCTGACCCAGCTCCAGCTCGCGCAGCGCGCGCTTCCAGGGCAAGCGCTGCCACTGCACCTTCAGGCCCGCGCGTGCCGCCGCCGCCTCCACCAGCTCGATGTGCAAGCCGGCCTCGCGACCCTCCTGCTGCATCTCGAAGGGTGGGAAGTCGAGTTCGCCGCGCACCACCTTCAACACCGCCTCGGCCTGGGCACACCCCACCCAGAGCCCGAGCAGACCGACCATCAGCGCTCTGAACATGGACACCTCGGGTGTGCAGAAGGAGGGAAGACTGTAACGATCAGCCGGCGTCAATGCGGTCGATGCGGTAGAGCACGTGCTCGCGCAAGGCGGAGCCCTCGGGCACCCGCGGATGCTCAAAGCGCAGCCCGGTGTCGTGCATGCCGATGCGCGTCATCACCGCCCGCGAGCGGACATTGGCCGGCACCGTGAACGAGACGATGGACGCGAGATCCAGCTGTTCAAAGCCGAATGCCAAGGCCGCAGAGGCGGCCTCGCTGGCATAGCCCTGGCCCCAGGCACTGCGCGCCAGGCGCCAGCCCACTTCGATGGCGGGCATGAAGCTCGCCTCAAAGCCTGGATCGGCCAGACCCACAAAGCCGATGAAGGGCGCACCACCCTGCACCTCCACCGCCCACAGGCCCCAACCCTGCGCGTCCAGCTTGGCGCGGATGCGCGCGGCCTGCGCATCGCTTTGCTCACGCGTCAGCAGCGCCGGGAAGTGGCGCATCACCTCAGGGTCGGCGTTCAGCGCCGCATAGGCCGGCAAGTCCTCATCGCGCCAGGGGCGCAGCAGCAAACGCGGCGTGCGCAGGCTGTGCATGGCCCTCATTGCCCCTCAGGCGGTTGCCACAGCTCCAGCTTGTTGCCCTCGGGGTCGACGACCCAGCCGAACTTGCCGAACTCGCTCTCATCGACCTTGTCGTCCACCTGCACGCCCTCGCTGCGCAACACCGCCAGCAGCGCATTCAGATCGGCCACGCGGTAATTCACCATGAAGGGCGCGGTGCTGGGGGCGAAGTAGCTGGTGTCGTCCTTGAAGGGGCTCCACACCGTGGTGCCCACGCCCTCAGGGTTGTGCGCCCCCTGCCAAACAAAGGCCGCGCCGCCCCAGTCCTGCACATCGATACCCAAATGCTTGCGGTACCACTCGCCCAGGGCCTTGGGGTCCTTGGCCTTGAAGAAGATGCCGCCAATACCGGTGACGCGCTGCATGGGAACCCCGCTGCTGCTGAAGGAACAGCCAGTCTAGGCTGCCAACTACGGTGCTCGCCGTAGTGCCTTTGGCGACCCCGCTTCCTAGAGTGGTGGGCTCCTCCACTCTGTTGATTGATCCATGACGATTCGAACAAGATGGGCCGCCCTGCTGCTGGCCGCCGCCTGCAGCGGCGCCGCCCAGGCCGCCCCCGCCCCCTACACGGGCGCGGGCGAAGAAGCCCCGGCGCCCGGCCCCCTGGTGGCCACCCAGAGCGGCCAGCTGGTGGTGTATTTCAGCGGCCTGGCCGGCGGCTACGACAACTGGCTGGGCGTGCTGGTCAATGGCCAACAGCGCCCCCTGGGCCTGAGCAATCAGACCTCCACCTACGGCCAAAGCTTTTCCTTCGGCCAGGTGAGCGCCGGCGACAGCCTGAACTTCTTCATCCAGATCGGCAACGAACCGGGCGAGACCGAGGTCGAGCGCTACTACAGCGACATCAGCTGGAACTTGGACGGCGTGAACCACGCCTTCCTGAGCGACTACAGCGGCGACAACCTGCTGCCCGCCGGCCAGCACCTGGCCTTTGAAGACCTGGACGGCGGTGGCGACTTCAACTACGCCGATCACGGCTTCGTCTACCGCATCGAACAGGTGAGCGCCGTGCCCGAGCCCGGCAGCGCCCTGCTGGCCCTGGCCGGCCTGGGCGTGATCGGCACGCGACTGCGCCGCCGCCGCGCAGACTAAGGTCTAGGGCTCACTGCGCGGGATCGGCATCCACCACACGCACCTGGTCCCGCGCCAGCTGCACCACATCCCCGGCGCGCAGCTTGCGCCCGCGCCGGGTCTCCACCTCACCATTCACGCGCACCTCGCCGGCGGCAATCACCGCGCGCGACAAATCGCGTTGCTCGTTCAAATCGGCGGCCTTGATCAAGGCCTCCAGCGTGATGTGCTCGCCGCGCAGGGCGAAGGGACGGGGGTTCATGGGCGCATTGTCGGCGCCGGGCTGCGGCTCAGTCCTCACCCCGGTCAACGAGCAGCCAGCGCGGAATGTGCCGGTAGGAGGACATCGCGAACTCGTGCACGTCGTGGATGCAGCGCACCTGTTGGTGGCAGAGCCGGCACTCGAAGTTGGAGTAGTCCTGCTCCCAGGCCTGCAACGGCCCCATGGCCTGCTGGAACGCACGCTCCACCGCCTCGGGGGCGAAGGCCTGCTTCCAGCCGAGCCGGAACTCGGTGATGGCATCGCAGCCCGGGCACCAATAGGTGGGCGTGGCGCCAAAGGCCCGCTCACCCGTCAGTCGGTCGGCCGGCGCCAGGCGCACTAGGGCCTGTTCACACTAAGCGAGGCCGCGTGAAAGGGCCTTGCCGGCTGGCAGCCTAGGCGCGCGGCGCTGCCCAGGCTGGGCGCCTGGGCGAGCCGTGCAACGACGGATGGCGGCCGGCAAGACCCTTTCCCCTCGGGTTGCCACCAGACAAGGGCGCCCACTTTGTTGCGAAGCTCGCTGGGGCAATGAGCCCCAGCTTCACTTCGCGCCGCGTTGGCGCCCTTTCTGGATGGCAACGCGCTGGCCTCCATTAGTGTGAACAGGCCCTAGCCGCTCCAGGGCGTCCACGCGCTCGATCATGGGGCGTGGCCCGGGACCCAGGCTTGGGCACGCAATGTGGGCCAATCACCTCCCGCCAAGCATTGCCACAGCGCCAGCGCCTGCTGCGGCGATACCCCGGCCAGATGCCAGAGGCCTTCATCGGCTTCGGCGTTCTCCAGGATCAAGGGAGGGCCTGCAGGGTGGCGCTGTCCGGATCGGCCAGGGCGGCGCTTTGGAGGTCGTAGGCGAAGCAGGTCACTGGACAGACATCACCTGGGAGAGAAAAGGTCTCATAGGCGCTCGGCCAAGCAGGGCTTAGTGCACGCGAAGCGCTGGCCTCGGCTCATGGCCCTTGAAATTTGAGGCCAGACTCCGGAGCGCCGCTCACGGAGCGGCGCAATTGGATGTGACGAAACGGCGCATGGCCTTGGGCCCAACGATTGACGTAACTGGCCGGCGCGGCTTTTGGCGCAGGTCCGGTTGACTGCCGGGTTGGGCCTCAAGTGGCCGTGCGTAGGCATTGCGATAGCTTTCCCGGAAGACAACACTACCGCTTGGCTCTCTGTAAGGATTGAATCTCAGCAGCAAATTGGCGCCCCTTTCGATTCAGAAAGGGTTTAAGTTCTTTCCATGAAAGCTTGAATGCTTCACCGCACGAGCCATTGCTTGTTGTGGGTATTTCGAAGACGATTCCATCGCTGGCAAGTTTGAGTTGGTACGAATAGCTACCCGGCTGATGCTGCCCATAGCAGCGCTCCAGGTCGTCCATGCTTAAATGAACCCCGGGATCTCCTTGCCCAAATCGACTTGCGATGAAGTTATCCAAGGCATCGGGCAACTTTCCCTCCGTCAGAAGATGATCACCATCATTTACTGCTTCTGCACCCTTGATCCATGAAAACAGGCTTTCCTGTTTCCCGGTCGTCAGATCCCACGTGTAAGTTCGCTCGGACAAATGAATACTACTTTGGCGACAGTCCACTACGCTTTGTCTCGTGACGCTAATCCATCGGCCCACAACTGCTACGCCAACCTCCTGAAAATCAATTCCCTCGCCTGCAGTATCATTCATTGCTATAGATCGGCAAGACAAACCCATTTGGCCTTGTTTTTCAATTCGTTCGCGGATTGACTTGTTGATTGCTGCAATCGCCGAATTATTTCCGAGTAGCTCGATGGTTTCCCAATATTGCTGACGCCCTTTGTAGTCACTGCCTCTTCCAGAAGGCAAAGCATCAGTGACGATTCGATACTTGACGTTGCCCACAGAAACGACAGGGCCATGAATTGTCTTAACGGATGCAACGATAGCTTCGTTGTATGCGTTGCTTCCGCACGGGTTCATTCCATCAGCGGAATCAGCGGCGGATAGTGCAACCCGTGTTAGCTGGACAGCCAGCTTTCGGGAGTCGTCGGTGCTTCTCCATGTACCTTTGATTTGGTCAGATGAGGTGCTTTCGATCTGCAAAATTCCATCCGCCTCGCGCCAAGTAGCGCTCGTATTCGTGGCGGAATCGCCTTCGGCCCTTAGCTCAATGGGAATTAGATGCCGATGATAGTAATAGCTTGCGGATCTGCGCCCTTCGATATCGTCATTGAAACAAGCTCTGATCGAGAGCTTACCGATGCTTCCATTCCAGACACCGTGAAACGGAGATTTGGACTGACTCGGTTCAGCAAGGGCAGGCGTTGCGAAGAGGCAACCTATTAGCAATAGTACAAATGCAGGGCGCATGGTATTTAGTTATTTTCTGATGGCAAGCGGAAAATTTGAGATGGTCGAATATTTGAGGCCCAACGTCCGAGGTGCGGGACGGCCGACCGAAGTGTTAGTCGGCCACAGGGTAGTCACTGGACTGACCCAAGCATCTTCTCTATTTCAAGACCGTCGAAATCAGCAATGCCCCTCAGTTTGATCGGTTTCGAGAGAGTGAATTTCCTCCAGGTTTCCTTGAATTTTTCGTCTCTACCTTCCTCTGCATTCCGATTGACGTTCTCCTTTACCAGCATCTTCTTTGTTATGAGGTTTATGCTGATTGATTTTTCAACAATAGGCCCATCATTTTGGGAACTATCGTAGCCAACTAGCTCGAAATCGGCGTTCTGGTATCGAAACTGATAGGCCCAGAAACCGTATCTGCCATGGAAGTAGTGAACGCGCAAATTTCCTTTTTCTATAAAAACACCAAGCTCAGGCGAAAAATAAACACCACCATCTTCATTTTCAGATGAGAAACATTCTCGATTTTCCAGCGCGAGCTCGTAGCGGTCTTTTGTCCTTAGGGCGATGATGATGCCACGTCTGTTGCGATCCAGTTCCCCGCGGGACTCATCCTTGACGAAGTTAGCTTTATCCGCCGCCTTGATTATTAGAACGAAATCCGCTTGATTGTCCTTGTTTAAATCGCCCTGAATTTTCTGGACGACAACATATCCCGCTGGAACAAACTCGCTTGGCGATTTTGCTGTTCTTGGCTCAACCTGCCCGAACGCATTTGTTCCGGATGCAATGAAGACGATAAACACAAGTTTTAGCAATAGAGATCTCATTTTTCGCATGACTATGACGGAAAACGTAAAGCTAACCGGCGCGAGCGGCTCCGCCGCGAAGTTTCCGGGTTGAGCAGAGAGTTATGGAAACTAGCATTCGTAAGGACTGACGGACAGTATTCGTGGAACGGACGGCTTGTTGCATCCGGCGATGCACTCATACTGCTCAGTTCTTTGCTTTCCCGTTTCGTCACACCGGTCATAACCGTTCATGGTTTTCTTGTAGGTTGCTCCTGCCAACGGCGTCCGGCCGTCCCTTTTGCAAGTAAAACCACCTTTCTTCGTGAAGAAGCACTCCTCTTCAAAAGGGAAATGGAGCACGGGCGCTCCGGGCGGCTTCTCCCCGTTTGGCTGCAATTGCCAGAAGGTAATGTGGTGGACGCCTTCGTACGCGCAACCGCCGTCGGAGATATCTATGACAACAGTTGCTGTTCGGCCAACGATGGCGTCGGAACAGGCGCTATACGACGGACTGGTAGTCATTAGGGCAGCGAGGGCGAAGATAAGTCGCTCCATTTATTTTCCTAACGGCTGAGCTAAGCGGCAGCATCAATCGCGAAGCGATTGATCTGTCCGCTTGAGCGAATAGTTAGACGGCTACCACTCGCCATTTGCTGGCGGAAGGAGAACCGTCTTGAGGTGGGCGAAGTACTTGGGATCTTCGTCTTCGAAGATCTCTTTGCCTGCACCCATGTAGGCACGTGTCAGCTCGTCGTTGGCTCTTGTGAGATTGCCAAGCTCGAACTGGGCCTGACCAAGACGAAGATGGATAAATGGGTTACCGATAGCGCCAGGGCAGTGCATCGCGTCGCTCAGCGCGCCTCTTGCCTGCTCGTAGCTCTCCGCCCTGAAGTACGTATCGCCTATGGCCGTTAATAGCCATGTGCAAGCCTCCCAGTCGGTGATCGGCTCCGGCAGGAGCTCAAGCGCTTTCACATACGTTGCAATGGCGTCGCCGTAATTGCCCCGCTCCGATTGCTCGTCTCCCTCTTGAGAAAGCCGAGAAATCTCCGTGTGTATGTCGTTTGGAAGCTCCACGCCCTTCTCTCTTGCTGCGGTCGGTTGAGTCAATGCGAATGATGCCAAGAGCACTAACCCAAGATTGCGAAGAACCTTCATAGCCGTCTAACGTGTTATGGACCGCAGCCCGAAGTAGCTACATCTAGCCACTTGTTGATGAATACCGTTAAAAGTTGATAGATATGAATGCTGCATCTATCAACTTTCCAGGGATCGGCAGCACGCCCAGCCCAATAAGACGGGGGCTTGCCAGCGCGGTTCAAGTGGCTGCTGCGGCAAGGGCTGCTTTTCTCGGCAATGCCTCATCGGACGGGCCCCTCCTGATCCGGCCCAGAGCGCCCGCCGCTCTGTCCCAGGGTGGGCGGCGGCTTGTCATCGTGGGCGCGGTGTAGAGCCTGGACTTTCGCACGCGTCCTCGCCCGCCCCCCTCAGGGCCAGCCCGGACAATCCGGCCCATGCCCGCCGCCGCACCCCCAGCCCCCCAGCCCCCGCAACTGCTGCACTGCAGCTTCTACCGCTTCCACCCCATCGCCGAGCCGCAGGCGGCGGCTGTGCAGTTGCGCGAACTGGCGAGCGAACTCAAGGGCCTGATCCTGCTGGCGGGCGAAGGCATCAGCGCCGCCGTGGCCGGCACGCCGGCCGCTGTGCAGGCCTTTGAAGCCGCGCTGCTGGCCTCGGGGCTGCTCGGCCCGCAGGCCGATCTGCTGCCCGGCGGCGCGAAGCCGCTGATGTTCAAACACAGCGCCTGCGCCACCCCGCCCTTTGGCCGGTTGAAGGTGACGGTGAAGCCCGAGATCGTGGCGCTGGGGCTGCCCCATGGTGAGGCCCTGCCCGCGCCCGATGAGCAGGACGACACGCACCTGAGCCCGCAGGCCTGGCGCGCGCTGCTGGCGCAGGTGGAACGGGGCCAGGCCGTGCTGCTGGACAACCGCAACCACTTCGAGTGGCGGCTGGGCCGCTTTCGCGGGGCGGTGGACCCCGGCGTGCACAACTTCCGCGACTTCGTGGCTTACGTGGAGGCGCATGCGCCCGCCTGGCGCGCGGCAAACCAGCCGGTGGCGATGTACTGCACCGGTGGTGTGCGCTGCGACAAGACCGCGCCCTGGATGCGCAGCCTGGGGCTGCAGGTGTTCCAGCTGGAGGGCGGCATCATGAATTACCTGGCCAGCCAACCCGATGCGGCGCAGGACTGGGAGGGCGAGTGCTTTGTGTTCGACCGCCGCATCGCGCTGGATGCGCAGCTGCGCGAGACCGACACGCCGCTGGAAGCCGTTTTCGACCCCACGCACCCGGACGAGGCCTGGCGCCTGCAACGAGCGCGGCGTTTGAATGAAGCCTGAAGGCTTCACGCCTGCGCCGCGCCAGGGCGTCAGCGCCAGCCGCGTGCGCGCTGGCGCCGGGCCTTGGGGGCATGTGCTGGCCTTTTTGCAGGCCCGCTTTCCACAGGCGCCGGACTGGCCCGAGCGCCTGCAGGCCGGCGAGGTACTGGACGCCCACGGCGCCCCGCTGGCCGCGCACAGCCCCTGCCCACCGGGCTGCCTGATCTGGTACTGGCGCCGCCCGCCACCCGAAGCGCGTGTGCCCTTTGAGGTCGAGGTACTGCACCGCTGCGAGCGCCTGCTGGTGGTGGACAAGCCGCCTTTCCTGGCCGTCGCCCCGGCCGGCCGGCATTTGCAAGAGACCGTGTTGCTGCGCCTGCAGCAGCGGTTCGACCTGCCCGAGCTGACCCCACTGCATCGCCTGGACCGCGACACCGCCGGAGTGCTGGCCTTTTGCATCCAGGCCCAACACCGGACGGTCTACCAGGCGCTGTGGCGCGAGCGGCGGGTGCAGAAGGGCTACGAGGCCATCGCGCCCTGGAGCGAAGCGCTGAACGGTCCGCTCATCGCGCGCCATCGCCTGGTGGAGCCAGTGGGAGAAGGCTTTCACCAGATGCAGGTGCAGGCCGGCGAACCGAACTGCGAGACCCGCATCGAGCGCCTGCACGAAGTGAACTCCGCCACCGTGCCCGGCGCCCAAGCGGGCCAGCGTTTGGCGCTCTACCGCTTGAACCCGATCACCGGCCGCAAGCACCAGCTGCGCGCCCAGATGGCGGCTCTGGGGCTGCCCATCGTCAACGACCGCATCTACCCCGTGCTGCAGCCGGATGGGCCGGACGACTACACGCGGCCCCTGCAACTGCTGGCGCGCCGGCTGGCGTTCACCGATCCGCTGGATGGGCGGGAGTGGTGCTTTGAGAGCCGGCGGCGGCTGGGGCTGTCCAGCTCACTGACTTGACGCCAATCGGGTTCATCGCCAAACTAGTCAGCAAACTGGTTTGATTGGAGTTTGATCATGGACGCTTGGCCGGTACAAGACGCGAAGGCGCGCTTCAGCGAGTTTCTCGAAGCCTGCCTGACCGAAGGCCCGCAACTCGTGACCAAACGCGGCGCCGAGGCGGCCGTGATGGTGCCCGTGCAAGAGTGGCGGCGCCTGCAGGCGGCCGCCCAGCCGTCCTTGAAGGCCCTGCTGTTGGCGGATACCGCCCGCAGCGAAGCTTTGGTGCCGCCTCGCGGCCGCGCCAAGCGGCGCCCGGTGCAGCCGCTCTGATCCACGGCCATGTATTTGCTGGACACCAATATCGTTTCCGAGCTGCGCAAGCCCAAGCCCCATGGCGGGGTGTTGGCCTGGCTGCAGGCTGCGGACGAGAACCAACTCTTTCTTTCCGCCGTCACGCTGGGCGAGATCCAGGCCGGCATCGAGATCACCCGCGAACAAGACGCCGCCAAGGCGGCCGAGATCGAGGCCTGGCTGGCGCGATTGGCCCAGGCCTACAACGTGCTGCCCATGGATGCCGCCGCCTTCCGCCAATGGGCGCGGCTGATGCACCGGCGCTCGGACACCCTTTACGAAGACGCCCTGATTGCCGCCACCGCCATCACCCGCGGCCTGACCGTCGTGACGCGCAATGTGTCCGACTTCAAGGCGCTGGGGCTGGCAGTGCTGAACCCCTTCGACAACAAGGCCAAAGGGTCCAAGCCCAGATCCTGAGGCTCAGCCTGCCTCGACCTCTCTCTTGGCCACCAGCGTCAAGATCTCGTAGCTCGCGCACAGCTCGCCACGCTGGTTGGTCACGGCCACGTCCCAACCGATCACGCCTTGGGCGGGTTGGTCGTCGCGCGGCGGGCGGTCGATCTTGCGCTTGGCGGTCAGGCGCGCCTGGATGGTGTCGCCAATGGCGACCGGGGTGACGAAACGCAGGTTCTCCAGGCCGTAGTTGGCCAGCACCGGGCCGGGGGCGGGGCTGACGAACAGGCCGGCCGCCGCGCTCAGCACGAAGTAGCCGTGGGCAATGCGCTGGCCGAAGGGGCTGGCCTTGGCCGCCACTTCGTCGAAGTGCATGTAGAAGTAGTCGCCACTCAGGCCGCCAAAGTTGACGATGTCGGCCTCGCTGACGGTGCGGCGGTGCGTGAGCAGGCTCATGCCCACTTCCACGTCCTCGAAGTGGCGGCGGAAGGGGTGGATCTCGCTCTCGATCACCGCGCCGCCGCGCTGGTATTCGCCGGTGACGGCGCTCATCATCGTGGGCGAACCCTGCACCGCGCAGCGCTGCAGGAAGTGCTTGACCGAGCGCAGGCCGCCCAGTTCCTCACCGCCGCCGGCGCGACCCGGGCCGCCGTGCTTGAGCTTGGGCAGGGGGCTGCCGTGGCCGGTGCTTTCCAGCGCGGCTTCGCGGTCCAGCACCAGCAAACGCCCGTGCCAGGCGGCAAAGCTGGGCACGGCCTGCGCGGCCAGGGCCGGGGTCTTGGTGACCAGGGTGCCCACCAGGCTGCCGCGGCCCAAGGTGGCCAGGTGCAGGCCTTCCTCGAAGTCGTCGTAGGGCATCAGGGTGCTCACCGGACCGAAGGCCTCGACGTTGTGCACATTGGGGTTGTGCAGGGGGTTGTCGCAGCGCAGCAGGGTGGGGGCGAAGAAGGCGCCATTCAGCGTGCCTTCGCCCTTGGGGCGGAAGCCGTCGCCCGCGCCCAGCAGCACCTGGTTGCCCTGGGCCAGCAGGGCCACTTTTTCCATCACATCGGCCTGCTGCGCGTGGCTGGCCAGCGCGCCCATGCGCACGCCCTCCAGCGCCGGGTCGCCGACGACGATCTTGGCTAAACGCGCCTTGAGCGCCGCACCCACCGCGTCCACCAAATGGCGGGGCACGATGGCGCGGCGAATGGCCGTGCACTTCTGGCCGGCCTTGGCGCTCATCTCACGCGCCACTTCCTTCACATAGAGCTCGAACTCGGGGTCGTCGGGCGTCACATCGGGCGCCAGGATGGCGCAGTTCAGGCTGTCGGCCTCGGCGTTGAAGGGGATGGAGCGGCGCAACACATTGGGGTGGCTGCGCAGCTGCATCGCCGTGTCCGCGCTGCCGGTGAAGGTGACCACATCGGGTTCTTCCAGGCGCTCGAACAGATCGCCGGTGCTGCCCACGATGAGCTGCAGGCTGCCGGCGGGCAGCAGGCCCGATTCCATCATCAGGCGCACCGCCGCCTCGGCCACATAGCTGGTGGCCGAGGCGGGCTTCACCAGGCAGGGCATGCCGGCCAGGAAGCTGGGCGCGAACTTTTCCAACATGCCCCAGATGGGGAAGTTGAAGGCATTGATGTGCAGCGCGATGCCGCGGCGCGGCACCAGCACATGGCTGCCGATGAAGTGGTTGTTGGCGCCCAGGCGCATCGGCGGGCCTTCGTGCAGCACATTGCTGCTGGGCAGGTCCTTGCCGCCGATGCTGGAGTAGGCGAACAGGGTGCCGATGCCGCCTTCCACATCGATCCAGGAGTCGCTGCGCGTCGCACCCGTGTGGGCGCTGATGGCGTAGAGCGCTTCCTTGCGCTCCATCAGGAACACGGCCAGGGCCTTGAGCACGCGGGCGCGGTCCTGGAAGTGGCTCTTCAGCAGGGTCTGCAGGCCGGTGGTGCGCGCATAGGCCACCATCTCCTCGAAGTTCAGCGTCTCTTCGTGGGTGTGGGCGATGACGGCGCCATTGATGGCCGAGCGCAGGGCTTGCTTCGCTTGGGTGCCGACCCAGCGGCCGGCGACAAAGCTTTGGAGGGTGGTTGTCATTGGGTGACCTTTTTGATGTCTGAATTCAATTCTTTAGGCATGTGCTTTTCGTGGGAGCCCGCAGGGGCTTCACCCCTGCACCCGACCCATTTCTCTTTGCTTCGCCAAAGAGAAATGGGGAAAGAGAAAGGCGACCCCCGATGCCGGCGCCGCTCGCCTGCGGCGATCGGTTCCCTGTGGTGCTCGAAGGCCAGGCCCAGCGCGGAACGCACTTCGTTCGCTGCGCTCACTGCGTTTGAACGGCCGCGCCGAGTTTGTTTACGTGGCGCGCTGACGCGCGCTGGCCTGTCCTTCTGCGCTCCTCGGCTTGGCATAGGGGGACCCCCAAACAGCCAACAGCCGAACAGCCCGGACTGCGACAGATCGCTCCGTTTCCCGGGGTCCCCTATGCGCTGCCGAGAAGCACAGCGGGCCAGAGCGCGCGCGCAGCGCGCTTCAAGCACTGACTCGGCGCGGCCGTTCAAACGGAGCGAGCTTGCGAGCGCAGTGCGTTCCGCGCCGGCTCTGG
The DNA here is from genome assembly GCF_005952805.1 of Inhella inkyongensis. GTDB lineage: Bacteria > Pseudomonadota > Gammaproteobacteria > Burkholderiales > Burkholderiaceae_C > Inhella > Inhella inkyongensis. The sequence goes on from NZ_CP040709.1 coordinate 91,709, forward strand.
CTCGCGAGCATCGCAGGGGACCCCTTGGCGAAGCCAAGGGGCTGCGCATCGGGGTCGCCTTTCTTTGGTTACTTTCTTTGGCGAAGCAAAGAAAGTAACCCGGCCGCCGGGCCGGAATCCCGGCGGGCTGGGGTTCAGTGAGCCCGCGCTGGTTCAAGCGCCCGACTCCAACTTGCACACCATGTGCACCTTGCTGAAATCCCTTCCAGCAATGCACACCGCCATCGGCTCCACCCCAAAGCGCTCAAACCCGCACCGCGCATACAAGGCCTCGGCCGGCGCATTGCCCTCGGTCACGGTCAGCGACACCACGCGCACGCCGTTGCGCGCGCGGGCGCCTTCGAGCGCGGCAGTCACCAGCGCGCGGCCCAGGCGCAAGCCGCGCTGCGCCGGCTGCACATACATGCCGAATAGATGCGCCTTGTGGCGTTCCTTCTCGCGTTGCATGAAGCCCAGACCCACCACGCCGACCAACTGCCCGTCCACAAAAGCACCCCAGTTCATCTCCTGGGCATCAGGGGCGGGGTCCAGACGGTTTTCCCACCAGCTCAGCGGTAGGGCGGCGCGTTCGGCCACGCTGGAGGTGAAAGCCTCGGGGTCGTTGCCATAGGCCTCGAGCATCAGCGCGCGATAAGCCTCGACCTCGGCCGGGCCCAGGCGGCGCACCGATGCCGTCGCGCTCATGCCGCCACCGCCGGCAAACCACCCAGCAAGAGCTGGGCCACCACCTCGGCCAACTGGGCGTCGCTCAAGGCGCCCTCGGGCCGGTGCCAGGTGTAGGTCCAATTGATCATGCCGAACAGCAGCATGGTCACGGGCTTGGCCAGGCCCGCGGCCTCCAGGCCCGGTTTCAGTGCGGCCAGGGCTTGCGCGAAGCCGTTCACCACCTCGCGCTCCAGCTCGCGGATGCGCTGCTGGCGGGGCTCGGGCAGGAACTTCAGGTCCTCGGTCAGCACCCGATGCTCATGCCGCGCGGCCGTGTAGACGGCCAGAAAGCGCGCCACCAGGGCGCGCAGCTGGGCCTCGGGGGCCAACTGCTGCGCCAACACCTCGCGCACCAAGGCCGCGAGCTTCTCCACATGCGCCTCGCAGATGCGTGCGAGCAACTCGGCCTTGTCCGGCACGTAGTGATACAGCGCCGGCTTGCTCAGGCCACAGGCCTCGGCCAACTGGCTCATCGCCGTGCCGGGGTAGCCCTGCTGGGCGAACAGGCGGGCGGAGACCGCCAGGATGTCCTGCTCGCGGGGATTGGGCGCGCTCACCGCTCGTCGAAGCTCAGCGTCACCGTCGGAGTGAGCGCATGCGCCTGACACGCCAACACAAACCCGGCCTCCAGCTCGTGCTTTTCCAGCGCGAAGTTGCGGTCCATGCGCACCTGGCCTTCCAGCACCTTGCAGCGGCAGGTGGAACACACGCCGCTCTTGCAGGAGTAGGGCACGTCCATGCCGGCGCGGGCCGCGGCGTCCAGCAGGCTGGGGTCTGAGCCCAGCACCTCGATCACGCGGGTAAAGCCGTCGCGGATCACCGTCACCTGGGCCTGGGCCACGTCGCCGGGCTTGACCTCATGCGGCGCCGGCTGGCCGGCCACCATTTCGGGGGTGCCGAAGCGCTCCACATGGATGCGTTCTTTCTCCACCCCGGCGTCCAGCAGCGCGCCCTCGGCCTCGTCGTTCATCTGGAAGGGGCCGCAGATGAAGGCGTGGCTGATGCTGGCGGGCGGCACCAGGGTCTTCAGAAAGGCAGCGACCTTGGCACGGTCCATCACGCCGGCAAAAAGGTCAGACTCCACCGCTTCGTCGCTGAACACCGCGTGGATGGCCAGGCGGCCCATGTACTGGTTCTTCAGGTCCTCGATCTCGTCCTTGAACATCGTGGACTGCACCCGGCGGTTGCCGTAGAGCAGGGTGAAGCGGCTCTGCGGCTCAGCGGCCAGCACCGTCTTCATGATGGAAAGGATGGGCGTGATGCCCGAGCCGCCAGCGATGCCCACGTAGTGGCGCGCCTCGCTCGGGGCCACCGGCACGAAGAAGCGGCCCTGGGGCGGAAAGACTTGCAGGCTGTCGCCGGCCTTCAGGCTGCCGTTCACCCAGTGGCTGAACTTGCCGCCGGCCACCTTGCGCACGCCCACACGCAGGGTCTGTTCCTGCACGCCGGCGCAGATGGAATAGCTGCGGCGCAGGTCTTCTCCATTCACGGTGGCGCGCAGGGTCAGGTACTGGCCCTGGGTGTAGCGAAAGGTCTCGCGCAGTTCAGCAGGCAGCTCGAAGCGCACCACCACGGCCTCATCGGTTTCGGGCTCGACGGCGGCGACTTTCAGCTCATGGAAGTGAAGGCTCATGATCAGATGGGCTTGAAGTATTCAAAGGGTTCGCGGCAGGCCGTGCAGCGGTAAAGCGCCTTGCAGGCGGTGGAGCCGAAGGCGGACAGGCGTTCGCTTTTGGGCGAGCCGCAGCGCGGGCAGGGAATGGCCTGGTGCATGCGCAAGGGTTGGCTCACGGCGGCCATGCCGCTCGGGGGCGCGATGCCGTACTGGCGCAGCTTCTCGCGGGCCTCTGCACTGATCCAGTCCGTGGTCCAGGCCGGGCTGCGGCGCTGCTCAATGCGCAGGGGGGCGAAGTCGGTGAGCGCGGCGCGCACCTCGTCCTCGATCAGCTCGGTGGCCGGGCAGCCGCTGTAGGTGGGGGTGAGCACCACGGTGAAGCCGCCGTCACTTTCTTCGCGCAGCTCGCGCACGATGCCCAGCTCCACCAGCGAGAGCGCCGGCACCTCGGGGTCGAGCACCGCCGCCAGCCGGCCCCAGGCCTGCTGCCAGCGTTCGCTCTTGGCCACCAAATTCACCAGGTGCCGCCCGGGTAGGCGCGCTGCAGGTATTGCATCTCGGCCAGCAGATGGCCCAGGTGCTCGCTGTGAATGCCGACCCGGCCGCGGTGGGCGTTGGCGCAGTCCTTCGGCACCGTCAGCGTGGCCGCGCCCAGCACCGCGTTCATTTGCGCGCGCCATTCCATCTGCAGGCTGGCCCAGCTGGGGCCGAGCTTCGTTTCCTCGGCGGCGGCGTCCACCGCATCGGCCTCGAACAGCTCGCCCACATAGGGCCACAGGCGTTCCAGCGCGGCCTGCATGCGAGCCTTGGATTCGGCCGTGCCGTCGCCCAGACGCAGGGTCCAGTCGGTGGCGTGCTGCAGGTGGTAGCGGCTTTCCTTCAGGCTCTTCTCGGCAATGGCGGCCACTTCGGCATCGCTGCTGTCCAGCAGACGCTGCCACAGCAAGGTGAACCAGGTGGCGGCGGCCAGATTGCGCAGCACGGTGAAGGCGAAGTCGCGCTGGCCGTGCAAACCATGCGGCAGCTCGAACAGCACCGGGTTCAGGAACTGCTGCTCCAGGCGCAGCATGGCCAGCTGGTCTTCATCCAGGCCATCGGTCTTGCCCACATGGGTCAGCAGCGCGCGGGCCTGGCCCAGATGGTCCAGGGCCAGATTGCTCAGGGCCAGGTCCTCTTCCAGGATGGGGCCATGGCCGCACCATTCGGCGTTGCGCTGGCTCAGGATCAAGGCGGCGTCGGCGATGCGCAGCAGGTAACGCTGCGCGGGGGTGTTGGAGAGTTTCATGGCCACGGCCTTACATGTGGTCGACCGAGGCCGGCAGCTTGTAGAAGGTCGGGTGGCGGTAGATCTTGTCGTCGGCGGGCTCGAAGAGCTGGCCCTTCTCGGCCGGGTCGCTGGCGACGATGTGCTCGCTCTTCACCACCCAGATCGAGACGCCTTCCTGACGCCGGGTGTAGACCTCGCGGGCCATCTGCACGGCCATGGCGCTGTCCGGGGCGTGCAGGCTGCCGCAATGCTTGTGGTCTAGGCCGCTCTTGCTGCGGACGAACACTTCCCACAGGGGCCACTCGTTTTGGGTTGCGGTCTTGCTCATGCTGCTTCCTTTTGTTGATCGTGCTTGTTGGCGTGGGCCAGGGCGGCCTCGCGCACCCACTCGCCGTCTTCCCAGGCCTGCACCCGGGTGGCCAGGCGTTCGCGGTTGCAGGGGCCGTCGCCGCCCACCACGCGCCAGAACTCGTCCCAGTCGATGCGGCCGAAGTCCCAGTGCTGGCGCGCTTCGTTCCACTTCAGGTCGGGGTCGGGCAAGGTGATGCCCAGCACCTTGGCCTGGTCCACGGTGGCGTCCACGAATTTCTGGCGCAGCTCGTCGTTGCTGTTGCGCTTGATGCCCCAGCGCATGCTTTGCTCGCTGTGCAGGCTCTCGCTGTCGTGCGGGCCGAACATCATGATGGACGGCCACCACCAGCGGTTCACGGCGTCCTGCACCATGGCCTTTTGGGCCTCGGTGCCGCTCTGCATCATCACCAGCAGGCTCTCGTAGCCCTGGCGCTGGTGGAAGCTTTCCTCGCGGCAGACGCGGATCATGGCGCGGGCATAGGGCCCGTAAGAGCAGCGGCACAGCGGCACCTGGTTCATGATGGCCGCGCCATCCACCAGCCAGCCGATCACGCCCACATCGGCCCAGGTCAGCGTGGGGTAGTTGAAGATGGAGCTGTACTTGGCCTTGCCACTGTGCAGGGCGTCGAGCATCTGGTCCCGGCTGGTGCCCAGGGTCTCGGCGGCGGCGTACAGGTAGAGGCCGTGGCCACCTTCGTCCTGCACCTTGGCCAGCAGGATGGCCTTGCGCTTCAGGCTGGGCGCGCGGCTGATCCAGTTGCCCTCGGGCAGCATGCCGACGATTTCGGAATGCGCGTGCTGGCTGATCTGGCGCACCAGGGTCTTGCGGTAGGCCGGCGGCATCCAGTCCTTGGCCTCGATGTATTCGCCGGCGTCGATGCGGGCCTGAAAGGCCGCCTCGCGCGCCTGCTCTTCGGCGGTGGCCTGGGCCAGCTGCTTTTCCTGGTCCAGGCTCAGGGATTGGGTGTACATCAGAGTTCTCCTTCCACAGGCAGTTCGGCCACGACGCGCTGGCCCTTGAGGCGATAGGCGCGGCCGCGAAATTCGGCAATCAATTCATCGCGCTGGTTGCGCACCTGCACGTCGTACAGCCCGGTGCGGCCGGTGGCCGCGATGCGGCGGGCCTGGGCCGTCAGCACATCGCCGGCGCGCGCGCCGGCCGAGATGTCGATGCTGTAGCCCGAGGCCACCGTGAGCTGATTGCCGCTGTTGCAGGCAAAGGCAAAGGCCGAATCGGCCAGGGTGCCGATCAGCCCGCCATGGCAGAGCGCAAAGCCATTGAGCATGTCGGGCCGCACCGTCATGGTGATGGCGGCCGTGCCCGGGCCCACGGCACCCAACTGCATGCCCAAGGCCTGCGAGGCGCGGTCTTGCGCCCACATGCCTTCAGCCACGGCTTGGGCCAGTTGCTGGGCGTCCATCAGCGGTCTTGAAAGCGAGGGGCGCGCTTCTGCATGAAGGCGTTCACGCCCTCGCTGTAGTCCTGCGCAAACCCGAGCTGGCTTTGCGCACGGCTTTCGGCGCGCAGCGCGGGTTCAAAGTCGCTGCGCTGGGCTTCGTCGAACAGGCGGCGTGTTTCCACCAGGGCCTTGGTGGGCAGGGCGGCCAAACGCAGGGCGGCAGCCTTGGCAGCGCTGAAGAGCTGGTCGGCCTGCACGGTGCGGGCCACCAGGCCCAGCAACTCGGCATCGGTGGCGCTGAGCTTGTCGCCCAGCAGGGCCATCTCCATCGCCTTGGCGCGGCCCACCAGGCGCGGCAGCAGCCAGGTGGCGCCGGCGTCGGGGATCAAACCGATCTTGTTGAAGCCCAGCACAAAGACGGCGGCGTCGCTGGCGAACACCAGGTCGCAGCCCATCGCAAAGCTCATGCCCGCGCCGGCTGCCACACCGTTCACCGCGCACACCGTGGGCACGCGGCAATGGCGCAGGGCCAGGGCCATGGGGATGTAGTAATGGTCGATCAGGTGACCGATGTCCTTGGGCTTACCACCCGGGGGCGGCGGGGCCACGAAGGGGTCGCTCAGGTCCTGCCCGGCGCAGAAGGCCCGGCCCTCGCCGGTGATCAGGATGGCGCGCACGCCCGCGTCAGCACCCAGGGCATCCAGGGTTTCGCGGATCTGCACCATCATGTCCGCCGTGAAGGCGTTCAGGGCCTGCGGACGGTTCAGCCGCAGGATGGCGATGTTCTCTTCACGTTCGATCTGGATCAGCGGCTCGGCCATGGACGGGCTCCGGGGGCTCTGTGGATAAGGCTGTGGGCAGCCTTGGGGTTCTGCGGGGATGGCGGCGGGACAAGCTGGGGAAAAACCAATGGACGGTGCGATGCTTGCGCCTTACCTTGCCTCATTGGGGTCACCCGCCTGACCGACCGGTCGGTCGATGATAAAGGCTGAGCTCCCCACTTCCCATCCGGTTCTGCCATGCCCTGCTATGCCATTGACGGCGTGATCCCCGTCGTCCACCCCAGCGCCCATGTCCACCCCACGGCCGTCCTGATTGGCGACGTGCACATCGGCGCGGGCGCCTACATCGGCCCCAATGCCAGTCTGCGTGGCGACTTCGGCCGCATCGTCATCGAGGAAGGCGCCAATGTGCAGGACTGCTGCGTGCTGCACGGCTTTCCGCAAAACGTCTGCCGCGTGGCGCGCGACGGCCATGTGGGCCACGGCGCCATCCTGCACGGCTGCACCGTGGGCCAGGGCGCCCTGGTGGGCATGAACGCCGTGCTGATGGACGAAGTGGTGCTGGGCGAATTTGCCATCGTGGCCGCCCATGCCTTTGTGCCCGCCGGGCGCGAGTTGCCGGCCCGCCACCTCATCGTCGGCAGCCCGGCCAAGGTCTTGCGCCCCTTGAGCGAGCAGGAAATCGCCTGGAAGGCCGAGGGCACCGCCACCTACCAGGAACTCACCCGCCGCTGCCTGGCCAGCCTGCGCGAGGTGCAGCCCCTGCCCAAAGCCGAGGCCCAGCGCCCCGAGTTGCCCAGCTTTGACGTGGCGCCCAAGCTGCATCTGAACAAGCCTGTGGACTGATCGCGAACAAGCATCGGCTTATCCACAGGCTGGAGCGTTTCGCCCGAGTTGTTGTACCCCAGCCGGCTTTCAATCCGAGCCGCCGCCCACAGCCGAAAATCGCAGTCAAACCCTTGTCGGACAAGCGTTTTTTGACTTATCCACAGAAGCCGGCCGCCTCTACTACGAACACTACTTTGAAACTTTAAAACCAAAGATGAATAACAACGCGCAACTTTTCGAGCCGCCATGGACCTTCTGAACTGGCAAAGCCGCCTGCAGGCCTTCGCCGACGAGCGCGCCTGGCTGCCCTATCTGAACCCCAAGAACCTTGTGATGGCGATGTCCGTCGAGGCTGCTGAACTGGTCGAGTGCTACCAGTGGTGCCCTCCCGAAACAGCCCTTGCCTTGACCCAGGAAGAGCCGGGACGCTCCCAGGTGGCCGACGAAATGGCCGATGTCCTGATGTACCTGCTGCACTTGGCGCGCGAGACCGGCATCGATTTGGAAGCCGCCTGCGAAGCCAAACTGGCCAAGAACGCGCTGAAGTACCCCGCCACGGGCCGCGCACGGCCTCCGGAGGGCCCCCACCCTTGATTTGGGGCGCTTGCGAACTGATGGCCGTGGTGGACTTTGAAACCACCGGCATGGGCCCGGCCCACGGCGCACGGGCTACCGAGGTGGCCGTGGTGTGGGTGCAGGGCGATCAGATCGTGGACCAGCACGCCGAGCTGATGCACAGCGGCGTGCCCATCCCGCCCTTCATCCAGCGACTCACGGGCATCACCGAGCGCATGTTGGCGAGCGCCAATCCTTCCGCCACGGTGATGCGCACCCTGGCCGAGCGCCACCCGCCCTGCCCCTTGATTGCCCACAACGCCAGCTTTGACGCCGCCTTCTGGCGCGATGAAATGCTGCGCGCTGACAGCGAACAATGCACCGCCCACGCGGAGCCGCCCCGGCTGTGCACGGTCAAGTTGGCGCGTCGGCTCTACCCGCAGGCGCCCAATCACAAGCTGGGCACCCTGGCCCAGTTCCATGAACTGCCCCACCAGGGCCGCGCCCACCGCGCCCTGGCCGATGCACTAACCACCGCCCATCTGTGGCTGCAAATGCGCCGGGACATCCAGCACCACCTGGCCGAGCCCTTGAGTGGCGCCCCCATCACCTTTGCCCTGGCAGACCGCCTGCAAGCCCTGCCCTTTGCCCAATGGCCCAAGGCCGCGCGGGCATACCGCAAGGCCTTGATGGAAAGCAAGGCCCTGTTCTGAACAATGTCACGCTGCGCTGGCAGCGATGACCATTTCCCGTTGGTAGAGTGCGGCCCGCAGAGACGACAGGGCTATGGGCAATCGACTGGGTACGGCACGTCCCGAAGGGATGTGGAAATTGGTCTTCTACGAGCGCACGGGCAAACGCATGACCGTGGACAAGACCGCCCCCTGGCTGCCCAGCAAGGCCGCCGCCCAAAGCTGGGCCCAGTTCTACATTCGCCAGGGCTACTTTGTGGGCCTACAGGCGCAGGATGGCAGCGTGGAGCGGCTGACACCGGGCCTGCCGGGCTGATTCGGCCGCCCCGACCGATCTATCGATGACCCCTTGAGCGCTCGCGCATCGGGGGCGTTTTGTTCCCGCACCACTTGCGATGCGTGGCCGCACAAACCCTCCCAAGCCCTTCATGGGGCCCCGGCTAGCATGCCGGCCACCGCAGCGGACCGACCCAGAAGCCGAAGAGCTTGTAACAAGGCGCCGCTTTTCGCGGATTTTTTTAGGGCCGCGCAAAGCGGACAAGGGGAGGAAAAAGCTGTGCCAAATCAAACACTTTGGATCGACTGCGGGCGCCTACTTCAACAGCAGCGTGCCGAATTCAACAGCAGCGGCTGTCTCCCGAAAACACGTTGGACGTAATACTCCTAGTCGCATGAATAAGATCTTCACCCTCTTGGTTTTCTGTGCCATCGCATACTATGGATACAAGCCCGCAATCGAGCATTTTGACCGTGCCCGCTACAGCCTTTCTACAGTCGAAACCAAGCCTTTTCCTAAGCGAGCTGCGTTTACGCTATTGCGGGATACTGCTCTGAGGACTTGCGCTGATGCCCAAAAAAATCATAACGTTTCTCCTGATAAGTGCGAGGAGATCGTGAAGGGTCGGCACGCCGAATGTGTTACGACCTTGAATGCCGGAACGCCAGGCGTAATTTCACAAAAAACCGAATTGAAGGCCCTTGGTCGTACGTACTTGCAGTGTGTGACTCCCTACTATTTCTGCAAAGGCGTAGAAATTCGCACAGAAAATGAGGCTCAATCTCACTGCAAATGACGCCCAACCTTTCATTGCAGCGGACCTGCACCAGCTTCGCTGGTTTGGCCGCTGAATTCAAACGTCAATTTCATTCAATCTGTTCTTAGAAGAGCTATCTAAGGTCTATGTATTCAACACCAGAAACAACCATCTTTTCCCTGTTGCCTCTGCTGCTGATGACGCTGCCGCTGGGAATCGTTTCTCATCTGTTGGCCAAGGACAAAGGCCGAAATGTCAGCCTCTGGACGATTCTCGGTTTAATTCCTTTGGTCAACTATTTCTGTATTTTGTATTTCATGGGTGCGAGCAATCTTCGACTTGAGAAGAAAGTTGATTACTTGTTGAGGCAGCAGGACAAAGCCCAGTGAGTGCTGTTTTCCGATGAGTTGTGATTTTCATATTTCGACTGAATAGATATTCATGATGGTTTTGCAGCGTCACAAACAAGCGCTGATGGCCTACCTCAAGGCCTACGCCGCCAAAAACCTCGGCGCCATTGAAATGATGTTTGCCGAAGACATTTCGCTGTGTGACTGGAACCTAGCGGTGCAGGGCAAAGCGGCCGCCTTGGCCGAGACGCAGAAGAACTTCGACGCGGTGCGCGAGTTGCAGATCGAGGTGCTGGCCGTGCATGAAAGCGCCGAGGCCGTGGCTGCCGAGTTGCTCATCCGCGTGGACCGGCAGCATGAATTGCGCGTGGTGGATGTGCTGGGTTTTGACGACCAAGGATTGATCCGCTCGATTCGCGCCTACAAGGGGCTTTGAGCCGAGGCCAATGGCTCGGTGGATCGCTGGTGTTGGACCTTGATTTCGCCTTGAGCGGCGCCAGGGCAAGTCTTAGTGCAGTTCGGTCCAGCCCTCGGTGGCGCCGGCCTCGGCGTGGTGTTCCAGATGGCAACCGGCCGGGGCGGGCAGGCGCAGCATCAGGGCCTCGATGGCCTGGGTGGGCACCAGGGCCACGAGGTGCATCCAGCGGCGCTGCACACGGGTGTCCAGCCACAGGTCTTCCAGTGCCCAGTGCAGTTCCTGGCCCTGTAGCTGGTTGAGCGTGAGCGCGAACGGGGCCAAGGCGGCCCAGAGGGCGCGGGCGGCCTGGCGGGCGGGGATGCCGGGCAGGGCGTCGTGCAGGGCGGTGCCGCGTGCGGCCCAGCCGGGCAGGGGCAGCTGGCGTGCCACCCAGGCTTGCAGGGCCTGGGCCGGGTTCAGCAAACGCAGGCGGTTGCAGGGCAGCACCGGCATGGCCTCGAGCGGCTGCGCTTCGGGAGTGACCAGGCGCACCAGGGCGGCCAGGCGACCCCAGGCAGCAGCGTCCAGACCGGCTTCCGTGCCGCCGTCGCGCTGCAGGCGGTCGGCCACGGCTTGTAGGCTGGCGGCGTCGCGGCCTTGCAGGGCGCGCTCGGCGGTCAGGCTCAGTTGCACCAGATGGCCGGCGGCAAAGCCGAGGTCCTGGCGCAGGCGGGCCCAGACGCGTTGTTGTGGGTGGCCGATTTCGTCGTGCAGGGCGGCGCGCGTCACCGGGCAATGGCTGCGGCGCAGCTGACGCAGGTAGTGCGGGGTCAGCAGCTGATCTTCATAGGGCAGGCCGGCGGCCCAGGCCTGCAGACGCAGGGCCAGCCAGGCGCGGGTGCCGGCGGCCACTTCGCGCTGGCGCGCCGAGGCACCGGCTTGCAAGGCAGCATGAAAGCCTTGGAACAGCGGCGAGGCCGGATGCAGATGCCCGGAGGGCAGGGCGACATGGAAGCGCGCGTGATCGCGACCGAGCTGCAGCCCGACGGGGTCGGCGTCCTGCAGCTGCGGTGCCACCAGGGCGGGGGCGGTCGCCAGCGGTACATCGAAAGCCAGGTCGGTCTGGGCCTCGGTGGTAGCGGGGGTGAAGCGGCGCAGGGCGTGGGGCTTGTGCATGTCGGTCTCCGGCTTGGATGGATTCAGTTTGAGACCCATGTAGCTCATGGAGTGAGCCACCTAAAATCCTGGTGAAAACACCGAACCTGTTACACGCCTTAACAATGGACCGCACCGAGCGCTTTTACAAGATCGAGATGCTGATCCGCTCGCGCGGCAGCGTGCGCTTTGACACGCTGCTGAGCGAATTGGAGGTCTCGCCCGCCACGCTGAAGCGCGATCTGCAATACCTGCGCGAGCGCTTGGGAGCGCCCATCGAATGGGACGCCTTCAGCCGCGGCTACCGCTTTGCGCAGGAGCAGTGGCGCGGCGTGAAGCATGAGCTGCCCGGGGTGTGGCTGAGCGAGCACGAGCTGCATGCGCTTTTGACCCTGCACCAGATGCTGGAAGGCCTGGACGAGGGCGAGTTGCTGGGCCGCCATCTGGCGCCGATGTTCGAGCGCATCCACGCGATGCTCGGCCTGGACGAGAAAGAGGCGCGCGAATTGCAGCGGCGCGTGAAGTTGATCAGCACGGCCCGACGGCGCGCCAACACTGCGCATTTCGAAGCGGTCTGCAGCGCGGTGCTTCAAGGCCGACGGCTGGAGATTGACTACCGCAAGCGCAGCGGGGGCTTGGGGGCGGCGGTAGAGACGCGCTCGCTGTCGCCCCAGCGTCTGGTGCATTACCGCCATGCCTGGTATTTGGACGCCTGGTGTCACAAGAGCGAGGGCCTGCGCCGCTTTGCGCTGGATGCCATGCAGGCAGCGCGATTGCAGGAGGCCAAGGCCCAGCGCCTGTCGCTCAAGGCCCTGGAGGCCGAACTGGACCGGGGCTATGGCATCTTTGCCGGTGGCACCGAGCAATGGGCCGAGCTGCGCTTCAGCCCCGAGGCGGCGGCCTGGGTGGCGCAGGAGGAATGGCACCCGGCGCAGGAAGCCGAGCGCGAGGCCGACGGCAGCCTGCTATTGCGCCTGCCCTATGTGGATGCGACCGAGCTGCTGATGGACTTGCTGCGGCATGCGGGGCAGGTGCAGGTGCTGGCGCCACGCGGCTTGAAGGAGGCGTTTGCGCGGCGGTTGAGGGAGGCGGTGGCGGCCTTGTAGCCCTGGACTGTTCAGGTCGGACCAGCCCGCCGGGATTTGGCTTCGCCGAAGCCTTCGGCTTTCGGCCCGGCGGCCGACCTACTTTCTTCGCTTCGCCGAAGAAAGTAGGCAAAGAAGGGCGACCCCGATGCGCAGCCCCAGCCTTTGGCTGGGGTCCCCTGCGATGCTCGCGCCTGAGGGCACGGGGCGGAACGCACTCCGTTCGCTGCGCTCACTGCGTTTGAACGGCCGCCCCGAGCTAGAAGTGGAAGTGCGCTGGCGCGCACGCCCCCAGTCGCTGTGCTTCTCGGCAGCGCATAGGGGACCCCGGGAAACGGAGCGACTGATTGAAGTGCGGGCTGTTCGGTATTCGGCTGTTGGCTGTTGGGGGTCCCCCTATGCCAAGCCGAGGAGCACAGAAGGACAGGCCAGCGCGCGTCAGCGCGCCACGTGAACTGACTCGGCGCGGCCGTTCAAACGCAGTGAGCGCAGCGAACGGAGTGCGTTCCGCGCCGGGCCTGGCCTTCGAGCACCACAGGGAACCGCTCGCCGCAGGCGAGCGGCGCCGGCATCGGGGGTCGCCTTTCTCTTTCCCCCTTTCTCTTTGGCGAAGCAAAGAGAAAGGGGTCGGGGCGTGGGGTTGAAGACCCCACGGGCTGCACCGAATTACGACTGAGCAGGCGGCAGCAAACCCGCTGCCCTCAGCTTGTCCTTCTTGCTCGGCCGCTTGCCCTTGATACCCCCCGTCGCCTGCACCTCGCTGGCCAGCGCCTTGGGCTCGAAGCCCGGCAGCTGCTCGCGCGCCAGGCGTTGGCCCTGGCGCTTTTCAATCACGCGGAAATGCGACTCTGCATTGGTCGCGCTGTCGGCACAGATGAAGCTCACCGCCACGCCGTTGGCGCCGGCACGGCCGGTGCGGCCGATGCGGTGGGTGTAGTCGGCGGGCGAGCGCGGCAACTCGTAATTGACCACCGCGTCCAGCGCGTCGATATGCAGACCACGCGCGGCCACGTCGGTGGCCACCAGCACCTTGACCTTGCCGGCTTTGAGCGCATCCAGCACCTCACGGCGGCCGCCCTGGCTCAGTTCGCCATGCAGGGCGGCCGATTGAAAGCCGGCGTCCCAGAGCTTGGCCGCCACGTGCTCGGTGGCGTAGCGGGTGGCCACAAAGACCAGCACGCGTTGCCAGTCCTGGGTCTTGAGCAGATGGCGCAAGAGCGGCGTGCGCTGGGCGGCGTCCACCTGCAGGGCGCGTTGGTGGATGGCGGCGAGCTGCTGGGTCTCGTGGATTTCCAGCGGCTCGTTGAGCAGGCCCTGGGCCAGGGCCTTGAGCTTGTCCGGCAAGGTGGCGCTGAACAGCAGGGTCTGACGTGCGCCGTGCATCAAGGCCTGGATGCGTTGCCATTCCTCTTCGAAGCCGGTGGCCAGCAGGCGGTCGGCTTCGTCCAGCACCAGGGTGCGCAGGCCGCGCAGATGCAGGCCGTTGTGTTCGATCAGGTCCAGCAGGCGGCCGGGGGTGGCCACCAGCACGTCGCTGCCGCCGCGCAGCGCCATCAGCTGCGGGTTGATGGAGACGCCGCCAAAGGCGAGCGCGATGCGCAGCCGCTGCGGCAGGGCCTGCGCCAGCTCGCGCAAGGTCTCGGCCACTTGCAGGGCCAGTTCGCGCGTGGGCACCAGCACCAGCAGGGCGGGGCTGCCGGGGCCGGCCGGGGCGGCACGCTGCTGCAGGGCTTGCAGCAGGGGCAAGGCGTAGGCGGCGGTTTTGCCACTGCCGGTCTGGGCCAGGCCCAGCACATCGCGGCCTTCCAGAATGGCCGGGATGGCCTGTGCCTGGATCGGCGTGGGCGCGTGGTAGCCGGCGGTGCGAACGGCGTGCAGCAGGGCGGGGCTCAGGCCCAGGGTGGCGAAGGACATCAGCTGCCTTGCCCGTCTGCAGAGGCGTCTTCGGCTTGAGCACGGGCCAGGCGCTCGCTCTTCCAGTACACATCGTCGCCGCCCAGGCCATCGAGGTTGGCGCGGTTGAGCACGCGGGCCAGTACGAAGAGCAGGTCGCTGAGGCGGTTCAGGAACTGGCGCGGCGCGGCGTTTACTTGGCCGGGTGCCTCGGCGTTCGTCAGGGCCACCACGGCGCGTTCGGCGCGGCGCGCCACGGTGCGTGCCACATGGGCCAGGGCGGCGCTGCGGGTGCCGGCGGGCAGGATGAATTCCTGCAGGCGCGGCAGCGCGGCGTTGTGCTCGGCCAGGGCTTCATCCAGGCGCAGCACGGCTTCATCCTTGAGCAGGCTGTAGCCGGGCATGCAGAGCTCGCCACCCAGGTTGAAAAGCTCGTGCTGAACCACCACCAGCAGCTCGCGCACCTTGTCCGGCAGCGGCTCGCAGAGCAGCACGCCGAGATGGGAGTTCAGCTCGTCCACATCGCCCATGGCGGCCACGCGCAGATCGGACTTGGCCACCCGACGCCCATCGCCCAGGCCGGTCGTGCCGTCGTCGCCGGTGCGGGTCGCAATTTGAGTGAGTCGGTTGCCCATGGTGAGAAATCTTGATCAGAGAAAGGGGCACATCTTCCCCCAGCAGGGAAAATCTGGCGATGAAAGTCCAGCGCACCCTTTTCAACACCCCCCTCATCCGACCGCTGATGGCGGGCCTGAGCCGGCTTTATTTCCGGCTCAAAGGCTGGAAGATCGAGGGCCAGCTGCCCCCTGAGGCCGCACGCTGCGTGATGATCGCCGCGCCCCACACCAGCAATTGGGACATGCCTTACATGATGATGGCCGGCTTCGCCTTCGGCCTGAATGTGCGCTGGATGGGCAAGGCCAGCATCTTCAAATGGCCCTGGGGGCCGCTGATGCGCTGGTTCGGCGGCATCGCGGTGGTGCGCGACGAGCGCCGCAATTTGGTGGCTGCGTCGGTGGAGGCGCTGAAGCACGCCCCGGGTGCATTGCAGTTGTTGATCGCCCCCGAGGGCACGCGCAGCTTGGTGCGGGAGTGGAAGACGGGCTTTTATCGCATCGCCGAGGGCGCCCAGCTACCCATCATTCCGAGCTATCTGGATTTCGGCGGCAAGCGCGTGGGCCTGGGGCCGATCTTCTGGCCCAGTGGCGATGTGGAGGCCGATATCGCCAAGTTGCGGGCCTTCTACGCGCCCTACAAGGGCCTGCGCGAAGATCTGTTCCATCAGTGATGGCGCTGCCCGCTGCGGTGCTGCTGGGGGTTCTGCCCCTTGGCGTTGCCGGCGCCTGAAACCGGACCGTGGTGGGCCGCCGGCGCCCGGTGCTGCTCGGGGGGTTCCACCACGGCATGGGGCTGACGGAACTGCTCGGCGGCGCGCAGGCTGCGCTCGGTCATCCAGCGCTTGAGCCAGCCGCCGCTCCAACTCGTCCAAAGCGCCCACAGCAGGCCCAGGGCCACGGCCAGGATCAACCAGGTGCCGGCAGACAGGGAAAACATGCGCAACTCCAGTGCAGGGATGGGCTGGATACTGGCATGGCCGGCCGCGGCAAACAAGGCGCCGGGTTTGTCCCCGCTCAAACAGGATCACTCATGACCATCTGCCCCATCGCCGTCGTTGCCGGCTGCCAGAAGTGCCCGGCCTTCAAGGTCTGCCCGCTTAAATCGGTGCTGGGAGATCAACCCAAGGCCGACGCCGCGCCGGCCCCCGCGCCCCAGAAGTCGGGCGCCAAGAGCAAGAAGTAAAGCGCGCGGCCATGGGGGATGGCCTGCTGAACCTGGGCCCCAAGAGCCGGCTCTGGTTGGCGGAGTTGGGCATTCACACGGGCGCGCAACTGCGCCAGCGCGATGCCTTTGTGGTCTATGCCGATTTGAAACGCCGGCAGCCCGGCGCGAGTTTGAATCTGCTCTACGCCCTGCTCGGGGCGCAGCAGGATTGCCATTGGCAGCAGGTGAAGCGCGAGCAACGCAGCGACATCCTGCTGCGTCTGGATGACATGGGCTTGGCGCCCAAACGCTGAGGGGACTGACTTCTGCCGCCCCCCCGGGTGTTGCAGATACTGCGCCCTATGCCCTTCAAGCTCCCCGCCCTGGTGCTGACCTTGGCCAGCCTGACGTCCCCTGTTGCTGCGACCGAGTACGGCCAGAAGCATGACCCCGACTTCGCGCGCTTTTGCGAGTTCGTGCAGCAGGACTACGCCTACTGGCCGCGGCGCCCGCAACTGGATTGGCCGGCCGCCTGTGCGCAGCACCGGGCCCGCGCGCTGCAGGCGGGCAGCCGTGGCGCTTGGATCGCCCATCTGGAAGCGGCGCTGGATGAGCTGGCCGATGCCCATGCACATCTCTCCACCAACACCCCGGTCTCGACCCGCCTGATTCCCAGCCAGAGCGACTTGCGCGCCCGCTGGCGGGGCGAGGTGGCGGAATTGGTGGCGGTGCGCCAGCCCTCGGCTGCTTGGGCGGCGGGCCTGCGCCCGGGCGATCGGGTACTGAGCGTGAAGGGTCAGGCCCTGCGGGCGGCAGCCCGCGCGCGTCTGCCGCGCGGCGAGGGTGATGATTTGGCCTGGGACTGGGCGCTGCAGCAGGTGCTGGCCGGCCGTCATGAACAGAAGGAAATGAGCCTGCAGCGCCAAACGCCGGCGGGTTCCCAGACTTTGATTTGGCGCCCCCACCAGCCCCAAGCCGCCAGCCTGCTGAGCCATGGCCGCGAGGGCGATGTGGCTTGGGTGCGCATCCACAACAGCCTGGGTCAGAACGGTTTGATCGAGGCTTTCGACCAGGCCCTGGCCGAACTGGGCCCCTTTGGTGCCCTGGTGCTGGACCTGCGCGACACCCCCAGCGGCGGCAACAGCCATGTGGCGCGCGGGCTGATGGGGCGCTTGGTGACGGCGCCGCGCCCCTATCAACAGCATGAGGCGGTGGCCGAAGGACGCGGTGGTGTGCGCCGTGTGTGGACTGAATGGGTGCTGCCGCGCCAGCCCCTGCCCGAGCGCCCCGTCCTGGTGCTGGTGGGGCCGTGGACGGGCAGCATGGGCGAGGGTCTGGCCATTGGTCTGAACGCCGCACGCGGCGCGCCGGTGTTGGGTCAGCCCATGGCGGGTTTGCTGGGTGCTTTGGGCGAAGAGCGCCTGCCGCTGAGCGGGATTACGGTGCGCATCCCCACCGAGACCCTGGCCCATGTGGATGGCCGACCCCGCGAAGCCTTTGTGCCCGAACCCCTGCAGGGCGATGCCGAGCAAGTTTGGCAACAGGCGTTGACCCGAGCGCGCCTGCTGCGCTGAGTCGGCATCATGCGGCCGTCACGGGGGACGGAGATGGGCATGCAGCGACGCGAGTGGCTTCAAGGAATTGGCGGCAGCTTGGCGCTGAGCGCCTGCGGCGGCGGGGGCAGCGATGCCACGGCAGCCGAACCGTCCAAACGCAGGGTGCTGGTCATTGGCGCTGGCCTGGCCGGATTGACCGCCGCGCGCGAACTGCAGCGCCAGGGCCGGGAGGTGCTGGTGTTGGAGGCCCGGGACCGCATTGGCGGCCGCATCTGGACCAGCCAGCAGTGGCCTGACCTGCCGCTGGACCTGGGCGCCTCGTGGATTCACGGCACGCGTGGCAACCCACTCACGGCACTGGCCGAAGGCGTGCAGGCGCAGCGTGTGAGCACCAGCTATGAACGATCCATCGCCTTCGACTCTGAGGGCGAGGAGCTGACGGCGGCGCAGACGGCTCGCCTGGAGCTCTTTCGTGAACAACTGAACGCGGCCCTGAAGGCCGCGCAGAAGCTGGATCCGGATCGTTCGGTGATGGACGTCGCCGGTCCCCTGCTCGCGGCGGCCGGCAAGGGCACGCAGGATGAGCGCATGCTGCGTTTCCTGCTGAGCGGCAGCATCGAGCAGGAATACGCCGGCAGCGCGGCCCAGCTTTCCGCCCATTGGTTTGACAGCGCCGAAGAGTTCGAGGGCGAAGACGTGGTCTTTGCGCAGGGTTTTCGCGTCATCACCGACGCTTTGGCTCAGGGCCTGAGCATCCGCACCGGCCAGGTGGTGCAGCAGATCGACTGGCAGGGCGCGTCGGTGAGGGTGCGCGTCCAAGGGGGGGCCGAGTTCACGGCCGACCAGGTGGTGGTGACCTTGCCCCTGGGGGTGCTGCAGGCGGGCTCGGTGCGCTTCGTGCCAGAACTGCCCGCACCCAAGCGCGCCGCCATCGCGGCCCTGGGCATGGGGGTGCTGAACAAGTGCTACCTGCGCTTCCCGCGCGTGTTCTGGGATGCCCAAGTCGACTGGCTGGAGGTGGTGGCCGAGCGCCCGGGTGAGTGGACGGAGTGGTTGAGCCTGCAGCGCGCGCTCAACAAGCCGGTGCTGCTGGGCTTCAATGCCGCCGATCGCGGCCGTGCCATCGAAGGGCTGAGCGACGCCCAGATCGTGGCCAGCGCCATGGACACCCTGCGCAATCTGTACGGCGACCGCATTCCCGAGCCCGAGAGCGCGCAGATCACCCGCTGGGCCAGCGATCCCTTCGCGCGCGGCGCCTATTCCTTCGCCGCTTTGGGCTCGACCCCGCAATCGCGCCGCGACCTGGGTTCGGCCCTGAACGGGCGGCTCTTCTTTGCCGGCGAGGCCACGGGGGTCGAGCACTTCGGCACGGCGCATGCGGCGGTGATCTCGGGCCAGCGGGCGGCGCGCGAGGTATTGGCCCACGTCTGAGTGCGACGTGGGTTCGCCGGGCTGCCGCAAGCCCGTCATCGCCTTCACCCAGAATGCGCGGCATGACCCCCCATTGCCCACGCTGCCGCTATCGCATGGACGCCCTGCTGTTGGCGGCGCACGATGGACGGGTGGTGGAGGTGGACCATTGCCGGGCTTGTCGTCTGGTGTGGTTCGATCAGCTGGAGTCGGTGCAGCTGGCGGGTTTGGGATGGATCCATTTGCTGCGCGAGTTGCAGCAGGGCATGGGCCTGGCCCTGCCGCCGGCACGACCAGAGGGACTGAACTGCCCACATTGCAGCGTTGGCCTCAAGACGGTGTTGAACCGTAGCCGCTACGGCGAATTCACGGCTCAGGAGTGCCCGCAAGGTCATGGGCATGCGCACAGCCATGTCGGTGTGATGGCCGAGCGCGGTTTGGTGCGACAAGTGGGACCAGCCGATCGAGCGCTGATTCGCCAAGGGCACTGGAAGTGGGAGTGCTTGAACTGTGGGGCACCCGCTGAAGGCGAGGCAATAGCCTGCCGCTTTTGTGAGTCCCCCATGTTGTTGTTGGACCTGCCCCGCCTGGCCCATGCGTTGACGCGCAGGCCGCAATGCGATGCGCTTGCCCCAAAGCAAGGGGCGCATCCGCTGACCTGGTCCTGCGTGGCTTGTGGCGCTGCACTTGATCCCAACCGCGAGCCCACCTGCGCTCAGTGCGGACAAGATGCCTGGGCGCCTTCGTGGTTGAACCTGAATGCTTTGCTGGATGAGGCCGAAGCCCAGGTCCGGGACGCCGAAACCGAGCGTCGCTTGTTGGCGGCGCGGCATCGGGCGCAGGTATTGGAGCGGCCACGCAGAGTCCGGGACTGGCAGGACACCCAACTGGCCCGGGTCCATCGCCTGTTCAAGGATGAAGAGAAACCCGAGCTCAATCCCTGGGTCGGGTTGGGTCTGCTCCTGCTGCTCCTGTTTTGGAACTGGTGGTGAGGACGCCAACTCGCGCGCAAGCCCTCCGCTTCTGGGCCTGGTTGGGGCTGGTGAGCTTTGGCGGGCCGGCGGCGCAGATCGCGCTGATGCACAGCGAGCTGGTGGAGCGGCGCCGCTGGGTGGACGAGGCGCGTTTTCAGCATGCGCTGGGCTATTGCATGCTGCTGCCCGGGCCGGAGGCCCAGCAGCTCGCGACCTATCTGGGCTGGATGTTGCATGGCCGGGCCATGGGTATCGCGGCCGGCCTGCTCTTCATCCTGCCGGCCTGGGGCCTGATGCTGGGCCTGGGCTGGCTCTATATGGCCCAGGGCCAGCAGCCTTGGATGCAGGGGGTGTTGGCAGGGCTCAAGCCTGCGGTGCTGGCCCTGGTGGTCTGGGCGCTGTGGCGCATGGGGCGCAAGAGTCTGCAGCATCGGCTGTGGCTGTTTGTGGCCCTGGAGTCCCTGGTGCTGCTGCGCCTGGGGCTGCCCTTCCCGCTCATCCTTTTGCTGGCGGCGGCGCTGGGTGCCGTGGCGGCACATAGGGGTTGGGGTGCGCTCCCCAAGGCGGTTGCGGTGGACACGTCCCGCAGCCCGGCCCCGAGCGGCACGGTCGGGGTGCTGGGTCTGGGTGTGCTGCTTTGGGCTTTGCCGATGGGCTTGCTGGTGGCCTGGCAGGGTCTGCAGGGCTTTTTCCCACAGCTGGCCGGCTTCTTCACCCAGGCGGCGCTGCTGACCTTTGGTGGTGCCTATGCGGTGCTGCCCTTTGTGGCGCAGGCGGTGGTGCAGCAGCAGGGCTGGATCACGACGGCCCAGTTGATGGATGGGCTGGCCCTGGGTGAGACCACGCCGGGCCCTTTGGTGATCGTGCTGGTCTTCATCGGTTTCGTGGCGGCCTGGCAGCAGACTGGCGCCGACCCGCTGGTCTGGGGTCTGCTGGGCGGCGCGGTGGCGGGTTTCTTCACCTTCTTGCCCAGCTTTGTCTTCATCCTGGTGGGCGCCCCGTGGGTGGAGCGCAGCCGCCAGTTGCCGGTCTTGGCCGGGCCGCTGCGGGCCATCGGCGCGGCGGTGGTGGGGGTGATGGCGGACTTGGCCCTGTTCCTGGGCCAACACACGCTCAAGCCCCAGGGCCACTGGGATGCGGCGGCCCTGGGGCTTGCGGTGCTGTGCGGGCTGGCGCTGTGGCGCTGGCCGCGGCGGGCCGTCTGGGTGGTGCTGGGCGCCGCCCTGGTGGGGGCGGTGCTGCACGAATCACCAGGTGTTGCTGTTGCGCCAGCTGCGCATCTCGTAGAGGCGCTCGCCGGTGGACAGCATTTGTGAGCTGCTGCCCTTGACCTTCAGGTAGACCGAAAGGCCAGCGCCCGTGCCGTTGTAGTAGTTGGCCTCGGGATGACCGGCCACCATGACGCTCTTCTTCAACACCTTGCCGGTGGCATCCATCAGCTCCATGCTGCCGGTGAAGTTGATGTCAAAGCTCAACATGCGCAGCTGGGTCACCAGGGTGTGGCCGGCAGGGATGTACATCGAGTAGATGTCCACCTTTTCCGGATAGGCCGCTTGCAGGGTGCCCAGTACACGGGCCTTGCCGGTCAGGTTCACATACTGGGCCGAGGCCATGCTGTCGTTGGGTTCCACTTCGTAGCGGAAGTACTTGGCGGCGGCCACTGCCGCCTCGGCATCCACGATGCCGGTACCGCAATCGGTGCACGTGCCCGGGAAGCTGCGCGCCGTGGTCTTCATCAGATAGGCCGTGTCGCTGGGCTGCAGCAGGCTGTTGGTGGCCAGCATCAGGGCCGCCACGCCGGCCACATGAGGAGCGGCCATTGAGGTGCCGCTCTTGCGGCTCCAGCCATCCGTGGTCGGGCCCTTGGTGCCCATATTGCCCAGCGACCAGACGCCGCCGTTCGTGCTGTCGCCGCCCGGAGCCGCGATGTCCACGCCATTGCCGAAGTTGGAATAGTCCGCCTTGGCGCCGAGCTTGTTGGTGGCGGCCACCGCCATCACCCCGCTGCAGTTGGCCGGCGCCTGCTCGCTGACGTCCTGCTTGTCATTGCCCGCAGACACCACGATCAGCGCCTTGAGATTGCGGGCGTAGTTGATGGCGTCCTGGTAAGTGCTGCTGCAGCTGTGTTCACCGCCCAAGGAGAGGTTGAGGATGCGCACCGGGTTGGCGTTCAGGGGCAGGCTGCCCACCTTGCCGCCGACCGCCCAGACGATGCCGTCGGCGATGTCCGATTCGGCGCCGCCGCAACGCCCTAGCACGCGCACCGGCACGATCTTGGTCTTGGGGGCCACGCCGGTGTAGCCAAAGCTGTTGTTACCCACCGCAGCGATGGTGCCGGCCACATGGGTGCCGTGCCAGGTGCTGTTGGCGGCGGGTCCCAGAAGCCGCACTCGCCAGCAGCTTCCCAGTCGCCGGGGTCGCTGGCATTGCTGTCGCGACCACCGCCGTCGTTGGCGCGCTCGCTGTCGGAGATCATGTCGTAGCCCGGCAGCAGGTTGGCGGCAATGTCGGCATGAGGCAGCACGCCGGTGTCCAGCACCGCCACGCGTTGACCGAAGCCCTGGCTGATGTCCCAGGCCTTGGGGGCGTTGATGCCCCCCACCGGATCGGACATGTCCCACTGCTCAGACCAACCCGGATCGTTGGGGATCATCGACGGACGGGCCACATGGTCGATGGCCACAGACTCGATGGTGGCGTCGGAATTCTTGATGTCCTGCATCAACTGCTGCAGCTCACGCGCTGGCACGAACTTGGCCAGACGGATCACGCGCTTGCCAAACGCAGCTTCGCGGTCGAAAGCGACACGATGGCCACGGGCCTCCCCCATGGCGCGGAAGCCCTGCACGGCCGCCTTGGCGGCAGCGGGGGCACGCTGGCCATCGCGGAACTTGATGATCAGGCCAGCAGCCAGGGCTTCTTTCTTGGTCGGGGCAGTCTGGGCTTGGGAGCTGCCGGCCATCAGCAGCGCGGCGGTCAGCAGGCTCAGGGGAAAGAGGGCTTTGCGGTTCATGGTCGTCTCCTGTTGCGGTGACGTCATGTTCGAAGCCGCGCGTTTCAGCCCCGCTTCATGGGGGGCGGGGTTTTGTTTCGTTTGTTGCAATCGTGCTTGGTCGCTGCTGAGGCGGCACGACACCGATAGACGCCAAAGCCCCAGGGCCGCCGGATCTCGGCGGCCCTGGGGCTGGTGGCGCTGCGCCAATCCTCAAGCCGGCCGTGGGTGGCCAGCCGAGGTTTGCGTCGGCTCAGTTCTGGCGCCACATCTTCAAGTCGTACAGCGGGGTAAAGAGCTTGATCACCGGGTCGGCGGCCAGCTTGACGCGCAGGTAGACCGCTTTGCCGACGGTACCGGTGTTGCGGTAATTGACCTCGTGCTTGCCATAGATGTAGCGGCTGGTGCCCAACACTTTGCCGCTTGCATCCAGCAACTCGGTGGCCGGGGTGTACATGCCGTCATTGACCACCAGGAACATCTCGGTGCGCAGGGTCTGGTTGGGCGGCAGGTAGACCGAGTAGACGTCCACTTCGCTGATGTTGTAGGGATCCAGGGTGCCCACCACGCGGCTGGGCCAGTTCAGGTTGAGGTACTGCGCCGTGCCGATGCTGTTGTTGGGTTCGATTTCGTAGCGGAAGCCCTTGGCGGTGCTGACTGCGGCCTCCGCGTCCAGGATGCCGGTGCCACAGCCGCTGCAAGTGCCCGGGAATTTGCGCGCCGTGGCCTTCATCAGGTATTCGGTGTCGTCCGCCTTGAGCAGGCTGTTTGTGGCCAGCATCAGCGCCGCCACACCCGCCACATGGGGCGCGGCCATCGAGGTGCCGCGCATCCAGGCCATGGCATCGGCCACCGGACCCATGGTGCCGGTGTTGCTCAGCGAGAGCACATTGCCGTAGGTGGCATCACCGCCGGGTGCGGCAATGTCCACATTGCTGCCGAAGTTTGAGTAGCTGGAGCGGCCTCCCACCTTGTTGGTGGCCGCCACGGCCATCACGCCCTTGCAGTTGGCCGGGGATTCCAGATTGGCGTCCTGGCCATCATTGCCCGCTGCCACCACCACCAGCGCGTCTTTGCCGCGAGCGTAGTCAATGGCGGTCTGCATCGTGCTGCCGCAGGCGCTTTCACTGCCCAGCGAGAGGTTGAGGATGCGCACCGGGTTGGCGTTCAGGGGCAGGCTGCCCACTTGCCCGCCCACCGCCCAGACGATGCCGTCGGCGACGTCCGAGCTGGCGCCAATGCCGCAGCGCCCCAGCACTCGAACCGGCACGATCTTGGCCTTGGGGGCCACGCCGCTGATGCCCGCGCTGTTGTTGCCCACGGCGGCGATGGTGCCGGCCACATGGGTGCCATGCCAGCTGCTGTTTTGCGCGGGCTTGTCCGTGCCGCACACGCCGGCTGCCGCCCAGTCGCCGGGGTCGCTGGCATTGCTGTCGCGGCCGCCGCCGTCCTGGGCGTTGGTGGAGTTGCTGATCATGTCGTAGCCGGGCAGCAGATTGGCCGCGATGTCGGCATGGGCCAACACGCCGGTGTCCAGCACCGCGACCCGTGAGCCTGAGCCCTGGCTGATGTCCCAGGCCTTGGGGGCGTTGATGCCGCCGGTGGGGTCGGATAGGTCCCACTGGTCGGCCCAACGGGAGTCGTTGGGGATGAAGCTGGCGCGGACGAGGTGGTCGACTTCGATCGATTCAATGGTGGCATCCGAGGCCTGGATGTCGCGCGCCAGACGTTGCAGCGCACTCACGGTCTGGTGCTCTTGCATGCGGATCACGCGCACGCCGAAGGCGCCTTCGCGGTCGAACGCGACACGCTGGCCGCGCGCTTCGCCCATGGCCCGGAAGCCTTGCACAGCCGCCTTGGCGGCGACCGGGCTGCGCACGCCCTCGCGGAACTTGATGATCAGGCCGGCGGCCAGGGCTTCTTTCTTGGCCGGGGCGGGCTGCGCCTGGGCGGGGCCGGCCAGCAGCAGCGCGGCGGTCATCAGGCTCAGGGGGAAAGCAGTGGCAAGGGCTTTGCGGTTCATGATCGTCTCCTGTTGCGGTGACGTCATGTTCGAAGGCGCTCGTTTCAGTCCGGCTTCATGAGCGCCGGGGAATTGTTTCGTTTGTTTCGCTCAGCCCTCACTGAGGTCCGGGCACTCCAAAGCGCTGCACCACCTCGTCCTGGGCGTTCACCGACTCCAGCTGCACCGCAAAGCCCCACAGCCTCGCCACGTGGCGCAGCACCTCTTCCGCCGACTTTTCCAGCGGGCGACCTTGGTGCTGGGTGTGGCGCAGGGTCAGGCTGCGGTCGCCCCGCAGGTTCACGTTCCACACCTGGATGTTGGGCTCTCGCGTGCCCAGGTCGTAGTTGGCTGACAGGGTCTGCCGGATCTGGCGGTAGCCATCCTCGTCGTGGATGGCGCTGATCAGGTAGTCCTTCTCGGTCTCGTCGTCGAGGATGCTGAAGAGCCGGAAGTCGCGCATCAGCTTCGGGCTCAGGTACTGGTTGATGAAGCTTTCGTCCTTGAAGTTGCGCATCGCGTGATGCAGCGCGGGCAACCAGGGGCTGCCGGCCAGATCGGGGAACCAGCGCCGGTCTTCCTCGGTCGGCGCTTCGCAGATGCGCTTGATGTCGGTGTACATCGCAAAACCCAGCGCATAGGGGTTGAGCGGCTGCATCGGGCGCTGCATCACCACATTGGTGTGCGAAGAGAGCCACTCGATCATCATGCCGTCGGCGAGGTAGCCGTCGTCGTACATCTGGTTGAGCAGGCGGTGGTGCCAGAAGGTGGCCCAGCCCTCGTTCATCACCTGGGTCTGGCGCTGCGGGTAGAAGTACTGCGCGATCTTGCGCACGATGCGCACAATTTCTCTCTGCCAGCCTTCGAGCAGCGGCGCGTTCTTTTCGATGAAGTACAGCAGGTTCTCCTGCGGCTCGGCCGGGAAGCGGCGCGCGGCCTGTTCGGCGCCCTCCTCGGCCTTGCGCGGCAGGGTGCGCCAGAGGTCGTTGATCTGGCGCTGCATATGGTCCTCGCGCTCTTCCAGGCGCGCGCGCTCCTGGGCCAGCGAGAGCTTGGCGGGCCGGCGGTAGCGGTCCACACCGTGGTTCATCAGCGCGTGGCAGCTGTCAAGCACCAACTCGACAGCGTCGACGCCGTGGCGCTCCTCGCATTGCGCCACGTACTTCTTGGCGTAGACCAGGTAGTCGATGATCGACGAGGCATCGGTCCACATGCGGAACAGATAGTTGCCCTTGAAGAAGCTGTTGTGGCCATAGGCCGCATGGGCAATCACCAGGGCCTGCATGGCCAGGGTGTTTTCCTCCATCAGGTAGCTGATGCAGGGGTCGGAGTTGATGACGATTTCGTAGGCCAGGCCCATCTGGCCACGCTTGTAATTGCGCTCGGTGGCGATGAATTCCTTGCCATAGCTCCAGTGCCGGTAGTTGACCGGCATGCCCACCGAGGCGTAGGCATCCATCATCTGCTCGGCGCTGATGATTTCGAGCTGATTGGCATAGGTGTCCAGCCCATAGCGCTCGGCCGTGGCGCGGATGACCTCGTGGTACTGCTCGATCAGCTCGAAGCTCCAGTCGCTGGGGCTGGGCAGGGGTTGCGCGGGGCGCTGGGCCAAAGGCTTCATCTCCTGCAAGGGCGGCGGGCTGCGCCGGCCACCCCATTCGTGGCGGTCCGGACCGACCGTGGGATGGCGACGGTTTTCGGGGCTGCCCATGGCACTGATCTCGGTCATGCGGCGGCGCGACCTTCCTTGCGGAAGAGCTCGCGGAAGACCGGATAGATCTGGTTCACGGCGGTGGCCTTGCGCATGGCGAAGTGCGGCACCTCATCGGCCAGGGTGGCGTATTCGTCCCACAGGTTCTGCTCGGGTTCGGCCACCTGCACATAGGCGAAGTAGCGGCAGGCCGGCAGGATCTGCTGCTGCAGGATTTCCTTGCAGCGGCTGCTGTCGTGGTGCCAGTTGTCGCCGTCGCTGGCCTGGGCGCCATAGATATTCCATTGGCTGGCGGGGTAGCGGGCCTTTTGGATCTCGTCCATCAGCACCAGGGCGGAGCTGACCACGGTGCCTCCGGTTTCGGTGGCGTGGAAGAAGTTCTGCTCATCCACTTCGGCGGCCTGGGTGTGGTGGCGGATGAAGACCAGCTCGACCTTTTCGTAGTGCCGGGTCAGGAAGAGGTAGAGCAGGATGAAGAAGCGCTTGGCCAGGTCCTTGCGGCTCTCGTCCATTGAGCCGCTGACGTCCATCAAGCAGAACATCACGGCATTGGTGCTGGGCACCGGCACGCGCACCCGGTTGCGAAAGCGCAGGTCGATGGGGTCCAGGTAGGGGATAGCCTCGATGCGGCGCTTGAGCTCGGCGATCTCGGCCAGCAACTCGCTGCGGCGCGGCTCGCTGGCGCTCTCCAGTTCCTCCTCCAGCTCGGCCAGGCTGCGGCGCTTGCCCAGGCCTAAGGCGATGCGGCGCGACAACGCACCGCGCATCGAGCGCACCACATGCAGATTGGTGGGCGAGCCGTCGCTGACAAAACCGGCTCGGTGCGTCTTCCATTCGGGCTGCTCGGTGAGCTCGGTGCGCACCAGATGCGGCAGGGCCAGGTCCTCGAAGAAGACCTCCATGAACTCCTCGCGACTCAGATGGAAGACGAAGTCGTCTTCGCCCTCGCCCGAGTCGCTGGCCTGTCCGCCGCCGCCACCGCCCTGCCCGCCTTGCGGTTTGGGGCTGCGGTCGCCCTTGACGAACTCCTTGTTGCCCGGCCGCACGATCTCGCGCCGACCGCCCTCGCCATGCTGGAACACCGGTTCGCTCAGGTCCTTCTTCGGGATGCGGATGTCCTCACCCTTTTCAACGTCCTTGATTGAGCGCCCATCGATAGCACGGCGCACGGCCTCCTTCACCTGCTCCTTGACCCGACGCAGGAAGCGCTCGCGGTTGCCGATGGACTTGTTCTTGCCCGACAACCTTCGATCAATGATGGACTGAAGCAAGGCGGCTCCTTCTCAATCGAAACAGGCAACGGCTTCGCAGCGCTCACCCTTTGTGAGCGAGGGTATGGGGTGGGCAGCGCAGTGAAGTAAAGGAGGAGCCCGGAAGGCCCGAAGGGCGTGGAGGGCGGGGGACATGAACGGAGCTGCCCACCCCATGCCCTCGCGTTGCTTGGACTTGGCAGGACGGCGGCGCACGCATGCCTCCACCGAGCGCATCGGGGGGGCGGGGTACTGTGCTCCGTTCATGTCCCCCGACGCCGACCTACCGGTCGCCGTCTCCTCCTTTACTTCTCTGCGCACAGCACCCCGCCCCCCCGATTTCGGTGTACCGAGGCGAGCGAGGAAGACGGACTGAGTGGTCATAGAGAAGCGGGGTGAAGGATCCTTAGGATGACTTCCGCACCCGCAGATACCACTCGCACAGCAGCCGCACCTGCTTGGCCGTGTAGCCCTTGTCCACCATGCGTTGCACGAAGTTCTCGTGCTTCTTGGCGTCCTCGGCGCTGGCCTTGGCGTTGAAGCTGATGACGGGCAGCAGGTCCTCGGTGTTGGAGAACATCTTCTTCTCGATCACCGCGCGCAGCTTTTCGTAGCTGGTCCAGCTGGGGTTCTTGCCGCCGTTGTTGGCGCGCGCGCGCAGTACGAAGTTGACGATCTCGTTGCGGAAGTCCTTGGGGTTGGCGATGCCGGCGGGCTTCTCCATCTTTTCCAACTCGGCGTTCAGCGCGCTGCGGTCGAAGACCTCGCCGGTGTCGTTGTCGCGGTACTCGCTGTCCTGGATCCAGTAGTCCGCGTAGGTCACATAGCGGTCGAACAGGTTCTGGCCGTACTCGCTGTAGCTTTCCAGGTAGGCGGTCTGGATCTCTTTACCGATGAATTCGGCATAGCGAGGTGCCAGGTTTTCTTTGATGAAACCGATGTACTTCTCTTCGACCTCTTTGGGGAACTGCTCGCGCTCGATCTGCTGCTCCAGCACATACATCAGGTGCACTGGGTTGGCGGCCACTTCCTGGCTGTCGAAGTTGAAGACCTTGCTGAGGATCTTGTAGGCGAAGCGCGTGCTGATGCCGCTCATGCCTTCATCGACGCCAGCGTAGTCGCGGTACTCCTGGATGGACTTGGCCTTGGGATCGGTGTCCTTGAGGTTTTCGCCGTCGTAGATCTGCGCCTTGCTGTGCAGCGAGCTGTTTTCCGGCTCCTTCAGCCGCGTGAGTACCGCGAACTGCGCCATCATCTTCAGCGTGCCTGGTGCGCAGGGTGCGGCGCCCAGCGAGGAGTTGCGGATCAGCTTCTCGTAGATCTTGACCTCTTCGGTGATGCGCAGGCAGTACGGCACCTTGACGATGTAGATGCGGTCCAGGAAGGCTTCGTTGTTCTTGTTGTTGCGGAAGCTCTTCCACTCGCTCTCGTTGCTGTGCGCCAGGATGATGCCGTCGAAGGGGATGGCCCCAAAGCCCTCGGTGCCCTTGAAGTTGCCCTCCTGGGTGGCCGTCAGCAAGGGGTGCAGGACCTTGATGGGCGCCTTGAACATCTCGACGAATTCCAGCAATCCCTGATTGGCCAAACACAGGCCGCCGCTGTAGCTGTAGGCGTCGGGATCGTCCTGCGCAAAGGTCTCGAGCTTGCGGATGTCCACCTTGCCCACCAGGCTGGAAATGTCCTGGTTGTTCTCGTCACCCGGCTCGGTCTTGGCCACGCCCACCTGCTTGAGCACGCTGGGGTAGCGCTTGACGACCTTGAACTTGCGGATGTCGCCGCCGAACTCCTCCAGGCGCTTGACGGCCCAGGGGCTCATGATGCGGTTCAGATAGCGCTGCGGGATGCCGTATTCGCGCTCCAAGATGGGGCCGTCCTCCACCGGATCGAACAGGCCCAGCGGGCTCTCGTTCACCGGCGAGCCCTGGATCGCATAAAAGGGCACCTGCTCCATCAACACCTTGAGGCGCTCGGCAATCGAACTCTTGCCGCCGCCCACGGGCCCGAGCAGGTAGAGGATTTGCTTCTTCTCTTCCAGGCCCTGGGCGGCGTGGCGGAAGTAGGCCACCACCTGCTCGATGGCATCTTCCAGGCCGTAGAACTCGGCGAAGGCAGGGTAGATCTTGAGCTGCTTGTTCTGAAAGATGCGCGACAGCCGCGGGTCGTTGCGGGTGTCGATCATCTGGGGCTCACCAATGGCCTTGAGCATGCGCTCGGGGGCGCTGGCGTAGGCGAGTGGATTGCGCTTGCACTCGGCCAGATAGTCCTCGAGGGAGAGCTCCTCGACCTTGGTGCGCTCGTAGCGCGCCGCGAAGTGGCTGATCACGTCCATCACGTCCTCCTGGGTCAGAGGCGCGGGGTGGACCGTCAGGGCACACACCCCACGTCGTTGTCGCTGTCGAGGCCATCATGCATCAATTGGCTGCGGCGCGCGCGTGCCGTGATGAACGGGCGACAGACCCGTGGGGCTGACCGACCGGCGGTCTCAGTTCAGGTCTTTGATCAACAGACGGTTCTCGACCACTTGATCCTGAAAAGCAAAGCTGCGCAGACCCGCATCGCGGTAGCCCTTGTGGGCATAAAAGCGCAGCGCTTGGGCGTTGCCCACCCAGGCTGTCAGCCACAGGCTGTGGGCGCCGAGGGCTTTGGCCTGGTTCTCTGCGGCGGTGAGCAAGCGCCCACCCAGGCCACGGCCTTGCATGTGGCGAATGACGTAAAGCCGCGCCAGCTCGGTCGTCGCTGAGGGCTGTTCCGGGCAGGGGGCCGGGTGTTCGATTTCGGCATATCCAAGCAAAAGCTTCCGGTCACATAGCACCAGAACCTGTCGCTTGGGGTCCAGCAGCCGCGCGGCCATCGCCACCGGGCTGCCCAGGCTAAGGGCCTCGGCGGCCCCGGCCTGACTCAGGCCACCGGCCTCGTAGGTATCCAGCCAGACCAGGGTGGTCAAGGCCGCGAGCTGGGTCGTGTCCTCGGCCCTCGCCGGGCGGATCTCGGGGCTCAAGCTTGGGGGCCGCGCAGGCGTTCGATCACGCCTTGCAGGGCGTCCAGCGAGCCAAAGGCAATCGCCAGTTCACCGCTTTGGTCCTTGTTGCCCTTCTTGCCGCGTTTGAGCACGCGAATATAGACCTGGGCTGCGAACAGATCGGACAGCTCCTCTTCCAGGTTCAGCAGATCGCGCGACTTCTCGTTCATCACGCGCAGCAGAGGCTTTTGCCGTCCGGCGGCTTGGTTTGCCACCAGCTTTTCGGTCTCGCGCACGCTGAGTTTCTTGGCCGCCACCTCGTGGGCCGTGGTGATCTGCTGCGCGCCCTCCAGGCCCAGCAGGGCGCGGGCGTGGCCCATGTCCAGGTCACCCGCCATGAGCAGCTGCTGCACCGGCTCGGCCAGCTGCAACAGGCGCAAGAGATTGCTGGCCGCACTGCGCGAGCGACCCACCGCTTGCGCGGCCTGTTCGTGGGTGAGCTGGAACTCCTCCACCAGGCGCTGCAGACCCTGCGCCTCTTCCAGCGGGTTGAGGTCTTCGCGCTGGATGTTCTCGATCAGCGCCATCACGGCGGCAGCTTCGTCGGGCACCTCCTTGACGAGCACTGGCACCTCGCTCAGACCCGCCAGCTGGCTGGCGCGGAAGCGTCGCTCACCGGCAATGATTTCGTAACGCCCGCCACCCACCGGCCGCACCAGGATCGGCTGCATCACGCCCTGGCTCTTGATGCTCTCGGCCAGCTCGTAGAGCGAGCCCTCATCCATGCGCGTGCGCGGCTGGTATTTACCGGCCTGCAGCAGATTGACTTTCAGCGAGCTGGGCAGGCCTTCGGGCGCGGGGGTGTCGCTGACCTTGGGGCCAAGCAGGGCGTCCAGGCCGAGGCCAAGACCTTTGGGGCGTTTCGTAACCATGGGGCGGGATTGTGTCAGCCGCTCGCGCGTGGGCATGCCAGTAAGAAAAAGGGGCGCCTGCGGCGCCCCTCCTCTTTTTGCCCTTACTGGGGCTTGGCGAAACGTGATTTGGAACCGATGTGACGATCCAGGAAGTCGAGCATCAGCTCGTATTTCTTGAGGTTGTTCTCCGGCTTGCCAAAGCCATGGGCCTCGCCGTCGGCGATGAAGACGAACTCTGGGGCCTTGCCCAGCTTCTTCATCTCATCTACGACGCGCTCGGTTTGCTCCAGCGGGGTGCGAATGTCGTCGCGCCCGGCGTACATGGCCAGGGGGGCCTTGATGCGGGCCACGTTATAGGCCGGCGAGATGGGTTTGACTTTGTCCCAGCTGTCATCCTTGCCCATGTCCAACATGCGCATCCAGTGGGCAACACCGGGCTTGCTTCTGACGGTGTCTCCCGAGGTCGAGGTCAGCTGCAGTTTGAAGTCGGAAACGCTCAGACCAGCGACGCCGCAGGCAAACAGATCTGGGGTCTTGACCAGGGCCTGCAGAGTCGCGTATCCACCGTAGCTGCCTCCGGTGATGCAGACGCGCTGCGGATCGGCGAAGCCCTGCTTGACGGCCCAGTGGACGGCGTCTTCGTGGTCCTCGGACATCTTGGTGCCGATGGCACCAAAACCGGCCAGATAAATCTTGCGGCCAAAACCTGGAGTGACTCGGAAGTTGGGCAGGATCACCGCATAGCCGCGCGAGGCCAGGATCTGTGCCTCGCGGGTGCCAAAGGTGGACGGGAAGCCGCCGAAGTCGGCACGCGCGTGCGGGCCGCCGTGCACATGAACGACGGTGGGCAGCTTCTGCCCGGGTTTGTAGTCCTTGGGCAGCACATACATCGACGGGATCTCGAGCCCGTCGCGCGTCTTCAACAGGAAGTGCTGCGTCGGCGCCAGATGCTCGTCCTTCAGCACTTCGTTGGCGACAAAGAGCTCTTCCAACCGCTTGGCCTTCTCGTCATACAAATAGGAGCGCGGAATGTGGGTGGCACTGCTGACAGTCACCAGGGTCGATGCCCCTGCGCGGCGTTGAATGGAGACATTCTTGCCGGGGAAGCTAGCCTCCATCTGTGCTTGCACTTGGGCCCAGTCGTTGTGGATCCAACTGATTTGAGACTCCTCTGCTGGCACCGAAAAGCCCACCAACTCACCTGTTTCTTGGCGTTGCAACACACCACCCGCTGATCCACCCGCAGCGTCAACACCCATGTCATAGCGCGGATGGGCTGCTAGCAGTTCACCGAGTTGTTTGGTTTCGGGGTTGAAACGGTAGATGGCCGTGGTGTCACGCCCGCGGTTGGAGGCGACAAACAAGGTTTTGTCGTCCTGGTCGAAGGACAGGGGCGTGAAGATCTCCCCACTGCGCAACGGGCTGGACTCCACTTCCACCCAGGGTGATTCGACTGTTGCGCGATAAAGGATGCGACTGGTGCCCTCCATGGTCTCGTCCTTGCGATCGCGCACCACGGCAACACGCGGGACCAGTTTGTTGTCCAGTTCCCAGGACATGACCTTGCCAGGGTGCTCAAAGGTCAGCAGGGTCTGCTTGCCGGTCACCGCGTTTACGCGGTAGATGTCAAGCGAATCCACGACGCGCAGATTGCCCGAAGCCAGGAATTCGT
Source organism: Inhella inkyongensis (assembly GCF_005952805.1). Lineage (GTDB taxonomy): Bacteria > Pseudomonadota > Gammaproteobacteria > Burkholderiales > Burkholderiaceae_C > Inhella > Inhella inkyongensis. The sequence goes on from NZ_CP040709.1 coordinate 125,019, forward strand.
CGTCATTGCCAGGGATGGAGCGCAAGAAAGAGAGGCCTCGAGCGGACTGATAGCCGCCCTGCGCGCCCTGATCCCTTGCGGTCGGCGTGATGGTCCGGGCTTCCTTGCCATCGCGGCTGACCACGAAGAGGCCGCCGCCGTCGCCGTGTTCGGCCCCCGTCGGGGCACCAAGTTGACCGAGCGAAAAGGCCAATCGCTCGTTGCCAATCCAATCAAATTCAATGACATCGAAGCCCGAAATATTCGTGACGGACTGCGACTTGCGCGTCTTCAGATCGATGACCGCGAGATTGCGCTTGCCGTTGATGGGCGTCAGCAGGGCCATGTAGCGGCCATTGGGCGAGAGCGTCGGGCTGATGTACTTGGAAGACGAAAGATAGGTCTTGAGCGGCACTGGCTCGGCGGCCAATAGCGGTGCGGCAGGCAGGGTCATCCCAGCGGCCAGGGCGGCAGCGAGGGCAAGGGCACGAATCTTCATGGTGGATGCAATGGGTTGGATGCTCAGCGCTGCACTGCAAATGAGCGAGCTGGCGTTGATCTGCATGAGAAAAGGCCACAAACCCTTGCGGGTCTGCGGCCTCTTTTGACCTGGGCTACCAGATCCAGGAACCTTCGGTCAGAGACTTAGAAGGTGTACTTCACATTGAAGCGATACGACGAGCGCTTCGCATCCTGGAAGTTGGTCGGAATGATGCCGCTGTCATCGATGGCGAAGGCGCGGACGTCGTTCGGGGCACCCTTGTTAAAGATGTTGAAGAAGTTCATCGACAACTGCAGGTGCTTGATACCGTTGTATGCGATGTAGTAATCGGTCACGGTATTGCCAGGGACGCGGCAGTCCAGCGGATCCATGCCAAAGCCGACGTTTTCAGCGCAGGTATCGTCATTCGCGTTGTAGTCGATCTTGTAGCCCGTGCTGTTGCGGAAGCTCAGAGCGTGCGTCCACTGCGGCATGCGCAGCGAGAACGACACATTGCTGCGCAGGCGCGGCGTGGTGTAGCCGCCGGCGTAGTTGGCACTCCACTGATTGTTGGTGGTGTCCCAGATGCGATAGCCCTGGGTGTAGGTGCCTGTCAGCGTAACGCCCAACTTGCCAATCGGGGTGTCGGTGCGGAAGCGCGCTTCCAGATCGAAACCGTCGGTCTTGGTCTTGTTGAGGTTGACGAACTGACGCAGGATGGCGCTGAGCTTGCCCGCGGTCACGCCGTACTTGGCGCGCTCGGCGGCCGTGAAGGTCGGGTCCAGAGCGATCGGATCACGCAGCACGTTGGGCGAGCCGGCGCCTTCTTCCGACAGTAGACGGCTACCCGAACGGGCGGCGATTTCGTCCTTGCGCTCGATGTTCCAGTAGTCCACAGCCAGGCTGAACTGATCGGCCGGCTCAAACACGAAGCCGGCCGACAGGGTGCGGGCGGTCTCGGGCTTCAGATCCGGGTTGTTGCGGGTGATCAGGGCTGCAGAACCGCACTCGGCGTTCACCACCGAGTCGGCACGTGCCAGCAACAATGCCTTGTTGGGGTCAGAGCTGGGTAGCGGCGCCGCCTGGGCACGCAGATCACGCTGCAGGAGTCGGGCTGGCGTGCAACGCTTGGGATCGGGGGCGCTCTGGAACGCGAACTTGGTGGAGTCGGCGCTCTCGGTCAGGTTGGGAGCACGGAAACCGTTCTCGATCGTGCCGCGCAGCAGGAACTCTTTGGCCGGCTGGTAGCGCAGGGCCAGCTTGGGCGAGAAATGCGCGCCGAAGCCGGGGTACTTGTCCACACGGGCTGCGACCTGGGCTTCCAGGGTCTTCAGCACAGGAATGCTCAACTCACCAAACACGGCGGAGAAGTTGCGCGAGGAATCTGCGGCCGACAGGCCATTGCCGACGATGTCACCGGCGCGCAAATTGGCGGTCGGATCGATCTTGACGGATTCCTTGGTCAGCACCACGCCGGTGGCGAAACTCATCATGCCGGCGGGCAGGGCCATCAGCTCGCCGCTGAGCTTGGCGTCCACTGCGGTGGTTTTGATGCTGCCCTTGTATCCGTAGGTGGGGAACAGGGTGTTCAACACTTCGGCCGAGTTTGCTTGGCCGATCTTGTAGCCGCCGGCCTTGTTGAAGAAGTCGGCGCCGGGGTTGTTGTAGTCCCCGATCATGGCCTTGAAGCCGCTGTTGCTGAAGCTGCCACGGTCCTTGGAGTCGACGTCGCTGCCCATATGGTTCAGCGCGACTTCCCAGTCGTAGTTGTGCCAGATGCCCTTGATGCCGGTCACCACGCGGTACTCGCTGGCCTCGACCGACTTGCCTTCACCGCTGTCGATGAAGCGATAGCGCAATTCGGCAGGAACGCCCAACGTGTTCAGCGGGTGGGTGACAGGCAGATTGCGGTAACGAAAGGTCTGCGAGCTGTTTGTGTTGGGGTTGCCCCAAACCAGCGGAGACGTCGTAGCGCCGCCATAAGTCTGGTGCGGACCAGAGTAAGCCACCTCGGTGCGCGAAGCCAGTGCGTCAACAAAAACCTCGGTGTCCGCATTCAAGGCAAAGCGGAACTGGCCGGTGAAGTTCAGGCGCTTGTTGTCGGGAATGGCCTGGAAACGCTCGTAGCGGTTGTACACGCACAGACCGCTGGCGTTCTTGGTCGCACAGCCCGGCAAGGCCAAGGCTTTACCACCACCGATGATGTTGCCGGGATAGCTGAAGGTCGAGGGCGTGCCGTAGGTGGGCGAGTACTGGGTCAGGCGTTCCGGCGTATCGGCAATGATGTCGCTGTAGAACAGCGGGTCACGCTGGTAGCCGCTGAGCATGCCAAACACATTGAAGCGGTCTTGGGCAATGTCACCCATGCCGGCCAGGACGTAGGCGTTCTTTTCGCCAAAGACCGGCTTGTTCAGCGAGTCCGCATAGGACGCGCCGGCCACGAAGCCTTTGAAGTCGCGACGGGTGATGAAGTTCACCACGCCGGCGATGGCGTCGGAGCCGTAAATGGCCGAGGCGCCGCTCTTCAGCACTTCGACACGCTCGATGGCGTCGATGGGCAGAGAGTCCACATTGGTGATCAGGGTGGCGTAGTCGGCCAGGCCATAGGGGGAGATGCGGCGGCCGTTCAGCAGGACCAGGGTGGCTTTTTCACCCAGGCCGCGGAAGCTAATGGCCGAGGCGCCGGGGGAGAAGCGGTTGCCGCCCTCGATGTCCGACAGGCCGCCGGTCGATGCGGACAGTTCGTCAATCAGACCTTTGACGGTCGTGACGCCGGAGGCTTCGATTTGAGCGCGCGTCACCACCTGCACCGGCACGGCGGTCTCGGCATTGATGCGCTTGATGTTGGAGCCGGTGATCTCGACCCGCTGGAGTTGCTGGGGCTGCTGGGGCTCGGTGGTTTGAGCCTGAACGTTCAGGGCCAGGAGAGCCGCGGCCAGGGCCGTCAAGCGCAGGGTGGAGGGTTGATGCTTGCGCATAAGAACCTTTTCGAAAGCGGACACCAGATCGGCTAGTTCGCCGGACTTGGCGGGTTGGGTGTCGGAACGTGGGCAGCCAAATGAAGGTCTTGCCGAGTCCCAGCGGGTCAGGCCTGGGGATACCAGCCATGGGTCGGCGATTCTAGAAAGCACCTGCTCACAACTTTGGGGGGGGGCTACCCCAGGTTGTTGTGTTAATGCCGCACGACAGGCTTGTGCTTTAGGAAAAATTTACTTCGGTGTTGCAAGATTTCGCGCCCTTCACAGGGCTCGCCGGCGCGCAGTGGGCTGCAGGACGTCGCGATCCAGGTAGGTGCGCAGTCGCAGGCGGCGCGGGTCCATGCGGTCGGGGGCGTCGGCCAGGTGCTGGTGCAGCGCCGTCACTTTGATCCACAGGCCTTTGCTTCGCAGCCCCAGCTCACGACTCTCGCGCCATTGGTTGGAGAAGCGGGCCTTGAGGGCTAGGTCTCGGTCCAGATCGAGCAGGCGGCGCACCGAGCGTTCGGCGATCCACAGCTCGCGGCCATCGTCGTGGATGTCCAGGCTTTGGCCGGCGAAGGCGTAGTGCTGGCCCTGGGCCGGCGCAGCCAGCCCTTGCACGCTGCGGCGCCACAACTCGCCCAGGCTGCGCTCGATCCAGCCTCGCGCGCTGATCAGGATCGCCAGCATGGCGGTGCCAGTGGCCAGCATCCCCCAGAAGCCGCCACTCAGCCATCCCGCCGCCGCGCCGAGCAACACGAACAGCGCATAGCAGGCTGCGCGGAAAGCCAGCCGCTTATGCGGGCTGTTCAGCCACAGGGGATCGTCTTCGGCGGCGCTCATCCCGCCTCCGTCAGGCTGCGCAGGTAGGAGCGGCCCTGCGGCCACAGGCCCAGGCCGGACTCGGCATTCACATGCCCGCGCGTGCCCAAATTGACGCAGCGTGCGCCCCAGGCCTGCGCCAGCGCTGGGGCGCGGCCGGCGCGGTCGAAGGGGTCGTCCGTGCTGTGCAAAACCAAACTGGGGAAGGGCAGAGGCTGCAACACCGGCTGGTTCCAGCTGGGTCGCAGCGCGGCGGGCCAATCCTCTTGGGCCGGGTCCGGCGGGGCCACGAGCAGCGCCCCCAGCACCTTGGCGCGATGCTGGCTGTGTGCGGCCCAGGCGGCCAGCAAATGGCAGCCCAAACTGTGCGCGGCCACCAGGGCGGGACGCGGCAGGTCCATCACCACTTCATCCAGCCGTGCCATCCAGTCGCCGCGTCGGGGTTGCTGCCAGTCGTGCTGCTCGACGCGCAGGTCGCCAAAGTAGCCCTCCCACAGGGTCTGCCAATGGCCAGGGCCGGAATTCAGCCAACCCGGCAGGAGCAGCACGAGAGGGGCGTCGGGGGACGGAGAATCCGCCCCTCCTGAGTTTGGAAGCACAGCCATGGCAACGCGCGTTTTTGTCGACGGTCATGAAGGCACAACCGGCCTTCGGATCCATGAGTATCTGATCGGGCGCTCCGATATCGATCTGCTCGTGATCGACAGCGCCAAGCGCAAGGATGCGCAGGAGCGCGCCCGGCTGTTGAACGCGGCCGATGTGGTCTTCCTCTGCCTGCCCGACGCCGCCGCCAAGGAGGCTGTGGCTCTGATCGAGAACCCCGCCACCTGCGTCATCGACGCCAGCACTGCGCACCGCACCGCGCCGGGCTGGGTCTTTGGCCTGCCCGAGCTGGCGGCGGACCAGCGCGCCAAACTGCGCGCCACCAAACGCATTGCCAACCCGGGTTGCCACGCCTCGGCCTTCATCCTGGCCATGCGCCCGTTGGTGGATGCCGGCCTGGTGCCGATGGACGCGGCCATCACGGCCAATTCCATCACCGGTTACTCGGGCGGCGGCAAGTCCATGATTGCGCAGTACGAGGCCAAGGAAGAGGACTTCGACACCAAGCTGCTGAGCCCGCGCCCCTATGCGCTGGGCCTGACGCACAAGCACCAGCCTGAGATGGCGGCGCACAGCGGTTTGAAGCACCAGCCCCTGTTCCAGCCCATCGTGGGCCCGTTCTACAAGGGTCTGACGGTGAGCCTGCCCCTGCATCTGTCGGCCCTGAAGCCGGGCACCACGCCCGAGCAGATCCACGCTGTGCTGGCCGCGCGCTACAGCGGCGAGCGCTTCATCCGTGTGCTGCCGCTGCGCGATGCCGAGTCCCTGGCGGGCGGCTTCTTCGATGTGCAGGGCTGCAACGACACCAACCGCGTCGATCTGTTCGTGTTCGCCAGCGAGCAGCACGCGATGGTGATGGCGCGCCTGGACAACCTGGGCAAGGGCGCCAGCGGCGCGGCGGTGCAGAGCATGAATGTGCACCTGGGCTGTGATGAGGCCCTTGGCCTTTGAGCGCTTGCGCCGCTGCTTTCAGCGGCAGACGGACTGGAAGTCGTAGACCCGCGGTTCGGGTTTGCTGCCGATGGGCTTGAGCAGCAGGATGCGCTGGCAGACCTCCCGTTGGGTTTGCACCTGCATCTGCGTGCTCTGCCCGATCACGGCGCCATGACCGTTTAGAACGGCCACCGGGGTTTGGACCACGCCAGAGCGCAGGCCTTCTTCTTCGTACACCATGCGAGTCTGGCCGCTGCTGCGGGTCATGGAGGCAGGCGCCCCGAGTGCCTTCACCACCCCGTCCTCGGTGCGGCCGGCCAGGCCCTGGAAGGCTTGCACGACCTTGGTTTGCATGCGCGCCAGCCTGGCGTTGAAGCGCTCGGTGATCTCCATCAGGGCCTTTTGATCTTCGGCTTCTTGCTCCAGGCGTGCCGCACCTTGGGCCAGCAGGGCTTGGCCCTCGCGCTTGCGCCGCTCGAGGTCGGCTGGCGTACCTTCATTGGCATAGGCCGGGCGTTGACCATCGACCCAGAGTTGGCTCCACACGGCGTCCGATAGCTGGGTGCCGATCACGTGTTCGCCAAAGGGCAGCAAGCCAATGGCGCCCAGGGCCACGGGCCGGCCGCCCTTGCGATCGGCTTCCAGGGCGGCGCGCCAACGCGGTTCGTCGCAGGCGATCAGGCGCGCGGCGTCCAGCCAGCCCTGGCCCACGGGCGCCCAATCCATTGGGGGCTGGGGCTGCGCCTTGCCATTGCGCCCCCAGGCGGTGACCTGGGCCAGGCGAGCTTGGCCAGCGGCACAGCGCAGCTCCACGATGAATTGCGTGGTATCGGCGCGCTCGACGGACTCATGCACCGCAATCACTTGCAGTCGGTGCACCATGGGCAGGGGTTGGCCCGGTGGCGGCGGGCGCGAGGGATCCACACTGTCATCCAAGCGCCTTTGCACGCGATCGAACTCGGCCAGAAAGGCGCTCCGATTGGGGCGCTGGCCCTGCAGATCGATGAGAAACCAGTTGCCGGCCTGGACTTGAGCGGTCAACAGCAAGGCCCAGGCAGCAAGGGCAAAGGCCTTCATGGGTTCGGTCGCCCAAGCCCGCGCGCACTCAAATCGCCCGGGGCCTCGAGTTCTGCACCTTGCGCGCCTTCCAGCTGCACCTGCACCTCCATCTCATCGCCCACCAGACTCAGATAGGCGTCGATGCCGAACTCCGAACGCTTGATGCGGGCGCTGGCACTCAGACCGATGGAGGGTTGGCCTGTGATGGCATTGGGCGCGATGCGGTTGAGGCGCAGTTGCAGCTCCACCGGTCGCGTGACGCCACCCAGCGTCAGCTCGCCCTTCAGAACGCCTTGCTGGGCGCCGGTCTTGTGAAGCGCCGTGCTGCGGAATTGGATCTCGGGGCCTTTGAAGAGCTTGGCCCAGGCCTTGTCGCCCCGAATTTGCTGGTTCCACAACGCGTCGCCCATGTCCAATGAAATCAGGGGCAGGGTCACTTCGATGCTGGAGCGGCTCCAGTCCTCGGCGTCGAACAGGAAGTAGCCGGGTTGCAAGCGCAGGCTGCCCATCAGTTGCATGAAGTCCTGGTGCGCAAAGCTGAAGCCCACACGCGAGAGCTTGCCGACGATGGCGTAACGCTGTGGTTCAGCGGCCAGAGCCTGGCAGCTCAAACCAAGCAGGAGGCCTAGCATCCAGCGACGCAGGGTGGGTTTCGTTCGTCGCAGCACCGCAGCGGGTGGCGCGAGCAACTGATGGGTCATCGGGGACTCCGGGTTGGTGGCCGGGCCATTGTTGCGAACCCCCGATGCGTTCGACCTGCCCTTTAGGGCGGGGCACGCCTGCCCAGAAGGGCAGGTTCAGGTGGCTATCTGGCTCGACTTGGGCATTGCATCTGCCCCTGCTGCTCCGCCAGGCCCTGCAGGCGATCGGTCTGAATCTGCTCGGTCAAACTCAGTGCTTGGTAGCCGCGACCGTAGGCCCAGCCATAGCCCCACCGAAAGGGCGTAGGCCACCAGGGGGCACCGCCCAAGCGCACGGCGGCATGCATGCGCGCTGCCTGCTCGGGGTTGCCGGTGGCCTGGCGCACACAGGCGGCGAACTCGGCATCGGAGCGCTCGCGCTCGGCCGCCGTACCGCCGCGCCAGTAGCTCAGGTCATGAGCCACGCAGCAATCGCACCAGTCGGCCTTGGCATCGCGGTCGGAGTAGAGGCTGCAGCCATCGGTGCGGAACTCACGCGGCGCGTCGGCCACGGGGCCGGGGGCCAGGTGACTGCAGGCGCTCAGGCCGCTGACGAGCAGCGCGATCGCGACAGCCCTAAACCCCATGCTGTTTGAACCAGGCCAGGCAACGGGCCCAGGCGTCCTTGGCATCGGCCTCGCGGTAGCTGGGGCGGTAGTCGGCGAAGAAGGCGTGCGGGGCCTCGCGGTAGAGCACGAACTCGCTGCGCTGCGCGGCAAGGCTGCCGCCTTTCAGGGCCGTTTGCATCTGGGCCACCGTGGCCACGGGGATGCCGGTGTCCTGCCCGCCATAGAGGCCCAGCACCGGGGCCTGGAGCTGGCTAACGCGCTCAATCGGGTGCGCCGGTTGCTGCGCCGTGGTGGGCCCCAGCAGGCGGCCATACCAGGCCACCCCCGCCTTGACCTTGGGCTGATGCGCCGCGTAGAGCCAGGTGATGCGGCCGCCATAGCAAAAGCCACTGACGCCCACACGCGCTGCATCGCCGCCGTGGGCCAGGGCCCAGTCCAGGCAGGCGTCCAGATCGCCCAGTACCTGGGCATCGGGGACCTTGCTGATGACCTCGCGGATCAGGGTCTGTGCATCAGGGTGTGCCTGTGCATTGCCCTGGCGCGCAAACAGATCGGGGGCGATGCAGAGGTAACCCGCCTGCGCGAAGCGGCGCGCCACGTCGGCGATGTGGGCATGCAGACCGAAGATTTCACTGACCAGCAGCAGCACCGGCAGCGGGCCGCGCGCCTGGGTCGGGCGGGCCATATAAGCGTGCAAGCTGTGGCCGTCGGGGCGCGCAATCTGGATCTGCTGGCTTTGCAGGCCTTGATCCGGTGTGCTCACGGTGCTGGCGGCCACGGGCAGGGCGGCGGCGGCAAAGCTGCCGATCAGGAAGTCGCGGCGCGCCCCATTGGTTTCGTTCGAATCATTCGACATAAGGTGTTTCACTGCGGTAGTGGTAGCGGTAGGCCAGTACAAAGCCCAGGCGCGTGTAGAGCTGCAGCGCGGCGGCGTTGTCGTCGCTGACCTGCAGGTAGGCGTGGCGCGCGCCCTGTTCGGCGGCGCGTTGAATCAAAGCGCGACACAGGGTCTGGGCATGACCGCGGCGGCGCTGCTCCAGCGGGGTGTAGATGTCGTAGAGACCCGCCAGTCCGTCTTCCAGTGCGATCTGGCCACAGGCCAGTAGGCGGTCCTTGGTGTCGAGCAGCAGATGGCCCTGGTAGCGCACCGGGCTGGCGGCCAGGCGCTCGAAATGGGCCGCGATCTGCTCGGGCGTGTTGCCCCGCAGCTGGCCCACCACTTCGGCGTAGCGGGCGGCGTCCACCGGCAACAGGCGTTGCCCGGCCGGCAGTGCCAGGGGGCCAGGCTTGAGGTCCTGCAGCGCCAGCACCTGGGTTTCGTCGAAGCGGTGCCAGCCGCGCGAGGCCAGCTCGGCGTCCAGATCATGCGGCTGCGTGAAGGGGGTGATGCGCACGATCAGCGGCAGGCTGGCGCTGGCAAACACCGCACGGCAGCGCGCCAGCAGGATGTCTAGCGACAAATGCCCGCGCTGCAGCGCATTGATGCAGCGCGCTCGCTTGGCCTTGCCGGGCGAAAGCCGCAGCAGCCAGCCATCGACCAAGGCCTGCTGCGGCGGTGCGCTGGCGTTCAGCCCGGCGTCCTCGATGCGTCGCGACAGCGTCGCGGAGGGTGGGGCGTCGCGCGGGCGCAGGGTCATGAGGGTCTTAGAGCGCCTTGACCCGCTCCACCATCTCGCGCGCGCAGTCCACATAAGCCTGCGCACCCTTGGAGCTGGGGTCGAAGACCACGCCGGGCTGACCATAGCTGGGCGCCTCGGCCAGGCGCACATTGCGCGGGATGATGGTGTCGAAGACCTTGTCGCCGAAGTGGGCCTTGAGCTGCTCGGCCACCTGGTTCTGCAGGGTGATGCGGGGGTCGAACATCACGCGCAGCAGGCCGATGACCTGCAGTTCGGGGTTCTTGTTCGCGTGCACCTGTTTGATGGTGTTGACCAGATCGGTCAGGCCTTCCAGTGCGTAGTACTCGCACTGCATCGGCACCAGCACGCCGTGGGCACTGCACAGGCCGTTGAGCGTCAGCATGCTCAGGGACGGCGGGCAGTCGATCAGAACCAGGTCGTACTCGGCATCGACCACGGCCAGGGCCTCCTTCAGGCGGCGCTCGCGGCGCTCCAGCCCCACCAGTTCGATCTCGGCGCCGGCCAGGTCGCGATTGGCGCCCAGTACGTCGTAGCCGCCCAGTTCGCTCTTGCGGCGGGCCTCGGCCACGCTGGCATTGCCCAGCAGCACGTCGTAGACCGAGGGGTCCAGGCTGCGTTTGTCCACGCCCGAGCCCATGGTGGCATTGCCCTGGGGGTCCAGGTCCACCAACAGCACGCGCTGGCCGACCTTGGCCAAGCCGGCTGCCAGGTTGACGCAGGTGGTGGTCTTGCCGACGCCGCCTTTTTGGTTGGCGATGCAGAAGATCTTGGCCATGTTCTTGTTTTTCCGAGGAGGGCGGCAGCTTAACTGCGCATCAGGGCTTCAGGCGCATCCAGACGATGCAGCGTTGGGCATCGAGACCTGGAACAGACAGTTGTTCCACGTGGAACACTTCCACATCGGGAGGCAGCGCGGCGATTTCGTCGGCTGGATGCTGGCCCTTGAGTGCCATCCATACCCCGCCGGGTGCCAGCAGGGCGCGGGTCAAGGTCACGAAATCCAGCAGCGAGGCAAAGGCCCGGCTGGTGATGACGGGGAAGGGCGGCAACTGCAGCTGCTCCACCCGGCTGTGTTCGGCACGCAGGTTGTGCAGGCCCAGCTCGGCACCCACCTGGGCCATGAAGCGGGCCTTCTTTTCCACCGTGTCCACACAGCAGACCTCCAGGCTTTCCGCTGCAGCGATGGCGAAGGCGATGCCCGGCAGGCCGCCGCCGCTGCCCACATCCATCAGGCGTGTGGGTTGCCCCTGGGTATGGCGCAGCAGGGGCGGCAGGGCGGCCAGGCTGTCCACCAGATGCAGGCGCAGCATGGCCTCGGGATCACGCACGGCGGTCAGGTTGTAGACCTTGTTCCATTTGCCCAGCAGGGCCAAATAGGCCAACAACTGCTCTTGGCGGGCCTCAGTCACAGGCAGGTCTAGGGCCTGCAGGCTGTGGGCTAGTTCTTCTTTCAGGCTCATGCGGCGCAGTAGTCCTTGGTGCTGATCATCTTGGCGCCGGCGTCTTCCAGGTCTTCGTTGACGCGCTTGCGCACTTCGGTGGCGCTGTGGCCAGCGTGAGGCCAAGTGTGGTGACCATCGCGCACCACGGTCACACCCAGGCCCAGGGCCAGGGCGGCGGTGGCGGTGGCGCTTACGCAGACCTCGCTTTGCAAGCCGGCCAACACCACCTGGTCGGCAGCCACTGCCTGAAGCGCGGCCATCAGGTCTGGCTGGCTGAAGGCATTGGGCTCGGTCTTGATGATTCGGGGCTCATGGGCCTTCGGGTCGAGGCGCGGGTCGATGGCAAATCCGGGGCCTTGCGGATGCATGGGCGAGTCCGCCTGATCTTCGGCATGTTGCACCCAGATCACGGGCTGCCCCCGCCGCCGGGCGGCATCCAGCAGCTGGCGACAGTTGGCCAGCAGCGGGTCCCCATCGGGCATGGGGTCGCAACGCAGGCCATCAAAGGCTCCGCATTGCAGGTCGATCATCAACAGGGCGGCAGTCATGCAGAAGCCTCGGGCACGGGGGAGGTCGCAGTGTCCGCCGTGCCGAAGCCTTTGAAGCGTCCCTTGCGCAAATGAATCAGCAGCAGGGAGATCGCGGCTGGCGTGATGCCCGAGATGCGCGAGGCCTGGCCCAGGGTTTCCGGCCGGTGCTTGGCCAGTTTCTGGCGCGCCTCGATGGACAGGGCGGTGACCTGGGCGTAGTCGAGTTCTTCGGGTAGTTTCAGGTGCTCAAAGGCCGAGGCGCGTGCCACTTCATCCTGTTGTTTGTCGATGTAGCCCGCGTACTTGGTGGCGATTTCCAGCTGCTCGATCACCGCATCAGCCAGCTCGCGCCCCAGTTCAGCCTGCAAGGTTTCACGTGAAACATCAAAGCCCGGCTTACCAATCCTGCCCGCCTCGGCCACGGCGTCGAAGCTTGCACCGGGGCGGCGCAACAGATCGGCCAGCCGGTATTCACGCTCCAGTGCCTTGCCCACCAGGCGTTCGGCATCTTGAGCAGGCAGGCTGTTCGGGTTGACCCAGCTGCTCTTGAAGCGCTCCTGCTCACGCGCCAGGGCATCGCGTTTGCGGCAGAAGGCATCCCAGCGGGCATCGTCCACCAAGCCCAGTTGGCGGCCGGTTTCGGTCAGGCGCAGGTCGGCGTTGTCCTCGCGCAGCTGCAGGCGGAACTCGGCGCGGCTGGTGAACATGCGGTAAGGCTCGGTCACGCCCTGGGTCACCAGGTCGTCCACCAGCACGCCCAGATAGGCCTGGTGGCGCTCCGGCACCCAGGCCTCCAGCCCCTTGACCTGCAGGGCCGCGTTGGCCCCCGCGAACAGGCCTTGGGCGGCCGCTTCCTCATAGCCGGTGGTGCCATTGATCTGGCCGGCGAAGAACAGGCCCTGGATGGACTTGGTCTCGAAGCTGCTCTTGAGTGAGCGCGGGTCGAAGTAGTCGTACTCGATGGCGTAGCCGGGGCGCAGGATGTGGGCGTGCTCCAGGCCCACCATCGAGCGCACGGCGGCCAGCTGGATGTCAAAGGGCAGGGAGGTCGAAATGCCGTTCGGATAGAACTCGTGGGTGGTCAGGCCCTCGGGCTCCAGAAAGATCTGGTGGCTGTCCTTGCCGGCAAAGCGGTTGATCTTGTCTTCGATGCTGGGGCAGTAGCGCGGGCCCACGCCCTCGATCACGCCGGTGAACATGGGGCTGCGGTCGAAGCCGCTGCGGATGATCTCGTGCGTGCGCTCGTTGGTGTGGGTGATCCAGCAAGGTAGCTGGCGCGGGTGCATGGCGCTGCTGCCCACGAAGCTGAACACCGGCATCGGGCTCAAGGACCCATCGGCCTGCGGCATGCCGTCGCCAGGCTGTTCCTGGCACTTGGAAAAGTCGATGCTCTTGCCGTCGATGCGCGGCGGGGTGCCGGTCTTCAGCCGGCCCTGGGGCAGCTTCAGCTCCTTCAGGCGGCTGGAGAGCGACACCGCCGGCGGGTCGCCCGCGCGGCCGGCCGGGTAGTTCTGCAGCCCGATGTGGATGCGGCCGTCCAGGAAGGTGCCGGCCGTCAGCACCACGGCGCGGGCGCGAAAGCGGATGCCGGATTGCGTGACGGCGCCGACGACGCGGTCCCCTTCCACCATCAGGTCATCCACCGCCTGCTGGAACAGGGTCAGGTTGGGCTGGTTCTCCAGCATCCGGCGGATGGCGGCCTTGTAGAGGATGCGATCCGCCTGCGCCCGGGTGGCGCGCACGGCCGGACCCTTGCTGCCATTGAGGATGCGGAACTGGATACCGCCCTCGTCGGTGGCCAGGGCCATGGCGCCGCCCAGGGCATCCACTTCCTTGACCAGATGGCCCTTGCCGATGCCGCCGATGCTGGGGTTGCAGCTCATCTGGCCCAGGGTCTCGATGTTGTGCGTCAGCAGCAGGGTGTTCACGCCCATGCGGGCGGCGGCCAGTGCGGCCTCGGTGCCGGCATGGCCGCCGCCAACCACGATGACGTCGAATTCGGTGGGGTAGAGCATGGGTCAGCTTTCTTCAATCAGTTGCGTCGCCAGACCCTCGGCGCGGGCGGCCTCGGCCTGGCGCGGGTCGGCGGTGATCAGGCGGTCGGCGCCGCAGGCTTGAGCGGCGGCCAGGTGCAGGGCGTCGCTGGCTGGCAGGCGGCTGTGGCGCAACAGCAGGGCCTGGCTCAGGGCCTCAACGCGACGGTCCAGGGCCACGCGTTCGAAGTCCTCGAAGTCCGCCTGCAACAGGCCCAGCAGGCGCTGCAACTCGGGTTCGGGCAGGGCCTCGCGGTGAGCCGCCAGGGCGGACACCAATTCGGCCCGGCAATGTGCGGCCACGGCGACTTGGTGGGCCTGGGCCAGGGCGGCCTGCACGGCCGCGCGGCCCGGTTCGTCCAGGTAGCGCTTCACCAGGGCCGAGGGGTCGAGCAGGATCTTCATGCCCCGCGCCCCTCGATCAGGTGCTGGCTCACTGTCTTGCCGTCGGCCGGCGCCAGGTGGGCGGGCTCGATGGCCTGCTTCCAGGCCGGTTGGGCATCGCGCGCAGCGGCAGCCACCGGCACCAGATCGGCCACCGGCTTGCCATGCCGCAGGATGCGCACGGTCTGGCCCTGTTCGACCAGGTCCAGCGCGGCGGCCACATGGGCGCGGAACTCGCTGAGGGGCAGGGTGTGCATGACAGATTTGTACAAAAAACTCAATCTGTACATTTTCGCCCGAATTGGGAGCGGGGCGGGTCTCCCCGCTGCAAGCCCCAGCGGGCTGCGTGCTTGAATCCACATCACCTTGTTATGGGAGCCTCCCATGTCGATCTCCATGGTCCAAGCCACCAGCCCGCGCTTTATCAACGGGCTGATCAATCTCAGCAAGATCCTGGGCAAGGCGGCCGAGCACGCAGCCGCGCACAAGATCGATCCCCAGGCCTTGTTGCAGGCCCGGCTCTATCCGGACATGTTTGCGCTGACGCGCCAGGTGCAAATTGCCTGCGACCAGGCCAAGGGCGCGGTGGCCCGGCTGGCCGGGCAGGAGCCCCCCAAGCACGAAGACAACGAGCAGAGTTTTGAAGACCTGCAGGCACGCATCAAGAAGACCATCGCCTACATCGAGTCCGTGCCGCTGGTGACTTTGGACGGCAGCGAGAGCCGGGGCATTCACCTGAAGGTCGCTGGCAAGGAACTGACCTTTGTGGGCAGCCAGTACCTGATGGGCTGGGCCTGGCCCAACTTCCACTTCCACAGCAGCATGGCCTACGCCATCCTGCGCCACAACGGCGTGCCGCTGGGCAAGCAGGACTATCTGGGCGAGGTGTGAGCGAGCTCGCCGCCCTCACCGGTCGCTGCGGCTGCGGCCAGGTGCGCTACGCCCTTGATGCATCCCCCATGGTGGTGCATTGCTGCCACTGCCGCTGGTGCCAGCGCGAGACAGGCTCGGCCTTCGTCATCAACGCCATGATCGAGACTGAGCGCCTGCGCCTGCTGCAGGGGCAGACCGCCGAGGTGCTGACGCCCAGTGCCAGCGGCTATGGGCAACGCATCCATCGCTGCCCCAGCTGCCAGGTGGCGCTGTGGAGCCATTACGCCGGGGCTGGGCCGGTGCTGGCCTTTGTGCGCGTGGGCACGCTGGACGAACCCGGGCGCTGCCCGCCCGATGTGCACATCTTCACCGCCAGCAAGCCGTCCTGGCTCACCTTGCCACCCGGCGCCAAGGCTTATGCCGAGTACTACGAGGACCGCGCCGCCGTCTGGCCCGCTCAGGGGCTGGCGCGGCGCGAAGCCTTGCTGCCGGCCATCGAGGCCTGGCAGCGTCAGCGGCGGCCCATGGCCTGAGCGCCGCGCACGAGGCCCGCACGGAGGGATTGCACCCTGCGGCCCGCCACAATCGGCTGCGGGTGCGGCCGCTGAAGCCCCATCGCGAGCTTGTTCGAGACCCTATTCGAGAGCCCATGACCGAACCCACGCTGCCGGGCCTGACGCCCTGGCTGGCGCGCGCATCGCAGCTGCGCGTGCCCGCCGGCACCCGCTTGTTCGACGCCGGCCAACCCTGCCCGGGCTTTCCGGTGGTGGAGTCCGGCGCCGTGCGGGTCAGCCTGGCCTCGCCCGACGGTCGACAGCTGGAGCTCTACCGCGTGGAGCCCGGCGACCTCTGTGTGGTTTCGGCCACCTGCCTGTTTGCAGGGCGCAGCGCCACCGCCCAGGGCGACGCCTTGCAGGAAACCACGCTGCGCCTGATCAGCCCCGCCGATTTCGAGGCCGCCTGCGAGGCCGAGCCGGCGTTGCGCCGCCATGTGATGGGCCTGCTGGCCGAGCGCATGGCCGAGCTGATGGCGGTGGTCGAGGCGGTGGCCTTTCAGCGCCTGGACCAGCGTCTGGCCGCCCTGCTGCTGGCGCGCGGCCCGGTGCTGGCGGCCACCCACCAGCAATTGGCCGATGAACTCGGCACGGTGCGCGAGATCGTCAGCCGCCTGCTGGGCCGCTTTGAGCGCGCCGGCTGGCTGCGCCTGGGTCGTGAGCGCATCGAGCTGCTGGCTCCCGCCGCCCTGCAGGGACTTTGCGCCGGCGCAAACCCTGTGTAACCGCGGTCACTGAAGCGCGGCGCGCGGCGCGCGATGCTGCCGTCATCGTTCACGAAACAGGAGACTTTCATGCAAGCCAATGTCGGTTCCATTGACCGCATCGCGCGCGTCCTCATCGGCCTGGTCCTGCTGGCCCTGGCCTTCACCGGCACTATCGGCGCCTGGGGCTATATCGGCATCGTGCCCCTGGCCACGGCCGCCTTGGGTTTTTGCCCGCTCTACACGGTGCTGGGCATCCGCACCTGCCCGTTGAAGAAGGGCTAAGCCCCCAGCACCCGCCGCAGGCCCTCCAGCCCGACCGGCGCCTGGGCCTGCCAGGGCACCAGGGCGCGGCGGGTGGCGAGCCCATCGGCCACGCGTGCCAGCTGGCGGGTTTCCTGCTGCTGGCGTTGGCGCAGCAGCGGATCCTGGGTGCCACTGCCCAGCAGCGTGCGGTTGAGCACCCAGGCCCAGGGCTCAATGCCCGCACGACGCAGGTCCTGCTGCAGGGCGGCCGCCTCGCTGACCGGCGTGGTCTCCGCCAAACTCACCAGGATGACCTGGGTGTGGGCCGGGTCCTGCAGGCGCATCAGCGGGGTGACGAAGCGGCTGTCGCCCAGTTCTGCGGCCATCTGGCGGTGATAGGCACCGGTGGCGTCCATCAGCAGCAGGGTGTGGCCGGTGGGCGCGGTGTCCAGCACCACAAAGGCCTGGCGGGCCTCTGCCACCGCGCGCGAAAACGAGTGGAACACCGCCACCTCCTCCGTGCAGGGGCTGCGCAGGTCTTCTTCCATCAGGGCCAGTTCCGCGGGGCTGCGCCCGCGGCCCTTGCTGGCCAGTACCTTCTGGATGTAGGCCTCGGTCTCGGCCTTGGGGTCGATGCGGTCCACCCGCAGGCCCTGGGGCTGGGCGCCGGCCAGGGTGTCGCTGAGGTGCGCGGCTGGATCGGTGGTAGACAGGTGCACCGCATGCCCCCGTTCCACCAGGCCCAGGGCCAGGGCCGCGGCCAGGGTGGTCTTGCCCACCCCGCCCTTGCCCATCACCAGAATCAATCCATGCGACTGCTGGGCCAACTGCTCCACCAGATGGGATAGCGGGGGCCAGTCCTCGGTGCGGACCGGCGCCAAGGCCTCGGGGGTCGGGGCGCTGGTGGGCGCTGCCTCGGCCAGCAGGGCACGCAGGGCGGGCAGGCCCACCAGGTCCAGCGCCCGCAGGGGCACGGTGTCGCAGGGCAAGCTGGCCAAGCCTGGGGGCAGGGAGGCCAAGGCCGCTTCACCGGCCGACTGCCAGGCACAGGCCACTGCATCCTGGCGGTCCTGGGCCTGGAACAGGCCATTCACCACCAAGCGCTGCTGCAGCAGGCCAAGGGCCCGTAATTCGTGGTGACTGCGCTCGGCCTCGCGCAGTGCGGCTGGGTCGGCTCGCGTCACCAGCACCAGGGTGGTGAGGCCGGCATCGCTCAGGGCGGCCAGCGCGGCCCGGAAGCGCGCCTCCTGCATCTTCAGCCCCGAGTGCGGACCCAGGCAGGAAGCGCCGTCGGCATGCTGGGCCAGAAAACCCGCCCAGGCCTGCGGCAGGCTGAGCAGGCGCAGGGTGTGGCCGGTGGGGGCGGTGTCGAACACCACATGGTCGAAGTCCCGCGCGCCGCCAGTCAGCAGGTCCACGAATTCGTCAAACGCGGCAATCTCGGTGGTGCAGGCCCCCGAGAGCTGTTCGCGTACCTGCGCCTGTTGCGCCGGGTCTTGCACCTGATCCAGTACGCGCAAGCGGTATTGCTCGGCGGCGGCCTCGGGGTTGATGTTCAGGGCCCAGAGGCCGGACGCGCCGGGCACCGCGCGAGCCTGGCGCCCCAGCGCCACGCCCAGCATCTCGTCGAGATTGGAGGCGGGGTCCGTGCTGACCAGCAGCACCCGTCGCCCGGCATCGGCCAGCTTCAGGGCGCTGGCGCAGGCCAGCGAGGTCTTGCCCACGCCCCCCTTGCCGGTGAAGAAGAGGTGGCGCGGGGCGGTGAGCAACCAATCCATGGGCAGCATCATGGGGCAATACCGGGGCTGATGAAGTGGCCAGACTAGGGCCTGCAGGCGGCACGGACTTTGAGCCAACGCAGAAAGTCCCTACATATTGCGATATTTCCAAAATACTGGAACAATAGCCTCATGAACGAAGAACAAGTCATCAAGGCCCTGGCCGCCCTGGCACACGGCGTGCGGCTCACGGTGTTCCGCGCCCTGGTGGTGGCCGGTCCCAAGGGACTGACGCCCGGGGTGATGCAGGAGGGCCTGGGCATCCCGGCCACCACCCTGTCCTTTCACTTGAAAGAGCTCAGCGCCGCCGGTTTGGTGGCGGCCGAGCGTGATGGGCGCAGCCTGATCTACCGCGCCCAGTTCGACACCATGAATGGGCTGCTCGGTTACATGACCGCCAACTGCTGCCAAGGCAGCGCCACCTGTTCCCCGGCTGCTTCCAGCAGCTGCTGTCCGTAATTCCCCCTCAAGGAGACCGCCATGAAGCGCTTCCATGTCCATGTCCAGGTCAGCGATCTGCAAGCCAGCATCGCCTTCTATGCCAAGCTGTTTGGCGCCGCCCCTACGCGCACTGAAGGCGATTACGCCAAGTGGATGCTGGACGACCCGCGCATCAACTTCGCCATCTCGCAGCGCGGCGGCACGCCGGGGGTGGACCACCTGGGTTTCCAGACCGACAGCGAGGAAGAACTCCAGGCCCTGCGCGAGCGCGCGCAGGCCGCCGATCTGGCCCTGGCCGATGTGGGTGAGGCCGCCTGCTGCTATGCCCGCAGCGACAAGCACTGGATCACCGACCCGCAAGGCATCGCTTGGGAACACTTTCACACGCTGGAGAACATCCCGGTGTTTGGTGAGCGTCCGCAGGATGCCGCCTGCTGCCCGGCGCCCACGCCGGCGGCTAAGTCGGCCACTGCGTCGGGTTGCTGCGCCCCCGCTTCGTCGG
This sequence comes from Inhella inkyongensis, assembly GCF_005952805.1. Lineage (GTDB taxonomy): Bacteria > Pseudomonadota > Gammaproteobacteria > Burkholderiales > Burkholderiaceae_C > Inhella > Inhella inkyongensis. Next base: position 144,229 of record NZ_CP040709.1, read on the forward strand.
GCGCGGCGCGCAGCGGCTGCTGCTGATTGAGGCACCGTCATGCCCAGCCCCATGCCGATACTTTTGCAACGCCATCTCTACCCCTTGGTTGCCCTGATGGGGCTGCTGCTCTGGGCCCTGGCGCCAAGGCTGGGCCTGCCCACAGAAGCCCTGGTGATGGGCTGGAGCCTGGCCGTGTTGGCCTTGGGCTGGGCGCTGGAGCGACGCTGGCCCTTTGAGGCTCGGTGGCGCACCCCCGTGGACCGGGACACCCGCATCGACGCTCCCAGTGCGCTGGTGGTGATGGCGGTCGTGGACCCTTTGTTGAAGGTGGGTCTTCCGCTGCTGGCCGCGGCCGGTATCGCCGCCCTGCCGGTGCTGGGCACGCTGTGGCCGCAAGGTGGGCCGCTGGCGCTTCAGTGGTTGGCAGCCCTGCTCTGGGTGGAGCTGGCCAAGTACGCGATGCACCGTGCCCATCACGAGTGGGCGCCGCTGTGGCGCCTGCACGCGCTGCACCATGGCAGCGAGCGACTCTATTGGCTGAACAACTTCCGCGTGCACCCGCTGAACCTCGTGCTGGTCACTGCTGCCGCGCTGCTGCCCCTGCAACTGATCGGCGCGCCGGGTGAATTGCTGCTGGGCGTGCTGGCCTTTACCCAGCCGGTGATGCTGTTGCAGCACAGCAATGCCGATTTGCGCAGTGGCCCCTGGAACGTGCTGTTCAGCACCAACGAGGCGCACCGCTGGCACCATAGTGCCCTGCCGGCCGAGGCCAATCGCAACTACGGCGCGGCGCTGCTGATTTGGGACCATGTGTTCCGCAGCTACCGCGCGGCACCCGCTGGACAGGCTCCGCAACGCATTGGCTTGTTTGGCAATGGTTCCGGCTATCCCGCGCGTGCCAGCTTTTGGTGCCAGCTCTTGGGTGGGCGCTCGTGCCGCCCGCTCTGTCCTCCGGCCTGTTGCGCCTGATCTTTTCTTTGCCCTATGCAAGACCTTCATCACGTCCTGATTCTTTGCACCCACAACTCGGCCCGCAGCGCCTTGGCCGAGGCCATGCTCAACCACTGGGCCCAGCAGCTCGGTCGGCCCTTTCGCGCGCACAGCGCGGGCAGCGCACCCAGCGGCCGCACCAACCCGCATGCGCTGACCGTGCTGCAGCGAGCCGGCGTGGACACTGCCGCTTTGCGCAGCAAGAGCTGGGATGAGTTCACCCGCCCCGAAGCCCCGCGCCTGGACGCGGTGATCACGGTCTGTGGCAGTGCTGCGGCCGAGACCTGCCCGATCTGGCCCGCTGGCGCAGCGGGTGCGCCCGTGCAGGTGCACTGGGGCTACCCGGACCCCTCGAACGCCCCCGAGGTCGAGCGCGAGCAGGCCTTCGAGCTGACCCGTCAGGCCTTGGGTTACCGCATGCTGCAGCTGCTGGCCTTGCCTTGGGAGCGCTTGGATGCGGCCCAGCGCCGCGCCGCGCTGATGGAGATTGCTGCGCGATGAGTGAAGCAAGAACGGCCCAGCGCCTGCTGGCCGAAGGCTTGGGCACGGCCGCGCTGTTGGCCGTGGTGGTGGGCTCGGGCGTGATGGCGCAGCAGCTGGCTGGCGGCAATGTTGCCGTGGCCTTGCTGGCCAACACCAGCGCCACGGTGCTGGGCCTGTGGGTGCTGATCGAGCTATTGGGCCCCATCAGCGGGGCGCATTTCAATCCGGCCGTCACCCTCACCCTGGCCGCCTTGCGGCGTTTCGACGGCCCGGTTTGGGGCTATGTGGCGGCCCAGCTGGCCGGTGCGGCCCTGGGTGTGTGGCTGGTGCATGCCATGTTTGAACTGCCGATCTGGCAGCTCTCGGCCAAGGCGCGCTGGGGTCTTGGCGCGGGCATCAGCGAGTTCGTCGCCACCGCCTGCTTGCTGGCGGTGGTGCTGCGGGCCCCGGCGACCAAGGCGCCGGGCCTGGTGGCGGCCACCGTGGGCGCCGGCTACTGGTTCACGGCCTCGACCTTCTTCGCCAACCCGGCGGCGGTCTTCGGGCGCATGTTCAGCGACAGCTTTGCCGGCATTGCCCCGGCCAGTGCGCCAGGTTTTGTGGCCGCGCAGTTGCTGGGCGTGGCGACGGTGGTGGCCGTCGTTCGGGCTCTGACGCGCAGCCGCGCCGGAGCCCCGGGCTGACTTAGAACAGCGCGCTGACCGTCACCAGGGTCAGCAGGGCCATGCTGGTCAACGCCACGGCTTGGATGGCGATGTGCAGCGGGCGGTCGTTGGGCAGGCGGGCGGTGGTGTGGGCGGTCGTCATAGGGTTTCTCCTTAAATTTCAGGCGCGACTATGCCTGAACTCCGTGAAAACCCTATGACAGTTTGTAATGGCCCCCTCAAGTAGAGGACATTTCGCCCAACAACTGGCCCAAGAGCAGCCCCAGCGCCAGATCGTCCACCGCACCGAATTCGTGTGCCCGGAGTCGCCCCTGTGCATCAAAGATCAACAGGCTGGGGGTACCCCGCAAGCCCCAGGCCCGCATGGTCTGGGGGATCGGGTCGCCCTCCAGGCCCGGTCGGTCGATGCCAATCGGGAACGTCAGTCGGTACTCGTGGATGAAGGCTCGCAGCGCCACTTCGCCCATGGCCTCGTGGTGCTCGAACACCGTGTGCAAGCCCAGCACCTGCGCTGCTTGACCTTGGAGTTGCTGGTGCAGGCGTTGGGTTTGCGGCAAACCATGGCTGACACAGGCTGGGCAAAGCATTTGGAAGGCATGCACAACCACCAACTGGCCGCGCAGGGCCGCCAAGCTGGGCGAGGTCTCGGTGTTCAGCCAGCGGCTGACCTGCAGATCGGTTTTCATGCCCCGATCTTGCGCTCGCTCTCAAGACCCCAGCAGACCCACGGCCAAGCCGCCCAGTGCGCTGCGACGACGCTCGATGCGCAGACCCTGTAGCGCTGCCGCGCGCTGCACGATGGACCAACCCAGGCCGCTGCCGCTCGCCCTGGCGCCCGCAGCGCGCACAAAGCGCTGCCCCAGGCGGGTCTCCAGTTCAGGGTTTAGGCCGGCACCCCCATCCTCGATCCACAGCGCGCCTTCGCGCCATCGAACCTGCACCGGCTGGCCGACCACGGTGTAGCGCAAGGCGTTGTCCAGCAGATTGCGCAGCAGCAGGCGCCACAGCCCGGGATCGCCGCGAACGGGTGCGGGCCGCGGCGCATTGACGCTCAGGTCGGCGGCGCGGTCGGCATGCGGCCCCAGCAGTTCGGCGGCCACCTCGCGCATCAAGGCACCCAGGTCGAACTCTTGCTTGACCACTTGGGCCTGTGCTTCCAGGCGTGCCAACAGCAGCATCTGGTCGACCACATGGGCGGCCCGCTCGCAGCCGGCCAACACGGATTGCAGCGCATGCTGACGCTCGGTCGTGTCTGTCGCACCCAGCGCCACTTCCGCCTGCGCCCGCAGCGCGGCAATGGGGGTGCGCAGTTCGTGGGCGGCATCGGCGGTGAAGTGGCGCTCGTTGTCGAGCAGTCCGGCCATGCGCAGCAGCAGGCTATTGAGCGCCTGGAGCAGCGGCTGTAGCTCGGTGGGGGCTTCATCCAGGGTCAGCGGACTGAGCGAGTCCGGCTGGCGCTCGGCCAAGGTCTGCTGCAACCGGCGCAGGGGACGCAGGGCGCGCCGCAGCCCGAGGTGCAGCAACAGCAAGAGGATCGCCAGTGCCGCCGCCCCGACCGATGGCCAGGACTCGAAGGCCTCACTGAGCAGATGCCAGCGCTGCTGTTGCGGCTCGGCCACCCGGACCTGTAGCTCACCGGACCGACGCGCATAGACCCGCCAGCTGCGCCCTTGCCAATGCTGCTGCTGCAGGCCTTCGTCGGCCTGCGGCCAGAGCAAGCTGCTGGGGGCTTGGTGGGAGCGCAGCACCAGTTCGTCCGCGTGCATCACCTGCAGCAGCAGCGCCGCGTCGGCTTCGTCACGCGAGCCCCCTTCGAGCAGCACCTGTCCGTCGCGGTGCAGGGCGCCAATGCGCAGCAGCAGGGCGCCCGTCTGGGCCAGTTGCGCGTCCAGCCGTTCGTCCAGTTCTTCGCGCAAAGACCAGGCGCTGACCAGCCCAAGCGCCAGGACCACCGCGCTGAGTCCAAGGCTGAGCCCCAGCAGCAGGCGGCGTTGCAGCGACCCCGGACGCATGCCGCCTCAGGCCGGGCGCAGGCGATAGCCCACGCCCCGCACCGTCTCGATCCATGCGGCGCCGAGCTTGCGACGCAGGTGATGGACATGGAACTCGATGGCGTTGCTGTCGACCTCCTGTCCCCATCCGTATAGGCCTTGCTCCAACTGTTCACGGCTGAGCACCCTGCCTCCGTGGCGCAGCAGCAAGGCCAGCAGATCGAACTCGCGCGTCGACAGGCTCTGCTCGACACCGTCCAGGGTCACCTGCCGCCGGGCTGGATCCAGGCTCAAGCTGCCCCAGTGCAGTACCGGCTCGTGGGTATTGGGCGCGCGGCGCGCCAGGGCGCGCAAGCGCGCCGCAAGCTCCTGCAGATCAATGGGCTTGACCACATAGTCGTCCGCCCCCAGGTCCAAGCCTTGGATCCGATCGGGGATGGCATCGCGCGCCGTCAGCACCAGCACGGGCACGGTGCAGCCGGCCGCACGCACGCGGGCCAGCACCTCCAAGCCATCCAGGCGTGGCAGGCCCAGATCCAGCACGGCGGCGGCATAGGGGCTGGCGCGCAACTCGCATTCGGCCGCTGCGCCGTCGCGCACCCAGTCCACCTGAAAGCCATGCTGCTGCAGGCCGGCCCGCAGGCCATCGCCCAGCAGGGCGTCGTCTTCGGCCAGCAGGATGCGCATGGGGTCAGTCGTCCTCGTCGTCGTCGGAGTCGTCCGCGTCTCTGTCATGCTGCACCCGCGCCAGAGCGCCGTCCTTGCGTGGCATCAACTCGCCGTGTTCGGACTCCTCCCGGCTGCTGTCGCCGGAATCGATCTGCAGCGGCGAGCCGGGTTGCAAGGCCCAGAACCAGAAGGCCAGCAGGCTGGCACCCAGGCCCCAGGCCAGCGCGCGATGGTTGCTTGGAATGCCGGCCTTGGAGGGCAACTCGGCCTGGCCAGTGACCATGGCGGCCACCAGGTTGCGCCGGCTGCGCAGCGAGGTGAACAGCACGGCGGCGACATGCAGACCCACCAGGGCCAGCAGTGCCGTGGCCAGACCCTCGTGCAGGTCTTCGTAGAACTCGCCGGCCTGCCAGGTGAACCACCCGCTCAGGCTCACGGCCAAGGCCAGGCCGATCAAGGCCAGCGTTGCCCAGCCGCCGGCGGGGTTGTGGCCGGCGTGGGGCTCAATCGGCCCCCGGACCAGTGCCTGCAGATGCTCCAGCACGGCCTGCGGCCCTTTGACGAACTGCGCAAAGCGCGCGGTCGGGCTTCCAACCAGGCCCCAGAGCACGCGCATCACCATCAGCCCCGCCAGGCTCAGGCCCAGGGTGATGTGCAGGGGTCGCAGGGCGTCGGACTCGGCAGTCAGCCAAGCGCCGAAGAAGCAGATGGCACTCAGCCAGTGCATCAGACGCAGCGGCGCGTCCCAGATGCGGACCGAACGGGATGGGGCAAGGGATGGGGTGGGCATGGGGCTCTCCTGAAGGTGAGCCCATGCTGCAGCGCTTGTCTTAGCGCGGTCTTATCCGACGCGGGCCCCTGCCATCAGCAGCAAGGCCTGCTCGCGGCCATGAGTCTGCGCGAACCGCAGCGCATGGCGCATGGAGTCGAACTCAGGACTGAAGCGCAGCACGCGATCGTGGCTGGCCTGACCCTGGCCGCTCTTGATGGAAACCGAAGAAAGAAAACGGCCATTGGCCGATTGACGCGCAAAGGCGGAGACGCGGTATTTACCGATCTGAATGGGGGTGGTGATGATGAACTCTCGCGGGCCGCACAGCCGCCTGACACAGGACGAATGCACAGCACCTGGTGCCGATCTGTTGCCGGCTCATGGGAATCAGGCTTGGGGGGCCTGGGAAAGCAGCCGCTGCGTTGAGCAGGCCGGCTGTTGCGGGTGCCTTGCGCCCTCACGGCGCGGGTCTGCTTGGGGGGCAGACGAAGGTCCCGGCGGCTGGCGGCGATGGTGTGTCAATCCGACACGCGCCAGGCGCAGAGGGCGAAATGTAGCCGCACTCGGCGCAATCACCTAGGAATTTCGTCACGCCACCGCGCTACTGAATGCCCTGTGCCTTCAATTGCTCGATCTCAAATTCGCCGTCGTCCACCAAGCGCTCCCATCCCGGAAGGCGCCCCCGACCCTGGCTGCGAGCAATGGACAGCAGCAGACTCTGCCCTGGCGCGGCGCGCTCGGGCTGGCGTGCATAAATGGGATCGTCAAAGACCTGCTGGGGGCTTTCAATGCGCCAGCCCTGCGCCTTGAACTGCGCGATGACATCACCCAACCAAAGAGCGTTGATCAGGTTGTGATGCAGCAGCAGCATCTGCTTGACCTCACGGCCCTCGAGCTCCAGCGCGAGCGCACGGTAGGCCTGGGCCCGCTGGCTCAGGTGTGCGAGGTAGGCGGCCTTGATGGGCGCCAGATCGGCCTGAGGCTCGCTGGCCAAGCGACGCTCCAGCAACTCATTGAGCCGCCAGTCGCTGCTGTCCAGCGTCACATAGGCATTGCGCAGGCCTTGCTCCTTCAGAAACGCGCGCATGCCGTCGCGCTTCTCGGGGGTGTTGCCCTCGCGCAGATAGGTGAAGCGAAACCAGGGCTGGACGCCGGGCAGCGGCGCCAGGATGCGCTGACAGTCCAGGATTTCTTGTTGGTACTGCGCCAGACTGACGCGCTTGGCATGCAGGTCCGGGTGGCTCATGGTGTGGTTGCCGATGGCATGGCCGGCTGCACTCCACGCTCGCACCAGTTCCAGGCCTTCGGGCCGATCGGCGCCGTTGCCGCAGGTCACGAACAGGGCCGCCGTCACATCGTGCTGCGCCAGCGCGCGCAGCAAGGCCTGATTGCGTTCGGCAGGGCTGAGCCGTGGCGTGGCGCTCAAATGCGGCCCATCGTCAAAGCTGAACGCCAGGACTTGAGATTGGGCGGGGCTGACCAGCCCGAGGGCCCCCAGCGCGAGATGGAAAAAGACAGCAAGACAACGAATGTGCGGACGCATTGAGCCGGCAGGGGGGAAGGGGACGGGCGCAGTGTGTGGCAGCCCAACCCGAACACCCAAAGGTCAGCGTTCGTGCGTCTGGATCTGGGTCTCGGCAAAACCGTGGTTGTCGTCGTCGCTGGCCGGTCGCAGGCCCATCATTGAGCTGTCGAAGAACTTGGGCGGTGGGGCCGGCTCGGCCAAGGGCGCGGGTGCGGTGGCGCGCGCCGGCGCACGGCGCAATGCCTCATTGAGTTCGCGTTTGAGCTCGGCGAACTGCTGGCGCTCGATGGCGCTTTGTTCGTGCAGGGTCTGGTAGGCCTTTTTGGCCTTGTTCATGCGTCGCACGAGGTCGGCCCGTTGCCGTTTGGCCCACCACAGCGCGCCACCGGCGCCCAGGCCGCCACCCAGTACCAGGGCCAGCGCCGCCCACAACGGAGAGAAGTCCTGCATCGTGTCTCCTACCCTTGCGGGCACCGGCCCGAGCGGGCAATTTAGCGCAGTCCACCCTCGTGGGCGCCACAAAATGTGAGCTTCCCTAGGAGATGAGCATGAACATCGGCGAGAAACTGGCCCTCACTCTGGCCTTGGCAAGCTCGGGCGCGCAGGCCGCCGTGAGCGTGCAGTACTACAACCGCGACAGCGTGACCTATGTGTGGGAAGCGATGTGCGGCGGCAGTCGATACACGGTGGAGTTCCGTCAGAACACCTCGGCCACCACCACCATCCCCGGGCCGGGCCCTTGCATCGTCAAGACGCCCAAGGGCGAGGTCCGGCTGGGCCAGGGGGCGGAAATCCAGATCAAGGACGGCGCCATCGTTTTCAAGTGAGGGGCGCGAGCTCCACCAGCACGAAGTGCTTGCGCACCGGCTCCCGCACTTCAAACTCGCCCTCGAAGCCAGGAGGAATCACGGCGGCCTGGCCAGGACCGATGTCCTGGACCGTGCCATCGGCACCGTGCAGTCGCACCTGACCCTGCAACACATGGAAGTACTCCTGCTTGGTGGGGCCAAAGGCGATTCGCCAGCGCCCCACTTCGCACTCCCACAGGCCGGCGCTCATGGGGCCTGCCTCATGCTGCACCCAGGTCTTGCGCCAGGGCGCTCCTTGCACACGGCGATCGGCCCGCGGCTGGTCCAGCGTAGGCGGCTGCCCGTCCGTCTCCCCAATGGCTTGGATGCGGGGCATCAAGCGGGGCCTCAGCGGTAGTAGGCCTCGACCTTGCCCTTGAGCTTGATCGTCAGCGGGCGACCCTTGCGGTCCACCTTGCGGCCCACGGGCACCTTCACCCAGCCCTCGCTGATGCAGTACTCCTCGACATCGTTGCGCTCCTTGTCGTTGAAGCGGATGCCGATTTCTTGCTCGCACACCGCGGCGTCATGGTGCGGGCTTTGCGGGTCGACGGAGAGGCGGTCGGGCAGGGCGGGGCGGGTGTCGGACATGGTGAATCGGTGCGGCAATGGGAAAGGGCGCGATTGTCGGCGGAGCTTGGGCGATCATTGAGACCTTCCGCAACGCATTCCCTTATGGCCAGCTCCAAGACCATCGGCATCGTGGCCTGTTCCTCAGAAGGCGCGGCGCTTTGCTACCGCACGTTATGCCTGGAGGCGGCCGATCGCATGGGGCCACATGCCCACCCCGAGGTGGTGCTGCACGGCCACTCGCTGGGGCGCTATGTGGCGGCGCTGGATGCGGGCGATTGGCAGGCCGTGGCGGCCATGATGCTGGACTCGGCCCAGAAGCTGGCCAAGGCCGGGGCGCGCTTTCTGATCTGCCCTGACAACACCATCCACCAAGCCCTGCCCTGGGTGCTGCCCAAGAGCCCGCTGCCCTGGATCTCGATCGCCGATGCCGTGACGCGCGCTGCGCACCAACGCGGACTGCGCCGCCTGGCCCTGCTGGGCACGCGCTGGCTGGTGGACAGCGAGGTCTACCCGCAGGCGCTGACGGTGCGTGGCATCGCCTGCGTGCGCCCCAGCGATGCCGAGCGCGACTCGGTGTCGCGTTACATCATGGACGAGATGGTCTGCGGCCAGTTCAGCGATGCGGCCCGGCTCCATTGCCTGCAGGTCATCGAGCGCCTGCAGCGCGAGGAGGGCTGCGACGGCGTGGTGCTGGGCTGCACCGAACTGCCGCTATTGCTCAGCGATGCCCAGGTGCCGCTGCCGGTGCTGGACTCGACCCGCCTGCTGGCGCGTGCTGCGCTGGCTCGGGCGCTGGACTGACCCCGTCCAAGCGCCCCGCTGTCGATTCATCGCGGCAACTTGCCATTCGTCCAATGGCCGCACCCAACGGGGGCGCGGATTTCTAGAGTTCGCCCCGTTCCCACTCCAGAGTTCTCCATGACCCTCTCCGCGACTCGCCTTCTGAGTCTGGCCGCCTTGGCCTGCCTTACGGGGCCAGTGCTGGCTCAGCGCATCATCACCAACACCGAGCAACCCGTGCTGGCTGGCGACCCCATCCACCTGGCGCTGAGCGATCTGCAGCCCGGCCAGCAGGTGGTGCTCAAGGCCAGCCGGGTGGTGCGCGCCTTCAACACCGGCCAAGTCCGGCGCTTTGAATCCCAGGCCCGCTTTGAGGCCGATGGCCAGGGTCGCGTCGACCTGGCCCAACGCGCACCGTTGCCTAAGAGCAGTTACACCGGGGCCGATGTGCGCGGCCTGTTGTGGTCCATGACGGCGCAGCCTGGCGCGGTCGAGCAGCCCGAGTTCAACCGCATCCAGTTCCAACTCAGTGACGCCGAAGGGCGGCCGCTGGCCCAGGCGAACTTGAGCCTGCGCAATGCCCTGCCCGACCTGCCCCAGCGCAAGGCCGAGCCCTTTCCGGGGGCCCTGTTCGTCACGCCGGCGGGCGCCACTCGACGGCCCACCCTGATCCTGCTCGGCGGCAGCGAGGGCGGCAGCTTGATCACCCGCAGCGCCGCCGACTGGGCCTCGCGCGGCTACGCGGTACTGGCCCTGCCCTACTACTCCCCGTCGATCTGGAGCCCCACGGGCATGAAGCCGCCGGAAATTCCGGAGCTGCCGTCGGCCTTCGTGGACATTCCCGTGGACCGGCTGGAGGCCGCCCGCGCCTGGCTGGCCCAGCAGCCCGAGGCCGATGTCGAGCGCATCGGCCTGATGGGTACCAGCAAGGGTGCCGAGTTCGCGCTGATTGCCGGCAGCAAGATGCCGTGGATCAAGGCCATCGCGGCCATCGTGCCTACCGATGTCGTTTGGGAGGGCTGGGGCCCCGGCATCGAGCCGGGTCAGCGCGCCAGCTTCTCCTGGCAGGGCAAGCCCCTGGACTTCGTGCCCTATCAAGGCTTCCAGCAGGAATTTGCCGGGGCCGCCAGCGGGCAGCCGATCCGCATTCGCCGCCCGCATGACCAGGGGCGGGCGGCGGCCACCCCCGAGCAGATCGAGCGCGCGCGCATTCCGGTCGAGCGCATCCGGGCGCCATTGTTCTTGCTTGGCGGCGGGGACGACCAGCTCTGGGCCAGTGGGGCCATGGCGGAGGCCATCGCCGCCCGTCGCGCCCGGGTGCCGGGTCTGAAGACCGTGCTCATCACCCACCCCGAGGCCGGCCACTATCTGGGCGGCACCGGCACGGGCCCGACCACCCACTACAACGAGGGCCCGATGAAGAGCGGGGGCCAGCCGGCCGCCACCGCGCAGGCCCAGGCGCAGGGATTCGCCGCCCTGCTGGCCTTCTGGCGCGAGACGCTCTGACCTGCCGCCCACGCTCCTAGCGCGTCAGGATGTCCACCAGCTGTTGCCCTACGGCCGGGCTGCCCAGCAGCTCGATGTGCCCCAGGCCATCGAACACATGCTGGTGGGCCGCCGGGAAGTTCAGGCAGAGCGCGGGGTCGCGGTGCCGGCCCAGCGCGCTGTTCAGCGGCACCAGGCCGTCGCCCAGCAGCCGGCTCTTGGCGGCCGTCAGCGACCCCAGGGTGCCGGCCAGCGCATGGCAGGCCACGCCATCTGGCAGCGGCAGGGCCGCGCGCGGGGCACGGTCCACCGGGCTGTGGTCCAGCAGGCGGCCGTGGCGCAGATCAGAGATGCCGGCGCTGCGCAGCCGGCCCAGGCGGGCCAGGGGCGCGGCATAGGGCGCGGCGCCCAGCAACAGGTCCACGCCGCGGCCGGCGCGCTCCAGCGGCGCTCCCAGATGCGGGCTACCCAGGCAGAGCAGATGGCTGACTTGCTTCGTCCAAGCCGCGCCTTGGGCCTGATGCAAGGCACTGCGCAGCACCAGGCCGCCCATGCTGTGCCCGAGCAGCACGATGCGCCGCAGCGGCACCGGCCATCGCGAAACCAGCTGCCCCAGCAAGGTGGCCAGTTCGCGCCCATTGGCCGCGATGGGCAGACCGGTGTTGTAGTGCAGATAAAGCGGCGGCACGCCCAAGGCCTGGGCCAGTTGCCGGCCGTGGTTCTGTTCCCCTTGCTGCCACTGCAGATCGTTCATGCACAGGCCATGGGCCAGCAGCAACAGGGTGTCACCTTGCACGCGGGTCGCCAGGGCTTCACGGTCCAGGCTGAGAGCCTGCCCGTCCATCCGCAAGCGCATGGGCAGGGCCAAGGGGTTGGCGCTGCGCTGCAGATGGTCCCCCAGCACCCCATTCAGTGCCGCCAGCCAGGCCTCGCGCTGCGGCGGCGATTCAGCGGGCGCGCGCGTGGGCAGCTGGCGTAGCAACAGGTCCACGCTGCGGCCCACACCGGCGGTGCTACCGCGCACGGCACGGTAGACCTGCCGCGTTAGTCCACGGGTGCGCGCCGTGGCGTCGGCACGCTGCAAGGGGACGGAGGCGATGCGGGCATGCATGGCCTCGACCACATCGGTCAGGCCCAGGGTGGCCTCGGTCAGCAGGCGGCCCAGGCCGGGCAGATCCTGCAGCAGCAGCGGCAAACGGACAAAGGCACGGGCACGGGCCATGGCGGCTTTCAAGCGAAAGCCGCCGAGTGTGCCCTCAATGGCTGAACAGCACCGGCACTGTCATGCTGTGCAACAGCTCGCGTGTCACCCCACCCAGCACCAGCTCCCAAGCCCGGGGATGGCCGTAGGCGCCGCAGACGATCAGGTCGGCGCCGCTGTCCGCCACATGCGAGAGCAAGGTCTCGGCGGTGCTGGCATCGGGGCTCCAGGCGCGCGCCAGACGTTCGCCCAGACTGGGAGGCGTGCTGGGTTTGAGATGGCAGGGCTCGACCGGCGCCCCGTGGCGACGCAGCAAGGCCAGTGCATCGTTCCAGCCGGACGGCAGTTCGTTGGAGAGCGTCAACAGTTCCAACTTTTTGACCCAGGGCAGCCAGGGCAGCGACGCCTGCAGGGCCCGGGCCGACTCTCGGCTGCCCGACCACGCGAGCACCGGCGACTCCCCCAAGGTGGGCGGCGCACCGATATGCGGCACCACCAGCACGGGACAGGCCGACTGCACCAGGATGTGCCCTTGCGCCTCCAGCCCCAAGCCAACGCCGGGCTCCACCTGGCCCAGCACCAGCAGGTCCGCCACACGACCGGCCTGCGCGAAATGTTGGGCGGGGTTCTGCGCTCGCACCACCAACTCCAGCTCCAGCCCCGGTGCCAGCTCCTGCACGGCCGCACTGGCCTGATCCTTCAGTGCGCGCAACAACTCCTCTTGGACCTGGGCCGCCAGGGCCGCGGTCTCGGGGTTCAGATAGGCCCCTTCCGACGGCGCGGGCGCCACCGCGTGCACGCTGAGCAAGGCCGCATGGCGGCGGGCCAGGGCCGCCGCCACGGTCAGCGCATGCCGGCTGGCTGCGCCCCCATCGGCAAAGTGGACGACGACCTTTCGAATGCTCATGGCAGGCTCCTGAGGCAGGGGCGGCGGGTGCCACCCGAGAGCTTGATCCTAGGAGTTCGCTCGCCTGCGGGCTTGTGCCAAATCAAGCAACTCATCCAGTCGAATGCCCGTTCTGTCGCATGGCCGTGTTCTGAAATCCGGCGCCTTGTGCACACTGCGGCCCCTTCCTTCCTGCACCCAACCCCGGAGTCCTATGCGCTTCAGTTTCACCATGTTCTTCGCAGGGATCCTCCTCTTGCTAGGCCTACATCTGGCCAGTCCGGCATGGGCTGCGGACCTGTCTGCGGGCTCCGAGAGCGACAGGCGTGCTTCGAGCCTCATCGCACCCGTCGACGACGCGTGGCGTGCCGCCCTGCCGCGCGACGCCAAACTGGCCACCCAGGCTTATCTGGATCGTCTGCCTGCCGCCGCTGTGCAGCGCGCCAATGCCTATGAAGAAGGCGGCTACTGGCTGCAGCTGGGAGAGTTTGCGCTGGGCCTTGGCATTGCCGCGTTGATGCTGAGCGGCCGCCGTTCGGCGCGCGTGCGCGACTGGGCGCAAAGGCTTGGGCGACGCGCCTGGGCACGAGATGCGCTCTTTGGCGGCGTCTATGGCTTGAGTGCTGCAGCCTTGGCCCTGCCGCTGACCTTCTACCGCGGCTATGTGCGCGAGCACGCCTATGGCATGGCCAACCAGAGCGCACTGGATTGGTGGGCCGAGCAATTGATCAATCTGGGCATCGAGGCCCTGGGTGCCATGCTGGCGGTTGCGGTGCTGTACGCGGTCTTCCGTCGTGCCGGCAGCCGCTGGTGGCTGTGGGGCACCGCGGCCAGCAGTGCCTTGCTGGCCCTGATGCTGCTGGTGCACCCGGTTTTGATCGCACCGCTCTTCAACGACTACAAGCCGTTGGAACCCAGCCCCTTGCGCGAGGCTTTGCTGGCGCTGGCGCAATCCAACGGCGTGCCCAGCGACGAGATCTACTGGTTCGATGCCTCGCGCCAGACCCAGCGCATCAGCGCCAATGTCAGCGGGTTGGGTGCCACGGCGGCGGTGCGGCTCAACGACAACTTGCTCAAGCGCACCTCGGTGCCCGAGATTCGCGGTGTGATGGCGCACGAGATCGGCCACTATGTGCTCAACCATGGGCCCAAGATGCTGCTGCAGTTCGCGCTGCTGATTCTGTTTGGCCTGCTGTTCTGCCAATGGGCGATGCAGCGCCTGTTCGCGCGCTGGGGCGCCCGCTGGGGCACCCAGGCCGTGGACGATGTGGCCAGCCTGCCGCTGCTGGCGGCGGTGTTCTCGGTCTTCATGCTGGCGGCCACGCCGGTGTTCAACACCATCATCCGCACCCAGGAGATCGAGGCCGACCGCTTCGGCCTGAACCTGGCACGTGACCCGCATGGCTTTGCCGAGGCCATCCTCAAGCTGAGCGACTACCGCAAGCCCGATCCCGGCGCGCTGGAGGAGTTCGTGTTCTTCCACCACCCCAGCGCCCGCCACCGCATCCACGACGCCATGCGCTGGCGTCAGGCCATGGGCACGCCCTGATCCTGCCGCCGAGCCGCCGACGATTGGCAAGGTTCAGAATCGGTCCATGCGTCGCAAGCTCAAACCGCGAGTCGGGTGGATCAGCCTTTGCTGGGTTCTGCTGAGCTGGGCACCTTTGGCCCAGGCCTGCGGGCCATTCAGCCTGGCCTTTTACGAGTTCGGCCTGTTGTATTACCTGGACGAGCAAGGCCAGGAACGCGGCATCGACCTGGATGTGGTGAATGCTTTGCGTGAGCGCAGCGGCTGCCGCATCGACACGCGGCTGGATTCCCGGCCGCGCATCTGGAGCCAATTGGCGAACGGGCAGCTGGACCTCAGCGTTTCCGGCATCGCCAACGCCGAAAGGGAGCAGTTCGCGGAGTTCGTGCCCTACTTCTACAGTCGCAACATGCTGGTGCTGCGGCGCGGTGTGCCCGTATCTGCGCGGGACCCCGAGGGCTTTCTCAAACAAGCCGAACTGCGCATTGCCGTGGTGAAGAGCTTCAAACACGGCAGCTTCTTTGATGCCTGGTTGGAGCCCTTGCGCGCTCAGCCAGGTCGCGTCATCGAGGCCGGTGACACCGAAGCCGTGGTGCGGCTCTTCAAAGTCGGTCGGGTGGATGCGTTCATTGCACCGGCCACGAGCTGGCTGTTGGCGGCCCGTCGACACGGCATCGACCGCGAGGCCGAGCTGCTGGATTGGGCCCGCAGGGAACCGGTCGTGGGCGGCTTGATCCTGTCGCGCCGCACGGTGGCGGAGGCGGATCGCAAGCACTTGCGCCAAGCCCTGCAGAGCCTGCTGGCCGATGGCACGGTGGAAAAGATCCTGCGCCACCATGTCGGCCCTGAGCTCGCGGCGAGCATGGCCTTGCCGCACGGCCAACTGGAAGAAAACGGTCCGCGCAATTTAGGGCCCAGGCCGCTGTGACCGGGGCGCCGCATTCCTGTAACGAGTCTATGGAGTCCACTTCATTCGACGCTTTGCTGGCTGCTTCGCGCGAGTCGGCGCGATTGGGGCAGCATGGCGCTGGGGCCGCGCAGGCTGAGGAGGCGCTGCGCCTTCGATCCAGCGGGGAAGCGTTCTCGCTCCTGGCCCTCCACCGCCTCAGGTTGGGCAATCTCAAGGGCTGTCTGGCTGCGGGTCGGGTCGCCGCACCGCTATTGCAGCGTGATGGTCTGTGGGCTGAGTTGGCCACTTTGGAAGGTGTCCAGGCGGTCGCTTGTCTGCAGGCTGAGTGGTTGCCGCAAGGACTGATGCATGCCCGCAGCGCAGCCGCGGCCGCTGAGAAGGCCGGAGGGGGGCTGGCCCAGGCTTGGGCCGACTGTCGACTGGCGCAGGTGTCCCATCAGCTGGGGGAGATGGCTCGAGCATCAGAGCTATTCGAACGCGCTGAGGCCGTGTCGGTGACCCTGGGGGCTCCGGATCTTCAGTTCTCCATCCTTCACAACCGAGCCTGGTTTGTGGTGGACGCTCTGCTGAGCCAGTTGCCGCAGACCGTGGAGCAAATGACCTTGGCTTTGCAAAGGCTGGAGCGAGCACAAAAGCTGGCGGAATCCTTGGGCAATGTGCACAGCCAGGGGATCTGCTTGCTGAATCGCAGTCGCCTGCTCATGGGCCTGGACAACGCGGCCCAAAGTCAGGAACTCGCGCGGCGTGCGGCAGCGCTGGGCCATGAGCATGCACTCACTCAGTTGTTCGTCGGGGCGCAGGCCGTTTGTGTCGAGTGGATGCTGCGCCAGGGCCAAGTTGCCGAGGCGCTGGATACCCTGCAAGACCTGTCCACGGCCCTGCCGGAAGCGGACCTGATCGGACACATCGAGTTGCAACATCTGCGGGTCAAGGCGCATCGCCAGCGCGGCGAATTCGAGCAGGCCTTGAATGCATTCGAGGCCTTGCATGCGCTGAGCTTGCGCCAAACCAAGGCGCGCGCCAGCCTTCAGACCTGGGCTGTCCTTCACCAAGATGAGGTGGAGGCCGAACGGACCCGAGCGCGCCGGGCCGAGGCCGATGCAGACCGCATGCGCGGTCTGGCGCGGCAATGGGAGCTTGAGGCCCACATCGACCCTCTGACAGGCCTGGGCAACCGCCGGGCGATGCAGGCCAGTCTGCCCGGCTTGTTAAGCGCCGTGGGCGCTTCGCGACAACCCCCGATGGCCGTGATCCTGGATCTGGATCACTTCAAGAAGATCAATGATCGCCATGGGCATGATGTCGGCGATCAGGTCTTGCGCACCATCGGGCAGATGCTCAGGACCTGCATCCGTCCGGGGGACTTGGCCGCGCGCTTGGGTGGGGAAGAGTTCTTGCTGTTGCTACCGGACGTGAAGGCCGATCAGGCGTTCGCGTTGTGCGAGCGGCTGCGCAACCTGATTGCTGCACATGACTGGAGCGTTCTGGCCGACGGGCTCCAGGTGACGATCAGTCTGGGACTGGCTGCGGTTGAAGCGGGGGAGGCCCCGTGGAATGCGGCCGATCAGGCTCTCTATCGCGCTAAGGCCGCTGGGCGGAACCGAACGGAATTGGGCTGAGGCCGGCTCATCGGGGCCCCCTGACTCCGTACCATTTCGGCCCCTGCAACGCATGGAGGCCCTTGCATGTTCGATCTTTGGGATGTGTTTCAGCACTATCAGATCAAGGAAGCCAAGCAGGCCACGCGGGATCTGCGCGATCAGCAATGCACCGAGCGTGATGCACAGGCGCAGGAGCTGCGGCGCTTGGAATCCAAGATCGATGGCCTGGCCCTGGTGACCCAGGCCCTGGTCGAGCTGCTGCAAGCGCAGGGAGTGAGTGAACAGGCCATCGTTGCTAAGGTGCGCGAGATCGATCTGCGCGATGGGCAGTTGGACGGCAAGATGGGGCGCAAGGCCCAGGCCTGCACCAGCTGTGGGCGTACCGTGCACCCGCGTCAGCGGGCCTGCATGTATTGCGGCACGGCGGCTGCGAGCTCGGAGGGCTTGCCAGGGGTGGTGAGTTGAGGCCCGGGCTTTGCGTGGCTCTGCTGGCCCTGGTGCTGCTGGCACAGGTGCCGCCGGCCCAAGCTGACCCCCCGATTTCGCAGCCCGCCGGCCCGCATGCAGTAGGCCTTCGGGTGATCCAGCCGGCCGCGCCGCGCGAGGCCGGGCTGCCCGCGCAGGTGCTGATTTGGTACCCCGCGGACACCAGCGTTTCGGACGCTCCGCCGCTGCGCTACGGCGATCTGATGGCCACCCGGCTGAGTGCTCTGCGCACCGACCTGAGCGCCACACAGTTGCGCGAAGGCAGGGCCCAGCAGCAGGCCAGTCTGATGCGCCGGCTCGGGGTATCCGGCCAGGCGGTGTTGGACGCCCCGCTGCAGGCCCGTAGCCAAGCTGTGCCTGCGCCAGGACGATTCCCCTTGGTGGTCTATGCGGCCGGCGTGGGCGGCCCGGCCGATGAAAACGCCGACTTGTTCGAGTACCTGGCCAGCCATGGCTATGTGGTGGTCAGCAGCGTGGGCATGGGCGCCGATGGCCGTGAGGTCGAGGAGACGTTGGCCCATGTGGAGCCCCAAGTGGCCACCCTTCAGGCCTTGATCCGACAGGCCCCGCAGTGGACGGCTGCCGATCCGCAACGCGTGGCCGTGATGGGCTGGAGTTGGGGCGGTATGAGCAATCTGTTTGCTGCTGCGCGCGACCCACAGATCGGCGCCATCATCAGCCTGGACGGCACGCGCGAGCCCGCTCTGACGCGTCAGATTGATGTCCAGCGCCTGACCGCTCCGTGGCTCTATGTCTCGCGCTCGCCCGACACGATTGCGCAGATTCAGCGCAGCGGTATCGACACCACCTTCAGCCTGCTGAACGCGGCCCAGTACGCCGAGGTGACCCAGCTGATCGTCTACCCGATGCAGCACGCCGACTTTGTCTCACGCCGCATGCGCGAAGCCAGCGATGCCGGTTATGGCGAATACAGCCGTGCCGAGGTGCGCCAGGCCTTTGGCATGGTGGCGCTCTATGTGCGGCACTTTCTGGATGCGCACCTGCGCCAGCAAGCCTCCAGCCTTGAGTTCCTGGCGCGCAAACCCGTGGCCAACGGCGCGGTGCCGCACAGCCTGCGGATCGACATCCGGCCACCAGCAAAGCCCTAGCCCGCCATGGGCTTGATGGCATCGCAGCGGCCCCTAAGCCAGCGGTTGCGGCCCTTCTCTGGTTGACTTCGCTCTTGCTCTGGCCAGAGCAGTTCATTGGTGCGGCGCCAGGCCAGGCCCAGCGCCGGGACACCCTACTTAGGCTGACAGACTGATCGAGGCCTGGAGGGACGATGCGGCCCGGCCCGGCCCGTCCTGGCTCAGGGCCTGCAGCAGCGCGCCGAGCTGCTTGAGCACATCGGGGGCGCCCTGCCCGGTGCCGGACTCCCCACGGCCCGGATTCATACGAGCAAACATCTGGGTGGACATCTTCTCCTGCAGCTTCGACATCCCACCTTTCAACTCGGTCTGGGTCAGCGCGCCATCGCCATCGGCATCCAGTTTTCCAAAGACCTCGCTGGCCTTGTCGGTCTGTGCGGAGCCGCCCATCTTGGCCATGGGCGAGTTCTTCACCATGGACCTGAATTCGTCGACGTTGAGGCTCCCGCTGCCATCGCCGTCGGCCTTGCTGAAGGCCTGAGCGCTCTTTTGCTGCATCTGGGCCTGGATGCGCGAGAAGTCGGGTCTACCGCCCGACCCCCCAATGCTTGAAATCATGATCAAACTCCTGACGTGAGATGCGGGCGAGGGATTTCACCCGCCGGCCCATCGTCAGGATTTCAGGCCTGGCTGAGCAGGCCAAAAGAGGCGGTTTTAACCGCCATGCCATCGGGGGTGATGGCATGTCACGCGCGGGTCATCCGATGCGCGGCGGATGCCGAGATGCCCGCCCGTGATGGGCCCGCAACGGGGCTGCGATGGGCCTATAAATTCCCCGCAAACAGCTTGCGGATGAACATTGCCTTGAAGCCCTGGGCCTCGTCCAGCCCCAGGCGCTCCAGGTAGGCGGGCGGGGCCTCCTTGCCTTCCCACAGGCTCTTGACGGCCAACTTCACCAGCTCCACCGGGTTCTGCGTGGCCTTCTTCAGGCGGCGCAGCGCGGCCACGATCTTGAGCTCGTCGGCCGTCAGGTCGGTGCCGAAGGGGAAGCCCGGCAGCAGGCCCTGCTGGGTGAAGGGGTGCAGGGCGGCGTCCAGGGCCTGCGGGGTGTTGCGCGTGTAGGCAGCGGGCAGCTGCCAGTCGGCTTCCAGCTTGCCGGCGGCCTGGGCCTGCTGGATCAGCTCGGGCTGGAAGCGCGAGTCGGCGATCTGGATCAGGCGCTTGATGACCTCGGCATCGCTGTGCCCGCGTAGATCGGCCACGCCGTACTCGGTGATCACCACATCGCGCAGATGGCGCGGGATGGTGCAGTGGCCATAGCTCCAGACGATGTTGCTGACCGGGCCGTCGGCCGTCTCCTTGCAGGCCCGCAGCATCAGGATGGAGCGCGCATCCGGCAGCGCATGGCCCATGGCGACGAAGTTGTACTGTCCGCCCACGCCGCTGACCACCGCGCCACTGTCCAGCGCATCGCTGGCGGCCGCGCCCAGCAGGGTTACCTTCATGGTGGTGTTCATGAAGCGCGCGCCGCGGCGCTGGGCGCGCTTGAGCTCCATCTCGGCGCCGCAGGGGCTGTCGAGCTGGTTGATGAAGTCGATGCGCGTCATGTCGATCTCGGCGCGCTGGGCCGGCGTCAGATCGCGCAGGGCTTGGTAGAAGTCGCCAGGGCCGAGGAAGAAGCCGCCCGTCATGCACACACCGCCCGGCAGCGTCGCCGGGTCCAGCTCACCGGCGTTCACGCGGCGCTGCGTGTCCAAGTCGGCAAACACCTTGCGGCGCACGATGCCGGCCTGCATCAGTTTCAAAAAGCCGTTGACGAACATCTCCGAGCAGCCGTACAGGCCTTGCTCGAAGCGACCCAGCTCGCGATCGCGCAAGCCCTCGGGGCATAGGCCGAGCAAGATGCTGCGGTAGTTCTCGGGCTGGCGCTCGCGCAGGATCAGCGCCTGGGCGATGGCGTCGCCGAGCGAGCCGATGCCGATCTGCAGCGTGCCGCCGTCCACCACCAGGCTGCTGGCGTGCAGGCCGATGGCGTAGTCCGTGGTGCTGATCTTGCCGTTGGGCGGCGCGAACAGGGTGTGGGTGGCGGCGGGGTCTGTGACCACCAGATCGAAGGCTGAGGGCAGCACCCGCGCTCCGCCCTCCATGAAGGGCATGGCCCGGTTGACCACCCCGATCTTCAGCAGCGGCCGGCCGGCGGCGGCGCAGCGCTCGATCAGCTCGTGCGTCAGGTCCGGGTTGCTGGACAGGCTGAGCTCCCAGCCCGCGCCGCTGCCGCGTTCGGCCACCGCCTGCGCCACCACATTGATGCCCTGGCTCACCAGGTCGCGTGCTGCAAACGTGTAGTTGGTGCTGATGTAGTGCTGCTGCGCGGCCGGGTTGCGCAGGTAGTCGCCGGTCTTCAGGAAGAACTCGCGCACCTCGATATTGGGTGGCAGTCCTGGGCCCCGCAGATCCTTCACATAGTCGAAGTCCGGGTAGTCCTTGAACACCCGCTCCACCAGGGGGCCGAGGAAGGCCTGCTCCAACTCGCTCTTGCCGCTGGGCTTTTCAAGCGACAGCGCGGTCACGATCGTCAGGCGCCGGGTTGGGTCGGCCTTGATGCGGCGGTACAGCGCGTTCACGAAGGGGTTGGGCTTGCCAATGCCCAGCGGCAGGCCCAGCACGATGGGGCCGGTCACCTGGGCCAACACCGCATCGACAGCGGCTTCGATCGAGTTCATCACGGCGGGCACGGGCATTCCTTCGCTCGTTGTCAGAACCCGCAGTCTCGCGCGCTGCTCCTGCGGCGAGCTTGACCTGACGCAATCCCCAAATTGATGCAACTTGCGGCGTGCTTCCGCGCTACAAAGCCGCACCCTGATGGAGGAACCCTGTATGGCCGAGACGATCAAGATCCTGTGTGTTCACGGTGTGGGCCGGCACCTGCCCGGCGCACCCTGGCAAGCAGCCTGGCAGGGCGCCTTGCAAACGGCCCTGCAAGGCACGGGCAGCGCCATCCAGCCCGAGGTCGAGTTCGTGCTGCTGGACGATTTGTTTGCCGCCCACCCGATCAACCCGCTGGACGTGGTGCAGGCCCTGGGCCAGTTGTTGGGTAGTGCAGTGGGCAGCGGTGTGGGCAGCCTGTTCCGGCGCGAGCGCGGGATGATGGATGGTGTGCGCTGGACCGCCGGCATGGTGGTGCAGTGGGTCGAAAACGAGGCGCTGCGCGCCGCCACCCGCGCACGCCTGGCCGAAAAGGTACAGGCCTTCCAACCGCAGGTGGTGCTGGCGCATAGCCTGGGCTCGCTGGTGAGCTACGACTGTTTCACCCACCCCGACACCGCTGGCCTGATTGCGGGTCGCAGCTTCCTGTCCCTGGGCTCGCAGATCGGCAATGCCTTTGTGCGGGGCAACTTTGCCAAGGGCTATCTGACGCCGCTGAACGCCGCGCGCCGCTGGGTGCATCTGTACAACCCCAACGACCGCGTGCTCACCGCCCCCATCCGGCTGCAGGCGCCCAACTTCCAACAACTGCAGACGCCTTTCGACAGCCCAGGTGCACTGAACCACGACGCCGAACGCTATCTGGGGCATGAGGAGGCCCAGACCGGTTTCTGGTTCGACGAGGTGCGCCTGGCCAGTGGCGCCAAAGCGCTCAAGGCGATGGGCGTGGCGCCCGCGCCGCGCGCGGCGCTCAAGGTCGCAAAGCCTGCCAAGAGGAGCACCCGCAAGCCCACCCGCAAAGCCTTGTTGGTGGGCGTCAATGATTACGCCGACCCGTCCGCCAATCTGGCCGGCTGTGTGAACGACTGCTACCTCATCAGCGCCCTGCTGCAGGAATCCGGCTTCGAGGCCGAGGACATCCGCCTGGTGCTGAACGATCGCGCTACCGCCGTTGGCATCCGCGAGCGCTTGGAGTGGCTGCTGGACGACGCCCGCGAGGGCGACACCCGGGTCTTCTACTTCAGTGGCCATGGCGCCCAGGTGCCGGTCTATGGCGCCGATGGCACCGTCAGCTCGGTGCACGAGTCCCTGGTGCCGCATGACTTTGACTGGAGCCCGGAGCGCATGTTCAGCGACCGTGAATTCCACGAGCTCTACAGCCAGCTGCCCTATGGCCTGAACTTCCTGACCCTGCTGGACTGCTGCCACAGCGGCGGCATGACGCGCGCACCGGCGCGGCGCATTCGCGGCATCAACCCGCCGGACGACATCCGTCACCGCATGCTGCGCTGGGACCCCGCGCACGAGATGTGGGTGGCGCGCGACTTCAAGTCACCCAGCAAGGCCTTCGACCAGCATTTCAATGGGGCCGCTCACGCCGGCGAGGGGCGCAGCAACGAGGTGCGCGCCACCCATCGCTTTGGCCAGGGCCTGGAGCTGCGCGGCACCGCGGACAGCCGCAAGGCCTTCAAGGCCGAGACGGCGGCCCGGGGCCACCAAGGCCCCTACATGCCGACCCTGATCTACGCCTGCCAGGACAGTCAATTCGCCTACGAGTACGAGCATGGCGCGGTGTCGCACGGCGCTTTCAGCTATTGCCTCGTCAAGGCCCTGCGCGCCGCCCGCCGCACCGGCAAGGCGCTCAGCTTCGAGGCCCTGGTGACGGCGGTGGCCGCCGAGCTCAAGGCCCTGCGCTACGAGCAGCAACCCCTGCTCAACGCCCCCAGCCACATCCGCAAGCAGGCGGTGCCGCTGAAGATCTGAGAGCCCGCACGCCGGGTTCAACCTGGCAGCAGGCCCACCACCTTCAGCCCTTCGCGTTCCAGCGCCAGATGCCAGGCGCCGCTGCGCGCCAGCAGGAAGGGGCAGCTCAACAACGCCCCATCCTGCGGCCGGCCCAGGGCCTGTAACTGCGCCGCCGAGCAGGATTGGGAAGCGATGGCGGTGCGCGTGGCCTCGTCCAGCGGCTTCCAGAAACTGGGGCGGGTGCCGATGTCCTGGCCTGCGGCGGCCGCAGCCACGGCAGTCATCAGTTCGTCAGCGCGGGTCTCGCGCGTGCCCAGCCAGAGTGGACCATTCCACGGCAGGGCCTGGACCTCACGGGGCCGTTGCCCCCACTCCTCCTCGGCCACCTGCATGGCGGTGACCAGACGCAGGCGCTGTCCTTCCCAGGCCAGCACCACCGGCCGGGCCTGGGCCGTCACATGCACGCCATAGCCCAGGGCTGAGAGCTGTAGCAGGCCGATCACGCACAGGTCCCGCACCAGCTCGGCGCGCGGTTTGCGTTGTTGGGCGACCACCAGGGTCAATAGCGGGCCCATGCACAGGTCCACCCCCATCAAGATCAAGAACAAGGCGGTGCCGCCGGCGATGGTGCCGTAAGGCCAGGGATGCCAAAGCAGGAACACCAGAGCGGCCACGGCGGCGCCGATCAACGCGCTGAGGCCGGCATGCCAGCCGGCGGCGCGCAGGCGAAATTTCAACTCAGGCGTCATGGGGCGATGTGAAAAAAACAGCGAGCCGAAATCCTAGCCCTGCTCGCGCAGCCACGCCTCCAGTTCCGGCCCGAACACGCGCCGGCGTGCGGTGTCCACCTGGCGCTTCTTGTACGCCTCGTGGCTGGCCGCGCCCTGCTGACTTTTCTCAAAGCTGGCGGCGTCCATCAGCTGGATCTCAAAGGCGAAAAAGAAGCTCACGTCGTCGGCGCCCTGGAGCAGGTCATCCAGCGCATTGACTGACATTCGGCCGACCTCCGAGGTGGGCAGATGGATCATCTTGCGCACCGTCAGCTGCAGGCTGCTGAACTCGGCCGCGCTGTGTGGGTTGTCCGCGCGGCGCTGCGCTTGCGCCTGCGCGGCCAGTTCGGCGTCCATGCGCGCCAGCAACTCGGTGGGGTGGCCGCTGGAGCGCTCCAGCAGCGCGCGATAGCGCGCAAACACTGCCTTGGCCGCGGCCAGATCGAGCAGGGTGTTGCGCGTGCGGCTGACCTCCAGATTCGTGACCGACACCACATGGGCGCGCCGCAGCAGCTCCAGGGCCAGCAGGCATTCGATGCGCGTGCCCAGGGTCAGTCGCAGGCCCAGGTGATCGTGGATGTCGGCGGCCACGTACTCGGGTTTTTGCAGCAGCTTGAGCAAGATGCTGTGGCGCCCCTTGTTGCGCTTGCGGTCCAGATGCACCAGGGGCAGCCAGGTCTGGCCGTCGCTCAAATACTGTTGTTCGCCCTCGGTGTGGATCAGCGCATCCAGGCCGGCAAACACCTGCTGGCGAATGGCCTCGAAGTGGCGCAGCTTGAGGTTGTTGTCGATGTAGAACAGGCCGTGCATCACCTTGAGCAGCACGCAGGCCCAGGCGCGTTCGGCATCGAAGCGGTGCACGCGCTGCGAGGCCAGCAGCAGCAGGTTCAGCGGGTCCTCGGGTTCGGCCACACAGGCCGGCAGCAAGGCGGCCTGCTCGGGCGCCAGAAAGTGGCTGCGCACAAAGCCCACGGCCTCTTGCTGGATGCGGCGCACATAGTCCTGCACCGCCGGGCTGTCCATGTCGTAGCCGTACTCGCGTGCGAACTGCCGCGCGTCGCTCATCTGCCGCAGCGCCAGCGCGCCCAAATCGATGGCCGACACGCCTTCGGCGATGGCGGCTAGATAGGTCCAGTTCAGCGAGAAGCGGCGGTCGGTCTTGGGGACGGGACGCGATTCGATCATCGGGACCGGCGAGCGGTGAAGGTGGTGCCCAGCATAGCCGCGGCTGGGCGCTCAACCCTCAGGCATTCCCGCAGCAAGGCGCCTCTGCCGCAACGCAGCGGGCGCCTTGCCAGCTGTTTACTGAACGGCGATCAGTTCGACTTCAAAGATCAGGGCGGCGTTCGGCGGAATGGCATTGCCAAACCCCGTACTGCCATAGCCCATGGAAGCCGGAATGACCAGCGTGCGCTTGCCGCCCACCTTCATGCCGCCGAAGCCCTGGTCCCAACCCGGGATCACTTCACCGGCACCGAGCTTGAACTTGTGGCCCGTCGTTGTGTTGCTTTCGAACTGCGTGCCCTTCTGGGTGGAGGCCACGCGGTTGTCGTACAGCCAGCCGGTGTAGCGCACGGTCAATGTCTTGCCGTTGGCGGCCTCGGCGCCGGTGCCCACGAGGGTGTCGGTGATCTTGAGCGCCGTCACGGCGGTCGAGCCCGAAGTCTCCGCCCAGCTGGGGCCGCTGTCGCCACCCCCACCGCCGCAAGCGGCCAGGGCCAGCAGCGCGGCGCTGCTCAGACTGAGGAGGAGGTGGCGACGGAGGGGGACCGAGTTCATGGGGGAAGTCTGCTTGTCAGTTTCATTGAAGAGGCGGCCGCATACCGTGGGCCGCCACGGGCGGCGCGGAGTGTAGTGGGGCCTTTTCGACCCCGTTGCGACGGCCGCCGTGATGTCGAGGCCGGCGATGCGCCATGATCCTGGCCTGTTGCCGCAGTGCCCGGAGAAACGGCTCGACCCCATGACCGCTCCCACCGACCCACCCCCAGCCCTGCGGCGCACTGGCGGCAGGCCGGCACCGGCATCCCTCGTGGGAGGGTTGGCCAAGGTCGTGGCCCGCGCCTTGCGCTCCGTGGTCCGCCTCTTCTTCAGCCCCCTGACCCTGGATCGCCGACAAGGCAAGCTGCGGGTGGCGCTGCAGGTCGATCCGCAGGAAGTGCTGGAGCCCCAAGCGCCGCAGCCGCTCTCTGCTGAAGCCGAGCTTTTGGTCCGCATGCGGGGCGAGCTCAAGACCCTGCTCAGCCAGCGCCCCGACACCCGCCGTGTCCTGCGGCATCTGGCCGTGCTCGAAACCCAGCTCCAGCGCGAAGGCCTGGATGCGATTGAGCGCCTGCCGCCGGAGGTGCTGGGGCGGGCGACCGAACAGCTCGAATCGCTGCGCGAGCACTTCGACACGCCCGGTCTGGTGGCGCTGCACAGCCGCTTGCGCTTGGCCTTGATCCAGCGGGAGGAGGCCGTGCCGCCAGAAAGCCGCAGCAACGACTTCCTCTCGGATTTCGGCGTCGGCCAGCGGGTGATCGTCAACGAGGACACGCCCTCCAACTTCGATGCCTGGCGCAACACCTTGCCAGTCGGCGACGCGGCACCAGGTGCTTCGCGCCAAGCCGGATCGGGCTCGCGCGACTAGGGGCGGCTCAGCAGCCTTGAGGGCTCTCTAGAGGATTGGGCCCCATCGCCCGGATCGCGCCTTGGCTTCCAGTCTGAGACCGGCGGCGAGTCGCCGAGTGGTTCCACGCTTGAGCCTCGACCTCAGGGAAGCCGCATGAAGGGTTGAAATTTGAGGCTTGACCCCGGAGCCGAGACCTGGCCCATGACCCCTACTTGACCTCTACTCCTCAGAATCCGCTCCGCGCGAGCCTCCCAACATTTGGTCGCGTCGATATCGTTCCATGAGCTCGGCCATCGAGGGTTGGGAAATCGACCGAGCGATATCTCTGGCCGCAGACCGTTGAATGGCCGCTGATGTAAGTCTGGGATTCAAGGCACGCAGCATCGCAGTACCAACTGCAGCAGGGTCGGTGAGATCTGGACTCAGCCTCCCGAGCGCTTTCACCTGTGCCTTGAGGTTCTCGATGAGCTGGTTGCTCTGCTGATCCTTTTCTTGAATCGCCGACAGCGCATCTAAAGCATCCGTCATCTTCCGAAGAGCTACATCCTTCTCCTGCCTCGCCTCCTCAATTTCCAAGTTTCGATTGCTGAGTGCTGAAGTCAGCTGCTGGACGAAACTTCCCATTTCGTCAGCACTTCCCGCGAGACGATTAAAGATGATGAGGAAGTAGGCGACCAAAGGATCTTCGGAAAAGTTCGGATAGCGGACCCGATGATCCACTTCACTCCACCCCTCTTCAAAGATTGTCCTGACCTGAATCTCAACCAATACCCGCCGTTGAAGAGGCTGAGTCGCGCAGACGTAGTGAACAGATCGATAACCTGCCGGGTGCTGCCTCACCTGTAGCCCGAGGGATGAGAAGCGGTCCAAGAGGTCTTTGGGGTCCCCTTCTCTGATGAATGCGGTCGGATCTTCATGAAGGGCCCATGTATCGCGAACCACCTGGTGAATTCCGAAACATTCATCTTTGAACAAATGCAAGGCGCGCACTCCAATGAGGTCGGTGACAACCTCAAAGTAGTTCTTCTCACTCACATTGAGGTACTTCGAGCTGCCCTCGGCCGCCTTACGAACAAGCTTCTCCAGCAAGTGCTCTGAGTCCTTCACGCGGAAGCGGACAGAGTGCACCGCCTGACACCGCTGCAGAGTCCTAGCGAACAACTCTGCCGTATCGGTCAGCTTGTTCCGATTTGCCTCGTGATCGCTGGCAATTGCCAGAAGGGCATCCCAAGACAGGCAGCTCTTCTCCCAGCTCTCCTGTGACAGACGGTTCCGCTCTAGAAAGTCATTGAGTGTGAGGTTTTCAAGCATGTCGCATTCTCATTGCACGACTGCGGGGTCGGCCGGACGGCGTGACTGCGAGGTCAGCCCTGAAATCTATAGCCCCTCACCCCAACTCCCCCAAGCCCTTCTCCGCTATCCCCCGCAGAGGGTGATCGGCCGGCGCGGTCTTTAGCAGTTGCTGCCACAGCGCCCGCGCCCGTTCGCGATCACCCGCACGCAGCGCCCGCGTGCCTTCCAGCGCCAGGGCCTTGGTGTGGTTGGGCTCGGCCTTCAAAGCCCGGGCCAGTAGGGCGGCGGGTTCGCCTTCGAGCGAGCCGTTCTGCGCGGTGGCCAGCACGTCGGCGAAGTCGGCCAATACATCGGGGTTCTGCGGCTGCAGGGCCAGGGCTTTTTCGTAGGCCTGCTGCGCCAGCGCGGGGCGGCCCAGCACGGCGTAGGAGCGGCCCAGCATGGCCCAGCCCTTGGCGTCGTCGGGCTGCTGCTGCAGGCGCGTGGCCAGGCGCTGCACCATCTCTTCGGTGCGGTCGGGCGGGGGGGCGGGGTTGATGGCGCCGGGGTTGCCCTTCCAGGCATAGCCGGCGGCGGCTAGCAGCAGGGCTGCGCCCACGCAGGCGGCCAGCAGGCGGTTGTTGGCGCGGGCGGGTTCGGGGGCTAGCACCAGGTCGACGATGCGGCGCTCCAGGTCCGCCAGCGCAGCGGCATCCGCACCGGCCGCACGCAGGGCCAGGCCTTGGGCGCGCAGGGCATGCAACTCGTTCAGGGCATTCGGGGGCAAGCTCATCGGAGGTCGTCGTCCTGCAAATCAGAGTCGGGCTCGAAGGCCTCGGGTGCGGCCTGGGCGCGGCGGCGCAGGGCCAGAGCCAGGCCGGTCAGCGCACCCAGCACCAGCAGGGCCGGGCCGGCCCAGAGCAGCGCGGTGCTGGCCTTGACGGGTGGCTTGTAGAGCACGAAGTCGCCGTAGCGCGCGGTCATGTAATCGATGACTTCGGCATCCTGCTTGCCGGCGGCCAGCTGGGCGCGCACCTGGTTCTTCAGGTCCACGGCCAGCGGGGCGTGGGAGTCGGCAATGGTCTGGTTCTGGCACACCAGGCAGCGCAGCTGCGCCGCCAGGGCCTGGGTGCGGGCTTCCAGCGGATCGGTCGCTTGGGCCTGGACAGCAGCTGCCACCATCCACAAACAGAGCAGCAGGGCTTTCATAGGCTCTTCAACAAGGGTTCGATCTTGTCGCGCAGCAGCTCGGCCGTGATGGGGCCGACATGCTTGAAGCGGATGGTGCCGCTGCGGTCCACCACAAAGGTCTCGGGCACGCCGTAGACGCCGAAGTCGATGCCCACGCGGCCCTTGTCGTCGAAGCCGATGGCGCGGTAGGGGTCGCCCAACTCCTTCAGCCAGGCCTGCGCGGTGTCGCGCTGGTCCTTGTAGTTCAGCCCCAGCAGTTGCACCTGCGGCTGACGGCGCGCGAAGTCCACCAGCAGCGGGTGCTCCTGCCGGCAGGGTGCGCACCAGCTGGCCCAGACGTTGATGAGGCTGACCTTGCCCTGCAGATCGGCCTGGCGCAGCGGTGCGGCGTTCTCCTGCAGTGGGGCCAGCTCGAAGGCCGGCACGGCCTTGCCGATCAGGGGCGAGGGGATCTCGCGCGGGTTGAGCTGCAGGCCGCGCGCCAGCAGGGCCGCCAACAAACCAAAGGCCAGCAGGGGGATCAGGGTCTTGAGCTTCATGCCGGCTGCTCCTTCAATGCGGAGGCCTCGGCGGCGGCCGCGGCGCGCTGGCGTCCTTCGCGCTGATACCGTCGATCCGATGCGCCCAGCCATCCGCCCCATGCCATCAACAGGCAGCCGCCCCAGATCCAGCCGATATAGGGCTTCACATAGACCCGCAAGATCCAGGCCTTGCCATCGTCCACCGGCTCGCCCAGCGACACGTACAGGTCGCGCAGCCAGCCGGCGTCGATGGCGGCCTCGGTCATCGGCATTTCGGAGCTACGGTAGAGCCGCTTTTCCGGGCGCAGCTCGGCCACGGGCTTCTCACCTTGGCTGACACGCACCCGACCCTGGGCGCCGGCGTAGTTGGCGCCCTCGATGCGCTGCAGGGCCGTCAGCTCGAAGCGGTAGCCGGCCACCGTGACGGCTTCGCCCGGCGCTAGCTTCACATCGCGCTCCACCTGCAGGCTGTTCACCAGGGTGACGCCGACGATGAAAACCCCGACGCCCGCGTGGGCCAGCTGCATCGCCAGCACCTGACGCGGCAGCGCGGCCCAGCGGGCCATCAAGCCCAAGCCCTCACGCGGCCACAGGCGTTGCACCAGGTCGGCCGCACTGCCCACCAGCACCCACCAGGCCAGCAGCAGGCCCAGGCCCGCCCCCAGGCTGAGTGCGCCGCTGCCGAAGGCATGCGCCGCCGCCACCAGAGCGCTGACGACGGCGGCCCCGCGCAAGCGCTTCGCCAGGCTGGGCAGCGCGTCTTCCTTCCAGCGCGCCAGCGGACCCACCACCATCAGGAAGATCACCGGCGCCATCAGCGGCGCGAACACGGCGTCGAAATAGGGCGGGCCCACCGAGATCTTTTGCCCGGTCAGCGCGTCCAGCGCCAGCGGGTAGAGCGTGCCCAGCAGCACCGCGCCGAAGGCGGCCAGCAGCATCACGTTGTTCACCAGCAGCAGGGTCTCGCGGCTGAGCCATGCAAAGCGCGCACCCAGGCCCAGCTTGCTGGCGCGTGCGGCGTAGAGGCTGAACGAGCCGCCCACCACCGCCACCAGAAAGGCCAGGATGAAGAGGCCGCGCTTGGGGTCGGTGGCAAAGGCGTGCACGGAGGACAGCACGCCTGAGCGCACCAGGAAGGTGCCCAGCAGAGAGAGCGAGAAGGCCAGGATGGCCAGCATCACGGTCCAGCTTTTGAAGGCGCCGCGCTTTTCCGTCACTGCCAGCGAATGCAGCAGGGCCGTGCCCACCAGCCAGGGCATGAAGCTGGCGTTCTCCACCGGGTCCCAGAACCACCAGCCGCCCCAGCCCAGCTCGGTATAGGCCCACCAGCTGCCCAGCGCGATGCCCAGGGTCAGGCTGATCCAGGCGGCCAGGGTCCAGGGCCGGGCCCAGCGCGTCCACTGGCTCCAGGCTGAGGAATTCGCTTCGCCACCCAGCAGGGCCGCCATCGCAAAGGCATAGG
The DNA here is from genome assembly GCF_005952805.1 of Inhella inkyongensis. GTDB lineage: Bacteria > Pseudomonadota > Gammaproteobacteria > Burkholderiales > Burkholderiaceae_C > Inhella > Inhella inkyongensis. Next base: position 175,187 of record NZ_CP040709.1, read on the forward strand.
CCACGGCAAAGCCCACATAGCCCATGTAGAGCATGGGCGGGTGCAGCACCATGCCGGGGTCCTGCAGCAGGGGGTTCAAGTCGCGCCCCTCTTCCAGGCCAGGGATCAGGCGCTCGAAGGGGTTGGAGGTCAGCAGCATGAAGAGCAGGAAGCCCGCCGCCAACGCACCCAGAATGGCCAGCACCCGCGCCATCAGGGCCTCGGGCAGCTGGGTGGAAAAGCGCGCCACCGCCGCCATCCAGGCCACCAGCAGGGCCACCCAAAGCAGCAGCGAGCCCTCGTGGCCGCCCCACACAGCCGCCACGCGGTAGGCCAGCGGCAGTTCGGAGTTGCTGTGCTGGGCCACGTAGGTGACCGAGAAGTCGAAGGCCACGAAGGACCAGGTCAGCGCCGCATAGGCCGCCAGCACCGCCAGGGCCAGTGCGGCGTTCAGCGGCCGGGCCAGCGCGATCCAGTCGCTGCGGCCGCGGGCGGCGCCCAGTTGCGGCAGGGTGGCCAGCGCCAGCGCCAGACCCAGGGCCAGCCAGAGGGCGAAATGCCCGAGTTCCGGAATCATTGGCCGGCCTCCTTCAGGCTGTTCTGACCATGCGCCTGCTTCAAGGCCTGAGCGGCCTCGGGGGGCATGTAGTTCTCGTCATGCTTGGCCAGCACCTCGCGCGCCACGAACAGGCCGCCTTCCAGCTTGCCCTGCGCCACCACGCCCTTGCCTTCCTTGAACAGGTCGGGCAGCACGCCCTCATAGCGCACCGGCACGGTCTTGGCGTTGTCGGTCACCGTGAAGTGCACCTGCACGCCTTCGCGGCGCAGGCTGCCGGGTTCCACCAAACCGCCGATACGGAAGCTCCGCCCCTGTGGCGCCTCATTCGCCGCCACTTGGGTGGGCGAGTAGAAAAACACCATATTGCTGCGGAAGGCATTGGTCACCAGGGCGGCGATGGCGGCCACCGCGAGGAGGATGACGGCCACCAGGGCGAGGCGGCGGTGCCGGGGTTTGATTGCAGTGGTCATTGGCATGACACCCATGTTTGGAATGAGCCCGCAGGGGCTTCACCCCTGCACCCGACCCCTTTCTCTTTGCTTCGCCAAAGAGAAAGGGGGAAAGAGAAAGGCGACCCCCGATGCCGGCGCCGCTCGCCTGCGGCGATCGGTTCCCTGCGCTGCTCAGGTCTTGGGGGCGGCGCGGAACGCGCTTCGCTCACTGCGTTCGCTGCGCTTGAACGGCCGCGCCGAGTTTGTTGTGGAGGCGCGCTACGCGCGCTCCCCCAAGCCCTTGCGCTGCTCGGCTTGGCATAGGGGGACCCCCCAACAGCCAACAGCCGAACAGCCCGGACTTCAACAGATCGCTCCGTTTCGCGGGGTCCCCTATGCCCAGCCGAGGAGCACAGAAGAGCAGACCCGCGCGCGCAGCGCGCTTCAAGCACTGACTCGGCGCGGCCGTTCAAACGCAGTGAGCGAAGCGAACGCAGTGCGTTCCGCGCCGGGGTCTGCTCTTCGCGCACCGCAGGGAACCCCTTGGCGCAGCCAAGGGGCGCAGGCATCGGGGTCGCCTTTCTTTGGTTACTTTCTTTGGCGAAGCAAAGAAAGTAACCCGGCCGCCGGGCCGGAACCCCGGCGGGCTGGCGGGAGTTCAAGAACCTCATTCCTCGTCTCCGACCGCCCGCAGCGCCTTCCGATGCCGCGCCCGAGCGATCAGAGGCTCGACGACAAACACCAGCAAGCACACCCCATACGAGCCCCACACATAGAACCCATACCCGCCCATGGCGAGGAAGTCAGAGACAGAAGCCCAGTTCATGCATCCCTCCGCAGCGCCTGCACCCAGGCCGCGTCGCGTTCACGTTCCAGCACGATGGCCCGCGCCCGCGTGAACACCACCGCGAACGCATAGGCCCAGCAGGCCAGGCTCATCAGCAGCATGGCCTGCAGCATCGTTTCGGCCATCTTGGGTGCGCTGGTGAGGCTCACGCTGGCGCCCTGGTGCAAGGTGTTCCACCACCGCACCGAGAAGTAAATGATGGGCACGTTCACCGCCCCCACCACCGCCAGCAGGGCACCGGCCTGGTCGGCGCGCTGGACGTCGTCGATGGCGTTGACCAGGGCCATGTAGCCGAGGAACAAGAAGAGCAGGATCAGCTCCGAGGTCAGGCGCGCATCCCAGACCCACCAGGTGCCCCAGGTCGGCTGGCCCCACAGCGCCCCCGTCACCAGGGCCAGCGCCGTCATCAGTGCGCCGGTGGGTGCGATGGCACGCGCCAGCATCGAGGCCATGCGTGCCTTGAAGGCCCAGCCGATTGCGGCCCAGAAGGCCATCACCAGATAGAGCAGCATCGACAACCAGGCCGTGGGCACGTGGATGAAGATGATGCGATAGGCCTCGCCCTGCGTCGCGTCGGTGGGGGCGACGAAGAAGCCGATGTAGAGCGCCACGGCCGCCAGCAGCGCGGCCGCCGCCCACAACCAAGGCAGCAGGGCGCCGGTGAGCGCATAGAAGCGCACCGGTGCGGAAAAGGTAAATAAACGCAGCGGTGACTTCATTGCGTAGCGATCTTCAAAGCGGCGGCCGTGGCGGGCGGCGCGCCGAGCAGGGTGGCGATCAACAGCGCCCCCAGCAGCGACAAATGCCCACCAACCGCCAGACCGGATTCATAGGCCCCCACCGCCCCGCTGCCGAAGATCAGCGTGGGGATGGCCAGGGGCAGGACGATCAGCAGATTCAGCAGGCCCCCGGCACGCAGACCCAGGGTGAGCGCGGCACCAAAGGCCCCCAGCAGGCTGAGCACCGGGGTGCCCAGTCCCAAGCCCGCCATCAGCACGGCCAAGGGCATGCCCGTCAGGCCGAACATCAGGGCCAACAGCGGTGCTGCCAACAGCAGCGGCAAGCCATGCGTGAGCCAATGCGCGACGGCCTTGGCCAGGGCCAGCAGCCAGGCGGGCTGGCCGGCCAGCAGCAGTTGGTCCAGGCTGCCGTCCTGCCAATCGCCGCCCCAGAGTGGGCCCAGAGAGAGCAGGGTGGCCAGCAGCGCGCCCACCCACAGCACGCCGGGCGCGATATGGCGCAGGGTGTCGGGCTCTGGGCCGATGCCGAGCGGAAACAGGCTGGCCGCGACGACGAAGAACACCACCGGCAGCAGGGCCTCGGTGGGGCGGCGCGCGGCCAGGCGCAGCTCGCGCCGGATCACCGTGGTGGCGAAGGCCAGGCCGCTCATGTCAGGGCCTTGAGCATTTGCTCTGCGCAGCGCAGGCCCGCCACTGCCTGGTGGCTGGTGAACAGCACCGCGCCGCCGCGCGCGCATTGGGCAGCCATCAGTGCGCACAGGGCCTGCACGCCGGCGTCGTCCAGCGCGTCAAAGGGTTCGTCCAGCAGCCAGAGCTCGGCCGCTTCGGTCTGCAGGCTTAAGCCCAAACGCGCCAGCGCCGTGCGCCGCCGCTGGCCCTGGCTTAGGCTGCGCACGGGCCGGGCCCGCAGCGGCCCCAGGGCCAGGGCGTCCAGCGCTTGGCGCAGCGCCGCGACCGTGACGAGCTGCCCCCGCAGCGCCGCGTCCAGGCGCAGGTTCTCGGCCACCGTCAGATCGTCCTTGAGCGCGTTGGCATGGCCCAGATAGAGCAAGGGGGCTTGCCGCTGCAGCCTGCCCGCCGCCGGCGCGCGCAGGCCGGCCAGGGTGCGCAGCAGGGTGGTCTTGCCGCTGCCATTGACGCCGCGTAGCCACAGGCAGTCGCCGGCGCGCAGGCTCAGATCCAAGGCCGCAAACAAGGGGCGTTCGCCGCGCTCGCACACAAGCTGCTGCGCGTGCAACAGCACGGGGGCAGCATCCGCAGTCGCGGGGGGCAGGGCGTTCATGGGGGCGCAGTGTGCGGCAGTCCGTGGGGCCTGGCCTTTGAACTGCATCAACCACGTCGAGGGCTTGCGTGCTTAGCCGGGCGGGAATGGGCGGGTGTTGATGCAGATCAAGCCCTGCGGCTCGCCGCCGCGCCCGCCATCCGAGCTTGAACTGCGTCAAAGACGGACTAGAGCCGCGCCTCTAGTCTGCGCGGCTCTGCAATTCCTCGGATTCCCTTCATGTCCTTCGAGCTTCTTGATCTGGCGCGCGCCCAGGCCGGCCTGCGCCGTCTGCAACTCGCAGGGCGTGAGCTGCTGCCCATCGTGCAGGGCGGCATGGGCGTGGGGGTGTCGGCGCACCGCCTGGCCGGCAGCGTGGCTGCCCAAGGGGGCGTGGGCACGATTTCCTCGGTGGACCTGCGCCGTCACCACCCCGACCTGATGGCCCGCAGCGAAGGCCTGCCCGAGGACGACACCAAGAAGGCCGTGATCCAGGCCGCCAACCAAGAAGCCCTGGCGCGCGAGATCCAAGCGGCGCGGCGTCTGGCCGAAGGAGCGGGCTTGCTGGCGGTGAATGTGATGCGCGCCGTCAGCGACTACGCAGCCTCTATCAAGACCGCGCTGGAGAACGGCATCGATGCCGTGGTGGTGGGCGCCGGCCTGCCGCTGGACCTGCCGGCCCTGGCCAAGGACCACCCCAAGACCGCACTGATCCCCATCCTCAGCGATGCGCGCGGTGTGTCGCTGGTGCTGAAGAAATGGGAGCGCCAGCAGCGCCTGCCCGATGCCATCGTCATCGAGCACCCGGCGCATGCCGCCGGTCATCTGGGCGCGGCCAAGATCGCCGACCTGAACGACCCGCGATTCGACTTCGAGACCGTGCTGCCGGCCGTGCGCCAGCTGCTGCGCGACGCGGGTGTGGAGGGTCAGGTGCCGCTGATCGCCGCGGGCGGCATCCGCCGCTGCGAAGACATCCTGCGCGTCCAGGCCCTGGGGGCCGACGCCGCCCAGTTGGGCACGGCCTTTGTCGCCACCCACGAATGTGATGCGCATGACGAGTTCAAGCGCGTACTCAGCCAAGCGCGCGAGGAAGACATGGTGGAGATCACCAGCGTGGCCGGCCTGCCGGCGCGCGCCGTGCTCACCCCGTGGCTGAAGAAATACCTGAAGGCCGAGCCACGACTGCAGGCCGTGGCGCAACTGAAGAGCCGCTGCACCATGGCCTTCGACTGCCTGCAGCAATGCGGGCTGCGTGACGGGCTCAAGGGCTGGGGCCAGTTCTGCATCGACCAGCGGCTTGCCGCGGCGCTGCGCGGCGACACGAATGGCGGTCTGTTCTTCCGCGGCCGCGGCGGCATGCCCTTTGGCGAACAGATCGCCAGCGTGCGCCAACTGATGGAGCGCCTGCTCACCCCGGGGGTCGCGCTGGGCACCCCCCTGGCCGCGCCGGCCTGAAGCAGATCAAGGCGGGCCGCGGCGCTGGCCTCTAGCCTGCACGGATGATCCCCATCCAGCCTGCCGCCATGCCAAGCTCCACGACAGCCAACAGCCCGGCCGCGCCCTGGTCCTTCGCGCGCCTGCTCAGCGCCCCGCACCGCCTGGGCTTCTTCGCCGCCGCCGTGGGTTTGGGTTTGTCGGCCCTGTGGTGGGCCTTGGCCCTGCTGGCGCGCAGCATCGGCCTCGAGTTGCCTTGGGCCGTGGCGCCTGGACTTGCCCATGGGCTGCTGCTGGCTGGGGGCTTCATGCCCTTCTTCATCGTCGGCTTTCTGTTCACCGCCGGTCCGCGCTGGCTGGGCCTGGGTGAGGTGAATGCCGAAACCCTGCTGCGGCCCGTGCTGCTGATGGGCGGTGGCTGGGCCCTGGCCCTGCTGGGATTTCATGCCCACGTAGGGCTCGCCGCTCTGGGCGTGTTGGCGGTCACCCTGGGCTGGACCTGGGTGCTGGGGCGCTTCATCCGGCTGATCCGCATCAGCCCCGTGCCCGATCAACTGCACCCGCGTGCCGTGGCGTTTGCCGGCCTGCAGGGGGTGCTGGGTTTTGCCGTGGCGGCGCTGGCCTTGGCCCTGGGTGAACCGGGCTGGCTGCGGGCGGCGGTTTACTGGTTGATCTGGGCCTTTCTGGCGCCCACCTTTGCCATCGTCTCGCACCGCATGATTCCCTTCTTCACTGCGGCGGTGCTGCCCTTCCTGGATGCCTGGAAGCCCAACTGGCTGTTGGCCGTGATGGGGGCGGCCCTGGGCGCCGGCGCCCTGGATGCGGTGGCGCTGAGCCTGGGCTGGACCCTGCCCACCGCCATGCACGGGCTGCTGGCCTTTGGTCTGGGCGCGTCCGGCTGTTTACTGGTGTGGCTGGCGCTGCGTTGGGGCCTGGTGCAGAGCCTGAAGATCAAGCTGCTGGCCATGCTGCACGGCGGCTTCGTCTGGTTCGGTCTGGCCCTGCTGCTGGCTGCCCTTGGTCACGCCCTGCAGGCCCTGGGCCGGCCGGATCTGGGCCTGGCCCCGCTGCATGCACTGACCCTGGGCTATCTGGGTTGCACCCTGATCGCCATGGTGACCCGTGTGGCCAGCGGCCACAGCGGCCGCCCGCTGGCGGTGGACGGCATCGCCTGGGGTCTTTATGGCCTGCTGCAGCTGACTGTGCTGCTGCGCCTGGCTGCCGCCTTGCTGCCCCGCCTCGGCACGCCCCTGCTGCTGGCGGCTGCCGCCGGCTGGGCGCTGGTCAGCCTGAGCTGGGCCTGGCGCTATGGCGGCTGGCTGGGCCGCCCGCGCATCGACGGCAGGCCGGGGTAGCTGCGGTTTTCCCTGGGCAGTGGGCGCAGGGGCCACTGGCAGGATGCGCGCCTCACAACAAAGCGCACAGGGAGTGCTGTCATGAATCGATCCCTTCTCGGCCTCATGGCGACCGGCGCGGCCGGCTTCTTGGCGGGCTGGTTGGCCCACGGTGCCAACGCCCCTGCGGCTCAGGCCTCGCCGGCCGCTGCGCTGGAAGGCCCGGCGGTCGCGCCTGGGCTGCCGGCGGCCGCCTTGAATCCCGCGTCGCAGTCCGCCTGGGCGCCGCAGCCCGGCAAGCCCGTCACCGATTCGGCCTCATCGCCAGCCCCACACGCCGTGGTGGCCCCGGTTGCACCCGCAGCCAAGCCCGGCCTGAGCCTGATGCCCGCGCCCACGCTCAGTGCCGAGCATCAGGCGTTGCTGGTCTCCGGCCACGACAAGCAACCCTTCCGCAATGCCTCGCCGGCAGAGTTGCACCAGCAGTTCATGGCTGAAGCCCGTGATGCCACCTGGGCCGACCCGTTGGAGACCCAGCTGCGCCAAGCCCTGGGCGCGCTGGGCGTTCAGTCGCCCGCCTTTGATGTGCAGGGCCTGGACTGCCGCCAGAACCTGTGCGAGTTGCGCCTGATCGGCTTCGCCCCGAACGCCGGCGATCAATGGAACCGGGCCATGGTTTCGCTGCGCGAGCAGGACTGGTGGGGCCAGGCCTATTCCGGCATGTCCACCACCAGCAGCGGCAACAATGGTCGTACGGTCATCGCGACCTTCTTTGAGCGGCGCAAACGCTAAGGAAGGTCAAGCTGGCGCGTTTCGACGTTCCGCTTCCTTGAACCAGGCGTTGACCAGCCTGCGCAGGCGCGCCTGCTTGTCCGCGTCCACCGGCAGGTTGGGCAGCAGGGTCAAAACGGCATCCAGGCTCAACAAGCGGTGCACAAAGAGCAGGGTGCAGAACGCCCGATCCTTGGGCCGCCCTGCCGAAGCCTTGGCCAGGAATAGGTCGGGAAGATCCAGGCAATAGGCCACTCGATCGTCCGTGTTGGCGTTCTGAATGCGATGCAGCCGGGTCTGCCAGCCGCTGGGCAGATCGGCCGTGCTCGCGTCCACCGCCTGGGCGTAATAGCCGTGGGTGGTGTGAAAGTCGGAACCTTCGCCAATGGCACCCTCTATGGCGTCACCCAATGCCGGTTCAGTCCAGGGGTAGATGTCGGCCTCCATCGACACCGTGAGATCGGCTGGCGCATTCGGCACCGCACCGAGGATGGACTGGCTACCAATGACCATGAACTCATATTGGTTCGTGATTCGGCCAGCGGCACGAATGATGTGTTCCAGTTGCTCGCGAGTCATGCCGGCGCGCCATCGGCATCGGTGCCCAGGGTCAGTCCGGCTTTGAGCTCGCGCACCTGGCTCAGCACGGCCTCACGCTCTTCGGAGCTCAGTACCGCCAGCAGGGGCGAGGCCTGGCGCAACTGCTGAGCCAGTGCCGACCGGCCCAGCGCCTTGCCCCAGGCGCGCTCCTTCAAGATGCGATCCCACTCGATCAACAAGGGCCGGGAGCGCGGATCGGCCGTGGCCTGCCAGCTTTCCAGAGTGTCCTGGGCCCGCACGATCAGTTCGGGCTGTTGCTTGAGCTTGGATACGGCCTGTGCATGCAGGGCATGGCTTTGCAAGTCCTGCAGGCGATGGCGCGAGGAGTCGACCTGAATCTGCACGGAGACGCGCGGCACCGGGCGGCGCGAACGCGCCCCGGCCGTGGTGGGCGGCGGGGGCTGCTGAAAGTCGCCAGCCAGCAGCGCCAAATCGCCGGCTACTCCCAGAGCGGACATGACCTTCAGATAGGTGCCGATGGCGGGGCCGGGATCACCCGCTTCCACCGCCCGCAAGGTGTTGCGGGTGGTGCCCAGGCGTTCCGCCAACTCGCTCGCCGTCAGGCCCTGCGCCAGGCGCAGACTCCGGAGCCGGTCGCCCAGTTGCAGCAACAGCTGACGCTCCAGCAGAGGGGCATTCTTTGAAGTGATCATTTGGGCAGATAACTAACCGTTTTGGCAATTTTTGGTTAGTTTACTGCGCATGTGCTGGGATATTTCAACTGCTGCGAACGGCTCATCACAGCCTGGCTTTATTGACCTAGAACAAGAACCTTCTTTGGCGCTCGGCCTATGGTGGCGGCCTTCCAATCTCAGCACAACCGCCATGGACCCGCACGCCTGTTTGGATTTGCGCAGCGCGCCCGCGCGCGAACGGCATCGTCCCGTGTTCACCGCCTTCGACGGACTGAAGCTCGGCGCCACGATGGAGCTGACGGATGCCCGCGACCTGCGCTCACTGCGCGCCTTGCTGGACGCCGCGCGTCCCGGCGCCTTTGATTGGTCGGTGATGGAGGATGGCCCCAGCACCTGGTCGGTGCGGGTGGCCAAGACCAAGGGCTTCAATATGGATGGCTGTGCCGGATGCAGTTGCAACTGCGGCGGCGCGCGCTTGGCGGCGCAATGCGAGATGCTGTGACGCGCAGTTGAACTGGTTCAAGGTCAAGCGCAAGGCCCGCACCTAGTCTGCGGGCCTTGTTGTTTTTGCCTTGTTCGGGTGCCGCGCCATGAGCGAATCGAATCTGCTGGACCTGCGGTCCATTCCCCCGTCCCAGCGCCATCCGCTGATCTTCTCGACCTTTGACGCGCTGGACACCGGCGCTGCCTTCGAGATCGTCAACGACCACGACCCGGTGCCGCTCTATATGCAGTTCGAGCGCAGCCGCCTGGGCCAGTTCGACTGGCGCTATGTGGTGGCTGGCCCGGACGAGTGGCAGATCCGCATCAGCCGCAAGGCCTCCGCCGGCACGCCGCGCAGCGGTAGCGAGGGCGGCGAATGCTGCGGCGTGTGTACCTGCCGTGGCGGTCGTTAAGCCCCAGCTGGTCTGCCCGGCGGGCTCGCTGCGTGCGCTCACCCTGGCCGTCGAAGCCGGGGCCGACGCGGTCTATCTGGGCCTGAAGGACGCGACCAACGCGCGTAACTTCGCCGGGCTGAACTTCGATGACGCCCAGGTGGCGGAAGGCGTGCGCTTTGCGCATGCGCGCGGTGCCGAAGTGCTGATGGCGCTCAACACCTATGCCGACGCGCGCGACCCGCTGCCCTGGCGCCGCGCCGTGGACCGCGCCGCCCGCCTGGGGGCCGATGCCTTGATCGTGGCCGACAGCGGGGTGCTGGCCTATGCGCGCGACCACCACCCGCAGCTGCGCCTGCACCTCTCCGTGCAAGCCTCGGCCACCAGCTACGAGGCCATCGAGTACTACCGCGAGCGCTATGGCATTCAGCGCGCCGTGCTGCCGCGCGTGCTGACCCTGCAGCAGGTGGAGCAGGTGATCCGCCACACCTCGGTGCCACTGGAAGTGTTCGGCTTCGGCAGCCTGTGCGTGATGGTCGAGGGGCGCTGTGCGCTCTCCAGCTACGCCACCGGTCAGTCACCCAACACCGCCGGCGTGTGCTCGCCGCCTTCAGCGGTGCGCTGGCACGAGACCGCAGAGGGGGTGGAGGCGCGCCTGAACGGCGTGCTGATCGACCGCTACGGCCCTGCCGAGCCGCGCGGTTACCCCACCCTGTGCAAGGGTCGCTTCGATGTCGCCGGCACGCCCGCCGACTACGCGCTGGAGGAACCCACCAGCCTCAACACCCTGGCCCTGCTGCCGCAGCTGATCGAGGCCGGCGTGGCCGCCATCAAGATCGAAGGCCGTCAGCGCAGCCCCAGCTATGTGCAGGGCGTGACCCAGGTCTGGCGCGCCGCCATCGACTCGGCCTGGGCCGACGCCCAAGGCAGCGGTCGCTACAGCGTGCAGCCGCAATGGAGCAATGAGTTGGGCCGTTGGGCCGAAGGGCAGCAACACACCCTGGGTGCCTACGACCGCCCCTGGAGATGACGATGCAATTGACCATCGGACCCCTGCTGTATTGGTGGCCGCGCGCCGCGTTGATGGACTTCTACGCGCAGGTGGCCGAAGGCCCGGCGCAGACCGTGGTGCTGGGCGAGCTGGTGTGCTCGCGGCGCAACGAGTTCAAGTTCGACGATTGGGTGGCACTGGGCCGTGAGTTGGCGGTGGCTGGCAAGCGCGTGGTGCTGGCCACCCAGGCTCTGGTGATGAGCGAGGCCGAGTTGCGCAGCTTGCGGCGCCTGTGCGAGCAAGACGAGTTCGCGGTCGAAGCCGGCGATGCCTCGGCGTTGCGGGTGCTGGCCGCCGCCGCCGCGGCCGACCCCAGCCGCCAGCCCTTTGTGCTGGGGCCTCACATCAACATCTACAACCGGGCCGCGCTGGAAGAACACGCCGCGTTGGGGGCTGGCCACTGGGTGGCGCCGGTGGAGCTGGCGTTGGACGCGGTGGGCGCCATCAATCCGCCCGCCGAGCCGGTGCTGGGCATTGACGGCCCGATCCGCACCGAGGTGTTTGCGTTCGGCCGCCTGCCCCTGGCCTTTTCGGCGCGCTGCTTCACGGCCCGCCACCACCGCCTGAGCAAGGACGGCTGCGAGTTCCGTTGCCGCGATGACGCCGATGGCCTGTTGCTGCAGACCACCGAAGGCCAGCCCTTTTTGGCCCTGAATGGCATCCAGAGCCAGAGTGCGGCGCTGCAGTGCCTGATCACCCAGACCGGCGCGCTGCGACGCGCGGGGGTGAGCAGTCTGCGGCTCTCGCCCTGCGGGTTGGGCTTCGCGCGCGTGGTCGAGCTGTTCCAGGCCGTGCTGACCCAAAGCCTGTGCGCACGCGAGGCCTTGGCCGAGCTGCGCCAGCTGCCCCTGCCCGGCACGCTGGTGGATGGCTTCGCCCGCCGTCATGCGGGCCTGGAAGAAGTGATGGATCCCGCATGAGCACATCCCTATCCCTTCCCGCCCTGCCCGCAGCGCTGCGCGCCGGCTGGCGCCGCCTGCCCACCCAGCCGCCCTCCGCCTTGTTGGCGGCGGCGCTCAACCGCCTGCTGCTGCCGCGCCTGGAGCCGGACCAGCGCCAGGCGCTGGCGGGGCAGATCGTCGAGGTGGAGGTGCTGGAGCTGGGCCTGCGCGTGCGCTTAGCGCTGGAGGCGGCGGGCTTTCGCGCCGCCGCGACGGAGGGCATCGCCACCGTCACCCTGCGCGCCCGTGCCGACGCCCTGTGGCGGCTGCTGTGCGGGCAGGACGACGCCGACCGCCTCTTCTTCGAGCGCGCCCTGGTGATGGAGGGCGACACCGAATACGGACTGGTGCTCAAGAACACCTTGGATGCCATCGGCCCCCTGATACCGGCACTGTCTCCACGCGGCACGCACTGAACCCAAGCGTGCGGTAATGCCGGCCCGGTGGTTGTCCGGGCGCCGTTCGCCCCCCAGAATGGACCGCAGGTGCCTGTCAAGGAGTCGGGGCCATGCGCAAGCTGGGTTGGGGGTGGCGCGCCGGATTGCTGGCGCTGGGTCTGCTGGGGGCCAGCGCGGCGTGGTCGGGTGAGGTGCTGAGCCGGGTCACTCTGAGCGGCACCTTGCGGGTCTGCATCTGGCCGGACTACTACGGCATCAGCTATCGCGAACCGGCCACCGGGCAGTTGAGCGGCATCGACATCGACCTCGCGCGCGAACTGGCCCGCGAGCTGGACCTCAAGCTCGAGCACATCGACTCCTCTTTCGCGGCCCTGATCACCGACCTGCACAGCGACCGCTGTGACGTCGCGATGTTTGCCGTGGGCATGCTGCCCGAGCGCATGCAGCGTTTGCGCTTCACCCGGCCCTATTTGCGCAGCGGCATTTATGCCGTCACCCACAAGGGCAGCGCCATCGTCGGGGAGTGGAGCGACATTGATCGCCCCGGCGTGCGCGTGGGGGTGCAGGCCGGCACCTTCATGGAGCCGGTGATGGCCAAGACCCTGCGCCAGGCTCAGTTGGTCACCGTGCGCCCGCCCGACACCCGCGAGCGCGAATTGGCCAGCGGTCGCATCGACGTGTTCATGACCGACTATCCCTACAGCCGGCGCCTGTTGGACAAGGTGGAGTGGGCCCAGCTGATCACCCCGCCCGAGCCTTTCAATCCGCTGCCCTATGCCTATGCCGTGAAGCCGGGAGACGAGGCCTGGCTGGAGCGCATCGACGGCTTCGTGCGCCGGGTGCAGAAAGATGGCCGGCTGCTGGAGGCGGCCCGCCGCCATGGTCTGAAGGACATCGTGGTGCGATGAGCAACGCCTACGCCGGCCGCCACCGCCAGCGCCTGTTGCACTGGATGGATCGGGCTGGGCGTGCGCGCCCGCCCAGCCAATGGCTGCTGGGCCTGGGCTTGCTGGCTGTGCTGCTCTTGAGCCTGGCGCTCGCCGAGGTTCTGCGCCGCGACCGCGAACGCGCACTCAGCCAGCAGCAGGAGCGCAACGGCTTGTTGGCTCGCCTGTTTGAGGATCAGGTCAGCCGTGATTTGGATGGCGCGGCCACCGCGCTGGCCACCCTGTCCCTGTCCCTGCGCAATGGCGCCACGGTCTCCACCGAATTGCTGACCCAGACGCTGCGTCATCAACGGACCTTGCGCGAACTGCTCATTACCGATCTGCAGGGCAAGGTGCTGGCTGCCAGCCGCAGCGAGGCAGTCGGTCAGCGGGTGCCCGAGGAGCGGCTGCGCCCTTTGCCCTCAGGCGAGCAGGTGGTGCTGGGCGTCTGGACGCCTGGGCGCTTTCTCACGGATGCCTTGGCTGACGTGCTGCCCCCCAAGCTGGGATATCTGCCCTTGCTGCTGCGCGGCGAACGCCAAGGGGAGCCCATCCTGATGGTGGCGACCCTGCACACGGAGGCCTGGGCGGTGGCCATGCGCAGCACCTTGGGCAGCGAGGGCGAACAGGCCGCCCTGGTTCATTTCGATGGGCAGTTGCTGGCGCACAGTCACCGTGCCGCGCCGGGCTCGGTTTGGCTGGACCGTCTGGAATTTCTCTCCGACAGCCCCCAACCCTTTGGCACCCAGCTGGGCCTGGGCCTGGAAAGTCGTGACCCTGCCTTGTTGGCTTGGCGCCAGGCGGGCAATCGGCCCTTGGCCCTCATTGTGGAGCGCGACCGGGCTGCCGTGCTCACGAGCTGGTGGAGTGCCTCGCGCCCTCAGCTGCTGGGGGCCGGCCTGATGCCCCTGCTGCTGGGTGGCACTGTCGTGACGGGTTGGTACCGGCTGCGGCGGCGCGAACAGCATCAGGCCCGGATTGCGCAGTCACAGCGCTTGATTGCCCGGCGCGAGAGCGAGCTGGCCCATGTGGTGGGCAATCTGCGCGAGCTGCTGTTCCGCACCGACCGCGACACCCGGCTGCGCTTCATCAGCGCCAGCAGCCAGACCCTCTTTGGCCAGGCACCTGAGGCGCTGCTCGGGCAGTCCTTTTTGGACCTGGTGCGGCAGAGCGAGCGGCGCCAAGCCCGCCAGCTCTTCAATCTGGAGCCGGCCGCTGCACCCGCTTGCGCGCGCCTGGTCCTGCAGACCCAGGACGCTCGGGAGCGCCACTTTGACGTCACCGTGGTGCCGTTGATGGATGAACACGGCGGCGTGGGTTTTGCCGGCGGCGCCATCGAGGTCACTGAGCAGGAACAAGAACGCGCACGGCTGGAGGCCGAGGCCAACTTCTATGCCCGGCTGGTGGAACTCAATCCCCTGCCCACCTCGCTGATCGACGACCAGGGGTGCTACTTGCAGGTCAACCAGGCCTGGGAGGCCTTCATGGGCCACAGCCGGGAGCAGGTCTTGGGGCGCCCAGCGGCCAGCCTGCAGACGGCCGACGAGGCACGCAGGCATGAAGCCCTGGACGGTGAGTTGCGTGCCCAGGGCGGCGGCCGGCGCTATGAGTGCAGCTATGTGGGCGCGGACGGACAGCGACACGACCTGCTGGTCACCAAGGTGCGTCTCAGCGCCCAACTGGGGCGGCCCGCCGCCATCCTGAGCACGGTGATGGATGTGTCCGAGCTGCGCGCCACCGAACGCGCCGCCGAACGCAAGCTGGCCCAGGCGCACGAGGCCCGTGGGGCCAGCCAGGCCTTCTTCCAGTCGGTCGGCCGCGATCTGTTGCAACCCCTGGGCGAACTGCAAGAGGCCCTGGTGCGGGCCAGCGGCCGGCGGCGCGACGCCAAGGCCCTGGCCGACATGGCCGCCGCCGCCCAGCGCCTGCAGGCCAATGTGGGCGATTTGCTCGCCCTGGCCCAGCGCGATCTGGGAACTCATCCCCAAGGGCAGAGCGTGACCGGCGTCGACCTTGGCGCGCTGCTGCAGCAGGCGGTTCAAGCGCAGCAAGCCGCCTGGCCGGACTGCAGCTTCGAGTTGCAGCTCCCGCGCATGCTGCCGGCCTGGCCCGGCAACGAGGTGCTGCTGAGCCGGTTGATGCAAAGACTGTGCGGCTTGGCGGCGCAGGGGACTGGCCACAGCCCCCGGGTCCTGCTGGACCTGCGCATGGAGGCCCGCGGCACCCCTTGCCTGACGCTTTCCAGCCGGGGCGGCGCCTGCCCGCCTCCGCCCCAACTGGCGCAGGACGAATGGAATCTGTGCCAGCGCCTGACGCATGCGCTCGGGGCCGACATGACCCAGGAAGAGTTGGCCGATGGCGGCTGGCGGATCCAGGTGCATTGGGCGCCATCGCCCAACAATCCACCCTCCTGAAGCGCCGCGAGTCCCGATGGACGAAGGCGCACCCCGGCATGGGGTGCCTTCGTCTTGGGCGAGACACCCAGACCCAAGTTTGACCTGGTGCAAGGCGCCGAGACCGGGTTTTGCCTAGTCTGTCGGCCTTGTTGTGAACAAAGGCCAGCGATGTCCGCGGAACTGGAGGCGCAGGCCTTGCAAGCCCTGCGTGGGGTGCTCGATCCCGAGGTCGGGGTCAATATCGTCGACCTCGGACTGCTGTACTCGCTGCATGAAAGCCCGGGCGGCTTGATGCTGACGATGACCATGACCAGCGCCGCCTGCCCGATGGCCGATCAGATCCTGGATGAGGTGGAAGCCGTGTTGGCACCGCTGCTGGGGGCCAGCCAGACCCTGGACATCGAGTTGGTGTTCGACCCGCCGTGGACGCCGCAGCGCATGAGCCCGCTGGCGCGCGCCATCCTGGGTTGGACCGGCGCATGAAGGCCATGCCGCGCCTGCCGCTGCTCGCCTTGGGGCTGCTCGCCATGGTGCTGGGCCTGGGGGCCGGCTTGGTGCGTCTGGGGGCCGATCTGCCCTCGGCCTTTGCTTCCCAAGCCGGTGCGCATGGGGTGCTGATGGTGGGCGGCCTGTTCGGCGTGGTGATCGCGCTGGAACGTGCGGTGGCCGTGGGGAAGGCCTGGGCCTTCGCTGCGCCGCTGGCCAGCGGGCTGGGCACGGTTTGCTTGCTGCTCGGCCAGACCCAGTTCAGCGGCGGCTTCTATCTGCTCGGGTCGGTCGGCCTGCTGGCCAGCACGGCCCTGGCCGCCACGCGCCAACCCGAACCCTTCATGGGCGTGCTGCTGGGCGGCGCCCTGTGCGGGGTGCTGGCGCAGCTGGTGTGGCTGTGTGGGGCGCCGCTGGTGCAGGGCCTGCCGCTGGCCATCGCCTTCCTGGTGCTGACGATTGCCGGTGAGCGCATGGAGTTGTCGCGCTTCGTGCCGCGCTCGCGCGCCGTCGAGCAGCAGCTGGGCGCCATCCTGCTGGGCATCCCGCTCTCGGTGGGTCTGGGGCCGGAATGGTCTGCGCGCGCGCTCGGCCTGGCCCTGATGCTGCTGGCCCAGTGGCTGTTGCAGCACGATCTGGCGCGCCGCACCGTGCGTCTGCAGGGCCTCACACGCTTCATTGCCGTGGCCCTGATCGCGGGCTATGTGCAACTGTTGTTGGGCGGGCTCTTGCTGCTGATCTTCGGTCTGCAGCCCGGCAGCCTGGCCTACGACGCCGCCGTGCATGCGTTGCTCTTGGGCTTTGTGTTCTCAATGGTGTTTGGCCACGCCCCATTGATCGGCCCGGCGCTGCTGAAGATTCAACTGCCCTTTCACCCCCTGCTGTACGCACCGCTGGCGCTGCTCCATGGCGGCTTGCTGCTGCGCCTGGGCGGCGATGCGCTGGACGAGCTGGCGCTGCGGCGCGCCGGGGCCTGGGTGTCCACCCTGGCCATCGCCTTCTTCTTGCTCACCCTGATCTGGCGCGCCCAGGCGCGCCGTCCTCGCCATGTCCTTGCCCATTGACCGCCCCCAAGAACGCGCCCTGCCCACCCTGACCAGCTGCCTGCTGCATGCGCTGCGTGAGCGCGGCGCCACTGAGCTGTTCGGCATCCCGGGCGACTTTGCCTTGCCCTTCTTTCGCGAGGTGGAGCGCTGCGGTCTGCTGCCCTTGATCACGCTCTCGCACGAGCCCGGCGTGGGCTTTGCCGCCGATGGCGCCTCGCGCGCCCGCGGCGGCCTGGGCGTGGTGGCCGCCACATACGGGGCCGGTGCGATCAACCTGGTGAATACCGTGGCCAGTGCCTATGCCGAGCGCGTGCCCCTGGTCGTGCTTTCGGGGGCGCCCGCCGCGCACGAAGCCCGCAGCGGCCTGTTGCTGCACCATCAGGTCAAGAGCCTGGATTCGCAGTGGCGCCTGTTCGAGGAAGTGACCTGCGCGCGCGCGCGTTTGGATGACCCGCAGACCGCCCCGGCTGAAATTGCGCGCGTGCTGGACGCCGCGCTGCAGCAGTCGCGTCCGGTCTATATCGAGATCCCGCGCGACATGCCGGCCCGCCCCTGCGCCAGCGTGCCCGCGCCTCAGGCCAAGACCTGGGACCCCGACCGCGCCGCCGCCTGTGCCGACGAGTTGCTGGCCCGCCTGCGCGCCGCACAGGACCCGATGCTGGTGGTGTGCGTGGAGGTGCGCCGCTTCAATCTGGAGGCCAAGGTGGCCGAGCTGGCGCGCCGGCTGGCGCTGCCGGTGGTCACCACCTTCATGGGGCGGGGGTTGCTGGCTGACAGTGGCGCGCCGCTGGCCGGCACCTATCTGGGTCTGGCCGGCGATCCTGAGTTGAGCGCCCGCGTCGAGAACTCGGATGCCCTGCTGCTCTTGGGCGCCATCGTCAGCGACACCAACTTCGCGGTCTCGGCCCAGCGCATTGACTTCCGCCACGCCATCCATGCGTATGACGATGCGGTGCACATGGGGCACGCGGTCTATCCCGATCTGCCGCTGGCCGCGCTGGTGGATGCGCTGTTGGCGCGCGTGCCGGTGCAGGCCCAAACCCCGGTAGCCCCGCCGCCCGCGCCGCCGGCTTACCCCAGCGAGCTGCCGCTGGACGACGGCGCCCTGCAGCCGCGCGACATCGCCGCCGCCATCAACCGCCTGATGCGCCAGCACGGCCCCATGCCGCTGGCCTGCGACGTGGGCGACTGCCTGTTCACCGCCATGGACGTGGAACCCACCGGCCTGATCGCACCGGGCTACTACGCCACCATGGGCTATGGCGTGCCGGCGGGCTTGGGTCTGCAGGCGGCCACCGGCCAGCGCCCCATCATCCTGGTCGGCGACGGCGCCTTCCAGATGACCGGCTGGGAACTGGGCAATGCGCACCGCTACGGGCTGGACCCCATCGTGCTGGTGTTCAACAACGCGAGCTGGGAAATGCTGCGCACCTTCATGCCCGAGGTGAAATTCAACGACCTGGGGCAATGGGACTTCGCCCACATGGCCGCCGGCATGGGTGGCGAGGGCCAGGTGGTGCACACACGGGCCGAGTTGGCCGCCGCATTGGCTCAGGCCCAGGCCACGCGCGGGCGCTTCCAGCTCATCGACATCCGCCTGGCCCCCGGCGTGCTCTCGCCCACGCTGCAACGCTTCGTGGCGGCCGTAAAGCGTCTTTCCATGCCCTCTCCTTCTCATTGAGGAGGGGACGCGCCAGAAGGGTCCCGCGGGCCTAGCATCCTCCTTCACCCCAAGCCGGGGGCGCGGAGGGCACAGTGCAGCAGTTGTCGATCGCAAAGCGTCTGGGTTTGTTGGTGGGCCTTCTGGGCCTGCTGATGCTGGTCATCGGCCTCTTTGGCCTGCGCGGCCTGGCGGCCACCAGTGAGGGCCTGCGCACGGTCTACGAGGACCGTACCGTGCCGATGGGGCAACTGGCCGACATTGAGGCGCGGTTGCTCAGCAACCGCCTGGCGCTGGCCACGGCCTTGAACCAGCAGACCCCCGATGCCCAACGCGCTGCGGTGGCCGAGGTGGATGGCAATATCGCGGCGATCACCAAGTCCTGGGAGGCCTTCATGGCCACCTACTTGACGCCGGAAGAGAGCGAGCTTGCCAAACAGTTCACCGCTTCGCGGGGACGCTTCGTGCAGGAGGGCCTCAAGCCCGCGCTGGCCGCCGCACGGGCAGGCGATGGGGTGGCGCTGCGCAGTCTGATGGAAGGGCCGATGGCCACGCTGTTCCCCGCCGCCAAGAAGGACATGGAAGCCCTGATGGCCTTGCAGCTGCGGGTGGCCAAAGCCGAGTACGAAGCGGCCATGGCACGCTACAGCAGCACCCGCATCACGTCCATGGCGCTGATCGTCCTGGCGCTGGGCCTGGGGTTGGGCCTTTCCGCCTATCTGGCGCGCGGCATCCTGCGCGAACTGGGGGCCGAACCGCGCGAGGCCGCTGCCGTCGCGCAAGCCGTGGCCTCAGGTGACTTGAGCCAGGACGTGGCCGTGCGCCCCGGCGATGAGGCCAGCCTGATGGCGCAGATGGCACGCATGCAGCAGTCGCTGATGCAAACCGTGGCCCTGGTGCGCGGCAATGCCGAGTCGGTGGCCACTGCCAGCGCCGAGATCGCACAGGGCAACTCCGACCTCAGCCAGCGCACCGAGCAGCAGGCCAGCACCCTGCAGCAGACCGCCGCCACCATGGAACAGCTGGGCAGCACGGTGCGCAATAACGCCGACAGCGCGCGTCAGGCCAGCGAGTTGGCCGTCAACGCCTCCAGCGTGGCCGAACGGGGCGGCGAGGTGGTGGGGCAGGTGGTCGAGACCATGCGCGGCATCCACGAAAGCAGCCGCAAGATCGCCGACATCATCGGCGTCATCGATGGCATCGCCTTCCAGACCAACATCCTGGCCTTGAACGCCGCCGTGGAAGCCGCGCGGGCGGGCGAACAGGGGCGCGGCTTCGCCGTCGTGGCCGGCGAGGTACGCAGCTTGGCCCAGCGCAGCGCCGATGCGGCCAAGGAGATCAAGACCCTGATCGGCACCAGCGTCGAGCGCGTGGAGCAGGGCAGCGCCCAGGTGGACACGGCCGGGCAGACCATGCAGCAGGTGGTGGCCTCCATCCAGCGCGTGCGCGACATCGTGGGCGAGATCAGCAGCGCCAGCAGCGAACAGGCCACCGGCATCGGCCAGGTCAGCGACGCCGTCAGCCAGATGGACCAGGTGACGCAGCAGAACGCCGCCTTGGTGGAGCAATCCGCTGCCGCCGCCGAGAGCCTCAAGGGCCAGGCCGAGCAACTCGTGCATGCGGTGGCCAGCTTCCGACTGGCCCATTGAGGAAGACCCCGGGGCGGGCCAATGCGCCCGGTTTGACCTTGCTCAACACATCGCCCTTGGGCGAATTACAGCCCTGGCAATCGCTATATCTAGTGGATAGGCTGCGCGCCTCACACTAGATATAGCGCCATGAACCCCACCCTGCTCACCGAACTCCCTGCCCAGGCCATCAGCCAGGAAGTCCTGCTGGAAAAGTACGCCAAGGGCGATGAAGCCAGCATCGCGGATGTGCAACGCCGCGTCGCGCTGGCCCTGGCCCAGGCCGAGGCGCCCGAGGCCCGCTCCCACTGGGCTGAGCAGTTCGAACAAGCCCTGCGCGCCGGCTTCATCCCTGCCGGTCGCGTGCAGTCGGCTGCCGGCGCCGGCATCCAGGCCACCCTGGTGAACTGTTTTGTGCAGCCCATCGGCGACAGCATCAGCAGCCCCGAAGAAGGCTTCCCCGGCATCTACCAGGCCCTGGCCGAGGCGGCCGAAACCATGCGCCGCGGCGGTGGCGTGGGCTACGACTTCTCGCGCATCCGCCCGGCCGGCGCCTGGGTGGGCTCGACGCAAAGCTCGGCCTCCGGGCCGGTCAGCTATCTGAAGGTGTTCGACCGCAGCTGCGAGACGGTGGAGAGCGCTGGCGCGCGCCGGGGCGCGCAGATGGGCGTGCTGCGCTGCGACCACCCGGACATCGAGACCTTCATCCACGCCAAGGACGGCGGTGAGCTGCGCAACTTCAACCTCAGCGTGGGCGTGACCGACGCCTTCATGCAGGCGGTGATCGAGGGCGGCGAGGTGGAGCTCACGCACAAATCCGAGCCCGGCAAGGTGCTGAAAGAGGCCGGCGCCTACCGCCGCGACGACGGCCTCTGGGTCTACCGCCGCGTGCCGGCGCGCGATCTGTGGGACCAGATCATGCGCTGCACCTACGACCACGCCGAACCCGGCGTGCTCTTCCTGGACAGCATCAACAAGGACAACAACCTCGGCTATTGCGAGACCATCACCGCGACCAATCCTTGTGCTGAAGAGCCCCTGCCTCCCTATGGCTGCTGCTGCCTGGGCTCCATCGACCTGACGCGCTTCGTGGTCGACCCCTTCAGCGCCAACGCCGCCTTTGACGAGAACGCCTTCTGCGGCGTCATCGAGGTGGCGGTGCGCATGCTGGACAACGTGCTGGACCTGACCCTGTGGCCCCTGCCGCAGCAGGACGCCGAGGCCAAGGCCAAGCGCCGCGTGGGCCTGGGCTTCACCGGCCTGGGCGATGCCCTGGTGATGCTGGGCCTGCGCTACGACAGCCCGGCCGCGCGCACCCAAGGCGCACGCATCGCCGAGGTGATGCGCGATGCCGCCTACCGCGCCTCCACCCACCTGGCCGCCGAGCGCGGCCCCTTCCCGCTCTTCAATGCCGACCTCATGTTGGCCGGCGAGCGCTTCGCCAACCGCCTGCCCAAGGCGCTCAAGAAACGCATCCGCGAGGTGGGCCTGCGCAACTCGCACCTGCTGGCCATCGCCCCCACCGGCACCATCAGCCTGGCCTTCTGTGACAACGCCAGCAACGGCATTGAGCCCGCCTTCAGCTGGACCTACCAGCGCAAGAAGCGCCAGGCCGATGGCTCGCACAAGGAATACGCGGTGGAAGACCACGCCTACCGCCTGTTCAAGCACCTGCATGGGGCCGAGGCGCCCCTTCCGCCGGCCTTTGTGAGCGCGCTGGAAATCAGCGCCGCGGACCACGCCGCCATGGTGGGCGCGGTCGCGCCCTTCATCGACACGGCCATCAGCAAGACCGTGAACGTGCCGGCCGACTACCCCTTCGAGGACTTCCGCGAGCTCTACACCCAGGCCTGGAAGCTCGGGCTCAAGGGCCTGGCCACCTACCGGCCCAACGCGGTGCTGGGGGCTGTGCTGTCCACCACGCCCAGCCCGGCTCCCGTGGCAGCGGCGCCGACCCTGGACCCCAACCAGCGCCTGGTGCTCAAGCCCGCAGGGGCCCCGGTGCTGGCCTCGCTGCGCTGGCCCAGCCGCCCCGAGCTGCCCAGCGGCAACCCGGCCTGGACCTTCATGGTGCGCCACCCGTTGGGGGACTTCGCGCTCTTCATCGGCGAGCTGGCCGAGGCCGGCGGCAACCGCCCCTTCGAGGTCTGGGTCAATGGTGCCGAACAGCACGAAGGCCTGCGCGGCCTGGGCGCGCTGGCCAAGAGCCTGTCCATGGACCTGCGCGCCAACGACCTGGGCTGGCTGCAGCTGAAGCTCGACACCCTGGCCCATCTGGCCGAGGAACATGCCTTCGAGATGCCCTTCCCGCCGCAGGGCCAGCCGCGCCGCTTCCCTGGCGTGGTGGCGGCCTTGGCAGCTCTGCTGCGCTGGCGCTGCGAACAACTCAAGACCTTGCCCATGCCCGAGGGCCAGGCCACCCCGGTGCTGGATTCGCTGTTCAGCCGGCACGAGCCGCAGACCGGCTTTGACGGCACCCTGGCCTGGGCCGTGGATGTGGTGAACCCGGCCACGCAGGAGGACTTCACGCTCACGCTCAAGGAGGTCAGCCTGCCCGGCCCCGATGGCAGCGTGCACACCCGGCCCTGCGCCATGGCGCTCTCGGGCCGCTACCCTCGCGCGCTGGATGGCCTGGCCCGGTTGCTGAGCCTGGACATGCGCGTGGTGGACCCGGCCTGGATCGGCATGAAGCTGCGCAAGCTTTTGAACTACGCCGAGCCGCTGGGCGACTTCATGGCCTTCGAGCCCGGCCTGAAGGACGAACGCCGGCAGCGCACCTGGCCCAGCACGGTGGCCTATCTGGCGAGATTGGTGCTGCACCGCTACGCCATGCTGGGCATCCTGGACGAGCAGGGCTACCCGCTGCGCGAGATGGGCGTGCTGCAGGCCCCGGCGCCGCAGGCCGGCGGCAGCGTGGGCGGCCTGCAGATCCAGGCCGGCCGCAGCTGCCCGGAATGCGGCAACGCCACGCTGATCCACAAGGACGGCTGCGACTTCTGCACCGCCTGCGGGCATGTGGGGGCCTGTGGCTGAGATGGCGATCGAACCGTTCTGAGAACGGTTCGACGCCCCTCAAGCGGCAGCTTGGGCTTGCGGCAACGCAAAGCCCAGCCGGACCGGCCCCTGGATCGCGCCGCCGGCGATCGACAATCCGGCATGACCTGGCAATGGAAGAACGCGCGGCTCGCCACCAAGGTAGGCCTACTCGGTGCGGGCCTGCTGGTGACCGCGCTGACATCCATTGGCCTGACCCTCTGGCTGGGCTGGCAGCTCGAGGGCGGCGCGGCGGCAGTCAACGAGGCCGGCCGCCTGCGCATGCAGACCCTGCGCATCGCGCACGCGGTGGCGCTGGGCGAGCATCGGGATGTCGACCGGCACCTGCAGCAGGTCGACGAGGCCCTGCGTCTGGTCCGAGACGGCGACCCCGCCCGCCCCCTCTTCCTGCCGCGCGACCGCGCCACGGCCGCGGCCTACCAGGCCGTCGGTGACGGCTGGCAGGATTTCCGCGCCCAGGCCGCGCGGGAGCTCCCGCGCATCACCGGCGCCCAGGTCGACGACATGGTGCAGCGCGTCGACGGCCTGGTGGCCGCCATCGAGACCCAGCTGGCGCAGCGCAACACCCTGCTGTCCTCGGTGCAGCTGGCCTTGGTCGGTCTGGCCATCGCCGCCGCGGTCGCTTTTCTCTATGCCTCGCACCTGCTGGTGTTCGCGCCGGTGGACCGCCTGCGCCGCGGCCTCTCTGCGCTCGAGCGCGGCGATCTGCGAGCCCGGGTCGCAGAAAGTTCCCGCGACGAGTTTGGCGAGTTGGCGCGTGGTTTCAACCGCATGGCCGCGCATCTGCAGGCCCTGTACGCCGGCATGGAAGACGATGTGCGGGCCAAGACCAGCGCGCTACGCGACGAGAAGCACCGCCTGGCGGCGCTCTACGACGCCAGCGCCTTCGCGGCCCGGGCCGCCTCGCAGCAGGAGCTGGCGGCCGGCTTCACCGAGCGGCTGCGCCGCGTCGCGCGCTGCGACGGCGTGGCCATCCGCTGGCTGGACAGCAGCCAGCAGCGCATGGTGCTGCTGGCGGCCCAGGGCCTGCCCCCGGCGATGCTGGAGTCCGAACGCTGCCTGAAACCGGGCGACTGCCACTGCGGCAGCCCCGAGCCCAAGGCCCGCGTGATCCGCATCCAGGCCACTGAGCCTCTCAGCAGCGGCTGCACCAAGGCGGGTTTCGTGTCGGTGACCAGCGTGGCCCTGCCGGTGCAGGGGCGGATGATGGGCGAAATCAACCTCTTCTACCGCGAGGCCGCGGTGCTGGAGCCCGCGGATGGCGAGCTGCTGGACAGCCTGGCCAGCCACCTGTCGAGCGCACTCGAGGGCCTGCGCCATGCGGCGCTACGGCGCGAGGCGGCCGTGGCTGAGGAGCGCGCGCTGCTGGCGCGCGAGCTGCATGATTCGATCGCGCAGAGCCTGGCCTTCATGAAGATCCAGCTGCAGCTGCTCAAGGCCGCCCAGCAGCATGGCCAGGCCACCGAAACCCTGCGCCTGCTCGACCAGCTGGAGCTCGGGCTGAAGGAAAGCAGCGCCGATGTGCGCGCGCTGCTGATGAATTTCCGCACCCGCACCGATGGCGACGACCTGCTGCCTGCCCTGCAGCAGACGCTGCAGAAGTTCCGCCTGCAAAGCGGCCTGCCGGCCGAGTTGACGGTGGAGGGCCACGGCGCGCCCCTTCCCGCCGACGTGCAGGTGCAGCTGCTGCACGTGGTGCAGGAGGCCCTATCGAATGTGCGCAAGCATGCCCAGGCCCGGGCCGTGCAGGTGCATCTGCTGCACCAGCCCCATTGGCAGATCGAGATCCGCGACGACGGCTGCGGCTTCGACCCGGTGCACGACGCGCCCGACGACAGCCATGTGGGCCTGCGCATCATGCGCGAACGCGCCGCCAAGGTCGGCGCCACGGTCGAGCTGCGCTCACGCCCGGGCAGCGGCACCCGCGTCTGCGTGGCCCTGCCAGAATCCGCCGCGCTGAACCATGACTGAACTCGCAGCCCCCGCCATCCGTGTGCTCGTCGTCGACGACCACACCCTGTTCCGCCGTGGCCTGATCGCGTTGCTGGCCACCCAGCCACAGCTGCAGGTGGTGGGCGAGGCGGCCGACGCCTCGGCGGCCGAGCGCCTGGCCGCCGAGCTGCAGCCGCAGGTCATCCTGCTCGACAACCACCTGCCCGGCGTCAGCGGCGTGCAGGCGCTGCCGGCGCTGAAGGCCGCGGCGCCGCAGGCCCAGGTGCTGATGCTGACGATGAGCGAGGCGGAGTCCGACCTCGGCGCGGCGCTCCGGGGCGGCGCCTGCGGCTATCTGCTCAAGACGGCCGACAACCTGGAGCTGACGCAGGCCATCGAGCGCGCCAGCCGCGGCGTGTCGAGCTTCAGTGGTGAGATGGCCGGCAAACTGGCCAGCGCCTTCCGGCAGGAGACCGAGCTCAGCGCCCCGCCGCCGCCCGACCCCTTTGCCAGTCTGTCGCCGCGCGAGCGCGAGATCCTTGAGCTGATCGCGCGAGGCGATTCCAACAAGCAGATCGCCCGCGCACTCGGCATTGCCGAGACCACGGTCAAGATCCATGTGCAGCACCTGCTGCGCAAGCTGGACCTGGACTCGCGCGTGCAGGCCGCGGTACTGGTGACCCAGCAGCGCAGCGCCTAACCCGCGCTCAGAGTGCCCTAGTCCTTTCGAACGAGGGCGGCGCGGCGCGCCTCGTCCCTGCGACCATCCGCCGCCTGCCGTTCCGGTGAATGGTCGGCCGGCCGGCCGCAGGCCAAAGTGCTCACAGCAATCCTGAGGAGCACTGCATGTCCGCCCCCCCTGCCGACCGCAAGGCCTGGTCGGTGCTGATCGTCAGCACCCTGGCATTCACCGTCTGCTTCATGGTGTGGATGATGTTTGGCGTCATCGGCATCCCGATCAAGCAGCAGCTCGGTCTCACGGCCACGCAATTCGGCCTGCTCACCTCGATGCCGGTGCTCACCGGCTCATTGGTGCGCGTGCCCCTGGGCATCTGGACCGATCGCTACGGCGGTCGCATCGTGATGGCCCTGCTGATGGCCAGCACGGTCCCCGCGATCTGGCTGATGGCCTACGCGACGCAGTACTGGCATTTCCTGACCATCGGCCTGTTCGTCGGTCTTGCCGGCGGCGCGTTCTCGGTCGGCACGCCCTATGTGGCGCGCTGGTTCCCGAAGAAGCGCCAGGGCATGGCCATGGGGGTGTACGGGGCCGGCAACTCGGGCTCGGCGGTGAACAAATTCGTGGCCCCGGTGATCCTGGTCGCCTTCGGCTGGACCATGGTGCCCCAGGTCTATGCCGCCGTGATGGTCGGCACGGTGCTGCTGTTCTGGCTGTTCAGCTACAGCGACCCCAGGCACCGTGCCGCCAGCCATGTGAAGTTCACGGACCAGCTCAAGGCGCTGAAGGACCCCAAGGTGCTGAAGTACTGCCAGTACTACAGCATCGTGTTCGGCGGCTATGTCGCGCTGGCACTGTGGATGGTGCAGTACTACGTCGGCGAGTACGGGCTGGACATCCGCGTCGCGGCCCTGCTGGCCGCCTGCTTCAGCCTGCCCGGCGGCGTGCTGCGCGCCATCGGCGGCGTGCTCTCCGACCGCTATGGCGCCCACCAGGTCACCTGGTGGGTGATGTGGGTGAGCTGGATCTGCCTGTTCCTGCTCAGCTATCCGCAGACCGACTTCACCATCCACACCATCGAAGGCGCCAGGACCTTCCACATCGGCCTGAACGTCTACATGTTCACCGCCATCATGGGCGTGCTGGGCGTGGCCTGGGCCTTCGGCAAGGCCTCGGTGTTCAAGTACATCAGCGACGAGTACCCGCACAACATCGGCGCCATCAGCGGCATCGTCGGTCTGGCCGGCGGCCTGGGCGGCTTCGTGCTGCCCATCCTGTTCGGCGCCCTGCTGGACTTCACCGGCATCCGCTCCAGCGCCTTCATGCTGATGTATGGCGTGGTCTGGGTCTCCCTGATCTGGATGTACTGGACCGAAGTGCGCAAGACCGAGCTGATGGGGCGGCACGCCACCGGCATGCGGCTCAAGGCCTGAACCCCGAAGGAATCCCATGCATACCCCCACCCCAAGCGGCGCCCGCGCCGACATCAGCGACTGGCGCCCCGAAGAGGAGCGCTTCTGGGAACAGACCGGCCGGCGCATCGCCTACCGCAACCTCTGGCTCTCGATCCCGGCCCTGCTCTGCGGCTTCGCCGTCTGGGGCATGTGGGGCATCATCAGCGTGCAGATGCTGAACCTGGGCTTCCCCTTCAGCCAGGCCGAGCTCTTCACGCTGACCGCCATTGCCGGCATCTCCGGCGCCACCATGCGCATCCCCGCCTCCTTCCTGGTGCGTCTGGCCGGCGGCCGCAACACCATCACGCTGACCACCGGCATGCTGCTGGCCCCGGCCATCGGCACCGGCATCGCACTGCAGCACCCCGAGTGGCCGTTGTGGGTGTTCCAGCTGATGGCGCTGTGGTCCGGCGTGGGCGGCGGCAACTTTGCGTCGTCGATGTCCAACATCAGCACCTTCTTCCCCAAGCGCCTGCAGGGCACGGCCCTGGGCCTGAACGGCGGCCTGGGAAATTTCGGCGTCACCACCATGCAGATCCTGATCCCGCTGGTGATGACGATGCCGCTGTTCGGCGCACTGGGCGGCGACTCGATGCCGCTGCTGAAGGACAGCGGCTGGATCTTCGGCAAGATCGCCGCCGGCACTCCGGCCTGGGTGCAGAACGCCGGCTTTGCCTGGGTGGTCTCGCTGATTCCGCTGGCCATGGCCTGCTGGTGGGGCATGAACAACCTCAGCAGCGTGTCGCCCACGGCCGGCCATCCGATCAAGGCCTTCGCCAAGATCACCTATCTGTACACCCTGGCCTTCATTCCTTCGATCGCCATCCTCTACGTCTACCTGCCGGCGCCCACCGGGCTGGGGCTGATCAATATGTGGGTGGCGGTGCCGCTGGACATCGTCAGCGCGCTGCTGATCATGAAGCTGGCCGCCTTCGGCCCGATGAAGGAGAACATCGCCAGGCAGTTCGCGATCTTCCGCAACAAGCACACCTGGTCGATGACGGCGCTCTACATCGTCACCTTCGGCTCCTTCATCGGCTTCTCGATGGCGCTGCCGCTGTCGATCGCGGTGATCTTCGGCGTCAGCCATGTGCCCGACGCCGCCGGCGTCATGCAGCACACGCTGAAGAACCCCAACGCCCCCTCGGCCTTCACCTACGCCTGGCTGGGCCCCTTCGTCGGCGCGGCCATGCGTCCGCTGGGTGGCTGGATTGCCGACCGCTGGGGCGGCTCCCTGGTCACGCAAATCATCTCGGCCATCCTGGTCGTCGGCTCGGTGGCCACCGGCTACGTGATGAGCCTGGCCTACAACTCGGCGACGCCCGAGCAGTACTTCCCGCTCTTCCTCGGCCTGATCCTGCTGCTCTTCTTCGCCAGCGGCATCGGCAACGGCAGCACCTTCCGCACCATCGGCGTGGTGTTCGACCGCCAGCAGGCCGGTCCGGTGCTGGGCTGGACCTCGGCCGTGGCCGGCTACGGCGCCTTCATCGCTCCGGTCGTCATCGGCGACCAGATCAGGGCCGGCACGCCGCAGTTCGCGATGTACGGCTTCGCGGTGTTCTACGGCCTGTGCCTGCTGATCAACTGGGGCTTCTACCTGCGACGCGGCGCGGAGATCCACAACCCCTGAGGCGCGCCGGCCTCCTTGACCATACCGGGCTGGCGGTTGTTGCAGGCCCGCCATGGAGCGCGCCTGCCGCACCATGGTGACGTGGTGCGGATCGACCTGCTGGAGCCGCGCAGGGTGTTCTCCTGCTTCACCTTGACCGCGGCCACCCCCATCGTGCATGGCGGCTGACCGCCTGCCATCGTGGGCATGCAGTCCCGGGTCCTATCCGGCGCCCGGATCGCTGGCGAACTGGGTCCGCTCACCCAAGCGATGGGATTCGAGACTCACCTGCGCTGGACCTGGGCCGGGCCGCCGGCTTCGCGCCGCCGGGCGGGGTCGCCCGGGCCATGCTTGGTGCGGCCAATCTGGCCCGGCTGTTCGTGGCCTGCGGCCCGCTCAGGCATTGATCCGGCCGCGCCGGTCTGGGCGCCCCTAGTTCCAAAGAACGATGCCCCGGCCGCGGTGCCTCGTCATTCCGCGCCAAGCCGCCCCGCCCCGCCGATGGATGGTGGCCAAGGCAAGGAAAACCGAGCATCCGGATCGTGACCCAGACCCTGAGCCTCGCCCCTGCCTGGAATCCGGAAGACCCGGATTTCTGGGCCCGCCATGGGCGCGCGGTGGCCTTGCGCAACCTGGCCTTCGTGATCCCGGCGATGGCCCTGTCCTTCGCGGTCTGGATGCTTTGGTCGGTGCTGGTCGTGCATCTGCCGGCCGCGGGCTTTCGCTACAGCACCAACCAGCTGTTCTGGCTCAGCGCCCTGCCGGCCCTGTGCGGCGCCACGCTGCGCATCTTCTACGGCCTGGCCCTGCCCTGGGTGGGTGGGCGGCGCTGGACCGCGCTGTCCACCGCCAGCCTGCTGCTGCCCGCCGGCGGCATCGCCTGGGCGGTGCAGGACCCGAGCACGCCCTTCGAAACCATGGTGCTGCTCTCGCTGCTCTGCGGGCTGGGCGGCGCCAATTTCGCCAGCGGCGTGGCGCACATCAGCGCCTGCTTCCCTGCGCATGAGCAGGGCACGGCGCTGGGCATCGGCGCCGGCTTCGCGCACCTGGGCGTGAGCCTGGCGCAATGGCTGGTGCCGGCCGGCATCGCCCTCAATCTGTTCGACCTGCCGCAGGACGCCGGGCAGTCGCTGTGGCTGGCGAATGCCGGCCTGATCTGGCTGCCGCTGATCGTCGCCGTCAGCCTCGCGGCCTGGGTCGGCATGAACGATGTGCAGCGCGGCGCGCTGTCGCTGCAGGACCAGGCCCAGGTCTTCACGCACCGCCACAGCTGGCTGATGGGCTGGCTCTACCTGGGCAGCTTCGGCAGCTTTATCGGTTTTTCGGCCGCCTACCCGTTGCTGCTCAGCCAGCAGTTTCCCGCCGCCAGCACCGCGTTGCAGCTGGTGTGGATGGGCCCCCTGCTGGGTGCGCTGATGCGCCCGCTGGGCGGCTGGATCGCCGACCGCCGGGGCGGGGCCTCGGTCAGCCTGCTGGCCTTCGCGGCGCTGGCGCTGGGCGTGCTCGGCGTGCTCGGCAGCCTGGAGGGGGGCGGTCGACCGGCGCTCTTCGTCGCCAGCTTCGTGCTGCTGTTCGGCGCCGCCGGCGTTGCCAATGGCAGCACCTTTCGCATGATTCCGCTCGGCTATCTGCGCGGCGCCCGAGGCGCCGCGCCCGACGCCTTGCGCGACGCGCAGGCACGCGGCGCCGCCGCCTTGGGCCTGTGCTCGGCCATCGGCGCCTACGGCGGCTTCTTCATCCCAAAGAGTTTCGGCAGCGCCTTCGCGCTGGCCGGCGGCCCGCAGGCCGCGCTGTTCTGTTTCCTGGCGTTCTACCTGAGCTGCATGGCCATCTGCTGGTGGTTCTACGGCCGCTCCCACGCCCCCCTGTCTTGCTAACGGAGAACAAGCATGTCCCATTTCCTGGATCGACTGAACGCCTTCCGGCTGCCGCGCGAGGAATTCGCCGGCGGCCATGGCGTGACCACCGGTGAGGACCGCACCTGGGAAGACGCCTACCGCAACCGCTGGGCGCACGACAAGATCGTGCGCTCCACCCATGGCGTGAACTGCACCGGCTCCTGTTCGTGGAAGATCTACGTCAAGGGCGGCATCGTCACCTGGGAGACGCAGCAGACCGACTACCCGCGCACGCGCCCGGACCTGCCCAACCACGAGCCGCGCGGCTGCCAGCGCGGCGCCAGCTACAGCTGGTATCTGTACAGCGCCAACCGTGTCAAGTACCCGATGGTGCGCGGCCGCCTGCTGAAGCGCTGGCGCGAGGCCCTGAAGGTGGCCAAGAGTCCGGTCGATGCCTGGGCCCTGATCCAGGATGACGCCGCCGCGCGCCGCGACTACCAGCAGGTGCGCGGCATGGGTGGCTTCGTGCGCTCGACCTGGGCAGAGGTCGATCAGCTGATCGCCGCCGCCAACGTCTACACGATCAAGAAGCATGGCCCGGACCGGGTGATCGGCTTCTCGCCGATTCCGGCCATGTCCATGGTCTCCTACGCCGCCGGCAGCCGCTATCTGAGCCTGATCGGCGGCGTCTGCATGAGCTTCTACGACTGGTATTGCGACCTGCCGCCGAGCAGCCCGCAGATCTGGGGCGAGCAGACCGACGTGCCCGAGTCGGCCGATTGGTACAACAGCAACTACATCATTGCCTGGGGTTCCAACGTGCCCCAGACGCGCACCCCCGACGCGCACTTCTTCACCGAGGTGCGCTACAAGGGCGCGAAGACCGTGGCGGTGACGCCCGACTACTCCGAGGTCGCCAAGCTCGCCGACCTGTGGCTGCACCCCAAGCAGGGCACCGACGCCGCGCTGGCCATGGCCATGGGCCATGTGGCGCTCAAGGAGTTCTACTTCAACAAGCGCAGCAGCTACTTCGACGACTACGCGCGCCGCTACACCGACATGCCCCTGCTCGTCATGCTGCAGGAGCAAACCCTGCCGGACGGCCGCAAGGTGCTCGCACCGCAGCGCTATGTGCGCGCCAGCGACTTCCACAACAAGCTCGACCAGGCCAATAACCCCGAATGGAAGACCGTGGCCTTCGACGGCAGCGGCCGCGTCGTGCTGCCCAATGGCTCGATCGGCTTCCGCTGGGGCAAGGAAGGTCGCGACGATCAGGGGCGCTGGAACCTGGAGGCCAAGGAGGCCCAGGGCGATGCCGAGGTCAAGCTCAAGCTCTCGGTGATCGAGGACGGGGCGCAGGCCCACGAGGTGGTGGACGTCGC
Source organism: Inhella inkyongensis (assembly GCF_005952805.1). Lineage (GTDB taxonomy): Bacteria > Pseudomonadota > Gammaproteobacteria > Burkholderiales > Burkholderiaceae_C > Inhella > Inhella inkyongensis. The sequence goes on from NZ_CP040709.1 coordinate 207,133, forward strand.
CTTCCCCTACTTCGCCGGGGCCGAGCACCCGCACTTTAAGAACAACCCGCAGGGCGGTGACGTCAATCTGCAGCGCGTGCCCGCCACCCGGCTGAAGCTGGGCGGGCAGGACGTCCTGGTGGCCACCGTGTTCGACCTGCAGGTCGCGCAGTACGGCATCAATCGCGGCCTGGGCTCGGGCGCCCTGAGCTACGACGATGACACCGCCTACACCCCGGCCTGGCAGGAAAGGATCACCGGCGTGCCGCGCGACCAGGTCATCACCGTGGCACGCCAGTTCGCCGACAACGCCGACAAGACCCACGGCAAGTCGATGATCATCATCGGCGCCGCGATGAACCACTGGTACCACTGCGACATGAACTACCGCGGTGTGATCAACCTCTTGATGATGTGCGGCTGCATCGGCCAGAGCGGCGGCGGCTGGGCGCATTACGTCGGCCAGGAAAAGCTGCGCCCGCAGACCGGCTGGACGGCGCTGGCCTTCGCGCTGGACTGGAGCCGCCCGCCGCGCCAGCAAAACAGCACCAGCTTCTTCTACGCCCACTCGGACCAGTGGCGCTACGAAAAGCTGGGCGTGGATGAGGTGCTCTCACCGCTGGCCACCGAGGCCCAGCGCCAGGAATTCGGCGGCAGCATGATCGACCAGAACGTGCGTGCCGAGCGCATGGGCTGGCTGCCCAGCGCGCCGCAGCTCGAGGTCAACCCGATCGAGCTGGTGCGGCAGGCCGAGAAGGCCGGCATGGAACCCAAGGACTATCTGGTTCGAGGCCTCAAGGACGGCTCGATCAAGATGAGCTGCGAGGACCCCGACGCGCCGCAGAACTGGCCGCGCAATATGTTCGTCTGGCGCTCCAACCTGCTGGGCTCCAGCGGCAAGGGCCATGAGTACTTCTGCAAGCATCTGCTGGGCACCAGCCATGGCGTGCAGGGCAAGGACCTGGGCCGCGACGAGGCCAAGCCGCAGGAAGTGAAGTGGCATGCCCAGGGCCCCGAGGGCAAGCTGGACCTGCTGGTGACGCTGGACTTCCGCATGAGCACGACGGCGCTCTATTCGGACATCGTGCTGCCCACCGCCAGCTGGTACGAGAAGAACGATCTCAACACCAGCGACATGCACCCCTTCATCCACCCGCTCTCGGCGGCCGTGGACCCGGTGTTCCAGTCGCGCTCCGACTGGGAGATCTACAAGGGCCTGGCCAAGGCCTTCAGCGAGGTGTGCGTCGGCCATCTGGGCGTCGAGAAAGAGATCGTGCTGAACCCCTTGATGCACGACACGCCTTCCGAACTGGCCCAGCCCTTCGACGTGCAGGAGTGGAAGAAGGGTCAGGTCGAGCTGATCCCCGGCAAGACCGCCCCGACCATGACGGTGGTCGAGCGCAACTATCCCGAGACCTTCAAGCGCTTCACCTCGCTGGGCCCGCTGCTCGAGAAGCTGGGCAACGGCGGCAAGGGCATTTCCTGGAACACCGACACCGAAGTGGCACAGCTCGGCGAGCTCAATGGCGTCAATGCCGAAGGGCGCCCGCGCATCGTCAGCGACATCGACGCCTGCGAGGTCATCCTGCAGCTGGCCCCCGAGACCAATGGCCATGTGGCGGTCAAGGCCTGGGACGCGCTGAGCCAGTACACCGGCCGCGACCACGAGCATCTGGCCCTGCATCGCGAGGACGAGAAGATCCGCTACCGCGACGTGCAGGCCCAGCCGCGCAAGATCATCAGCTCACCCACCTGGAGCGGGCTGGAGAGCGAGAAGGTTTCCTACAACGCCGGCTACACCAATGTGCACGAACTGATCCCATGGCGCACCCTCAGCGGCCGCCAGCAGTTCTACCAGGACCACCCCTGGATGGTGGCCTTCGGCGAGGGCTTCAGCACCTACCGCCCGCCGGTGCACCTGAAGGCCACCGCCGAGATGCACGGGGCCAAGCCCAACGGCAACAAGGAGATCGTGCTGAACTTCATCACCCCGCACCAGAAGTGGGGCATCCACAGCACCTATTCCGACAACCTGCTGATGCTGACGCTGAACCGCGGCGGCCCGGTGATCTGGTTGAGCGAGGACGACGCCAAGGCCGCCGGCATCGAGGACAACGACTGGGTCGAACTCTTCAACGTCAACGGCGCCATCTCGGCCCGCGCGGTGGTGAGCCAGCGTGTGAACCCGGGCATGACCCTGATGTACCACGCGCAGGAAAAGATCATCAATGCACCGGGCAGCGAGATCACCGGCATCCGCGGCGGCATCCACAACTCGGTGACGCGCGTGGTGCTCAAGCCCACCCACATGATCGGCGGCTATGCGCAGTACAGCTACGGCTTCAACTACTACGGAACCATCGGCACCAACCGCGACGAGTTCGTGATCGTGCGCAAGATGAACAAGGTGGACTGGCTGGACACGCCCCAGGACGACCACCTCGCCGCGGCCTATCAGGCCCAAGGCGAAAACCCCTGATCACGACGCGAGGAGAAAAGACATGAAAGTTCGCGCCCAAATCGGCATGGTGCTGAACCTGGACAAATGCATCGGTTGCCACACCTGTTCAGTCACCTGCAAGAACGTCTGGACCAGCCGGCCCGGCGTCGAGTACGCCTGGTTCAACAACGTCGAGACCAAGCCTGGCATCGGCTATCCCAAAGAATGGGAGAACCAGGACAAATGGAACGGCGGCTGGGTCCGCAAGGCCGATGGCTCGATCGAGCCGCGCCAGGGTGGCAAGTGGAGTCTTCTGATGAAGATCTTCGCCAACCCCAACCTGCCCGAGATCGACGACTACTACGAGCCCTTCACCTTCGACTACGACCACCTGCACTCGGCGCCCGAGATGAAGGCGGCGCCGACCGCACGGCCGCGTTCGCTGATCACCGGCCAGCGCATGGAAAAGATCGAGTGGGGGCCGAACTGGGAGGAGATCCTCGGCGGCGAATTCAGCAAGCGCAGCAAGGACAGGAACTTCGACCACATCCAGAAGCAGATGTATGGCGAGTTCGAGAACACCTTCATGATGTACCTGCCCAGGCTGTGCGAGCACTGCCTGAACCCGGCCTGCGTCGCGTCCTGCCCCTCGGGCTCGATCTACAAGCGCGAGGAAGACGGCATCGTGCTGATCGATCAGGACAAATGCCGTGGCTGGCGCATGTGCGTCTCGGGCTGCCCCTACAAGAAGATCTACTACAACTGGAAGAGCGGCAAGGCCGAGAAGTGCATCTTCTGCTACCCGCGCATCGAGTCCGGCCAGCCCACCGTCTGCTCCGAGACCTGCGTCGGCCGCATCCGCTACCTGGGCGTTCTGCTGTATGACGCCGACCGCATCAAGGAAGCCGCCAGCGTCGCCAACGACAAGGACCTCTATCGCGCCCAGTGCGACATCTTCCTGGATCCGCACGATCCCAAGGTGATCGAGCAGGCGCGCCTGGACGGCGTGCCCGACAACTGGCTGGAGGCGGCGAAGAACAGCCCGGTGTGGAAAATGGCGATGGACTGGAAGGTCGCGCTGCCCCTGCATCCCGAGTACCGCACCCTGCCCATGGTCTGGTACATCCCGCCGCTCTCGCCCATCCAGTCGGCCGCCAACGCCGGCCACCTGGGGCAGAACGGCGAGATCCCCGACGTCAATCAGCTGCGCATCCCGGTGCAATACCTGGCCAATCTGCTGACCGCCGGCGAGACCCAGCCCGTCACCCGGGCGCTCGAGCGCATGCTGGCGATGCGCGCTTACCAGCGCGGCGTGCATGTGGACGGTGTCAAGAACGCGGGCGTGCTGCGCCAGGTCGGCCTCAGCGAGGCCCAGGTGCAGGACATGTACAAGATCATGGCGATCGCCAACTACGAGGACCGCTTCGTCATCCCGACGACGCACCGCGAGTACGCCGAGAACGCCTTCAATGTGCGCGGTGGCTGCGGCTTCAGCTTCGGCAATGGCTGCTCCGAGGGCGTGACCGAGACCAGCCTGTTTGGCAGCGAGAAGAAGCGCACCATTCCGATCAAGGTGGGAGTCTGAGATGGCCGGCATGACCCACACCCTGCGGGTACTGGCCCATCTGCTGCGCTACCCCGACGCCGAGCTGCGCCAGCGCCTGCCGGCGCTGCGCGAGGCCCTGCATGCGGAAGGCGCGCTCGGCGCCGAACGCCGCCATGAGCTCGACGCCCTGTTCGCCCAGCTGCTCAGGCTCGATGCCCTGCAGGCCGAGGCGCAGTTCGTCGACCTGTTCGACCGCGGCCGCCGCACCGCGCTCTATCTGTTCGAGCATGTGCATGGCGACTCCCGCGATCGCGGCCAGGCCATGGTCGACCTGGTGCAGCACTACGAGGCCGCCGGCCTGCTGCTGGACCCGGGTGAACTGCCCGACCACCTGCCGGTGGTGCTGGAGTTCGCCAGCACACAACCTGCCGCGTCGGCGCGCCCTTTCCTGGCCGAGTTCGCGCACATCCTCAAGGCCCTGTTCAGTGCGCTGAACGAGCGCCAGAGCCCCTATGCCGCGGTGCTGGCCGCGGTGCTGGACCTGGCCGGTGAACCCTGCGAGGCGGTGGCCCTGCCCCCCGAGCCGACGCTGGACGAGACCTGGGCCGAACCCGAGGCCTATGGCGGCTGCAGCAGCCAGGGCCAGAGCGGCCCGCAACCCATCCAAATCCATCGCCGCCGCGGCGCGGCCGAAGGAGCCTCAGCATGAACGCCCTGCACAACTTCCTCTTCGTCGTCTACCCCTATATCTGCCTGGCGGTGTTCCTCATGGGCAGCCTGGCGCGCTTCGACCGCGACCAGTACACCTGGAAGAGCGACAGCTCGCAGCTGCTGCGCAAGTCCGGCATGAACTGGGCCAGCAACCTCTTCCACGCCGGCATCCTGTTCCTGTTCGCCGGCCACACCGTGGGCATGCTGACCCCCCACGGGCTGTACGAGCATGTCATCAGCCCGGCCAACAAGCAGATGGTGGCCATCGTCGCCGGCGGCATTGCGGGCAGCCTGTGCTTCATTGGCCTGACCATGCTGATCTGGCGCCGCACCACCGACCCGCGCATCCGCCTGACCAGCCATCGCACCGACCTGGCGATCCTGTGGATCCTGTGGATCCAACTCAGCCTGGGCCTGATCACGCTGCCCTTCTCGCTCTCGCACAGCGATGGTTCGGTGATGCTGGCGCTGTCCGACTGGGCCCAACGCATCGTCACGCTGAACCCCGACGCCAGCGGCCTGGTCGATCTGGCCTGGCCCTACAAGGTGCACATGGTGCTGGGCATGACGATCTTCTTCCTCTTCCCCTTCAGCCGTCTGGTGCATGTGTGGAGCGGTCTAGCCTCGGTCTTCTACGCGTTGCGCCCCTACCAGGTGGTGCGCGGCCGGCGCATGAACCTGCCCCGTTCGCACTGAGCCCGCCATGGCACGCATCAACGACATCGAGATCAGCGCCGCCGGCGAGCTGCTGGACGAGGCCAGCCTGCGCCAGCGCGCCTACGGCGAACTGCTGCGCCAGCGCGCCCAACAGCTGGGCCTGCTGGCGGCCGAGGATCCGGCGCCCGAGCAGGGCGTGATGAGCGAGGCGGCCAGCCGCGCCATCGAGGCGCTGATAGAGCGCGAGCTCACCGGTCCCGAGCCCGACGAGGCCGCCTGCCGCCGCCACTTCGAGGCCAACAGCCGGCGCTTTGCGCACGGCGAGCGCCTGCAGCTGCGCCACATCCTGTTCGCCGTCACGCCCGGCGTCGACGTGGCCCTGCTGCGCCAGCGCGCCGAGGCGCAGCTGATCGCGCTGCGTGCCGACGAGCCCGCCGCCTTCGGCGCGGCGGCGCGCAACCTGTCCAACTGCCCCAGCGGCGCCACCGGCGGCCAGCTCGGCTGGACGACCGAACCGGACTGCGCACCCGAGTTCGCGCGCGAAGTCTTCGGGCGCACCGAGATCGGCGTGCTGCCGCGCCTGGTGCACAGCCGCTTCGGCCTGCACATCGTCGCCATCGACGCCCGCGAGCCGGGCCGCCTGCCGGCCTTCGAGGCCGTGCGCGAGGCCGTGGCCCAGCAGATGCGCCAGCAGCTGCAGCTCAGCAGCCTGCGCCAGTACCTGCAAACCCTGGTCGCCGCGGCACACGTCGAGGGCATCGCGCTGGACCGCGCCGACTCCCCGCTGGTCCAGTGAACCCCGGGCCATGCCAGCAGCGATGCAGACCCTTCCCACGCCCGGCAAGCCGCAGCTGGTCTGCCCGGCCGGTTCGCTGCGCGCGTTGCAACTGGCCCTGCAGGCCGGCGCCGATGCCGTCTATCTGGGCCTGAAGGACGCCACCAACGCGCGCAACTTCGCCGGCCTGAACTTCGACGCTGCCCAGGTGCGTGAGGGCGTGGCGCAGGCGCGCCAGCTCGGCCGCCAGGTGCTGATGGCGCTCAACACCTTTGGCGACGCGCGCGACCGCAGCCCCTGGCAGCGCGCCGTCGACCGGGCCGTCGAGCTCGGCGCCGATGCCCTCATCGTGGCCGACATCGCGGTGCTGACCGACGCCCGCCGCCGCCACCCGCAGATGCGCCTGCATCTGTCGGTGCAGGCCTCGGCGACGAATTACGAATCGATCCAGTTCTACCGCGAGCACTACGGCATCGAGCGCGCGGTGCTGCCCCGCGTGCTGACCCTGCAGCAGGTGCAGCACCTGATCCGCCACAGCCCGGTCCCGGTCGAGGTGTTCGGCTTCGGCAGCCTGTGCGTGATGGTCGAGGGGCGCTGCGCGCTCTCCAGCTATGCGACCGGACAGTCGCCCAACACCGCGGGCGTGTGCTCGCCCCCCTCCGCCGTGCGCTGGGACGAGGCCGCGGACGGTGTGCGTGCCCGCCTCGGCGGCGTGCTGATCGACCACTACCGCCCGGGCGAGCCGCGCGCCTACCCGACGCTGTGCAAGGGCCGCTTCGCGGTCGGCGCCTTGCCGCACGATTACGCGCTCGAGGAACCCACCAGCCTCAACACCCTGGCCCTGCTGCCGCAGCTGATCGAGGCCGGCGTCGCCGCCATCAAGATCGAGGGCCGCCAGCGCAGCCCCGCCTATGTCGCCGAGGTCACCAAGGTCTGGCGCGCCGCCATCGACTCGGCCTGGGCGGCCCAGAGCGGCCAGGGCCGCTACAGCGTGCAAGCGGCCTGGGACGGCGAACTGGCGCGCTGGGCCGAGGGCCAGCAGCAGACCCTGGGCGCCTACGACCGCCCCTGGAGATGAGGGGCCCCACACCCGAAGCGGCTGCGCCGGTTCCACGGCGGCCGCTTGCAGTGGAGGGGCTCTGCAACGATGAATCGCACCGCGCATGAACCCATGGAACTGACGATCGGCCCCCTGCTGTACTGGTGGCCACGCGCCGCCGTGTTCGATTTCTATGCCCAGCTGGCCGATGCGCCGGTGCAGGGCATCGTGCTGGGCGAACAGGTCTGTTCGCGTCGCAACGAGATCCGCTTCGAGGACTGGCTGGCGCTGGCGCGCGAACTGCGCGCCGCCGGCAAGGATGTGCGCCTGGCCACCCTGGCCCTGGTGATGAGCGAGGCCGAGCTGCGCACCTTGCGCCGCGTCTGCGAACAGGACGAGTTCGCGGTCGAGGCCGGCGACACCGCGGCCCTGCAGGTACTGGCGCGTGCCGGCCGCCGCCCGCATACGCTGGGCCCGCATCTGAACATCTACAACGCCGAGGCGCTGCAGGAACACGCACGCTTCGGCGCCGACCGCTGGGTCGCACCGGTGGAACTTTCGCTGGACGCGGTGGGCCGCATCAATCCGGCGCCGAGCTCGATCGCCACCGAGGTCTGGGGCTTCGGCCGCCTGCCGCTGGCCTTTTCGGCGCGCTGCTTCACTGCCCGCCACCACCGGCTGCAGAAGGATGACTGCCAGTTCCGTTGCCGTGACGACGCCGACGGCCTGCTGCTCAGGAGTGGCGAGGGCGCCGAGTTCCTGGCGCTCAACGGCGTCCAGACCCAGAGCGCCGCGCTGCAGTGCCTGATCGCCCAGGGCGCGGCGCTGTGTGCAGCGGGTGTCAACCGGCTGCGCCTGTCGCCCTGCGCCCAGGGCTTCGACGCCGTCATCGCCCAATTCGACGCGGTGTTCGGCCACGCCGCGGACGGCCAGGAGGCGCTGGCGGCACTGCGCCGCCTGCCGCTGCCCGGCACGCTGGTGGATGGATTTGCCCGGCGCGCGCCGGGCCTGGAGGCCGCATGACAACACTGAATCTGCCCAGCCTGCCGCCGCATTGGCGTGCGCGCGTGGCCCGCCTGCCAAGCACGCCGCCGTCCTGGCTGCTGGCGCGCCTGCTCGACCGCCTGCTGCTGCCGCGCCTGGATGCCGGCCAGCGCGGCGCACTGCAGGGCCAGGTCGTCGAGATCGAGCTGCTGGAGCTCGGCGCCCGGGTGCGCCTGCGCCTGGATGCGCGCGGCTTTGCAGCCGCCGGCGAACAGGGCCCGCCCCATCTGCGCCTGCGCGCCCGCGCCGACGCGCTATGGCGCCTGCTGCGCGGCGAGGACGACGCCGACCGCCTGTTCTTCGACGGCGCCCTGGCGATGGAGGGCGATACCGAGTACGGCCTGATCCTGAAGAACACCCTGGACGCCATCGGTCCGCTGTGGACGGGCCCGTCCTTCGGGCGCCCCTGAGGCCGGTCAGGCCACGCCCAGCAGCGCCCGGCAGTGCTGCAGCAATTCCTCGGCCTGGGCCGGGTCGAAGTCCTGGTGCTGGAGCTTGCGCACGCCCAGTTCATGCAGTCCCAGCGTCAGGCTGGGCCGCACCTCGACCTGCAGCAGGCTGGCCTGCACGCAGGCCAGCGCACAGCCGTCGATGGCCAGGATGGCGCGCCCCGTCTGTGCCGCCCGCTGCGCCGTGCGCACCAACGGTTTGACCCCGCCGCCGACACCGGCGATGCAGGACATTTCCGCGTCGCCCGCGCGGTCCAGCCGCACCGCCAGATGGTTGGCCAGCTGCGCCGCGCTGGAACAGCCGGAGCAGGCATAGACCAGGGGCAGCGGCGTCTGCATCAGCGCGGCACCGGCGCGTCGGGCGCCAGGTCCTCGAAACCCGGGGCGCGGAACCACTCGGGGCCCATCAATTCGAGCGGATGCTGCGTGCGCTCGGCGCCATTGCCGCAGCGCAGATCGTCGGCCGGGCAATATTGATCGCATCCCCAGCACAGGCGCTCGGGATGCGCGGGTGCGACGGGGAAGCGCTTGCTCACGGACGGCCCGGCCCGCGCGCTCAGACGCTCAGACGCACCGCGTTGCCGGCGCCATCGAAAGGAATCAGGCCCTCCAGCTCGCCGGTCTCGATGCGCCGCAGCATCAGGTCCAGCAGGCGCTGCACCTCGGCGGCGTCGCTGCGCCCGGACAAGGCCGCGGCAAACAGCAGGGTCCAGGGGGGGCCGGCCGCGGCGGCCTCGCGCCGCAGCGCGGCAAAGTCGGCCAGCTCGGCCGGTGCCTTGTCCACGCACATCAGCGGGCGCAGCACGCCGCCCTCACCCGCCGCATGCGCTGCCCGCTGGGCGGGGCTGGCATCGGGCTCGCACTCGGCGGCGGCAAACACCAGCAGCAGGCGCTGCGGCTCGGTCTGGGCCCGGGCGGCCGCCAACAGGTCGTCGAAACAGGCAATGTCCATGGCCGCAGCGTAGCGGCCCGGATCGCCCCACCGCAGCGCAGGCGAACGAGGCCGGGATAGGCCGAAAGGACTAGGGCCGGCGAACCACCCTCCTGCCACGGCGCAATGGGCAGGGCCCGCGCGGCTGCGAAGAATCGACGCATGCGCCAGTCCGTGGTCCCGATGCTCTGGATTCCCGCCCCCCGCGCCGCGGGCGGGTCGGCCGCGCATGCCGACGCGGCGGCCACCACGCCACTGCGCGACCGCCGCCAGCGCGCCTGGCGCGACCTGCGCATCTCGCTGACCGATCGCTGCAATTTCCGCTGCGACTACTGCATGCCGCGCAGCCGCTTCGGGCCCGGGCACCGCTTCCTGCCCCAGGCGCGGCTGCTGAGCTTCGAGGAAATCTCCCAGGTCGCGCAGCAAGCCCTGCAGCTCGGCGTGCGCACCCTGCGCCTGACCGGCGGCGAGCCGCTGCTGCGCCGCGATCTGCCCCTGCTGGTGCGCCAGCTGGCCGCACTGCGCACGCCCGAGGGCGAGGCGCCCGATCTGGCGCTCACCACCAATGGCAGCCTGCTGGCTGAGCAGGCCGCGGTCCTGCGCGCGGCCGGCCTGCAGCGCCTGACCGTCAGCCTGGACGCGCTGGACGCCGCGCTGTTCGCACGCATGAATGGGGTCGGCTTTGCGGTCACGCAGGTGCTGCGCGGGCTGGAGGCGGCACAGGCGGCCGGCTTTGAACGCATCAAGATCAATATGGTGGTGCGCCGCGGCGTCAACGACGCCGAGGCGCTGCCGCTGGCCGCGCATTTCCGCGCCAGCGGCATGGTGCTGCGCTTCATCGAATTCATGGACACGGGCTGCGACAGTGCCTGGCGCCCCGACGAGGTGCTGCCCAGCGCCGAGTTGCGCGCACGCCTGGCCGCGCGCTGGCCGCTGCGCCCGCTGGCCGCCAGCCGTGGCGGCGAGACCGCCGAGCGTTGGGCCTATGCCGATGGCGCCGGCGAAGTCGGCTTCATCAGCAGCGTCAGCCAGGCCTTCTGCGGCGACTGCACGCGCGCCCGCCTGACCGCCGACGGGCGCCTCTTCACCTGCCTGTTCGGCAGCCAGGGTCATGACTTGCGTCCGCTGCTGCGCGGCACCACCGGCCACCCGGCGGCCCTGCGCGAGACCCTGGCCAGCATCTGGCGCCAGCGCGGTGACGCCTATTCCGAGCAACGCGAGCAGTTGCGCGGGCAGGCCCTGCACGCGCGTGCCGAGATGCACGAGCTAGGCGGATGAACAGCGCCTCGCTCCTGCACCCGGCCGCCGGCGCACGCCCCGCCCTGGCCGTGGCCGCGCCCCCCAGCTGCTGCGCCGGCCTGCTGCAGACCGTGCTGCACGGTTGGCGCGACCGCTTCCCGCTGCACAGCTCCCCCTTCTACGTGATGAGCACCCGCAGCGGCGCGACGCCGCGCGAACTGCTGGCCGTCTGCGAGCGCCTGCAGCGCAACGGCTCGCTGCAGCCGATCCGGGCGCAATGGGGGCCGCACCTGCGCCGTGCGCGCTGGCGTCTGGGCTTCGCCGGGGCCGCCGCGCGGGCACCGGGTCTGCTCGCCGCGCTGGCAGCGCTGCCGGGTTGTTTGCGTATCGAGCATGGGAGCGCGGACGCGCCGATCTGGGCCGAGCTCGAGGCCCTGGACGAGGCCGGCCTGCGGCGCCAGCTGGCGGCGCTGCCCGAGCCGCCCACGCACCAACTGCTGTGGCAGGAGACGCCGGGCGCCGCCAGCGACGGCCCGCATGCGGACCTGGCACTGGCCGCCCTGGTGGAGCGCGGGCTGCCGCTGTGCGCCGGCCCCTATGAGCGCGCCGCCCAGCAACTGGGCCGCAGCGAACGGCAGTTGCTGAGCACGCTGCGCGCCTGGCAACGCGACGGCGAACTCGCGGCCATGACCCTGGCCCCCACGGCCACGCGCAGCAGCGGCTTCGGCATGCTGGCCCTGTGGCAGTCCTTCACGCCGAGTCTCGAGGCCTGCGCCACGCTGCGCGCCCAGCCCGGTCTGCAGCGCCTGCTGATCAGCGAAGCGCCCCCGGCCTGGCCCTGGCGCTTCGGCCTGGTCCTGGAGGCCGCCGAGGCGCTGGCCTCGCAGCAGCTCGGCAGCCTGCTGATGCAGGCCGGCATCACGGCAGCGCCCGAGCTGCGGATGGCGCTGCGCATAGAAAGGCCGCGCGATGCGGCCCTGTTGTTTGCGGTCTGAGGCCCAGGGCCACGCCGCATCCCCCCTGAACCCACACCAAACCCCTCACACCATGCCATCCCAATCCCTGCTGGAGCGTCCCCTGGGCGAACTGGCGCGCCAGCTGCCCGGCGCCATTGCGGTCTTCCATGCCCATGCGCTGGATTTCTGCTGCGGCGGCAAACAATCCCTGGGCCAGGCCCTGGCCGCCCGTCCGGCGGACAGCGCCGCCGTCCTGGCCGCGCTGGAGCAACTGCTGCGGCCGGCCGCGGCGGAACCCGATTGGCGCGCCGCGCCGGCCGGCGCCCTCATCGAACACCTGCTGAGCCGCTATCACGCACGGCACCGCGAGCAACTGCCCGAGCTGATTCGCCTGGCCGCACGGGTCGAGGCCGTGCACGGCGACCGGGCCGAGTGCCCGCACGGCCTGGCCGCGCATCTGCGACAGATGCAGGCCGAGCTGGAGAGCCATATGCAAAAGGAGGAACAGATCCTCTTTCCGCTGCTGGCTCAGGGCTTGCCGGCCGCCGCGCTGCCGCCGGTCGCCGTGATGCGCCACGAACATGAGCAGCATGGACTGGCGCTGGCCCGGATGATGGAACTGGCGCACCAGCTGGAGCAGCCTCAGGGGGCCTGCAACACCTGGCGCGCGCTGCTGGCGGGCCTGCACAGCCTGCATCAGGACCTGCTGGAGCACATCCGGCTCGAGAACGAGATCCTGTTCGCCTGATCGGACTCAGCGCAGGTCGAAGCGGTCCAGCTCCATCACCTTGACCCAGGCGGCGCCGAAGTCCTGCACGAACTTTTGCTGCGCATCGGCGCTGGCATAGACCTCGGCCAGCGCGCGCAACTGCGCGTTGGAGCCGAACACCAGGTCCGTCACCGTGGCCGTCCAGCGCAGCGCGCCGCTGCGGCGGTCGCGCCCTTCCAGCAGCTGCGGGTCGGCGGCCGCGCGCGCCCACACCGTGCCCATGTCCAGTAGGTTGACGAAGAAGTCATTCGTCAGCTGCCCGGGGCGCTGGGTGAACACCCCATGCCGGCTGCCGCCGTGGTTGGCGCCCAGCACGCGCAGGCCGCCCAGCAGCACCGCCATCTCGGGCGCGCTCAGGCTCAGTTGCCAGGCCTTGTCCAGCAACAGCTCGGCCTGGTGCTCGGCGAGCTCCGACTTCACGAAGTTGCGGAAGCCGTCGGCATGGGGTTCGAGCACCGCCTGGCCCTCGGCATCGGTCTGCTCGGGCAGGGCGTCCGTGCGGCCGGGGCGGAAGGCCAGGGTCAGGGGCTGGCCGGCCGCCTGGGCGGCGGCTTCCACCGCCGCCGTGCCGGCCAGCACGATCAGATCGGCCAGCGAGATCGGGCGCGGGCTGCGGGCGTTGAAGCCCTGCTGAATCGCCTCCAGGCGCTGCAGCACCGCAGCCAGTTCGGCCGGCTCGTTGGCCGCCCAGTCCTTCTGCGGGGCCAGGCGGATGCGCGCGCCATTCGCGCCGCCGCGCTTGTCGCTGCCGCGGAAGGTCGAGGCCGAGGCCCAGGCCGTGCGCACCAGCTGCGCCACGCTCAGGCCTGAAGCCCGCAGTTCTGCACTGATTTCGGCCTTCAGCGCCGCCACATCGTCGGCATTCACCAGCGGATGGCTCACGGCGGGCAGGGGGTCTTGCCAGATCATGTCCTGCTGCGGCGCCAGCTTGCCCAGGTAGCGGCTGCGCGGGCCCATGTCGCGGTGGGTCAGCTTGAACCAGGCGCGCGCAAAGGCGTCGGCAAAGGCGGCCGGGTCCTGGTGGAAGCGGCGCGCAATGGGCTCGAAGCCCGGGTCAAAGCGCAGCGACAGATCGGCCGTGGTCATCATCGGCGGGTGGCTGCGGCTGGGGTCGTGCGCGTCCGGGATCAGATGCTCGGGGCGGCAGTTCTTCGGCGTCCATTGCTGCGCGCCGGCCGGGCTGTGTGTCAGCTCCCAGTCGTAGCCGAACAGCATGTCCAGATAGCCCTGGTCCCATTGCGTGGGGTTGGGCTTCCAGGCCCCTTCGATGCCGCTGGTGGTGGTGTGCACGCCCTTGCCCGAGCCAAGGCGGTTGGCCCAGCCCAGGCCCTGGGCCTCCACCGGCGCGGCCTCGGGTTCGGGGCCCACCAGCTTGGGGTCGCCCGCGCCATGGGCCTTGCCAAAAGTGTGGCCGCCGGCAATCAGGGCCACGGTCTCCTCGTCCGTCATGCCCATGCGGCGGAAGGTCTCACGCACATCGTGGCCCGAGGCCACGGGGTCGGGCCGGCCGTCCGGGCCTTCGGGGTTCACATAGATCAGACCCATCTGCACGGCGGCCAGCGCTCCGGTGAGCTGGCGCTCACCCGTAAAGCGCTCATTGCCCAGCCAGGTCTTCTCGCTACCCCAGTGGATGTCGTCCTCGGGCTCCCAGCGGTCCTCGCGGCCGCCGGCAAAACCCAGGGTTTTGAAGCCCATGCTCTCCAGCGCCACATTGCCGGCCAGGATCATCAGATCGGCCCAGGAAATCTGCGCGCCGTACTTCTGCTTGATAGGCCAGAGCAGGCGGCGCGCCTTGTCCAGGTTGCCGTTGTCCGGCCAGGAGTTCAGCGGCGCAAAGCGCAACATGCCGCTGCCCGCGCCGCCCCGCCCATCGGCCAGGCGGTAGGTGCCGGCCGAGTGCCAGGCCATGCGGATGAAGAGCCCGCCGTAATGGCCCCAGTCGGCCGGCCACCAGTCTTGCGAGTCCGTCATCAAGGCCTTCAGATCGGCCACCAGCGCATCCAGGTCCAGGCGGCGAAAGGACTCGGCGTAATCAAAGCCCTCCCCCATCGGGTTGCCCTGGGGCGCGGGGCGGTGCAGGCGGTCCAGATTCAGCTGCTCAGGCCACCAGTCGCGGTTGCGGGTGCTGGGGGCCGCTGGGCGGGCAGTGCCGGCCTGGGCGGCAGCGGCGAAGGGGCATTGGGGGGCGGTGGACATGGCTCACTCCGAGGGTTGGAATGAGGCGAACTCTATGGATCTATGGTGACCAATAGTTTTAATTGTGGCAATGGCGGCGATAGCAACAGGATTCAGGCCTTGGCGACGGACGAAGTGAGCCAAACGACACCGGGCCTGCCCAGGATGATGGCTATCAGTGCTGAGGTTTCACTGAGCAGCCAGATAGCTGGCCGCTTCGGCGAGCACCGGTCGACTTCCGTCTTTGTACACAGCCAACTTCCGAATGAAGCGATTCAATTTGTTGGAGGCCGCCTGAACGGCCGACCAGTTCCAGGTCGAAACCGGCCCCAATTCCGGATAGGTCGATTCCCATGAAAGGGCCCGGGCCACCGAATTGTGATTCGTATGGGAGGCCACAAGGCCTTTGGGCCCGATCCCCCCCAATTGCAATTGAATCAGTCCCCAACCATTTGCACGGTAACGAAACGCCTTGCCGTTGCAGGCGCGCGGATTCAGTGCGAAACGTTCGATGGTAATGGGGCCCGATCCCTCAACATGTAGTTGTAGCAGCACAGACGAGCCTCTGCCACGACAGGCGCCGAGAGAATATGCATTCGCCAGCTCCAACGTACTGTTGAATACGCGGAGCTCCTCCTCGGGCCGGGAGTAGGCTTCATAGACCGTGAATACCCCCGTTTCGAAGACAAAGTCGAGAACGGCCTCAAGGTCATTCTGGGTTGCAAAGAAGTCGCAGTTTGGCACTTTGTGCGCTAAAGAGGCTATCGAACTATTGATCGGTAAGGGGCAAAAATTATCGATTGACTAACCACCTATGAAATTCATCAGGCAGGTACCGCAGTAGGACTTGAGGGTAATCTGCAGGTTTCGAGGCAGGCGATGACGGCAGATGCCAAATATGGAATCCCGCCCACAGCGGCTGACGAGCCGCTGGCCGCAGTATTGCGGTCAGCGCTTCGATGAAAGGTGCGAAATAACTCGGGCAACTTGTAATCAACTACGCAGTTGATTGTCAACCGTCAACTCGACGCTATCGGAGTCTGCGGCGTTCAATGCTGTGAACAATGCTCATACGATCAATGTCCTCGATCGACATGATGGGCGAATACATGAGATCCGTTGGGTCGGTCGTTCGCTGCCACCCTAGTTTCATTTCACCAACGATGCGCATCAGCATTTTCTGTGCGCGGAGATTGATGACTTCGGCAGGCGCAACCGTCCCGTCCTTTTCATACACAAGCCGAGCCACCGACAGGACCGAGGTTCTTGCCATGGGGCTGTGAAACGAGTATTGAAAGCGAAAGTTCTGTGCTCTTGAATTGATATCGCGATCGGTGAGGACAATGAAGTAGGTCCTGGCGTTCGTATCAGCAAGCTGCTTCGCCGCTTTCAGCCCAAACGGCAGGTAGTCATCGGCCGGGTACTGATTCGTTCCGGGAAACGGCTCATTCACGCCGGACGGTATCAGCAATGACGACTTCACCCACTGTCCGGTTTCCTTCGTGAGGGCACGGGCGATGCTCGCCGCATACTGCTCAGGGAAGCCATCAGTCGGTATCACATAAAGGCTAACCGCATCCACCGGACTGGAGGGCACAAAACGATCCGGTTGGCCCATTGCGATGGCGGGTAGCAATGTAAGGGTGAATAAGAAGCGGCGGTTCATCGGGCGGGGCTGAGTTACTGTTGACGTTTTAATTCAGCCGACCGGCGAGCGCAGCTGGCCAGGGTCGGGTGGATTGAAAGGTTAGACGCCGATGAAATATGGCACCCGATGGAGGAGCGAATATCAATCATCATCGAGATCTGGACCATTATTTCCGCTTATTATCTGGTTTAGCCAGGATCCATCGGTAATCGCTTGCGCCCGCTCTACATCGCGCAACTGCTTCGCAGCATAGAGGCCGACTAACGCGGCAATGGCCCCAATAGAGTATGAGGCCGTTCGCTCGAACCATGCCGAGAAGTACCAACCGAGATCAATAAGGCAGATTGCAAGCACTGCTGCAGAAACGCCGAAGACAAGCTTCCAACGACGCTCAAACTGATCGAATTCTTCCCCGCTCATCATTGTGAAGACCTCCTTCTCTCACGATACGTCTAACGTTGGAGTTCAGTCGACGCCGCAGGCGGTCGACCGCAGCGACTGGTTAGCCATGGCCTTGCGCCGAATCCCATTCAAACTCATTCCAGTGAATCGAAGTCGCCCTTTAACTTTCATTTCCGGCTGCGTAGTCGAGCCCCGGAACAGAACGTAGGGGACGGAGCGCTGCATCGGCGGTATCCAACTGCCCTCTTCCTCCGGCTTGCCTCCAATTGCCATCTGGAATTGGATTGCCTTTCCACCCCCAGATAGAACGATATCTTCAATGTCCCAGGCGTAACCCCAGAATCTCACGCCAGGATGCTTCGAATCAAGCATTGCTGGATAAACCGCAAATAGCAGCCCGTAGTCGCCGTTCGGCCTGCGCCGGCAGAAGTAGAAGCCACCTCCGTCCTCATAGCCTGTCGCCACAAACCTCAAGGATGGGTCAACAGCAAACTTCCACTCATAGCAATATGCATCGGTATTGCGGCATATCGCCTCCTCCTTTGGAACAGCAACCATATTTGCGGCGGCCGCTAGCGGGGAGGCGACTGCAAACAGCATGCAGGCGACTTGTCTCATTCGGGCTGGCTAACGTTGGAGCTCAGCCGACCAAGCCAGCGGAGCTGGCGCGGGTCGGCTGCAGCGAATGGTTAGCCCGCTTGCTGCCTTGGCCAACACCGATCGGATCTATCACAACCTTGGCAGTAAACGCAAGATTTGCTACTTTGACTCTGCGAATCTTCATGAAGGATTCGATGTGCGTCGGTGCCTCAAGCTTTCGGCAATGAACCGCATGCTGCGAATCAATAAATATGACCACCTCATCTTCTGAGATGTAGTCATTTAGTAGCCGTGCGCAGGCGTCACGATTAAACGCGCCATTCACCATCAGGTGTTGCCAGGGATCGTTGCCGCCAACGTCGTGGCCAAACAGACGATGCATCGCACTTGTGATTTCTCGCGGAGTCATGCTGCGGGCTAACGTTGGAGTTCAGCGGCTGCCGAAGGCAGTCCGCTGCAATGACGGGTTAGAGCTCAGGCTCGGCCTCAGGTATGTGAAGCTTATCGAAGAGCCACCTAGCGTGCAGAGAAGCTACGCGTGAGCATGTTGGCAACTTCGGCCTCGAAGTTTTGGCAAGGGGGTGCTACCCAGCTCATTAGCAACTCTGTGCTTGCCAGTACCTGTGCCGTCTGGAGTGATTCAAGAGTTACGTGGTACCTGCGAATTTCGTTCGCCTTGAAAGTACGCTTCGAATCTGCAACTCGGATGATGTACTGAGATTTCGGCTTCTCGATCGGTGTGACCTTGATCCGCTCGGCGCCGAAATCAGTGCGATTGAACTCAGGCAAGCATTGGCCAGGGCGCGCGGGATCGGCGCCCACTTTGCATGGGCTGAATCCACTAGAGTGTTTCCATGCCCATTCCACCGTATCGAGCCCAAGCTCCCTACAGACAGGCGTGCGACTCTGAGTGCAATCGACTAGCCGCTGGCTAATTTTTGGCCCAAATAGCTCGTCCGGTTCATCCACATAAATAGTCTTTGGTCTTTCTGTACTCTCTACACGAAGGATGTGAGTCGCATTCGTCGCGTGGTTCTTGCATGCGGCCTCAAACGCCGCTTGATGTTCACTACGAACTTGTGCCTGTTGCCGCTGTTCCTGCTTGTGGAGGACCGGAGTGACATAGATTTCCCACAAGATGGCGGTCGGCAGACTCAAACGTACGGCCCATGCTAGGAACCATGCACCGCCGAACAGACGGCGCTTGCCAAAGAAGCTGATGATCGTGGCAACGATCCAGACGAATAGGATCCCGGCGGCTTTCAGAAGGCCCTCAGCAGTCCCTTCGCCACCCATCGCTAGAGATACGTTAGGTAGTGTGGCCGCGCCTATAAGAGCTATTGTGCGGAGTTTCATCCTGAGCTCTAACGTGTTGTCGGGAGACTGCGTAAAACCACCGCCTGCTGCATAAAGCAGGCGCGGCATCGTTCCGTAAGTGATTGATTCTTCATGGTTTTCCCTCCCTACTCGGTGCGCGGCAGCTAGCGCGATCTGCTGCGTAATGCGGCGCCTTGTTTCAAGCTCTGGGGCTTCTAGGGCGAGCAGCTTCTTCCATCCTAGCCAGGGCGGCCTGAATCCGGCGCCTTGAGCAGACTCTCGAAAACCCGACCGGCGCCTGCCGTCAATTCCCCGCCCGGGCACCCGCAAACACCCGCCCCGTCACCCCCATCCCCAACACAGCCAGCCCCAGGGCCAGCGCGATGACGGCGGCGAAGGCGGTGTCGCTGCGGCCGGCGCCGAACAGCAGGCCGGCCAGGGCCAGGGCGGCGCTGGTGGTCAGGGCGTCGCAGAGCTGCAGGGCCGAGGTGTTGCGGCCCTGCTCGCCCTCGGCCGAGAGCGCCAGGGTCAGCACCGACAGCATGGGCCAGGCCAGACCGATGCCCAGCCCGCTCAGGGCCCAGCCGCCCACCACCCACAGAGGGCTGACGCCCGCGTCCAGCATGGGCCAGGCCACGGCCAGCAAGCCCAGGGCCAGCAGGCCCAGGCCGGCGCGCAGGCCCTGGGCGCGGCGCGTCTCGCCCTGGATGCGCGCCTGCAGGGCGCTGCCAGCGCTCCAGGTCAGGGCGGCGGCCGTCAGCGCCAGGCCGCCCTCGGTCAGGCTCCAGGCGCGTTGCTGGTTCAGGAACAGCGGGATGAAGGCCTCGGCGCTGAAAAAGGCGGCTGCCATCAAGCCGCGCAGCGCGATCACGGCGGGCAGGCCGGGGCGGGCGTTCAAGGTGCCGGCGGGCAATAGCCGCATGCCGGCGGGCAGGGCGGCCAGCAGGCCCAGGGCGATGACGGCCGGCATCCAGGCCGTGCCCGCCTGCGAGGCCCCGTGCAGGGCCAGCGCCGCCACGGCGGCCAGCGCAGCCCAGGCCAGGTTGGGGTCGGCCTGGGTCTTGGTGGCGGCCTGGGGCGGCAGGCGGTGCAGGGCCGGCAGCATGGCCCAGGCGGTGAAGGGCACGGCGGCCAGCACCCCCAGGAAGACAGCCCGCCAGCCCAGGGTCTCGACCAGCAGCGCCGCCACAAAGGGCCCCACCAGCCCCGGCAACACCCAGGCCGCCGCCAGCGCCGCGAACAGGCGCGGGTGCAGGGCGGCGGGCACCAGGCGGGCGATGCCCACATAAAGCGTCACCCCCAGCACGCCCACGCCCAGGCCCTGCAGGGCGCGGCCGGCCGTCAGCCAGCCCATGCTGGGCGCCAGGCCCGAGAGCGCCAGGCCGGCGCCAAACACCACGAGGCCGATCACACTGGCGGCAAAAGGCCCTTGCACATCACAGGCCCGCCCGGCCCACACCATGCCCAGCACCGACAGCGCCAGCGTGCCGCCAAAGGCCAGGGCGTAGAGGCCCAGGCCGTCCAGGGCCTGGGCGATGGCGGGCATGGCCGCCGCCACGGCCACGGCCTCGAAGGCAAGCAGGGTCACCAGGGCCAGGGCGCCCAGGCAGGCGGCGCGGCGGCCGGGGGCAAAGAGGGCGGTGTCGGTCAAGAGGGGACTCGGGTTCGGCATCAAGGGCCCGCAGTGTGCAAGCTCAAGCGCACTGCAACGCAAGACCCCTGCCCAATGGCAGGGGCCAGGCCCATGGCTTACAAAGCGGCCCCTCTTCGAAAACCCACCCCATGAAACTGCTCTTGATCGGCGGCGGCCAGTTCGTCGGCCACCATCTGCTGGAAGCCGCCTTGGCCGCCGGCCATCAGGTCACCGTGTTCAACCGGGGCCAGAGCCGCACCCAGTGGCCGGCCGGCGTGGAGCTGCGCCAGGGCGACCGCATGGGCGATCTGGCCGCGTTGCAGCACGGTGAGTGGGATGCCGTGATCGACTGCTGCGCCTACTTCCCGGGGCAGGTGCGGCATCTGGCGCAGGCCTTGCGCGCTCGGGTGGGGCGCTATGTGCTGATCTCCTCGGTCTCGGCCTATGCCGGTTTCGAGAGCGCCAACGACGAAGACAGCCCGCTCGCGCAATTGCCGCTGGGCGAGGACGACCCCGAGGTGCAAGGCCAGGTGCTGAACGGCCGCACCTATGGGCCGCTGAAGGCCCTGTGCGAGCAGGCCTTGCTGCAGAGCTGGGGGGCCGACGCCGCCCTGTGCATCCGCCCGGGTTTGGTGGTGGGCCCGCAGGACCCGACCCAGCGCTTCACCTACTGGCCGGCGCGGGTGGCGCGCGCCGGGGCCGGCGAGGCGGTGTTGGCGCCGGGCCTGCCGCAGCGCGAGCTGCAGTTCATCGATGCGCGCGACCTCGCAGCCTTCGTGCTTCAGGCCCTGGCCCAGGGGCGCAGCGGCGCGGTGAATGTCGTCACCGACCCCGGTGCCTTGAGCATGCAGGGTCTGCTGGACACGCTGGCCCAGATCACGGCTTGCCAGCCGCGCTGGGTGTGGGTGGATGACGCCCCCTTGCTGGCGGCCGACGTGAAACCCTGGAACGACCTGCCGCTGTGGCTGCCGGCGCAGCACGAGTTCGCGCAATTCATGCAGGTGCGCAACCAGCGCGCCCGCGCCTGGGGCCTGCAGACCCGGCCCGTGGCCGACACCGCCCGCGACACCCTGGCCTGGTGGCAGGGCCTGGCGCCCGAGCAGCAAACGTTCACCAAAGCCGGATTGGCACCGGAGCGCGAGCAGGCGCTGCTGGAGACCCTGGCTTGAAGTCGCTGAGCATGTTGAGCGCCCGCTTCGATGCGGCCGCGCTGCGCCCGCCGGCACGGCTGCCGCTGCCGCCGAGCCCGGACCCGCGCTGGGCCCAGCTGAGCACCGAGTGCCGGGCGGCGCCGCAGGAGCCGCTGCGCGTGGCCAAGCTGCCGCACTGGGCCCTGGAGCCCGCCGCCCTGCACGCCTGGCTGCGTGAACTGGATGCCGACTTGCCGCTGGAGCGCGCCAGCGCCCTGGGCCGGATGGGGCTCAAGCTGCGCGCCAAGTTGCAGGACCTGGGCTGGGGCTCCGCCGCCACGGCCATCTGGGACTGCGGCTTCCTGGGCGAGGCGGCGCTGCCCGCGCTGGCGCAGTTCCGGCCGCGCCGCCCCACCGTGATCGTGCTGGACCCGATGCCCCAGCCCCATGTCGACACCGCGTTGCAGACCCTGGTCCGCAACGCCCCCCAATTTGCGCGTCCGGTGCGCGTTTGGGTGCCTCCACAATCTGCGCCGCCCGAACCTACGGACCCCCTGAAATGAAACTGCTGTCAAGCCTGAGCCCCCTGACCCTGGCCGTGACGTTGGCCTTGAGCGGCTGCATGAACATCCCCGTCAGCGAGAGCAATCTGCTGGGCGGGCGCAAGGCCGAGCTGATCTCGGACCGCATCGTGCGCAGCAATCTGGAGCTGACCCTGCCCGACGCCCCGGGCCAAAGCCTGCACGGCTGGCATCTGAAGCACCCGGCCCCCAAGGCCACCTTGGTGTACTTCTATGGTGGTGGCGGCAGCCTGTGGAACAGCGGCCGCCATCTGCACGAGATCGCCCAGCAGCTGGAAGTGGACGTGGTGGCCTATGACGTGCGCGGCTCGGGCGCCAGCGGCGGCAAGCCCAGCTTTGCGGCGGTGCGCGCTGACGCGCTGCGCATCTTTGATGCCGCACGCCGCCCCGATCTGCCCACGCTGGTGATGGGCTATTCGCTGGGCTCGGTGTCGGCCATCCACCTGGCCGCCAACCGCCCGGTGGACGGCCTGGCCGTGCTGGCCGGGGTGTCCAGCTTTGCCGACGCCCAGCCCGCCTTCGAGGCGCGCGTGCCCTGGTATGCCAAGCCCTTTGTGAAGCTGGAGATCGAGCCGGTCTTCCACACCAAGCCGCAGCCGGTGGACGAGATGGCCCGGGTCAAGGCGCCCACCTTTCTGATCCATGGCGACGCCGATGAGCAGTTGCCCGTGGTCTGCGGCGACCGCCTGGCCGAAGCCAACAAGGCCAGCTGGAAGCGCTACCAGCGCCTGAACGGCATCGGCCACGGCAATCTGCCGCTCTTCAATGCCGACAACAAGGCGGCGCTGCAGTCCTGGGTGATGGCGGCGCAGAAGGTGCGGCAGGTGTCGGCGCCCTAAAGCACGGGCGCCACGGATCGCGGTAAGACTGGCTCATGAGTAGAACCGGCTCTGCCGGGCTACTCATACCCCCGCGGGGGGCGGGTTGGGCCTTCGGCCCGGCCCTGGGGGTGCTCTACAGTCCTGTTCAAGGGACTCAGGGAGCCTGCGCGTGAAAGATCTCAGCATCCGTGTGCGTCTGTGGTCGGTGATTGCCGCCTTTGCGGTGGTCATCCTGGTCGGTTCGGCCATGGGCCTGGCCGGTACCCACCAAGGGGTGCGGGCCGCCGAAGACATCTATGTGCAGCGCACCTTGCCGCTGGCCCAGCTGGGTCGCATCGAGGCGGCCGCCGTGGACCTGCGCCTGGGCATTGACGCTGCCCTGCTGCAACCCCAGGCCGCCGAGGCGCTCGCGGCGCAGGCCGCCAAGCTGGAAGAGACCCTGCGCCAGTTCGAGACCCTGAGCCTCAGCGCGGCGCAGTCCGAGGCCAAGCCCAGCTTGCGCCAGGCCCATGCCGCATTGGTGCGCAGCCTGGAGCCGCTGCAGGCCGCACTCAAGGCCGCCAATGCCGAGCAGGCCCGCGCCCAGGCCGATGGGGCGGTGGCGCAGGCCTTCAAGGCGCTGCGAGAACGCGTGGGCGAGCTCTCGGGCGAGTTGATCGACGAAGCCTGGGCCGCGCACGACGAGGCCCAGAAGCGCTTCCAGCTCATGATCTGGGTGGTGATTGCCGGCGTGGCCTTCGCCTTTGGCGCCGTGGGTCTGTATGGGCGCTGGTTGTCGCGCTCCATCACCGTCCCGCTGAACCAGGCCGTGCAACTGGCCGAGCGCGTGGCCGCCGGCGACTTGACGGCCGAGGTGGACACCCTGGGCCGCAACGAGATGGCGCAGCTGATGAAGGCGCTGGCGCAGATGAACCAGAACCTCTCGTCCATCGTGGCCCAGGTGCGCCATGTGGCCGACGACATCGCCACCGGCTCCTCGGAGATTGCCAACGGCAACGCCGATCTGTCGCAGCGCACCGAGGCCCAGGCCAGCAATCTGCAGCAGACCGCCTCGGCGATGGAAGAGCTCTCGGCCACCGTGCGGCAGAACGCCGAGGCCTCGGGTCAGGCCAATGATCTGGCCAGCGGCGCCAGCGGCGCGGCGCTGCAGGGCGGCGAGGTGGTGAGCCGTGTGGTGGGCACGATGGAGGGCATCAGCGCCAGCTCGCGCCGCATTGCCGACATCGTCGGCCTGATCGACGGCGTGGCCTTCCAAACCAACATCCTGGCGCTGAACGCCGCCGTGGAGGCCGCGCGCGCTGGCGAGGCCGGGCGCGGCTTCGCCGTGGTGGCCGGCGAGGTGCGCATGCTGGCGCAGCGCTCGGCCACCGCCGCGCGCGAGATCAAGACCCTGATCGAGCAGTCGGTCGAGCAGGTCGAGTCCGGCAGCCGCCAGGCCCACGAGGCCGGTGCCTCGATGGGCGAGATCGTGCAGCGGGTGCGTCAGGTCAGCGACCTGATCGGCGAGATCTCCACCGCCTCCCACGAGCAGAACGCCGGTATCGAGCGCGTCAGCGCCTCGGTGGTGGAGCTGGATCAGGTGACACAGGCCAATGCCGCCCTGGTGGAGCAAAGCGCCGCCGCCGCCGAGAGCCTGCGCCAGCAGTCCGCCCAACTGGTCGAGCTGGTCAGTGCCTTCAAGTTGCGAGGCTGAGGGCATGGAGGCCTCGATCCTGATCGTGGACGATGAGCCCGGCTCCCTGCAGGTGCTGGGGCATATGTTGGAAGACCTTGCGGAGATCCAGGTCGCCACCAGCGGCGCCGAGGCGCTGGCCCTGGCCGAAGAGGCCCCACCGGCGCTCATCCTGCTGGACGCCCAGATGCCGGGCATGAATGGCTTCGAGGTCTGCGCACGGCTCAAGGCCCAGCCCCGGCTGGCGGACATCCCGGTGATCTTTGTGACGGCCAACGCCAGCACGCAATTCGAAGTGGCCAGCTTCGAGCTGGGGGCCGCCGACTTCATTGCCAAGCCCGTCATCGAACCCACGGTGCGTGCGCGCGTGAAGACCCAGCTGCAGCTCAAAGAGATGACCGACAGGTTGCGCCGCACCGCCACCGAAGACGGTTTGACGGGCCTGGCCAATCGCCGGCACTTCGATGAGTCCCTGATGCGCGAGGTGATGCAGGCGCAGCGCAGCGGCTCGCCCCTGGTGCTGTGCCTGGCCGATGTGGATCGTTTCAAGGCCTACAACGATTGCTACGGCCACCCGGCCGGCGACCGTTGCTTGCAGGCGGTGGCCCGCGCCTTGCGCAGCGTGAGCCAACACGCCACCGATCTGGTGGCGCGCTACGGCGGCGAGGAATTTGCCTTGCTGCTGCCCCACACCAGCCTGGAGGGCGCGGCCCTGGTGGCGGCACGGGCGCAAAGCGCCCTGGAAATGCTGGGCCTGCCGAACCGCGGCGTCGGGCCGGATGCCCGGGTCACCCTCAGCATGGGCGTGGCCTGTTTTGAGCCGCCGCGCCAACGCCGCCAGGCCGAGCTGGGCGCCGCCGAGGTCTCGCATCAAATCGTCGCCCGGCTGCTGGAGTCCGCCGATCAGGCCCTCTACGCGGCCAAGCACGCGGGGCGCAACCGCAGCTGCACCGCCAGTCCGGCGGGCGACGGCAGCTGGTGGGTGGCCCACCCCGACGACAACATGCCAACCTGGCGACCCCTGGAGAACGCTGGCGCATGAACCTCGATCCCGACTGGCCGCAGATCGACGGCATTGACAGCGCCGAAGCCCAGCTGCGTTACGGGCGCCATCCGGCGCTGTTTCGCAGCACGCTGGCACGCCTTTTGGAGCAGGCGCCCAGCCTGAACGAGCCGCTCGAATCGCCCGAACGGGCGGCCGACAGCGTGCACCATCTGCACCGCCTCAGCGGCACCGCCGCCACCCTGGGCGCCCGTGGCTTGCACGCCCAGGCCAAGGCCTTGGAGCTGCAGCTCCTGGCCGGCGATTGGCCGGCCGCCCGCGCGGCCCTGCCGACGCTTCAGCAGGGCTTTGCCGCCTTGCAGCGCGCCAGCGCTGCCTACCTGCAGCCTGCCGCACCAACGCCCAGTTCAGACCCCCTGCCCTGGCCGGCGCAGCAGCTGAGCGAGCTCTGCGAACTTTTGCGTCAGCGCAAATTGCGCGCCAGCGCGCTGTTTGAGCAGATCAGCCCGGCCCTGCGCAGCCGCTTGGGCGAAGCCGACTTCGCCGCCCTGCAGGCCGACCTGCTGGCGCTGCGCCACGCGGATGCGTTGGCCCGCCTCATCCGTTTACAGCCAGGCCCAAGCCAGGAAGACCAACGCGAGCCCCACTGAGCCCACGGACTGCCAGCGCGCCTTGGCGCTGTGCAGCTGGTGGGCGGGCAGGTGGCGGCTCCAGACGCACGCCAAGACGCCTGTCAGCACCAGGGCGCCCTGCCAGAGGGCGTAGACGCTGAGCCCGTCCAGGCTGAGCGGCGGCAAGAAGCTGCAGATGAAGGCGGCCGAGGCCAGGGTGGAGAGGCCGGCCAGCCCGGCCTCCCAGCGGGACGCAAACGGACGGCTGAACGCTTGCCAGGCGCGTTGCAGCCGGCCGGTGGCGGGCACCCGCGACGCCGCGCTCGCCCGGCTGGCCCAGCCCTTGGCCCCCAGAGCCAGGCCGCTGGGCAACAGGGCCAGCAGCAGCAATTGCTGCACCGGCTTCCAGCCCGCCGCCTCGGGGGCATCGGTGCTCGGTTGCGGGTGGCGTGCATCCCACAGATGCAGGCCCAACTCATCGGAGAAGTCGCTCGCGCCACTGTTCGTCAGCACCACCACCGCCATGCCGCGCGCCAGATCCACACCGGCAAAGCTGCGCATGCCATAGGTGCCGCCGTTGTGCCAGGCCAGCGAGGCGGGCTCACCCTCCTGAGCGCCCAGCCGCGCCAGATGCCAATTGAGGGCCACGCCGCCGCTCTTCTTGCCGTACGGCGCCAGAGCCTGCGCCTGCGGGCCGCCCATGGCGCGCACCAGGGCCGGATGCCCTTCCAGTGCCGCCTGCAGCAGGCGCAGCGTGTCCTCCACGTTGGCGATGATGCCGCCGGTCGGTGCCCAGAACCGC
This sequence comes from Inhella inkyongensis, assembly GCF_005952805.1. Taxonomy (GTDB): domain Bacteria; phylum Pseudomonadota; class Gammaproteobacteria; order Burkholderiales; family Burkholderiaceae_C; genus Inhella; species Inhella inkyongensis. Next base: position 234,063 of record NZ_CP040709.1, read on the forward strand.
ATCGTCCAGGCCGGTACCGGCTGGCCCTTCTGGTCATGACCCCGGGCCATGCGTGCGGCGTCGGCCGGTGCACCCACGCGCGTGTCGTTCAAGCCAAGCGGCCCGAGCAGGCGCTCCTGAACCAGCTCGGCATAACCGTGCTCCAGGTCCTTGCCGGCGCGCGCGGCCAGCAGCATGCCCAGCAGGGCCACGCCGGTGTTGGAGTAGGCGTAGTCGGCCGGCCCCTGGAAGTCCAGGCCGCGCAGATAGGCGTAGAAGTCCTGCACCGCGTAATGCGCATAGGGGTCTTCGGGGTTGCGGGCCATGGCCTTGATGAAGGCCCATTGGCGCAGCGGAATGCGCGGCAGGCCGCTGGTGTGGGTGCTGAGCTGGCGCCAGGTCAGGGCGTCCAGCCGGGGGTTGCCGCGCAGGGGTTCGGGCAAGCGCCCGCCAAAGCTTTGAGCCAGGCTGTCGTCGACGCGCAGTTCGCCGCGCCGTTCGGCCTCGGCCAGCAGGGCGCCGGTGAAGCCCTTGCTGATGGAGGCGAGTTCGAACAGGGTCCGCTCGTCCACCTGCGGCCGCGCCGGATTGCCGCTGCGCCCGCTGCCCAGCACGCAGCGACCCTGCGGTGTGATCAGGCCCACCACGACGCCGGGCACCACGCCGTTCGCAGTGGCTTGGTCCAGCAGGGCCTGCAGTCGCTCGGGGCGCCAGCGCGCGGGGGTTTCGGCCTGCTGCAAGGCAGGGCAGGGGGCGGCCGCACTGACGGCGGCAGCCAGCTGAACCGTGATCATGATTACGATTTTCCGTAATTGACGAACCAAGAAATTCATGAGGCTCTCGCGGGCCATCAGCCCATGCAGGTGGTCAACAAGGCCAGCAGCGGTACGGCGCGCTCGCCCGGTACTTGGTAGTGGCCGCGCTGCAGGCTGCGCAACCAGCCGGCCGCTTGCAGGGCCTTCAGGTGATGGAACAGCTGGCCGGTGGTGCCCATGCCGTCCAGGTCCAGCAAATCGGCCGGGGTGCGCTCGCCGTCCAGACAGGCGCGCAGGATGGCCAGGCGCACCGGATGCGCCAGGGCGGCGATCACCGGCTGCAGGGCGGACCAATCGGTCTGCAGCAGGGCCTCGGTGCTGCGCTGCTGCTGCCAGGCCAGCCGGGCCCCGCTGGGCAGGGTGACATCGCCCACATAGAGCACGCTGCCTTGCCGCCGCCCCTGTGCACGGTCGCGCTGCTGCAGGCCCTCCAGGGCCCAGAAGCGATCCGCGGCTTCCGCGGTGTCAGACCTGTGCGCCGGCGCCTGGCGCGTCGCCTCGCTGGGCCCCAGGCGTCGCGTGAGCGCCTGCTCGACCAGCTCGGCAATGCGGGACTCCAGGGCGCTGGCGTCACGGGCGGGGGTGGGTTTGCGGGGCATGCGGCGAATAATACGCTTTTGCGTAGTTTCAGGCGCCAGCCCATGCGTTTGCGTTGCATCAAGACCCCGGTGCGGACTTTGGGTTGAGCGCCCCGCCTTGATCCGCTTTAAGGACGGCCCTCCCTCCCGCCCCTAGGCTGAGTTCTCATGCCTGCCTGCTGGAGAAAACGATGCGCCCGACCCTGATCGCCAAGCCGACCCCCACCCAAGCTGTGGAGGGGCCGGCCTATCTGCCGCAGGGCAGCGAATGCGATCTGTTCGAGCAGACCCACGCAGCCCAGCTGCCGTTGTTGCTCAAGGGCCCCACGGGCTGCGGCAAGACCCGGCTGGTGGAACACATGGCGGCGCGCCTGGGGCGGCCGCTGATCACGGTGAGCGGCCACGACGATCTGGGTGCCGCCGACCTGACCGGCCGCTTCCTGATCGAGGGCGGCGACACGCGCTGGTTGGACGGCCCGCTGACTCGCGCGGTGCGCGAGGGCGCGATCTTCTACCTGGACGAGGTGGTGGAGGCCCGCAAGGACATCACCGTGGTGCTGCACCCGCTGGCCGACGACCGTCGCGTGCTGCCGCTGGACCGCAATGGCGAGCTGATCAAAGCCGCACCGGGCTTCATGCTGGTGCTGTCCTACAACCCCGGCTATCAGCATCTGCTCAAGGGGCTCAAGCCCAGCACGCGCCAGCGCTTTGTGGCCCTGAGCCTGAACTACCCCACGCCCGAGTTGGAGCAGCGCATCGTTCAGCTGGAGTCGGGCTGCAGCGCCGCCGTGGCCGAGCAACTGGTGCGCCTGGCCCAGGCCCTGCGTCGGCTGACCGAACACGATCTGGAAGAGACGGCCAGCACCCGCCTGCTGGTGATGGCCGCGCGCCTGCACCAGCGCGGCATGGCCCTGCCGGCGGCCGCGCATGCGGCCATCCTGGAAGCGCTGAGCGATGACGGCCCCACGGTGGCCGCGCTGGTCGAGGTTCAAAGTGCCGTCCTCGGTGCCTGACCTGCAACGCCGCCGTCGCGCGCTGCAGCTGGGCTTTTTTGCGCTCTTCCTGCTCGCCCCGGCGCTGGACCTGCTGCGCTTTGACCTGCACGAGGCCCAGCTCTGGTTCCTCGGGCAGCGCTGGACGCTCGGGATCGACGCGTTCCGCGCCGGCCAGATCGATGCCACCCAGGTGGCCCTGAGCATCCTGCTCAAGGCCATCGTGCCAGCGGTGCTGACGGTGGCCGGCTTCCTCTACGTGGCCTATCGCTGGGGGCGTCTCTACTGCGGCTGGCTGTGCCCGCACTTCAGTCTGGTGGAGACCCTGAACGGCCTGTTGCTGCGCGCCAGCGGCCGGCTCTCGATCTGGGACCGCGAGCGCGTGCCCGGTCCGCCGCCGCAGCGCATCTACTGGCTGGCCTTCGGCGGCACGGCGCTGTTCTTCGGCTTCGTCTGGTCCATCACACTGCTGACCTATCTGCTGCCACCGCGCGAGATCTGGGGCGGGCTGCTCAGCTTCAAGATGACGCCCAATCAAACCCGCTTCTTGCTGATCGCCTGGGGTCTGATCAGCGCCGAGCTGCTGTTTGCGCGCCATCTGTTCTGTCGCTTCGGCTGTGCGGTGGGCTTCTTCCAGAGCTTGGCCTGGATGGCCAACCCCAAGGGCCTGGTGGTGAGCTTTGCGCGTCCGCGCGCCGCCGAGTGCCGCGACTGCGAGCCCGGCCCCGACAGTTGCGAGCACGCCTGCCCCATGCGCCTGCGCCCGCGCAACATCAAGCGCCTGATGTTCAGCTGCGTGCAATGCGGGCAATGCCTGGAGGCCTGCTCGGGCTCGCACGCCGCGCGCGGCCAGCAGCCCAATCTGGAATGGACCGTGGGCGTGGATGCGCTGCGCGAGACGCTCAAACAACGAAGGGGCGGGTGATGGAAGAGTGGATCGGCGAGCGCTGGGACCGCTTCGTCACGCAACGCGCCAGCCGCGCCCACCCCGAGGCGGCAGTCGAGCTGCAAGCCATGCAGCGCCCGATTCAGCTGCTGCTGCATGCAGGCGGCGGCCGCGCCCGCCTGGCCCAGGCCGTGCCGGTGCGCGTGGGCGGCGAACGCACGCTGTGGCAACGCATGGCCGGCGCCGGCACGCGCGCGCCGCTGGGCCAGCTGGACCCCGAGGTGCTGGCCCTGCCCGAGACCCTGGACTGCTACCCCGAGGCCGCGCTCAACCGCGACCTCTACCTCTGGCTGGCCGCCCTGGCTGCGCAGCTGGACCCCGAGGCCGGCTGGCTGCAGGGCAATCTGGCCGCCACCCGGGCTGCGCTGGCGCAGTTCCCTGGTTTGCAGGCCCGCCACCGCCGGCTCATCCAGGCCGAGCTGGCGCTGCGCGGCCCCATCATCCATCCCGATGAAGCGCGGTTGCGACAAGCGCTGCAAAGCGGCCAAGCCGAGGGCGAACTGGACCCCAGCCAGATGGCCCCGGTGTGGTGCTGGCTGCGGCCCGTGGCCAGCGCGCCCGGCTCCGCCCGTCAGCCCGAGCTGGACCCGCAGCCCGGCGAAAGCCGCCGCAGCCAGGCCCTGGCGCAGCGCCGCCGCGTGCAGCGTCAGGCGGCCCAGACCTCATCGCGCCCCCCGCTGCTGCTGGGCGCCAAGACCGAGTGGCTCAAGACTTTTGCCGACCCCTTCCAGATCGACCGCGCGCAGGACGACCAGGACGATGGCGACGCCGATGTGGCCGCCGAGGAGTTGGAGACCCTCACCCTGGAGCGAGGCGGCCAGCGGCTGGCGGCCCGGGTGCGCTTCGACCTCGACCTGCCGGCTTCGAGTGCCGATGACGCCGTGGTCGGTGAGGGCGAATGGCTGCCCGAGTGGGACCCCCGCCAGCAGCGCCTGTTGCCCCGCAAGGTGTTGGCCCAGACCCTCGCCGCCCGCGCCCCCGCCGCCTGGAGCCCGGCCCCGGCCCTGCGGGTACAGGCCGCACAAATGCGCCGTCGCATGGAGCTGCAGCAGGCCGCGCCGCGCTGGTTGCGCGGCCAACGCGATGGCGAGGAAGTGGACCTGGACGCCTGGGTGCGCCATCGCAGTCATCCCGTCGGTCCGGCCGCGGTCTTCGAGCGCCGCGTGCGCGGCCAGCGCGAACTGGCCAGCCTGCTGCTGGCCGACCTCTCGCTGAGCACCGACGCGCACGCCAACAACGAACAACGCGTCATCGACGTGATCCGCGATTCGCTCTACAGCTTTGGCGAGGCCCTGGCCGGCAGCGGCGACGCCTTTGCGATGCTGGGTTTCAGCTCGGTACGCCGCAAGCTGCGCCTGCACGAACTGAAGACCTTTGACGAGGGCTGGAACGAGGCCGTGCGCGCGCGCCTGGGCGCCCTCAAGCCCGGCTACTACACCCGCATGGGTGCGGCCCTGCGCGCCGCCACCCTGCGCCTGCAGTCACGGCCCGAGCGCCAGCGGCTCTTGATCCTGCTGACCGATGGCAAGCCGCACGACCTCGATGGCTACGAGGGCCGCCTGGGCCAGGAGGACACCCGCGAGGCCGTGCAGGAAGCACGCGCCGCCGGCCTGCTGCCCTTTGCGGTGTCGATCGACGAATCGGCCCCCGAGGTGCTGCCCGGCCTGTTCGGCGACCGCGCCTGGACCTGGGTGCGCCGGCCCGAGGAACTGCCCCAGCGCCTGGCGGCCTTGTATGGGCAGCTGACCCGGCGCTGAGGGCGAGCGGCAGGATCTCAAGCCCGGACAATCCCGCCCTTTCACTGCCGCCCCGCGCACCCATCTGGGCGCGATGAACCTCAAGCTCAGCCTGCGGCGGCCGCTGTTCTATCTGCTGATTCCGGTGCTCCTGGTGCTGTGCTTCGTCGGCTTCCCGCCGCCCTTTGCGCCACCGCCACGCACCCGCCCGGCGCAGGAGCAGAGTGAACCCGTGCGCAAGGAGGAAGACTGATACTGCGCGCCCTTTCAGGGAGACGCTGTGTACCAACCGAGCTACCACGCTCCGCCCGACAACGCGGCGCTGTGGGCACTGATCCAGGCCCATCCACTCGGCCATTGGGTCTGCCATACCGAGCAGGGCCTGCAGGCCAACGCCATCCCCTGGGTGCTGGACCGCAGCGGTGAGCGCGTGCGTCTGCGCGGCCATGTGGCGCGCGCCAATCCGGTCGTGCGGCAATTGGCCGCCGCAGGCAGTCCCTCGGTGGTCTGCTTCGTCGGGCCGCAGGCCTACATCACACCGACCTGGTACCCGGGCAAAGCCGCGCACGGCAAGGTGGTGCCGACCTGGAACTACCTGACGGCCCATGTGCACGGCCCGGCGCGGGTGGTGGACGACGCCGAGTGGCTGCGCCAGACCCTGGTCCTGCTGACTGCCGCCCAGGAAGGCCCGACGGGTTGGCGGCTGGACGATGCGCCGCCCGACTTCATCCAAGGGCTGCAGCGCGCCGTGGTCGGCGTCGAGATTGAGGTCGATCGTCTGGAGGGGCGCTTCAAGCTCAGTCAGGATGAGGAGGCCGCCGACCGGCTGGGCACCCTCGGCGGCCTGCGCGCTCGGGGGCGCGGCGACGACCGGCTGCTGGCGGACTGGATCGAAAGCTTCCCCGCACGGGCTGGCGAACGCACGGCTTGACCGGCATCAAAGGCAGGACGGGCCGCAGCGCCCACACTGCCTCCATGCTCGACGCCCGCCCCTTTGATGTGCCGCGCTTTCTGCGCCGCCAGCCGCTCTTCTCCGACATAGACGATGAGGCCCTGCAGCGCCTGGCCGCAACCTGCCAGTTGCGGCGGCTGGAGCGCGGTGAGATGGTCTTCCATGTGGGCGACCCCTGCGAGGCCTTCTTCATCACCGTGGTCGGGCAGGTCAAGCTGTTCGTCATCGCACCCAACGGCAACGAGAAGGTGATCGAACTCATCGGCCCCGGCGGCAGCTTTGCCGAGGCCCTGATGTTTCTGGGCAAGCCCTGCCTGGTGAACGCCCAGACCTTGGCCGACACCACCTTGCTGCTGGTGCCCCGTGAGGCCGTGACGCGCGAGCTGGAGGCCGACACCCGCTTTGCGATGCGCCTCTTGGCCGGCCTCAGCCGGCGCCTGCATGGGCTGGTGGCCGATGTGCAGGCCTATGCGCTGCAGTCGGGCATCCAGCGCGTGATTGGCTATCTGCTGCGCGATCAGGCGCCCGATGAAGAAGACGCCGTCACGGTGTCGCTGCCGGTCAGCAAGGCCACCCTGGCCTCACGCCTGTCGCTCACGCCCGAGTACTTCTCGCGCGTGCTGCGCGAACTGGAAGAGGCCGAGCTGATCCACGTGGACAAGCGCGACATCCACATCCTCGACCCGCAGCGACTCGCCAACTACCAGGGCGCTTGATCCGCTTCAAGGCGAGCGCTGGCGGCCCGGCCGACAGTCAGGCTCCCCTTCGAGGCGCGGCGCCATGAAACTCAATCTCCCCGTCAGCGGCCGGGAGTACCGCATCCCGGCCGGACAAACCCTGGTCAGCGTCACCGACCTGCAGGGTCGCATCACCTATTGCAACCCGGCCTTCATCGAGGTCAGCGGCTACACGGCCGAGGAGCTGCTGGGCCAGCCGCACAACATCGTGCGCCACCCGGATGTGCCCGCCCAGGCCTTTGAGGATTTGTGGAGCTGTATCCAGGCCGGAAAGCCCTGGAGTGCCCCGGTGAAGAACCGGCGCAAGAACGGCGATCACTACTGGGTGCTGGCCAACGCCACGCCGATGCGCGATGGCGAGCGCATCACCGGTTACCTGTCGGTGCGCACACCCTGTCCGCCCGAACTGGCCCAGGCCGCACAGCTTGGCTTTGCTGCGATTCAAGCCGGACAGCTGCGCCTGCACCAAGGCCAGTTTGAAGCGCGTGGCGCACAGCGCTGGCGGCGCTTGTTGGAACGCCTGCCTGGGCGGCAAGCCTGGCTGCTCTCGGTCAGCCTGTGTGGCATGGCCTTCGCCCTCGCGCACTGGCAAGCCTGGGCCCTGCTGCCCCTGTTGGCGCTGGCCGGCGCGTGGGCCCTGCACGCTGCCCAGCAGGCCCCACTGCACGGCCTGCTGCGTGACGCCCGGCACCTGGGCGCGGGGGATCTGGCGCATGAGGTTCGGGTCGAGGGCCGCGGTGTGCTGCGTGATCTGCAGCATGCCCTGCGCCAGGTGGGTGTGAACCTGCGCAGCGTGGTGCTGGACGCCCGCCGCGACATCGAGGGCCTGCGCGGTGCGATGTTGGAGATCGGTCATGGCAACCAGGACCTGTCACAGCGCACCGAGCGCCAGGCGGCCAATCTGGAGCAGACCGCCGCGTCGGTCGAGCAGATCCATGCCACCGTGGGCCAGAGCGCCGAGGCCGCGCAGCAGGGCAGCCAGCTGGCGCAAGAGACCGAAGCCCTGGCCGCCCGCAGCCACGCTGCCGTGGATGCCCTGACGCACAGCATGGCCGAGATCCAGGCCGCCACCGAGGCCATCGGCAGCATCATCCAGGTGGTGGAGGGCGTGGCCTTTCAGACCAATCTGCTGGCATTGAATGCGGCCGTGGAGGCGGCCCGAGCCGGCGAGGCCGGGCGCGGGTTTGCCGTGGTGGCCAGCGAGGTGCGCACCTTGGCGGCGCGTGCCGCCGATGCCGCCAGCCAGGTGCGCCGGCTGGTGCAGCAGTCGCGCGAGCGTGTGGCCTCGGGCGATAGCCAGGGCCGCGAGGCCCATGCCCGCATGCAAGAGGCCCTGCACAGCGTGACCCGCATGGGCCAGGCCCTGCAGCAGATCCGCCGCGCGGCGCAGGAGCAAGGTCAGGGCATCGGCGAGATCAACCAGGCGATGGCCGAGCTGGACGGCGTGACGCAGCAAAACGCCGCCATGGTCGAGCAGCTGGCCGCCGCCACCCAGGCCATGCTGGGGCAGGTCGAGCGCGTCAGCACCTCCACGCGCCTGTTCCGCCTACAGGCCGGCGAGCAGACCCTGTGCGAGCTGGATGCCGTCGCCCTGCGGCGCCAGCACAAGGCCGGCGCCGCCGCCTGATCACTTCAGCAGGCCCTCGGCCTTCATCGCCTCTTGCACGCTGGCGCGCGCCATCATGCGGCCGCGCAGCGCGCCCAGGTGGGCGAAGGGGCTGATGTCCACGCCCACGTACTGGCCCCAGTTGCTCAGCACGAAGAGGTAGGCGTCGGCCACGCTGAACTCGCCCAGCAGGTAGTCGCGGCCTTCCAGCTGGCTGTCCACCCAGGCGAAGCGCTTGAGGAGGGCCTCGCGGAAGTAGGGCTTGCTGTCTTCCGGGAAGCTCGGGTTGAACAGCGGCGAGAAGCCCTTGTGGATCTCGCTGGTCAGGTAGTTCAACCATTCCTGGCAGCGGGTGCGGGCCAGCGTGCCGTTGGGCGGCGCCAGCTTCTTGTCGGGCACCTGGTCGGCGATGTACTGCACGATGGCCGGGCCTTCGGTGATGCGCTCGCCGTTGTCCAGTTCCAGCACCGGCACGCCCCCCTTGGGGTTGATGGCGTAGAAGTCGCCGCCATCCTCGGTCTTGTGGGTCTTGGTGCTGACGCGCACCAGGTCAAAGGCCAGACCGGCCTCGCGCAGCACGATGTGGGGCGAGAGCGAGCAGGCGCCGGGACCGTAATAGAGCTTCATGGGAGTCCTTTCAAAACAAGGCGCGCAGCCTAGCGCGAAGTCGCCAGCCATGCAGCGCAGCCGGCCATTCATGCACGGCGCAGTCGGGTTCAGACGGCGCATTCCGCCATTCGCCCACTCACGCCCTGGCTGGGTGCGCAATCGCCAACACAATGCGCCCCGTTCCAACTTGGCGATCCACCATGACCTTGTTCAAACCCGTGGCCCTGCTGGTGCTCAGCGCCGGTCTGGCCCTGAGCCCGCAGCCGGCCACAGCAGCCAAAGCCGCGGCCGCCGAGCCGCTGCAGCTCAAGCCCTGCCGTTTGCGCGGCCTGCCCACCGAGGTGCAGTGCGGCACGCTCCAGCGCCCGCTGGACCCCAGCCAGCCGCAGGGCAAGCAGATCGGCCTGCGGGTCGTCGTCATCCCGGCCCTGGCACGCAACAAATTGCCCGATCCGGTGACCTTCCTGGCCGGCGGCCCGGGCCAGTCCATCGTTGAATTGGCCGACACCGTGGCCAGCCGCATGCGCCGCCTCAGCAACCGGCGTGACATCGTCTTGATGGACCAGCGCGGCACCGGCCAGTCGGCGCCCCTGCAATGCGCCGACGACAGCCGCCTGAGCGCCGCCGAGGGCCTGGACAGCGCCGCCCAGCTGCGCCGCCTGGAAGCCTGCCGCGCCGAGCTGGAAAAGCTGCCGCACGGCGACCTGCGCTACTACACGACGACCATCGCCATGCAGGATCTGGACGCCCTGCGCCAGGCCTTGGGCATCCAGCAATGGAATCTGATCGGCGCCAGCTACGGCACGCGCGCCGCGCTGGAGTACCAGCGCCAGTTCCCGCAGGCCGTGCGCCGCAATGTGATCGACGGCGTGGCGCCGCCCGATATGGTGCTGCCGGCCAGCTTCTCCACCGACACCCAGGCTGCCCTCGACGCCCTGCTGGCGCATTGCGCCGCCAGCCCGGGTTGCGAGCAGGCCTTCCCGAAGTTGGCCACCCAGTGGCAGCAGCTGCTGGACGGGCTGCCACGCACCGTGCACTTGGTGAACGGTCGCACCGGCAAGCGCGAGACCCTGACCCTGCAGCGCCAGCATGTGGTGCGCGCGGTGCGCGGTCCGCTGTATGTGCCCATGCTGGCCAGCGGCCTGCCCGCCGCCATCCAGGCCGCCGCGCAGGGTGACTACGACGCCCTGGTCGGTCTGGCCAGCGGCATGGGCGGTGGCCGCAAGGAGCTGCGCCTGGCCATGGGCATGCACTTCTCGGTGGTCTGCGCCGAGGACTTCCCACGGATGGGCCAGAGCACGGACGCCCCGGGCAAGCACTTCGAGCGCCTGGATGCCGAGCTCTATGCCGGCGTGTGCGCCAAGTGGCCGCGCGGCGCCGTGCCGGCCGAGTTCTACAGCGTGCCCAAGGCCCCAAGCGCCACCCTGGTGCTCAGCGGCGGCGCCGACCCCGTGACCCCGCCGCGCCACGGCGAACGCATCACCAAGGCCCTGGGCAGCCTGGCCACGCACGTGGTGGTGCCGGCGGCTGGCCACGGCGTGCTGGCTCTGCCCTGCATGGGCGAGGTGCTGTTCCGCTTCATCAACGCCAAGACCGACGCCGAGGCCCTGAAGGTGGACGCCAGTTGCGCCGCCAAGATGCCCCTGCCTGCGGCCTTCGTGCCCCCCAATCCCGACCTCCCGGAACCCGCCAAGAAAGCGAGCGCCGCGCAATGATCCGCATCGACTCCGTGGCCAAGCGCTTCAAGGCGCCAGCGGCCAAAGCCCAAGGCCTGCAAGCCCTCACCGCCCTCATCAAGAAGCCCGCCCCGAACTGGATTGAGGCGGTGAAGGGTGTCAGTCTGCAGGCCGGCAACGGCCGCATCACCGGCCTGTTGGGCCCCAACGGCGCCGGCAAGACCACCACCCTGCGCATGCTGGGCGGCTTGTTTGCACCCGACAGCGGGCGCATCGAGGTCGATGGCATCGACGTGCAGCAAGACAGCCAGGGCGCGCTGGCCCGCATGGGCATCCTGGGTGACGCCCATGGTCTGTACCCGCGCCTGACCGCCCGCGAAAACATCGTCTACTTCGGCCGCCTGCAGGGCATGACGAAGGACGCCGCCGAGGCCCGCAGCGAGGTCTTGAGCGAGCTGTTGGACCTGAAGCGCGTGATCGACCGCCGCACCGACGGCTTCAGCCAGGGCGAGCGCATGAAGACCGCGCTCGCCCGCGCCCTGGTGCATGACCCCGCCAACATCGTGCTGGACGAACCCACCAACGGCCTGGACGTGCTGGCCACCCGCGCCTTGCGCGAGGCCCTGCGCGTGCTGGCCCGCGAGCAAGGCAAATGCGTGGTGTTCTCCACCCACATCATGCAAGAGGTCGAATACCTCTGCGACGAGGTGGTGGTGGTGAGTCGTGGCGCCTCGGTGGCGCGCGGCACCGTGGCCGAGCTCAAGCAGCAGACCGGCCGCGAGCGCTTCGAGGACGCCTTTGTCGCCCTCGCTTTCCCTGAACTGCAGCAGGAGGCCGCATGACTCAGTTTGCAAATACGCCCCGTGTCATGAGTCCTCTGGGCCAAATCGTCGTCGTCTTCGTCAAAGAACTGATCGACGCGCTGCGCGACCGCCGCACGCTCGGCCGCCTGGCCGTGCCCGCTCTGCTGATGGGCCCGGTGATGTTGATGCTGTTCAGCGGCCTGATCAGTCAGTTTGAGAGCAAGGCCGAGCAACGCGAGGTGGTGGTGCTGGGCATGCCGCACGCGCCCACGCTGCGCAACTTCATCGAGCGCCAGAACTACAGCATCAAGGAGGCCCCGGCCGACTACGAAGCCCAGCTGCGGAGCAGCCAGCTCAGCGACCCCGTGTTGGTCATCCCCGAGACCTTCGAGGCCGAACTGGCGCGCGGCGACAAGCCGGCGCTGGAGGTGGTGACGGACAGCGCCAACAACCGCGCCAGCGCCGGTGCGCGGGTCGTGGTCGCGCTGGTGGAGAGCTTTGGGCGCGAGCGCGCCGCCCTGGGCCTGATGCTGCGCGGCGTGGCCACCGACAGCCTGCGCCCGGTGGACCTGACCGAACGCGACCTGGCCAGCCCCGGTGCCCGCGCCTCGCGCCTGACCGGCATGCTGCCGATGTTCGTCATCATGGCGGTGCTCTATGGCTGCCTGACGGCCGCGCTGGACAGCACCTCGGGCGAGCGCGAACGCGGCTCGCTGGAACCTTTGCTGATGAACCCGGTCAAGCATTTCGGCCTGGTGATGGGTAAGTGGGCCGCGGTGGCCCTGGTGGGGGCGGGCGTGGCGGTGCTGTGCGCGCTCAGCTTCATGCCGGCGCAGCTGCTGCTCAAGAGCGACAGCCTGCAAGCCATGTTCCGCTTCGGCTGGGGCGAGGTGGCCGGCTTCACGCTGGTCCTGCTGCCGCTGTGCGCAGCCCTGGGGGCTCTGCTGATGGCCGTGGCCATCCGCACCAAGACCTTCAAGGAAGCCCAGGCCAGCGCCACGATGGTGATGACGGTGGTGAGCCTGACGCCCATGGTCAGCATCATGAACCCGGGCGGCGACGCACCCTGGTACTTCTGGGTGCCGGGTCTGGGGCAGAACCAGCTGATGATGCTGATCCTCAAGGGTGAGCCGATGCAGCTGATGCAATGGGGCCCGGCCCTGGTGACGGCCGCAGCGCTGACCGCCGCTTGCCTGATCTATGTGGCCCGCCACATGCGCGAGGCGGTGAGCCGCTGATCGGGAATCGGGCCGTCCGATGGACGGCCTCGTGGAAAGAGGGGACCGGTCGCTGGCGACCGGTCCCTTTTTAATTGCGGTGTCGGTCGCGCGCTGCGGCGGCGCGCGCGGCGGCCATGGCTTCGACGGACAAATCCACTTGGGGTGCCTGGGACTGGTCGATCAGCTTTTGGAAGTCGCTGAGCGACATTTCGAGCTCTTCGACCTGCGGCGCGCGCGGCTCCATGTGGACGCGACGTTCGCGCATGCCCACCGGGGGGCCGCGGTCCCGCATGCGGCGCTCACGGCCGCTGCGCCGCTCGGTGGCGGGCCACTGGGAGTCCGGCTGGCCGGAACGGTGCGCCTTGGATTCGCTCATGGGCCCAGGATGACAGCAAACGCCCGACCTGAAAACCCCAATCAGCAGGAGGAAGTCACGGTTTGGTGTGGTCTTCCATCCAGCCCAGCCAGCGCATGGCCTGCTCGCGGCTGTCGCCGCACATCTCGGGGCTGGGCTGCAAGGAGCCGCAAACCGCCGGGCGTTCGGGCCGCCCGAAGAGCCGGCAGCGGTCCTCGTCATCCAGCTGCGCGCAGCGCACCCCGGCAGGCTTGCCATCGGGGTGACCCGGAATGGGCGTGCTGATCGAGGGGGCGATGCAGCAGGCGGCGCAGCGGGGGCGGCAGGCGAAAGGGCTGAGGGCGGCAGACATGCCGCCATGCTGCCATCAAGCCACCGCCGTGCGGCGCGGCCGCCGCAGGCTGCGCCACATCCAATAGGCCAGATGCGCCAGCACGGCCAGGACCGGCAAGGCCAGCAGCACGGTGTGGCGCAGCGCCTCAGGGAAGAGCTTGGCCTGACCGAGGAAAAAGGCCGAAGTGGCCAAATACATCGCCGTCTCCATGCGCCACAAATGCCGCACCAGACGCTGCGAGCGTGTCAGGGCGTTGGCGTGCAGGGCCTTCAGGTCCATCGCCACGCCCAGCAGGGCCAGGGTGCCGAAGGCGGCGTAGATGGGCGCTGGAAACCGATCCAACTGACCACCCGGCCCGGCTTGCAGCGCCCAACCCAGGCCCAGGCCGGCCACGACCAAGCCGAGCCCACTCAAGCCGGCATACAGGCCGCGCGCCTGGGCGACCTCGCGGCGCACGGTCAGCAGCGCGGTGCTGACCAGATAGACCACCAGCAGGCCCGCCACCACCGAGATCCGCACGGGCTTCATCGCCGCCATCAGGGCCCCGCTGCTGCCCATGATGAGCATGGCGATCACGAAGCCCATGCCGGCGCGCTTGTGCGCGGCCGAGCCTTTGGCCGCCGCCATGGCCCAGGCGCCGGCGCCCAGGGCGAGGCCGCCGGCCAACCAATGAAGAATGCTCAAGCCCATGGTGATGGCCTCGGAAGTTTGCGATGCCCGCACTGTCGAGCGCCGGCATCCACGGCGGGGCATCGCTGCGACGAAGCGCGGCCCTCGGCGACCCAGACACGGAGGGCCCGTGTTCAGCGGCTCGCCCCGCGGGGCTGCGGCGCCGCGCCCGTTTCGCTCCCGCGAAATCGTCGTTCGGTCCGCAAGGTCGTGTTTCGTCGCAGGCGCTGTCACTTCGGCGCGGGTGCGCCGCACAGTGCCCCTCACCGCCAAGAACCGCTTGCACTGAAAGGCACTCGATGCAACTGAACCCCACCGCAGGCCTCGCGCCCGCTGCCCCGGCCCGCTGGGACCGAGCCTTGCAATGGAGTGCCCGCAGCTGGATGGCCATTGCCCTGCTCGGCCAGGCCCTGTTCCTGGTTTATGTGATCGTGTTCTATGGCGGCGCAGCCTGGCGCGGCCAGTGGCAGGACTGGAACAAGGTGCTGCCACGCGGCTTCATCCCCGGTGACACCCTGCACAACCTGCTGGTCGGCGGGCATCTGCTGTTCACGGTCTTGATCCTGGCCGGCGGTGCGGTGCAGCTGTGGCCCGCGCTGCGCCGCGCACGGCCGGCCTGGCATCGCTGGAATGGCCGGCTCTATCTGTTCTCGGCCACGGTGCTGGCGCTGGGTGGTCTAGCGATGATCGCGGACGGCTTCAGCGGCCCCAAGCTGGGGCAGCGCCTCGGCATTGCGCTGAACGCGATGCTGATCCTGGTGTGTGCCTGGCAGGCCTGGCGCGCGGCGCGGGCGCGCCGGGTGGACGTGCACCGGCGTTGGGCCATTCGCCTGTGGCTGGTGGTGGCCGGCGTCTGGTTCTTTCGCATCGGGCTGATGCTGTGGATCCTGATCTGGCAGGCCCCGGTGGGCTTCGAGCCCAAGGGCTTCTACGGCCCGACACTGACCGCTCTGGCCTTTGCCCAGACCCTACTGCCGCTGGCCCTGGCCGAGGCCTATTTCCGCGCGCAGCGCAGTGGTCGGCATCGGGCCAAGACCACCGTGGCGCTCGGGCTGGCTGGTGTGTTGACCCTGGCCGGCATTGGCGCGGCCTTTCTGATGCTGTGGAGCCCCCGCCTATGAACCCCACCCCCTTCCGCCGCGCCGCCGCCTGGGCGGCCCTGATGCTGGCCCTGAGTTATCTGCTGGCCTTTGGCCTGCAAGCCACCCTGTTCAACCCGGGCCCGGGCCCGGGCCTGAGCGTGGCGGCGCGCTTTGACTTCCTGCTCCAGCACCAGCGCGCGTTTCAGGCCTGGCTGCTGCTCTATCCGCTGATGGCGCTGATGCTGGCGCCGCTGATCCTTGGGCTGCAGGAGCGACTTCAGCCCCAGGCACCGCAGTGGATGGCGCTGGCTGTGCCGATGGGGTGGATCTGGGTCGCCCTGCTGCTGATCAGCGGCATGGTGGGCGTGCTGGGTGTGGAGCTGGCCGTGCGCCTGAACCAGCAACCCGAGAACCGCGTGCTGGCCCTGGGCCTGGCGCAGGCGACCGGCGTGATCCAGAACGCCCTGGGTGGCGGCAACGAGCTGGTCGGCGGCGTCTGGACCCTGCTGCTGGCGGCCGCCGCGCGGGGTCAGTGGGGCCGTGGCCTGATGGCCCTGAGCGGGCTGATCGGCGTGGCCGGTGTGCTCAGCATCTGGCCGCCTTTTGCCGATGCGGTGATGGTGTTCGGGCTGGGCCAGATCCTGTGGTTCGGGGCCGTGGCGCAGTGGCTGTGGTGTCCGGGCCCGCAACGGGGGCTTGCGGCGGCTTCGGTATCGTGACGCCCCCATGAGTCTTGGAAGCCCATTGGCCCCCAAAGCGCGCGGCTGGCGCGTCCTGTTCGGCTGGCGCCGCTTGCGCACCACCGGCCTGGTCTGCACCGCGGTGGCATCGCTGTTCAGCCTGGGCTGGGAGTCCAGCCTGCCCAGCCTGTGGGCGCGCATCTTTTTCATCGGCCTGTGCCTGATGCTGATCTACGGCCTGTTCGAGCAATGGCCGCGCCGCCTGCCGCCCTGGCTGGCGCGCTGGGCCCTGCAGGTGGTGATGGTGGGCTTGGCCGTGCCTTTCATCGTTTTCTTCATCTACTGGGCCAGCACCGACCCCGGCGCCCCGCCTTTCTACAAGGTGGGTAAACGCCTGAGTGGCGCCTTCATCATGATGGTGTTCGGTGTGCTGCTGGCGCCCTGGGTGGCGCTGTCGGCCCTGGTCAAGCAGCGCGAGGCCTGGGTCAGCGAGCAGGCGCTGGCCTTTGAGCTGGAGCGCAGCGAGCTGGCGCGCCAGGCGCTCGATGCCCGCATGCGTTTGCTCAGCGCCCAGGTGCAGCCGCATTTCCTCTTCAACACCCTGGCCAATGTGCAGGCCCTGGTCGAGACCGGCAGCCCGCGCGCGCCGACCGTGCTGCAAAGCCTGATCGATTACCTGCGCGCCGCCGTGCCGCGCCTGAACGACGCCGGCGCCACCCTGGGCCAGGAGCTGGAGCGGGTGCGCGCCTACCTGGCGCTGATGCACCTGCGCATGCCGGATCGACTGGACTTCAGGGTCGAAGCCGAGCCCGGCGTGGAGGCGCTGCGCTGCCCGCCGCTGAGCCTGATGACCCTGGTGGAAAACGCCGTGCGCCATGGCATCGACCCAAGCGAAGAAGGCGGCCAGATCCGCATCCACGCCGCCCAGCGCGCCGGCCGCTGTTTTTTGAGCGTGCGCGACACCGGTGTGGGCCTGCAGGCCACCGGGCGCAGCCTGGGCACCGGCCTGGCCGCGCTGAAGGAACGCCTGCAGCTGGTGTTCAACGGCGATGCCCAGGTGAGCCTGCGTGAGGTGCAACCCCACGGGGTGTGCGTCGAGCTGGAGTTCCCCGCGGAGCCGGCGCGCTAGTTACCGCGACTGCTGCTCGAAGAAGGCCCAGATCATCTCCGGCCCATTGGGCTCGGTGGGCGCAGGCCCGAGCAGGCGCGGGCGGGCGGCCCAGGGCTGGGGCAGCACATGGCCGGCGCCGTGCAGGGTGGTCAGCTGCACCTGGGGGCGGCCCGCGGCGCCGAGCCAACGTGCGTGCTCGACGCGCCAGCCGCCGGCGGTCTGTGTGGACTGGATCTGCGGCGGGGCTTGGAGCTGCTGCCGATCCGCAAAGTACTGGGCCGAGTCCATCGAGGAGATCACCGCACCGCCCTTGTAGAACAGGCCCAGCAGGTTGATCTCGCCGCCGGCATAGGGCACCAGCGGGTCGGCCGTGCCGTTCATGATCAACAGGGGCGGGGTGGTGCCGGCCTGCGCGACCGGCTTGCACTGAAAGTTCTGCGGCGCCGGCACATTGGCCAGCGCGGCGGCCACGGCGCGGTAGCGCTGGGGGTCTTCCAGCGCCAGGCGCATGGCCATCGAGCCGCCGTTGGACACGCCGGCCACGAACACCCGGCGCGGGTCCAGCCCGTGCTCGGCCACTTGCTGGTCCACCAGGGCCGCCAGAAAGCCCACCTCGTCGGCGCGCACACCGTTCAACTCGGTGTCGCCGATGGAACTGCAATCGTTCCAGTCAAAGGCAAAGGACTTCGGATAGAGCACGGCAAAGCCATGCTGCTCGGCCAGGCGCTCAAAGCCATAGCCGGTGCTGGCGCGCAAGGCCTGCGGCCCCTCGCCCGAGCCATGCAGGGCCAGCAGCAGCGGCGCGTCCGGGGGCAGGCCCTTGGGCCGGTAGAGGCGGTAGTGGCGGGTCTGCCCGGCCACGCGGATCTCGCCCTTGCTCAGGGTGCCGGAGAGCGCCGGGAGTTCGGGCGTGGGCGTGTAGACAAAGTAGGCCAGCAGGGCCGCCAACACCGCCAGCAGCCCGAGCAGGGCCAGCAGCACGCGCAGTAGAAGTCGCAGGGGTCTATTCATGAAGGGCTCGATTCGATCAGGTCGCCACTGTGCCCCCTGCGCCGGCGGCCCCAGGCGGGCAAAGGACGAAGCACCGCCGAGCCGGCGCCAAGCACGCTGCGGGCGGATCAAGCGCACCGGCCGCCGCCCGGCCGGAATTTGGCCCTTTCGTCCTGCCCAGCCGTGCCTGGAATCCCGCAACCCGCCTTCGGTCTGAGGCGCCACCCCGGCAGGACACCCGACTCAAACAATGGCCTCGCCGTCTGAACTTTCAGACCCCTCACGCCGCCTCAGGACCCCCCATGCGTCTCGCCTCTCCCCGCCCCCTCGTCATTGCCCTGGCCGCCCTGCTGCTGTGCGCCACACCCACCCAGGCCGCCGTGTTCAAAGACGCCCAGCTCGAAGCCTTGAACGCCACCGGCCAGTTCGCCGAACTGGAGCCACTGGCCCAGGCGCGGCTGAAGGCCAATGCCGCCGATGCCGAGGCCAGCGCCGCGCTGGCCCTGGCGCTCAGCCTGCTGGACCCGGCCGACGCCCGCCGCCTGGAGGCCGGCGCCGCGCAGGCCCAGCGCTGTACCGAGCAGCATCCCAACGAGGCGGTCTGCCACCTCGCCAAGGCGCAGAACCTGGGGCAGCAGATGCTCAATATGGGCATGGTCAAGGCCCTGCGCAGCGTCGGTGCGCTGAAAGAGATCTGGACGCGCACGCTGGAGCTGGAACCCACCAGCTTCACCGCCCGCGTGCAACTGGCCAAGCTCTATGTGACCGTGCCCGGCATGATGGGCGGCAGCCTGGCCAAGGCCAAGGCACTGGAGGCTGCCGTGCGCAGCAGCCAGCCCGAGACGGCGCGCATCATCCGCGTCTTCATCGCCGCTGAAGGCAAGCAGTGGGGCGAGATGGAGCGCGAGCTGCAGCCCCTGCGCGGCAGCAAAGACGCCGCCCTGCAGGAGCAGGTGCGCGAAGCCACCCTGCAACTCGCGCTGGTCTATCTGAATGACGGCAGGGACCTGGCCAAGGCCAAGAGCCTTTATGAGGGCCTGCTGCGCGAGCAACCGACCCACGCCGCCGGCAGCTACGGCCTGGGCCGCGTGCAGGTCGCGCTGGGCCAGCCGGACGAAGGCGTGCGCCTGCTGGAACGGGCCCGCAGCCTCAGCGGCGCCGCTGACCTCCCCATCGACCACCGTCTGGGCGAGGCCTATCTGGCCCAGGGCGACAAGGCCCAGGCCAAGACCGCCTGGGAGCGCTACCTCACCAACAAGCGCGCCAAGCCGGCCAATCTGGACGATGTGCGCAAGCGCCTGGCCCAGCTGACCTAACCCGGCTGAAGCGCTTCAAGTGGCTGAGTCGACCAAAACGAGAACCCCGATATGAACGAAGTCCCCCTCTGGCGCCTGAACCTGCTGCGCGCCTTCTATCTGCTGATCACTGTGGGCCTGGCCCTCACCTGGGGCCCCAGCATGGCGGCGCACACCGACGCCTGGGCGCAGCGCAACGGGGTACTCGGCTCGCTGATGCTCGGTGTGTCCGTCGTCTCGCTCCTCGGGCTGCGCTACCCCTTGCATATGTTGCCGCTGCTGATCTGGGAGCTGAGCTGGAAGACCATCTGGGTCGCGGTCATTGGCATCCCGCTGTGGCTGAACAACGCCCTCACACCGGGTGTGGAGGCGAACTTCCTGGCTTGCTTGATGGGCGTGGTGCTGACGCCGCTGGTGCTGCCCTGGCGCTACATCGTGCATCACTACTTTCGCCAACCGGCCGAGCGCTGGCGCTGAAGCCGACGCACCCGGGTACGCTGCCGCATGAGTTCCAACCCCGCCGCTCAGCTCAACGCCGCCCCTTCCCCCACCGGCTGGCGTGCCCTGCTCGGTTGGCGGCGGGTGCGCACGGTGGGCATCGTTTGCGCGCTCTTCATCCTGCTGTTCAGCTTCGGCTGGGAGCCCGCCCTGTGGAAGCTGGTGGCGCGGGTGTTCGGCGTCGGTCTGGTGCTGATGCTCGTCTTCGGCCTGTTCGAGCTGTGGCCGCGCCGCCTGCCCGCCTGGCTGCCGCGCTGGGTGCTGCAGGTGGTGGCCGTGGGGGTGGCGGTGCCGCTGGCCCTCTTCGTCGCCTTCTGGCTGACCGACCCGGCGGGCGCCGCGCCGTTCTGGCAGACCAAGCGCCTGCAGGGCTATATGACCTTCACCTTCCTGGGCATGCTGGTGGCGCCCTGGGCGGCGCTGGCCGCGCTGCTGCGCCAGCGCGAGGCCAAAGTGGAAAAGCAAGCCATTGATTTCGAGCTGGAGCGCAGTGAGATGGCCCGCCAGGCGCTGGAGGCGCGCATGCGCCTGCTCACCGCGCAGGCCCAGCCGCACTTCCTTTTCAACACCCTGGCCAATGTGCAGGCCCTGGTGGAAACCGGCAGCCCGCGCGCCCCGCAGCTGCTGCAGGCCCTGACCGACTACCTGCGCGCCGCTGTGCCGCGCCTGGACGGCGCCGCCAACACCCTGGGCCAGGAGCTGGAGCTGGTGCGCGCCTACCTGGAGCTGATGCAGATGCGCATGCCCGACCGCCTGGCCTTTGCCCTGCATGTGCAGCCCGGCCTGCAGGGCCTGCGCTGCCCGCCCATGACCCTGCTGACCCTTGTGGAGAATGCCGTGCAGCATGGCATCGACCCGAGCGAGGAGGGCGGCCGCATCGACGTCCTTGCCGAGCGGCTTGAAGGAGAGGCCGGGAAAGACGGCCGCTGCCGCTTGCGCGTGGTGGACACCGGCATCGGCCTGCAGGCCAGCGGCGGCGGCCTGGGTACCGGGCTGGCCGCGCTGCGCGAACGTCTGCTCTGGGCCTATGGCGGCAGCGCCACCCTGGGCCTGCAAGAGGTCCACCCGCACGGCATCCAAGCCACGATCGAGTTCACGCCCCATTCAGACGCCACGCGCCCATGAACCCCACCGCCCTGATCGCCGACGACGAACCCCTGCTGCGCGAACTGCTGGAGGCCCGCCTGGCCAAGGCCTGGCCCGAACTGCAGATCGTGGCCCAGGCGCGCAACGGCCGCCAGGCCGTCGAGCTGTTCGAGCAGCTCAAACCGCAGATCTGCTTTCTGGACGTGCACATGCCCGGCCTCTCGGGCGTGGAGGCCGCGCGCGTCATCGGCCGGCGCGCGCACCTGGTGTTCGTCACCGCCTACGACCAATACGCACTCGAAGCCTTCGAGCACGGTGTGCTGGACTATCTGGTCAAGCCCGTGACCCCCGCCCGCCTGGCCGAGACCGTGCAGCGCCTGAAAGACCGCATGCAGGCCGCCCAACCCGCCGTGCACAGCGAGGCCCTGCTGCAGCAGCTCGCCCAGCATCTGCAGCGCGCCCAAGGCGCCCCCGCCGCCACCGAGCGCCTGCGCTGGGTGCGCGCCAGCGTCGGCCAGGGCCTGGTGATGATCCCGGTCGAGACCATCGACTACCTGAAGGCCGACAGCAAATACACCCTGGTGGCCTACCGCGACAGCAACGACCCCAGCGGCAAGCCCGCCGAGGCCCTGATCCGCCTGCCGCTCAAAGAGCTATTGGCCCAGCTCGACCCGGCCGAGTTCGCCCAGGTGCACCGCTCCGTTGTCGTGAACCTGCGCGCCATCCGCCGCGTGCAGCGCAACGACAACGAGACCGCCGACATCGAACTCAAAAGCCGCAGCGAGCGGCTGCCGGTGAGCCGCAGCTATTTGCATCTGTTCCGGGAGATGTAAGGTGGGGCGTTGCCGCTGCGCTGCAGAAGCCCCACGGAAGGCCCTGAGCCGTCTCGACTAGGATTTCTGCTCGACCGCAGCGGACCGACCCAGAAGCCGAAGAGCTCGTCACAAAGGCGCCGATTTCCACGGGTCTTGCAAGTCGCATGCGGCAGATCAGGGGGAATCGTTGCTGATAAAAAAATTTTCTCGAACCTTGCTGCCAAGCTGGTGGTTCGTGGTCGCCTCAGCGGAGCACGCAGGACTTCAAGTGCCCCAAAGACAAATTCCCTCACCGATCGTCGTAACGCTCGGCGTCTATGCCCTTTGTGGAATCGTTTTATCAAGGGTAGTCGGCGACGAATTCATCGCCAGTTATCAGCTCCATCCTGCACTGATGGCACCCATGCTCGGGTTCCCTGCGATCGTCGTTGGTGCATGGATTACTCGCCGCCTCAGGGAAGCGCGCGGGCTCTCGTCCGGCGTATTGGGCCTTGCTGCCTTCATCTTGTTCAGCGGCACAGTTGCGGGCCTCTTGTTCCTCGCAGCCCAGGGATGGGTTGCACTGACCAGTACCTTGCTCTCTCAGAGGCCAGCAGTCCTGAAGTTAACCGTCCTCTCTGTGCGCCGTTGGGAATCCCGCCGATCGGTGTGCCAGCAGTATCTGGAGTTGCAGCACGGCCGCGCCACTGAAAACCTGTGCGCCGACGATTTCCCCCTGAGCGGCAAATTGATTGCGGGCAGGCAGGTCGAATTTGTCGGAGTCGCATCTCCAGTGGGTTTCCACGTTCAAGGGCTCCGAAACCCCATGGACGCCGACCAGTCCTTCAAACATTGAACAACGACGCCTGGCAAGACGCTTCAATTGCCTAAGCACCATCCTCAGTCTCGGTGTCGAAGTCATTTCTCCATGGCCCCCATGCCCCACCCCATCGCCAACCTCAACGACCTCGAATTCGATGACCTCGAGGACAACGGCGTCTACACCTCGCGGCGCGCGCTGTTCAGCGCCGCCATCGGGGCACGCAAGCTGGGCTACAACCTGACCGAGCTGCCGCCGGGCAAGGCGCAGTGCCCGTTTCATGCGCACCGCGAGGAAGAGGAGATGTTCCTGATCCTGGAGGGCGAGGGGGAGTTGCGCTTCGGCGCGGAGCGCTTCCCGCTGCGGGTGCATGACGTTGTGGCCTGCCCCACGGGCGGGCCGGAGGTGGCGCACCAGATCATCAACACGGGCAGCACCCCTCTGCGCTATCTGTCGCTCTCGACGCTGGCAGACACCGAGGTGTGCGAGTACCCGGACTCCGACAAGATCGGCGTCTACTCCAGCGAGCCCGGGGCGCCCCGGCTGCGCAAGCTCTTCCACGCCGAGGCCGATGTGGACTACTACGACCGCGAGCGCCTGGATGCGCCCGGCCGCGCGGCCTGACCCCGAAGGACTTCACACTTCAACCTGAACTCGGAGCGCTGCTCTGGCGCGAGATCGGACCTGCAGGCGTTGGCCTCTTCGGCCCCAGCACGGGTGGGCGGTGAGTAGGAGTGCGAAGGACCCCTGCGGGTGAGGTCCAGCGCCTCCGACCCGGGGCTCACTCAAGCCACTGCCTGGCGTCCAAACTCAGTCACTCGATCTATGGCATTCGTCCTCGTTCCATTTCCCTCTGTGCGGCAAGTTGCCCGTATTGCAGAGGACGCGCTTCGCGATCCCCTGGGCCCCCGCATCTTGAAACAACATGTCGATGGCATGCGGATTGCCCTGGATGAATACCGCGACGCCTATCTCCTTCAAGTCGACGCAACGGCGCGCCACAACAGCGGTCAGCTTCACTACATGCTGTACTGCGGCGGGCGCTTTTTTCATCTGCGCACAAAGAATCTCTTTTCGACCGAGGTCTGCTTTTACGGATTCCCCGCGGATCAGGAAAGCCACCGAGCCGTGATCGAGCGTTGCTTCAGCGATGCGGCCCCGGTCTTTGGATGGTTTGGTGACGTCACCAAACCCGAAGAGAACGCACACTTTGTCCCGACCTTTGGTCCAGACGATTGGGAACCGGCCGACTTTTGAATCGTCCGTGCGCTGCGCAGCCCCCGGGCGCCATGACAAGCCGGCTGCGGCCGATCGCGCCCCTTCCGCAAGACTTCATGCAGGCTTTGGCCGCCCTCGGCCCTCGCCTTGCTCCAACCTGAGCCGTCCGCCCAATATGCAGGTCCGCACCGCCCCCGCCGACTTCTCCGCCTGGCCGCAGCTCCTTCAACTGGTGCGCGACGCCTTTGCCTATATGGACGCGCGGATTGACCCGCCCTCGTCCCTCAAGGGCATGGGCGTCGAGGCCTTTCAGGCCAAGGCGGCGGCGGAGACCCTGATCGTGGCCGAGGAGGGCGAGCGCTTGATCGGCTGCGCCTTCGCCGCGTTGCGGAGCGACTGCGTCTACGTGGGCAAGGTGGCCGTGGCCGAGGGGGCACGCGGCCGGGGCGTGGCGCGGGCGCTGTTCGCAGCGGCCGACGACCTGGCGCGGGCGCATGGGCGCCCCTGGCTGGAACTGCAGACCCGGGTGGAGCTGGTGGAAAACCACGCCACCTTTGCGGCGCTGGGCTTTCACAAGGTAGGGGAGTCGGCCCACGCGGGTTACAGCCGGCCCACCAGCATCACGCTGCGCAGGGCGGTGGCGGGCCAGGCCGCTTAGGTGCGGCGCGGCACCCTCAGCCCACCCTCAAACCGCCATCCGCTCCACCTGCCGCTGCGCCTGCGCCAGCCGCTGGGCGATGGCTTGGGCGCAGGGTTGGAAGTCAGGCGAGATCGTGCCGGTTTGCAGGAGCTGCTGCAGCGCCGCCACGAAGCGCTGGGCGAGCCCCAGGGCCTGCGGCCAGACGCGCGGCGGCACCTCGGCGGGCAGTTGTAGGGCGGGCAAGGCGTCGCGTAGCGTGCCGCTGGGCGTGGGGGCGAAGCCCATGGGCAGCATGTCGTAGGCGGGGGCAAGCTGGCAGAGCTGGCCGGGCTCGCTGAAGAAGGACAGATTGCCCATGTGCATGTCGGTGTTGCCGATCAGCAGGCCATAGGCGTAGAGCAGCGCTGCCGGCTCCTCGGCTTGCTGCGCCACCACCCGGGCGCGCACCAGCTGGCGCACGGCGGCCGGCCAGGGGGCCTGGCGATTGCCCACGAACTCGTCGTCCAGGCTGCCCAGCGAATGCAGGGCGCGCCGGCCCAGCGGCCCGATGCGATCAAACCGTTCCACCTGCAGGAAGCGCTGTTCGCCCAGGTCCAGCAGCTCGGTGTTCGCGGCCAGCACGCCCGCTTCGCGCAAGGTCATCAGGGCCAGATGCTCCGCCCCCAGCAAATCGCGCCAGCGCGCGGTCACCGCATTGCGCTCGGGCGGGCTGAACTTGACGATGACATGGCGCGCGCCAGCCGGCGTCTGCGCATAGGCCGTGAACTTGGGTTGCTCGCCCCCGGCCGAGGAAGCCGGCAGCTCGCCCTCTGCGGCCAATGCCGCTAGCCGGGCAAAGGCATCGGGCCGCTGCGCTCTAGCAATCGCCCGCGGGGCGGCGGCCGTCAGAAAGGCCGTCCGTGCCGCAGCCCCCAAGAGCACATTGCCGGGGCTGTCGTGGCCCAAGGCCACCAGGGCCTTGAGCGCATGGCGGTCGCTCCAGTCGGCCAGGGACTTCGGCAGTCCCAGCGCCTCGGCATGCCGGTGCGCAAAGGCGCGCCCCAGAAAGCCTTGCGGCCGGGCATCGGCCAGCCACCAGGGCAGGCTGTCGCTGTGCTGCAGCGTGCCATCCATCCGTTGCATCACAAAGCCCTCGGGCCGGACCGGGATCAGCTGCCCCAGCTCGTGCAATTTGCCCTCGGCATCGACGCGATGAACAGGGATAGCAGCTATCCAGCTTGAATCGATCAGTGAATAGAAAACAGAACGCCCGTCGCCGATCCGCAGCACCGCATCGCCAAGCTCAGAGATCGCCCGTGAGACAGTGGCTTGGCTCAATGAAAGCCGCTCCTGCAAAGCCCGGCTGGAAAGCGGGCCTTGGCGCAGGGCTTGCGCGATAGCGTCGGCGTTTGACTGCATTCATGAATTGAATCATGAATAACAACACA
Organism: Inhella inkyongensis; assembly: GCF_005952805.1. Taxonomy (GTDB): domain Bacteria; phylum Pseudomonadota; class Gammaproteobacteria; order Burkholderiales; family Burkholderiaceae_C; genus Inhella; species Inhella inkyongensis. Next base: position 259,711 of record NZ_CP040709.1, read on the forward strand.
GGAACCACCACGGTCGCTCCTGCGTTTGGCAGAGGCCAACTTCTGCTCGACGACACGCTCTGCGCCACCGCGGTGCTCAACCGCAGAAGGCCAATGGCTTAGCCGCGCTCCACCCGCGCCGCATAACACCCGCGCCGCGCGTGGTGCACCTGGATGAAGGCCGCCGCCGGCTCGGCGAACAGGCGCTCGATCAATCCCTCGATCTGCGTGCCCTCGACCACATCGGCGTCCACCATCATGCTGGCCGCATCAAAGGCGCGCAGAGAGAGCAAACGGCGGCGCAGGGCGTCGGGCACCTGATTCAGGGCCTCGAAGCGCTGGGTGGCGCCCTCGCGCACAAAGATGGCGTGGCGGCCGTAGTAGGGGTTGGGGATGTCCAGATAGCAGTGATTGAGGAGCAGCACGGTCTCGCCCGGCTCGGCATCGCGAAGCTCGATGCGATCGGGGGCGCTGTGCGGCTCGTTCACGGCGATGCGCTGCACACCCTGCTCGGCCAGGGCGGCGTCGCTCAGGCCATAGAGCGGGGCGAAGGGGGCGGGGTCCAGGCCCAGAATGCGGAAGTTCATGGCGCCGATTCTGGAGAGCCGAAGCGCCGAATCCGGACCTCGAATTCAGGGCCTGCAGCGCTCGATGCCGCGATCGTCCAGCACGAGCTGCGGGGCCTGAGCCGGCAGCGCTTGGCCGGGGCGGGGGGCCACCGGCCGTTCGCGCAGCGGGCAGGCCTCGCCCTTCACATTCCAGCCCAGGCGCTCGGCGTGGATGCGGGTCCAGCCGGCGTCCAGGCGGTCGGACTTGAATTCGCAGCGCGCCGGCTTCTCTTCCAGGCCGCCGCGGGCGTTGCGGGCCTGCAGAGTCAGGCTGAGCACACCGCGCTCGCGCGAGGGTTCGCGCGCCTTGGCGCTGTCGGGGTCGCGCAGCAGGGGGCGATACCAATCGAGGCAGGCGGTGAGCCACTCGGGCGGCAGGCGGCGGTCCGGGCCGATGGCGCCCAGGGCCGAGGCGTCGGCATCGGGGGCTGGGGTGGAGGCGGCGGACGGGGCCGACGCGGACGGGGCGCGCGGCGTCACCGTGCCGACCGGCGGCGCGTGGACCCGCAGCGGTTTGCCGCCTTCGGGGCAGGGGCTCTGGCGGAACTCCAGCTTGCCGCCGACTTCGCAGCGGTAGAGGGTCTGGGCCTGGAGGTTCAGGCCGCACAGGGCCAACAGCAGCAAGGCAGCGCGCATGGGGGAGTGCACCAGCAAGAGAGGGGCCGTGCAACGCGCCGGGCAGCGTCTGCGTGGACAAGCAGGGCAGCCTTTGCCCAGCGCGGCGCGGGGCCATCTTGCCAGGGCTTCGGGCTCTCCTGCAGCGGGCGGCGACACTGCCGCCATGCAATCCGCCGCCCGCGTTACCGCCGCCCCATCCTGGATGGTCCATCTGAAGCTCTTGGGGATGGCCGCCCTGTGGGGCGCGGCCTGGCCCGCGGGCAAGGTGGTGGCGGCGGCCGTGCCGCCGCTGTCGGCCTCCAGCTGGCGCTTTGCGCTTTCACTGATCCTGCTGCTGGGCTGGCTGTTTGTGCGCTCTGGTACCCGCACGCTGCAGGCGCTGTCGCGCAAGCAATGGGCCGGTTTGGCCCTGGGCGGCGCGCTGGGGGTGTTTGGCTATGCGGCCTTCTTTCTGGGCGGGCTGCAGTACCTGCCGGCCGGCCGCGCGGCCCTGGTGGTGACGACCAATCCGGTGCTGACCGTGCTGGCCGCCGCCTGGTTGTTCGGCGAACGGTTGAATGCGCGCATCGGCCTGGGCATGTTCCTGGCCGTGAGCGGTGCGGTGGTGGTGCTGACGCATGGCGCGCCCTGGTCCCTGTTCACCGAAGGGCTGGGGATTGGCGAGGCCCTGTTGTTGGGCTGCGTGATTTGCTGGAGCGCCTACACCTTGCTGGGCAAGCGCTTGCTGGTGGGCATCGACGCCCTGACCACCACGGCGGTGACGGCCGGCTTTGGCCTGGCCCTGTTGCTGCTGAGTGCCTGGGGCTTTGACGGGGACGCGCTGATGCGCCCGCTGCATCTGGGCACCGAGTGGTGGGCGGCCCTGCTCTTCATGGTGGTGGGTTCCACGGTGCTGGCCTATGCCTGGTACTTCGAGGGGGTGGCCGCGCTGGGCGCGGGCGCGGCCTCGGCCTACATCAGCCTGGTGCCGGTGTTTGGCGTGGCGGTGGCCACGGTGTGGCTGGGCGAGGCGCTGGACTGGTCGCTGATCCTGGGCGGCGCGATGGTGCTGGCCGGCATGGTGGTGATGAACCGCGCGCGTCAGTAGCCGCTTCAGCCCACCCAGCGCAGGCGCGCAAACAGGCGGTCGTTGCGGGCCCAGGGCGCCCAGAAGGCGGCGCCCCGCCCCCACAGGGCCTGGGCCCCCAACTCCAGTTCTAGGGCGCCGCTCAGGGGCTGGCTCCAGCCCAGGCGCAATAGTCCGGTTCTGCCGCCCTGGCCACTGCCGCCCACGAACTCGGCCTGCACCTGGCGCCCCGAGTCGCTGCGGTGCTGCAGGCGGGCCAGCCACTGCCCATCCAGCGCGCGGCGCAGGTCAAGGCCCACGGCGGGTTGGGCGCCCCGGCTGCGTTGGGTCTGCAGCAGCAGGTAGATGCTGCCTTCGTCCGTCGCCCATTCGCGGTCCACGCTCAGCACGGCCTGGGTGAAGCGCTGGCCGTGCTCACCGCGAAAGTGACCCAGCTCGGCACGCAGCAGGCTGCTGCCATCCAGCGGGCGCAAATGGCCGAGGCTGAAGGCGCTGAGGCGTTCGTGGCGGGCCACCAGCTGATGGCCTGCCAATGCGAACTGCGGCGCGTGGCTGTGGCCGCGATAGGCCAGCGCGCTCCATTCCTGATCGCCCATCCGGCCCTGCCAGCGCAGCGCGGCCTGTGCCTTGGCATCGGGGGTGGCGGGTCGTTCAAGGCTCAGGCCGGGGGGCAGGGGAAAGGCCCAAGCGCCGTTGGGCAGCTCGGCGTGATCGGCCCGCGCCAGCACGGCCTGCAGGCCGCTGGCGTGCTGCAGGCTGAGCGCAGCCAAGGGGCGCTTGCGCGGGCGGGTCAGGTCGCGCCAGTCGCGCGGGTTGATCAAGTCGCCGGGCGAGACGGTGTCCGTCAGGCCCCACTGAAAGCGCTGGCGGCCGGCACGCAGGGTGCCCAGCGCGGTGTCGGTCTGCAGCCAGGCCTCGCCCAGGCGCAGTTCATGGCCTTGACTTTCCCGCCAGCTCAGCTCGGCCTCGGCCCGGGCGCGGATCGACTCGCCGCTCCAGTCCGCCCGGCTCTGGGCTTGCAACTCGTGCATGTCGCGTGCGGCTTGCAGCTGCACTTCGTGGCGCAGGGTTTGAGCGTTGGCGCCCAGGCTGCACAACAGCAGGAGCAGCGCCGCCTTCATGCGCTGAGCTGGGCCTGGAACCAGGCCTCGGGCAGGGCGGCGCCGAACTCGCGGCGTTCGATCTCGAAGTGGCTGCTGCCCTGCGCGTGCTGCACGCGGATGCCCTGGGCGCGCCAGCGGCCATTGGCCTCCACCTTCAGACCTTCGTGGGTCTGGGTCTTGAGCAGGCGGCCGTTGGGGTCGAAGTATTCGATCTGGGCCAGCGCGCCCTCGGTGTTCAGGCGCAGCAGGCGGCGGCCATAGGCCGAGTTCACGCCGGCCGACTTGGGGCTGGCCTCCAGCCGGCCGTCGGGCAGCGTGCGGTAACTCCAGTCGCTGGGGGCCTCGCCCAGCAGCAGGCGGTTGTCCTCAAAGCTCAGGTCGGTGCCGCCAAAGCTGCGTGCCTCGCGGTCGCCGGCGATGCGGCGGGCCTGCGGCCAGCTGGGCATGCGCAGCCACATCGCCTGGCTGCTGGCGCTGCGGTCGATCAGCAGGGTCAACCCCTGATCGAGTGCCGGTTCGGCAAAGCGCACCAGCACCAGGAAGCCGCCATCGGCGCGGTAACGGATGCTGCGCTGCAGGCGCTTGAGCTCGGGGGCCTGGCCGGCGCGCTCTATGCGCACACGCACCCATTCCTGCTCGGTCTGCACGCCCTGGCGATAGCGCGTCCACAGCGCTTCAGCGCGGGCGGCGGCGTCTTCTTGGGCCCAGAGCGGGCGGGACAAGGTCAATAGACCCACATTCAGTCCGAGACTCAAAAGGGAACGGCGGTTCATGCGGGGACTTTCTGGTTCGAGGTGTGGGGCGCAGGGCGCACGCAGTACGCCAGGGCGCCGGCCATCAGGAAGAGCACGCCCAGCGCGCAGGCCAGCAGCAGCACGATGAGCAGCAGGCCCAGGCGCTGGATGGGCACGAAGCTGGACAGCAGCAACAGGCTGAAGCAGACGATGTTGAGCTTGGCGTCGATGACGGTGACGGCGCCGCGTTCGCCCAGGGCCAGGCGCAGCGCTTGGGGCGCCGTGAGCCCACGCGCCAAGGCCTGGCGGTAGTCCTCCAGCACGTAGAGGCCGAAGTCCACCGCCGCATTGATGCCCAGGGCCGTGGCGCAGGCGGTGGCCTGATCCAGCGGCAGCGAGAACGCCGCCATCACCAGCACCACCACGGAATAGGCGAAGGCAAAGGGCAGGCACAGGGCCGCCGCGCTGCGCAAGGGGCTGATCAACGCCGGCCGGCCGCGCTGGCTCCACACCAGCCAGGCCCAGGCCAGGCCCAGCACCAGGGGGAAGGACAGCAGCACATTGAGCGGCTTGCCCTGGCTGATGTACTCGTCGGTCTGGTGGTAGGTGTGCAGGCGGCCGAAGGGCAGCACGCGCAGTTGCGGGAATTCGGCTTGCGCCAGCTGCATCACGGCGTCGGCAAAGGCGCGCAGTTCGCGCGAGTTGTCGGCCGGGTGGGCGGCGAACAGCACATAGCCGGCATCGCTCCAGAAGAAGTCGGCCAACGGGGAGTCGGCGAAGTCCCAGCGCATCAGTTGCAGCAGCTCATGGGCCTGCTGACGGCTGGCGGGCAGGGGCGTGCCGACGTCGGGGCTCTTGGCGGCAATCTCGCTCAGTTTGTCCAGCGCCGAACGCACCGGGTAGGCGTCGGCCAGGGCCTGCACGCGCTGCTGAAAGGCCAGGGTCTGGGCGATGAAGGCGGGGTCGCTGGCGGCGGTCTGTTCCGTCATGAGTAGAACGGGCTCCGCCCGGCTACTCATACCCCCGTGGGGGGCGGGCCGGGTTGGCCCGGTCCTGGGGGCGCCCTCTCGGGCCGGCTGCACCAGGAAGTTCAGGCGCGCAAAGCCGGCGCCCTCGGGCTGGTTGAGCAGGGCACGGCCGCGGTCCACGATGGTGCCGGGCAGGTAGTCGATGGGGCGCTCCTGCACCGCGATCCAGCGCGCGTTTACTGGGCTGCGCATGTCGTGCAGCACCACGGTGGCGGCGCCAGCCAGCGCCAGGCCGGTCAGGCCCAGGCTGAGGGCCAGGCTGCGGCGGGGGCCTAGGCGCTCCAGCAGCGCCAGGGCGGCACGCGGCAGCGCGTTCACGGCGCGCTGGTAGGCGGCGGCGCCGGGGATGCGGCGGGCCTCGCTGGGCTCACCACCCAGCCAGGCGTGCAGGGCTGGTAGCGCGGTGCTGACGATCAGGCGCTGGACCAGCAGCCCGATGCCGGTGAGCACGCCCACCTCCAGCAGGCCGCGGATGCCGATCTGCGGCAGGGTGGCGAAGTTCAGCACCGCAATGGCCACCACCACATTGAACTTGGCGTGCATGGGGCGCACGCGCGCCCACAGGCTGAGGCGCGCGGCGCCGGGCTCGTGCTGCCACTGCTGGTTGTAGGCCTCGAAGGCGCGCACATTCAGCGAAATGCCCGAGACGATCAGCGCCGACATGACCAGCAGGAAGTAGACGCGTTCGTAGATGGGTTGGCCGTAGAAGCGCAGGCCCAGATCGGCCATCAACGGAATGGCACCGCGCGCCACCACGAAGGACACGAAGATCCACAGGCTGACCTGCAGGGCCTGGCGCCAGGAACCGAGCGAGAACACCGCGGCCAGGGTGGCCAGCACCAGGCCGACGGTGGAATAAAGCATCACATCGGAGATCAGCGCGTAGTGCATCAGCCCGCGCGCCACCGACCAGCCGCCCAGGGACACATTGGCGTGCTCGGGGGCGGGGCGGATGTCGCCCTTCCACAGCAGCCATTCGAGTTGGGAGATCTCGCGCTGTTCGAGGAACTCGGCCACGCGATCGACCACGCCTTGTTCGTCGTAGCTGGCGGGCAGGAAGACGAGGACCTGGGCGTAATCGAACTGGCGGCCGACCAGGGTGCCGTAGACGCTGGCATCTCCCGCCACGGCCTGCTTCCAAGCGGCCAGGTCGAAGTCCTTGGTCTCCAGGCGCTGGCGGCTGAGCCAGGGCTGGCTGTGCAGCGCACCATCCTGCACGCGGTAGTCCACGGCGTTGGCGGCCAGGCTCCAGACCTGACCCTCGGGGAAGAGGCGGCGGGCCGCCTGCGTCATGGCCTCGATCTGGCGCAGGCCCTGGAGGTCCAGGCCCTTGGGATAAGCCAGCACAAAGGACAGGGGCTCGCCCTGCTGGATGCTGCCGACCTTCTGAGCCTGGGCGTTCCACTGGGCGTAGCGGTTGCTGCCGTCCAGCAGGGCGTCCTGCACGATGCCGCTCGACGGCACGCGCAGGTTCAGGCTGAAGAAAAAGAGGGTGATCAGCAGCGCCAAGGCAAGGCACAGCCACGCGCCACGACGCGTCATGGGGGCGCTTTTCATCAGCGGGCCTGCAGCGGGTTGGGCAGGGTGAAGGGGGTGTCCTGCGGTAGGGCTTGCGCCTCTTCGCGGCGCAGGTCAAAGCGCGTCACGCGGCGGCCAAAGCAATGCGGCTCGGGGGCTTGGATGCCCAGCTCGCGGAAGGTCTCGGCGACGATGAACTGGTTGAAGGCGCTGACCTCGAACCAGTCGCGCCGCAGTGCGATGCTGGAGCGGTCGCGGAAGATCGCCTGGTAGAGCGCGATGGCCTCTGCGAAGCAGCCGAACACGGTGCCGCGCGATAGCTGCAGGCGCTGCCAGCTCAGGGGCCCCAGGCCATAGCTCAGGCCCTTGGCGTGGGCATTTCCGGCGTCCTGGCGGCGCACCAGGTCGCCGCAGCGCGCCAACTCCTCGGCGTCCAGATTGGCGGGTTCGCAGACATCGATCACCAGGAGCTTGCGGCGTGTGCGGCGCAGTTGCTGCACGCGCTCCAGCGTCAGCTTGGCCTCAGGGCTGTGCGAGCAGCACACCACGGCGTCCACCTTGCCGATGGACTCGAAGTCCAGCGCGGCGCTCAATCCGGTTTGCTGCGACCACTCCTGCAGCAGGGCGGTGCTGGGGCCCCAGCCGATCACCTCGTGGCGGGCGCCGGCCAGGTGCTCGGCCACCGCGCTACCGAGGATGCCGTAGGGGCCGATGACCAGCAGCCGAGCCGGCGCGCTCAGGTTGGCGCGGCGCAGCGCGCGCTCCACGTCCTGGCCCAGCAACCAGGCGGTGCCGTTGTCACCGATGGTGAAGACGAGGTCCGGGAACATCGCCTTGAGTTCGCCGCCATCGCGGCCGAACAGGCGCTTGGTGGAGGCGGCCAGCAGCACCACACGGGCGCCTTGATCCTGGGCCCAGCGCGTGCACTCGATGAAGAGTTCGCGTGCCAGCTTGCGACCCGGGCGGGTCAGCAGTTCTTCCGCCGTGACGTTGAAGCCGCGCACCTGGGCATGCACGCCGCGCAGGCGCATGCGCGGGCCGCTGGCGTGTTGCAGGCGGTCATTGGGATCGGCGAAGAAGCGGCGGCGCTCGGCCTCGTCGCGCACATTGGTGATGAACACCACATCCAGGCGCGGCTGGCTGGTGAGCACGCGCCAGTGGCGCGGCAGGTCGGTGGTGCGCAGGGCGGCGCGCCAGAGGGTGGAAGCGTGGGGCAGCATGGGCTTGGGCGGTTCTTGTGCAGATGCCGTCCATGCTAGGAATCGCGTCCCCCTATTCCGATACGGTATCCACCGTAACCGCGAACAGCGAGCCGCGTCCCAGCCGGCTGCGCACCGTGAAGCGGTAGCCGTTTTGCGCGCACAGGCTCTTGACGATGAACAGGCCCAGGCCATGTCCGGGGTGCTCGTTGCTGCCGCGCTCAAACGGCCGTTGCAGGCGCTCGATCTGCGCGGGCAGCAGGCCTGGGCCGCTGTCCAGCACCTGGATCTCCAGGCCGCCCGGGCGGCGCCGCACGCCCACCAGCACCCCGCCGCGCTGGGTATAGCGCAGCGCATTGCTGATCAGGTTGTTGAGGATGCGCGCCAGGATGAGTTGCGAGGCCTCGATCTCGGCGCTGCAGGGGGCCACGCGCAGCGTCAGGCCCTTAGCCTGGGCCTGCGCCTGGTGCGCCTGGGCCAGGGTCCGCAGCCAGGGGCCCAGTTCCAGGTGGTCGCTGCGCAGCGGCAACTCGGTGCGGGTCTGCTGGATCAGGTCGCTCAGCAGGGTCTGGGCATAGCTCAGGGTGTGGTCCAGATGCTGCGTGATGGGCGACTGGGCCTCGGTGGCGCTGCGTTGCAGGGCCGCGATGGCAAAGCGCAGCGAGGACAGGGGCTGCGAGATGTCGTGACTGGCGCCGGCCAGACGCAGGCCTTGCTGCTGCGCCAGGTCCAGCGCGGCGCGGCGCTGGCTCTCGGCCTGCAGCAGGTCTTCGGCCTCGGCCAGACGGCGCAGGCGCTGGTCGGCCAGGTCGGCCTGCTGCTGGCGCATGCGGTTGATCAGGGCGGCCGAGAAGAAGCTGGCCTCCAGGAACAGGCCGATGCGCGGATAAACGAAGTGATCGAAGGGCAAGGGGTTGAGACCAACCACCCCGAGCGCAAACGGCACGATGCCGCCCAGGGCCAGCGCAAACACGCCCAAGGCATAGAGCGGGGCGCCGGGCAGGCGGTCGCGCCAGGCCAGCACGGCGCTGCCCAGGGCCAGCGGTGCGTAGGACAGGCCCAGCACCAGGGTGAGAGGCTCGGACCAGGGCTGGCCCAGGCCCATCAAGGCCACGCCAATCAGCGCGCTCAAACCCATATGGGCCCGCCACAGCAGTGGGTGGCGCTGGCGCAGCTGCAGAAAGCGCAGCGCCAGCAGCACATGGGCGGCCAGGGTGGCCAGGGCAAACACCTGGGGCGCGATCTGGTTCCACCCGGGCGACTCGGGCCACAGCCAGGCAAAGGCATAGCCCTCGGTCTGGGTCACCAACATCAGCTCGCAGACCAGCAACAGCGCATAGGCCAGATAAGCACTGGAGCCGCCGAACAGGCGCACGCACAGGACCCCCAGGCCCAAGGCCAGCAGGCCGCCGGCCAGCGCGCCGTTGAGCAGATCGGACTGGCTGCGCAGTGCCCGTTCGCGCTCGGGGCTGAGCAGCTGGGGCGTGAGCACGCCGTCGCCATGCAGGCGGTAACCCAGCCACAGGGTGTGTGGGCCGGGCGTCAATTCCAGCGGCAGCAGCAGGCGCGGCCCCGGCAAAGGGCGGTCGGCGTACAGGCTGTGGGCGCCCAGCACGCGTTCACGGTGCGGCGCCTGGCCGGTCGAGGCGCGCCACAGCTCCAGGTGGATGGCATCGGGCACGCGGGCGTCCAGCCAGCGGGTCAGCGTGGCCTCGCTGTGCAGTTCAATGCGTTGCCAGCGCAGGCCCGCCGAGCCTCCGGGCGGGGCCTGGATCTGGGTGCAGGCCGTCAGATCCTGCTGCGCCAAGGCGGCCGGGCAGGCGGCCCAGGCTCCATAAAATGGCGCGCTCCACAGCACCCAGGCCAGCAGGCCGCGCAGCCCCATGCCCAGCCAGGCCCGCAGCGACCGTGTTCGCATCCTGCTTGCCGACGACCATGTCATTTTTCGGGATGGGCTCAAGCTCTTGTTGGGCCTGGAGCCCGGGTGGCAGATTGTCGGGGAGCAGTCCAGCCTGGACGGCCTGCACGCCCGCGTGGCCGAGCTGACACCTGACTTGCTGCTGCTGGATTACCACATGCCCGGTGGCGACACCGCCGCCAGCGTGGCCTGGCTGCGCCAGCGCCACCCCGAGCTGAAGATCGCCATGCTGACCGGCGCCCAGTCGCCCACGGTGTTCAAACAGCTGCTGGACCTGGGCGTGCATGCCCTGTTGCTCAAGCAGGGCAGCGGCGCGGAACTGGTGGAGGCCCTGCGCCGCGTGCTGCGTGGCGATGTGGTGGTGGATGCTGCGCTGCGCCAGCAGGCCGAGGCCGCCGACCCGGGCCTGACCCCACGCGAGCTGCAGGTCACCAAGATGATTGCCGAGGGCCTGAGCAATGCGCAGATGGCCGAGCTGCTGCACCTGGCGCCCAAGACCGTGGACAAGCACCGCGAGAACCTGATGCGCAAGCTGCAGGTCAGCAGCGCGGCGCAGTTGGTGGCGCGGGTCAGGGATTTGGGGCTGTTCAGCTGAGGCGTGATCCGCCCGCCCGGCCGGTCAACAAAGGTTGTTGAGCTGAACCCAGTCGACCAGATTGGCCTGCAGCACGCGCCAAGCCCATAGGGTCAGGCCCAGCGCCAAGGCACCCAGGAGCAGACGGATCCTCATGCAGGCTGAGCGCCCAGTCCCACGGTTCGGTCGCGAATGGGCAGATGGAGCAGCGAGGAGACCACGCCCAAGCCAATGGCGATAGCCCACATGGCCGTGTAGGAGCCGGAGACATCGAACAACCTGCCGCCCAGCCACGCCCCGAGGAAGCCGCCCAATTGGTGCCCGAGAAACACCAGTCCGAACATGGTGCCGAGATAGCGGACCCCAAAGAGCTGTGCCAGCACCCCGCTGGTCAACGGCACGGTCCCCAACCAGGTCAACCCCATGACCCAGGCGAATACATAGAGGGTGCTCAGACTCAGCGGCAGACTGATGAAGAGCAGCATGGCCAGGCTGCGCAGGGCGTACAGCGCGCTGAGGAGGTGGCTGCGCCGATAGCGCTCGCCTAGGCGCCCGGCGTAATAGATGCCGATGGCATTGGCCAGGGCGATCAGCGCCATGGCATGCACGCCCGCCTGGGGCCCGAGGCCGGCATCGCGCAAGTAGGCCGGTAGATGGACGCCGAGAAACGCCAGTTGAAATCCGCAGGCCATGAAGCCGGCATTCAGCAGCCAGAAGTCGCGTTGGGTGAGCGCGGTGCGCAGCAGCGCACCCAGGGACTGATCCAGCGTCGCAGCCTCGCCCGGGCGATCGCGAACCTGCATGCCGGCTAGCGCACAGCCCAAGGCCATGGCCGCCAAGGCCTGTAAGGCGGCCGACCAGCCCCAAGCGGCAATGCCGCTGTGTGCCAGCGGCACCAGCAGGAACTGAAAGAAGCCGGCCAGCCCACCCGCCCAACCCAAGGCCGCGCCGCGCTGGGCGGGCTCCACCGCGCGGGACAACGCGCTGTAGATCGTGGCAAAGGTGGTGGCTGTCAAACCCAGGCCAGTCAGCAGCCCGGCGCCCAGGGCCAAGTGCGCTGGGCTGGTCGCCGTGGCCTCCAGCAGCAGGCCGGCGGCATACACCACACAGCCGGTGGCGATCACGCGCGCGGCGCCGTAGCGGTCGGCCAGCCAGCCGGTCAGGGGTTGTAGGGCCCCCCAGACCAAGGTCTGCAGGCCTTGCGCCAGCGCAAAGGTCTCGCGACCCCAACCGCGCTCGCCGAGCAGCGGCAGCATGAAGAGTCCCTGCGCATGGCGCGTGCCCAGCGCCATGCCCATCACGGCGGCTGCACACAGGAGCAAGGGCCAGGGCAGGCGGTCGGTAGGGCTTTTCATGCCGCCATTGGAGGGCGTGCCGGGCCCTGCGCACAATCGAGATTCCTTCGCCAAGGCATGAGAAAGCCTCTTGAGTGATGCTTTGCCACCGTTGAATGCCCTACGCGCCTTCGAAGCCGCGGCACGCCACCTGAACTTCGCCCGCGCGGCCGCCGAGCTGCATGTGACGCCTGGCGCGCTCAGCCACCAGATTCGGGCGCTGGAGGCCCAGCTGGGTGAAGCCTTGTTTGTGCGCCAGGCGCGCGGCGTGGCGCTGAGTGCCGCCGGCCTGCGGCTGCAGCCCGGCCTTCAGGCCGGCTTTGCCTTGATCCGCGAGGCCTGCAGCGATTGGCGACGCCGCCAGCGCGATGCCGCCGTGCTGGTGCTCAGTGCCCCACCGGGCTTCACCCGCCAATGGCTGGCGCCGCGCCTGCATCACTTTGTGCAGGCGCACCCCAATCTGGAACTGCGAGTGGCAGCCAGCGCAGCCTATGTGGACCTGCATGGGTCGGACGTGGATCTGGCCCTGCGCTATGCGCCACTGGACGCGCCAGCGCGCCAGCCCGATCTGCACTGGACCCGCCTGGCGCAGGACGAGCTGCTGGCCGTCTTCAGCCCCGCGCTCGGGCAGCAGCAGGGCGATGAGCTGGGACGCTTGCCCCTGCTGCATGACGAGCAATTGGCTGGCGATCCTGAAGTCCCGAGCTGGCGCCATTGGTTGCGCGCCGCCGGCCTGCCCGCCCGTCGCGCCACGGCCGGTGGCCTGCGCTTCAGCGCCACCGAACATGCCATTGCCGCCGCTCTGCAGGGTGCCGGCCTGCTGCTGGCCCATCGCCTGCTCGTGCAGGACGAGTTGAACAGCGCTCGTCTGGTCGAGGCCATGCCCCTGGGCCAGCCCCTGCGTCTGCCGGTGCCGCGCGCCTATTTCCTGGTGCGTTCGGCGCTCAAGCCGCAGCGCGCGGCGGCGCAGGCCCTGGTGGCCTGGGTGATGCAGGAGTTGGTCTCTCAGGCCTGATGCGGCGTTCCGGCCAGGCGACCGCGCAGAAAGCTCAGTACCGAGTCCAGGGCGGCGCGGGTGGGTTCGCCCTCGGCATCGATCAGGTGGGCTGTCAGCACGCTGTGCGGACAGCCCACGACTTGGCCAAAGAAGGAGTCCAAGCCGGTGCGGCGAGCGGCGCTGTCGGGCAGCACCGTGGGTTCGAAACGTGGCCCCAAGGCCTGAGCGTAGGCCGCAAAGCGCTCGGCGCGGCAATGGCGGTCGCCGGCAAAGCGATAGGCACGCACCGTCAGGTGCTCGCGCTCCAGACGGTCTCGCACCTGCTGCAGCTCTGCTGTAGAGATCTCCAGCCCCTGTGGGTTGTCGAAGGGCAGGGAGGGCTGGCAGAGCACTGGTGCGAGTAGGGCGGGTTCCAGCATCATCGACAGCGCAAAGTTCCCGGTGAAGCACATGCCCACGGCGCCGACGCCCGGGCCGCCGCATTCCCCGTGGGCCCGGCGCGCTAACGCGCGCAGCCAAGCCGTGATGGGGCTGGATCGCCCGCCTCCCAGGGCGCGGAACTCGGCGCTGATGCAGGCGCGCTGCAGTTCGACCATGCCGCTCTCCGCATCGGGGCGGGCGCCATCGCGGCCGAACAGAGAGGGCAGGTAGACGCGAAAGCCAGCGTCCCGAACGCGACGTGCAAAGTGCAGCACGGCCGGACTGATGCCGGGCATCTCGGGCATCACGATCACCCCAGGCCCCTGGCCGGCGATCCAGACGCGCTTGCTTTGGTCGTCAAAGCTCAGGGTTTGGGCCTGGAAGTCGTGCATGGGGTCGTCGGTCATGGTGAGCTCCTTGAGTTTCAGTCCCTCCATTCAAGCGCCAAGACCAGCACACTGCCAGTGTCCATAATGACACTTAACGAGCTATTTCAGCCATGGTTGATTTCAGTCTTTTGCTCTTGCCAGGCAGCCATGCGGCGGGGGTCGCCGTCAGCCTGGATCTTTTGGCTGCCGCTGTCCGGCTGGCGCCGGGTCTTGGCTTGGCGGCCCCCCGTTGGCGGGTTCTGGCACCGCAGGGCGGCACGCTGGAGCTGAGCAGCGGCCTGCGGCTTGAAACGCAGGCTCTGCCCACGCGGGCGGATCGCTCCATCTGGGTGCTGCCCGGTCTGGGCCTGGACAGCCCGGAACGGCTGCAATCGGGCCTGGCGCAGCCAGACGCTGAGCGTTCGGCCCAGTCCCTGGCGCGCCATGCGGCGCAGGGCGGGCATTGCGCCGCCAGTTGTTCGGCGGTGTTCTTGCTGCAGCGTGCCGGCTTGCTGGCGGGGCGCCAGGTCACCACCAGTTGGTGGCTGGCGCCCCTGCTGCAGCAGTGGGCGCCCGAAGCCCATGTGCGGGCCGACGCGCTGGTGTTGCAGGATGGCCCGCTTTGGACAGCCGGTGCCGCGCTGGCGCAGGCCGACTTGATGCTGGCCCTATTAACCCAGGGCTGGGGCCCGGCGCTGGTGGATCGCCTGCGCCGGTTTCTGCTGCTGCCTCCACCGCGGGCGACGCAGTCGCCCTATGTGTTGCCGGCGCTGGTGGTGCAGGGGGACGAGTTGTTGCGCCGCTTGACGCGCTGCATTGAGACCCAGTTGCCGCGTCCGCCGACGCTGGATGGCCTGGCGGCAGCGCTGGGCTTATCGCCCAGAACCCTGTCACGCAGGGTGCGTGCGGCCAGTGGGCGCACTGTGCTGGACTGGGTGCAGGCGGTGCGGCTGAACCGTGCCCGCTTCCTCATCGAAACGAGTCGCTTGCCCATCGAGACTGTGGCCGCTGCCGTGGGCTATCAGGATGGCTCGGCGCTGCGGCGCATGATGCGAAGAAGTGCCAGCGCCCGGCCCAGCCAATTCCGGCTTGGCTGAGCAACAAGACAAAGGCCGACCCATCCCAGTTTGAATGCACAAGCGGTCCGGGCTCGGGCCGCCAGCGTGGTTTTTTAGAATCTCGCATGCCCGCGCACTTAGAACTGCTTGCCCCCGCCCGCGACGCCGAGATCGGCATCGAGGCCATCAACCACGGTGCTGACGCCGTCTACATCGGCGGCCCCGGATTTGGCGCGCGCGACAAGGCGGCCAATCCGGTGTCTGAGATCGCCCGCCTGGTGCGCCACGCGCATCGCTATCACGCGCGCATCTTTGTCACCCTCAACACCATCCTGCGTGACGACGAACTGGAAGGCGCGCGGCAGCTGGTCTGGCAGCTGCATGACGCTGGGGTGGATGCGCTGATCGTGCAGGACATGGGGCTTTTGGAGCTGGACTTGCCGCCCATCCAACTGCACGCCAGCACGCAGACCGACATCCGCACGCCCGAGAAGGCGCGCTTCTTGCAGGATGTGGGCTTCAGCCAGATGGTGCTGGCGCGCGAGCTGGATCTGCATCAGATCCAGGCCATCCGCGCCCAGGTGGACCGCGCCAAGCTGGAGTTCTTTGTGCACGGTGCGCTGTGCGTGGCCTACAGCGGCCAATGCTTCATCAGCCATGCCCATACCGGGCGCAGCGCCAACCGCGGCAATTGCAGCCAGGAGTGCCGCCTGCCCTACACGGTGAAGGACGCCCAGGGCCGCATCATTGCCCACGACAAGCATGTGCTGAGCCTGAAGGACAACGACCAGAGCGCGAACCTGGAGGCCTTGGCCGACGCAGGCATTCGCAGCTTCAAGATCGAGGGCCGCTACAAGGACATGGCCACGGTGAAGAACGTCACTGCGCACTACCGCCAACTGCTCGATGGGCTGATGGCGCGACGCGGCAACGACTACGCCCCCAGCAGCCACGGCCATTGCCGCTACACCTTCACGCCCGAACCCGAGCAGGGCTTCAACCGCGGCGGCACCGACTACTTTGTGAACGGGCGAAAGATCGACATCGGCGCTTTCGACACCCCCAAGCACGCCGGCATCGCCATCGGCCATGTGGGCCGTGTCGGCCCCGAGGACTTCGAAGTGGTGCTGGACGAGGGTTTCAGCCTGAACAACGGCGACGCCTTGACCTGGTGGGATCGCCAGGGCGAACTGCAGGGTGTGCCGGTGCAGACCGCTGCCCTGATCGAAGGCCTGCGCTGGCGGGTCCAGCCCAATCTGCCGCGCGACCCGGCCCTGCGCGAACTGAAGGATCTGTTCCCCAACACCCCCATCAGCCGCAACCGCGACATGGCTTGGGAGCGCCTGTTGGCCAAGCCCAGCAGCGAGCGCCGCGTGCGGGTGGATCTCAGCCTGGCGCAGACCGCGCAGGGCTTTGAGCTCAGCCTCAAGGACGAGTACGGCCACAAGGCGGCGGTGCGTTTGGCGCAGCCCCATGAGCCGGCGCGCGACGAAGCACAGGCCCAGGCGCAGATGAAGGAGGCCCTGGCCAAGCTGGGCGACACGATGTTCGAGGCCCGCCGCGTGCGCCTGAGCCTGCGGGAGTCCCTGTTCTTGCCCGCCGCCAAGCTCAATGCTTTGCGCCGCGATGGCGTGGCGGCGCTGGAGGCGACGCGTGCCGCCGCATTCGAAAAATTGCCGCGCGATGCCGAGGTGCAGCCGCCTGTGCCCTATCCCGAGGACGCGCTGAGCTACCTGGCCAATGTGTACAACGGTCAGGCTGCGGCCTTCTATGCGCGCCATGGCGTCAAGGTCATCGGTTCGGCCTATGAAAGCCACGAGACCCTGGGCGAGGCCAGCCTGATGATCACCAAGCACTGTGTGCGCTGGTCCCTGAGCCTCTGCCCCAAGCAGGCCAAGGGCGTGACCGGCGTGCAGGGCACGGTGCGCGCCGAGCCGCTCACGCTGCAGCATGGCGAAGACCTGCTGACCCTGCGCTTCGATTGCAAGCCCTGCGAGATGCATGTGGTGGGCAAGATGCGCAAGAACGTGCTGCAGCAGCTCAAGGCCGAGCCCATGACCTTCTACCGCCAGCGGCCGACGTAAGCTGGTGGCTCCGCCAGCCAGGAGCCGTCATGAAGCTTGGTGCCTTCTCCGTCAGCCTGTCCGTCAAGGACCTGGGCGCCTCGCGCGCTTTCTACGAAAAGCTGGGCTTTGCCGTCATCGGCGGCGTGGCCGAGCAGAGCTGGCTGATCCTGCGCAACGCTGACGAGGTCACGATCGGTCTGTTCCAGGGGATGTTCGAGAAGAACCTGCTGACCTTCAACCCGGGTTGGAACGCGCGCTGCGAGAACCTGGCCGAGTTCAGCGATGTGCGCCAGCTGCAGGCCCAACTCAAGGCGGCGGGCCTGGAAGTGGGAGAAGCGGTGGCAGGCGATGCCGGCCCTGGCTATTTCACCCTCACCGACCCCGATGGCAATCCCATCTTGATCGATCAGCATCGTTAGACTGATCCAAATCAGAGGTCTTCCCGCGCCGTATTGATCTGGCTCAAGCCAGGTGCTGGCAGCGGCGAACACACTGCATTCCCCGTTTTGGTGCAGGAGTATTCGATGTCCGTCTTAGGTGTGGTGTTGCGTGCGCTGCCGCCCAGCCTGCCGGCTTTGCTGCCCAAGCTGCTGGCCGAGCCGGGGGTGGATATCACCCACAACCCGGGGGATGGCCGTTTGGTGCTGGTGATCGAAGACACAGTCCAGGGCTCTGCCGCAGCGACCCTGGGCCGCATCGCCGTGCTGCCCGAACTGCTCTCCAGCACCCTGGTCTACGAGTACTCCGGCCCCGACGCTCCGGCCCCAGAGGGCCATCACGGCGGCCATTTGGACTGGCGTCGCGATCTAACGGAGTTGGACGCCACAAGACCTTGAACTGCTTCAAGGCAAACGCAGTCCCCTTCCCCGAGCATTCCCCCATAGAACTCTGTCAACCCATCGTGCCGGCGACCGCCGCCGTGCCAGGAGCAACAAGATGGAAGCCAACCGTCGCGACTTTCTGAAGACCCAGGCCGCCACCAGCGCGGCCGCCGCAGCTGGCATCGTGCCCATCCTGCCGGCCCAGGCTGCGCCGGGCGACAGCGCGGTGCGCTGGGACAAGGCGCCCTGCCGTTTCTGCGGCACCGGCTGCGCGGTGGTGGTGGGGGTGCAGGACGGCAAGGTGGTGGCCACCCAGGGCGACCCCGAGTCGGCCGTGAACCGGGGGCTGAACTGCATCAAGGGCTATTTCCTGTCCAAGATCATGTACGGGCAGGACCGCCTGACCACGCCGCTGCTGCGCAAGAAGAACGGCGTCTATGACAAGGAAGGCGACTTCGTGCCCGTGGGTTGGGACGAGGCCTTCGACATCATGGCCGCCAAATGGAAAGAGGCCATCAAGACCGACGGCCCCAATTCGGTGGCGATGTTCGGCTCCGGCCAGTGGACGATCTGGGAAGGTTATGCCGCCTCCAAGCTGTGGAAGGCGGGCTTCCGCACCAACAACATCGACCCGAACGCGCGCCACTGCATGGCCTCGGCCGTGGCCGGTTTCATGCGCACCTTCGGCATCGATGAGCCCATGGGCTGCTACGACGACATCGAGCAGGCCGATGCCTTCGTGCTCTGGGGCAGCAATATGGCCGAGATGCACCCCATCCTGTGGACCCGCATCACCGACCGCCGCCTGAGCCACCCGGAGACCAAGGTGGCCGTGCTCTCGACCTTCGAGCACCGCAGCTTCGATCTGGCCGATCAGCCCATGATCTTCAAGCCGCAGACCGATCTGGCCATCCTGAACTACATCGCCCACTACATCATCAAGTCGGGCAAGGTGAACCAGGACTTCGTCAAGAAGCACGTCAACTTCAAGAAGGGTGAGACCGACATCGGCTATGGCCTGCGCCCGGCCCATGCGCTGGAAAAGGATGCCAAGAGCAATGGCTACCCCGGCGCCGATGGCAAGCCCAAGGGCAACCCGGGCGATGCCAAACCCATGACCTTCGACGAGTTCGCCAAATTCGTCAGCGAGTACACCGCCGAGAAGGTCAGCGAGATCTCGGGCGTGCCGGTCAAGCAGTTGGAGGACCTGGCCAAGCTCTACGCCGACCCCAAGGTCAAGGTGATGAGCTTCTGGACCATGGGCTTCAACCAGCACACGCGCGGCACCTGGGCCAACAACATGGTCTACAACATTCACCTGTTGACCGGCAAGATCAGCCAGCCGGGCAACAGCCCCTTCAGCCTGACCGGCCAGCCCAGCGCCTGCGGCACGGCCCGTGAGGTGGGTACTTTTGCCCACCGCCTGCCGGCCGACATGGTGGTGACCAACCCCGAGCACCGCAAGCACACCGAAGAGATCTGGGCGCTGCCGGAAGGCACCTTGCCCGACAAGATCGGCCTGCACGCCGTGGCCCAGAGCCGCGCGCTCAAGGACGGCAAGATCAAGTGCTATTGGGTGACGACCAACAACAATATGCAGGCCGGGCCGAACATCAACGGCGAGATGCTGCCGGGCTGGCGCAATCCCAAGGCCTTCGTGGTAGTCAGCGACGCCTACCCCACGGCCAGCGCGATGGCCGCCGACCTGATCCTGCCCGCCGCCATGTGGGTCGAGAAGGAAGGCGCCTTCGGTAACGCCGAGCGCCGCACCCAGTTCTGGCGCCAGCAGGTGAGCGCACCGGGCCAGGCCAAGAGCGATCTGTGGCAGTTCATGGAGTTCAGCCGCCGCTTCAAGATGGAAGAGGTGTGGCCCGCCGAGCTGCTGGCCAAGAAGCCCGAGTACAAGGGCAAGACTCTGTTCGATGTGCTCTACAAGAATGCCAAGACCAGCAAGTACACGCTGGCCGACATGGGCAAGGTCAATGGCAAGTACATCAAGGACTATGTCAACGACGAGAGCAAGGCCTACGGCTTCTACGTGCAGAAGGGGCTCTTCGAGGAGTACGCCGAGTTCGGTCGCGGCCATGGTCACGATCTCGCGCCCTTTGACACCTATCACGAGGTGCGCGGCCTGCGCTGGCCAGTGGTGGACGGCAAGGAAACCCTGTGGCGCTTCCGCGAGGGCTATGACCCCTATGTGAAGAAGGGCGAGAACGTGAAGTTCTACGGCCACAAGGATGGCAAGGCCGTGATCTTTGCGCTGCCCTACCAGCCGGCCGCCGAGAGCCCGGACAAGGAATACGACCTGTGGCTGTGCACCGGTCGCGTGCTGGAGCACTGGCACACCGGCACCATGACGCGCCGTGTGCCCGAGCTGCACCGCGCCGTGCCTGAGGCCTTGCTCTATATGCACCCGGACGATGCCAAGGCACGCGGCTTGCAGCGCGGCATGAAGGTCAAAGTGGCCTCGCGCCGTGGCGAGATCCAGTGCCAGGTCGAGACCAAGGGTCGCAACAAGGTGCCGCGCGGGCTGATCTTTGTGCCCTTCTTTGACGAGGGTCGTCTGGTCAACAAGCTGACCCTGGACGCCACCTGCCCGATCTCGAAAGAGACGGACTTCAAGAAGTGCGCCGTGAAGGTCACCAAGGCCTGACCTTGCCATGAGCCTCAGCCGCCGTAACCTGCTGCAAGGTGCCTCGGGTGCCGCCACCGCCTGCCTGATGGCCGGCGGTGCGGCCCTGGTTGCGCACCCGGCGCAGGCGCGGCCGGCCCAGGCCCTGCGGCCGCCCGGTGCCCTGCCGGAGGCCGACTTCCTGGCCGCCTGCGTGCGCTGCGGCCTGTGCGTGCGCGATTGCCCGCCGCACAACCTGCGTCTGAGCGAGTTCGGTGATGGCGTGGGCCGCGATGTGGCCATCGGGACGCCCTATTTCGTCGCCCGCGACATTCCCTGCGAGATGTGCGAGGACCTGCCTTGCGTAAAGGCCTGTCCGACCGGCGCGCTGGACCCCGCGCTGCAGCAGATCGAGAAGGCGCAGATGGGCCTGGCCGTGCTCATCGATCACGAAAGCTGCCTGAACTTCCTGGGCCTGCGCTGCGACGTTTGCTACCGCGTCTGTCCGGTGATTGACGAGGCCATCACGTTGGAAAAGGTCAGCAATCCGCGCAGCGACCGCCACGCGATGCTGTTGCCCACCGTGCATGCCGAGGCCTGCACCGGTTGCGGCAAGTGCGAGAAGAGCTGTGTGTTGGAGCAGGCCGCCATCAAGGTGTTGCCGCGCGAGCTGGCACAGGGCCAGCTGGGTGGGCACTACCGCAAGGGCTGGGAGGCCGAGAACCGGGGCTTCCAGCCGCAGTTCAATCTGCCCACCCAGCGCCTGCCCGAGCAGGCCGTGCCGGGTGATCTGGCACCGCTGCGCAGTGGCGCCGAGCCCTATGCCCGCGCGGCCTCGGAGGCCCAGCGATGAGCGCAGCCGTGCTGCAGGTTTCGGCGACTGCCAACCGGGGTGTGCGTGCCTGGCGTTGGCTGCTGCTGCGCCGGCTCAGCCAGCTGGCCGTCTTTGTGCTCTTCCTGCTCGGCCCCTGGGCCGGGGTGTGGATCGTCAAGGGCAATCTGAGCAGCAGCATGACCCTGGGCGTGCTGCCGCTGACCGACCCCTTTGTGTTGGCGCAGACCCTGTTCGCCCGCCACGCACCCGAAGCCACCGCCCTGATCGGTGCGGCCATCGTGCTGGCCTTCTACGGTCTGTTGGCCGGCCGCGCCTTTTGTGCCTGGGTCTGCCCGGTCAATGTCGTGACCGATGCCGCCGCCTGGTTGCGCCGTCGTTTCAAGCTGAGCGGCGGACGCAGCCCCAACCGCCAGCTGCGCTATTGGTTGCTGGGCGCCGTGCTGCTGGCCAGCGCCGCCAGCGGCCAGGCAGTGTGGGAAGCGGTCAACCCGGTTTCGCTGACCCAGCGCGCCCTGATCTTCGGTGGCAGCCTGGCCTGGGGTGCCACAGCGGCGGTCTTTCTGTTCGATCTGCTGGTGGCACCGCGCGGCTGGTGCGGCCATGTCTGCCCGATGGGCGCGGCCTATTCGCTGATCGGCTCCAAGCCGCTGCTGCGCGTGGCGGCTACGCATTCAAGCGCCTGCGATGACTGCGGTGACTGCTATGCCGTCTGTCCTGAGCCCCAGGTGCTGGTGGCGCCGCTCAAGGCCAAGGACGGGGCCGGCCCCGTCATCACCGCGCGCGAGTGCACGGCCTGTGGCCGCTGCGCCGATGTTTGCCATACCGATGTACTTCGATTCACCCACCGCTTCGACACAAGAAGGGACTGACACCATGAGAGTTCCCGCAAAACTCAAACTCGCCGCCAAAGACATCGCCAAAGTGGTGCTGGCTCTTTCCATGTTCGCCATCGGCGTGGACCAGGCCCGCGCGGCCGACCCCAAGCCGGCCGAGACCGTCAAGCTGCAAAGCCTGCGCCAGGGCACGCCGCTGAACCAGGACAACCCGCCGGCCAACCACCGCCAGGAACGCGACCACCCGGTGGGGGATCGCGACTTCGTGCAGATGCCGCCCCTGGTGCCGCACACCATCAGTGGCTACCAGATCACCAAAAACTTCAACAAGTGCATGGATTGCCATGCCTGGCAGAAGACCAAAGAGAGCGGTGCCACCAAGATCAGCGTGACCCATTTCAAGACCCGCGAGGGGGTGGAGTTGGATTCGGTGAGTCCACGGCGCTACTTCTGCACCCAGTGCCATGTGCCGCAGAGCGATGCCAAGCCACTTGTAGCAAATACCTACGAACGTGCCAAAGGCATGAAGTGAGGATGCGGCCATGAAAGCGCTCATCCAACGCCTGTGGGCCTATGCCCACACCAAGCAGTTCTGGATCCTGGCTGCAGCCTTTGTCGGCGGCATCGTGTTCTGGGGTGGTTTCAATACCGCCATGGAATGGACCAACCGCGAGGCCTTCTGCATCTCCTGCCATGAGATGGAGAAAAACGTCTTCGAGGAGTACCGAAACACCATCCACTACCAGAACCGCACCGGCGTGCGGGCGACCTGCCCGGACTGCCATGTGCCCAAGGAGTGGGGCCCCAAGATGTGGCGCAAGATCCAGGCCTCCAACGAGGTGCTGCACAAGATCCTGGGCTCCATCGACACGCCGGAGAAATTCAACGCCAAGCGGGCGGTGCTGGCCGAGCATGAGTGGGACCGGATGAAGAGCACCGACAGCCGCGAATGCCGTAACTGTCATAACTTCAGCTACATGGACTACGCCGAGCAGAACAGCCGCGCCGCCACGCGCCACCAAGTGGCCTTCACGGCCGGCCAGACCTGCATCGACTGCCACAAGGGCATCGCCCACACCCTGCCGCCGATTTCTCAGCCGATCGGAGCCCACAAGGCGGGCGAGGTGGAGCTGCCTTCGACGGCGCCCGCCAAGCCGCCAGCGAGCAGCAGTGAGGCGGCCAGCGAGGCCGCACCGGCCGGCTCGCACTGAGCATCGCCTCAATCTTTCTTGGGCCCCGCAGAATCCGGGGCCCTTTTTCTTGGCTGGGACGCAGGATGAAAGTGTTTGGCATCGCCGGTCACTCCGGCATGGGCAAGACCACCTTGTTGGAAAAGCTCTTGGCCGAGTTCGGTCGGCGCGGCTTGCGCGTTTCGCTGATCAAGCACAGCCACAAGGACATCGAAGTTGACCGGCCCGGCAAGGACAGCTGGCGTCTGCGCGAATCCGGGGCGCAGGAGGTGCTGCTGCTGGGTGCCTCACGCTGGGCTCTGATGCACGAGTTGCGCGGCGACGCCGAGCCCTCGCTGGCCTACCTGCTCAGTCGAATCCAGCCCTGCGATCTGGTGCTGGTGGAGGGCTTCAAGAGCGGTGACTTCCCCAAGCTGGAGGTCTGGCGCCTTGAAGGTGGCAAACCGCCGCTGTGGCCCGAGTGGCCGGGCATCACTGCCATCGCTGGCGATGGCCCGCCGCTGGCCGATGCGCCCGCCTGGCTGGATCTGCACGATGTGCCGCGTCTGGCCGACTGGGTGCTGGCCCACGCCAGTGCCTACTGAGCTTCCGGCGTCTCCACGCGGGAGCGCTCCAGCAGGGCGCGGTAGGCAGCCGACTCCCGCACCGTGGCCACATCGGCCCATAGTTTGTTGAGCAGGGCCGGGTCGCGCGCGGACAACTGCCAGCTGGCGGCCAAAAAGTAGGGGCGTGGCGCCAGGGGCGGGTCGAGCAGGCGCAGCCGGGCGGCCAAGCCGGGTTCGTCGCGCCAGAACTGCTGCAGCTCGGTGTGCAGCAGCAGGGCCACCGGCACTTGGCCGCGCAGCAGATGCTCCAGCACCCCTTGCGTGGTGCGGGCCCGCTCCTCGGGCTCAAAACCCAGGGCCTGGGCCAGCTTGACCGACGAAAAGCCCAGTTGCACCGCCATGCGCTGCGGCCCCTCCAACAGCAATCGTTCGCCATCCCAGCGCGCCGCTTGACTGGCCCGGACCACCAACTGGTATTGGTCTGAGCGAACGGCCCGGGCAGCATCGGGCTGATCGCCGGTCATGGGATAGCGGAGGACTTGGGCCCGCTCGGCGGTATGGCTGGCACCCATGACGAGATCGACCTGACCGCTCTGCGCCTCCACCATGCAGCGCTTCCAGGGGCGAAGCCGCCATTGCAGATCCCAGCCGCGGGTCGCCAACAGCTCCAAAAACTCGAACTCCAAACCCTTGCCACTCAGCCGACCGTCGGGGGCGGCCAGGCGCCAGGGGGTGTGCGGGGTTTCGTCGATGCAGACCTGCAGCACGCCGGTGCCGGCCGCTTGTGCCGCACCCGCCAGCGCCAGACCGAGAAGGCAGAGCGAACGCCGGTCCATGGCGCCGGCCGCTCAGTGCGATCCAAAAATCTTCTTGAGCAGGGCACTGCCCGTGCCCACCGGGTCCTGGCGAATCTTCTTTTCCTCTTCGCCGATGACCCAGTACAAGCCGTCCAGCGCCTTGCGTGTCACATAGCTCTGGATATTGGCGTCCTCGTCCTTCACCAGGCCCAGACCCTGGGCCTTGCCGGCCACGGCGTTGTACTTCTCGGCCAGGCTCTCTTTCTCGGTGGCGCGGGTGACGATGGGCAGAAAGCGTTCGGTGAGCGGGCTGCGGGTCTTGGTCTCGAAGAACCGTGTCACCGCATCGTCGCCTCGACCGCGCACCAGCTCGATGGCATCCTCGACCGAGAGCTTCTTGACGGTCTGAACCAGTACCTCGCGAGCCTGTGGCACGGCCGCCTCGGCGGCGCGGTTCATGGCCAGCACCAGGGCGTCGACGCGCTTTCCCTGGCCGGTGGCCTTGAGCAATTTGGCGGCGCTTTTGAGCGCTCCCGGCAGCTCGATGCGCAGGGTCGGGTGGCCCATGAAGCCGTCGGTGCGACCCAGCAGGCCCACGGCCGCCAGCGCCCCGCGCTCCAGCGCCGCGCGCACACCGCCGGCGGCGTCGGTCTCGCTGAAGGACAGGGCCTGGGCCTGGGTGACCCACAGGCCCAGGGGGGCAAGCATCCATTGGCGTCTGTCCATGGTGGCTCCGGCTCTTTGATAAGGTGCGGGCGCCCATGCGCCGCTTGCCCTTCGATTCTGCCGCCCTGATGCGACCTTTGCTGCCCTGGCTGCTGGCCAGCGTGGGCCTGCACGCACTTTGGTTGGCCGAGCTGCCGCAGCCGGCGCCCGCACGAATCACCCCGGCTGGCCTGCAGGTTCAGCTGCGCCCCGCCTTGCCGCTGGCCGCCGCGTCGCCGGGTGCCGTCCAGCAGGCGAAGCCTCAGGCCAGGGCGGCCCAGGCACTGTCCGAGGCACGCTCCCAACCGCAGTCACAGTCGGTCGAGGACCGCGCCCTGACTCCGACGCCTGCGCGACCCTTGGCCGAGGTGATGGCGGCTATCGAGGCGGATGCCGGCGGGGTGCTGTCGCGGCCCTTCGACACCTCCGCCCCGCCGGCCAATCTGCATTGGCGCTACCGCCTGCAAACGGCGGAAGGCGAAGGCGTGGCTGAGCTGAGCTGGGAGCAGGACGGCGAGCACTACCGGGCCAGCTTGTTGCGTCGCGTGGGCGCGCGCGAACTGCCGCAATGGCAGTCCAGTGGCCGGCTGGTGGACTGGGGCTTGCAGCCGCTGCGTTTTGAGCATCTGCGCAATGGTCGGGTTCGCGAGGCCTTGAGTTTTGAGCCCGAGACTGCCCAGCTCTGGCATTCGGCCCGCACGGAGGCCCGCCATCTGCCCGACGCCACACAGGATCGATTGAGCTGGATCCTGCAACTGGCGGCCTGGCTGAATGGGCGCGCCTGGCATGCCGAGGAGCTGCAGGTTGACCTCTGGATCGTGGGGTGGCGCGGAGAGCCCCAGCATTGGGAATTTGTGCCGCAGCGGAACGCGCCGCAAGACGGCCTGCTGCATTTGCGCGGCCGACGCGGCTTTGGGGCGCATGAGATCGAGGTCTGGCTGGACCCGAATCGCGAGTACCTGCCGGTGCGCCTGCTACACGCCATCGACGGTGAACCCCGCAGCGAGTGGCAGTTCGAGGCCGATCTGACCCCAGCCCCCGGCGCATCGGCGCCGCCGTGAACAAAAACCGACCCGGACGCCGAAGTTTTTGACCAAACGGTCCGATAAAGCCGGACGGCATGCCAAGATGGGCTCGCCGTCAAGCCCTTGAAACGGCCCAAAGCACCCGCAATTTGGCACGAGGAGGACCCCATGCACCTGCTCTACCAGTCCGACAGCTACATCGTCGTGCAGTTTGATGTACCCGTTCCCGAGGGCGCGCGCGATGAGCGGCAGCTCTCTCGCGGTGGCTTCGAGATCGTCGACAAGTTCGCCCGCAAGGAGATCTTCATCGAGGGCGCGCTGGCCCAGCAATTCCAGGAAGGTGTGGAAGCGCTGAGCGAAGGCGATCCCAGCGAAGAGGAGTACGACGACTTCATCGAGCGCTTTGCCAATCTCTCGCAGACGCCGGTGCTGATGCACTGAATCACGGGGCGCTCTGGCGCCCCGTCTTGCTTTAGGATCGCCTGCGGTCGGCAGTTCACCCAGGCGTTGCCGCGCGTTCTCGGACGCGAGCTAAACCTGCCCCAATCCTTGGAATCGGCTTGCCCATGCGTTCTTCACTGCATGTGCCAGCTGGAAGCCGGCAACCCCCAGCGTCCCTTGCACCGGGTCATGCACATGCTCTGGAGTCGTCCATGAGCCAAGCTTCTCTTTCCTTCGTCGTTCAAGACGCCAGCGCCTTTGCGCGTGCCCTGGGCCGTGCATTGCGTGAGCGCGAGCAGCCGCCTTCGCATCTGGAATTGCTGAACCTGATCGCCCGCGCACAGGGCTTTCGCAATTTGCAGGCTCTGAAGGCCGCACTGGCCCCGGCACCCCACGCCCCGCTGGCCGTCGAGGACCGCCCCGAGCCCTTGCCTTTGAGCGAGGCGGCCCGCAAGGCGCTGATGCAGTTCGACAGCCGAGGGCGCCTGCTGCGATGGCCCACCAAGTTCAGCGTGCAGCGCTTGGCCATGTGGTTGCTGTGGCAGCACTTTGATGCACGCCGGGTGTACAGCGAGCGCGAGGTCAACGAGGCCCTGAACCGGCTGCACCAGTTTGGCGATCCCGCCACGCTGCGGCGTGAGCTCATCAACCACAAGCTGTTCAGCCGCACGCCCGATTGCCGCGAGTACCGCAAGCTGCCGGCGCGGCCCGATGAGGAGATACGCGCGCTGTTGCGTGCCTGGCGCTTGCAGCGGCGCGCCGTGGCTTGACGGAGGGCGAAGGGCGGCGTGCCAAGATGCCGCGCATGACCCAGCCTGTCTCTCCCTTGCTGACGGGCACCGGATTCGCACTGGCCGCCGGCCTGATGTGGGGCCTGGTGTTCGTGGCCCCCTTGCTGCTGCCCGAGTACCCGCCGGCCCTGTTGGCGGTGGGGCGTTACCTGGCCTTCGGTCTGATCTGCCTGCCGCTGGCGCGCATGGATTGGGCCGACTTGCGCGCGCTCAAGACGGCTGATTGGTGGGAAGCCGCCAAGCTCAGCGCCATCGGCAACTTCCTCTACTACCTGGCCTTGGCGGCCGCCATCCAATGGGCCGGAAATCCGCTGGTCAGCGCCATCATCGGCACCTTGCCCGTGGTGATTGCGGTGGTGTCCAACCGGCGCAATGCGGCGCGCGACGGGCATCTGCCCTGGCGGCGCCTGCTGCCCTCGCTGCTGGCCATTGCGCTGGGCCTGGCCTGCGTGAACCAGACCGAATTGGCCGCGCTCGGCCAGGGTGATGTGGCGCGCTATGCGCAGGGCGCGGCCATCGCGCTCCTGGCACTGGCTTGCTGGACCTGGTATCCGATCCGCAACGCCGACTGGCTGCGCGCGCATGCGGACCGCAGCCCGCGGGCCTGGGCCACCGCCCAGGGCCTGGTGACCCTGCCCATGGCCCTTCTGGGGCTGGCGGTGCTGGCCTTGTGGCAAGGCCTGCCGGGGATGCCGGCGGATGTGAGCTTGCCCCTGGGGCCGCGGCCGCTCGCCTTCATGGGGCTCATGCTGGCGATGGGGCTGCTGGCCAGTTGGGGCGGCACCCTGTGCTGGAACGAGGCCAGCCAGCGCCTGCCCACCGCGCTGGTCGGGCAGCTGATCGTGTTCGAGACCCTGGCTGCCTTGGCCTATGGCTATGGCCTGCGGGGCGCCTGGCCCGCCGGATTGGCGGTTCTGGGCATCGCGCTCCTGGTCTTGGGGGTCGTCTGGGCCTTGCGCGTCAAGCCGGTGGCGCAGGCACATCCGGGCTGAAGGCCGGTCTTTGCAAGGCCCACAGGGTGTAGACCCCCAGCACGGTACCCACGGGCAGCAGCGGCAGCTCCATCGCGGCGGCCGTCATCAGCAGGGTGCGGCCCCAAGGGGCGCCGCGCAGCAGACCGATGGCGCCGCCCACGCTCAAGCCCAGCCACAGCAAAGCCAGCAGCACCAGCAATGCGCCCAGCCAAGTCAAGCGCTGCGCCATCTCGCCCGGGGGCATCATCATCAAGATCGAGCCGCCGAAGATCAGGGCCAGCGCGCCCGCGACGATCAGCAGCAGGGCCAGCAAGAGATGGCCCCAGACGGCCAGGCGCAGAGGAAAGCTCATGCCGGCATTGTTGGGGCCGGTCTGCGCGGGGGACTTGATGTGGATCAGCCCCGAGCCAGGGGCCCGAGGGCTTGGCGCAGGGCTGGCGTGGCCGCCAGTCGCCCCACCAGGCGCTGATTCCAGTTGCGCAGGCTCAGCTCGCTGTGGCGCTGCAGCAGCGCCTGGTCGGCATCGTTCAGCGGCAATGCGGCCTGCACCACGGCGGCCAACACCACTTCGACGGCCCGGGCGGTGTTGCCGTCGTCCATCTTGATGGCCAGGCCCCAGCCGCGTTCGGGCAGGGCGGCGCAGTACACCCCTTCAGCGCCCACCTTGCAAAACAAGCGCTCGCCCAGGGCTTGCATCAACACGGTGTCCAGTCGGTTCGTACCCGCCACATGAAAGGGCTGCGCGGCAACGGCCCGGCGCAGGCGCTGGGCGGCCTGCGCGTGGTCGGTGCTCAGACCTTGGCCGGTACCCAGGCGCGCGAAGCCCAGCGCCAGCTGGCGAAGCGGGATGGCGTAGGTGGGGATGGAGCAGCCGTCGATGCCGACCGGCGCCCGGCTCAGATCGGTGGCGGTGGCGGCCGCCAACGCGGCCGTGACCTCGCGCATCACCGGGTGCTCGGGCTCCACATAGCCGCGCAGGAACTGGCGTCGGTCCGCCTCGCCCGCCAGCACGCAGCCCAGGCAGACAAAGCCGGCGTGCTTGCCCGAGCAGTTGTTGTGCAAGGCCGTGGGCGTTTCGCCGCGTGCGCCCATGGCAGCAATCTGCGCCTCGCCACGCGGCCAGTGGGCGCCGCACTCCAGCACCTCGGCTTCCAGACCCAGCTTGGTCAGCAGGCCGGCCGTGGTGGCCACATGGGCCGGCTCGCCGCCGTGCGAGGCGCAGGCCTGGGCCAACTCGGCATCGCTGAGCGCAAAGCGCTCGGCTGCGCCGCTGGCCACCAGGGGCAGTGCCTGCAGGGCCTTGACGGCAGAGCGCGGAAAGATCGCGCGCTCGATGTCGCCCAGGCCCAGCACCAGAGCCCCGTCGGCATCCACCACCGCGAGCGCGCCGCGATGTTCGGACTCCACCGCCGGGCCGCGCCAGGCTTGCACCATCACCGGATTGAACGACATGCTCAAGCTTTCATCAGTTCGGCCCGGCCGCCCAGCCAGCGCTGCACATGGGCCTGTGCGGCGGCGGGGTGCTGGGCCAGCAGCTTGGGGGCGAGTGCGCGGGCAGCCACCAAGAGCGGGGCGTCGTCTTCCAGATCGGCAAATCGCAGCAGATCAGCGCCGCTCTGACGGTGGCCCATGAACTCGCCAGGGCCGCGGATGGCGAGATCGCGGCGCGCGATCTCGAAGCCGTCGGTGGTCTCGGCCATGGCCTTGAGGCGCTCGCGCCCGCTCTCGCTCAAGGGGCCGTTGTAGAGCAGCACGCAGACCGAGGCCGCGCTGCCCCGGCCGACGCGGCCGCGCAACTGGTGCAGCTGGGCCAGGCCGAAGCGCTCGGCATGTTCGATCACCATCAGGCTGGCATTGGGCACGTCCACGCCCACTTCGATCACCGTGGTGGCCACCAGCAGCGGCAGCTCGCCACTGGAAAAGCGCGCCATCACGGCGGCCTTCTCTTCGGCCTTCATGCGGCCGTGCAGCAGGCCCACGCGATCGTCTCCCAAGAGCTCGGCGAGCTCGGCGTGGGTGGCGGTGGCGGCCTGCAGATCGCTCTCTTCGCTTTCCTCGATCAAGGGACAGACCCAGTAGCTCTGCTTGCCCTGGCCGATTTCGTGCGCGATGCGCTCGATCACCTCATCGCGTTTGGCCAGCGCGAACACCTTGGTGACGATGGGGCTGCGCCCGGGCGGCAGCTCGTCCAGGGTGCTGACTTCCAGATCGGCGTAATAGCTCATCGCCAAGGTGCGCGGGATCGGGGTGGCGCTCATCATCAGCAGATGCGGCTCCAGCCCGCGTTCGGCCAGCTTGCGCCGCAGCGCCAGGCGCTGGGCCACGCCGAAGCGGTGCTGCTCATCCACGATCGCCAGGCCCAGCTGGGCGAATTGCACCTTGTCTTCGATCACCGCATGGGTGCCCACCACCAGCTGGGCCTCGCCGCTGGCCGCTTGCGCCAGCAAGGCCTCGCGCTTCTTGCCCTTCACGCTGCCGGTGATCCAGGCCACTCGCACGCCCAGCGGCTCCAGCCAGCCCACCAGCTTGCGCAGATGCTGCTCGGCCAGCAGCTCGGTGGGGGCCATCAACGCGCATTGCCAGCCGGCATCGATGCAGACACAGGCGGCCAGGGCGGCGACCACGGTCTTGCCCGAGCCCACATCGCCTTGCAGCAGGCGGTGGGTCGGGTGCTCGCTGGCCAGGTCGGCGGCGATTTCTTCACCGACGCGGCGCTGGGCCCCCGTCAGCTCAAACGGCAATGCGGCCAGCAGGCGCTCCACCAGGGCGGTGCCGCGCAGCACCGGCGCGCGGTGCTGAGCACGCAGGGCCTTGCTTTGCAACTGGCTGAGCTGCTGGGCCAGCAGTTCCTCAAACTTCAGACGCTGCCAAGCCGGGTGGCTGTGGTCTTCCAGCGTGGCGAGGCTGACGTTGGGCGCCGGGTGGTGCAGGAACTCCAGCGCTTGGCGCAGAGGCGGAAGCGTGCGTGGCAGCAGGGCGGCGGGCAGCAACTCGTCCAGCGGTGCGCGCGGCAGGGCGGC
This sequence comes from Inhella inkyongensis, assembly GCF_005952805.1. Classification (GTDB taxonomy): domain Bacteria; phylum Pseudomonadota; class Gammaproteobacteria; order Burkholderiales; family Burkholderiaceae_C; genus Inhella; species Inhella inkyongensis. Next base: position 290,887 of record NZ_CP040709.1, read on the forward strand.
GGCGATGGCCTTGCGCAAATAGACCTGAGGCAGGCCGGCGCCGGCGGGGTAGACGGGGGTGAGGGCACTGGCCAGCGGCGTGTCGGCGTCCACGGGCTTGACCTGCGGATGCACCATCTCGCGCCCGAACAGGCCGCTGCGCAGCTCGCCACGCACCCGCAGACGCGCGCCCTCGGCCATCTGCTTCTGCTGGCTGGGGTAGAAGTTCAGGAAGCGCAGCTGCACCGAATCGCCGGCGTCGTCGCGCAGGCTCACCAGCAGCTGGCGGCGCCGGCGCGTCTCGATGTGGTTGCTCACCACCACGCCCTCGAACTGAATGGTCTCGCCATGGCGGGCCTGGCGCAGCGGCGTCAACCGCGTTTCGTCTTCATAGCGCAGCGGCAGGTGCAGGGCCAGGTCGATGGGGCGCAGCAGGCCCAGGCGCTCCATCGCCCGGCGCGGGCCGGAGGCAGGCTTGGGAGCGGGGGCGTCGGGCATGGCGGCGGATTGTGGCCAAGCTTTCCCTAAACTCGACCGCTTTGCAGTCAACGAGACAAGCCATGGAAGGACCAGAAGCCCATGCCCACCATCACGGCCACAGCGGGCATCGCTGGTTGGACATCGCCGCCGCCGGTTGCGCGATTGTGGTTTCGGTGATTTCGCTTTTCCTGGCCATCCACCATGGCCAGGTGATGAAGGAGATGGCGGATGCCAATGCGCGCATGGTCACCGCCACCTCGTGGCCGTGGGTCAGTACGGCCACGGGCAATATGACGGGACAAGGTGAATTCGCAATCACGCTGTCCGTGATGAACAAGGGCGTCGGCCCGGCTCGCATTCAGGGGATCGAAATGCGCTACGGCGACAAGGTGATCGCGAGCGCGCAGGAGTTGTTGAAGCTCTGTTGTGGCGACCCGCGTGAGGCCGGGCGGCGAGATTTTGTCGACATCACTTCGACGGTGAACGGTGAGGTGTTGGCCCCTGGTGAGCGCATTGAGATGCTGCGGGTGCCGCGCGAGGGGAGCAACCGAGAAGCTTGGGAGCTGTTGAACAAGGAGCGCTTCAAGGTGAAGACACGGGTTTGTTACTGTTCCGTCTTCGATGAATGTTGGATCACCCGTCCCGACGCGTCCGAGGTGGACAAGGTTCAGGCCTGCCCCGCTGACTGGAAAAAGTTCCAAGGTTGAGCCGCCATGACGGCTGGCTGAGGTAAGCCGCTGGCCTAGGCTCCGGACTTTTGTTCCCAGGAGCCTTGTCATGCCTGAGCGTCGCCATCTGCTGCTGGCCAGTGCCGGCTTGCCTCTGCTGGCCCAGGCCGGCCCTGCGTCCGCCTGGCTGGATGCGACCGAGCTGGCGCGCCGCACCGAGGCCTTGCGCAACGCGGAATTGGCCTTTGCTGCCAGCATGGCCGAGCGCAATTTCGCTGCTTTTCGCGCGGCGCTGGCCGAGGACTGCGTGTTCTTCAACAGTCGAAGTGAGCCCCTGATTGGCGCCGAACTTGTGTCGACGCAGTGGCAACGTTTCTACGAGGGCCCGAAGGCACCGTTCTCCTGGTCGCCGGACCAGGTGGTGGTACTGCCCAGCGGCGAGCTGGGCCGCAGCACCGGCCCGGTACGGGACCCCGAGGGCAAGGTCGTCCAGCGCTTTCAGTCGATCTGGAGGTGGCACGCCGATGGGGGTTGGCGCATCGTGTTTGACTTCGGCACGCCGGTGGCCTGACTCAAGCCCACCTCAGCACGAACTCCGTCACTTGCCGTGCCCAAACTTCGGGTTCCTCGATGAAGGGGCGGTGGCCGCTGGATTCAAAGATCCAGGCCTGCGCCTGAGGCAGCGCGGCGGCCATCTCCAGCGTGCTGGCGGGCGGGCAGATGCGGTCGGCGCGGCCGCTGAACACCAGGGCCGGGGCAGGGATGCGCGGCAGCAAGGGCAGCATCTCCACGCCGGCCAGGGTGCCGCCGACCTGCCACTCTGGGTCGTCGCCCAGCATGGCTCGGTAGACATCACGATTCAGGCGGTCGAGCGCCGGCTGCGGGCTCGGCGGAGCCTTGCGGCTGCGGTGCGCCAGGTTGTGCCAGTACAGCGGCTCCACGCAGGGGCCGAGCAGATCGTTGAAGGCATCGCGGTCGGAGCGCAGGCCCTGCTCACGTTCTTGGAGCCACTGGGCCCAAAGCGCTGGGTGCTGGGTCTGCACCTGGCGCTTGCAGCGTTCCAGCTGGGCTTGCCAGTCGCGGCTGCCGTGCACGGTATTGCCCAGGATCAGGCCCTGCACGCGTTGCGGATGGGCGGCGGCCCAGGCCTGGGCCATCAGGCCACCGTAGCTGTGGCCATAGACGATCAGGCGCTCGCGGCCCAGGTGGGTGCGCAGGCGCTCCAGGTCGCTAGCGTCGCGCTCCAGGGTGTAGCGGCGCGGGTCGGCCAGACGCGCGCTGCGCCCGCGGCCGATCGGGTCGAGCACCAGCACGGTCAGGTGTTCGGTGAGCGGTGTTGCCCAATGGCGCAGGCCCCAGCCGCTGCCGCCCGGGCCACCGGGCAGCAGCACCAGTAGCGGGCCTTGGCCGGCCTGGGCATAGCCAAGGGGGCCGTCCGGGGTCTCGATCTGGTGCTCCTGCCAACTCGAATTGGCGCTGGCCGCTTGCGCTGGCAACAGGGTGGACAGGGCGCTGGCACCGAACAACTGGGCAATCTGGCGGCGGGTGGGCATCTGGGCGTCTTGCAGTGTCATCTTGGGCCTGGGTCTTTGAACTGGTGCCCATGCTAGGCAGAGCCGGTCTTGACATCCAGCCACGATTCCTGGGTCTTCTGGTTAGCATTGCTCACCATGCTGCCCTTGCAAACCCTGCGCGCCTTTCGCCAAGCGGCGCAGACCCAGAACCTCAGAGCCGCCGCCGAGCAGCTGAATCTGACCCATGGCGCGGTCAGTCAGCAGATTCGGCTGCTGGAGGATCGCCTGGGTGTGTCGCTGTTTGATCGTGTGGGCCGCGGCGTGCGCTTGAATGCGGCCGGTGCCGCGCTGTTGGCGCGGGTGCAGCAGGCCCTGGCCTTGCTGGAGGCAGGCGAGCGCGAGGCTCGGGTTCAGGGTCAGGTGCCGCAGCGGGTCTTGCGGGTGTCCATGCTGCCCAGCTTCGCGCAGTGTTGGCTGCTGCCGCGCCTGTCGCGCTGGCAGCGCGCGCACCCGGGCTGGCGCCTGGCCATCGACGCGCGTCAGACGGTGGTGGATGTGCTGGGCCCTGGGGTGGATGTGGCGATTCGCTACGGTCAACAACCCTGGGCTGGGGCTGTGGCCAAGTCCCTCGGGCAAGAGCGTCTGTTTCCGGTGGCCAGCCCCAGTCAGGCCGATGCGCTGCGCGGGCTGGCGGCGGCCGACTTGCTGCGTTTTCCGATGCTGGCCGGCACCGCCGGTTGGGAGCTGTGGCTGCAACCCGCCGGCGTGGTGGAACCGCCGCCCGAGCCCGTGGCCAGCTTCAACGATGCCGGCCTGTTGCTGCAGGCCGCCGAGGTGGGCATGGGCATTGCGCTGGCGCGCGGCGTTTTGGTCTTGGATCGGCTGCGCGAGGGCCGCTTGCTGCCCCTGCATCCGCTGACTGTGCCGGCGCCGCGCAGCTATTGGTTGGTGGCCAGCGAACCGAGCTGGCAACGCCCCGAGGTCCAGGCCCTGCATGCCTGGCTGCTGGCGCAGTTGGCGGAATCCGAACGCGAGCTAGCGACCCTGATGTGAGCGCGCGGACTGCCACACTGGGCGATGCAGGCGGCCGCCCGGCGCGCAGGCGAGGGTCTTGAGCGAGGGGCGTCGCGTGCCGGGATAGGGGGCCAGGTGGGCCACTTCGGGGTGGAAGAGTTCCAGGATGCGCAACTGTGCGCCCTGGCGCTTGAACACCGAGTGGCGCGCCCACTGCATCCCAGCCGGTGCAGCCGTGCCGGTGGCTTGGCGCCACTGGCGCTGCATCTGCCGCCGCGTGCCGCCATGGGGGTTGAGGCGCTTGGGCTGCAGAGTGCTGCGCTGCACCCGGCGGTCCTGGTAGAGCAGTTCGGCCAAGGGCCGGCGCCCCAGGCCCTTGAGCGCCTTCCAGGGGCCGGCCAGGGTGCTCTGATGCAGGCTGGAACGCGCCCACACCAAGGGCTGACCATCGACGCGCAGCACCACCTCGCGCACCAGGGTGCAGCCCTGGCGCGGGCGGCCGAGCTGGCGGCGCTCCGGCGCGTTCAGCCGGGCGGTGGTCTGGCGCAGCAACTGCACCTCGAAACGACCATGGCGGGCCAGGCGGGCGGAGAGCGAACCCGGCGCGCGCAGCCAGGCGCGCAGGCTCATGCGAGTCGAAATGCCCAAGTCAGGCTTTGCCGAGTTCGGCAGCTCGGGACGCTGCAGCGCGCACGGCGCGCTGCAGCGCCTCGCCCACGCCGTCGGCGCGCAGGCTTTCTAGCGCCGCGTGCGTGGTGCCGCCCTTGCTGGTCACGCGCTCGCGCAGCATGGCCAAGCTATCGGCCGACTGCAGCGCCAGGGCCGCCGCGCCGCCACAGGTGGCCAGGGCCAGTTCGCGGGCCTGGGTCTCGTGCAGGCCCAGGTCCAGGCCAGCCTGCACCATGGCCTCGCAGAAGTAGAAGAAGTAGGCCGGGCCGGAACCCGAGATCGCGGTCACGGCGTCCAGATCGTCTTCGCGCTCGACCCACAGGCTGCGGCCGGTGGGAGCCAGCACGGCCTCGACCTCGGCGCGCTCCAGTTCGCTCACCGCCGCGCGAGCATAGAGACCGGCAATGCCCTGGCCGATCAAGGCTGGGGTGTTGGGCATGGCGCGCACCACGCGCTCACTGCCCGAGGCCTGGGCAATGGCCTCGCTGCGAATGCCCGCCATCACCGAGAGCTGCAGGGCCTGGGCCAGCCAGGGCGCGGCCGGCGCGGCGGCCTGGGCAAACAACTGCGGCTTGACGGCCCAGACCACCAGGGCGGCCTGGGCCAGGGCGGGCGTGGGGGCAGCCAGGGCCTGGATGCCGAAGTCGGTGGCCAGGCGTTCGCGCTGTGTGGCCTGCGGCTCGATCACCACGAAGGCCTCGGCCGGCCGCCCCGCGCGCCGCAGTCCGCCGAGGATGGCTGAGGCCATGTTGCCGCCGCCGATGAAAGCCAGGGTGGGGTGGGTGGGGTGCATGGGCCGGGATTGTGAATCGCTTGGGCGGCATCAAGGCGCCGTGTCCTGGCATCAGGCACAGTGAAGGGCCTCAAGAGGAAGAACGATGGAAAGTTTGTGGATGTCCACCGGCGTGGTGGCCCTGGCCGAGATCGGCGACAAGACCCAGTTGCTGGCGTTTTTGCTGGCCGCGCGCTTCAAGAAGCCCTGGCCCATCGTGGCCGGCATCGTGGTGGCCACGGTGCTCAACCATGCGCTGGCCGGCCTGCTGGGGGCCTGGATCACGACCCAGCTGGGGCCGCAGGTCTTGCGCTGGGTGCTGGGCCTGTCCTTCCTGGCGATGGCGGCCTGGACCCTGATCCCCGACAAGATCGAGGACGAGGAGGCCCAGGTGGCGCAACGGCTGGGGGTGTTTGGCGCCACCTTTGTGACCTTTTTCCTGGCCGAGATGGGGGACAAGACCCAGGTGGCCACCATCGCACTGGCGGCCCACTATGCCCAGGCCTTCTGGGTGGTGGTGGGCACGACCTTGGGCATGCTGATCGCCGACGTGCCAGCGGTGTTCGCGGGTGAAAAGCTGGCCACGCGAATTCCCTTGCGCTGGGTGCATGGTGCCGCCGCCCTGCTCTTTGCCGCCCTGGGCGTGGCCACTTTGATGGGGCTTGGCAAGAGCTGGGGGCTTTAAGGAATCGCTACGCGGGCGGCTGGCTGAGCACCACCTGGTCGCGTCCGCCCAGCTTGGCTTGGTAGAGCGCGGTGTCGGCGCGTTGCAGCAGGGCCTCGGCATCGGTGTCGCGCGCATCGGCCAGGGCCACGCCGATGGACAGCGAGTAGCGCAAGGCCTTGCCTTGGGGGTCTTGGGCGTAGGTCCAATCGGATTGGCGCAGGCGTTCGGCGGCGGTGAGCGCCTCCTCGCGCAAGGCGCCGGGCAGCACCACGCAGAACTCCTCGCCGCCCAGTCGACCGATCAGGTCGTAGGGGCGGAATTCGCTGCGCAGCACCTCGCCCATGCGTATCAAGGCCTGGTCGCCGCCGGCATGACCTTGGCTGTCGTTGATCTGCTTGAAGTGGTCGATGTCCAGCATCAGCACGGCCATCGGCGTGCCCAGGCGTTGGCGGCGCCGCCATTCGCGAGCCAGTGCGCGCTCAAAGCCGCGGCGGTTGCTCAGGCCGGTCAGCGGGTCGGTGGTGGCCTGGTCATTGAGTTCGCGCTGCAGGCGCCCGGCATGCAGGGTCACGAAGCCAAAACCCAGGGACAGTGCGACCAGGCTGGTCAGCATGATCAGCAAGGCATGCGGCTGCGTCACCTGGGGCAGGCTCAACCCGGTGTCATGACCCAGCAGCACCAACACCACCCGCGCCAGTCCCAGCAAGGCCTGCAGGATGTGCGCCCCCATGGGCAGGATCAGCAGGGCCAGGGGCCAGCTGCCGCGTTGCAGGCGCAGCACCTGGGCGGCGATCAGGGAGAGCGCGGCCAGGGTCAGATTGAAGGACAGGATGCGAGCCGGGAAGTCGTCCACACCCCAGGTCAGCCAGACGGTGGCCAGCGCGTACAGCGCCACTACGCTCAGCAGGCCGCGCAGCGGCAGGCGCTCGCCAAACAGCAGGCCATAGCCGGTGAGCGTGAAGAGCAAGTTGCCCATCAGCAGCAGATTGGCCACCGGCACGGTCAGCCAGTCTGGCCACTGACCGCGCTGGGCAAACAGCAGCAGGCCCACACAGGTGCAGCTCAGCGCCGTCAGCCAGTGCCAAAGATAGGCGGTGCGGGCGCGCCAGGCCAGCAGGCCCAGGCCCAGGGTCAGCGCGGCCATCAAGAGGCCGGCGAACAACAGGGCGGTGGGCAGGTGGAGATTCATGTCATTCTAACTGCGGGGCCAGGGCGCGGCGGGCTTGGGTTTCGCTCAAGCCCGCGCGCTGGGCCCAGTCCTGCAGCTGGTCCTCACCGATGCGCCCCACATTGAAATAGCTCGCATCGGGGTGGGCCAGGTAGAAGCCGCTGACTGAGCTGGCGGGGTGCATGGCCATGGACTCGGTGAGCTGCATGCCAATGGCGTCGGCCTGCAGCACCCGCAGCAGATCGCGCTTGACGAGGTGGTCCGGGCAGGCTGGGTAACCGGGCGCGGGGCGGATGCCGCGATAAGTCTCGCGGATCAGCTCGTCGTTGCTCAAGGCTTCCTCCGGCGCATAGGCCCAGAACTCGGTGCGCACGCGCTGGTGCAGGCGCTCGGCAAAGGCCTCGGCCAGGCGATCGGCCAGGGCCTTGAGCAGGATGGCGCTGTAGTCGTCGTGCTGGGCCAGGAACTCGGCTTCTTTCTTCTCCACACCATGCACGCTGACCGCGAACAGGCCGATGTGGTCGCAGGGGCGGCCGTCTTGCGCCGGGGCGATGAAATCGGAGAGGCAACGGTTGGGGCGCTTGACGCCGTCGACCACCGGGCGCTCGCTTTGCAGGCGCAGGCCATGCCAGGTCATCAGGGGCTGGCCCTGAGGGTCGAAGATGGCGATGTCGTCCTCGTTCACTTGGGCCGCGGGGTAGAGCGCGAACACGCCATCGGCGCGCAACCAGCGCCCGGCCACCAACTTGTTCAGCAGGCCTTGGGCATCGGCAAAGACCTTGCGCGCCTGCTCGCCCACCACCTCGTCTTGCAGGATGGCGGGGTAGGGGCCGGCCAGGTCCCAGGTCTGGAAGAAGGGCCCCCAGTCGATGCAGGCCACCAACTCGTCCAGCGGGTAGTTCTCCAGCACGCGGCGACCGACGAAGCGCGGCGCGCACAGGGCGTCGAAGGCGACCTGCTGCTTGTTGGCACGGGCCTGCGCCAGCGTGACCAAGGGCGTGGTCTTCTTGTTGGCGTGCAGTTCACGCACCTTGCGGTAGTCGGCCTGCAGCTCGTGCAGATAGGCGCCGCGGCGCTCAGGGCTGAGCAGCTCCGAGCACACCGACACCGAGCGCGAGGCATCGGGCACATAGACAACCGGCCCTTCGTACTTGGGCGCGATCTTGACGGCGGTGTGCACGCGGCTGGTGGTGGCGCCGCCGATCAGCAAGGGGATGTTGGCGTCGCGGAAATGCGGGTCGGCCTGCATCTCGGCGGCCACATGCTGCATCTCCTCCAGGCTGGGGGTGATGAGACCGGACAGGCCGATGATGTCGGCGCCCTCGGCCTTGGCGCGCGCCAAGATCTCATGGGCCGGCACCATCACGCCCATGTTGATGACCTCGTAGTTGTTGCACTGCAAGACCACGGTGACGATGTTCTTGCCGATGTCGTGCACATCGCCCTTGACGGTGGCGATGACGATCTTGCCCTTGGCGCGCACATCGGCGCCGGCGGCCCGCAGCTGGCGCTTTTCCTCTTCGATGTAGGGGATGAGGTGAGCCACGGCCTGCTTCATCACGCGGGCGCTCTTGACCACCTGGGGCAGGAACATCTTGCCGGCGCCGAACAGATCGCCCACCACATTCATGCCGGCCATCAGCGGGCCTTCGATGACGTGCAGCGGCCGCCCGCCCTGGGCCTTGATGGTCTGCCAGACCTCCTCGGTGTCCTCGGTGATGAAGTCGGTGATGCCGGCCACCAGGGCGTGCTTGAGGCGCTCCTCGACCGAGGCGCTGCGCCAGGCTAGGCGGGCGCTGTCGTCCTTGGCCGCACCCTTGACGGCGTCGGCCACCTCCAGCAGGCGCTCGGTCGCATCGGTGCGGCGGTTCAGCACCACGTCCTCAACGCGCTCGCGCAATTCGGCCGGGATCTCGTCGTACACACCCACCATGCCGGCGTTGACGATGCCCATGTCCATGCCGGCCTGAATGGCGTGGTACAGGAACACGGTGTGGATGGCCTCGCGCACCGGCTCGTTGCCGCGGAAGCTGAAGCTCACATTGCTGACGCCGCCGCTGACCTTGGCGCCGGGCAGGTTCTGTTTGATCCAACGCGTGGCCTCGATGAAGTCCACGGCGTAGTTGGCGTGTTCCTCGATGCCGGTGGCGATGGCAAAGATGTTGGGGTCGAAGATGATGTCTTCGGGCGGGAAGCCAATGCCGACCAGCAGGTCGTAGGCGCGTTGGCAGATGGTCTTGCGGCGCTCCAGTGTGTCGGCCTGGCCGAGTTCGTCAAAGGCCATCACCACGGCGGCGGCGCCATAACGCTTCACCAGCTTGGCCTGGCGCAGGAACTCCGCCTCGCCTTCTTTCAGCGAGATGGAGTTGACGATGCCCTTGCCCTGCAGGCAGCGCAAACCGGCCTCGATGACCTCCCATTTCGAGGAATCGACCATCACCGGCACGCGCGCCACATCGGGTTCGCTGGCCATCAGGTTCAGGAATCGCACCATGGCGGCCTTGCTGTCCAGCATGGCCTCGTCCATGTTGACGTCGATGACCTGGGCGCCGTTCTCGACCTGCTGGCGCGCCACGGCCAAGGCGGCGTCGTATTGGCCTGACAGGATCATTCGGGCAAAGGCTTTGGAGCCCGTCACATTGGTGCGTTCGCCCACGTTCACGAACAGGCTGCCGGCATCGACGGTCATGGGTTCGAGGCCGGAAAGCTTCAGGGGCGGGGGGCTGTTCGTCATGGAGATCTCGGTAAGCGCCGGAAAAGCGGCGTAAATACACCACGGATTCTAGGAAGTGCCCTCTCCAGGCCCGACTGTCCTTGCCGACAATCGAAGGGTGGATCTCATTCGCCTGCCCCCCAACGCCCTGAAGCCCGGTCAGAGGCTCAGCTTTTCATTGCGCGATGCCGCAGGCAAATTGCTGTTTGCCAATGGCACGGTGCTGCCCAATAGCGAGGTGGTGCGCGAGATGCTGGCGCGCGGGGCCTACACCCAGGTGCACGAGACCGAGGCCTATCAGCGCGAGATGACCTCGCGCGCCAACACCTTGATGCACCAGAACGCCTCGCTCAAGGACATCGCCCGGGTGCAGGCCGACTTCCAGCCCGAGCGCAACAAGGTTGTTCACGTCAACAGCGAGTTGGCGCAGTGGTTGGATTTGCAACTGCGCGTGCACAACCTGCTCAAGGACCCGCATGGCGAAGAGTTCCTCACGCGCTTCGAGGACCTGCGCCATGAAGTGCTGGAGCGATTGGCCCGGCATCCGGATCAAACCCTGTTGTTGCTGGTGCATGACGCCAGCCAGGAGTTCAACCAGTACACCGCTCGGCACGCCATCCTGTGCATGGCGCTGTGCCAGTTGGCCGGCGAGCGCCTGGACTGGCCGACCGATGCGGTGCGGGCCTTGACGCGTGCCGCGCTGTCCATGAATCTGGCCCTGGGTCTGCTGCAGGACCGTCTGGCCCAGCAGCGTGAAGGCTTGAGCCCTGAGCAGAAGCGCCTGCTGGCCGGCCACGGCGACCGTGCCGCCGATCTGCTGATGGACCTGGGCGTGCGCGATGAAGCTTGGCTGAACACCGTGCGCCTGCACCATGACACGCAGCCCGGCCCGCTGGCCGAGCGCGCCTGGCCTGAGCGTCTGGCGCGGCTGCTGCAGCGCATCGATGTGTTTGCGGCGCGCCTGTCGCCCCGCATTGCCCGTAAGGCCCAGGCCGGTGCGCAGGCCGCGCGCGCCATTTTTCTGGACGAGGCCAAGCAGCAGGACGAAGCCGGCGCGGTGCTCATCAAGGCGGTGGGCCTGTACCCACCCGGCACCTTTGTGCGCTTGGCCAACGGCGAGGAGTGCATCGTGATCAAGCGCGGCGCGGCGGCCACCGAGCCCCTGGTGGCGGCGCTGATGGGCAAGAGCGGCAACCCGCTGACCGAACCGGTGCCGCGCGACACCCGCCTGGCCGGGCATGCTGTGACGCACAGTCTGGCGCCCCATGAACTGAGGCTGCGCCTCTCTATTGAGAAGCTGCTGCGCCTGTCTTTATGAGGGGATGGTCGGCGCTGCTGCTGGCGCTGTGCGTGGCACGCACGGGCTGGGCACGTGAGACCTGGCAGTTGGGCACCGCCGAGTTGCCGCCGGCTGTGACAGCCAAGCGCGCCGACCAAGGCTATTACCCGGTGTTGCTGCGCCGGGTCTTGCAGGAACTGGATGTCGACGCGCGTCTGCACTTTCTGCCGCCAGTGCGGGCTGTGCTGGACGGCGCGGCCGGCCACTACACGGCGGTGTTCCCGTTGGCTCGCAGCGCCGAGCGCGAACGCGATTTCCTGGTGTCAGAGCCGCTGTTTACGGTGCGCATCCGCGTCTTTTTGCGTCGCGATGACGACTGGGCGGGCCGCGGACTGGCCGATCTGACCGGGGGTCTGCTTTGCAATATCCAGGGTGCGCGGCTCTACCCGGAGTTGGAGACGGCCCTATCTGACGGCCGCCTGCGGATGCAGCGGGTGAGTGAAATCTCGGCTTGTTTTCGCATGCTGGCCGCGGGGCGGGTGCGCTATGTGGTGACGGGCGAGAACACCGGTTTCGAAGGCATGCAGGCCGGCGCGGGCGGTGCGGCGGCAGTGCGCATGGCGCCCTTGTTGCTGGCCGAGCAGACCGTGCACCTGATGTTCCCGCGCACCGACCCGGCCAGCGCCGCGCGCCGGGCAGCCTTTGATCAAGCCATTCGGCGCCTGCGGGCGCAAGGCGTGATGCAGAAATTGGAGCATCAGGTGCTGCCCCAGGCACCTACCGCCATGCGCTGACTGAAAATTGCATCCATGGTTCGGATGCTGGTGTGCGCGGGCTTGCTGCTGGGGAGTGTTGCGCTGGCGCAGCCGGCGGCGCTGCGCATGGTCAGCAACGAGTTTCCGCCCTATGTCGGGCAGGAGTTGCCGCAGCAGGGCTATTACCCGGCGCTGGTGCGGCGGGTGTTGGCGCTGCAAGGTCTGGCCCTGGAGTTGCAGTTCGAACCCCCGGCGCGCGCTCATGCGTCCGTGCTGGCGGGCCGCTACGACGCCGCTTTCCCGATGGTGCGTTCCGCCGAACGTGAGCGCGACTTTGTGTTCTCAGAGCCGTTGCTGTGGGTGCGCTCCTATCTGTATGTGCGGGCCGACAGCCCGATTCGCGGTCTGCAGGATCTGAACGGACGACGCAGCTGCCATTTGCAGCATTCGCGTCAGCCGCAGCCGGTGCAGCAGCTGGTTGAGGACGGGCTCATCAGGGTCGAGCGGGTGGCCCAGATCGGTCAGTGCTTTGACATGCTGGTACGCGGCCGGGTGGACTTTCTGGCACTGGGGGACTACGCCGGGGTGGCTGGCATGCGCCAGCTGGGGGCTACGGGCGAGACCCTGCGGCGCCTGGAGCCGCCACTGGCCCAAGGCAGCTTGCATCTGGTGTGGCCGCGGCGCGATCCGCAGTCGGGCGCGCGCGCCGCAGCCTTCAACAAGGGCCTGGCGCAGCTGCGCCAGCAGGGCGAGGTCAGCGCACTGGAGCGCGCGCTGCTGCCGGCGCTACCGTCTCAGCCCGACAGCAAGCCGCTGAACAAGGCGTTGGGCCGGGGCCGGTAGGCGCTGACCTGGCGGCTGATGGCCGCGATGTGGTCGGGCGTGGTGCCGCAGCAGCCGCCGGCAATGTTCAAGAGGCCACGGGCCGCGAACTCGCCCACCAGCCGACCGGTGATCTCCGGCGTTTCGTCAAAGCCGGTGTCGCTCATGGGGTTGGGCAGTCCGGCGTTGGGGTAGCAGCTGATCGGGGTGTCGGCGGCGGCCTGGCTCAGCTCTTCCAGATAGGGGCGCATCAGGCTGGCACCGAGCGCGCAGTTCAGGCCCACGGCGATTGGGTGGGCATGGCGCACCGAATGCCAAAAGGCCGTCACCGTCTGGCCGCTGAGGATGCGGCCCGAGGCGTCGGTCACGGTGCCCGAGATGATGACCGGCAGGCGCTCGCCCGTGGCTTCCATCAACTCGTCCAGCGCGAACAGCGCGGCCTTGGCGTTCAGGGTGTCGAAGATGGTCTCGACCAAAAAGAGGTCGCAGCCGCCGTCCAGCAACCCTTTAGCCTGCTCGTAATAGGCCGCGCGCAGGGTCTCGAAATCGACATTGCGGGCGCCGGGATCGTTCACATCGGGGCTGATGGAGGCGGTGCGTGGCGTAGGCCCCAAGGCGCCGGCGGCAAAGCGTGGCTTGTCCGGTGTCGAGTACTTGGCGCAGGCGGCGCGCGCCAGGCGCGCAGCTTCGACGTTCATCTCGTAGGCCAGGCCGGCGAGGTCGTAGTCCTCCTGGGCCACCGAGGTGGCGCCGAAGGTGTTGGTCTCAATGAAGTCGGCCCCGGCGGCCAGGTACTGCTCGTGGATCAGGGTGATCACGTCGGGCCGCGTGAACTGCAACAGCTCGTTGTTGCCCTTCAGATCCTTGGGGTGATCGGCAAAGCGGCTGCCGCGGTAGTCGGCCTCGCTGAGTTTGTGGCGCTGGATCATGGTGCCCATGGCGCCGTCCAGCACCAGGATGCGGTTTTGCATCAATCGGGGCAGGTCGGCGGCGCGGGTGTAGGCAATCGGCTTCATGCGGCGATTGTCGCGGCAGCCGCCTGCGCCATCGGCGACGAGGGGCTCAAGCCGTGGTGGATGCGCCGCGCCGAGCGGCCATCTCGGCGCCCATGCGGGCGCGTTCGGCGGCGTCAGTGGCCTGGGTGCTGAGCGGGAAGGCCTGGCCTTCCTCCAGGTCGATGTGCTCGCCATAGAGCGCGATAAAGGCGGGCCAGGACTGGGTGTCGGGGCGTGTGCCTGCATCGCGCAGGGCCAGCAGTTGCAGGCGCAGGGCTTGCCAGCCCGCGTGCATGCGCTCGTGGTCGGCGTGCAGGCGCTCGGCCAGCTCGGCGTGGCCCAGGGCGCGCAGTCGCGGCAGCACATGGCGCTCCTCGTCCTCATGGTGGGCGGGGGCGGCCAAGTCAAAGTAGCGCAGCACATCGCTGGCGGCGTCGCGGGCCTGGCGGTCGGGGCCGGCGCTGGCCAGGTGATCGGCCAGGCGCTGCAAAAGGCCCAAAGTGCGATGCACGCGCTCGTGGCAGGCGCTCAGCATCTCAAAAGGTTGGTCAAAGCCGACGGCAGGTGCGGCGTGGAGCAGGTTCATAGCATTCCAAGGAAAGGATCCTTGCTGCGCGCCACGCCCACCAGCAGGCCGACGCAGAGCAAGGCGCCCAGAAAGGCCAGGGCACCGATGTCGCGGTCCTGACGGAAGGCGGCATAGCCCAGCACCACATAGCAGGTCAGCAGCACGAACTTGGCCAGCAGCCAGGTGTGCACAAACGGGTTCAGGCCCAGCAGGCCCCACAGGCTGATGCCGACGATGGTCAACACCACGTCGACGCCGACACTGAGTGCGCGCAACCGGTCGTCCATCGGCCATTGCGCGCCCGCCATCCGGCCCAGGCCGCGCAGGGCGAAAAGCAGCACGCTGGCGATGGCGAAGGTCAGATGGATCTCGCGGATTTCGGTGTACCAAAGCATGCGCGGACCTTAGCAGGAGCCGGGAGGCCTTTGCCAGGTCCGGGCTTGTTTTGCATCAAGCGCAGGCAGAGCGCATCGCCACGCTCTTGTACTTTCTTGAATCGGGTCAAGGCCAGAGCACGGCTCGGTGCGCAGCATCCCGACCCTATGTCAATCTCACTGCGCCGCTGATGGCGACCTCTCCGCCCGCGTCGGTCTGTGCCGGCCTGCGCCAGACCCTGCTGCATGGCTGGCAGCAGGGCTTTCCGGTCCAGCCCTCGCCCTTCCAGGTGCTGGCGCAGCGCACCGGCGGCACCCTGCGCGAGGTGTTGGGGCAGTGTCAACAGATGCAGCGCAATGGCGCCTTGCAGGGCGTGCAGGTGCAGTGGGGTGAGCCCCTGCGCCGCGTGCGCTGGCGTTGCGGGCTGTGGGCGCCCGAGGCCGAATTGGAGGCGGCCGGCCGCGCGGCGGCCGCCCTGCCGGCCTGTGTGTTGTTGGAGCGTGTGGAGGCGGCCGTACCCGACTTGCCCAGCCTGTGGCTGGAGCTGGAAGCCCTACGCAGCGAGGTGATCGAGTCGCAGCTGCAGACTTTGGCGCTGCGCTGGCGCTTGGGCCCGCGGCTGTCTTTGCAGCATGCGGCGCCCTGCCATTGCCATGAGCACCTGGGCCCCTGCTGCGACGAGCCGCTGGCCCAGGCCTTAGAGCGCGGCCTGCCGCTGGTGGCCCATCCCTATCAGGAACTGGCGCTGAAGCTGCAGCGCAGCGAACGCCAGGTGCTGGCCCGCCTGCGCGATTGGATCGAGGGCGGGGACGTCCAAACGCTTTCGTTGGCGGCCCCGCACCAGCCTCACCGTCAGAGTTGGGCCCTGGCGGCGGTGGAGGTTGATCCCACGCCGGCGCTGCTGGCACGCCTGCGAGAGCTGTCGGCAACCAGCGAGCTGCGTCGTCTTCCCAGGCTGCCGGACTGGCCCTTTGGCTTGTTCATCGGCATGGCGGCGCCGCAGGAATTGACGGGCGGTGCGCTCGACCCCTTGCTGCAGGCTGCCGGACTGGCCCAGGCACCCATGCGCCGCTGGCTGGCGCGGCGTTGGGCGCCGCGCGTTCAGGCGCGCTTGTTTGCGTGAGCCGCCGTTCGATCAGGCCTTGGGCTTGAGAAGGGCCTCGCAAGTGCCGCGCTGGGCATCCGCGCGGTCCAGCTTGCCGCACACGGCGCCCAGCTGGCCTTGCAAGCGCCCCACCACGGCCGCGCCGTTGCTGGCCTTGGACCAGGCCAGCAGCTGCTCGCTTACCTTCTGCAGCGAGCGCGCGCTGCGCTCGTAGAACGCGCCCTTGTCCTTCTCGGCCTCGGCAATCAGTTGCGCGGCCAGCTTCTCGATGCGGGCGCTGTCCTGCGGCGCCAGCTTCACCAGGTTCTCGAAATAGGTCGAGCCCCATTGCAAGCGGGTGGCCGGGCCCTCGCTCTTGTTGAAGGCCTGCTCAAACCAGCTCAGGGCTTCCTCCTTGCGGCCGGTCTTGCGGGCATTGGCACCCAGCTGGTTCATCAAATAGTAGGGCGAGTGGCTCTTGGCCAGATTGGCCTTGAGCATGGCATCGCTCTCGGCCCACAGGCCGGAGAGGCCCAGCACATGGCCGACCGAGGTCATCACGGCCTGACGCTCGTATCCGTCCTTGATCTCGCGGTCCATCAGATTGGCCAGACCGCGCACTTCGTTCAACAAGGCGGCATCCAGCTTGGGTGCTGTCTCGGTGGCGGGCAGATCAATGCGGGCCAGACTCACCCGGGCGATCAGGCAGTTGATGCGGTCGGCGCGGGCCAGCTGGCTGTCGGCCTGGGAGCGACTCAGGGCTGCATCCAGTTGCTGAACCAGGGCCGTGCGCTCGGCGCTGGGCTTGGCGTGCAGAGCCCGCACCAGGTCGTCGGCATTGTTGCTCAGCACGTCCAGATGCTGGCGCACTTGTTTGGGATCCTTCAGCACCTGGGCCAGCAGGGCGGCGTCGCCCTTGGCCGGGGCGGCGCCGGCTGCCAGTGCCTTGAGGCTCAGGCGGGTGCGGGCATCGGCCGGCACGCCCTTGGCGCTGGCCAGGCGTTGCAGCAGCGCACCGCGCTGTTTGGCCTCAACCAGCATGGCTTCGTCGGTATCCCAGCTGTAATAGCTCAGCAGCTGCCATTCGCTGGGCTTGAGCGCCTTGCCGGCCTGGGCATCGGCCAACACGGTCTTGATGGCACGGCCGCCGGCCATGCCCATCTGCAGCAGCTTGACCACGCGTGCCGCGTCGGCCTCGCCGGGCAGGCGGGTCAGCTCTTGGCCATCGGCGCTGAACAGAATCATCGTGGGGTAGCCGCGCACCTTGAAGCGGGCACCGAGCTTCTGTGCGCCGGGCAGGTCGCCGTCGATCATCACCGGCACCACGGCCTGGCTCTGCTCGATGAAGTCGGCGCGGTTGAACAGGGTGGCCTTGAGCTGGTTGCAGGGCGGACACCACTTGGCGCCCCAGTACAGCAGCACCGGCTTCTTGGCGTCCTTGGCCGCGGCAAAGGCGGCCTCGACATCACTGTCTTGCGCGGCGGCGCGCCAGGCGATGCCGGGCGGCATGTCCAGGCTGGCATGGGCGCTGGAGCCCAGGGCCAGAAAGAGGGACAGGGTCAGGGCGCTGAGAACGGGACGCATGCGGGGCAACTCCATACAGGCAAGACCGCGATTGTGGTCCGACCCGTACGCCCCTGTCTGTGCAGGGTTTCGCGTGTGCCGGAAGTCAGGTCCGGAACAGCGCCAGCCTTGCCCTGGCCTGTGACTCGCTCTGACGCGCCAGGCTGCCGCAGACCAGATCGCAAAGCTCGTAGATGCCGACATCGGCAATGCGGTAGTAGACGCTGGTGCCGCGTCCCTCGCGCAGCACCAGGCCGCGCTGCTGCAACAGGCTCAAGTGGCGCGAGACATTGGTGGTGGTCATGCCCGAGAGCTCGGCCAGATCGCCGACGCGCTGCTCGCCGCCACGCAGCAGATTGAGCAGGCGCAGCCGGTTGGGCTCGGCCAGGGCCTGGAAAAAGCTGGCCACCTCGGCCAGGGCGGGGTCGGGCAGGCCGTCCAAGGTGGCGGGGGGAAGTGAAGTCTTTGGCACGGTCGCATTGTGTGCGCTATTGACTATTTGCGCAATTGCGCAAATACTGAAAAAGAACAACACCTGCACCACCATGAACGCCAACCTGCTGCTAGCCCTGATTCCCCTCGCCCTGGCCGCTTGGGTGCCGCCTGCGCTGGCGGCCGAGCCGACATGGCGCACACAGACCCTGCAACCCGGCACCGTCCCGGTCGAGCAGCGCTTTGAGGGGGTGGTCGAGGCCGAGCGCCAGACCGTGCTGGCGGCCCAGGTGGCGGGGGCAGTGGTGGAGATTGCCGTCAAGCTGGGTGATCGCGTCAAGGCAGGTCAGCTTCTGATGCGCCTGGACGCCCGCGCCGCTGAACAGGGGGCGCAGGCCAGCGAAGCCCAGGTGCAGGCGGCGCGCGCCGGCCTGGCGCTGGCGGAGCAGTCCTTCCAGCGCCAACAGCAACTGCGCGCTCAAGGCTTCATCAGCCAGGGTGCCTTGGATCAGGCGGAGGCGCAGTTCAAGTCCGCCCGCGCCCAGGCCCAGGCTCAGCTGGCCGCAGCCCAGGCCGCCCGCAGTCAGACGGCCTGGCATCGGGTCACGGCGCCCTATGCCGGCGTCGTTGCGGAGCTGCCTGTGGCCCTGGGGGATATGGCGTTGCCAGGTCGGCCCCTGTTGACCCTGTTCGACCCCCAGGCCTTGCGCGTCAGCGCCAGCCTGCCCCAGGCGCTGGCGGCGCAAGGCTTGCCGGCGCTGGAAAGCCTGCGCATCGAGTTGCCGGCGCTGGGCCAGACGGTGCAGCCCACCCGGGTGCAGCGCTTGCCGCTGGCCGATCCGGGCTCGCAGACCGTGCTGCTGCGCCTGGACCTGCCCGCAGGCAGCGCAGCGCAGCCCGGTCAGTTCGCCCGCCTGCTCTGGCCGGGCCAGGGCGCGGCGGCTGAGACACCGCGCCTGTGGGTGCCGCAGACGGCCTTGGTGCAACGGGCCGAGTTGCGCGGTGTCTATGTGCTGGTGCAGGGTCAGCCGCAGTTGCGTTGGGTGCGCCTGGGCCGATCGCGTGGCACCTTTGTTGAGGTGTTGGCCGGCCTCAAGGCCGGTGAACAGCTGCTGCTGGAGCCCCAGCGGGCCAGCCGCCTGAACGAGGTGACGCGATGAGCCGCTTGGACGAGGGCCTGGGCCTGTCCGGCCGCATCGCGGCCTTCTTCCAGGGCGCGCAGATCACGCCCCTGCTGGCCCTGGTGGGCTTGCTGTTGGGCCTGTTCGCGGTGGCGGCGACGCCGCGCGAGGAGGAGCCGCAGATCAATGTGACGATGGCCAATGTGCTGGTGGCCCTGCCCGGTGCCAGCGTGGCCGATGTGGAGGCCCTGATCACCATACCGGGCGAGCAGGTGCTGTCGCGCATCGCCGGGGTCGAGCATGTGATGGCGGTGGCCCGCCCCGGTCAGGCCGTGCTGACCGTGCAGTTCAAGGTGGGCGTGCCGCGCACCGAGGCCCTGGTGCGATTGCAAGACACGGTGCAGAGCCACGCCGACTGGCTGCCGCCCGGCCTGGGCGCCAGCCCGCCGCTCATCAAGCCCCTGGGCATCGACGATGTGCCCATCCTCAGCCTGACCTTGCACAGCGCCGATCCCGAGATCGGCCCCATGGACCTGGAGCGGGTGGCGCGTGGCTTGGAGTCCGAGCTCAAGCGCGTGCCGGGCACGCGCGACATCCAGCTCATCGGTGGTCCCGGTCGCCGACTCTTGGTGGCCCTGGACCCCGAGCGCATGAACCGGGCGGGCCTGTCGGTCGCGGAACTGCGCCAGGCCTTGCAAGGTGCTCACCAGGGCGCACAGATTGGCGAGCGCGTGCAGAGCGATCACAGCGTGATGCTGGAGGCCGGGCCCTATCTGCGCGATGCCCGCAAACTGGAAGACTTGATCGTCGGTGTGCAGGCCGGCCGCCCGGTGGCCTTGCGCGATGTGGCCGATGTGCGCGAGGGCAGCCTGCCGGGTTCGGCCCGGGTCTGGCACCGCGTCAAAGGGCAGGACCGTCCGGCGCTGACCCTGGCCATCACCAAGAAGGCCGGCGAGAACGCCATCGATGTAGCCCGAGCGCTGCAGGCCCGGGTGGCCGAACTGCGCGGCACCTTGTTGCCCAGCCAGGTCGAGGTCGAGGAGACGCGCAACTATGGCCAGACGGCGGACGAGAAGGCACGCCAGCTGATTCAGAAGCTGTTGTTCGCCACCGCCTCGGTGGTGGCCCTGGTGTTCCTGGCGCTGGGCCGGCGCGAGGCGGCCATCGTCGGCGCGGCCGTGATCTTGACCCTGGCCGCCACCCTGTTCGCATCCTGGGCCTGGGGCTTCACGCTGAACCGCGTGTCGCTGTTCGCGTTGATCTTCTCGATCGGCATCCTGGTGGATGACGCCATCGTGGTGGTGGAAAACATTCATCGCCATTTGGCGATGAATGTTTCGGCGCAGGCTCATATCGCCGAAGGCGATGTGAGCCGCAGCCAGAACATGGCTCGGTTGATCCAGATCATTCCCCGCGCGGTGGACGAGGTGGGCGGCCCCACCATCCTGGCCACCTTCACGGTCATCGCCGCCCTGCTGCCGATGGCCTTTGTGTCGGGCTTGATGGGGCCCTATATGGCGCCCATCCCCATCAATGCCTCCATGGGCATGCTGATCTCGTTGGCGATCGCTTTTGTGGTGACACCGTGGTTGGCGCGCCTGCTGATGAAGGCCCTGCCCGCCGGGCAAAGCGCCGATCCGGAGGCGCTGCACGGGCTCTCCAAGTGGCTGGCACCGCATTTCGAACGCCTGTTTGGCCCGCTGCTGGATGCGCAGCGCGGCGCGCGCAATCGCCGATGGCTGGGCCTGGGAGTGGCGGGGCTGATCGTGGTTTCGCTGGCTCTGCCAGGCGTGGGTGCTGTGCTGCTGAAGATGCTGCCCTTCGACAACAAGAGCGAATTGCAGGTCATGGTGGACATGCCGGCGGGCACGCCGGTGGAGCGCACGGCGGCGGTGCTGCAGGAGCTGGGCGTCTGGGTGGGTCAGCAACCCGAGGTGCGCCACTTGCAGGCCTATGCAGGTGCCTCCGCGCCGATCAACTTCAATGGCCTGGTGCGGCAGTACTTCCTGCGCACCGATCCACACCAGGGCGATTTGGCGGTGAACCTGGCCCCAAAGAGCGAGCGCAAGGAACAGAGCCATGACATCGCCACCCGCTGGCGCCCGGAGCTGCAGCGCATCGCGCGCCGCCATGGCGCCAACCTCAAGGTGGTGGAGGTGCCGCCCGGCCCCCCGGTGCTGGCCCCGCTGGTGGCTGAGATCTATGGCCCCGAAGCCAGCGGCCGCGCCCAAGTGGCGGCGGCGGTGCGCAAAGTCTTGGAAGGGGGCGAGGGCGTAGTCGATGTGGACGACTCTGGCATCGCTGCGGCGCCACGCGAACGCCTGGTGGTGGACCAACGCAAGGCCGCGCTGCTGGGTGTGCCGGCGTCCGCCATCGTCAGCACCCTGCAGGCCGCCCAACAGGGCGACCCTGCCCTCTGGCTGCACGATGGCAGCCGCCGCGCCACGTCGGCCACCCTGATCCTGGCTCCAGAGCTTTTGGGTGAGCGCGAGGCCCTGCTGTCTTTGGGCGTCAAGACGCCCCAGGGCAAGCTGGTGCCCCTGCGTGAGTTGGTGACGTTGCAGCCGGCCCTGCGTGAGGCCCCGGCCTATCGCAAGGATGGACTTCCCGTGCACTACGTGGTGGGCGATATGGCCGGTCGCATTGACAGCCCGCTCTATGGCCTGTTCAGTCTGCGGGGTCAACTGGGCGTACTGCCCATGCCCGATGGCGGGCGACTGCAGGAGTTCTTCATCCGCCCCCCCAGCGACCCCTATCGCGGCTACAGCCTCAAGTGGGACGGCGAATGGCAGATCACCTATGAGACCTTCCGCGACATGGGCCTGGCCTATGCGGTCGGCCTGGTGCTGATCTATTTGCTGGTGGTGGCGCAGTTCAAGTCCTACCTGACGCCCTTGGTCATCATGGCGCCCATCCCGCTCACCGTGGTGGGTGTGATGCCCGGCCATGCCCTGCTGGGCGCGCCGTTCACGGCCACCAGCATGATCGGCATGATTGCGCTCGCGGGCATCATCGTGCGCAACTCCATCCTGCTGGTGGACTTTATCAATCTGCAGGTGCGCGCCGGCATGGCCTTTGAGGCGGCCATTCAACGCTCGGCCATCACCCGCGCCCAGCCCATCCTGCTCACCGGTCTGGCGGCCATGCTCGGCGCCTTCTTCATCCTCGATGACCCGATCTTCAACGGCCTGGCGATCAGCCTGATCTTTGGCATCGCGGTCTCGACCGTGTTGACCCTGGTCGTGATTCCCATTCTTTACTTCGTGGCCTACCGCCACCGTTTGCATCTCTTGAAAGGAGAAACCCCATGACCTCTTGGAGCATCGTTCGACTCGTGGCCGGCAGCTTCATCCTGCTGTCCTTGTTGCTCGGCATGAGCGGCAGTCCGCTGTTCCATTCGAGCTGGTGGCTGGCCTTCACGGCCTTCGTCGGCCTGAACCTGCTGCAGTCCGGCCTCACGCGCTGGTGCTTGATGGAGAGCATCCTGCGCAAGCTGGGCATCCAAGGGGGCTGCTGATGCATCTGGCCTGTGCCCACTGCGGCGCCGTCAATCGGGTGCCCGAGGACCGGCTGGGCGATGGCCCGGTTTGTGCCAAATGCAAGACCGAGTTGGCGCCGGCGCATCCTGTCGCGCTGGGCGACGCGCTGTTCGGCGCCTATGTGGCCAAGACCGAGGCGCCGGTGCTGGTCGATTTCTGGGCTGCCTGGTGTGGCCCGTGCCGGGCCATGGCGCCGCAGTTCGAGGCTGCCGCCGCGCAGGCGCCGGGCGTGCGCTTCGTCAAGGTGGACAGCGATGCCTGTCCGCAGGCCAGCGCGCAGGCGCAGATTCGCTCCATC
This sequence comes from Inhella inkyongensis, assembly GCF_005952805.1. Classification (GTDB taxonomy): domain Bacteria; phylum Pseudomonadota; class Gammaproteobacteria; order Burkholderiales; family Burkholderiaceae_C; genus Inhella; species Inhella inkyongensis. Next base: position 313,362 of record NZ_CP040709.1, read on the forward strand.
CCCACCTTGGTGCTCTACCAGGGCGGCCGGGAGGTCGCACGCCGCAGCGGGGTGGTGCCGGCGGCAGAACTGTTGGCCTGGCTGCGGAAGCTTCAGGGCTGAGCTCAGACGCGCGCCGAGAAGCGCTCGACCACCGCGGTTGGGCCGGCCACGATCAGCAGGTCGCCGGGCTTGACCTCGGTCTCTGGGCGGGCGTAGATGAAATCCTGATGGCGGCGCTTGATGCCCACCACCGTGACACCGTGGCGCTGCCGCACATTGGACTCGCTGAGTGTCTTGTTCAAGGTCTCGGCCGGCGCCCGCGTCTTGGCAATCGCGAAGCCGTCGTCGAACTCGATGAAGTCGATCATCTTGCCGGTCACGAGATGGGCCACGCGTTCGCCCATCTCGGTCTCGGGGTAGACCACATGGTGGGCGCCCAGGCGTTCGGCCACGCGGCCGTGGGCCGGGTTGTTGGCCTTGACCCAGATGTCGGGGCAGCCCATCTGGCTCAGGTTCAACACCGCCAGCACGGTGGCCTCCAGGCTTTCGCCCATGCTGACCACAGCGTGGCGGAAGCTGCCGACATCGAGTTGCTTCAGGGTGGCTAGGTCGGTGGCGTCGGCCTGCACCACATGGGGCAGGGCATCGGCCAGGGCCTGGACAGAGTCGGCGTCGTGGTCCAGGGCCAGCACATCGTGGCCCAGCCGATGCAGGCTGCGGGCCACCGAGCTGCCAAAGCGGCCCAGGCCAATGACGACCACGCTGTCGCCGGCGTTCAGGGTCTTATCCAACAAGGGGCTTCTCCTCAGGGAATCGATAGGGGCGGCGGCTGGATTGCTGCGCCAGCGCCACGGCCAGGGTGACGATGCCCACCCGGCCCAGGAACATCAGGGTGACCAGCAGCAGTTGGCCGGCCGGCGGCAGTTGGGGGGTCAGGCCGGTGGACAGACCCACCGTGGCAAAGGCTGAGACCACCTCGAACAGCACGGCCTCGAAGCGCACGCCGGGCAGGTGCTGCACCAGGGGCACCAGCACCAGGGTGGACAGGCCGACGACGGCGCTGCACAGCACCAGCACCGTCAGGGCTTGGCGCAGCGCGGCCTCATTCAGGCGCCGGCCGGCGAACTCGACATCGCGGTAACCGCGCACCTCGCACCACACGGCCAGCAGCAGCACCGCCGCGGTGGTTACCTTTAGGCCGCCGGCCGTGCCGGCACTGCCGCCGCCCACGAACATCAGCAGATAGTGCAGCACCAGGGTCTCGGTGTTGAAGGCCGCCACATCCAGGCTGTTGAAACCGGCCGTGCGCGCCGACACCGAGGCAAACAGCGCACCCCAGAAGCGACCGGCCGCATCCAGCGGGGCCAGCACGCCGCGCCACTCGCTCCAGGTAAAGGCGGCCGCGCCGCCCAGCAGCAGCACGGTGCTGGCCATCAGGGTCAGTTGGCTGTGCAGGCTCAGGCGCGCCCGCTGGCCGCGGCGCAGCAGCAGCTCGTGCAGCACCGGAAAGCCCAGGCCGCCAATGACGATGGCGCCCATCAGCGGGCTGAGCACCCAGCCGTCGCTGACGAAGCGCATCAGGTTGTCGGGCAGGGTCGAGAAACCGGCGTTGTTGAAGGCCGAAACGGCGTGGAACAGGCCCTGCCAGGCGGCTTCGCGCCAGCCCATGCCGTAGGCCTGCATGAAGCGCAGCATCAGCCACAGCGCGGCCAGGGCCTCGATGGTCACGGTGATCACAAGCACGAGCTTGGCCACGCTGCGCACATCGCCCAGCGACAGCGCGCGGTTCTCGGCTTGCAGCAGCAGGCGCGCGCGCACCCGCAGCTGGCTGTTGACCAGCATGCCTAGCAGGCTGGCAGCGGTCATCAGGCCGAAGCCGCCGATCTGGATCAGACCCAGGATCACGGCCTGGCCGAACAGGGTCCAGTGCGTGCCGGTGTCCACCACGGCCAGGCCGGTGACGCAGACCGCCGAGGTGGCGGTGAACAGGGCTGTGAGCCAGCCGCCGCCCTGGCCGCTGGTCTGGGCCAGGGGCAGGGCCAGCAAGGCGCTGCCGACGCCGATGGCGGCGGCAAAGAGCAGCACCAGCACGGTGCTGGGTTGAAGAGGGCGGGAGGAAGAGGGATGACTCATGCGTCCGTCAGCGAGGGCTGGGCAGCGCTATTGTCGAAGGGCAGTGGACTGGCCTTGGCCAGGGCCAGAAACGTGGCGTGATCAATGCCGTGCGGGCGTTGGGGCGCCGGACGGCCGAGTTCGAAGTGCGCGGCATGGGCGATCCAGACGCCGAATCCTTCGGGGATCTCTTGCACCTCGGCAATGCCGGCCGCGAGCACAAACCAGGTCTGGCCAGAGAGTGCGGCATAGGCGGCGCGCTTGTCGGTGCGGCGCAGATCGGACAGCAGATCGCCACGCCGCACCTTGATCTCGTGGATGGCCACCGCCAGGCCCTGCGGCTTGCTGCTGGGGTAGAGGGAATAGACATCGGGCTGGCAGAGCAGCCAGCGCTTCTTGAGCGGGGCGGTCGACGGGGGTTGAATCAAGGTGGGCTCGATCCTGCCGGGCTCGGTCTCTTCCTCTCGGGCCAGTCCGGCGCGCAGGCTGAGGCCCGTCCAGACCAGGCGCCCGGCACGCTGCAATTCGGTGGCGGTGCGCAGCACCAGATCCTCATGCGCATCCCGTCGAGCGCGGTTGCCCTGCAGGCCCAGCGCAGCGGCCTGGATACCGGCCTCGGTGAGCCGCAGGCGTTCGCGCCCATCGGGGTCCTGCAGCCGTTCCAACCAGCCCAGGGCCAACAGCTCCAGCTCCAAGGTGTCCAGGCAGGGCCAGCCGGCGCTGCGATAGAGCTCGCGCAGGCGGCGGGTCTGAGCGGGGGTGGGCTTCATTCCCCAGGCGGGCTGTCCACCGGCGGCTTGCGGCTGCCGAACTGTGCCAGCGCCACCCCGGCCAGGATCACCGCCGCGCTGGCGAGCTTCTGCGCCGTGAAGCGCTCGCCCGCGAAGGCCCAGGCCGACAGTCCGGCCACCACCGGCATCAGGTAGATCAGGGGCGCGATGCGCCCCACACCGCGCCGTGCGCCGGCCCAGCCCCAGCCCAGCCAGCCGATGAAGCCGCCGCCCACCACGCTCCAGAGCGTGCCCACGCCCACCCAAATCGGCAGATCGGACCAGGGCACGGCAGCCATCGCCGGTGCGCACCAGGCCAGCGTGGGCAGGGCCCCCAGCAGGGTGCCGTAGCACAGCACGGCCACGCCGCCATGCTGCTGGATCAGCGGTTTGCTGGCCACCGAGTAGTAGCTGAAGAGGGCCGCGGCCAGCAGCAGCACGGCATCGCCGGTGCTGGCCGACCAGGCGGCGTGCAGCAGCTTGTCGCCAGTGAAGGCCAGGGCGCCAGCGGCGGCCACCGCCACCCCCAGCACCTGCAAACGGGCCAAGCGCTCCACGCCCAGGCCGCGCAGGATCAGCAGTGTGAACACCGGCCCGCAGGCCAGCAGCACGCTGGCGGAAAAGGGTGTCGAACCCTGCAGCCCTTCGGCCGCCAGCAGCAGGTGCAGGGCCTGGCCGATCAGGGCCACCGGCGCCAGGCGCAACCAGTCGCTGCGACTCAAGCGCGGCCAGTGCCGGCCGTGTTGCCAGCTCAGCAGCAGCACCGCGCAGACCGGCGCGATCAGATAGCGCAGGCCGACGAAGGCAGTGGGGCCGATCTGACTGAACAGGGCCTTTTGCAGTGGGAAGTTCAAGCCCCAGACCGCGATCACGGCGAGGCCCACCAGCAGAGGGAGCGAGGGCATGGCCGGCATCATGCCTTGTCTAGGTGGGCATGCTCATAAGTGAGATATGTTTCTCGAATATGAGATACACTTCGGCCATGTCAGAGACCGAAATCGAGCCGCCCGCCCCGACCGAAGCCCAAGCCCTGGATCAGCGCCTGGCCCAGCGGCTGATGACGCTGCGCACCGCGGCCGGATGGTCCTTGGAGGATTTGGCGCAGCGCAGCGGCATCAGCCGGGCCACGCTGTCGCGCCTGGAGCGTGCCGAGACCAGTCCGACCGCCCATCTGTTGGGGCGTCTGTGCGCTGCCCATGGCCTGACTCTCTCCAGCTTGCTGGCCGAGGTGGAGACCTTGCCCGTGCGCCACCTGGGCCCGGCGCAGCAGTCGCAGTGGGAGGACCCCAGTCTGGGCTTTCGACGCCGGATGCTGGCGCCGCCGATGCGGGGCTTTGCCACCGAATTGCTGGAGTGCCGGCTGCAGCCCGGCGCCCACATCCGCTACGAACACCCGCCGGTGGCGGGCCTGGAGCACCACCTGTGGCTGATCAGCGGCCAGTTGCAGCTGCAGCTGGACGGCCAGGTGCACCGCCTGCGGGCGGGCGCCAGCCTCAGCTACAAGCTGTGGGGGGCTTCGCAGTTCGATGTACCCGGCAAGACCGAGGCGCACTACCTATTGGCCATCACTCAAGCACGCCCATGAACCCGACCTTTCACCTTGTGCCCCTGCAAGACATGGCCGCCCTGCACTTGGTGCCCTTGCTGCAGGACACCGTGGCCCAGGGCGCCAGCATTGGCTGGACCTCCGCCCCATCGACCGAACGGGCGCTGGCTTTCTGGGAGGGTTGCCAGGCATCCTGCGGACGCGGCGAGCGCCTGGGTTGGGTGGTCTTGGGCGGGGACGGCCAGGTCTTGGGCAGCGCCCAGCTGGTGCTGGACATGCCCGAGAACGGCCGCCATCGCGCCGAGGTCTGCAAGGTGATGGTGGCGCCGGCCGCGCGGCGTCAGGGCCTGGGCGAGTTTCTGATGCGCACCGCAGAGGCGGCGGCCCGTGCGCAGGGGCGCAGCCTGCTGGTGCTGGACACCCTGCTGGGCAGTGCCGCCGAGCGGCTCTACCGTCGCCTGGGTTTCGAAGTCTGCGGCGCCATCCCGGGCTATGCCATGAGCACCACCGGGCAGCTGGAAGCCACGCAGATGATGTTCAAGCGCCTCTGAAAGACTTTCGACAGGGGGTGGGCCGGCTTTTTAGGATGCCCGCCTCTTTGCTGGCTTTCCCATCATGCGCTTTGTTCTCCTGACCGCACTGATCGTGCTGGTCCTTTGTGCCCCGACCGCCAACGCCCAGGTGCCGGTGCGCGCCGAGCCCGATCACGAGCGCCTGCTGGCCAGCGCCGACCCCAAGCTGGCCGCCAACAAACGATTGGTCTACGACTTCTGGCGCGAGGTCTTCGAGGCCGGTCAAATGGCGCGCGTGTCGCACTATCTGACCGAGGGCTATATCCAGCACAACCCCATGGTGCCCACCGGCCGGGCCGGCTTTGTGGCGGCCTTCGGGCCCCACGCCAAGTCACAGCCCGTGCAGGCCCGGGTGCAGGCGCCGCTGGTGGACATCGTGGCCGAAGGCGATCGGGTGGTGATGGTGTTCGTGTCTGAGCGCCCTGATCCCAAGAATCCCGGCCAGACCTACACCACCACCTGGTTCGATCTGTTCCGCATCGAGAACGGTCAGTTGGCCGAACACTGGGATCCAGCCGCCAAGCGCTGAGCCGGGGCGCCCAGATAATTCGCGCTCCGCCGCGCTGAGCGGCCAAGGGTGCGAATGAAGAACAACTCGGTTCGATGGCTGTTGACTTGCCTAGCTCTGCTGGCCCTGCCGCTTTGGTTGTGGCAGGACCTTTTGCTGGCGCAATGGGACGGCTGGTGGACCCGGACCCAATCCAAGGTGCAGGCCGAAGGCGTTTTGCAAAGCAGCGCGCCGCCGCGCAAATGCCAGCTGGCCGATGGGCGCCTGCTCTACACCACCGAGCCCTGCCCGGCCGGTAGCCGCGAGCGCGGCCTGCAGGGCGGCACGGTGAATGTGGTGGCGGCGCCGGCGGCTGCGGGGCCTGCCTCGGCGGCCTCGGCCACGCCCTTGCTGCGCCGCCTGGCCGGCCCGCAAGAGACCGACGCTTTGCGCGAGAAGATGATGGAAAGGGCGGGCGCGCAATGAGGCGGTGGCTCGGTTTTCTGCTGCCGCTGGCGGTGTTGGCGGCCCAGGTCGGGCTGGACCTGTGGGCCACCGACTGGTGGTTGCAGGGCGCTGCGCAGCCGCAGGCCGCGCAGCACTATTTGCTGGGCAGCCTGGGCTTGCTGACTTTGACGCTGCTGGGTCTGGTCTGGAGCCTGCGGCGTGGCGCGGCCACCAGCCCGGTGCGTTTGGCCATGGGCCCCTGGTTGCTGGTGCTGGGCCTGCTGTTGGCTCAAGCGGCGGTCGGCACCTTTGCGCAGCTGGGCTCCTTGTTGGAGCTGGCGCAATGGCGGACCGGAGCGGCCGACCTCAGCCTGGAGCCGCAGGGCCGCAGCCTGGTGCTGCGCGGGCGCCTGGGGCCGGGCGATGCCGCCCGTGTGCGCCAAGCCCTGGCGGGCCGCAATGCGCCGGTATGGCTGGACCTCGACCTGCGGGGTGCGGCCAGCCCTGAGGCTCTGTCCCTGGCCCAGAGCGTGCGCGAGCTCGGGCTGTCCACCCGCGTGCGTGGGCACTGCGATGAGGCCTGCGCGCTGATCTTTCTGGCCGGGCGTTCACGCCAGGTACTGGGCACCGGGCAACTGGGCCTGCAGCGCAGCGCCGGCCTGAGCGTCAACCCGCTGTGGCGCGCCCGCCTGCGCGAGCAGCAGCAGCGCCTCTACCGCGCCGCGGGCCTGCCCGAGAACCAGCTCACCAAGATGATGCTGACCCCCGCGCCCGGGCTCTGGCACCCTGATCGCACGGAATTGGCCGAACTGCAGACCCGCCCCGAACATCCGCTGGACACCGAACTGCCCCCCCGCCCCGGCACCTTGCGTGAGGAGTACGAGCAGGCCTTCACCAGCCATCCGGTCTGGCTGGCCCTGGAAACCCGACTGCCTGGCCTGCAGGCCCAGGCGGCGGCGCGCGCCCAGGCTGCCCATGCGCGTGGCGATCAGGCCGCCTGGTTGGCGGCGCAGACCCAGGCCCTGCAGGGGGGTCTGAACCCCCTGTTGCGCAACGCCAGCCACAGCCTGCGCACGCAGTACCTGGATTGGCTGGGCGAGGTGTTGCTGAGCCTGGAGCAGGACAGCGAATGCCGCGCGCTGCTGGCCGGCGATGCGGGGCTGCGGCGCCGTCTGAAGTCCGACTGGGTGCAGCGCGAGGTGCAATGGCTGGTGGACGCCAGCCAGGAGCAGGCGGACGCTGCGGATACGCGACCCCTGAACGCGCTGGAACTTGAGGTGCTGACGCGGGCCTTGGGCCCCGCGGCCACTCAAACCTTGCCGGGCCTGTGGACGATGGGCAGCCGTGCGCCGGGCTTGAGTTGTGCGGGCGCGCGGGCGCTGCTGGATCAGGTCACGGCCTTGGCCCCACCGCAGCGCCGGCTGGCGGTGCGGCGCATCTTCATCAGCTGAGAGTGCCCAGCGTTTGCAGGGCCATGAAGGTCCAGATGCGGGTGTTGATGTCGGCCTGACGCGCCCATTGGTGGCCCAGCTCGGGCACGGCCAGCAATTCGGCACGCTGGCGCGCCTTGACGGCGGCGGCCACGGCGGTGCGAATGCGCGCCAGCGGGACCAGGCGGTCCTTCTCGCCATGCACCCAGAGCTGGGGCGGCATGCGGGCGGCCGCCGGCGCGGGCAAGAGCGTGGAATGGCAGACCAATGAGGCATAACGGCCGGGCCGCGCCGCCGCCGCCTGCAAGGCCAAGCGGGCGCCGCTGGAAAAGCCCATCAGATGCACGCGCCGGCCATCCACCGGCAGTCGCGCCTTCAAGGCCTCCAGCAGTTCGTCCAGGTAGGCCAGATCGGCCTGCAGATCACGCCCGCGTTGGCCCCAGCCGCCGGGCTGTGCCTGGGCATAGGCCACGGCCAGCTCGTGTCGATGGGCGCTGGCGTTGAAGCCTGAGTAGCGCGGCATCAGGTCCTTGGAATCCTTGCCCATGCCGTGCAGGGCGAGCACCAGTTGCAGGGGCTTGGCCGGGTCCAGACCCTGGGGCAGCACCAAACGGTAGCGGCGACCGCTGGGCAGGCGCTCATCGGGCCACTCGCCGCCGGCCAGCACGGAGGCGGGCGGAGCGGCGGGGGGCACGGCCCAGGCGCTGGGTGCGCCTGAGGCGCCGCAGCCCAGGGCGGCCATCACGAAGCGGCGACGACGGTGTTGCGTTTCTGACATGGCCCGCACGATAGCTTGCCGCCTTTGACGCACCGCAAACCCCGGGTCTGAATTCCGGCCGAGCATGGGTTCACACCAAGACCCCAACCCAGGAGTGACCCATGTCCCTGTTCCACGCCGTGCTCTGGCTCGATCACCATGAAGCCAAGCTGCTGCAGTTCGACGCCGAGCATGTGGAGGCTGAGCGCATCAAGTCCCACAGCCACCACACCAAGCAGCGCGCCTCGGCCGTGCGCACCGAGCACGAGTTCTTCGGCGAGGTCTGCGACGCCATGGCAGGTATTGCCGAGGTGCTGGTGACCGGCTCCAAAACCGCCCAGGCCGATTTCCGCCACTACCTGGAGAAGCACCGCCCGGCCCTGGTCAAGCAGGTGGTGGGCTATGAGGCCGTGGACCACCCGAGCGACAAGCAGTTGGTGGCGCTGGCGCGGCAGTACTTTCTGAAGCACGACCGCATGAACGGGGTGCCGACGCCGATGTAAACCCGCAGGCCGCCCAGGGGCGGCACTCTAGAGGCGCGGACTGGGCTGACCCTGCCGCGGCCCTAGCATGGGCGCTCCCAAGGAGCGCCCTTTCCATGTCCGCCTACCCCCATCTGCTTGAACCCCTGGATCTCGGCTTCACCACGCTGCGCAATCGCGTGCTGATGGGGTCCATGCACACCGGCCTGGAGGACGGGCGCAAGCACTTTGACCGGGCTGCTGCCTACTTCGCCGAGCGCGCGCGCGGCGAGGTGGGGCTGATCGTCACCGGCGGCTTCGCGCCCAATGTGGCGGGTTGGGTCAAGCCCTTTGCGGGCACGCTCTCTACCAGCGGGGCGGCGCAGCGGCACAAGCTCATTACCGGCGCGGTGCATCAGGAGGGCGGCAAGATCGCTTTGCAGATCCTGCACGCCGGCCGCTATGGCTACCACCCTTTCATCGTTGCGCCCTCGCGCATCCAGTCGCCGATCACGCCCTTCAAGCCCTGGGCCCTGAGTGAGCGCGGCATCGAGCGCCAGATCCGCGCCTTTGTGCGCTGCGCCCAGTTGGCGCGCGAGGCCGGCTATGACGGCGTCGAGGTGATGGGCTCCGAGGGCTACTTCATCAACGAATTCCTGAGCCCGCACAGCAACCAGCGCGATGACGCCTGGGGCGGCAGCTACGCCAACCGCATGCGCCTGCCGGTCGAGATCGTGCGCCGCATTCGCGAGGCCTGCGGGCCGGACTTCATCATCATCTACCGCATCAGCCTGCTGGACCTGCTGCCCCAGGGGCAGAAGTGGGACGAGGTGATGCAGCTGGCGCAGGGCGTGATCGCGGCCGGCGCCACCATCCTGAACAGCGGCATCGGCTGGCACGAGGCGCGCGTGCCCACCATCGCCACCAGCGTGCCGCGTGCCGGCTTTGCCTGGGTCACCAAGAAGCTGCGCGAGGGCCTGCGCGCGCAGGGGCTCAACACCCCGGTGGTGGCGACCAATCGCATCAACATGCCCGAGGTGGCCGAAGAGGTGCTGGCCGGCGGCAGCGCCGATATGGTCAGCATGGCCCGCCCCTTCCTGGCCGACCCCGAGTTCGTGAAGAAGGCCCGCGAAGGCCGGCGCGACGAGATCAACACCTGCATCGCCTGCAACCAGGCCTGCCTGGATCACACCTTCAAGAACCAGCTGGCCAGCTGCCTGGTGAACCCGCGTGCCGCGCACGAGACGGTGCTGCGCATCACCCCGGTGCAGACGAAAAAGAAGGTGGCGGTGGTGGGCGCCGGCCCGGCCGGCCTGGCGGCGGCCACCACGGCGGCCGAGCGCGGCCATGCGGTCACGCTGTTCGATGCGGCCGCTGAGATCGGCGGCCAGTTCAATCTGGCCAAGCGCATCCCCGGCAAGGAAGAGTTCCACGAGACCCTGCGCTACTTCGCCAAGCGCATTGAGCTCACCGGCGTGAACCTGCGCCTGAACACGCGCGTCACGGCCGAGGATCTGAAGGGCTTTGATGCCGTGCTGCTGGCCACCGGCGTGACGCCGCGCAACCCGCGCATCCCGGGCCAGGACGCGCCCGAAGTGGCCGACAAGGTGCTGGGTTATATCGACGTGCTGCGCGGCAGCAAGCCGGTGGGCCAGAAGGTGGTGGTGGTGGGCGCGGGCGGCATCGGCTTTGATGTGGCCGAGTTCCTGCTCGAGGCCGGCCACAGCCTGACCCTGGACCCGGCGGCCTGGAACAAACACTGGGGCGTGGGCGACCCCGCCGAGGTGCCGGGCGGCTATCTGCCACCCCAACCCGGCGCGCCACGTCGCCAGATCACCCTGCTGCAGCGCAAGCCCGGCAAGCCGGGCGGCACGCTGGGCAAGACCACGGGCTGGATCCACCGCGCGATGCTGAAGATGGCCAAGGTGGAAATGCTGGGCAGCGCCAACTACGAACGCATCACGCCCGAGGGCCTGTTCGTGACCTGGGGCGAGAAGCGCGAGAACGGCCAGCTGATCGAGGCCGACACCATCGTGCTGTGCGCCGGCCAAGAGCCGCTGCGGGAACTGCAGGCCCCGCTGCAGGCCCTGGGTATTCAGGTGCAGCTGATCGGCGGCGCGCTGGAAGCTGGCGAGCTGGATGCCAAGCGCGCCATCCGCCAGGGTACCGAGGTGGCGGCGGCGCTTTAAGCGCCAAGCCGGACCTGTCAGCTCCTCAGATCTCCGGCGCCGGCGGCTTGTCGGCCACCGGGGTGCTGCGCACGGTCAGCAGGCCCTGTTGTGTCAGCCAGTCGCGTGCGGGGGCGTCCGTCGGCTGCAGGCCGTGGGCGCTCAGGCAGGCCACCCAGCCGTCGCGCCCGGCCGCCTTGGCGGCGTAGAGCGCCGCGTCGGCGAGCTGCAGGGTGGCCTTCCAGTCCCAGGCTTGCACTTGCTGTGGGTCCAGCGGATAGCAGGCCAGTCCGATCGAGGCCCGCACCGCCAGCGCCTGGCCGTCGGGCAGCTGGAAGTCCTGCTGACGCAGGGCTTCGCACAGGCGCTCGGCCAGCGGGATGGCGCCCGCGCGCGAGCCGGGGCGGGTCAGCAGCAGGAACTCCTCGCCGCCCCAGCGCACCAGGCAGTCGCCCGGCTGCAGTTCGGCCCGCAGGCGTTCGGCGGCCTGTACCAGCACGGCATCGCCGGCGGCGTGGCCGTGCCGGTCGTTGACCTGCTTGAAGTGGTCGATGTCCAGCAGCATCACGCAGAGATCGGCCGCCTCGCCGGCGGGGCCGCGGCGCTGTGACAGGCATTGCTGCAGCTCGGCGTCCACGTGCTGGGCCATGTAGCGGCGGTTGTGGGCGCCGGTCAGGGGGTCCATCAGGCTGACGCGGCGCAGCTCGGCGGTGCGCTCCTGCACCAGGGCTTGCAGCCGGCCTTCACGCCGGCGCAGCTGGCGGGTGCGCCATTGCAGCAGGCTCCACAGGCCCAGCAGCGCCAGGATGAGACCCAAGGCGCGCACCGTGGGCCGCTGCCACCAAGCCGCCCGCACCTCGATGGGCAGCTCCAGCACCTTGGGGCTCCAGACCCCATCGTGGTTGCTGGCGTTCAGGTGCAGGGTGTAGCGGCCGGGCGCCAGATTGCTGTAGCTGGGCATGCGGAAGTCGGCACCGCCCTCGATCCAGGCCGGGTCCAGGCCGACCAGGCGGTGGCGGTAGCGCAGACGCTGCGGCGCGGCAAAGTCCAGCGCCGCGTAGTCCAGACCAAAGCTGCGTGTGCCGGCGGCCAGCACCAGGCCTTGGCGAAGATTGGGCAGGTGCTGGGGCTGGCCGTCCACGCGCAGGCCGTTGATGACCAGGGGCGGGGCGTAGATGGAGGGGCTGTAACGCTCGGGGCGCACCACCAGCAGGCCCTGACTGCCGCCAAACACCAGGCGGCCATCGCGCAGTTCGGCGTCCACATAGAACCAGGGCGTGCCAAAGGGCGCCGAGCCGGCGGCGTCCACCTCGTCCAGGCGATCTGCCTTGGGGTCGTAGACGAACATCGGGCTCCAGATCCGCCCCTGGGCATCGGCGTGCAGATTGGCGCCAAAGGGTTGGCCGGTGCGGCCGTGGCGTTCGCTGATGCGCTCGAAGCGCGCCTGGCCCTGGGCATTGAAGCCCTGCAGCCGATGCAGACCGGCCACCGGGGTGTCCACCCACAGCTGCCCTTCGGCCGTGCGCAGCAGACCCAGCACGGCAGGGAAGCCGAGGCCGGCGCCGGGCGCCTGCGGCACCCACTGCAGCGCGGCCTGGCCGGCGCGCTGGCGCAGCAGGCCCTGCGCCCCGCCGACCCACCAGCCGCCCTCGCCGTCCTCGCACAGGGCTGTGACCCGACCGCGCAGGGGCTGGCCGTCGGGCAGGAGCAGGCGTTGCGGCGCTCCGCCTTGCTGGGGGGCGTGGCGGAACAGGCCGTCCTCGGTGGCGGCCCAGATCGTTCCATCGCGGCCAGCGCGCAGGCGGTACACGCGCACGCCGGCCAGGGACCAGGCGCGAATCAGCCCGCCGTCCAAGCGGTGTTGTTCCAGCTGCCCGCCGCGCCCCAGCCACAGGCTGCCATCGGGCCCCAGGGTCATGGCCTCCACAGCGCCGCCTTCGCGACCGAGCAGGGTGGCGCGCACGCGCAGGGACTCATCCATGCGCAGCAGCGTGCCCGCGTGGGTGGTGACGAGCAGGCCGCCATCCTCCAGTGCCAGCAGGGCGCGGGCATCGGCCTCGGCCCAGGGGCTGCGCGGGTCGGCATCGGCGCTGCGCACCGCCAGCGCCGGGTTGGGCTGGTGGCGCTGCAGCCCCAGGCCATAGCCGCCCACCCAGATGGCGCCGGCCTGATCGCGCAGCAGTGCGGTGACCTGTTCGCCGGCCAAGGCGCCGGGCCGGCCACGCCCCTGGGGCAGGCGCGGCAGGATGGGGGTGGTGTCGGCCGCAAAGCGGTCCAAGCCCTGGCTGCGGCCGACCCAGACGCTGCCGTCGGCGGCCTGCGCCAGTGCATGCACGGCCTGGCCGTCGGGTTGGAGCAGCCAGCGCAGCTGACCGTCCTGCCACAGGCCCAGGGCGCCGCTGGCGCAGCCGATCCAGATCCGACCGAGGTGGTCTTCCAGCAGGGCCTGGACGGCGCCGACGGTCTCGGGCAGTGGCAGGGTCTGCAGATCGGGCTGGCTCGGATGACCCGTCTCGCTGTGGCTCAGCCCCTGGCCATGCCCGACCCACAGCCGCCCGTCGCGCGCGGCCAGGAGTGCCAGCACGCGGGTTTCGGTGGCGAGCTTGCCTGGCAAGGGCTGGGCTTGGAAGCGCTGCTGCTGGGGCGAGTACTGCCAGAGGCCCTCGCCCGCGGTGCCGATCCAGATCGTGCCCGTGCGGTCCTCGGCCAAGGCCCGCACGATGGCACGCGGCCCGCCGCGCATCTCGATGCGGTCGCGCTCCGGCTCATAGACCGCCAGGCCATCGGCCTCGGTGCCGATCCACAAGCGCCCGTCGCGCGCCGCCACCATGGCGCGCACCCAGCCCAGATTGCGCTCAATGGCGCTGGCGCCCTCGCGTTCCATGGGCTGCAGGCGGTAGCCGTCCCAGCGCGCCAGGCCGTTGCCGGTGCCGATCCACAGATAACCCGCGCGGTCCTGCGCCAGCCCGCCCACCACGCTGCGCGGCACCGGCACGCTGCTGAACTGGGGCAGCAGGCTGTTCGCTGTGGCGCTCAGACCGCTGAGCGCCAGGAGGAAAAGCAGAAGAAGGCGGGCCGGAAGCGGCATCGGGCAAGGGGAGGGCAGTCTTCCCCAGGCGGCGGGGCGGGCCGCATTGTGGCGGCGGCGCCGGCGTCGTCGGTCTACTTACTTGCCCTCACAGTCCGGGCAGCTCTTTTTGCTGGCGCTCTTGTCGCCGTGGCCGGCGTGCTCGCCCGTGGTCGGGGTGGCGGACATCTCGAATTTCCACACCACATCCACTTCAAGGTTGCCAGGGCCCTTGCCCATGGCCTTGTGCATGGCACGCCGCACGGCCTCGGCTTGGGTCGGGCTGCTCAGGCCGTAGCAATCGCCGCGCAGTTGGTAGACGGATTTGCCCGCGTCGTGGTGGGCCGAACTGCCGAGCGCCAAGCATTGCGGCAGCGCGGCGGCACTGACGGCCTCGAAGACGGCGGCCTCGGGGGTGCTGAGGCTGATGCGCAGATGGCTGAGGGTGCGGTTCTCAGCGGCCTGAGCGGCGGTTGCGGCGACGAGCAGGCTCAGGCCGATGGCGAGGGGATGGGACATGGTGTGGGTTCTCCCTGTTGAAAACGGATGGGCATGCTAAGGGCTCCATTCATGCGCGCCGCTCCGCCATTGGCCGCCGCCACCGTGCGTTCGCCGCATGCAGGCGCCATGGCAGAAGGGGGTGACCTAGGCTGCAGCCTCTCAAGGAGTACAGACCATGAAATCCTGGTGGCGGCAGCAACGCGGCTTTGTGATGTTTCTCTTGCTTTTCGGCCTGTTCCGCACCGCGGTGGCGGACTGGAACCCGGTGCCCACCGGGTCGATGCGGCCCACCATCGTCGAGGGCGATGTGGTGCTGGTGAACCGGCTGGCCTACCAGCTCAAGCTGCCGCTCACCGATGTGGTGCTGGCGCAGTGGCAGGGGCCGGAGCGCGGCGATATCGTCACTTTCGGCTCGCCGGCGGACGGCACGCGATTGCTCAAGCGCGTGGTGGGCCTGCCCGGTGATCGCGTTGAGTTGCAGGGGGGGCAGTTGTGGATCAACGGCCAGGCCCAGACGCTGGAGGAGGCTGAGCTCGTCGAAGAGCCGCTGCCCAGTGGCGCCCACGTCCCGGCCTGGCGTGCGCAAGAGCAGCTCGGTGCGCGCCGGCACGCGGTGCAGGGCCTGCCCACCGTGCCCGCGCTGCGCGATGGCAGCTGGACACTGGGCGAGGGTCAGTACTTCATGCTGGGCGACAACCGCGACAACAGCCACGACTCGCGCTACTTCGGTCCCGTGCCGCGCGCGCTGTTGATCGGCCGGGTGCAGCGCCTGCTGGTCTCGGGCGATCCCGAGGCCTACTACCTGCCGCGCCTGGGCCGGCTGCTCAAGCCTCTAAGCTGAGGGGCATGCACTTTCACTCCCCTGCCGCTGAGCGCAACAAGCAGCCCATTCTGGAACAACTGCAGCGTCTGCTGCCGCCGCAGGGGCGGGCCTTGGAGATCGCCTCGGGTAGCGGCCAGCACGCGCGCCATTTCTTGGCTGGGCTGCCCGGCTGGACCTGGCAGCCCAGCGAGTTCGATGCCGACAAGCGCGCCGGGTTGCAGCAACTGCAGCTTGAGTTGGGCCCGCGCTGCTTGCCACCTCTGGCTCTGGACGTCAGCGCGCCCGACTGGCCGGTGGATGCGGCCGGCTTTGAGCTGATCTTCTGCGCCAATGTGCTGCACATCGCGCCCTGGGCCTGCTGCGCGGGGCTGATGCAAGGGGCGGCGCGCCATCTGGCGCCCGGGGGCTGTCTGGTGAGCTATGGGCCCTACTTGGAGTCCGACGTCCCCACGGCCCCTAGCAATCTGGCCTTCGATGCCGACCTCAAGTCGCGCAACCCGGGCTGGGGTTTGCGCAACCTGGACGCGGTGCGCGTCGAGGCAGCGCGGGCGGGGCTGTACCTGCGCGAGCGGGTGGCGATGCCGGCGAACAACTTGCTGTTGGTGTGGGGGCCGGGGCAGGCCGGCTGAACAAGCTGCAACTCGGGCAACTTGATTGATCTCGGTCGCTTCACGTCTGGAGAAGCCGGGGCGATTCAGGCCGTGGTGGGTGCCTGCATGCACAAGCTGGCGATGCTGATCTACGTTGCGGTGCGCTCAGGCTTGTCTTTTGATCCGCGCATCGCGATGCCCAAGCTTGATTTTCAAGGCCATATCTGACCCCTGAGCCCGCCTGAGCGACCCCAGGGCACGCCAGGGGGCAATCCCTACTCCCTGTACAGCACCTCAACCATGTCACCCCGCGCAAGAGCGAGTACCTGATCGAGGGTGTCCACTTCGAACTGCGAATAACTCAGCTCCAACCCGACCAGCCCCGCCGCATTGATCGGCATGGGGCTCGACGCTACTTCGATGATTTTGCGAATACCCGCAAAGAGATACGCTGCCTTTTGCTCATTGAGTTCAAGGTGCCCATCTTCACTAGTGTCTTCATTGGCCTTGGCGAGGTCGACGGCAAGTCTCGCAGCTGTCTCTTCATCCTCAGCCTCGATCAGGTAGATGTTTTCATGAACGAGGAACGAGTCCTGCGCCGCCTCAAGCAGCTTGAAGTAAAAAATGGCGTGGGAACAGTACAGCATCATCACCTCACCGTTAAGGGCATTTCTTGCGACTGTCTTTGGACTTATTGCGGTTTCCCCTCGCTTTTTGTTCCTTCTCCAACCGCTTTCTCTCGCCCGGGCTAGTAGTTGGGTCCTTTAGTCGGCGATCAATTTCTTCATCCGGAACGCCGATCAGACCCGTGTCCCTGATGTTCTGGCTGCCGCCCTTCGAAAACATCCGGTCAATCAATGCTGCACCACCGCCAACAATTGCAACCGTCGCACCGACGTCCATCGCCGTCACGCCGCCGCCGAGGACCCAAGGAATCGCCGGCAGCAAGAAGGCCAACCGCCCGTCCGGATCAATCATGTTGACCGGATCGCCTTCCGCATATGCGTACGTATTGATCCCGCCTTCGAGCCCGATGGGATCGGACTGCGTATACCGCCCCAACTGCGCGTCGTAGTAGCGGTTCCAGTTGTACCAAAGCCCGCTCTCGGCATCGAGGTACTGCCCCGGAAAACCCAGCGCATAGCCGCCCACCTGGTCCAGCGCCACCGTGCGGTTCCAGCCGCTCAGGGCGGCGCGCCAAGCCAGGGCGCCGGTGGGCGTGCTCAGCACTTCGGGGCGGCCCAGTTGGTCGGCGTGCACGTAGTACAGATTGCCGTTCTTCACCAGGGCCAGGGGCTGACCGAACAACCAGATGTGGGCGCTGCTGCCGCTCGGGCCCAACTCGGCCAGCAACTCGCCACCCTGACCGTAGACATAGCGGGTGTCGCCAGCGGCGGAGCGCTTCATCGCCCGCTGGTTCAGGGCATTGCTCCAGTAGTTGGCCACCACGCTGCCATTGATGCTCAGGCTTTGCAGGCGCTCGAAGGCGTCGTAGCTGTAGCTGCGGCTGCCGTCCCAGCGGCTCTCGCTGGCCAGCTGGCCCAGCGCGTTGTAGGCCAGATTGCGCCATTGCGGTCCGCCCACTGCCGTCACCCGGTTGCTTCCGGCCGCGACGCTGGGGGCCAAATTGCTGCCGTTCTCGCTGCTGCTGATGCGGTTGCCCACGGCGTCGTAGCCGTGGCTCAGGCTGTTGCCGCCACCGTTGTAGCTGCTCAGGCGCAGGCCGCTGTCATAACCCAGGCTGGCGGACTGCGCCGGATAGGCCCCGTTGTTCAGGCTGGCCACGGTGTCATTGGTATTCCAGTTCAGGCTCAGGTCCTGCACCCCGGGGCTGGCCACCTGGACCAGCCGCCCCGAGGCATCCTGCACCAGGCGGCGTTGCAGGTTGTTGCCCAGGCGCCAGGCCAGGGGCTGGGCGCTGCCGGGGTGATAGACAAAGCTGTCCGCCAGCGTGATGGTGCTGCCATTGAGCGTGGCGCTCAGGTTCTGGCCCTGGATCACGTTGACCTGCCGGGCCAGCGCGCCGGCGCCGTCATAGGCATAGCTGATGCCGCACAGGCGGACGCGGCCGTTGCTGCACTTGTCGTAGCTGACATTCGCCGGGGTTCAAGTTTGAGGCCTGACCCCGCAAACGCAGGGGTTCAAATTTGAGGCCTGACCCCGCAAATGCGGAGGCGATGCAGGCTCAGGGGCACGCGCGAAGGCGTGCCGGTGTTCGAGCGCACGCGGACGTGCGCCGACCTGGTAGGCCGGCAGAGAGCCGGCCTGATGGGGGTTCAGCTCGGCAGCTTGGCCGAGTGGGCTGCCATGCGGCAGCTCTTCATGGTGCGATCAAGGTCGATGGTCCCTGCGGACGCACCTTCCCTGTTTCGCCGCTTTGCGGGATCCCGAAGGCCTCGCATCGCCGCCCCACGGTGGGGGACTTCTCGGTCAGGCTCGGAGGCCTGACTAGGTAGCAGCGCACGAAGGCGCCGCGTTGATGAACCGGTCCAACGCGCCCCGAAGGGCCACGGTGGGCGGTAGGCAGCCGGGCAAGCCGGCTGCAATGTCTTTGCGGGAGCGATCTTGCCAGAGCCGCGAGCGGCCACGCAAGTGGCCGGGCAACGTTGCGGAACGGCTTTACGCCGGCAGCCTGACCACAGGCGTGGTCAGGCTAGACCTCAACACGAGCGCGCCACCATCGATTCAGGAACGATTGCCAGAGGCTGGATCGGCGATGCGTACCTTCTTGATGCGGGTCTTCCAGAGCCCCCAGAACAGCGGTGCTTCTTGCAGCACAACCTCGACTGCGAGGGGACGACCATCGGCATCCGTGACGATGTACTCCCCACGCTCAACGTCGATGGGCTCCATGTAGGTCTCTGCCTCTTCGACCGAAGCGAAGGTGCTGACGTCCCCGTGGTCGTTGATCGAGATCGGCGTTTTCATCAGAAGCGATCGCAGCCGCAGGTGTCAGTCGACTTCTTGTCCCAGGGTCTATGGCGACCGATGCCTTGGCCCGGCAGCGTGTTGCCGTTCGCGTCGGTACCCCGGCGGTGATAGTGCGGATATCGACCCGCCGGATGACCCGTTCGATTTCCCCAAGGCGCGATTCTGAAGTTGCGACCGATGCTCAACTCAGCACCGGTTGCGTAGCCTCGGGTCGTCACCACTGCGCCAGCAACAAGACCGCCCAAGTACTCGGGCGACGAGAAGTCAACTGCATCGTTGGTGCCCATCAAGCCTCGAATGCCAGCGGTGATGCCCAGCGAAACACCGTCGCCGAACCCTGCGCATGCATTCACAACACCTTGCGGAATCGTCGGCCAGTCCGCAGGGTTCGTGATGTCGAAGAGCCCGTAGGGATCGATGCCGCTGATGGGGTTCCCACCCACGTATGCATAGGTATTGATCCCTCCTTGGAGCCCGATGGGATCGGACTGGGTATACCGCCCCAACTGCGCGTCGTAGTAGCGGTTCCAGTTGTACCAAAGCCCGCTCTCGGCATCGAGGTACTGCCCCGGAAAACCCAGCGCATAGCCGCCCACCTGGTCCAGCGCCACCGTGCGGTTCCAGCCGCTCAGGGCGGCGCGCCAGGCCAGGGCGCCGGTGGGCGTGCTCAGCACTTCGGGGCGGCCCAGTTGGTCGGCGTGCACGTAGTACAGATTGCCGTTCTTCACCAGGGCCAGGGGCTGACCAAACAACCAGATGTGGGCGCTGCTGCCACCCGGGCCCAACTCGGCCAGCAACTCGCCACCCTGACCGTAGACATAGCGGGTGTCGCCAGCGGCGGAGCGCTTCATCGCCCGCTGGTTCAGGGCATTGCTCCAGTAGTTGGCCACCACGCTGCCATTGATGCTCAGGCTTTGCAGGCGCTCGAAGGCGTCGTAGCTGTAGCTGCGGCTGCCGTCCCAGCGGCTCTCGCTGGCCAGCTGGCCCAGCGCGTTGTAGGCCAGATTGCGCCATTGCGGTCCGCCCACTGCCGTCACCCGGTTGCTTCCGGCCGCGACGCTGGGGGCCAAATTGCTGCCGTTCTCGGTGCTGCTGATGCGGTTGCCCACGGCGTCGTAGCCGTGGCTCAGGCTGTTGCCACCACCGCTGTAGCTGTTCAGACGCAGGCCGCTGTCATAGCCCAGGCTGGCGGATTGCGCCGGATAGGCCCCGTTGTTCAGGCTCAGGTCCTGTTGGGCGGCGACAGATCGGCGCCGAAAGTGAATATTGCAGGGCCGACTGTATAGATCCGCCCCGGCGCGAATTGGTGGTAGTTGGGGGGCAGCGCCAGATGCGATCTGGCGGCGTGGGCAGACTGTCGGGCCCTGAGGGCTCACTCGCCTACGACGCCAAACGTCACATCGATATGCAGGTCAAGCGCCTTCAGCATGTTGATTTCCGGTAATCCGATTTGCAACTCGCAGTCGGAAAGGTCGTCGAGTGCTCCTGCCGTTTGGAGCATGTAGACATCTACCCAGGCCTCCTCTACTCCTTCGACGTCCAGTAGTTGGCATCCTGCCCTCTGAACGGCTGCCTCAATGTCATGAAGGAAGTTCACAAGGTGGTACTGCTCAGCCATGGCATCGCGTGCAAAGCTCCACACACCAAATTTGGCGAGTCGAGTTGGGTTTCTTGAATTGAACGGAAGGCCCTTTTGCTGAGCCCCTGTTGGTTCGAGACCAAGTGCGCAGCTCACATGAGCCGGCACGAGGTTGTCGCCGCGAAGGTACAGCCTGAAAGTGATGTCCAGACTAGTGGCCAACGTTTAGATCTCCCAAGTGTTCACCGTTCCCGTCAATGACTTCCCCAGTGCCAGGATTTACGCCACAAGCATCGCCAGCCCTGGATCCCGGCTTGCCTTTGTTGTTGCCCTTGATGTTGTGGAATCTTTTTCTCCCGGCGTCTTTGCCAATGCCATTGCGGCGCCCCCACTCTTCAGCTCCCTTGTCCCCGGGCCAAAACCCAGAGGGCAATCTCGAGCTAAACATCCTGTCCAGCACCGCCAAGCCACCACCAACAATGGCGACCGTAGCGCCCACGTCCATTGCTGTGATACCGCCCGCGATCCAGGGAATCGCCAGCGCCGGGAAGATCAAGCCGGTGGGATCCGTGTACTTGACGGGGTTCCCCCCGACGTAGCTGTACGTATTGATCCCCCCCGCCAGCCCGATGGGATCGGACTGCGTGTAGCTCCGCCCAGGCACCCATCCGCCGTAGTTGCAGGCGTTTTCCTGAGGCGTGACGCGGGGTTGCGGAGCGAAGTAGAAGACGGCCTCCCGTGGCGTGGTGGTTTTTTCTCCAGAGGCCCATTGTGCCCATCGCGCACGCGCGCGGGATGGGCGTTACCGCGCTGGCGCGCGGTGGCGGCTAAGAGGAAGAAGCCCGGGGCGCGGCCAGGCTGCGGGCGGCGGGGTCAGCCCCCGTTGAACCAGGGGTAGCCGACGCGCTCGTAATACTCCATCGCCATGCGGCGCTCGTCGCTGCCGTTGCTGCTGTAGCCGTCCGCGCGCGGGTTGTCGGCCCAGTTCATGATGCCGGCCAGGTCGGCGATGAAGCCCGTCAGCACCATCTCGGGCGTCACGCCGTCGCCATCGCACAGCTCGACGAACTCAGGCGGCAGTTGCAGGGTCAGGCGGTTGGTCTTGCGGGGCATGGCGGGCTCGTTCAGGGATGGATGGTCGGGGTATCGGTGGCGGTGTGGGCGGCATCGGCCGCCGCTTCAGCCGCCAGGGCCTGCAGCAGCGCGTCAGCCGTGGGCTGAGGGTCAGGCGCCAGCGCATCGGCGTTCGCGCCTTGGCGGGGCTGCAGACGCGCCGGATGGGTCGCCGTGTGCACGGCCTTGAGCTTGCCGATGCTCACCTGCGTATAGACCTCGGTCGTGCTCAGGTCGGCGTGGCCGAGCAGCGCCTGGATGTAGCGGATGTCGGCGCCGGCCTCCAGCATGTGGGTCGCGCAGGCGTGGCGGAACAGGTGGCACGCGGCGTTCGGGTGCGTGGTCTGGAAGCGCTCCAGGTGGGCCCGCTCGATGGCGAGCTTGACGATGACGGAGAGCTGCTTGCCCTGCATCGCCTCGCCGTGCTTGGCCAGGAACAGGTGCCCGTCGTCGGGCAGCTCGACGTAGCGCTCGCGCACCTCGTAGAGGTAGCGGGTGACCCAGGCCACCGCGCGCTCACCGATGGGCACCACGCGGTCCTTCTTGCCCTTGCCCTGGCGCACGTGCACCGTGCCGCGCGGCAGGTCCACGTCGTCGATGTGCAGCTCGACCAGCTCGCTGCGCCGCATGCCGGTGCTGTAGAGCGTCTCCAGCATCGCGCGGTCGCGCAGGCCCAGGCCGGTGGGCTCCGTCGTGTCGCAGGTGTTGATGACCTGCTCGACCTCGGCGATGGTCAAGATGTGGCGCGGCAGGCGCTTCTCGGGCCGGGGCAGCTCCAGTTCGCTGGCGGGGTTAAACATCAAGTGGTGCTGGCGCGTGAGCCACTGGAAGAACACGCGCACGGCAATCAGCCGCTTGCCCTGGCACTGGAACGACAGCGGCAGGCCGTCGGTCTTGCGCCGGTAGTGGAAGACGTGCTGGCGGTAGCGCTCCAGCATCGCCCGCGTGACCGCCTGCGGCGTCATCACGGCGCGCTCTTCGCACCAGTCGATGAAGTAGCCCACGTCGATGCGGCGGTTCTTGATGGTGTGCGGCGAGTAGTGCATCGCCTCGGCCCAGGCGATGAAGTCCACCAGGTAGCCGCGCCAGCCGCCCGGCGTCTCGGGGTCGCCTGCGTAGCGCAGCGGCCCGGGGGTCTTGCCAGGGCGGCGTGGGTTGCGGGTCTGGTCGGTGGCGGTCATTGCACTTCTCCGGTTTGCAGGTACGACGGCGCGGCGCCGTTCAGGTGGGGTGGCCTTGCTGGGGGCTCGTCATCGAGCGGTTCGGCGGGAAGCCGCGCCAGTGCTGGCGTTGCGAGCGATGACCCCGGCCGCGAAGCCCCCGCGACGAGAGCGCGTTGGGGCCGCGTTGACCCCGCGAACTCCACCCCTGCCCCCCGCGAACTCGCCGTCGTAGTCGCGGCTTCGGCCCCGGCTTCCAGCGCTTCGAGCTGCAGCGCGCCCACGTCGATGAGCCCGGCCAGGCGCGGCCGGTGCTCGTCGGCCGAACCGTCGAACAGCAGCTCGTACTCGAACGACTGGCCCCGCATGCCGCGATGCACCAGCAGGTATTCCATCGCCGTGAGGCGCTCCAGGTGCAGCCGGCACTGCGTGTCCGAGGCGCCTGCTGCGCGGCGCACCTCGGCGCGGCTGAAGCGGACGGCGCGCGGCTCGATGCTCTGCTCGACGGCCTTGGCCTGCACCAGGTGCTGCACGATGGCCAGCAGCTTGCGGGTCTGCGGCGGCAGCTCGTCCAGGGACCGGCCGAGCACCTCGTGCGCCAGGGCGTTGGCCTGCTCGATGTCGGCCAGCGTGACTTCGACGTACTCGATGACCTGGCCGCCGACGCTGGCCGTGCGCACCGGCCGCTGATGCTGGTGCAGTAGCGCGAGCACGTCCATCAGCGCCAGGTACTTGCCGTGGTCGCGGCGCGTGCGCGTGCGGTCATCGAGGAAGGTCAGGCGGTCGGCGTAGGGGTTCACGACGGCGAGCGGTCGCAGCAGGCGCTGGGCGTTGCGGTGCAAGGCCAGCACCTCGCGTTTGTGCTGCTTGGCGATGAGCCCATCGAGCGTGCGGCCGAGCCGCTGCTGCCGGTGGATAGCAGCGGTCTGCTCGCGGCCTTCGTCCACGCTGAGCACGAGGCAGCGGTTCATCAGCTCTTCGTCGATGTCGATGGCCGTCGTCGTGAGGAACAGCATCACCGGGCCGCACACCTTGTACTGCTGCGTGACCAGGTTGCCGGCCGCGTCGGTGCCCGTGCTGGCGATGGTCAGCTCGCCTTCGCTCTGCAGGAGCTTCAAGGCGTAGGCCGCGCGGTGCGCGCCTTCCTCTTCGCTGATGGCGAGCACCTTGTGCTGCAGGTTCGTCTCGCCCATGTAGAACAGGGCTTGCCCCGTCAGCGCAGAGAACTGCACGCGCTCTTCCTCGGGCACGAAGGCCAGCACGGCATCCATCAAGCTGGACTTGCCCGCCGCACTGCTGCTCTGGATGACGACCGCGAGCGGGCGGTCGAGCTTGCGGCTGGTGGCCGCGAGGTAGCCCATGAGCTTATTCACGCGCTCGCCCACGACGCCGCAGGCCTCGAAGTCGGCCAGGATGCGCTGCAGCAGGTCCGGGCTCTTGAGCAGGTCCAGCGCCGCGAGCTCTTCGGCCTCGCTCAGCTCGGGCACCTGCGGCTCGGTCTTCGTCGCGGCCTTGATGCGCTCTTCCTGCAGCGCTTCGAGCTTCAAGAGGATGCGACCGATGTCAGTCTTGAGCACCTCGTCGCGCACGGCCAGTTCCTTGGCCGCCGCCGCGAGGTAGTGCGCGCGGTGCCGCGCGCTGTACAGGTCCACCGTGTCCACGTAGTAGGCGTCGCCGCACGACACCAGCAGATTGACCTTCATCGTCTCGAAGGCCAGGTTCTTGGCCAGGCCGCGAACGCGCCAGCGGCGTTCGCCCAGGGCCAGCACCACCTCGTCATCCTTGACCTGCACCGGCAGTTCGGGCGTGGGCGGTGCGCTCGGCGCAGGAGGCGACGCCGGCACGGCCGGCGCAGCGGCTGAGGAAGGAAGTTCCGGCATGGGCACAGGCGCAGCCGCTTCGACCTCGATGGCGACCTGCTCGCCAGGCAGCCGCGCAGGCGGCGTGCCGGCACCGAGCCAAGCGGCCTGGCGCACCAGCAGCGGCAGGCTCTTGGCGGCGGGCTGCACCTTGCGCGCGTATTCGTTGGCGTCGAGCCCCTTGGGGAACTGCACGCGGTAGCAGTCCACGCCCTGGGCCATCAGCGCCTCGGCCAGCTTCGCCGCGCCGCGCTCGCCCGCGTCGTCGCGGTCGAACGCGATGAGCACGCGCCGGGGGCGCCCGTCGATGGGACTGGCCAGCAGCGCACGCAGCTCGTCGGTCACGCCTTCGACGCCATACGCCGTCGTGACGTGGCGCAGGCCCGCGCACCAGAACGTCAGCGCGTCGATGAGCGACTCGCACACGATGACCTCTTCGCTGCCCTGCACGCCATCGAGGTTCCACACGCCGGCATGCGGGCCGGGCAGGTAGAGGTGTTTGGGCGTGCCAGGACGCAGGTTGTCCAGCAGCTTGCGGCCGTACACCTCGACCACGTTGCCCGCCGCGTCGAACACCGGGATGACCAGGCTGCCCGTCAGGTGCTCGTGGCCGCTGTCGCGGTAGATGCCGATGCGTTGCAGCTTGGTCCGCAGCTCGTTGCCGGCGACGCGGTTGCGCTCGGGCAGCCGCAGGCCCAAGGTGCGGTTGGCGTAGCCCAGGCGGAAGCGCGCGACGGCCTCGGGGTCGCCGATGCCGCGCGCCTGCAGGTAGGCCAGCGCCTCGGGCGCCTGCAGCAAGGTCTGGTGGTAGTAGTCGATGACCTGGCCGAGCAGGGTCTGCTCGTCGGCATCGAGCGCCACCGGTGGCGGCAGCGGGCGCGTGCGGCTGCGCTTGGGCGCGTCGCCCGCTTCAGCGGCTGAGGAAGGACCGGCTTTAAGCAGCTCGACGGCATGGCGGAAGCTCACACCCTGCATGCGCATCACCCAGTCGATGGGGCCACCGGCCGCGCTGCAGCCGAAGCAGTGCCAGAGGTTCTTCGCAGGCGTGACGACCAGGCTGGACGTGTCGTCGGCGTGGAAGGGGCAGCGGCCCAGCCAGTCCTTGCCGGCCTTCTTCAGCTCCACGCCGCTCTGCTGCACGAGCTGCTGCACGTCGATGTCGGTTTTCAGGCGCTCAAGCTCGGTGTCGGGGATGCGGGCCATCGGTATTTCCCAGTGCGTTGCTCGGTCTTTGGTCCAACAGGACGGAGTAAATAAATAACTCCACATCAGGATACTCTATCGTAGAGTACGAACAAGGCACCGAGACGCTTTGCCCCTTCAGGCCGGACCTAAGCTGATGCACACCACAACCCCTCCCACCCCGGCCGTGAACGTCAAGGACGAGTCTTTCTTCAAGGAGTTGGGCCAGCGCATCGCCTTGGCCCGCAAGGAACACAACATCACGCAGGTGCAACTGGCCGCCACGCTGGGCATCGCCCAGCAGACGCTGGCGCACTACGAGGGCGGGCGGCTGCGCCTGCCGGCCTCGCTGCTGCCCGCGCTGTCGCAGGAGCTGCAGACGCCGGTCGATGTGCTGCTGGGCCAGCCGGCCAGCGCCAAGGCTCCGGCCAAGCGCGGCCCGACGCCGCGCCTGCAGCAGCGCCTGGAGCGCCTGGCGCAGTTGCCGCTGCCGCAGCAGCGCCTGGTGATGAACATGCTCGACGCCGCTCTCGGTCAGCAGCCCACTCGCTGACCCGCCGCACCTTCTTTAGCGGCTGAGGAAGCCCCGCGTGAGCGGGGCTGGGGCAGCGCTTTGTCTTTTTAAGAAGCTCTACGCACCGAGCGCCATCTCTCGCGAGGCCTGCTTGTCCTTCTCCGGCTGCAGATCGAGCGCGGCGGTCTTGCCGTCCTCGCGGCTGAGCGTCTCAGGCAGGCGCTGGGCATCGT
Organism: Inhella inkyongensis; assembly: GCF_005952805.1. Taxonomy (GTDB): domain Bacteria; phylum Pseudomonadota; class Gammaproteobacteria; order Burkholderiales; family Burkholderiaceae_C; genus Inhella; species Inhella inkyongensis. The sequence goes on from NZ_CP040709.1 coordinate 339,646, forward strand.
CGGTGTAGATCCTCACCTCGTGGGTGGCGCGGCTGATCGCCACATAGTGGCTGGCCTCGTTGCCGGCGCCGCTCGCGGCCGGCGACTCGATCAGCACGCGCCCGCAGGTCTGGCCCTGGGCTGCGTGCACGGTCTGGCAGTAGCCGTGCTCCAGGTACAGCGGCTTGTCCGGGTCGAGCACCAGGCGCGAGCCGTCGAGCTTTTCCAGAAGGAGGCGGTCGGACTCGACGGCCAGCACCGTGGCGCGCTCGCCGTTGACGAAGCCCTGGGCGTAGTCGTTGCGGGTGAAGCGCACCAGGTCGCCCTCGGCCAGCTCGCGCTCGTGCCGCGTGAAGCCGCTCATGTGCGGCTGGTTCACCGGCCGCCACTCCACGCGCTCGCCGTCTGCGCGCTCCAGCGTCACCACCCCGGCGCGGCCGTCCACCACGGTGGCCAGCTCGCCGCGCTGCAGGCCCAGGGCCTTGTAGTCGCGGTCTGCCCGCACCATGTCGCCGGCCTCGTAGCTCACCGTGCGCAAGGCCTGCGCCTCGGTGAGGTTCTTGCCGCTGAGGGTGGGCAACACCTGGCCCTGGCCGGCGCGGCCCAGCGCCTGGCGCACCTCGCGGTTGATGGCCTCGCGGTTCTGGTTGGTCCCGGCCACGACCAGTGTGGCGGCGCGCTCGTCTCGGGTCAGCGCGGCATAGTCCCGCGCGATGCCCTGGTGCCGCTCGCGATGGTCCACGATCTCGACCACGCTGGCGCGCAGCCGGGCCAGCGAGCCGGCCGTGTCGCCGGCCGCCGCCAGCTCGACGGCGCGCTTGAGTTCGGGCTCCTGCTGGCGCTGGATCTCCTGCAATTGCGCGCAGGCCATGCCCGCCTGCTGCAACTGCGCGAACGGCCGGCCCGCCTGCACGGCCTTGAGCTGCTGGGTGTCGCCGACCAGCAGCACGCGCGATCCAGCCTGGTCTGCTGCCTTGAGCAAGGCGTGCATGTCGCGGGCGCTGACCATGCCGGCCTCGTCGAGCACCACCAAGGTTTTGTCATTGAGGCCGGGGTATTGGCGCGTGGCCAGCGCCGCCAGGGTCTGGCTGTCCATGCCGCTGCGGCCCAGCTCGCGGGCGGCACTTGCGGAAGGGGCGACGCCGACGAGCTGCAGGCCGCGATCCTCGGCCAGCTCGCGCACCGCGCGCAGCGCCGTGGTCTTGCCGGTGCCGGCGCCGCCCTGCACGCCGCTCACTCGGTCCTGCCCGGCCAGCACATGCGCGACCACGCCGCGCTGGTCCTCGTTGAGCTTGCTGTGCGCCAAGGACTGCTGCACGGCCTCCCGGCTCATCAGCGGCGCCACCTGGCCGCGCCCGGTGGCCTCCATCGAGAGGATCTCACGCTCGCGCTGCTGGGCCTGCGGGGTCGTGAAGCGCTCGGCGTGCTCGGCCGCACCCCGGACCAGCTCGCCGCGCTGCACGGCCTGCTCGATGGCCGTGCGGATCGCGGCCAGATCGGTCTGGCCGGTGCCGCGCTCCAGCGCCGCGCGCTCGATGTCCACGCGCTGCACCACGGCCTCGCGCTCCATCAGGTGCGCGGCGGCATAGCGCACGGCCTGGTCGGCGGCCTGCGAGCGCGCCTGGGTCAGGGCCGTCTCATCCCGCGCCACCGGCGCCGTGGAGCGGTTCAGGTGCAGGCCGGCCGCCGCCGCGCGCTCGCGCCACTCGGCCAGCAGCGCGCCACGGTCGTGGCCTTCCTTGCCCTGGCGGGTCTGCAGCGCCGCAACTTGCAACTGGCGAGCGCTGGCGTCTTCGCGGCTCAGGCCCTGGGCCTGCAAGGCCTGCTCGATCATCTGCGAGCGGTTGCTGAAGGCCTTGACCTGCTCGGCGCCGACGTGGGCCAGCTCGAAGCGGCCATCGGCATGGGTCACGCGCAGCTCGTAGCCCAGGGCCTGCACCTCCTTGGCCAGTTCGCTGCGGTAGTAGGCCCCGAGCCACATCTTGTTGCGGTACAGCGGCTCGTTGTCGAGCGCACGCCACTGGCCATCGGTGCGCTGGGTGACGTTCAAGACCACGGCGTGGGTGTGCAACTGCGGATCGGCCGCGCGGCTGAGGTCGTGTCGGAACTGCGCCACGGCGAGCACGCCGGTGGTCTGGCGGCTGGTCACGCCGCCCTCCGTCACGCGGCAGGCGGCCAGGGTTTCAGCTTTTTCGAGGGCACGGGTTACGGCGGTTTCGTGGGCCTGCAGCAGCCGTGTGTCGCCATCGACCAAGGCCTGCAGCGACACGCTCTTGGGGGCGCTGAAGGTCATGTCGGTGCCGCCCCGGCGGCCGCTGCCTTCGCCGGCATGGTGCAGTTGCACGCCGTTGGGCAACCGGCCATCGAGCAGGGCGCGGAAGTCCTCGCCCTTCACTTCGCCGCTCAGGCCCAGCTCGGCGGCGGCCTGGCCGCTCCACTGGCTGGGGCTGCGATCTCGGGAGTAATAGTCGTCGGCCTGTTCGTAGTACTGGCCGGCATGGGCGCTGTTGGCCACGTTGGACATGGAGAGCATGGGAAGTCCTTTTCTTGTTCGGTCACTCGACGATGGCGACCAGGTGGGCGGGCCGCGCCCTCGGGGTCAGCGCGATGCGCCGCGCGGGCTGCGCGCCGGCCAGGCACAGGAAGGCCGTAAGGTCGGGCAGCTCGGCCAGCTCCGCCGGCAGCACGACGCGCTCGCGCACGCGCTGGATGGCCACGCTCTGGCTCGATCCGCTGGCGCCCCGGCTGCGGCTTTGCTGGGCGCGGTCCACCTCGCGCTCACCGAGGGCGCGGCTGAAGGTTTCGCAGGTGTCGGGGTCGGCCTTGGCCAGGCCGAACACGGCCAGGTTGCGGAAGCACGAGCGCAGCACGATGGCGCTTTCTCGACCGTAGAGGCGCTCCAGTTGGGCGGTGCTCTGGATGCCCGCGACGCAGCACAGGCCGTGCTTGCGGCCCTTGGTCAGCGCGGCTTCCAGGCTGCCGATCTTGCCGATGCTGGGCAGCTCGTCGAGCAGCAGCCACAGCCGCCGCTGCGGGTCGGGCGCCAGGCTCAGCGTGGCCGTGCAGACGATGTCCACCCAGGCCGCGATCAGCGGGGCCAGCGAGGCGGTCATGTCTTCGCGCCAGGTGATGAACAGGCGCTTGGCCGCCTGCCCATCCGACTCGACCCACTGGCGCACGCTGAACGCGCCCGGCTGCAGGCTGTCGTAGGGCTTCAAGTGGCTGGAGAGCACGAAGCGGGTGGACGCCAACGCACGTGCCGCCTCCTTGTCGAAGAGGCCCGCCGCCGCAGTGCCGGCCACGAGCGTGTGCAACTTCTCCGCCGGCCAGATGGTCAGGGCCTCCAGCAGCGCAGCGGTGTCGCCCCGGCCATCGCGCAGCAGCGCACGCATGACCTCGGCAATGAGCACCTGCGAGTAGAAGTGCCAGGCCGCATCAGGCCCATGGCCATCGGGCACGATGGAGCGCGCGATCTTGTCGAAGTCGTAGGGCTTGCGGACTTCGTTGAACGGCGACCACCCTGGGGCGCGCTTGTCGAAGACGTTGAGCACCACGTCGCCAGGCTCGCCGAACTGGGCGAGGTACGCGCCATTGGGATCGACGATCACGGCGCGGTCGTCGCGGTCCGTGAGGCCGTCCAGCAGCTCAGCCACGGCGGTGGTTTTGCCGGTGCCTGTGCTGCCTGCCAGCAGCAGGTGCAGGGGCTCTTGATGCCAGGCCAGGGGCACGCCCCCGACCACGAGCGGCGCGCGCGTGGTCGCCGGCGCGGCGCCGGCGAGGTGTCTGATGAGGTTCATCATCGCCGGCTCCCTTCACTCCTGAGCGTCGATGACGCGCGCGCCACGGTGGTGGCGGTCGCCCCGGCGCAGACGCGAGCGGCCCAGCAGCCAGATGAACAGGCAGGCCGTCACCAGCGCGCCGATGGTCATCGCCTGGGCGAGGATCACGCGCCACAGCGCATCGGTGCTGCCCCACATGGCCCAGGTGCTTGACGCCACCGTGCGCCAGTCGGCCTCGAAGACGAGATGCAGCAGGCCGGCCCAGGTGGCCAGGCCGAGCACCAGGGACAGCAGCAGGAACTGAACAAGGCGGCTGAAGAAGAGATGCACGGCGTGCATCCACGGGTCATAGTAGTTGCTCATCTGCGGCTCCTCTTAGCTGCGGGGTTGGGCGGTCTGCGCGGCGAGCTGGTGGGCCACGCGGCTGACGATCTGGGCATTGCTCTGCATGCACAGCTCGCGCAGCAGCAGGCGCATCTCGACCAGGGTGCGCTGGGTGTCGTGGTCCAGCGTGCCGGGCTGCGGTGCGGCCTGGGTGGCGCTGATCGAGGCCTCGATGCGGGCCAGGGCTTCGGCGGTGCTGACGGCCTGAGCGTGCTGCTGCAGCAGCTCGCGGACGTGGGTGTTGAGGCGCTTGCCGGCGCTACCGGCTTCGGCCAGGAGGGTCGCGTAGAGGCCTTCCGGCACGCGGGTCTTGAGGAATTTGTCGGTCATGTTTTGTCCTTTGCTGTCAGTGGGTTGCGGCGCTTGTGGTCGCGCTGTGGTCTGCCTCGCTCGGGGCCGTGGTCAGCGCGAAGCCGCGCCAGTGCTGGGTTTGCGGCCGGCAGGCCGCGCAATCGACGATTGCGTCAGGTGTGGGTACCTGTTTTGGGCCGCCGATGAGCGGGCCAGCCTCGCGAGGACGCGCACGGCGGAGCCGCTGGCAGATGCGCAGCGGGCGATGGATCGGAGCGGTGTGGGTCATGGGAAGTCGGGTTTTGGGGTCGGTCGGCCGGCGTCGATCCCCGAAGGGATTGATGTCGGAACTGCTGAGCGCGCGTAGGCGCTCCCGGTCGCTTGGGCAAGCCGGCGGTGGTCTTGGAGGGAGTCGCGCAGCAGGGCCTGGCGCGGCGCGAGCGAGGGCTCGGCCGACCACGGCGCAAGAGGCGATGGGGCGTGAACGGACGTGCCGAAGCAGCACGAGCGAGAGCACGCGTTGAGAGACGCACGAGGTAGTCGTGCGCCACGAGGCCGGAGAGGCCGTTCGGGACGAACTCGCGCCACCGGCCGCTACAGGCGTCCGGACGGAGGTTCGTGTGGGAAGTCCAGCGTCGTGGGCGACCTGTGGCCGGCGAGGTCAGGCAGCCTTGCGGGCGCACCTGTCCTGTCGGTCACGGGATGCGGCTATGCACATCCAGTCGCCCCACAGCGGGGACTTGTTGCGCCAGGGTTCAGCCTGGCGGTGGCCCGAGGGCCTTTGAGAGGCCGCGGCGGAGCGCGGCAAGGTGGCTTTGCCCCGAAGGGCTCGGCGTTGGGGCTGAACCACCCCAGCGCTCAGGCCACGGTGGTCAGGTTGCTGAGTACGTCAGCTCGTTGTCATTGCCCGGCCAGTGTGCCACAGGCGTGAGCGGCTTCTGGGCCGGTCGCGCTGTGGAAGGCGGGATTGATAGAGGAATTTGCAGGGGCGGCTGACCACGGGCGTGGGCGGTGCACAGGGCTTAAAACTGCAGGCCTGACACCCGCCCCCGAACCCCAGCCAAACGAAGGCCAGCGGCTTAGCGGCTAAGGGTGGGGCCAGATGCGACAAGGCCCGCTGGGTGGCGGGCCTTGTTCACGGGCCATGCACGAGCTGCTGAGTTTTTAGACCCAGGGGCGAGGCCACTTGTCCTTCTTAGCAATCTCTCGAAGATCAGATACGCAGTCCATGCATATCGGGCTCAGTTGTCTGGGGAATATCTTGGAATGAAGGTACTGCGTCAGTAAAAGTCTCTGACACAAGGCGCATCTTCCCCCCTCGTCGGGCATGAACTCCTCGCCACTCTTCGCGCATTTGAAGGGCATCGTCGTCATGGATAGCCATCCTTGTTTCCGGCGCAACTCGCCATGCATCCAATCGACGTGCCAGCCGCCCATCCGATGCTGGCAGCAGTGGCGACACCACTCACTTTTGCAGCAGTTAAAACTGCTTGCGCTGCCTTCGGGCACTGCTGCGCAAGGGCGCCAAATCCTGCGCTAAGCCGAGGAGGGGTAACGCCCGAGATCTTCCCGTTAGAGTCAAAAGTAGGCCGTGGTGGCGAATACGGCGCATTCGCCACGATGTTGGTCGGAACGACCGACTGCAAGGCGGTGTCACCACCAAGAGCGCTCATGCATGACGTGTAGCAAGACGGGAAGTCTGGCGCCAAACCGGTCGAATCAGTCTTGGATACCGGGTTCCCATCCACATACGCATACGTATTGATCCCGCCCTGTAGCCCGATGGGATCGGACTGCGTGTAGCTCCGCCCAGGCACCCATCCGCCGTAGTTGCAGGCGTTTTCCTGAGGCGTGACGCGGGGTTGCGGAGCGAAGTAGAAGACGGCCTCCCGTGGCGTGGTGGTTTTTTCTCCAGAGGCCCATTGTGCCCATCGCGCACGCGCGCGGGATGGGCGTTACCGCGCTGGCGCGCGGTGGCGGCTAAGAGGAAGAAGCCCGGGGCGCGGCCAGGCTGCGGGCGGCGGGGTCAGCCCCCGTTGAACCAGGGGTAGCCGACGCGCTCGTAATACTCCATCGCCATGCGGCGCTCGTCGCTGCCGTTGCTGCTGTAGCCGTCCGCGCGCGGGTTGTCGGCCCAGTTCATGATGCCGGCCAGGTCGGCGATGAAGCCCGTCAGCACCATCTCGGGCGTCACGCCGTCGCCATCGCACAGCTCGACGAACTCAGGCGGCAGTTGCAGGGTCAGGCGGTTGGTCTTGCGGGGCATGGCGGGCTCGTTCAGGGATGGATGGTCGGGGTATCGGTGGCGGTGTGGGCGGCATCGGCCGCCGCTTCAGCCGCCAGGGCCTGCAGCAGCGCGTCAGCCGTGGGCTGAGGGTCAGGCGCCAGCGCATCGGCGTTCGCGCCTTGGCGGGGCTGCAGACGCGCCGGATGGGTCGCCGTGTGCACGGCCTTGAGCTTGCCGATGCTCACCTGCGTATAGACCTCGGTCGTGCTCAGGTCGGCGTGGCCGAGCAGCGCCTGGATGTAGCGGATGTCGGCGCCGGCCTCCAGCATGTGGGTCGCGCAGGCGTGGCGGAACAGGTGGCACGCGGCGTTCGGGTGCGTGGTCTGGAAGCGCTCCAGGTGGGCCCGCTCGATGGCGAGCTTGACGATGACGGAGAGCTGCTTGCCCTGCATCGCCTCGCCGTGCTTGGCCAGGAACAGGTGCCCGTCGTCGGGCAGCTCGACGTAGCGCTCGCGCACCTCGTAGAGGTAGCGGGTGACCCAGGCCACCGCGCGCTCACCGATGGGCACCACGCGGTCCTTCTTGCCCTTGCCCTGGCGCACGTGCACCGTGCCGCGCGGCAGGTCCACGTCGTCGATGTGCAGCTCGACCAGCTCGCTGCGCCGCATGCCGGTGCTGTAGAGCGTCTCCAGCATCGCGCGGTCGCGCAGGCCCAGGCCGGTGGGCTCCGTCGTGTCGCAGGTGTTGATGACCTGCTCGACCTCGGCGATGGTCAAGATGTGGCGCGGCAGGCGCTTCTCGGGCCGGGGCAGCTCCAGTTCGCTGGCGGGGTTAAACATCAAGTGGTGCTGGCGCGTGAGCCACTGGAAGAACACGCGCACGGCAATCAGCCGCTTGCCCTGGCACTGGAACGACAGCGGCAGGCCGTCGGTCTTGCGCCGGTAGTGGAAGACGTGCTGGCGGTAGCGCTCCAGCATCGCCCGCGTGACCGCCTGCGGCGTCATCACGGCGCGCTCTTCGCACCAGTCGATGAAGTAGCCCACGTCGATGCGGCGGTTCTTGATGGTGTGCGGCGAGTAGTGCATCGCCTCGGCCCAGGCGATGAAGTCCACCAGGTAGCCGCGCCAGCCGCCCGGCGTCTCGGGGTCGCCTGCGTAGCGCAGCGGCCCGGGGGTCTTGCCAGGGCGGCGTGGGTTGCGGGTCTGGTCGGTGGCGGTCATTGCACTTCTCCGGTTTGCAGGTACGACGGCGCGGCGCCGTTCAGGTGGGGTGGCCTTGCTGGGGGCTCGTCATCGAGCGGTTCGGCGGGAAGCCGCGCCAGTGCTGGCGTTGCGAGCGATGACCCCGGCCGCGAAGCCCCCGCGACGAGAGCGCGTTGGGGCCGCGTTGACCCCGCGAACTCCACCCCTGCCCCCCGCGAACTCGCCGTCGTAGTCGCGGCTTCGGCCCCGGCTTCCAGCGCTTCGAGCTGCAGCGCGCCCACGTCGATGAGCCCGGCCAGGCGCGGCCGGTGCTCGTCGGCCGAACCGTCGAACAGCAGCTCGTACTCGAACGACTGGCCCCGCATGCCGCGATGCACCAGCAGGTATTCCATCGCCGTGAGGCGCTCCAGGTGCAGCCGGCACTGCGTGTCCGAGGCGCCTGCTGCGCGGCGCACCTCGGCGCGGCTGAAGCGGACGGCGCGCGGCTCGATGCTCTGCTCGACGGCCTTGGCCTGCACCAGGTGCTGCACGATGGCCAGCAGCTTGCGGGTCTGCGGCGGCAGCTCGTCCAGGGACCGGCCGAGCACCTCGTGCGCCAGGGCGTTGGCCTGCTCGATGTCGGCCAGCGTGACTTCGACGTACTCGATGACCTGGCCGCCGACGCTGGCCGTGCGCACCGGCCGCTGATGCTGGTGCAGTAGCGCGAGCACGTCCATCAGCGCCAGGTACTTGCCGTGGTCGCGGCGCGTGCGCGTGCGGTCATCGAGGAAGGTCAGGCGGTCGGCGTAGGGGTTCACGACGGCGAGCGGTCGCAGCAGGCGCTGGGCGTTGCGGTGCAAGGCCAGCACCTCGCGTTTGTGCTGCTTGGCGATGAGCCCATCGAGCGTGCGGCCGAGCCGCTGCTGCCGGTGGATAGCAGCGGTCTGCTCGCGGCCTTCGTCCACGCTGAGCACGAGGCAGCGGTTCATCAGCTCTTCGTCGATGTCGATGGCCGTCGTCGTGAGGAACAGCATCACCGGGCCGCACACCTTGTACTGCTGCGTGACCAGGTTGCCGGCCGCGTCGGTGCCCGTGCTGGCGATGGTCAGCTCGCCTTCGCTCTGCAGGAGCTTCAAGGCGTAGGCCGCGCGGTGCGCGCCTTCCTCTTCGCTGATGGCGAGCACCTTGTGCTGCAGGTTCGTCTCGCCCATGTAGAACAGGGCTTGCCCCGTCAGCGCAGAGAACTGCACGCGCTCTTCCTCGGGCACGAAGGCCAGCACGGCATCCATCAAGCTGGACTTGCCCGCCGCACTGCTGCTCTGGATGACGACCGCGAGCGGGCGGTCGAGCTTGCGGCTGGTGGCCGCGAGGTAGCCCATGAGCTTATTCACGCGCTCGCCCACGACGCCGCAGGCCTCGAAGTCGGCCAGGATGCGCTGCAGCAGGTCCGGGCTCTTGAGCAGGTCCAGCGCCGCGAGCTCTTCGGCCTCGCTCAGCTCGGGCACCTGCGGCTCGGTCTTCGTCGCGGCCTTGATGCGCTCTTCCTGCAGCGCTTCGAGCTTCAAGAGGATGCGACCGATGTCAGTCTTGAGCACCTCGTCGCGCACGGCCAGTTCCTTGGCCGCCGCCGCGAGGTAGTGCGCGCGGTGCCGCGCGCTGTACAGGTCCACCGTGTCCACGTAGTAGGCGTCGCCGCACGACACCAGCAGATTGACCTTCATCGTCTCGAAGGCCAGGTTCTTGGCCAGGCCGCGAACGCGCCAGCGGCGTTCGCCCAGGGCCAGCACCACCTCGTCATCCTTGACCTGCACCGGCAGTTCGGGCGTGGGCGGTGCGCTCGGCGCAGGAGGCGACGCCGGCACGGCCGGCGCAGCGGCTGAGGAAGGAAGTTCCGGCATGGGCACAGGCGCAGCCGCTTCGACCTCGATGGCGACCTGCTCGCCAGGCAGCCGCGCAGGCGGCGTGCCGGCACCGAGCCAAGCGGCCTGGCGCACCAGCAGCGGCAGGCTCTTGGCGGCGGGCTGCACCTTGCGCGCGTATTCGTTGGCGTCGAGCCCCTTGGGGAACTGCACGCGGTAGCAGTCCACGCCCTGGGCCATCAGCGCCTCGGCCAGCTTCGCCGCGCCGCGCTCGCCCGCGTCGTCGCGGTCGAACGCGATGAGCACGCGCCGGGGGCGCCCGTCGATGGGACTGGCCAGCAGCGCACGCAGCTCGTCGGTCACGCCTTCGACGCCATACGCCGTCGTGACGTGGCGCAGGCCCGCGCACCAGAACGTCAGCGCGTCGATGAGCGACTCGCACACGATGACCTCTTCGCTGCCCTGCACGCCATCGAGGTTCCACACGCCGGCATGCGGGCCGGGCAGGTAGAGGTGTTTGGGCGTGCCAGGACGCAGGTTGTCCAGCAGCTTGCGGCCGTACACCTCGACCACGTTGCCCGCCGCGTCGAACACCGGGATGACCAGGCTGCCCGTCAGGTGCTCGTGGCCGCTGTCGCGGTAGATGCCGATGCGTTGCAGCTTGGTCCGCAGCTCGTTGCCGGCGACGCGGTTGCGCTCGGGCAGCCGCAGGCCCAAGGTGCGGTTGGCGTAGCCCAGGCGGAAGCGCGCGACGGCCTCGGGGTCGCCGATGCCGCGCGCCTGCAGGTAGGCCAGCGCCTCGGGCGCCTGCAGCAAGGTCTGGTGGTAGTAGTCGATGACCTGGCCGAGCAGGGTCTGCTCGTCGGCATCGAGCGCCACCGGTGGCGGCAGCGGGCGCGTGCGGCTGCGCTTGGGCGCGTCGCCCGCTTCAGCGGCTGAGGAAGGACCGGCTTTAAGCAGCTCGACGGCATGGCGGAAGCTCACACCCTGCATGCGCATCACCCAGTCGATGGGGCCACCGGCCGCGCTGCAGCCGAAGCAGTGCCAGAGGTTCTTCGCAGGCGTGACGACCAGGCTGGACGTGTCGTCGGCGTGGAAGGGGCAGCGGCCCAGCCAGTCCTTGCCGGCCTTCTTCAGCTCCACGCCGCTCTGCTGCACGAGCTGCTGCACGTCGATGTCGGTTTTCAGGCGCTCAAGCTCGGTGTCGGGGATGCGGGCCATCGGTATTTCCCAGTGCGTTGCTCGGTCTTTGGTCCAACAGGACGGAGTAAATAAATAACTCCACATCAGGATACTCTATCGTAGAGTACGAACAAGGCACCGAGACGCTTTGCCCCTTCAGGCCGGACCTAAGCTGATGCACACCACAACCCCTCCCACCCCGGCCGTGAACGTCAAGGACGAGTCTTTCTTCAAGGAGTTGGGCCAGCGCATCGCCTTGGCCCGCAAGGAACACAACATCACGCAGGTGCAACTGGCCGCCACGCTGGGCATCGCCCAGCAGACGCTGGCGCACTACGAGGGCGGGCGGCTGCGCCTGCCGGCCTCGCTGCTGCCCGCGCTGTCGCAGGAGCTGCAGACGCCGGTCGATGTGCTGCTGGGCCAGCCGGCCAGCGCCAAGGCTCCGGCCAAGCGCGGCCCGACGCCGCGCCTGCAGCAGCGCCTGGAGCGCCTGGCGCAGTTGCCGCTGCCGCAGCAGCGCCTGGTGATGAACATGCTCGACGCCGCTCTCGGTCAGCAGCCCACTCGCTGACCCGCCGCACCTTCTTTAGCGGCTGAGGAAGCCCCGCGTGAGCGGGGCTGGGGCAGCGCTTTGTCTTTTTAAGAAGCTCTACGCACCGAGCGCCATCTCTCGCGAGGCCTGCTTGTCCTTCTCCGGCTGCAGATCGAGCGCGGCGGTCTTGCCGTCCTCGCGGCTGAGCGTCTCAGGCAGGCGCTGGGCATCGTCGGTGTAGATCCTCACCTCGTGGGTGGCGCGGCTGATCGCCACATAGTGGCTGGCCTCGTTGCCGGCGCCGCTCGCGGCCGGCGACTCGATCAGCACGCGCCCGCAGGTCTGGCCCTGGGCTGCGTGCACGGTCTGGCAGTAGCCGTGCTCCAGGTACAGCGGCTTGTCCGGGTCGAGCACCAGGCGCGAGCCGTCGAGCTTTTCCAGAAGGAGGCGGTCGGACTCGACGGCCAGCACCGTGGCGCGCTCGCCGTTGACGAAGCCCTGGGCGTAGTCGTTGCGGGTGAAGCGCACCAGGTCGCCCTCGGCCAGCTCGCGCTCGTGCCGCGTGAAGCCGCTCATGTGCGGCTGGTTCACCGGCCGCCACTCCACGCGCTCGCCGTCTGCGCGCTCCAGCGTCACCACCCCGGCGCGGCCGTCCACCACGGTGGCCAGCTCGCCGCGCTGCAGGCCCAGGGCCTTGTAGTCGCGGTCTGCCCGCACCATGTCGCCGGCCTCGTAGCTCACCGTGCGCAAGGCCTGCGCCTCGGTGAGGTTCTTGCCGCTGAGGGTGGGCAACACCTGGCCCTGGCCGGCGCGGCCCAGCGCCTGGCGCACCTCGCGGTTGATGGCCTCGCGGTTCTGGTTGGTCCCGGCCACGACCAGTGTGGCGGCGCGCTCGTCTCGGGTCAGCGCGGCATAGTCCCGCGCGATGCCCTGGTGCCGCTCGCGATGGTCCACGATCTCGACCACGCTGGCGCGCAGCCGGGCCAGCGAGCCGGCCGTGTCGCCGGCCGCCGCCAGCTCGACGGCGCGCTTGAGTTCGGGCTCCTGCTGGCGCTGGATCTCCTGCAATTGCGCGCAGGCCATGCCCGCCTGCTGCAACTGCGCGAACGGCCGGCCCGCCTGCACGGCCTTGAGCTGCTGGGTGTCGCCGACCAGCAGCACGCGCGATCCAGCCTGGTCTGCTGCCTTGAGCAAGGCGTGCATGTCGCGGGCGCTGACCATGCCGGCCTCGTCGAGCACCACCAAGGTTTTGTCATTGAGGCCGGGGTATTGGCGCGTGGCCAGCGCCGCCAGGGTCTGGCTGTCCATGCCGCTGCGGCCCAGCTCGCGGGCGGCACTTGCGGAAGGGGCGACGCCGACGAGCTGCAGGCCGCGATCCTCGGCCAGCTCGCGCACCGCGCGCAGCGCCGTGGTCTTGCCGGTGCCGGCGCCGCCCTGCACGCCGCTCACTCGGTCCTGCCCGGCCAGCACATGCGCGACCACGCCGCGCTGGTCCTCGTTGAGCTTGCTGTGCGCCAAGGACTGCTGCACGGCCTCCCGGCTCATCAGCGGCGCCACCTGGCCGCGCCCGGTGGCCTCCATCGAGAGGATCTCACGCTCGCGCTGCTGGGCCTGCGGGGTCGTGAAGCGCTCGGCGTGCTCGGCCGCACCCCGGACCAGCTCGCCGCGCTGCACGGCCTGCTCGATGGCCGTGCGGATCGCGGCCAGATCGGTCTGGCCGGTGCCGCGCTCCAGCGCCGCGCGCTCGATGTCCACGCGCTGCACCACGGCCTCGCGCTCCATCAGGTGCGCGGCGGCATAGCGCACGGCCTGGTCGGCGGCCTGCGAGCGCGCCTGGGTCAGGGCCGTCTCATCCCGCGCCACCGGCGCCGTGGAGCGGTTCAGGTGCAGGCCGGCCGCCGCCGCGCGCTCGCGCCACTCGGCCAGCAGCGCGCCACGGTCGTGGCCTTCCTTGCCCTGGCGGGTCTGCAGCGCCGCAACTTGCAACTGGCGAGCGCTGGCGTCTTCGCGGCTCAGGCCCTGGGCCTGCAAGGCCTGCTCGATCATCTGCGAGCGGTTGCTGAAGGCCTTGACCTGCTCGGCGCCGACGTGGGCCAGCTCGAAGCGGCCATCGGCATGGGTCACGCGCAGCTCGTAGCCCAGGGCCTGCACCTCCTTGGCCAGTTCGCTGCGGTAGTAGGCCCCGAGCCACATCTTGTTGCGGTACAGCGGCTCGTTGTCGAGCGCACGCCACTGGCCATCGGTGCGCTGGGTGACGTTCAAGACCACGGCGTGGGTGTGCAACTGCGGATCGGCCGCGCGGCTGAGGTCGTGTCGGAACTGCGCCACGGCGAGCACGCCGGTGGTCTGGCGGCTGGTCACGCCGCCCTCCGTCACGCGGCAGGCGGCCAGGGTTTCAGCTTTTTCGAGGGCACGGGTTACGGCGGTTTCGTGGGCCTGCAGCAGCCGTGTGTCGCCATCGACCAAGGCCTGCAGCGACACGCTCTTGGGGGCGCTGAAGGTCATGTCGGTGCCGCCCCGGCGGCCGCTGCCTTCGCCGGCATGGTGCAGTTGCACGCCGTTGGGCAACCGGCCATCGAGCAGGGCGCGGAAGTCCTCGCCCTTCACTTCGCCGCTCAGGCCCAGCTCGGCGGCGGCCTGGCCGCTCCACTGGCTGGGGCTGCGATCTCGGGAGTAATAGTCGTCGGCCTGTTCGTAGTACTGGCCGGCATGGGCGCTGTTGGCCACGTTGGACATGGAGAGCATGGGAAGTCCTTTTCTTGTTCGGTCACTCGACGATGGCGACCAGGTGGGCGGGCCGCGCCCTCGGGGTCAGCGCGATGCGCCGCGCGGGCTGCGCGCCGGCCAGGCACAGGAAGGCCGTAAGGTCGGGCAGCTCGGCCAGCTCCGCCGGCAGCACGACGCGCTCGCGCACGCGCTGGATGGCCACGCTCTGGCTCGATCCGCTGGCGCCCCGGCTGCGGCTTTGCTGGGCGCGGTCCACCTCGCGCTCACCGAGGGCGCGGCTGAAGGTTTCGCAGGTGTCGGGGTCGGCCTTGGCCAGGCCGAACACGGCCAGGTTGCGGAAGCACGAGCGCAGCACGATGGCGCTTTCTCGACCGTAGAGGCGCTCCAGTTGGGCGGTGCTCTGGATGCCCGCGACGCAGCACAGGCCGTGCTTGCGGCCCTTGGTCAGCGCGGCTTCCAGGCTGCCGATCTTGCCGATGCTGGGCAGCTCGTCGAGCAGCAGCCACAGCCGCCGCTGCGGGTCGGGCGCCAGGCTCAGCGTGGCCGTGCAGACGATGTCCACCCAGGCCGCGATCAGCGGGGCCAGCGAGGCGGTCATGTCTTCGCGCCAGGTGATGAACAGGCGCTTGGCCGCCTGCCCATCCGACTCGACCCACTGGCGCACGCTGAACGCGCCCGGCTGCAGGCTGTCGTAGGGCTTCAAGTGGCTGGAGAGCACGAAGCGGGTGGACGCCAACGCACGTGCCGCCTCCTTGTCGAAGAGGCCCGCCGCCGCAGTGCCGGCCACGAGCGTGTGCAACTTCTCCGCCGGCCAGATGGTCAGGGCCTCCAGCAGCGCAGCGGTGTCGCCCCGGCCATCGCGCAGCAGCGCACGCATGACCTCGGCAATGAGCACCTGCGAGTAGAAGTGCCAGGCCGCATCAGGCCCATGGCCATCGGGCACGATGGAGCGCGCGATCTTGTCGAAGTCGTAGGGCTTGCGGACTTCGTTGAACGGCGACCACCCTGGGGCGCGCTTGTCGAAGACGTTGAGCACCACGTCGCCAGGCTCGCCGAACTGGGCGAGGTACGCGCCATTGGGATCGACGATCACGGCGCGGTCGTCGCGGTCCGTGAGGCCGTCCAGCAGCTCAGCCACGGCGGTGGTTTTGCCGGTGCCTGTGCTGCCTGCCAGCAGCAGGTGCAGGGGCTCTTGATGCCAGGCCAGGGGCACGCCCCCGACCACGAGCGGCGCGCGCGTGGTCGCCGGCGCGGCGCCGGCGAGGTGTCTGATGAGGTTCATCATCGCCGGCTCCCTTCACTCCTGAGCGTCGATGACGCGCGCGCCACGGTGGTGGCGGTCGCCCCGGCGCAGACGCGAGCGGCCCAGCAGCCAGATGAACAGGCAGGCCGTCACCAGCGCGCCGATGGTCATCGCCTGGGCGAGGATCACGCGCCACAGCGCATCGGTGCTGCCCCACATGGCCCAGGTGCTTGACGCCACCGTGCGCCAGTCGGCCTCGAAGACGAGATGCAGCAGGCCGGCCCAGGTGGCCAGGCCGAGCACCAGGGACAGCAGCAGGAACTGAACAAGGCGGCTGAAGAAGAGATGCACGGCGTGCATCCACGGGTCATAGTAGTTGCTCATCTGCGGCTCCTCTTAGCTGCGGGGTTGGGCGGTCTGCGCGGCGAGCTGGTGGGCCACGCGGCTGACGATCTGGGCATTGCTCTGCATGCACAGCTCGCGCAGCAGCAGGCGCATCTCGACCAGGGTGCGCTGGGTGTCGTGGTCCAGCGTGCCGGGCTGCGGTGCGGCCTGGGTGGCGCTGATCGAGGCCTCGATGCGGGCCAGGGCTTCGGCGGTGCTGACGGCCTGAGCGTGCTGCTGCAGCAGCTCGCGGACGTGGGTGTTGAGGCGCTTGCCGGCGCTACCGGCTTCGGCCAGGAGGGTCGCGTAGAGGCCTTCCGGCACGCGGGTCTTGAGGAATTTGTCGGTCATGTTTTGTCCTTTGCTGTCAGTGGGTTGCGGCGCTTGTGGTCGCGCTGTGGTCTGCCTCGCTCGGGGCCGTGGTCAGCGCGAAGCCGCGCCAGTGCTGGGTTTGCGGCCGGCAGGCCGCGCAATCGACGATTGCGTCAGGTGTGGGTACCTGTTTTGGGCCGCCGATGAGCGGGCCAGCCTCGCGAGGACGCGCACGGCGGAGCCGCTGGCAGATGCGCAGCGGGCGATGGATCGGAGCGGTGTGGGTCATGGGAAGTCGGGTTTTGGGGTCGGTCGGCCGGCGTCGATCCCCGAAGGGATTGATGTCGGAACTGCTGAGCGCGCGTAGGCGCTCCCGGTCGCTTGGGCAAGCCGGCGGTGGTCTTGGAGGGAGTCGCGCAGCAGGGCCTGGCGCGGCGCGAGCGAGGGCTCGGCCGACCACGGCGCAAGAGGCGATGGGGCGTGAACGGACGTGCCGAAGCAGCACGAGCGAGAGCACGCGTTGAGAGACGCACGAGGTAGTCGTGCGCCACGAGGCCGGAGAGGCCGTTCGGGACGAACTCGCGCCACCGGCCGCTACAGGCGTCCGGACGGAGGTTCGTGTGGGAAGTCCAGCGTCGTGGGCGACCTGTGGCCGGCGAGGTCAGGCAGCCTTGCGGGCGCACCTGTCCTGTCGGTCACGGGATGCGGCTATGCACATCCAGTCGCCCCACAGCGGGGACTTGTTGCGCCAGGGTTCAGCCTGGCGGTGGCCCGAGGGCCTTTGAGAGGCCGCGGCGGAGCGCGGCAAGGTGGCTTTGCCCCGAAGGGCTCGGCGTTGGGGCTGAACCACCCCAGCGCTCAGGCCACGGTGGTCAGGTTGCTGAGTACGTCAGCTCGTTGTCATTGCCCGGCCAGTGTGCCACAGGCGTGAGCGGCTTCTGGGCCGGTCGCGCTGTGGAAGGCGGGATTGATAGAGGAATTTGCAGGGGCGGCTGACCACGGGCGTGGGCGGTGCACAGGGCTTAAAACTGCAGGCCTGACACCCGCCCCCGAACCCCAGCCAAACGAAGGCCAGCGGCTTAGCGGCTAAGGGTGGGGCCAGATGCGACAAGGCCCGCTGGGTGGCGGGCCTTGTTCACGGGCCATGCACGAGCTGCTGAGTTTTTAGACCCAGGGGCGAGGCCACTTGTCCTTCTTAGCAATCTCTCGAAGATCAGATACGCAGTCCATGCATATCGGGCTCAGTTGTCTGGGGAATATCTTGGAATGAAGGTACTGCGTCAGTAAAAGTCTCTGACACAAGGCGCATCTTCCCCCCTCGTCGGGCATGAACTCCTCGCCACTCTTCGCGCATTTGAAGGGCATCGTCGTCATGGATAGCCATCCTTGTTTCCGGCGCAACTCGCCATGCATCCAATCGACGTGCCAGCCGCCCATCCGATGCTGGCAGCAG
The DNA here is from genome assembly GCF_005952805.1 of Inhella inkyongensis. GTDB lineage: Bacteria > Pseudomonadota > Gammaproteobacteria > Burkholderiales > Burkholderiaceae_C > Inhella > Inhella inkyongensis. The sequence continues at coordinate 357,179 of NZ_CP040709.1, forward strand.
TGGCGACACCACTCACTTTTGCAGCAGTTAAAACTGCTTGCGCTGCCTTCGGGCACTGCTGCGCAAGGGCGCCAAATCCTGCGCTAAGCCGAGGAGGGGTAACGCCCGAGATCTTCCCGTTAGAGTCAAAAGTAGGCCGTGGTGGCGAATACGGCGCATTCGCCACGATGTTGGTCGGAACGACCGACTGCAAGGCGGTGTCACCACCAAGAGCGCTCATGCATGATGTGTAGCAAGACGGGAAGTCTGGCGCCAAACCGGTCGAATCAGTCTTGGATACCGGGTTCCCATCCACATACGCATACGTATTGATCCCGCCCTGTAGCCCGATGGGATCGGACTGCGTATACCGCCCCAACTGCGCGTCGTAGTAGCGGTTCCAGTTGTACCAAAGCCCGCTCTCGGCATCGAGGTACTGCCCCGGAAAACCCAGCGCATAGCCGCCCACCTGGTCCAGCGCCACCGTGCGGTTCCAGCCGCTCAGGGCGGCGCGCCAAGCCAGGGCGCCGGTGGGCGTGCTCAGCACTTCGGGGCGGCCCAGTTGGTCGGCGTGCACGTAGTACAGATTGCCGTTCTTCACCAGGGCCAGGGGCTGACCGAACAACCAGATGTGGGCGCTGCTGCCGCTCGGGCCCAACTCGGCCAGCAACTCGCCACCCTGACCGTAGACATAGCGGGTGTCGCCAGCGGCGGAGCGCTTCATCGCCCGCTGGTTCAGGGCATTGCTCCAGTAGTTGGCCACCACGCTGCCATTGATGCTCAGGCTTTGCAGGCGCTCGAAGGCGTCGTAGCTGTAGCTGCGGCTGCCGTCCCAGCGGCTCTCGCTGGCCAGCTGGCCCAGCGCGTTGTAGGCCAGATTGCGCCATTGCGGTCCGCCCACTGCCGTCACCCGGTTGCTTCCGGCCGCGACGCTGGGGGCCAAATTGCTGCCGTTCTCGCTGCTGCTGATGCGGTTGCCCACGGCGTCGTAGCCGTGGCTCAGGCTGTTGCCGCCACCGTTGTAGCTGCTCAGGCGCAGGCCGCTGTCATAACCCAGGCTGGCGGACTGCGCCGGATAGGCCCCGTTGTTCAGGCTGGCCACGGTGTCATTGGTATTCCAGTTCAGGCTCAGGTCCTGCACCCCGGGGCTGGCCACCTGGACCAGCCGCCCCGAGGCATCCTGCACCAGGCGGCGCTGCAGGTTGTTGCCCAGGCGCCAGGCCAGGGGCTGGGTGCTGCCGGGGTGATAGACAAAGCTGTCCGCCAGCGTGATGGTGCTGCCATTGAGCGTGGCGCTCAGGCTGCTGAGTCGGCCATGGGCGTCGTAGCCATACTGGAGTACCAATCCCGCGACCGGATAGCTCATCCAGGCCAGGCGGCCGGCGGCGTTGTAGCCCCAGCCGGTGCTCAGGCTCTGGCCCTGGATCACGTTGACCTGCTGGGTCAGCGCGCCGGCGCCGTCATAGGCATAGCTGCTGCTGCCCGAGGCGTCGCTCAAGCTGGTCAGGCGACCCTTGCCATGGGGGCCGGCGTCGTAGCCATAGCTTTCGCTTTGAGCACCGCTGCTGCGGCTGCGCAGCCGGCTCAGTGCGTCCCAGCCATAGCTGATCTGGCTGCCGTCGTTGCGGGTGACGCTGAGGGGGCGGCCCCAGTTGTCGGGCGTGGTGCTGCGCACGCCGGTGTCGGGACTGGTCAGGCGCACCAGGTTGCCAAATACATCGAAATCATGGTCGGTGATCAGCCCACGGCCGTCCTTGATGGTGTCCAGCTGGCCACTGCTGTCGTACCCGTATTCGATGCTGCCCCAGCCTGGCTCGGTGTGGGTGCGCAAACGCCCCAGCGCGTCGTAGCTGTAGCTGGTGCGGCGACCATTGATGTCGTCCTGCCACAGTAGATTGCCCTCGTTGTCGTGGCCAAATCTGGTGCGCTGGCCGTTGGCAGCTGTGAATAGATAGGGGCGCCCCAAGCTGTCGTACTGCAGGGCGGCCGAGAAGCTGCCGGCGGCGACGCTGCCGGGTGCTCCGGTGGCGCCGCCGCTGGGCAGCAGGCGTGGCGCGCTGGTGCTGTGGGTGCGGTTGGCAACATCCAACACTTCGGTGCTGCTGGCGCCGACGAAGCTGACCCCGGTGACACGGCCGGCGCTGTTGCGCGCGTAGTGGACGCTGACGCCGGACTCGGTCTGCGAGAGCAGTTGGCCGCCGGCATTGAAGGTCCAGGTGGTCGAGCGGTTGCCACCGGCCAGCACCTGGGTGCGGCCGATCAGGCGACCGGCGGCGTCCCAGACCAACTGGCTGCTGACGCCGTTCGAATCGGTGGCCACCGAGGGATAGCCCATGGCGTTATGCCCCGAAAACGTGCTGGCATGCCCGGCCAAATTGCTGCTCGCGATCAGGCGTCCGCTGCTGTCGTAGCTGCTGCTGCGGCTGGCCGAGCCACCGGGCAGGTTGAGGGTCTCGGTCACCGAGGCGAGCAGGGTGTTGGGGTGAAAGCCATAGGCAAAGCTGCGCACGCGCTGCACGCTGCCGCTGGCATTGCTCAGGGTTTCGGTGGCCACTTTGCCGCTGGCCAATCCGCTGCTGTGGTAGCTGTAGCTGGTGGTGCGCAGCAAGGCGCCGTTGCTGCCGTACTCCTTCACGGTGCTGAGGTCGGCGCCTGCCCAGGTGTAGACGGTGCGCAGGGCCTCGGGGCTGCCAAAGCCGTCGATTTGCTCCAGTAGGCGGCCGCTGAAGTCGTGGCTGTACTTGGTTTGCGTGCCGCGCCAGTCGGTGCTGTTGGTGAGGAAGCCGCGCGCATCAAAGCTCTGCGAACGGGCCGCGCTGCCACAGGTGCTGGTGGCGGCTCGGCTGGTGGCCACCAGGCGTTTGAAGCCGGCGCCCACGGTCTCAAAGGTGTAGGTGGTGGACTGGCCGCGCTGGTCGGTCAGGGTCGTGGTGCTGGGCCCGTAGCTGAAGGTGTCGACGTTCTCACCCAGTTCATCTCCGCTGCGCACGACGCGCTTGCTGGCGTCGTAGGCATAGCGGGTGGTGCGGAGACCGTCCAGGCTGATGCCAGTGAGCAGATTGACGCCCTGCGGGCTCTCGTAGTGATAAGTGCGGGCGCCTGCTGTGCCCGACGGCGGCAGCACGCTGCTCAAATTGCCATTGGCGTCGTAGCCGTAGTTCCAGACCCGAAGGGCGCTGTCGGTGACGCTGGTGACGCGGCCGCCGGTGTAGCCGAACTGCAGGCTGCTGCCACCGGCGGAGCTGATCTTGACGAGCCGGCCCGCGCTGTCGTACTCGAAGGCCTGCAGCAACTCAAAGCCATAGGCCGAGGCGATGTATTTGAGCTGTTTGGTGTCGGCCTTGTAGGCGTAGATCTTGGGGCCGATGTTGACGATCCATTCGTCGTACTGGGAGAAGCCCTGAATGACCAGGGCGCCCACCTTGGAGTCCGGGCCCAGGCCGGTGGGCAGGTAGTGGGGGCCGAAGTCGTTGACAAAGGTGTATTGCGCACCGTCCGGCAGGGTCAGTGTGATGTCGACCGGATAGCAAAGGCCAGTATTCGGCGCGGCGGCGGTGCCGGTCTTCGGTCCGGTATTGGCCCCCTGGGCCGCCAGACTGGGGTTGATGCGGGCCAAGGCCGCCGTGGGGCGCACAAAGCGGTTGACCATCGCCAAGCGCGCGGCCTTGCGCGGATCGACAGTCAGTGCACTGAGCAAGCTGCCGCCGTCGCAAATGGCCTGGGTGCTTGGCAGCAATTTGGGGTAATGCGAGGCCATGCGCCAGTGGGCACCGAACAGGGCCTGGGTCGACGGTGTGGCCGAGCGATAAATACGGGTCAAGCTCAGGCCGGCCAGCGAGGCGTCGACAAAGTCGGTCTCCTCCAGCACTTTCTCGCCGGTGGCGAGGATGACGGGTTTGCCGCTCTTGGGGGAGCTCTCGCAGTCATCGGCCGGCGCATTGCCCTTGCTGGGCGGTTGCGTCGCCGCGCCGGGACCATCAAGCCCGGCATCCGACGGCGCTTGAAACCCTGCAGCGGGCAGCACGGCATCGAGACTGGTGATCGGGGTTTTCCAACCCCACCAAGCAGCAGTCTTTCCAGTGACGATGACCCGTTCAAGAGATTGCCCCCCTGCTGCGGCGTCACCGGTGTTGGATTCGTTCCTATTCCGTACCTTGGGATCTTTCTGGGCCCAGGCTCCAGTCCAGGCGCATCCCAGTGCCAATGCCAAAACAAACCAGGGCAGCGCGCGCCCATAGCCGCCACCCCATCGATGCGTGCGATCTGCCATCTTGTTGTCTCCCTGTTGGGCGGCGACTGTCAGCGGCAAATCAAGCTGGCTCAATAGGGCATACCCGCCCCCGGCGGGACGCCGGCTGTGCGCTGAGGCACGCATTCGCCAGCCTGCCAACGAATCAATGCCTGAGGCCTTGCAGTTCGGTCAGCAGGCGATCGCAGGCGGTCTCGACCAGATCCAGCACCGTCTCAAAGCCTTGCGCGCCACCATAGTAGGGGTCGGGCACATCGGCGCTGCCGAGCAGCTTGCTCACACGGTGCTGCAGGTGAGGCGGGCAGATCGCCAGGGCACGTGCCTGGTTGGCCTCGTCCATCACCAGCACGCGCTCAAACTGCTCGAAGTCTTGGGGCGTGAGCGCACGCGCGCGCAGATCGCTCAAGTCATAGCCGCGGCGTGCGGCGTGTTCCTGGCTGCGTTCATCGGGGGGCTCCCCCACGTGATAGGCATGGGTCCCGGCCGAATCGACCAGGACGCGATCTCCCAGACCAGCCGCCGCCAACTTGGCGCGCATCACGCCATGCGCCGTGGGGCTGCGGCAGATGTTGCCCATGCAGACGAAGAGCAGCTTGGTCATCGGACGAAGAGTTGGATGTATGGCGCAAAGCTCATCAAGCGGCCGCCGTGGAACTGGCTTTGCCAGGCCACTGGCGGCGCCCCCCGGGGGGAGGCGCCGAAGGCGCTTCGGGGGGAGGGTCAAACCACCACCCCGGCTTCGGACTTGACTTCCTCCATCACCACATAGGTGCGGGTTTCGCGCACGCCGGGCAGGGTCCAGATGCCGCTGCCGATGAACTCGCGGTAGGCCGCCATATCGGCCACGCGGGTTTTGAGCAGGTAGTCGAAGCCGCCCGCCACCAGATGGCATTCCAGGATTTCGGGCCGGGCCTGGACGGCGGCTTTGAAGGTGTCCATCACGTCGTGCACGGTGCGGTCCAGCAGCACCTCCACGAACACCATCAGGGCGGCGCCGAGCTTGTCGGGGTTGAGTTGGGCGCGGTAGCCCAGGATGAAGCCCTCGCGCTGCAGGCGCTTGACGCGCTCGTGCACGCTGCTGGCGCTCAGGTGCACGGCCTCGGCCAGCTTCTGATGGGTGATGCGCGCGTCGTCCTGCAGCACGCGCAGGATGCGCAGGTCGATGCGGTCCAGGCCCTCGGGCGGATTGGCGTCCCAGTCCATGTCGAAATCCATTCGGTTGGAATGCGGATTCTCCGAAACATTTCCGGCGCTGCCCCGCCTACAGTGCCAGGATTCTCAGGAGAGTCCCGATGTCCGCCCTGCCCGCTTTGCCTGTTGTGCCCGAAATCCAGCGCCTGCCCGACCCCTATCGCGACGAGAACGCCCTTGTGGCCGCTCTGGTGGCGGAGCTGAGCGCCGTGCGCGCCGACTGGTCGCAGGTGATCGCACAGGCCGGCCCCTGGGTGGAGCAGGTGCGGCAGAACCCGGCGCCCTTCTGGGCCATGGAGAGCCTGCTGCGCGAATACCCCATCACCCGCCCCGAGGGCCTGGCCCTGATGCGCCTGGCCGAGGCCCTGCTGCGGGTGCCCGATGCCGAGACCGCCATTGCGCTCACGGCCGATCAGCTCGGCCGGGCTGATTTCGACAGCGCCGGCGACGGCCCGCACAAGATGCTCTCGTCCTTGAGCGCGGCGGCCATCAGCCTGAGCAAGAAGTTCCTGCCCGAGGAAGACGGCGGGGGCGGCGGCTTGCTCGGCCGCATGGGCAGCAAGACTGTGGTGGCCGCCACCGTGCGTGCCATCCAATTGCTGGGCCGGCAGTTCGTGCTCGGCCGCAACATCGATGAGGCCCAGGGCGAGGCCGCCAGCGCGCGCAAGAACATCCCCCAGCTGACCTTCAGCTACGACATGCTGGGCGAGGGCGCTCGCACCGAGCACGATGCCGAGCGCTACCTGGCCAGCTACCGCAACGCCATTGCGCGCATTGCGGCGCGCTTCCAGCATTTGCCCGGAGGCCGCGCGGCCAGCCCGATGCAGGCCGATGGCATCTCCATCAAGCTCAGCGCTCTGTTCACCCGCTACGAGGTGCTGCAGCGCGAGCGCGTGTTCGCCACCCTGGTGCCGCGCGTGCAAGGCCTGGTGGATGCGGCCGCCGCCGCCAACATGAACCTGACCATCGACGCCGAGGAGGTCGACCGCCTGGAGCTCAGTCTCGATGTGTTCGAGGCCCTGGCCCAGCACATCGCCGCCAAGCATCCGCAGTGGCAGGGCTTCGGTCTGGCAGTGCAGGCCTACCAGGGCCGTGCCCGTGCGGTGGTGGATGAGGTGGCGGCCTTGGCGCGCCGGTTGAACTTGCGCTTCATGGTGCGTCTGGTCAAGGGGGCTTACTGGGATGGCGAGATCAAGCGGGCCCAGGAACTGGGCCTGGCGGCCTACCCGGTGTTCACGCACAAGGCCCACACCGATGTGTCCTACCTGGCCTGCGCGCAGGCGCTGCTGGCGCACAAGGATGTGATCTACCCGCAGTTCGCCAGCCACAACGCCGGCACCATCGCCGCCATCCTGCGCATGGCGCGCGCGGCCGGTGCGGCCTTCGAGATGCAGCGCCTGCACGGCATGGGCGAGGGCATCTACCGCGAGGTGCTGAAGCAGCCTGACGTGCCCTGCCGCGTCTACGCCCCGGTGGGCGAGCACCGCGACCTGCTGGCCTATCTGGTGCGCCGCCTGCTGGAAAACGGCGCCAACTCCAGCTTTGTGCATCAATTGGCCGACCCGCAAGTGGCCGTGCCCGAGTTGCTGGGCTGCCCGCTGGAGGATGTGCGCCCCGCGCCCACCCAGCCCCTGCCCAGTCAGCTCTATCGCGCGGCCGGCGATCAGCGCCTGAACAGCACCGGCGCCGACCTGGCCGACCCCGCCCAGCGCGCGCCGCTGGCGGCGGCCGTGGCGGCCACCCAGGTTCAGGCCGTGCCCCTGGCCTCGCCCACCGATGTGCAGGACGCCGTGGTGCGCCTGCAGGGCGGCTTCAAGGCTTGGAGCGAGACCCCGGTGGCCCAGCGCGCGGCCGTGCTGCGCCGCGCAGCCGATGCGATGGACGCGCAACTCGCGCCCCTGTGCGGCCTGCTGGTGAAGGAGGCGCACAAGACCCTGGCCGACTGCGTGGCCGAGGTGCGCGAGGCGGTGGATTTCCTGCGCTATTACGCCGACGAGGCTGAGAGCGCGGGTGACGCCGCCATGCAGGGCCGTGGCGTGTTCGTCTGCATCTCGCCCTGGAACTTCCCGCTGGCCATCTTTGCCGGCCAGGTGGTGGCCGCCCTGGTGGCCGGCAACACCGTGGCCGCCAAGCCGGCCGAGCAAACCCCGGCCGTGGCGGCGGCCTGCGTGCGCCTGCTGCACGAGGCCGGCGTGCCAGAAGACGCGCTGGTGCTGCTGAACGGTGCGGGCGAGACCGTGGGCGCAGCCCTGGTGGCGCACCCGGCCACGGCGGGTGTGTGTTTCACCGGCAGCACCCAGGTGGCCAAGATCATCCACAAGACCCTGGCGCAGAGCGGTGGGGACCGTGTGCTGATCGCCGAGACCGGCGGCCTGAACGCCATGGTGGTGGACAGCACGGCCCTGCCCGAGCAGGTGGTGGACGCCGTGGTGCAGAGCGCCTTCCGTTCGGCCGGCCAGCGCTGCTCGGCCCTGCGCCTGCTGTGCGTGCACGAGGCCGTGGCCGATGGCGTGATCGAGATGATCAAGGGCGCGTTGGCCGAGTTGCGCGTGGGCGACCCCGCCAACCTGGCCACCGATGTGGGCCCGCTGATCGACGCCGAGGCCTTCACCGGCATCAGCGCCCAGGTGGCGCGCCTGCACCGCGAGGCGCAGCTGATTGCCGAGGGTCGGGTGCAGGACGGGCAGGTGCCCAATCTGCTGCCCCCCATCGCCTTCGAGGTGCGCGACATGGCCGAGCTCAAGACCGAGATCTTCGGTCCGGTGCTGCATGTGCTGCGCTGGAAGGGCGAGCCCGATGCCGTGATCGAGCGCATCAACGCGCTGGGCTATGGCCTGACCCTGGGCATCCAAACCCGCATCGACACCCGGGCCGAGCGCCTGGCCGACTTGGCCGCCATCGGTAATGTCTATGTGAACCGCAACATCATCGGCGCCGTGGTGGGCGTGCAGCCCTTTGGCGGCGAAGGCCTGAGCGGCACCGGCCCCAAGGCCGGCGGCCCCAACTACCTGTGGCGCTTTGTGCGGCCCCAGGCCCTGCCGGGTCGCCCCGCCGCCGCGTCCGCGTTGCCCGAGGCCCTGGCCACGCGCCTGCGCATCCTGCAATCGGTGTTGCCCGACCAGGCCACCCTGATGGCCCAGGCCGCGCCGCGTCTGCTGACCCAGGCCCTGCCGGGGCCGACCGGCGAACGCAACGAGCTGCGCCTGCACCCGCGCGGCCATGTGGTGGGCCTGGTGAGCGCCGAGGCGGGCGCGGGCTGGCGCGCTCCGCTGGCCCTGGCCCTACTGGCGGGCAACCGCGTCACCCTGGTGGGCGCGCCGGCGGCGCTCAAGCCCTGCTGTGAACTGCGCAGCCAGCTGCAGTCCCAAGGGGCTGGTGAGTGGTTGGCCTGTCAGGACCACGAGCCGGGTCAGTGGACCGAGTGGCTCTCCCACGCCGCCCTGGATGCCGCCTTTGTGGCGGGGGTGGGCGCCGCGCACCAGGCGGCGTTGCGCAGTGCGCTGGCGGCCCGCGCCGGCGCCATCCTGCCCCTGGTAGTGGAAAGCGACGCGCTGCAGGCCCAGCAAGTGATCCGCTTCGCGGCCGAGCAGACCCTGACCGTCAACACCGCGGCAGCGGGCGGCAATGCCGCGCTGCTGGCTGGGTTGCAGTGAACTGCGTGGCGGAAACCTTGGAAAGCCGGATCAAGCTGCGGCGCCTGCAGCCCGCTGATTTGCAGGCTTTCCAGGCCTACCGGCGCGACCCCGAGGTGGCGCGCTTCCAGGGGTGGTCTGCGCAGAGCGACGCGGCGGCGCTGGCCTTTCTGGACGCCATGGCCGAGGCGCCCCCGTTCCCGCGCGGATCATGGTGGCAGCTGGGCGTTGCGGAGCGTGCCAGCGGGCGCCTGATCGGCGATATCGGCGTTTGCCGCGACCCCGATGGCCTGGGCGTCGAGATCGGATTCAGCCTGGCGCGCAGCGCTCAAGGCCAGGGCCTGGCGCAGGAAGCCCTGCAGGCGCTCTTCGTGCGCCTGGGCCATCTGGGCGTGCAGCAACTGCGCGCCCACACCGACGCCCGCAACCACGCCTGCATCGCGCTGCTGCGGCGCCTGGGCTTTGCCGAGACCGGCCGCGAATGGGCCGAGTACAAGGGCGAGCGGTGCGAGGAACTGCGGTTTGAGCGGGTGGTGGGAGTGGGGTGAGCGGGGCGCAAGGGGCCGCTCGGTCGGGTCGCAGTGGATGCCCGCACCCGGCTATTTGCGGACGCTTAACGGCTGCTTTCGGCGCATTAAGCTGGTCAGGTGGAAATGCTTCTGGCTTCTTTCATGACTGATGCAACTCCCTTAGATCCGCCGGCTATCAAGGATGAGAAAGAAGTCCATCCCATTGCCTGCGAATGGCGGGCCATGTTGCGTGAGGTCGTTATGCGCTTCGCGCGTCGCGACTACGACCTTGAAGGCGGGATTGTTGGTGTCGAGCCGGTCTCACCCGAGACTGCCCAACACATTCGCGGTTCAGTCGAGGACTATGGCGCGACTCTGATTGAGCTGCCTGAGGAGGCGTGGCAGACGTCCATATCGCAGTGGTCTGGCACCCACTGGAACATCCTCTTGGATCTGTGGACGGCCGAAGAAGGTCCAAGTGATCTTGTGCTTGGCGGTCGAATCACTGAGTCGGAGTTCGGACCGCGCCTGTCCATTCACATGGTTTACGTTCCTTAGGTCAGATGTTGTTTGGCCTCTTCCGTCCTGAGCCGCTTTCGCTGTTCGAGGCCGCTTCGGGTCGATAGCTGTCGGCGGTCGCACCTGACTCGCGCAGTTGCTCTCAACCTGAACCAACTGCTCCTCGCCGTGAACGGGTGAGGACCTTGCCAGTCGTTGAAGTAGGTCGGTCAATCCGGAGCGCGGGCGCATGGTGGGCAGCGCAGTGAAGTCAAGGGGGAGACGCGGCCGTTCAGGCCGGCGGCGGCGGACATGAGCGGAGCTGCCCGCCATGCGTCCGCGCGGCGCTCGGTCGGCGCAGCATGGGTCCATTCGCTGTTCAATGGCTAAAATGGCCAAACCCATTGGGAGACAGCATGCGCGTCACCGCCACAGAAGCCAAGAACCGCTTTGGCAGCCTCTGCGCCCAGGCCAAGCGCGAGCCCGTGTTCGTGGAAAAGGCGGGCCAACTCGACACCGTGATCCTCTCGGCCGAGCAGTACCAGGCCCTGAAGGCCAACCAAGACAGGGCAAGACTCGCCGCGCGCAAGAAGGCGTTCGAAGCCGAGTACGGTGATTGGATTGCCGAACAGAACGCTCGTTTCGAGACACACGGCATTCCTGGCGCTGACTTGCGCCCTTGGTGAGAGGCCGATGGCCCAGTACGACGTCTTCACCAACCCCAGCGGCAGTGCGGCGGAAGGCATCCCCTACGTGGTGGTGGTCCAGAGCGATCTGCTGGAGGCCTTGGCCACGCGGCTGACGATGCCGCTGGCCGAGCTCGATGTCGCGACCAAGGTGCCGACCGCGCTATGTCCAGTCATCATGGTGAAAGGCCAGCGGCTGCATGCGCTGGCGCACTACGCGGCACCTTTGCCAGCGAAGGCCTTGCGACGACCGGTGGAAAACGTCGCCTCGCAGGCCAGCGCGCTGATCTCGGCCTTGGACGCGGTGGTGTCGGGAATCTAGGGAAGGGCTGCACGGGGCCTTGCAGAACCTTCCTGGTTCGTGCCGATCGATCAGGCCGCTTCGCGGCCCGGGAGCGCCCCCATCCCCAGCGATAATGCCCCATGCTGACCACCCCCGACCTGCGCCTGCGCCACACCCGCCCCGACGAACTCGATGCCGTCATCGAGCAGATGAATGATCTGGAGCGCCGGGGGCCCTATCTGCCCAGCCAGTTGGCCTCGCCCCAGCAGCTGCGCAAGGACTTTGCCGACAACGGCTGGTGCACCGAGGCCAGTGAGCGCCTGTTGATCGTCGATGCCCAGGACCAGGTGCTGGGCATGGTGCGGCACTTCAAGTCCACGCCCTACTACGACGCACGCGAGATCGGCTACAGCCTGTTCGCCGCCGAGCAGCGCGGGCGGGGGCTGACGACGCGGGCGGTGCGCCTGTTGGTGGACTATGTGTTCAATGCGCTGCCGCTGAACCGCCTGGAGATTCGCGCCAATGTGGCGAATACGGCCTCGATGCGGGTGGCCGAAAAGCTGGGATTCCGCCAGGAGGGCGTGGCGCGCGGCGCAGTGTTTGTGCGCGGTGCCTACGTCGATATGGCGGTCTATGCTCTTCTGCGTCAAGAATGGGTGAGCGGGCGCCAAGGGCATTGATCGGCGTGCAGTGCGCTGAAATTTGCCGGTGGTAGAACCGCGCCCCTTTCCCTGTCGCCAACGAGCCGCCCGATGAACCTGAGCCCTGAACGTCTGCAAGGCATCCGCCGTGGTGTGGAGAAGGAGAGCCTGCGTGTGCTGGCTGGCAATGGCCTGGCGCTGACGCCCCATCCGCTGGCTCTGGGCTCGGCGCTCACGCATCCGCACATCACCACCGACTTCAGCGAGAGCCAGTTGGAACTGGTGACCGGCGTGCATGCGCGGGCCGAAGGGGTGGTTCGCGAACTTACCGAGCTGCACCAGTTCGTTTACCGCGCCATCGGCGAGGAGCGCCTGTGGGTGGGCTCCATGCCCTGTGGCCTGCCCACCGACGAGACCATCCCCATCGGTCGCTATGGCACCTCCAACATCGGGCGCGCCAAGTCGGTCTACCGCATGGGGCTCGGGCATCGCTATGGCCGGCGCATGCAGACCATCTCGGGCATCCACTACAACTGGTCGCTGCCGGGTCTCTCAAGCGACGACTACTTCGCGCTGATCCGCAACTTCCGCCGCCACAGCTTTCTGCTGCTGACCCTGTTCGGCGCCTCGCCAGCGGTGTGCAGCAGCTTTGTCGAGGGGCGCGAGCATGGCTTGCAAAGCCTGTCGGCCGAGCATCCGCACACCCTGCAGCTGCCCTATGCCACCTCGCTGCGCATGGGCCGGCTGGGCTATCAGAGCGACGCCCAGTCCAGCCTTGCGGTCAGCTACAACTGCCTGGAAAGCTATGCCGGTTCTCTGCAGGGCGCGCTCACGAAGCCCTATGGGCCTTACGAGCGCATTGGCGTGCGCAATCTGGGCGGCGAGTACAACCAGCTCGCCACCAGCCTGCTGCAGATCGAGAACGAGTTCTACGGCACCATCCGGCCCAAGCGCGTGATCCGCCCCGGCGAGCGCCCCTTGCATGCCCTGCGCGAGCGCGGCGTCGAGTACATCGAGGTGCGCTGCATGGACCTCGACCCCTTCGAGGATGTGGGCATCGCGGCCAGCACGATGAAGTTCCTGGACGTCTTCCTGCTGCATTGCCTGACCAGCGACAGCCCGCCCGACAGCCCGGAGGAAATTGCCGCGCTGGCGCGCAATCAGCAGCGCACCGCCTCGCGCGGGCGCGAGCCCGGTTTGAAGCTGGAGCGTGCAGGGTCCGAGGTGGCCCTGATGGATTGGGCCGCGGAAATCCTGGAAGCCTGCGAGCCGCTGGCGCGTCAGCTCGATGCGGCCTTGGGCGAGTCGGGCCACCGCGAGGCGCTGGCCCAGGCCCGCGAGCGCCTGGCCCAGCCCGACCGCCTGCCCTCGGCCCGCGTGCTAGCTGGCTTGCACGCGCAGGGCGGCTACACCCGCTTCACGCGCGCGCAGGGCGAGTCCATCCGCAATCGCATCCTGGCGCTGCCGCTGGATGCCGCCGTGCAGGCGCGCCTGCTGCGTGAGGCGGCCGATTCGATTGCCGAGCAAGAACGCATCGAGGCCGCTGACACGCTGGGTTTCGAGGACTTCCGCCAGCGCTATCTGGCGGCCGAGACCTTGGGGGAGCCCGAGCAGGGTCTCGATCGAGGGTGCCCGGAGCGGCAATCGCATTGACCTCGCGACGGGCTGGCCTCCGCCCGGGTGGGCGGCCGGCAGGCTTCGCCGTCGCGACGGGCCCGTTCAGTGCTCGCGCAGCAAGCCGTCCAGGGCCCAGCGCTGCAGCCAAGCCACGGCCTGGGGCAAGCGTGTCTCGCCTTGCAGGGCCAGCCAGTCGGCCAGGCTGAGGGGCTCTTGCAGCGCGACGCAGAGGGCCTGGGCCTCGTCGGCCTCCAGGCTGCGCCATTGCGTCTTGTGTTCGTGTCGCCACACCAGCAACTGATGCGCCAGCGCTTCGGGCTCGGGCAGCTCGGCCTCCTGGCCGGATTCGCGGGCCGCGGTCAGCGCATGCCAGGTTGGGCCCACGGCCCATTGCAGCCCGAGGAGCTGCACATGGGGCTGGGGCTTCAGGATCTGCGTGGCCCAGGCTTCTGGCGCCAGCGCAGCCAAGGTTTCGGGGTCCAGGGTCGGGTGCTCGGCCGCATCGAAAGCGCCGCGCAGCGCCCAGTCCAGGCGCGCCAGATCGGCCAGGGCGGGATGGGGGAGATCGGCCCAGCGGTCCATGAAGACCGGCATGGCATGGCCAAACCAGCGGATCGAGGGTTCGGTGGGTGGATGGGTTTGCAGATAGGCCCGAGCCAGTTCATCAAAGGCCGCATCACCCAGGGCCTGGGCCAGGGCGCCGTAGTTGTCAGCCAGGGCTTCGCTCAGACGGGTCGGGTAGGCATGCTGGTAGGCACGCAGGCCGCGCTCCGCCAGGCGGCCGCGCAGCAGTCCGGCCGGGGGCACACCGCCTTCGCGCACCGCGGTCTGGAACTGGGCCTGGATGTGTTCGAGCGTCATGTCGGCACTCATGCGAACACGCTGCGGGCGCAGGCCCGCACGGCGTCCAGTTCCTGCAGCAATTCGGCCAGCGCCGGGATGTGGTCGTCGCGTTCGATCATGGTCGGCACGGCGCGGTCCAAGTGCTGCAGGGTGTGGGTGTAGAGCGCGAACACTTCCGCGCGGATCGGGTGGTCATGGGTGTCGATCACCAGATCGCCCTGATCCTCATGCCCGGCCAGATGGATCTGCACCACGGCCTCGGGCGGGATGGCTTGGATGAAGGCCTGGGCATCAAAGCCGTGGTTGCGGTGGCTCACATAGACGTTGTTCACATCCAGCAGCAAGCGGCAGCCGGTCTCGCGCACCAGGGTGGCGATGAACTCGGACTCCATCATCTCGTCGGCGGCGAACTGCACATAGCTGCTGACGTTTTCGATCACCAGGGGCTGGCGCAAACGGTCCTGCACCTGCTGGATGCGCGGCCCTAAGTGGTCCAGCGCGGCACGCGAGTAAGGCAGCGGCAGCAGATCGTGCAGCTGCGCGTGGGCGCTGCCGGTCCAGCACAGATGGTCGCTGACCCAGGCCGGCTGCACGCGCTCGACCAAGGCGCAGAGATCGCGCAGATAGTCCTCGCGCAGCGGCGTGGTGGAGCCCAGATTCAGTGACACCCCGTGCAGCACGGCCGGATAGCGCGCGCGCAACTGTTCCAAGTGCCGCAAGGGCGGCCCGCCGCCGACCATGAAGTTCTCGCTGATGAACTCCAGCCAATCCGGCCGGTTCGCCCAGCCCTCATCTGCCGCTCGGACCAAGTCCGCGTAATGCTCAACGCGAGCGCCGAGGCCAAAGCCCTGAATCACGGGCGCCATGACGATGCAGTCAAGAGAAGAAAAAGGCGGCCTGAGTCGCCATCGGGGGAAAACGTGCGGGAGCGGCGTAGCGAGCGCGCCGAGGCTGGGTCGAGGACCACAGCCGTACTCCCGTACGGCGAGGACCGCAGGCCCTGCATCGGTGCGCGCAGTAGCCGAGCACGCACGTTTTTTACTTCTCTACTTTTCCGCCGGCCTTGGTGCACGCCTCGGCCGATTCCTTCTTCACCCAGCCCTGGCCCTTGCAGCCGTTCTGGCCCTTGCAGCCGCTCTTTGCGGTCTTGCACTCGCTCGTGCCTTTGCAGCCGTTTACGCCCGAACACTTGACGCTGGCGTCGGCCTTGTCGGCGGCGGCGGCGGGCATCGAGGTGGCGAACAGGGCGGCGGCCGCAGCGGCCAGGGCCAGACCAGACTTCAGATTTGCTTGCATCTCACGCACTCCTAAGGGTTGGAAGAGGGACACGCCGAAGCCGGTGCGGCAAGGCGGCGTCTGCAGCTGTCGCACCGGCGGCAGCGAACTTACTACGCAACACACGGAATGATGAGATTCAAGGGTTAACACTAAGCAGGTGCCGGTGTGTCGCGAAGGGCGAGCCCGATCCGCTATGGTGCGCGTCCGCAATCGCCAGAATGACGCTGTGCCGCCGCGCACCGCGTGATTGGAGCCCGTTCCCATGCAGATTGAATCGATCGAAATAAAGAACTACCGCCTCTTCCGGGACACCAAGCTGCGCCAGATCCCTCGTCTGTGCGTGTTGGTGGGCGCCAACGGAACAGGCAAGTCCACCCTTTTCGATGTGTTTTCCTTCCTGAAGGATGCGCTGAGCATGAACGTGGGCAAGGCGGTTTCCAAGCGCGGCGGCTACCGCGAGCTCGCCAGTAGGGGTTTTGCGCATGAGCCGATCGAAATCACGCTGCAATTCCGGCTTGAGATTACCGGCTATGAACGTCTCGTGACTTACATCCTGCGTATCGAACCGGATGCCACGGGGCGGGCCGTCATAGCACGCGAAATCCTCCGCTACAAGCGCGGCTCCTACGGGCAGCCATTCCACTTTCTGGACTTTGCACTGGGCAAGGGCTACTCGATCACCAATGAGGAAGATTTCTCCAAGCAGGAAGAGGCGCTGAACCGCGAGGAGCAGGAGTTGGATGCGCCAGACATTCTTGCGATCAAGGGTCTGGGTCAGTTTGAACGTTTCAAGGCAGCCAGTGCCTTCCGCACCATGATCGAGAACTGGCATGTGTCGGACTTCCATGTCTCCGACGCTAGACCGAGCCAGGAAGATGGTTTTGCCGAACACTTGTCGACGCGCGGCGACAACCTGCCGCTGGTGGCGAACTATTTGTTCGAACACCACCGCCCAGCTTTCGATCGCATCCTGGACGCGATGCGCCGCCGGGTGCCCGGGGTTTCCGTGGTGGAACCCAGGCAAACCGAAGATGGGCGATTGGTGCTGCGCTTTCAGGACGGCAGCTTCAAGGATCCCTTCATCGCCCGCCATGTGTCGGACGGGACGATCAAGATGTTTGCCTACTTGGTGCTGCTGAACGACCCCAAACCCTTCCCGTTGCTGGCAGTGGAGGAGCCGGAGAACCAGCTCTATATGGATTTGTTGCCGGAATTGGCGGAAGAGTTCAGGGCCTATGCAAGGCGCGGTGGTCAGGTCTTTGTGTCGTCGCACTCCCCGGACTTCCTGAATGCCCTGGGCCTGGATGAGATCTATTGCCTGCGTAAGGTGGCTGGATTCACTCAAATCACGCGGGCGGGAGACTCGCCCAATTTGTGCGCTTTGGTCGAAGCTGGTGATCTGCCGGGTTGGCTGTGGAAGCAAGGCCTGCTTGAGGGTCTCAATGCATGAGGGGACGGCTGATTTTTCTGCTGGAGGAGCCCTCCATGAAAGTGTTGCTCGAAGGCTTGCTGCCGCGCTGGTTTCCGGGCTGGCAGGTCGGTCAGCACTTTCTTTGCGTGGCGCATCAGGGCAAGAGCGATCTGGACAGCAGCGTGCCGCGCAAGTTGAAAGCTTGGCAGTATCCCGGCGACCGCTTTGTGGTGGTGCGTGACAACGACAACGCCGACTGCCAGGCGCTGAAGCGGCGCCTCTTGCAGACTTGCGAGAGTAGCGGTCGACCGGACACCTTGGTGCGTTTGGTTTGTCAAGAGTTGGAAGCGTGGTACCTGGGGGACTTGCAGGCAGTTGCGATGGCCTTTGATGCGCCCAAGCTGGACTCGCCAGCGCAGCGCAAGAAGTTTGATCAACCCGATGGCTGGCAGAAGCCATCAGTCGAGCTGGCGCGCATGGTGCCTTCGTTTCAAAAGGGTAGTGGCGCACGACGAATGGGCCAGGCACTTCGGGCGGCGACGCATAACCGTTCGGTCAGCTTTCAGCAGTTCGAGTCTGGCGTGCGTCGCATCGCCCTAGAGTTGGAGTGGTTGGGCTGAATTGAGTTCGGCGGGCAAGAAAAAGGCCCGCTGCTGGTAGCGGGCCTTCGGGGAGCGGGAGGGCTGGGGTTCAGCGCAGCACCGCCGCCATCGCGCCCGCCACCACTTCGACATTGCGGCGGTTCAGGCCGGCCACGCACATGCGGCCCGAGCGCACCAGGTAGACGGCGTGCTCGTTCTTCAGTGCATCCACTTGTTCGGGGCTCAGGCCCGTGTAGCTGAACATGCCGCGCTGGCTCAGGAAGTAGTCGAAATTGCGGCCGGGCACCTTGGTGCTGAGCACCTCGTGCAGGGCCGAGCGCATGGCCAGGATGCGCGTGCGCATGGCGGCCACTTCGTCCTTCCATTGCGCATACAGCTCGGGCGTGTTCAGCACCGTGGCCACTACCTGGCCGCCGTGCGTGGGCGGGTTGCTGTAATTGCGACGGATCATGAACTTCAGCTGGCCCAGCACTTTGTCGGCCTGGGCCGCATCGGGGCAGACCACGCTGAGTGCGCCGCCGCGCTCGCCATACAGGCTCATGTTCTTGCTGAAGCTGTTGGCCAGCAGGAAGGGGCCGCCGGCGTCGAGCAGGGTCTTGACTGCAAACAGGTCTTCATCAAGCCCGTCGCCATAGCCCTGGTAGGCCAGGTCCAGGAAGGGCAGCAGCTCGCGCTCGTTCAGCAGCTGAGCCAGGCGTTGCCACTGGCCGCGGTTCAGGTCCACGCCGGTGGGGTTGTGGCAGCAGGCGTGCAGCAGCACCACCGAGCGGGCCGGGGCCTTGTCCAGCACCTCGAGCATGCCGTCAAAGTCCAGCGCGCCGTCCTTGTAATAAGGGTAGGTGGTGGTCTCGATGCCCGAACCCTCGAACACCGCGCGGTGGTTGTCCCAGGTCGGGTTGCTTAAGAACACCTTGCTGGTCGGGAAGTGCGCGTGCAGGAAGTCGGCCGCCACCTTCAGGCCGCCCGAGCTGCCCACGCCCTGGATGGTGGCGATGCGGCCGGCGCGAACGGCCGGGTGGTCGGCGCCGAACAGCAGGTTTTGCACCGCGCTGCGGAAATTCGCCGCGCCTTCCATCGGCAGATAGGGGCGGGCCGCCGCCTTCTCCACCACCAGCTTCTCGGCCGCGCGCACCGAGGCCAGCGCGGGGATCTTGCCGTCTTCGTCGAAGTAAATGCCGATCGACAGATTGACCTTGCCCTCGCGCGGGTCCTTCTGGAAGGCTTCGTTCAGGCTGAGGATGGGGTCGCCGGCGTAGGGGGGGATGTGGGCAAACATGGCGTGGTGGGCGTGGTTTGGGGCGGGAGGGAAGTGCGGGATTATCCCGATGCCGCCCGTCTGCAGGCTTTCTCAGGCTGCACAGGCCCATTCGCCATGTGCATGGCTCCACAACAAGGCCTGGCTGCCGTCCGGTCCGTGCAGGCTCCATAGCGTGGCGGCCGACTCCGGCGCTGTGGGCGCCGCCAGGGGCTGAGCGCCGGGCGACTCGGCACAGATCCACCACAGGCCCTGTGCGCGCACCCGCTCCAAGGCCCGTTGGTGAAAGCGCGCCCGGTCTTCGGGCTGCAGATAGGCCAGCACCCAACAGGTCAGCAGCACCGGCTGCACACCGGGGGGCAGTTCCGCACGCCAGTCGTCCAGGGCCAGCAGGCCGTCGGGGTGCTGCTGGATGCGCGGGCCGCGGGTCTGGGCCCAATCCAAGGCCTGGCGCAGGCGCTCGTGGCGTGCGCGCTTGTGCGGCCACAGGCAGGCTTGCAGCCAGCGCAGCGCATCGGGGTCGTGCGCGTCAATGGGGGCCAGGTCCATGCCGGCGCGCGCCCTCAGTCGCCAGGGGCTGGGGGCCGGCGGTGTGCCGCCGCGCCAGTCGCAGTGCAGGTTCAGCCGGTGGCCGGCGCTCAGGGGTTCGCGGCGGAAGCTACCGTAGTCCACCGCGTCCTCGTCCACGCCCAGGTTCAGGCCGGCACTGGCGCCGAACTCAAACAGCGCGAGTTCGGTGTGATGCGCCCCCAGCGCATCCAGCGCCAGCCGCAGCGGGCCGCAGCGCCCGGCCTCGTTGGTTTGCGTGGCGCGGCTGCGCAGCTGCTGGCGAATGCGCGCTCGCAGCGGCCCCAGGGCCAGGGCGCGCAGGTGCAGGGGCAGCTCGGCATCGGGCGCTTGCGCGCCACCCAGGTTCGGGTAGTAGCGCGCCAGCGGCAGCGTTGGGTCGGCCAGCAGGGCATCGTGCAGAGCGGCGAGCAGCAGATTGGGGCGGGCCTGCTCGGGCGGGATCTCATCGTGCAGGGCCAGCAGCTCGGAATCGGCTGCAATGGCCCGGCAGATCGCGCCATACACCGGCTCGTCCGGGCACTCCACGGCGGCGAATTGCAGGTACTTGGCCGACCAGTCGGCGTGGCTCAGGGTGTTGGCAGGCATGGCCGCAGTGTGGCCGCGCCGCGCGCCGCAGAATGTCGGCATGCCGACATTGACCGAGCAACTCTGGCGCGTGGCGCAGGCCGAGCTGATGGGCAGCGTCGCGCTGCAGCCGCCACCCCAAGCCCTGCAGCCCGCGCTGGAGAGCCAGTTGGCCCTGCGCCGACTGCGCGCTGGCGCCCTGCTGTTCGCGGCCGGCCAGCAGCCCCAGGCCTTCTACGCGGTGCTCAGCGGTGAGATCGTGTGCAGCCTGACCGCCGCCGACGGCGCGGTCTCGGTGCTGGAGCATGTGGCGCCCACGCGCATCTTTGGCCTGGCCGCCTTTGTGACCGGCCAACCCAGCGCCTACGAGGCCCGCGCCCGTGGCGCCACCCAGTTGCTGGCGTTTTCCAATGCGGCCTATCAGGCCCTGATGGACGGCTGGCCCGGCTTTGCCCGCGCGCTGCTCGCGCATTTCGGCGCCCGCTTTGCGGGAAATCTGCGCCAACTGGAAGCCGCCCGCCACCAGTCCGCCGCCGAACGCCTGGGCCTGGCCCTGGGCCAGTTGCTGCGCCAACGCGGCGTCGTGGACGGCCCGCGCACCTGGCTGCCCGCCACCCAGGCCGAACTGGCTGCCCTGGCCGGCGTCACCCGCCAGACCGCCAACGAATGGCTGGCGCAGCAGGGCGGGGTGGCGCGGGGGTATGGGGGGATGTGGGTGGGGTGAGGGGTGGGTCGGTCAGGCGGGGCTGATTTGCAGCGGGAGCAGCCAGTCAGGTCAGCGTGTGAAACTGGAGTCACTACCTTGAGCGAGACGAAGCCAAACGAGCCGATGCGCGACTTCATCGCGCTGCGCTAGGTAGTTGTCCAGACAAGCAATTTATGAGGGAGGACATATGTCAAATATTGCGTGGAAGATTTCTGTTGCCCTGTTGGGGGGGCTATGCGGCAGCGGTCTGCATGCGGCCGACATTCGATCGACAGCGCCAGCGCTGAAGTGCACGGCGACGCCGTTCCCCGCCATTCCTACTGGAGAGGATGGCTATGGCATCTTCGGAGTAGCTGAACTGCTTGTTAGCTTTGCCGAGGGGCGCGTGACGCAGGCCGAGGCAATCGTGGGCCGAGCTGAATTGATTGATGCCGCGAAGGCCGCACTAGATGGCTATAGGTGCGACAAAGCCGCGGCGCCCCTAAAGGTCCCGATGACATTCGAGTTCATCAACCCGTGGGCGAAGAAGACCCTTGCCTTTCCGCTGCACGATTCGCGCACATCGCTAGCAGCATCGAACAGCATCATTCGGCGGTATTTCCCGACCCGGTTCGATGCGATCCATGAGGTAGCAACTGCAGAGGCAGTTGGCTACGCCCCCCCGCGCCCCCAGTCCGTGGTGCGCCCTGAGATCGATGCTGCCGCAGCGCGGCTGGGAGGGGATTGGACTGTCGAATATCAGTTCATCGTGGAAGCCGATGGCGTCGTCACCGATGTTGCCGCAAAACCAGTAGTGCCTGGACAAGCGCATCCGTTGGTTGTACGGCTTGGCGCGGCCGCGCTGAGGAAATCAAAGTTCGATCCGGCGACATACAAAGGCAAACCAATCCCAATTGCGATGGTCCACCTAATGACTTTGAAGTTGGACTAGGGAATCTGACTCACCGACCACCTGTCTACTATCGCTGCGTGGCAGCACTGTAGGAAGCAAGATTGGATGTTTGGAGCGGGCAAGTGGAGCTCAAGTAAGCCTGTACTTGTCAACAAACCGCACCAAGCCTTGAACGGTCCTTGGTTCCCGTCCGGACGCGGGCTGTTGTACCGCGCGCCTTGGGCCCATCGAGCTCATATCGACTGCTGCGGCTTGAGGCCCATGGGCAGGGAGAATCCCAACCCGGACCGCCGCTGTCGGTCAGGCCGCCCATCCCGATCCAAACTGGCACGCCCAGTCCCCCAATGACCGACGCTCAAACCACCGCCTTGCCTTCCTGGCCCAAGGCCTACCCCGCCAGCGGCGCCAGCGCCATCCTGAAGCTGTTCAACGAGGACTTCGTGGTGACCGAGCTGCCGCTCCAACTGCCCAGCGGTGCGGGCGAACACCTGTGGGTGGACGTTGAGAAGAACGGCGCCAACACGGCCTTTGTGGCTCAGCAGTTGGCCCAGGCCGCCGGGGTGAATGAATGGGATGTGGGCTATGCCGGGCTCAAGGACCGCTACGCCATCACCCGCCAGTGGTTCAGCATCTATCTGCCGACCGGCAAGGCCGGTGAGACGCCCGATCTGACGCTGCTTCCGCACCCGGAGTTCAAGGTGCTGGGCCAGAGCCGCCATGTGAAGAAGCTGCGGCCTGGCGATCTGCAGGGCAACCACTTTCGCATCGTGCTGCGCGAGGTGAAGGGCGAGCGCGCGGCCATCGAGGCCAATCTGCAGGCCGTGGCGGCGCAGGGCGTGCCCAATTACTTTGGCGCGCAGCGTTTCGGCTTTGATGGCGGCAATGTCGAGCAGGGCCGCGCCATGCTGGCGCGCGAAATCCGCGTACGCAACCCGAAGAAGAAGGGCATCTACCTGTCGGCGGTGCGCTCCTTCGTCTTCAACGAGGTGCTGGCGCTGCGCATCCGGCAAGGCCTGTGGGGCAAGACCCTGCCCGGCGACGTGATGGACGCGGCAGGCCGGCCCACCGGGCCGCTGTGGGGCCGGGGCCGGGTGAGCAGCAGCGATGAGGCGCAGGCGCTGGAGAGCGGCGTGGCCCAGCAGCACGCGGTGCTGTGCGATGGCATGGAGCACGCCGGCCTGGACCAGGAGCGCCGCGCCCTGGTGGCGCACCCGGCGGACCTGAGCTGGGAATGGCCGCAGGCCGATCTGCTGGTGCTGAGCTTTTCCTTGCCGGCCGGCCAGTACGCAACCTCGGTGCTGAGCGAGATCCTGCACACCTCGGAGCCCGAGCGCCACGCCGAGCCCGAGGCGGCGGCTGGCGATTGAGCGGCCGATTGAGCGGGGCTCAGTAGCCGCCCGCTCCGACCACGCCGCTGACCGCCTCGCCCCGCAGCAGGGCTTGCAGCTTGGCGCTGATCTGCTGAATGGACTCCTCGCGCAGCGTGGCGGCGGAGATGTGCGGGGTCAGCGCGACCTTGGGGTGTTTCCAGAAGGGGTGCTCAGGCGGTGCCGGCTCTGGGGTGCACACATCCAGCGCGGCGCCGGCCAGGTGGCCGCTGTCCAGCGCGGCCAGCAGGGCGGCCTCGTCCACCAGGCCGCCGCGCGCCACATTGATCAGGTAGGCGCCTTGGGGCAACAGGGCCAGGCGCTCGGCGTTCAGCAATCGGGCGGTCTCGGGCGTGAGCGGCACCATGGCCACCAGCACGCGGCTGCGGCGCAGGAAGGCGGGCAGCTGATCTGGGCCGGCGAACAGCGGAATGTCGGCCGGGCGGGCGCTGCGCACCCAGGCCTGCACCGGGAAGCCCAGAGCGCGCAGCGCCTGGGCCACCGGCTGGCCGAGTGCGCCGTAGCCCAGCAGGCCCACGGGCCAATCGGCCTTGCGCTCGGGCGCCAGCGGCTGCCATTCGGCTCGCGCGGCCTGTTCGGCGTAGCGGTCGAAGCGGCGGAACCAGCGCAAGAGCGCATGCAGCACGTACTCGGCCATCTGCACGCCCATGCCGGCGTCTTCCAGACGGATGAGCGGGATGTGGGCCGGCGGCTTGAGGGCCAGCAGCCCGTCCACGCCGGCGCCGGCGGCGAACAGGGCCTTGAGCTGGGTCTGTTGGGCGAAGAACGCGGCGCTGGGCTTCCACACCACAGCGTAGTCGGCGGGCGGGGCGCCGTCTTCCCAGGCGCTCACCGCAAAACCCGCACCCAGCGCGGCTTGCAGCGCCTGGGCCCAAACCCCAGCGTCGCCGGGCTTGCAGACGGTAAGGTGAATCAAGCCTTCAGCGCCTTTTCAATGTCCTTGCGCAGGTCCTCGGGCTTGTCGGTGGGGGCGTAGCGGTTCAGCACCTGACCGTCACGGCCCACCAGGAATTTGGTGAAGTTCCACTTGATGCCCTCGGTGCCCAAGAGGCCCTTCTTCTCTTTCTTCAGCCACTGCCACAGGGGGTGGGCGCCGCCGCCGTTGACCTCCACTTTGGCCATCATGGGGAAGCTGACGCCGTAGTTCAGCTGGCAGAAGCTGGAGATTTCGTCGTTGGAGCCGGGGTCCTGGCCGCCGAACTCGTTGCTGGGAAAGCCCACCACCGTCAGGCCCTGGGCCTCGTAGTCCTTCCACAGTTGCTCCAGGCCGCCGAATTGGGGCGTGAAGCCGCAGGCGCTGGCGGTGTTGACGATCAACAGCACGCGGCCCTTGAACTGAGACAGGGGCACGGATTTGCCTTGAATGGTCTGGGCTTCGAAGTCGTAAACGCTGGGGGGCATGGGTTTCTCCTTAAGCGCGTGCATCGTAGGGCAGGCGGTTTTGTCAGGTTTTTGTGCTCACAATGCGCCGCCCCAGCCCTGGGGCTTTGTGGGACCTTTGCGCGACCGTTTTGGATCATCTGGGAGCCGTTGGATGGAGTCTCGTCTCGAACACCTGGTCTGCCTGACGCCTGATGAATTCAAGCGTCGTGGTGATCTGTCGACCCTGCGCTGGAAACTGCTGGCGCATGGGGACTCCTGGTTCTCCTTTGCCTCCAAGCGCGTGAATGCCCACGCCAATCTGCTGGAGGAGCTGGTGTTCAGCCAGCCCACGCTGGCGGTGAGCTGTGCCGGCCACCACAACGCGCTGCGCCGCATGGTGGATCTGGAGGGCTCGCCCGATTTCATCCGCCTGCTGGATGGCGAGGCCGTGTGGGACGGCGTGCTGCTGAGCGTGGGCGGCAATGACCTGATCTCGGCCGCCCAGGTGCCGGCCCTGCAGCCCGATGGCAGCATCACCCCGCTGCGGCTGCGCCTGCTGCGCAAGCAGACCGAATGGGGCGCACCCAGCGCCGGTGTGGGCCGCTACTTCTCGGAAGAGGGCTGGGCCACCTATTGCGACTACCTGCGCGCCAACCTCAAGCATGTGCTGAGCCTGCGCGACGACGGCCCGAACAAGGGCAAGCCGGTTTTCATGCACTGCTATGCGGTGCCCGTGCCGCGCCCGGCCGGCAGCGAGGACGCCGATGCTTCCTCCGGCCCCTGGCTCTATCCGGCGCTCAAGGCCTATGCCATTCCGCAGGCGGATTGGGCGGCGATGAGCCGGCTGATGCTCTCCAAGCTGGCCACCTTGCTCAAGGCCTGCGCGGCCGATAAAGAGGGCTACCCGAATCTGCAGGTGTTTGACTCCACCCAGGTGCCGATTGCGCCGGCCACACTGGGATCGAGCGGCATCAGCGGCGACTGGCACAACGAGATCCACCTGAACCACAGTGGCTGCTTCAAGATCGCGCGCGCCTGGAGCACGCACATCGAGGCGGTGCTGAGCGGCAAACCGCTGGTGGTGGCGGCCCCGCCCACCGGGCGCGGCCGCCGTTCCTGAAGATCCAGGACGCTCAGTCAATCCGGAACAGGAATTCCTGTTCGAACTGCCCGTCCTGGCTGCACTGGTAGCCCTCGCGCAGCGCGCGTTCCACGCTGGCAGCCAGGGTGCGCATCGCGCGGCGGTCGCCTAAGGCCCGCAGGGCCTGCAGTTGCACGTCGACCACGCGGCCACCCTGCACCGTGCCCACCGCTCTGAAAGTCGCGACGCCGCTCACGTTCAGGGCGGGCATCTCGGGCTGGGCCATCACCGGGCAGAGCAGACCGGCGCTCTGCAGCCCCGCCACCAGGTGTTGGGTGGGCGTGCTATCTGCTGCGCTGCGCTGTGCTGGTGTGTCGCGAGGCGGGGTGTGCGAGTGGGGGTCTGCCTCGATTCGGTTGGCGGGCTGAACCTCGACCCATTGCGCGATGGGTGGTGTCCAAAGGGTGCGCGGCGCATCGGGCACTTCCGCGCGCACCACGGGACGGGGAGGTTCAACTGGCGGTGGCGGGGTGTCCACCACCACACGCACATCCGTCTTGGGCGGCGGCTGAGTGATGCGTTGCACCAGGCCACTGGCCAGCGCATAGATCATCACGGCGTGCAGCACGATCACAAAACCCAGTCCGCCAAGCCGTGAGCCGGCTTCTTGTTGGGGGTTGGCGCTGAATTGCATGGAGTCCTCCCGGAGTGAATGGCAGGGCCAGCATGGGGTATGTCATTCGTCATGGCTGCTGGTGAAAACCACTCCGGGCGCTGGGTGTGGTCCCGCTTAATCTGCGTCGTTGCGCGGCGATGATGGCTTCATGCTCCCTGACCTCGACGCCGCCGCCCAGCAGCCCCCCGCCGAACCCCGTCTGCCCCTGCACTGGCAAGGTGCCGCCGACCCCTTTGGTACTTCCCCGGCCTGGTTGCTGGAGCGCCTGGGCGAGCCGGGCTTGGACCCGGCCGCCGCCGACCCCACCGCCCATTTGCACCGCCTGGCCCTGCGCCTGCGCGAGTTGGGCCTGTGCGGCCGCTGGCGCGATGAGCCCGTGCGCGTGGCCCATCCGGGCGGCCCGACCCAGATCGAGCGCGGCTGCGCCCGCGTGCTGGGCATCCCGACCCTGGCCGTGCACTTGATCGGCTGGAGCGCGGACGGTCGGCTGTGGCTGCAACAGCGTGCCACCAGCAAGGCCGAAGACCCCAACCTTTGGGACACCCTGGTGGGCGGCCTGGTCAGCGCGGCTGAGCGCCCCAGCCAGGCGTTGGCGCGTGAGACCTGGGAGGAGGCGGGTTTGGATCTGACCGCCCTGGGCGACCTGGTGGCCGGCCCCGAACTGTTCACCCGCCGGCCAGTGCCCGATGGCCAGGGTGCCGGCTATTTGCAGGAGCGCCTGCTGACCGGCCAGGTCCGCCTGCCGGCCGGCCTGCAGCCGCACAACCGCGACGGCGAGGTGCAGCGCTTTGGGCTGTGGACGCCGGACGAGGTGCGCGCCGGCATCGCGCGCGGCGAGTTCACGCTGGACGCCGCGCGGCTGCTCTTGCGGGTGCTCGATCAACCGCCCGCGTTCAGCGCGCAGGCGCGGTAGTCGAAGGGGATCGTCTTGGGTTTGCCATCGCGGCCCGGCCCGGAAATCTCGGCTTTCAGCTGCTCGCCCTGCCGCTGGTAGCGGATGCGTTGCGGGAAGTCGTGCTGGGGATTCGTGAACTCGACGAAGTCGGCGCCCTGGGCGCTGAGCGTGAAGGGCACGCCGGGCCTGCCCTGGGGTTGGGCTTGGTAGACCAGTTGGCCGTTCTGCGTCTCGATGCGCAGGCCCTCGAACTCGGTGCGGCGCGGACCGGCCGTGCGGCTCATGCCCAGCATCAGGCCACCTTGCGCGCGCAGCCAGACCTCCTCGATGCGGGTCTCGCCCCGCCCGCCGCACCAGCTGCCGGCCAGCCACTCTGGCCAGTTCAGGGATTCGGCGGCAGCGGCCGTGGGAGTATGCAGACTCAGCATCAGACCTGCGGTGCAAGCCAAGAGGAATTTCATGGGGAACTCCAAGTGAAGGATGGGCGCAGTCTGGCCGCGGCACGGTCTGCCGTCTTGAACAAACACGCAATCCAGCGCGCTCGATGAACTACCGTGAATGGTCGCCCCCATCCGCTCTGTCGCCCTGGGTGGCCTGCCTATGGACCTTGCAGGCGCCTGCTGACGAGTCGCCGCGCGCGCTCTACCCGGATGGCCGCTGCGAGCTGATCTGGCATCGCGCTGCGCCGCCGCAGATCCAAGGCGCCGACGGCCAGTGGCAGACCCAGGGCCGGCTGCTGTTTGCGGGCCAAGGGCGCCAGGCCCTGCGCCTGTGGGCGCGCGAGCCGATGGACTGCATCGGTCTGCGCCTGCAGCCCGCTGCCAGCGCGGCGCTGGGGGACTATGGGGCCGAGCGCCTGCAGGCCGCGCGCGACCAGGTGTTGAACCTGCCGGACACGGCGTCCGGCTGGCAGGCCATCCTGGCGCAGCAAGATTGGACCCGCCTGCGCGAGCAGCTGCAGCCCTTGGACGCAGCCATCGTGCAAGCGTGTGAGCTTCTGGACGGGCAAGACGGCGTGGGCCCCGTGGCCGGACTGGCCCAGCAATTGGGCCTGAGCCTGCGCAGCCTGCAGCTGCGCTTTGCCCGTGCGGTGGGCCTGAGCCCCAAGGAATACGCCCGCATCCGCCGCCTACAGGCCACCCTGCGCCTGTTGGACGAGAGCGCGCACTCGCTGGCCGACACGGCCCACCAGGCCGGCTATGCCGACCAGGCCCATGCGCATCGCGACCTGCGCGACTTCACCGGCCTGACCCCGGCCCGCCTGCGCCGCGCGCTGCAAGCGGCGCGTGAGGGCGATCAGACCCTGGCGCTGGCCGCCGCCTTTGTTCGGGGGCGTTGACTCCTAGCGCCCCCTGGGGGGTGGCGCGCAGCGCCTCGTGGGGGGTCTTAGGGACAGGTGCTGCAGTCGTCGCGTGCGATCTGCAGCAGGCGCTCGACCTCGGCGCCGTGCTCGCGCAGGTTGTGCAGATGCCAGCGGCGGATCAGCTCCATCGCGCCGGCCACCAAGAGGCCCAGGGCGGTGATGGCACCGAAGGCGTGCAAGCCACCGGTGGTCAGGCCCACGTACAGCAAACCCAGGGCCAGGATGCAGGCCTGTTCGTTGAAGTTCTGCACCGCGATGGAGCGGCCGGCGCCCATCAGGTTGTGGCCACGGTGCTGCAGCAGGGCATTCATCGGCACCACCAGGAAGCCGCCCAAGGCGCCCAGCAGGGTCAGGAAGGGGGCGGCGATGGTGACGTCGCGAATGCCTACCAAGAGGATCACGGTCAGGCCCAGTGCAATGCCCATGGGGATCACCTTGACCGCGCGGTCCAGCTTCATCAGCCAGGAAGCCACCAGGGCGCCCAGCGCTGTGCCGATGGCCACCACGCCCACCAGGCTGGAGGCCTGGGTGGTGGTGTAGCCCAGCGCGGCGGCAGCCCAGGCCAACACGATGTAGCGCAGATTGCCGCTCACGCCCCAGAACAGGGTGGTGGTGGCCAGCGAGATCTGGCCCAGCTTGTCCTGCCACAGGCGGCGGTTGCAGCCCATGAAGTCCTGGATCAGGTCGATGGGCCCATCCATGCGGCGTAGCGCGGCACTGGTGCGCGGGATGCGCAGATTGAACAGCGCTGCCAAGACATACAGACCCATCATGGCAAAGATGGCAGCCTCGGCTGCCGAGTGCAGGCCAGGCAATTGCAGCGCCACCAGATGCGGGGCCACATTCGGGCCGATCAGTTGCCCGCCCAGCACCACGCCCAAGATGATGGAGGCGATGGTCAGGCCCTCGATCCAGCCATTGGCCTTCACCAGTTGCGAGGGTGGCAGCAGCTCGGTGAGGATGCCGTACTTGGCCGGCGAGTAGGCGGCCGCGCCCAGGCCCACCACGGCAAAGGCCAGGAGCGGGTGCACGCCCAGCAGCATCATCAAGCAGCCCAGCACCTTGATGCCATTGGCGATGAACATCACCCGCCCTTTGGGCAGGGCATCGGCAAAGGCGCCCACAAAGGGTGCCAGCACCACATAGAAGAGCGCAAACATCGGCACCAGCGCAGCGCGCTGGGCGCCGCTGGCATCCAGCGGTTTGAGCAATTCGACGGCGGCAATGAAGAGCGCGTTGTCGGCCAGCGAGCTGAAAAACTGCGCCGACATGATGGTGTAAAAGCCTTTTTTCATCGCGCCGGAAACGGGTCTCTCATCATGCAAAAGCGGCCGAGGATCGGCCGCTGGTCAGGGCGCAAGCGTAACCCACGGCAGTGACAGTTCCTTACGCCAGAATCCGGCGCATGCCCCGCCCCATCGAAGCTGTTGTCCATTCCGAAGCCCTGACTCACAACCTAGGGCGTGCGCGCGAGCTCAGCGGCTGCGCGCGCGTCTGGGCGGTGGTCAAGGCCAATGCCTATGGGCATGGCATCGAGCGCTGCTTTGACGCCCAGCGCCAGATTGCCGATGGATTTGCCTGCATCGATCTGAATGAGGCCGAGCGTTTGCGCGCGCTGGATTGGCGTGGGCCCATTCTGCTGCTGGAGGGCGTGTTCGAGCCGCGCGACCTGGAGCTGTGCAGCCGCCTGCATCTTTGGCACGCGATTCATTGCGAGCAGCAAATCGACTGGCTGGCGGCGCACAAGGTGCTGTGGCCGCAGCGCGTATTCCTCAAGCTCAATAGCGGCATGAACCGCTTGGGCTTCACGCCGCTGGCCTTCCGCGCCGCCTGGCAGCGCCTGTCCAATTTGCCGCAGGTGGATGACATCAGCCTGATGACCCACTTTGCCGATGCCGATGGCCCGAGCGAGGCCAGCTTGAACGCGCAGCTGGCGGTGTTCGAAGCCGCCAGCGGTGATCTGCCCGGCGAGCGCAGTCTGGCCAATAGCGCGGCCACCCTGCGCCACTCCAAGCGGTCTCTGGCCGGCGGGGTGGATGTGGCGGCCGACTGGGTGCGCGCCGGCATCATGGGCTATGGCGGGGTGCCCGATTACCCCGAGCACGACGCCGCCCATTGGGGCTTGCGCCCAGCCATGAGCCTGCGCGCCAAGGTGATTGGTGTGCAGCAACTGCAGGCCGGTGATGCGGTGGGCTATGGAAGCACCTTCGTGGCGGAAGGCCCGATGCGCATCGGCATCGTGGCTTGCGGCTATGCCGACGGTTATCCGCGCCACGCCCCCACCGGCACCCCGGTGCTGGTGGAGGGGCGACCCGGGCGCACCCTCGGACGGGTGAGCATGGACATGATCACCGTGGACTTGAGCGAGCATCCGGATGCCGGCTTTGGCGCGGAGGTCACGCTCTGGGGCCGCAGCGCGGTGAACGGCGCCGAGCTGCCCATCGACGCCGTGGCGCGCGCCGCCGGCACCATCAGCTACGAGCTGATGTGCGCACTGGCGCCGCGCGTGCCGGTGCGGGTCGAGCCCTGATGAGGTTGGACTGGGAACCTCAACCCGACGAGATCGAGGTCCATTTCATCCGCGCCCAAGGCGCCGGCGGCCAGGCCGTCAACAAGGTCAGCAGCGCGGTGCATCTGCGCTTTGATGTGCGGGCCTCGCGCCTGCCCGAGGTGATCAAGGAGCGTTTGCTGGCCCTGCCCGATCAGCGCCTGAACGCGGATGGCGTGATCGTCATCAAGGCCCAGGAGCACCGCAGCCAGGATCGCAACCGCGCCGAGGCCATTGAGCGCCTGGTGGCCCTGGTGCAGTCCGTCGCCCACACCCCAAAGGCGCGGCGCGCTACCAAGCCGACCTATGGTTCACAACAACGCCGCCTGAGCGGCAAGGCCAACCGCGCCGGCATCAAGGCCGGGCGCGGCCGGGTACAAAGCGGCGACTGAAGGAGTCTCTATGCGAGCGCTGTTGAACGCTGCCCTGCTGGCGCTGGTCTTGATGACCGGCCTGGCGGTTCAAGCCCAAGAGGCGAGCGCCCCGGCCGCGCCGGCATTGCCCGCCGTGCCAGCCGGGCTCAAGCCCTTTGCCGTGGAATTCCGCACCGGCCCCGCCTGGGTGGCCGACAAGCCGCCGCCCGAGCAGCCTGCATTTCGCGAACACTCAGCCAATTTGCAGCGTTTGCGCAAGGCCGGTTTGCTGGTGCTGGGCGCGCGCATCGCCGAGCGTGGTTTCATCGTGCTGGCCGCCGTGGACGAGGCGGCGGCACGGGCCGAGATCGATGCCGACCCCGGTGTGCGTGCGGGCAGCTTTGTCTACACCCTGAGCCCGATGGCGGTGTTTTATGGCGGCAGCCTGAGCACGCCGCCGCGAGCTCAGTAGGCGCTGCCGCCGGACTGGCTGCTGGTCAGGCTGCCGCCGCTGGCGCTGAGGAAGTAGGGGCTGATCTGCAGCGTGCCGCTGCTCCAGTTGCCCAGATCGAAGCTGCCGCTGCTGGCGCTCAGTTTCTCCACACGCAGGCTGCTGAAGGCCAGGGGCTTTTTGGCTTGCACGGTGGTGGGGGCGAGGGTGGGCAGCACGAAATAGGCATGGCTGCTGCCGTGCACGCGGGCAATGCGGTTGTCCACCACCACGGCCGTGCCTTCGTCCACGCCGATACCGCGTGCGCGGCCCAGCGGCATCAGCCCGTCCTGGATCATGCGGGCCAGAAAGGTTGCCAGCCGACCCATGCGGTCGCGGGCGACCAGGTGCGAGTCCATCAGCGTGCCGTCCAGGCCGGATAGCCCGACAATGAAGCCGGTGTCCAGCGTCAGCGTGCGGTCATAGGGGTTGCTCAGTGCCTGGGCCGAGGTGATGGAGCCATTCAGGGCGCTGTAGTCCACATCGCCCAGCACGGCCAGGCCGGCGCTGGTGCCACCAAAGGGCACGCGGCGGTCGCGCAGGGCCTTGAGCGTGCTGTCCAGACGGGACCCCTTCCACAGCTTGATGTAGGTGCTTTGGTCCCCGCCCGCGATGAACAGCACATCGGCCTTGGCGACGATGGCGTTCAGGGCCGGATCGTCGGCACCGGTGCGGTTCTTGATCACGAATGACTCCACCGAGTCCACGCCCGGCATCGCCAGCAAATAGGGGTTGTAGCCATCGGCGCCGGACGTGCGGATCACCACCACATCCACCTTTTGCGTGGCCGATCCACCCGCTTTGGCGATCATGGCCTGGAAGGCGCTGTCCACATCGTTGCCGCCCCCCATCAGCACCCACATCGGGCTGGTGGCGGCGGGCGGCGTGGCGTCGCCGGCGCTGCCGCTCAGGTAGTAGTCGTAGTTCTTGTTGCTGGTGGTGGCCGCGGCCCCGCTGGCCGCGCCATTGCTGGCAGCCCAGGTGGGCAGGGCGGCGCAGAACAGGCTGAGCAGCCACAGATTGGCCAGTCGGCGGGATTGAAAAGCGATGGGCATGACCGACTCCTGATGGGGAGCACCGATTACAGCAGCTTGTTCCCCTTCAGGGCTTCCAGCGGAAGGGAAACAGAAACTGCTTCCAGAAGCCGTCGGGCACGTAGTCGCCCACCACGCCGTAGTCCTTGGGCCAAGCGCGATCGCTCTGCACCGCAGTGCCGAACAGATGGTCCAGGAAGGCGAAGTGAGCGGCGTAGTTCTTGTCGATGGCTTCGTCATCCTGGCTGTGGTGCCAGTGGTGGAAGTTGGGCGTGACGATCACATAACGCAGGGGCCCGAGGCGCACGCTCACGTTGGCATGGTTGAACACGGCCTGAAAGCCGACGATGACGATGTAGGCATCGATCACGTCCTTGGAAAAGCCCAGCACAAAGATGGGGGCCAACACCAGGGTGCGGGTGATCAACAGTTCCAGGATGTGCTGGCGCGAGCCGGCCATCCAATCCATGCTCTTGACGCTGTGGTGCACAGCGTGCAGGCGCCACAGCAGCGGCACCTCGTGATAGGCCCGGTGTGTCCAGTACTGCACCAGATCGGCCACCAGGATGATGAGGAAGAGCGCGACGCCAAAGGGCAGGTCCTGGACCCAGGCCTGCACGCCATCCTTGGCGGCCCAGCCAAATAGCTTGTGCACCAGCAGGTTCACCGCCAGCAGCACAAAACCCACCAGCAGGTGGTTGACGATGAAGTGCTGGAAGTCCGTCTGCCATTCGGGCCGGAACACTGGCTGGTCCTTGCGCAGCGGCCAGAGCTTTTCCACGAACACGAAGATCAGCGTGGAGCCCAGCAAGTCGAGGATGAACCAGTCCAGCCCGATATAGGGCGTGTGGTCGGGGAAGTTGGGGTCCACCTCTACCTTGCTGCCACCCAGCAGCAGGCAGACCCCGATCAGCACGAAGCTGGAAAGGCTGAGCCAGCGCACCCGGCCGCGCACGATGTTGAAAAGGGCGATGCCGCCGCTGAGCACCAGCGACCAATACAGCAGCTGTCGCAGCACCGGCACGCTGTAGCTCTGCCGCAGCTGCGGCGTGGTCAGGTATTCGGGGAAGTGAAAGGCGAGCACACCGAGGAGGCACAAGATGGCCAGGCCCAGCGCAATGACGCCCGAGGCCATGCCCTTGCCGGTTTGCAGCGCGCCGTGCGATTCACTCAGGCGGTTCAGCTTGTCCAGGGGGTTGTTCATACGGCTCAAAAAGGAATGCGGAGCAAGCTCCGCATTCTGGTTGGCGCGAGGGCCTGCCCCGCACCGTGCAAGCCCGCGCTCCCCCGAGCACGGGGTGCCCGCTTCAGCGCCCGATCACATCCCCATCGTTCTTGGTGATGACGATGGTGGCCGAGCGCGGCCGCTTGCCCGCACCGTAGCCGGCGTTGCTGGGCCACTGGCTGGTGTACTTGGTCGGGTCGGCGATGTCGGCCATCTTGGTGTTCTCGCCCGGGTGCTGGATGTTGATGAACAGGGCCTTGCCGTCCGGGGTCTCGGCCACGCCGGTGATCTCGCAGTCCTTGGGGCCGACCAGGAAGCGCTTGAGCTCGTTGGCGCCGGGCGTCTTGCCGACGTAGGTGTCGACCGTCAGGGCGCCGCCGCTGCTGCGGGGGTAGCTCAGGGTCTTCTTGGCGCCGTCGCCCACCTGGCCGGGCAGGGCGGCCAGCATCATGCAGTTGGTCACGTCGGTGAAGGCGCCGTCATCAGTCTGGATCCAGCAGATGCCGGTGGCCGGGCTGAAGGCCAGGCCGTCGGGGCTGCTCATGTCCTGCTCAGACGTCAGATTGCTGATGTTGACCAGGCCGCTGGCGGCGCTGGCCTCGGCGGCGAACACATAGATGTCCCAGGTGAAGGCGGTGGCGGCATTGCCGCCCGTGCCCTCCTTGATGCGCAGGATGTGGCCGTTGGGGTTGCCCGTGCTGGTGCTGCTGGTGCCCTTGACGTCGGTGTAGACGCGCGGGTTGGCGCTGTCCGGGGCCAGCTGGCTGCCGCCGGCGGCGGGCTCGGCGCGACGGTTGCTGTTGTTGGTGAGCGCGAAGTAGATTTCACCGTTCTTGGGGTTCACCGAGCACCACTCGGGGCGGTCCATCTTGGTGGCGCCCACGGCGTCGGCGGCCAGGCGGGTGTTGACGCAGATGTCGGCGTGGTCGGCAAAGGTATAGGCCGCGTAATCGCGCACCGTGGTGTTGGTGAGGCTCAAGTCCACCCACTGGCCGGTGCCATCGGCGTTGAACTTGGCCACCATCAGCTTGCCTTGGTCCAGGTACTTGCTGCCGACGGCCAGGCGGTTGTCCGGGCTGGGGTTGGCGTCGGCATCCGCCCAGGCGGCGGTGGAGACGAATTTGTAGATGTACTCGTTGCGTGCGTCGTCGCCCATATAGACGGCCAGAGGCTGGCCGGCCACCGGCTTGCCGAAGGCGGCGCTCTCGTGCGCGAAGCGGCCCAGGGCCGAGCGCTTTACGCCCTTTTTGGTCTTGGTGTAGGGGTCGAATTCGACGATGTAACCCTGCAGGTTCATCTCGTTGCGATAGTCGTCGCTGCCGTCCACCGACACGCCACTCTTGCTGTTGTTCCAGCGCAGGAAGCGGTCGTCGGCGCCGCCAGTTTCCCAGCCGTGGCGCGAGGCCGCGCCCTGGCTGCGGCCGTAGCGCTTGAGCGCGGTGACGCTCTTGTCGTTGCCGCGCACGGTGTCATCGGTGGCCACGCGGAAAAAGTAGCCGGCCCAGTTCTCCTCGCCGGTGAGGAAGCTGCCCCAGGGGGTCTTGCCGGTGCCGCAGTTGTTCAGGGTGCCGCGGGTGCTGGTGCCCGTGGGCGAGTACTTGGTGATGGCCAGCGCATTGCCCTTGAGGGGGCCAGCGATGTCGACCTCGGTGTTTTGGGTGACGCGGAAGTTGAAGCTGCTGTCCTTCACCGTGGCCCAGCTGCTGCCGGTCTTCTTGACCTCGACGACCGAGATGCCGTGGATGGCTAGTTCCTTGTCCACTTCGGCGGCCGGGCGCGGCAGGGTGGCGGTGCCGCCATTGGCGTGGAGGAAGAAGGAGGCGCGGGTCTCGTCCGTGGTGGCCTCGTGGTTGATGGCCAGCAGGCCACGGTCCACGCTGGTGGCGGAGGCCGCGCCGGTGGCCGACAGACCGAACCACTCCATGCCGTCGTGGTGGTCGCCGGCGCGGTTCTCAAAGTCGGTGTCCGTGCCGTCGTTCTTGAAGTCCGCCGTGGCGGCGCGCAGCGGGTCGCCCAGGGCGTAGAGGATGGTGGCGGTGTAGCCGGCCGGCACAGTGACCTTGTCTTCCAGGCTCTTGGCCACGGCGGCGAAGCTCAAGGACGTGACGGTGGGGGACGGCGCGGGGGCAGGCGCAGGTGCCGGAGCGGGGGTGGGCGCCGGGGTGTTGTCATCCGAGCAGGCCGTCAGCAGCACGCCCGACAGCGCCGCGCTGGTGGCGCCCAGGCTGCCGCGCAAGATGCTGCGGCGGCTCAGGCGCGCTGCGAGCACCTGACCAAACTCGGGGTTGGCCGAGCGGTTGGAGTCTTCGTCGTTGAAGGTGATGAAGCCGGGTTCGAGAGGGGGCGAATTTTTCGTTTTCATGGCGGGGCAACTCAAGGGATTGAGAACCCGCGCAGGCTAGGTGGCCTGCATGAAAGCCCGGTGTCGCCTGGGTGACGATTTGGTGACACGCGGGTGCGTCAAGGCTCTTGGCTCAAGCCGGATGGGCAAGCGCGAGCGCAGCACGGCTCACCAGTGCTCCTCTGCAACGTGCCGCCAACGCACGGCAACATCTGGCAACGCCAAGCTAAAGGCTTGCTAAATCACTAGGGTAAATCCGAAGGGGGGGGTGGCAAGGCCCTCGCCTAGAGTCGCGCCCCGCGCCACCAAGAGCGCCGGCCCGCAGCCTGCTGCGAGAGCCGTAGAACCATTCAGAAACCAGGGAGGGCGCCGCAGTCGCGGCGGTGCTCTGCCATGCCTGCAAAAGGTTTCGCGCAGACACCATGAGCTCCAACGTCCCAGCCACCCCGTTGTTCCGCCAGGAAGTGATGCAGGCCCAAGCCGGCCAATGGCTGGGCAGCATCCGCGTCGGCCGGCCGCTGGGCTTCAGCCTGGTGACGGGCGTGGCCCTGCTGATGGCCGCCGCCCTGGTGAGCTTCGCCATCTGGGGCGAATACACCCGCAAAGTCACCTTGCCCGGCGTGCTGATGCCCGAGACCGGCATCATTAACCTCAGCAGCAACCAACCCGCCACCGTGGCCGAGATCCTGGTGCGCGAGGGCGACTGGGTGAAGGCCGGCCAGCCCCTGATCAAGCTGCGCGCTGAGCGGGTGGTGGCCGGGGGCGAGTTGGGTGCCTTGCAGGCCCATGCGCTGGAGCAACGTCGGCAGGGATTACAGACCGAGCTGCGCTTAGCTGAGCAGCAGGGGACGCAACGGACCGCAGCCTTGGTGGATCGGCAGCGCAGTCTTAACAGTGACCTGGTGACCCTGCAGGGCGAGCTGGACGCCCATCAGCAGCGCCTGCAGTTGGCTCAGAAGACGCAGCAGCGCTTCGAGGAATTGGCCGCCAGCGGTTATGTGTCGGGCCTGCAGGCGCAGCAGAAGCAGGAAGAACTGCTGGACTTGAACCTGCGTGAGCGCAACACCCGCCGCGCACTCGAGGCCGTGCAACGTGAGCTGGCCGCCGGTGCGGTCGAGCTGGATGCCAATCGCGGACAAATCGAGGTGCAGCGATCGCAGCTGCAGCGTGCCTTGGCTAGCCTGGAGCAGGAAGGCAGCGAACTCGGTGCGCGCAGCGAATGGGCCCTGATCGCTGCTCAAGCTGGGCAGGTGACGGCACTGAATGTGACGGAGGGGCAGGCGGCGGTGGCGGGGGTGTCGCTGCTCACGATGGTGCCGCAAGATACAACTGCTGTCGGTGCTCCAGTAAAACCTGCCGCCCTGGTCGCTCATTTGTATGCACCGAGCCGAGCGGCGGGGTTCCTCGAGCCTGGGCAAACCGTTTGGCTGCGCTATGCCGCTTATCCGTATCAAAAGTTCGGCATGCATGCAGGTAGGGTCACTGCGGTGAGCCGCACGCCGATCAGTCTGCAAGATCTTCCACCAGGTCAGGCTCAGGTCCTGATGCGAGGGGCGCAGAGCAATGAGCCTATGTATCGGGTATCGGTTGGCCTTGGGCGGCAGAATTTTGGCGGGTTCAACCGCGCCATACCACTCAGGCCTGGATTAGTACTCGAGGCGTTGACGCATCAAGAAGGGCGAAAGATTTGGGAATGGCTGCTGGAGCCAATATTGGTGCTAGGCGCGAGGGTGAGCGCCTAATTTACTGGATGTGTTATCACTGAGTTGGCATTTGGAAATATTGAGATACTTTACCGGCGGAGGAAGTGATGGTTGGCCGCTGTGTGGGGTGTTGAGGGTTAAGGGCGCAAGACTTAGGGCGCGTACCCTTGAGGGATTCCATTTTGGAATGATGATGCCGACATTTTCGGCGGCTGGAGCAGTAATGAGGGACTTGACCATATTTGAATGTGGTTACGTTGCAGGTGGCGCGGAACAAAAGAAGAGCTTAATAATGGAGCTCTTCGAGGAATTTGTGTCCGCAGTTGGGGCTGGAATTATGTCAATAGCGCGAGGAATTGCCGACCTTGCCGCGGCCATTAAAGACGCAGTTTCATTCACCAGTGTTAGCGTCCATACAATGCCGGATGGCTCAACAGAGATCAGGTGTACATCCACGGATGGTGGATGTACAACGCTGCCTACGGTCCACGTAAACACAAAGGCGGGAACAGCCTCAATCGGCGGCGGCCCCATTGTCCCTCTGGGGCCGGCGGGTCCTGCAAGCGGGGGTGGCAGTGGTGGCAGCGGCGGCGCAACAAGAATGGCTAACTAGTCATTCAGTGTTTTCCGGGTGTGAGCGGCTTGCACTGCGATGCGGGCCGCTTTTCTTCTGACTGCCTCATGAAATTTCAAAAGCGCGCGCTCCTTATATTTTTCATAATTTCTCTGCTGGATTCGATGTGTATTGCTGCATCAAAAGGCATTAAGGGAGGTGGGGAAATATTTGCGCCGGATCCATTTGGAAGGCAGGCGCCTGGATTATTTAAGCTCGAGATTCCAGGGCAGGACTTGGGGCTTTTGAGGAAGCGGTATGGGCTGCTCGCAGAGGGTATGGCCCAGAAAGGACAGGCAGACTACGCTGGGGTTAGACGGCTCCCTAACGGTGTTTTGCGGCTTTCGGGTAAAATTGACAAAAAAACACCACTTCAACTGTCGGTCTTGCTTGACCGACAAGACGGGTTGATGGAGGTGAATTCAGGCGGTGGTGATGCCGTGGCCGCCATGGAGATTGCCGAGATGCTCCATGAGAGGCGAATAGAGATAAGGCTAGATGGGCTTTGCATGTCGGCGTGCGCCAATTACTTGTTGCCGGCGGCCAGAAAATTATCTGGAAGTGGATTGGTTGGCTTTCATGGTGACCCTAATGCTCTGCTTGAGCAAGAAGGGTTTGAGATTTTCAATAAACTGGGGTTAAAGGCTTATTTATCGGTGCAGCATGCGGCTTGGAGGCATAGAAAATTCTTTGAAAAACTTGGAAAGAAAGACTGCCTGTCGCGGGTGACTCAAGCAGCCCATAGAGGCGCAGGTTCTGGTGTTTGGTCATTCTATGTGCCGAATGCAGAAGATTCCAGGGTAATTGGAATTGACGTGATGGCATTATTTGATTTCGAATTATTCATGGCGTTTATGTTGAATACTGTAGAAAAGAATACTGGGATGGCGCCATTATTCTATAGTCGGCATGGCTCATCCATTTGCGACTGATGATTATTGGGGGTGATTGTTGGTATTTTGTTATGGTGTATTTTAGGTGAGGCCAATATATCAATCTGAGGGAGCCGAGTGCGCCCTCGCCAGCC
The DNA here is from genome assembly GCF_005952805.1 of Inhella inkyongensis. Taxonomy (GTDB): domain Bacteria; phylum Pseudomonadota; class Gammaproteobacteria; order Burkholderiales; family Burkholderiaceae_C; genus Inhella; species Inhella inkyongensis. Next base: position 396,684 of record NZ_CP040709.1, read on the forward strand.
TCGCCATGGTCTCCTCAGCCCATGGCCTGCATCTGGAACTGAGCGAGCTGCGCCGCCGCTTCCCCGTCAGCCTCAAGGGCGCGAACCTGCGCCAGCTGATCCAGCACGCCGCCGCCCTGGGCTTCTCCAGCCGCCCGCTGCGTCTGGACATTGAAGAACTCAAGCAACTCGCCACCCCCTGCATCCTGCACTGGGATCTGAACCACTTCGTGGTCCTGAAGAAGGTGACGCGCAAGGGCGCGGTCATCCTGGACCCGGCCGTGGGCGAGCGGCATCTGACGCAGGCCGAAATCGGTCGCCACTTCACCGGGGTGGCGCTGGAACTCACGCCCAACGCCGACTTCAAGCCCGAGAAACCTGCGCCTCGTGTGAGCCTCAAGAGCCTGACCGGCAAGGTGATGGGACTCAAGCGCTCACTGTTTCAGATCTTCGCGGTGGCCCTGGTACTGGAGCTGTTCGCCATCGTCTCGCCCTTGATGAGCCAACTGATCGTCGACGACGTGCTGGCCTCGGGCGACCGTGAGTTGCTGACCGTCATCGTGCTGGGCTTTGGCCTGCTCCTGGTCTGCCAGACCGGCATTGCGCTGATGCGCTCCTGGATGGTGATGGTGCTGGGCCAGACCCTGGCCCTGCAGTGGCTGGGCAATGTGTTTGCGCACCTTTTGCGATTGCCCACCAGCTTCTTCGAGAAGCGCCACTTGGGCGACATCACCTCGCGCTTTGGTGCCGTCAACGCGATCCAGAAGACGCTGACCACCGCCGCCATCGAGGCCGTGCTCGACGGTCTGATGGCCGTGGCGGCCCTGGTGATGATGGCTCTTTACGCGCCCACCCTCATGCTGATCGTGCTCGGCGCCGTGGTGGCCTATGGCCTGCTGCGCTGGGCCATGTACCGGCCTTTTCGTGATGCAGCGGCGGAGCGCTTGGTGATCGCTGCCAAGGAGAACACCCACTTCCTGGAGACCCTGCGTGCCATCACGCCCTTGAAGCTCTTTGGCCGCGAGCAGGAGCGCCGCGCGCGCTGGCAGAACCTGATCGTGGACGTGCAGAACCGCGATGTGCGCACCGCCAAGATGGGCATCGCCTTTTCCACCGCCAACACCTTCATCTTTGGCCTGGAGAACCTGCTGGTGTTCTGGATCGGCGGCAAGTTGATCATGGAAGGGCAACTTGCTGGGGCGCCCACGCTGACGGTGGGCATGCTGTTCGCGTTCATCGCCTACAAGGGCCAGTTCACGGGTCGGGTGTCGGCGCTGATCAATTACGCGGTCGAGCTGAAGATGCTGGGCCTGCACGCCGAGCGCCTGGCCGACATCGTGCTCGAACCGCCCGAGAAGGACGACGCGCCCGAGCATGATCTGGCCCATCTGGCGCCCAGCATTGAGCTGAGAGGAGTCAGCTTCCGCTACGCAGAGGGCGAGCCCTGGGTGCTCAAGGAGGCCAACCTCAAGATCGAGGCCGGCGAGTCGGTGGCCATCACCGGCCCCAGCGGCGCGGGCAAGACAACTTTGCTGAAGATTGCGCTGGGCCTGCTGCAGCCGAACGAGGGCGAGGTGCTCTATGGCGGTCAGCGCATCCAGCACCTGGGTTTGCAAAACGTGCGCCGGCAGATCGGCACCGTGATGCAGGAAGACGTGCTGCTCACCGGCAGCCTGGCCGACAACATTGCCTTCTTCGACGTGGCGCCGGACCTGGAGCGCGTGCAGGCCTGCGCCGCCCTGGCCCAGCTCCACGAGGACATCGCCAAGATGCCCATGGGCTATCAGACCCTGGTGGGCGATCTGGGCCATGGCCTCTCAGGCGGCCAGAAGCAGCGCCTGCTGCTGGCGCGCGCCCTCTACAAGGCCCCGAAGGTGCTGGCCCTGGACGAAGCCACCAGCCATCTGGACCTGGGCAACGAACGGGCGGTGACGGCCGCGCTGTCAAAGATGCCGCTAACCCGGCTGATCATTGCCCATCGCCCCGAGACGATTGCCGGCGCGCAGCGGGTGGTGCAGGTGAAAGATGGACAAGTGAGTGATGTGCTGCGCGCTGTGGAGGCGGGCGCCGCCGCCTGATTTCCAGAATGCCTAAGCGCTGGTCTTTGCCGGCCGCTGCGCCATCCACACACTCCCAACGCACAGCGCCATGCCCGCCAACGCCAGCGGCGTGGCCTGCCAGCCCTCGAACAGGGCCGAGACGCCCAGCGCGATGACGGGGATGATCACGCCCATCAGCGAGGCGCGTGCCGCGCCCTGGCGCTGGGCCAGCTTGAAGTAAAGCGTGAAGGCCACCACCGAGCCGAACACCGACAGATAGAGCCAGCTCAGCACATAGGGCCAGCGGAAGTCAAAGCTCAGGCCCACGCCGCTGGCCAGCGACAGGCCCAGCAGGAAGAGCGCGCCATAGCCCATGCTCCAGGCCAGGATGGGCAGCAGGGGCAGGCCGCGACGGGTGAGGGTGAGCGTCAACACGTTGCCGACGCAGGCCGCGCAGACGGCGCCCAGGCCCACCGCCAACCCATAGGCTGCACCCGGCCGCGCGCCGCTGGCGGCGATCTCGGGCCAGAACACCAGGGCCACCCCCAGCACACCGCCCAGCGAAGTCAGCAGGAAGCCCCGGCTGCTCTTCTGGCCAAAGGCCCAGAAGGCGCCGATGGCGTTGCCAAACACCACCAGCGCAAACAGCACCGCCACCAGGCCCGAAGGGATGTAGCGCTCGGACTCATACACCGCCCAGTAATTGCCGCTGTACTGCGCAATGCCGCTGGCCAGCAGCAGGCCATGGGCCGAGCGCGGCAGCTTGAGCGACTGGCCCTGCTGGCGCGACAACAGCGCCAGCAACAGCGCGGCCAGGCCAAAGCGCCAGGCCACGGAATTGAGCACCGGCACCGTGCCGAGTTGGTACAGGATCACATGCCAGGTGCTGGCCCAGATCAGCGTCGGGCCGAGGAACAACAACCAGGTCGGCATCAACTGCACCTTCAACTGCGCTTGATGGACGCCAGCAGCAGACCGGCCGCGACGAAGAGGCCGCCAAACACGCGGTTCATCAGGCGGATCAGTCGCAGGTCCTTCAGCGCGCCCAGCACCTTGGCCGCCAGCGCGGTGTAGCCACCCATCACTACCAGATCGGTGAAGCCCAGCGTCGCCGCAATCGTCAGGTACTGCGGGGTGAGCGCCTGATCCAGGTGCAGGAACTGCGGCACCACGGCCAGCAGAAACACCGTGCCCTTGGGGTTGATGGTGTTGACCATCCAGCCACGCAGCACTAGGTCGCGCCGGCGGGCCTCCGTGCTCCCAGACACACCTTCAGCTTGCGCCTGCAGCGCCACCACCGGCGCGCGCCACTGCTGCACGCCCAGATAGATCAGGTAGGCCACGCCGGCCCATTTGATGAGGCTGAACAGGGTGGTGGAGGTGGCGACCAGCGCACCCAGACCCACGCCCACCAGCAGCACCTGGGTCCAGATGCCCAGGATCAGGCCGGCCGTGGTCCAGTAGCCGCGCCGAAAGCCGTGCGCCAGGCCGCTGCTCATGGCCGCCACGGCGCCCGCGCCGGGCGACAGGCTGATCGCCCAAGAGGCGGCGAAAAAGGCCAGCCAGGTACTCCAATCCATTGCAATTTCTCCGTTCAAGCGGGCGATTGAAGCATGCAGGCTCCAACCCAGGCCGGTGCTGGGGAAACCTATGCAACAACAGGTCCGCTTTCTTCGGGCTTGACCTTGGATGGGCTCCAAGCTTTCCAATGGCGCCATTCAACGGTTTGCGAGATTCCATGGGCGCTCATTGCTGTCATACCCCGGCCACGCCGGCTTCCAATCCTCATTTGCGCCGCGCGCTCTGGTTCGCGCTGCTGGTGAACGGCGCGATGTTTGGCGTCGAAATCCTGGCCGGCCTGCAAGCGGCCTCGCTTTCGCTCTGGGCCGACGCCATCGACTTTCTGGGTGACACGCTCAGCTACGCCATGACGCTGGCCGTGTTGGGCGCCGGGCTCGCCGCGCGCCTGCGCGTGGCGCGCATCAAGGCCTTGATGATGGGGGGCTTAGGCGTCGCCGTGTTGGCCCAGGCTCTGTGGCGCTTGGGCGCAGGCGCGGTGCCGGACGCCCCAGTGATGGGCGCCGTGGGCCTGGCCGCGTTGCTGGCCAATTTGGGTGTGGCCTGGGTGCTGTACCGCTATCGCGAGGGCGACGCGAATCTGCAGTCGGTGTGGCTGTGCTCGCGCAACGACGCCATCGGCAACCTGGCCGTGCTGGCCGCGGCGGCCGGGGTGTTTGGCACCGGCACGGCCTGGCCCGATCTGCTGGTGTCGGCGCTGATGGCGGGCCTGGGACTGCAGGCGGCGGTGGCCGTTTGGCGGCGCACCGCGCAGGAGCAAGCCCAGGAGCCATCCCACGCGCATTGATCCCGCTGGCGACAATGCCGGCATGGCCAAAGAAAAGACGATCTACACCTGCAGCGAATGCGGCGCCACCAGCGCCAAGTGGCTGGGCCGCTGCCCCGGCTGCGAGGCCTGGAACAGCCTGATCGAGGGCGTGGCTGAGCCCAGCGGCGGGGCGAAGAACCATCGCTTCCAGTCCCTGGCCAAGGCCAGCCCGGTGGCCACGCTGAGCGAGATCGAGGCGGTGGACACCGCGCGAACGCCCACGGGCATCGATGAACTGGATCGCGTGCTGGGTGGTGGCATCGTGGCCGGGGGCGTCACCTTGATCGGCGGCGATCCGGGGGTGGGCAAGAGCACCTTGCTGCTGCAGGCGCTCGATGCGCTGAGCCGAGGGCTGAAAGTGCTTTACGTCACCGGCGAGGAGTCCGGCGCCCAGGTGGCGATGCGGGCGCGCCGGCTGGGTCTGCCGGGCACTGCGGTGCGGGTGCTGGCCGAGATCAACCTGGAGCGCATCCTCGCCACCTTGGCCGCCGAGCAGCCGGCCTTCTGTGTGATCGACTCCATCCAGACCGTCTACACCGAGCAACTCACCAGTGCGCCGGGCTCGGTGGCCCAGGTGCGCGAATGCGCGGCCCTGCTGACGCGCGCGGCCAAGAGCAGCGGCTGCTCCATGGTGCTGGTGGGCCATGTGACCAAGGAAGGCGCGCTGGCCGGGCCGCGTGTGCTGGAGCACATCGTCGACACCGTGCTGTACTTTGAGGGCGACACGCATTCCAGCTTTCGCCTGGTGCGGGCGATCAAGAACCGCTTTGGTGCGGTCAATGAGATCGGCGTGTTCGCGATGACCGAAAAGGGCCTCAAGGGCGTGAGCAACCCCTCGGCCATCTTCCTGAGCGCGCACACCGAGCCGGTGCCCGGCAGTTGCGTGCTGGTGACCCTGGAGGGCACGCGCCCGTTGCTGGTGGAGTTGCAGGCCTTGGTGGACAGCGGGGGCGCGCGCCGGCTCTCGGTGGGCCTGGAGCGCGACCGCCTGGCCATGCTGCTGGCGGTGCTGCATCGCCATGCCGGCGTGGCCACCAATGATCAGGACGTGTTCGTGAACGCCGTGGGCGGGGTGCGCATCAGCGAGCCGGCGGCGGACCTGGCGGTGCTGCTGGCCATCCAGAGTTCATTGCGCGGCCGGCCCTTGCCGCGTGGTTTCCTGGCCTTTGGCGAGGTGGGCCTGGCCGGCGAGGTGCGGCCCGCGCCGCGCGGCCAGGAGCGCCTGAAAGAAGCCGCCAAGCTCGGGTTCAGCGTGGCCGTGATCCCCAAGGCCAATGCGCCGAAGAAGCCCATCGAGGGCCTGACCGTGCATGCGGTCGAGCGCATCGAAGAGGCGATGGACTGTGTGCGGAGCTTGCAATGAAAGACATCCACGAGGCCGCCTATGCGGTGATCTTCACCAGTCAGCGCCGCGAGGGGGGCGATGGATACGCCGAGGCAGCCGCGCGCATGGTGGATCTGGTGCAGCAGCAGCCCGGTTTTGTGGGCGTGAGAAGCGCGCGCGGGGCGGATGGCCTGGGCATCACGGTCAGCTATTGGGACAGCCTGGAGGCCATTGCCGCGTGGCGCGCGCAAGTCGAGCATGCCGCCACGCGCGAGCGCGGCCGGGCCGACTGGTATGCGCATTACGAACTGCAGGTCGTGAAGCTGGAGCGGGCCTATCGGTGGACTTTCTAGAATGCGTGCTTTCCGTCTGCATGCCTGAATCGCCATGAGCCAATCCGTCGTCGAAGTCACCGCCAAGGATCTGCAAGGCCCGGGCGTTGTGGCTTGCCCCAACCCCAAGATGGAGCTGTGGAGCAGCCACCCCAAGGTCTATGTGGATCTGAGCCATGAGGGCGAGGGTCGCTGCCCCTATTGCGGCACGGTCTACCGCCTGAAGGCAGGCGAGAAGCTCCCCTCGGGCCACTGAGCATGCCGCGCCGCAAGGCCCCGCTGGCCGTGCTGATGGCCAGCCCCGAGGAGATCGAGGCGCAGTTCTACGAGGCCCTGCAGACCGCCGACATCGAGCGCCTGATGAGTCTGTGGGCCGAGGACGAGGCGGTGGCCTGTGTGCATCCCGGTGGCGAACGCCACGAGGGCCTGAACGCCATCCGCGCTAGCTTCGAGGCCTTGTTCGCGCAGGGCGCGCTGGCGGTGCAGCCGGTGCAGGTGCGCCGCCTGCAGACCGAAGGCATGGCCCTGCACCAGGTGCACGAGCAGGTGCTGGTGCCCGCCGCCGAGCAACTGGCCTGGGTGGCGGCCTCCAATGTCTATCTGAAGACCGCCCAAGGCTGGCGTCTGGTGCTGCACCACGCCAGCCCGGGCCAGGCGCTGGAATTGCCCAGTCTGGCACCCAGCGATGCCAGCGTGCTGCATTGAGTGATCCGCTTGACATGCGTCGTCGCCCTCAACCCATCCCGGCTCCGCGCTGGCTGCCCGGCGGCCATGTGCAGACCATTTGGCCCAAGCTCTTTGGCCGTTTGCACCATGGCGAAGCGCCCGCGCTGAGGCGCGAGCGCTGGGACACGCCGGATGGCGACTTTGTCGATTGCGATTGGCTGGAGCTGCCGCCCGCAGCCCAGCCTCGGCCCCTGCTGGTGCTCTTTCATGGGCTGGAAGGCAGCTCGGCCAGTCACTATTCACAGGCCTTTGCCAGCCATGCGCAGCAGCTCGGTTGGGACTGTGCGCTGCCTCATTTCCGGGGCTGCTCGGGCGAGTTGAATCGTGCGCCGCGCGCCTATCACTCGGGCGACTACCTGGAAATTGGCTGGATGCTGGCGCAGGCTGCCGCCCATCACCCCGGGCCGATGGTGGCCGTGGGCGTGTCGCTGGGCGGCAATGCCCTGTTGCGCTGGGCCCAGGAGGCCGGCGAGCAGGCCGGTCGCACCGTCAAGGCCTTGGCCGCGATCTCGGCGCCGCTGGATCTGGCGGCGGCCAGCCACGCCATTCATCGGGGGCTGAATCGGCAGCTCTACACCCGCTATTTCCTGCGCAGCATGATTCCGCGCGGACTTAAAAAATTGCAGCAGCACCCCGGCTTGTTTGACGGCGAGCGGCTGGCGCGGGCGCGCAGCCTGGTGGAGTTCGATGAGATCTTCACCGCGCCGCTGCACGGCTTTCGCAATGCGGCGGACTACTACGCCCGTGCCAGCGCCGGCCCGCATCTGGCTCGCCTGCGCGTGCCCAGCCTGGTGCTGAACGCGCGCAACGACCCCTTTGTGCCTTTCCACAGCCTGCCCCGGCCGCAGCCCTACGGCCATGCGCCGCTCACGCTGTGGCAGCCCGCGCATGGCGGCCATGTGGGCTTCCCGGCTGGGCGTTGGCCCGGGCATGCGCTGGGCCTGCCCATCAGCGTCTGCGCCTGGCTGGAGCAGCACCTTGGATGAGATCGTCCGGGCCGCACTGAAGAAGTGGCCCAATGTGCCGGACTGCCGGGGCTGGCTGGCCCTGGACGCACGGGGCGATTGGTATATGCGCGACGAGGCTTGCCAGCGCGCCGGCGCCTTTCCCCATCCCAAGGGCAGCCCGGTGCGGCACGACAAGCTGCGTGAGTTCATCAACCGAAATTACGAGGCGGACGCGCAAGGGGCTTGGTTCTTCCAGAACGGCCCGCAGCGTGTGTATGTGGAGCTGGAGGCCGCACCCCTGGTGCTGCGCCTGCTGGACGACGGCGGCCTGGAAGACCACACAGGCACGCCATTGAGCGCGCAGTCTTGCTGGCTTGATGAGGAAGGCTGGCTCTATGTCCAGACCGAACGCGGCCTGGGCCTGGTGCACAGCCAGGACATGGGCCGTGCGGCCGATCGTATTGAGGCCGGCGACTGGGATCCGCGGCCTGTGACCCGAGCGGAGTTGCCGGGTCGATTCGGCTTCGTGAGGAAGCCTTGATGCCCTGAAAAGCAAAAGGCCACCCGAGGGTGGCCTTGCATTGGGGGGCGACGGCTTACTGCGCTGCCGAAGCCGGTGCGGCCGGCGCCTTGGGCTCGTCGAACTTGCCGCCGCTCTGGTTGGCCATATAGACCACGGCGCGGGCGATCTCGTAGTCGCTAAAGTCGCCACCGCCCTGGGCGCCCATGGCGCCCTTGCCCTTCAGGGCCGAGTTCAGCAGGGCGTCAAAGCCACCCTTCAGGCGCGGGCCCCAGGCGGCCGCATCGGCCAGCTTGGGCGCACCGGCGGCGCCGGTGCCGTGGCAGGCCGCGCACTGGGCTTGGTAGACCTGCTCGCCGGTCTTCATGGCGGCCAGATCGCCGGCGGCCTTGACCACCACATTGCCGATTGGCTTGATGCGCTCGGCCACCGCTTCGGCTTCCATGCCAGTGCTGCCCGCAGCGGGCTTGAACTGGCCCGACACGTAATTGGCCAGCAGGATGATCACGAGGATGGGCACGGCAAAGGCAAAGAACACCGCCCAGGCCAATTGCTTGGGGGTCTTGATCGGGCCTTCGTGGCTGTCGTGGGCGTCGTGGCTCATGCGGTCCTCTGTTGTTGTGCGGGGCCTTGGGAAAAGGCGCGGCAGTATAGCGGCGGGGGGGTCTCTACCTTGCGCATAGAATGCGCGCCTTCGCTGCGACCGTGGTGAAGTGGATATCATGCGGCCCTCCGAAGGCCACGTCGCAAGTTCGATTCTTGCCGGTCGCGCCAGATTCAAAAGCAAAGCCCGCACAGCAATGGCCGTGCGGGCTTTGTGCTTTCTGACTCAGAAGGTGGCCTGGGCCGAGAAGGTCAGCATCTTGTGCTTGCCGAAGAAGTCGTAGAAGGTTGGCGTGGTCTTGTCCTTGGAGATGTCGTACTGCGCCTTGAGGGCCCAGTTCTTGTTCAGGTCGTAGCGCAGTGACAAGCTGTGCGAGTCGCGCGCTTCGATTCCGAAACCCAAGTCCTTGGTCTCATAGTGCGAGACGGTGGCCATCGGCGTCCAGTCGCCAATCTTGTAGCCCACCCCGATCAGGTAGTAGTCGTACTGGCCTTTGATGTTCTTTTGCTTGAGCCGATTCAGCTCGGTGCGCACCAGCCAGTTTGCCCCGTCGTAGTTCAAGGACAGCGCCATGATGGTGGTGGGCTCGGGGTTCAAAAGATTCGTGCGGCCACCGCCCGGGAGGTCTTGCCAAATTGAGTCCTTGTAGCGCATCACCATCACGCGGCCATTCCATTCCCCGCGCGTCAGTGTGATGTAGCCGCCGAAAATGTTGCCCCACTTCTCATGCGTGTTGTCGCCCCAATAGATTTGGGTGTTGTAGGGCGCGTTGCGATGCGTGAAGCTGCCGGCCCAGAGGTTGGCATCCACCGTGAAGCTGCCCCATTGCCCCGTGTAGGCGGCATTGGCGCCGTCGTAGGCGTAGATGGGCCACCCATAGACATCTTGCGGTGGCCGCACCCAGGGGTAGGCGGTGCCGATATAGAGGAAGTCGCTGTAGTAGTAGAGCGGAATGCGCTTGCGCCCGGCCTGCAGGGTCCAGTGATCGTTCAGGTTCCAGGAGACATAGGCCCAGTCCAGGGTGGGCTGCATGTCCTTGTTGTTGGGCCGGGCCAGCACCTGGGCGGTGGCGGAGAACTGATCTCCCATGCGCATCGTGCCCTGAACACCGATGAGTGACTCCTGATCCGCTTGCCAGCCGCGGTTCTTCTCATAGACCCCGACGTATTCCCAATTGGCAATGGCACAGGGGCACTGGCGGGTCTGGGTGCCGCCGAGCGGCAAGGTCAGCACCTTGTCATCTCCCGAAAGCACTTTGCCCACGGTGTATTGCCCAAAGCCACTGAGATGGAATTGGACGCCCTCGGCCAGACCCCAGGCCGGCGCCAGGGCCAGGGCGGCTCCAAAGATTGCTGAAGTTGCTCGCATGCTGGGCTCCTTTTATTTGATTTCTGCGACCACGCGCACGCTGGGGTCCACCAGCGCGGCCTCGATATAGCCCACCATGTTCGGGTTGGCGGCGATCAACTTCTTGACCGCTGCGCCGTCGCCGGCGTCCTGCGGCGGCTGGCCTTTGCCCGTGAACATGATGCGCGACCAGTAGGCCTTCATCTGGGCCTCGCTCTTGCCGGCGGCCTTTTGGTAGAAGCCGGAGTAGCCTTCACTGCCGGCCTTTTGATCGATAGGCACGGCCTTCTCGCCGTTGGGGAAGCTCTTGGCTGTGCCCATGAAGATGGCACTGACCTCATCCGCACTGAGCTTGGGGGGGGCTTTGCTGTCCTTGGCGACGACGACGGCCAGACTTTGGGCCAAGGCGACAGGACTCCCTGCAAGGGCCCCTAGCAGGGCGGGCAGGAGCAGGGCTCGCAGGCGATGTGGCAGGAACGTGATCAAGATGACCTCCGCAAATCGTGGAACGCCTCTACGGTGTGGCCCCGTCTGCTGCAGGCTGCCGACACCCCGACCCCCCTCACAGCCCCATCAAAGCAGCTTGCTCCCGGTCTGGCATCCGGGTTTGCCAGGGGCTGCGGCGCCCGCGCGACGGCTCAGCGCGAAGAAGGAGCTTGGCCGTGCAGGGCCACGGCATCCGGGCCATAGGCCGCCAGGGCTTGTTGAGCCGCAGGGCTTAGCGGTGTGGCTTGATCAAAGCCCTGGCGCTCCCAAAAGGCGCGCGAGTTCTGCACCGCCACCAGGGCACGAACGCGCTGGCCGGCCTGGGTGGCAAGGGTGTCAAAGCACTGGCGTAGCTGGGTGCCCAGGCCCCGGCCTTGCCAGTCCGGGTGTATGGCCAGGTCGTGCAAGTAGTAGCAGTCGGGATCGGCCGGCAACAGGGTCAGAGCACCGTGCAGCGCCAGGGGCTGGCCCAGGCGCGCCGGGTGTGAGAACAGATAGGCGCCCACCTGCGCCTCGGCCTGGGCCACCCAGCAACCCTGCGGGTAAAGCGCCAGCTTGGCGCCCAACACCGTCCAGTCTTCATGGAAGTGGGGGCCGTAGGCGGCCTGCTGAATCGCCAGCACCGCAGCGGCGTCGCTGGCGTGCATCGGGCGCAGCTTCATGGGCGGCGGGGCGGGCCGGCGCGCAGCGGCCGCAGCAACTCATGCAAGCCGTTGTGATCGATCTCGAACATCAGCTCCAGCAGGCGTCCGATCTCGCCCTTGGGAAAGCCTTCGCGGGCGAACCAGTGGAGGTAGTTGCCCGGCAGGTCGGCGATCACCACGCCCTGGTGCTTGCCGAAGGGCATGGTCTGCGTGACGAGTGCTTCCAGATCCTGGGCGCGCATGGTCAGGCCGGGCCCAACACCCGCATCGAGTAGTCGGTGGCCTGCACATCCTTGGTCAGGGTGCCCAGGCTGATGCGGTCCACACCGGTGGCGGCGGTTTCGCGCAGGCGCTCCAGCGTCAGGCCGCCGCTGGCCTCCAGCAAGGCGCGGCCTTGGGTCAGGGCCACGGCCTCGCGCATCAGGGCGGGGCTGAAGTTGTCCAGCAGCACGCTCACGGCACCGGCGTCCAGGGCCTCGCGCAGTTGGTCCACGGTCTCGACCTCAATCTGAATACCCACACCGCTGTGGAGTGCCTGAGCTGCGCGCAGTGCCGCGGCCACGCCACCGGCGGCGGCGATGTGGTTCTCTTTGATCAGGATGCCGTCGTACAGCGCCAGGCGCTGGTTGGCGCCGCCGCCGATGCGCACCGCGTACTTCTGCGCCAGCCGCAGGCCCGGCAGGGTCTTGCGTGTGTCCAGCACCACGCAGCCGCGAGGGTTGGGGCTGGCGCCGTCGATGGCGCGGGCGTGCTGGCGGGTGCGCGTGGCCACGGCCGAGAGGGTCTGCAGGAAGTTGAGCGCCGGACGCTCGGCGCTCAAGAGCGCGCGGCCATCGGCTTCGATGTCAAGAATGACCTGGTCGGGCTGCATGTCGGCGCCTTCGGTCACATGCCAGCGCAGGATGGCGTTGGGGTCCAGGGCCAGGAAGACGTCGTTGAACCACGGCTGGCCGCAGCACACGGCCGCTTCGCGTACGCGCACCTGGGCCAGTACGCGCTGCCCGGCGGGCGTCAGACGGGCGGTCCAGTCGGCCACGCCGATGTCTTCGAACAGGGCGTCGCGCACATTGCGCGCACGCGCTTCGCTCAGGGTTTCGTTGTGGTCGAACAAGGGGATCTCCGAATGGGGCAGGCCGCGTGCGGCATTGTCTGGTCCCGGCTCAGCGCCGGCTCGGGGACAGGGGGCTCGTCTCGCCCGCAGCTTGCCAGGCGCTGCCAGGTGCTTGGTGTTCCAGCTCGGCTTGCAGGTCGACGTAGCGCCACAGATGCTGCAGCGCGCCGGCCAGATCACCGCGTCGCTCCAGCAGTTGGGCCAACTGCCGGTGTGCCAGGCCTTGCTGGGGTTTGGATTGGATGCGTTCGGCCAGCGCCAGCGCATGCCGGGTGGCGCCCACGGCTGCGTTCTCATCGCCGCGCGCCAGGGCGATGGCGGTCCAGGTGCGGCTGGCCGCGCCTTCCAGCCAGTGGTGTTGCAGGCGGCCGGCGATGTCCAGGGCCAGCCGGCAATCGGCCGTGGCCCATTGCAGGTCGCCGCGCGCCAAGGCGGCCTGGGCCAGATGCCAATGGGCCTCGCCCTCGAACTCGCGGTGGCCGCCGCGCCGCGCCGCGGCCAGGCCGTGGCTGAACTGGCGTTCGGCGTCCTCCAACTGGCCAGACTCCAAATGACCCACGCCGAGGTTCAGGGCCAGCTTGGCGCTCAGGTAGTCGTCCTGCAGTGGCTTGAGCAGCGGCGCGGCCTCGCGCAAGGCGCGCAGGCCGCTGTGCCAGGCGCCGCGCGCGAACTGAATTTGGCCCAGGCCGATGCGGGCGGCCACGCCCACCCGGGCGTCGCCGGCGCGTTCCGCCCCATCCAGGGCTTGAGACCACTGCTCGCTGGCCTGCAGGTAGTGCCCCAGCTGGTAATCGATGCGGCCGAGGGCCTCGGCCATGCGAGCGGACTGCGGTAGCCAGCCTTGCTCCTGGGCCAGCCGGGCGCCTTGCTGCAGGGCCTCGCGCAACTCCAGCGCACGACCGCGATGTTCCAGTAAATAAAAGCGCAGATAGAGCGCATCCAGCGCAGCGGCACCTTGGTCGCGCTCGCGCGCCGCTTGCTCCAGGGCTTGCAGGCGGCGCAGGGTGCAGTCCGGGTGACGCTGCGCCATGCGGGACAGGCGGCTTGCGCGTTCGGCCAGGGCGGGAAGGGTGGGGTGGATCGCAGGCAGCACGGTAGGCGGGGCAGGAAAGGGCGGGTTAATTCCAGTTTGCTACCAATTGACCTGTTTGCTGGTTGGTATTAGACTGGTATCCATGTTGTGCCCGTCATCTGCCGCCATTGTTGCGCCGAAATCCGAGCCAGCCGCTGGGCTGGCGCAAGCGGTTCGCTACTGGATCGGTGTGGACGGCGGCGGCACCCACACCCGGCTGCGCCTGTGGGAGCGCCGCGCGGCGGATTGGGTCTGCTTGGGTGAGGGGCAGGCCGGCCCCTCGGCCTTGGGCCAGGGGGTGGGTCAGGCCTGGCGTCAGATTGGCGAGGCCTTGGCCGCCGCCGCGGTGCAGGCTGGGCATGCGGTGCCGCATTGGGCCCAGTGCGCGCTAGGGCTGGGCTTGTCCGGCGCCAACGACCCGGCGTTGGCCCAGGCCTTTCGTGCAGCCGACCCGGGCTGCGCCCGCCTGGCCCTGGCCAGTGACGCATTGACCGGCGTGCTGGGCGCCCACGGCGGGCAACCGGGTGCGTTGTTGATCGCTGGCACGGGGTCAGTGGCGCTGGCCCTGCACGCCGATGGTCGCCAAGTGGCGGTGGGCGGCTGGGGTTGGCTGAATGGGGACGAGGGCAGCGGGGCCTGGATTGGCAAGGCCGTGATGCAGCACGCCCAGCGTGCGCTGGACCATCGCGACCCCGCCGGCCCCCTGGCCCAGGCCATTTGGGCGCGCTGTGGGGCGAGCGCCGAAGCCCTGCTGGCCTGGTGCGCCGAGTCCGGCCAGGCGCGCTATGCCAGTCTGGCCCCCTTGGCGTTCGACTGTGCAGCGCAAGACCCCGCCGCCGCCCGCCTGTTGCAGGAGGCGGTGCAGCAACTGGAAGCCATGGTGGCCGCCGTCGACCCGCAAGCCAGCCTGCCCCTGGTGCTGAGCGGCACGGTGGCTGCGCGGCTTGCGCCACAGTTCAGCGCCGCGCTGCGCGCCCGCGTGGTGGTGCCCCAGGGCGATGCCTTGGATGGCGCCCTGCGCCTTCTGCAATCCGCTTGAGAACCCCATGACCGACGCCAAGAAGTCCCCTCTGCTGTCCTTTCAGCCCGACCCCACGGCCGCCTCGCCGCTGTATCTGCAGCTGGCCCTGGCCCTGGCCAAGGCGATTCAGGAAGGACGCTTCCAGGCCAATGAGGCCCTGCCCTCGGAGCGCGTGTTGGCCGAGGAGCTCGCCATCTCGCGCGTGACGGCGCGCAAGGCCATCGAGCGCCTGGTGGAGCAGGGCCTGATCGTCAGCAAGCGCGGCTCGGGCAACTACATCGCCCCGCGCTTGGAGCAGCCGCTCACGCGCCTGTCCAGCTTTTCTGAAGAACTGCACCAGCGCGGCTTCGTGCCGCAATCGCGCTGGGTGGCGCGGGGCTTTCGCGTGCCGGCCGCCGATGAGCAGATCGCGCTCGAACCCAAGGCCGGCGAGCGCGTGGCGCGCCTGGAGCGCCTGCGCCTGGCCGACGGCGTGATCATGGCCTACGAAGTCAGCGTGCTGCCCGAGTCGGTGCTGCCCGATCCCGAGGCGGTCAGCGCTTCGCTCTATGCCCATCTGGCCCTGAGCGGCCAGGCCCCGGTGCGGGCCCTACAGCACATCCGCGCCATCAATGCCGACGCCAAGCTGGCGGCCCTGCTCGAGATCGCGGTCGGCACGGCGGTGCTCTTCATCACCCGGGTTGGCTATTTGGCCGACGGGCGCGCGGTCGAGCTGACCCATTCCTACTGCCGCAGCGACTACTACGACTTCGTCGCAGAGATGAGGAGAGACCCGGCATGACCGAGCTGACGGGTCACATCCTCACTCCTGAAGGCTGGCTGGAAGGCCGGCTCGCGGTAGGTGGCGACGGCCGCATCGCTGCCCTCGAGGGGCGTGCGGTGGATGAGGCCCGGGTGCGTGCCAGTGAAGCGCCTGTGATCCTGCCTGGCTTCATCGATTTGCATGTGCACGGCGGCGGTGGGCGCGACACGATGGAAGGCGGCGACGCTGTGGCCACCCTGGCCCGTCTGCATGCCCGGCACGGCACCACCAGCTTGTTGGCCACCACGATGACGGCGCCGCCCGCCGACATTCGCCATTCCTTTGAGGGGCTGGCGCCCCTGTGTCGCCAGCGCCCCGCCGCCGGCGCCCGCGTGCTGGGGGTGCACCTGGAGGGCCCCTTCATCAGTCCCGGCAAGCTTGGGGCGCAGCCGGATCAGGCCTGCCCGGCGAGCCTGGATCTGGTGCGCGAGCTCCACGCCATCGCGCCCATCCGCCTGCTGACCCTGGCACCTGAGCTGCCCGGCCATCTGGCCCTGATTCCCGAACTGGTGGGCCTGGGCCTGCGGGTTCAGATCGGCCACAGCCTGGCCAGCTACGAAGAGGGTCTGGCGGCGCTGCAGGCGGGCGCGGCCGGCTTCACGCATCTGTTCAACGCCATGACGCCCCTGCACCACCGCGAGCCTGGGCTGGTGGGCACGGCGCTGGCACATGCGCAGCATGCCGAGATCATTCCCGATCTGGTCCATGTGCACCCGGGGGCCATCCGCGCGGCGTTGCGGGCCATCCCCGGCCTGTATTGCGTGAGCGACGCCACCGCGGCAGCGGGCATGCCCGACGGCGAGTACCGCCTGGGCTCGCATCGCGTCACCAAATGCATGGGCGGCGTGCGCCTGGCTGACGGCACCCTGGCCGGCAGCACCCTGACCCTGGATCAGGCGCTGCGCAATCTGGTGGGGCTGGGCCTGAGCCTGGCCGAGGCCAGCGCCCGCGTCAGTCGCCATGCCGCCGACTACCTGGGCTTGAGCGACCGCGGCCGCTTGGCAGTGGGCGCTTGGGCCGATGGGGTGCAACTGGAGCCCGGCGCGCTGACGCTGCAGGGCGTGATCGTCGAAGGAGAACGCATTTGTTGACTACCCCCCTGAGCGCCACCCCACCCGCCCTCTCCAGGATGGCGCTGGAATGCCGTGCCGCCGCCGAGGTGGTGGCCGCCCAACTGGCCCAGGATGCCGAGGTCTACGCCGCCTTCACTCACAGCCTGCGGCAGCAGGCGCCGGCGGTCCTGGCCACGATTGCACGCGGCAGCTCGGACCATGCCGCGCATTACCTGGCCTATCTGGTGATGGCGCGGCTGGGGCTGCTGGTGGCTTCGCTGCCCATGTCCCTGGTGACGCTTTACCGCAGCCCCCTGCATTGCCGCGGCGTGGTCGGGCTGGCCTTTTCGCAAAGCGGGCAGAGCCCCGACCTGATCGCCCCGACCGACTATCTGCGCCAGGGCGGTGCGCGGACCGCGGCCTTTGTGAACGATGCGCAGTCACCGTTGGCGCGTGCGGCCGAGTTCGTGCTGCCGCTGCGCGCCGGCCCCGAGCTGAGCGTGGCCGCGACCAAGAGCTATATCGCCCAGCTCAGCGCCAGCGCGCGCCTGATGGCCGAGTGGCAGGATGACGCCGCGCTGCGCGCCGCCCTCCACGCCCTGCCCGAGGCCCTGGCACGCGCCGCGGGCCTGGACTGGGGGCGTGCTCTGCCTGCGCTGCAGGGCGTGGACCGGCTCTTCGTCATCGGCCGTGGTCCCAGCCTGGCCATTGCGGAGGAAGCGGCGCTGAAGTTCAAGGAGACCTGCGGCATCTCGGCCGAGGCCTTCTCGGGTGCCGAGGTGCAGCATGGGCCCATGGCCCTGGTGGGCCAGGGCTTTGCCACGCTGGTGTTCGCGCCACGCGGGCCGGCTCAGGCCCAGCTGGTGGAGTTGGCCGCCAATTTGCGCCAGCGCGGCGCCACGGTGCTGTTGGCCGCGCCGGCCGGCACCCCGGGTGCCGACCTGCCCCTGCACAGCACGGGGCACGAACACCTGGACCCGATTGCCGCCATCCAGAGCTTCTATCCGATGGTGGAGCAACTGGCGCGAGCGCGCGGCCTGGACCCCGACCAGCCGCCCCACCTCAGCAAGGTCACCCGGACCCAGTGATGCAACTCCATCAAGCCCAAGCTCTGGCGGCCCGCCTGGTGATGGTGGACCTGCCCGGCACCGAGTTGGACCCGGACAGCCTGGCCCTGCTGCAGCGCTACCCCAGCCTGCGGGCCGTCTGCCTGTTTCGCAAGAACTTGGCGGGCTTCGAGGGCACGCGCGCGCTCTGCCGTGCGCTGCAGCAGCGCGTCAGCGCGCCGGCCCTGATTGCCATCGACCAAGAGGGCGGTGCGGTGTCGCGCGCCACCTTTGTGCCGGTGGCCCCCTCGGCCATGGCCCTG
The DNA here is from genome assembly GCF_005952805.1 of Inhella inkyongensis. GTDB lineage: Bacteria > Pseudomonadota > Gammaproteobacteria > Burkholderiales > Burkholderiaceae_C > Inhella > Inhella inkyongensis. Next base: position 414,445 of record NZ_CP040709.1, read on the forward strand.
GGGGCGGTGGACGACCTGGCGCTGACCGAACAGATCGGAGCCGCGGTGGCGCGCGGCCTGCGCGGCATGGGCATCAACTGGAACTTCGCGCCGGTGCTGGACGTCAACAACAACCCGGCCAATCCGGTGATCGGCGAGCGCAGCTTTTCCGAGCGGCCCGAGGACGTGGCGCGTCTGGCCGGGGCCTGGATGCGCGGCAGCCTGGGCGAGGGTGTGGCCTGCTGTGTCAAGCACTTTCCGGGTCATGGCGATACGCACGAGGACTCGCACCACGCACTGCCGCAGGTGGACAAGAGCCTGGCCGAGCTGGAGGCGTTGGAGCTGATCCCTTTCCGACGCCTGGCAAGCCAAGCGCCGGCGTTGATGACGGCCCATATCGTCTATCCGCAGCTGGACCCCGAGCTGCCGGCCACGCTCTCGCCCTTCTTCCTGACCGAGCTGCTGCGTCAGCGCATCGGCTTTCAGGGTGTGGTCATCACCGACGCCTTGATGATGCAGGCCATCAAGGCACGCTGGGGCCATGCGCGTTCGGCCGTGCTGGCCCTGCAGGCCGGGGCCGATATGGTGCTGGCGCAGGGCTCGGTGGACGAGCAATGCGCGGCCATCGAGGCCATTGCCCAGGCCTTGATGCAGGGGCAGTTGTCGCAGGTGGCGGCCGAGCGCAGCGCGGCCCGCATCGATGCGCTGGCCTTGCGCTTCCCGGTGAGGGAGCAGGCGTACGCGGCGTCCGCTCAGCGCGCCGATCAAACCCTGATGGACACGGCCTGCGCGCGGGCGCTCACGGCCCTGCGCGGTGCGCAGGCGCCGCAAGGTCCGCTGCGGGTCATCACCCAGCGTGCGGTGCTCAGCGATGGCGTCAGCGAGGCCGGCCTGGACGCCGAGCAGGTGATGGCCCTGTGGCCGCAGCGGGCCGACATCGAATGGCGGGTGGTGGACGATCTGCAGGCCTTGCGCGCCGAAGACATTCCCCGCGATGGCCGCTGCAATGTGCTGGTCAGCAACCACCGCGCCCGCTTTGGCGCGGCGGCCTCAAGCTGGCCGATTGATTTGCATCTGGCGCTCTGGAACCCCTTCCAGTCGCTGGACTTGAATGTGCCCACTGTGCTGAGCTGGGGCTACGACGCGCCGATGCGCGCCGCCCTGCGGGCCTGGCTGGCCGGTGATCTGCAAGCCCAGGGGCGAGCGCCCGTGGAAGCGCTGGGAGCGTGATGCCATGAACCCGATCCGCTGGGTGCCCAGCCTCTACTTCGTGCAGGGCCTGCAGTTCTTCGTCGTCATGTTGATTGCCGGCCTGATGTACAAGAACATGGGCGTGGACAACGCCACCATCGCGCGCTGGACCGGCCTGCTGGGCCTGGCCTGGGCCCTGAAGCCGCTGTGGAGCCCGTTGATCGAGCTGGTGGCCAGCAAGAAGCGTGTGGTGGTGGTGGCGCAGTTCACCGGCGCGCTGGGTCTGGGCCTGATGGCCCTGGCCTTGCAGGCGCCGGCCTGGTTTGCGCTGTCCATCGCGGTCTTCTTCGTGCTGGCCTATGCCAGCGCCACCCACGACATCGCCTGCGACGGGCTCTACATGGCCTCGCTGGATGCCAAGCAGCAGGCCGCCTATGCCGGCTGGCAGGGTGCCTTCTTCAATGCCAGCAAATTCCTGACCCTGGGCGGCCTGCTGATCCTGGCCGGCTGGCTGGAGCGCCGCCAGGGGGTGATGAACGCCTGGTCCCTGATCTTCCTGATGCTGGCTGTGCTGCTGGCTGCGCTGGCGGCCTGGAATGCCAGGGTGCTGCCCCCAGCCCTGGGCCAGCCCCCGGCGCGCGCCGAGCTCTGGGCCAACTTCATGGAGGTGTTGCTGGACTTCTTGAAGAAGCCCGGCATCGGCCAAGCCTTCCTGTTCATCGTGCTGTTCCGCTTTGCCGAAGGGCAGGTGCAGACCATCGGTCCGCTGTTCCTGATCGAGGCGCGCGACAAGGGCGGCCTGGGCCTGACGACCGAGCAGGTCGGTGGCATCTATGGCACGGTGGGAACGGCGGCCTTCCTGGTGGGTTCCATCCTGGGCGGCTACTTCACCGCGGCGCTGGGCTTGCGCCGCGCGATGCCCGTCTTGCTGCTGGCCATGATGCTGCCCAACGCGGTCTTCTATGGCCTGGCGCGGCTGCTGCCCAGCGATCTCTGGTCCATCAGCGCGGCCATCACGGTCGAGATGGCCGGCTATGGCTTCGGCTTCGTCGGCATGATCCTCTACATCATGCAGGTGGTGGCCCCGGGCCGCTTCAACACCGCGCATTACGCGCTGGGCAGCGGGGTGATGCAGCTGGGCTTCATCTTCAGCAAGACCTTGAGCGGTGACATCCAGCAGGCCCTGGGCTACCAGGCCTTTTTTGCCTGGACGCTGTGGGCGGGTCTGCCGGCCTTGTTGCTGTGGATCTGGGTGCGGCGCAGCGCGCCGGCGCCCGCGGCGCAGCCTGCATGAGCATGCCGGGTGGCTCCCAAGTGCGAATCCCGAAGCGCTTTGCGCGGAGGGTAGTTCCCTGACCGCCCTGGCCCTGGTGGCCGCGCTGTTCTTTGACGACTTCTCGCAGCCCGACCGCGCGGCGCTGCAGCGCCAGGGCTGGACCTTGCGCGAACAGGCCGGTCACCCGGGCCCGCCCGGTGCGCGCTGGGCCACCGAGGGGCTGGTGCTGCAGGACGACCCCGAGCGCCCCGGCAACCGCCTGCTGCGCCTGCATGCGCACAGCGACGGCACGGCCGCCGGCACGGTGCAGAGTCAGCTCTGCCGACCGCAGCAGTTTCTGTGGGGCAGCACGGCCGCGCGCGTCCGCTTCTCGCCCCGCGTGGCCGCTGGCGTGCCGCGGGTGCAGGCCTTCTTTCAGGTGAGCCCGCTGCGCTTTGACTACGACCCGCTGTTCAGCGAGTTGGATTGGGAGTACCTGCCCAATGGCGGCTGGGGGGCGCCGGGTGCGCGCCTCTTTGCAGTGGCCTGGCAGACCGTGCGCCTGGAGCCCTGGGACGCCCACAACCAGGCGCATGAGGAGCCGCTCGATCTGAGCGGGCGCTGGGTGCAGCTCACGGTGCAGACCGACGCCGAGGGCAGCCGCTGGTTTCTGGATGGGCAGGCTCTGGCACGCCACGGCGGGCGCACGGTGCCGCGCCAGCCCATGGCGCTGGCCTTCAGCCACTGGATCAGCCCGGGGGGCCTGCTGCCCACGCCGCAGGCGTCCGATGCCGCCTTTGAGGTGGACTGGGTGATCCATGTGGCCGACGTCCGCCGCAGTCCGGCCGAGTTGGCGGCTCAAGTGGCCGAGCTGCGGGCCCAAGGGGTGGCGCAGCGCGACAGCCTGCCGCCAGGCCCCGCGCCGGCTTGCAATTTCTGATCAGGGTTTGATCAAGGCTGTAGGGCCTGCAGCAGCTGCCCGTCGTCCTGGCTCCACTCCCAGGCGAACACGCCGCCCAGCCCTTGCGCGCGCGCCCATTGCGTCTTGGCGCGCAAGGTGGCGGGGCTTTCATAACTGACCCAGAGCCGGCGGCCGGGGTGCCAGAGGAAGTCGGCGGCGCGACGGTGGTCGTGGCGGCGCTGAAAGCCGCTGGCCGGGGACAGGCAGCAGCGCTGTAGCTCGCGCCAGCCTGGGCTTCCCTCCGGGTGCAGGCCAATGGCCGCGCTCTGGGCCTGCGCGCCGGCCTGGGGCTGCGCCACGCCTTGCCAGGCGCGCGCATAAAAGGCCGCACCCGCCATCAGCTTGGCGGCCGGCACGCCGGCCTCGCGCAGGCTGCGCACCGACTCCTCCAGGCTGTCATCCTGCGCCGGGGTGCCAGCCCGCAGGGCCGCGTGGTGGCCGGTGTGCGGGTTCCAGCCACCGTGGTAGTCGTAGCTCATCATGAAGATGCGGTCCAGCAGCGGCGCCATGGCGGGCCAGTCCAGGCGCTGCAGCACCGGGCGGGTCACGTTGACGGCGATGCTGAGTCGGTAGCGCCGGCCGGCCTGTTCGCCCAAGGCATCGAGCGCGCTGCGCAGTTCGCGCAGCAGGGCCAGGTAGTTGGCGCCATCGTCCGGGCTGCCCAGCTGGACGCCATTGGCGGCGCCGTTGTGGCCAGGGTGCTCCCAGTCCAGGTCGATGCCATCCACGGCGGAGTGCGCCAGCAGGAACTGGCGCACCGACTCGATGAACACGGCGCGATTCGCGGCACTGGCTGCCATTTCGAAGAAGCCGTCCGAGCCGCCCCAGCCGCCCACTGAGGCCAACACCTGCAGCGGGCCCTCCTGCTGCTTGCGCTTCAGCAGCGCCTGATTGAAGGCGCGCTCAGCCGCACCCTGGGTGAGGCTGTGTGCCGGGCGCTGCGCGCAAGCGGCGGAGTCCTTGGGCAATTGGCGCGGGCCGCACAGGCGCAAAAAGGCCAGCAGCACGGTGTCCACTTGCCCGCCGGGCAGGCGCTCCAGCTCGGCCAGGCCGGCCTCCATTGACACATAGAGCGCCCGCTCGAAGGCGGGCGCCGTGGCGCGTGCCGGCAGGGCCAGGTTCAGCGCCAGGGCGGCGCTCAGCACGGAGAGGAGCAAGGGTTTCATGGGGGGGAAGGCGATGGAGAGGACAGTTCGTGGCGGCAGCATAGCGACTGCAAGTCCAGTTGAATACCAAAAAACCACGACGGGGTTCTCTGGGGCGGCTTTTGGCCTTCTGGCTTGTCGGCTGATTGAGCGGTATTCGCTCTGTCGCTATCTATGGTGGCGGGTGAAATTTTGCGGTCCGGATGCGGGTAAGTACCGCATAAAAAGTGGTAGCAAAGTGGATTGCTAGTTGGCTATAGTGGACTGCATGTTGCATCGGGGTGACGCGCAATGACGCAAACCACCCTGCGTCCGGTCCATCGCCCATTCAGGAGCCGTTCATGATCCACCGTCCCTCCCCCATCGCCCTGGCCGCCAGCTTGTTGCTGGCCCACGGCGCCCTGCTGGCCCAAAGCGCGCCGGCCAAGAAAGATGACAAGAAGGAGGAGGCGGCGCAACTGGAGGCGGTGGTCGTCACCGGCATCCGCGCGGCGCAGCAGAAGTCGCTGACCCAGAAGCGCAATGCCCAGACCCATGTGGACGTCATCACCGCCGAGGACATCGGCAAGATGCCGGACAAGAACATCGCCGACTCGCTGCAGCGCGTGCCCGGTGTCACGATCAGTTCTGCCGGCGCCAACGAGGGCGGCTTTGACGAGAACGATCGCGTCAGCATGCGCGGCACCAGCCCCAGCCTGACCCAGACCCTGATCAATGGTCACAACGTCGCCAGCGGCGACTGGTTCGTGCTGAACCAGACCACCAATGCCGGTCGCAGCGTCAGCTACAGCCTGCTGCCCTCGGAGATCGTGGGTTCGGTGGTGGTGCACAAGACCTCCGAGGCCAGCCTGGTCGAGGGCGGCCTGACGGGCTCGGTCAATGTGATCACCCGCAAGCCGCTGGACTTCAAGCACTCGCTGACGGCCGAGGCCCAGCTGGGAGCGGTCTATGCCGACCTGCCCGGCAAGACCGATCCGCAGCTCAGCGCCCTGTTCAACTTCAAGAACGACAGCAACACCCTGGGCCTGATGCTGCAGGTGTTCCAGGAAAAGCGCCATCTGCGCCGCGAGGGTGTTGAGATCCTGGGCTACAACCAGATCGCCGCCGGCAGCAAGGTGGCGCTTTCCAACCCCGATCTGGCCGGCGTCTGGTACCCACGCTCGATTGGTGCGGCCCTGTTCGAGCAGGAGCGCGAGCGCAGCGGCGGCCTGCTGGAAGTGCAGTTCAAGCCCAGCGCCACCACCTCGTTGTCGCTCACGGGCTTCAGCTCCACGCTCAAGGCCTCGAACTACAACCGCAACTACCTGCTGCACGCGCCCTTCTTCCTCAATGAGGGCAAGGGCCAGGCGCCAGATGCCGGCTACGTGGTGCGCAACAACACCCTGGTGCAGGCTAGCTTCAGCGACAAAGGCGGCTTCTACGGCACCTACGACATGATTTCCCGCCCCGGCGCCAAGGCCAAGACGGACTTCGTGGCCTTCGAGGGCAAGTTCCAGCCCACCGAGGCGTTGAGCGTTGTCACCAGGGCCGGCGTCTCCAACGGCGTCGGCACCACGCCCACGCAGGATGTGATGCCCTTTGACCAGAAGGGGGGCGGCTCCTGGAAGCTCAATGGCATCAACAGCGCGCCGGACTTCTCCATCGGCACGCCGGCCAACACCAATGCCAACTCGGTGCTGGATTGGGTCTGGGGCGGTCAGAACGTCAAGGTGGACGACAAGGAGCAATGGGCGCAGATCGATGCCGCCTATGCCTTCGAGGGCGGCTTCCTGAAGGAACTGAAGTTCGGTCTGCGCGGCGCCAAGCACGAGCGTTCGTCGGCCAATGTGATTGCCCAGGGGCCGAAGTGCTCGGACGGCAGCGGCTTCACCTGGGGCGCGAACTGGTGCTCCAGCGCCGCCATCTCGCCCGAGGCGCCGGGCAACAGCATCCTGCCCTTCCAGCTCTATCCGGCCAATTTCGGCAGCGGGCTGGGTGGCACCTTCCCGCGCAACGTCTGGTACTACACGCCCGAGCAGCTGGCGGCCTTCAACAACAAGTTCGGCAACCGCGATCCGATCTCGCGCCGCTACTTCGACTGGGAGTACGCGCTGGAAGAGAAGAACAGCGCCGGCTATGCCCAGCTGGACTTTGAGTCGGGCGCCCTGAGCGGCAATATGGGCCTGCGCCTGGTGCGCACCGAGCAGCAGACCCTGCAGTACCTGCCGGCCATCGATGGCGCGGGTGATGTGTCCTCGGCCTTTGGTGCCTATGACCGCCATATCGCGACCCGCAGCTTCACCGATGCCCTGCCCAGCCTGAACCTGCGCTACAACCTGAACCGCGAGATGGTGCTGCGCGGCGCCATCACCCGCACCCTGACCCGCCCCGACTACTCGGCCCTGGCCGGCGCCACCAGCATCAGCCCGGTGGCCAAGCCGGGTGACATCGGCTCGGGCAGCGGCCCCAATGGCGAACTCAAGCCGGTGCGCTCGACCAACTTCGATCTCGCCTTCGAGTACTACCACGCGCCCCGTGCCATGGTGGGCGCCAGCGCCTTCTACATGGACCTGAGCAGCCTGATCACCCTGGGCCAGGTGACGCGCCGCTACCTGACCACCAATGCCCAGTTCCCGCAGGGTTTCCAAGCCGACTATGTGTTGACCACCCCGGTCAATGGTCAGGGCAAGGTCAAGGGCCTGGAGCTGAGCCTGGAGCAGCCGCTGGGGGCCTACTTCGGCGTGAGCGCGAACTACACCTACACCGACGCCAAGGAAGACGGCAACAAGCCCATGCTCGGCGCCTCGCGCAACGCCTACACCCTGGGCGCTTACTACGAGGATGACAGCTGGAACGCGCGCCTGACCTACACCTACCGCTCGTCCTTCTACAGCGGGCTGGACCGCGCCACCGCCTTCTCGCAGGACGCCACGGGCTCGTTGTCGGCCTCGCTGGGTTACAAGATCAACGACAAGCTCAGCCTGGCGCTGGATGCTCGCAACCTGAACAACCCCAAGCTGGCCTACTTTGCGCTGAACCAGGACCAGCCGCGTTCGATCTACCAGAACGGCCGGCAGTTCTACCTGACCCTGCGCGCCAAGCTCTGAGCCCCTGGCTCTGAACCCACCGGGGCGGGCGCCGCAAGGCCCCGCCCTTTTTCGTTTTGGAGAGCCCGATGAAGCCGGTGCGCGAATGTCGACTGCGGCTCGATGACCTGACAACCTGGCAGGAAATCCAGCAGGCCGGCGAACCGGTGCTGCTGCGCGGCCTGGTGGCGCACTGGCCGCTGGCGCGCTGCCCGGACGCCCTGACCCTGGCGCAGACCTTGGCCGCCGCCGACACGGGACAGGCGGTGGATGCCGTGCTGATGCCGCCCGAGGTCGACGGCGCGCTGGGCTATGGGCCGGGGCTGCAGGGCTTCAACTTCGTGCGCAACCGGCTGCCGCTCAGCCAGGTGCTGGAGCAGGTGCTGCGCTATGCCCGTTTTGATCGGGCGCCGGCCGTGGCCGTGCAGTCGGCGCCGCTGGCGGACTGCCTGCCTGACCTGCTGCCGCAATGCCGTCTGCCGCTGCTGCACACCGACATCGCACCGCGCCTGTGGGTGGGCACGGCGATGTGCACGCCGGCGCACTTCGACGAGTCGCGCAATCTGGCCTGCGTGGTGGCCGGGCGACGTGTGTTCCGGCTGCTGCCGCCGGAGCAGGTGGTGAACTTGAGCGTCGGCCCGCTGGATGGCGCGCCCACGGGCACGCCCATCAGCCTGGCGTCCTTGCGCCGCCCCGATCGGGCGTGCTTCCCCGCCCTGGACCAAGCCCTGCAGCAACTGCAGGTGGCCGAGTTGGGGCCAGGCGATGCGCTCTATCTGCCGCCGCTCTGGTGGCATGAGGTGGAGTCGCTGGACCGCTTCAATCTGATGCTCAACCACTGGTGGCACGGCGATGCCCTGGCACCCGAGGCCCATCCGGTGAGCGGCTTGCAGGCCCTGTGGACGGCGGCGCTGAGCTTTCGTCATCTGCCCGAGGCCCAGCGCCAGCAGTGGCAGCAACTGTTCGCACACTTCGTCTTCGGTCCCACCGACGCGGCGGTGGCCCATATCCCGGAAGGGCAGCGTGGGCTGCTGGAGGTCGGTGAGGGGGCCGAGCGCCGCCGTCGACTGCGGGAACTCGCGCGAGGCTGGTAGCCTCGCGCGCCATGCGCTGTCTTGCCCTTCTCGCCCTCCTGTTGCTGGCCCTGTTGCAGGGTTGCGCCACGCGCAGCCCCAGCCCTGGGTCTGAGCGCGACGGCCCCGAGGCCAGCCCGCCGCGCTACCTGGACCAGGTGCCCGACGCCGTGCCGCGTGTCGAGCCCATTCGCCTGGGCGGTCCCAACAAGCCCTATGAGGTGCTGGGCGAGCGCTATGTGCCCCTGCTGGAAGACCTGCCCTACGAGGAGCAGGGCCTGGCCAGCTGGTATGGCAAGAAGTTCCACGGTCGGCGCACCGCCAGCGGCGAGACTTACAACATGTACGCCATGTCGGCGGCCCACCCGCGCTGGCCGCTGCCCAGCTATGCCCGGGTGCGCAACCCGGCCAATGGACGCGAGGTGATCGTGCGCGTCAACGACCGCGGCCCCTTTCATCGCGGGCGGGTGATCGACCTGAGCTACACCGCCGCCCTCAAGCTGGATCTGCTGCGCGGCGTGGCGCCGGTGGAGATTCGGCGCTTGAGCTTTGACGAAATCCGTGCCGGGCGCTGGTCCCGCCCCGAGACCGATCCCGTGCTGGCCGCCCCAGCCGATGCGGCTGCCGCCCCACCTGCGCCCACGACCGAGGATTTGCGCGATCCAGAATCCAAGCCCCTGGCCGAGGCCGCCCCCGAGGTGCGCGCCGCCAGCCGTGGCCTGTGGCTGCAGCTTGGGGCCTTCCGCCAGCTGGAGGGTGTGCTGGCGCTCAAGGAGAAGATCCAAACTCGCTGGCCCGAGCTGGCGCCGCTGCTGACCAGCTACCGCGACCGCGGCCTGAACCGCCTGCAACTGGGTCCCTTTGAGACCCGCGAGCAAGCTGAGGCGCAGGCCCAGGCCTTGCGCGAGGCTGGCTACAGCCCGCTGTTGGTGCGTCGGCCTTAGGGCGTGAGCTGCGCCTGCACGATGGCTTCCAGCTGCCCGGCGTCGCGCAGCTTTTGCAGGCCCTGATCCAGGCGTTGCAGCGCGGCGCCAAAAGTCGGCCTGGGCGGGCAGATCACATGCGTGCTGTTGCGCGACAAAGTGCCGCGCACAGCCAATGGCCGCCGCACCCGACGCGACTCGACAACGGCGCTGTCGCCGTCGGTCAGCACCACATCGAACTTGCCGGCTTCCAGCGCCAGAAATAGGCGGTTGCCAAAGGTCATGCGGGTGATCTGATAGCCCGGTTGGGCCAGCACCCGATCCAGTTCTTCGCCATAGCTCCAGCCCCGGTGCAGGCCGATGCGCAGGGGCTTGAGGTCCTCCGCCTTGCGCAGTTCGCGGCTCGGTGCATCGGCGGTCATCACGGCCACCACGCGCTCTTCCCAGAACGCCGCGCTGAACTGGTAGCGCGCCAGCCGTTCGGCATTGGCATAGGCCCCACCCACGCAGGATTTGCCCTCGGCCAACGCCGCCATTGCGCGCGGCCAGGGCATGCCCTGCAATTGCACTGCCAACCCGCTCGCCTGGGCCGCAGCGTTCACCAGCGCCGGATGAATGCCCCGCACCTGCCGCCCCTCGCCCCACATGGCCGGCGGGTTGCCGGAGTCAAAGGCGATGGGCAGGGGCGAATCCGCCTGTGCCGCCAGGGGCAATGCGGCAAGCAGCAGGCCAAGCAATCGAATCTGGGGCATGAGGCCACAAGGATAGTCGGCCCTTAAGTCGTTGCTCAGCGCGGCCTCGGATAAGCCTTCACCCGCGGGGTGCGCGCCTCCAGGCCCCGCGCTTGCGCGGGTAGTTGCTTGAGCAGCTGCTGCACCGCAGCCTCCAGCTGCGCGTCCTGGCCCTGGGCGGTGGCGCGTGGCGGGTTGTCCACTTCGATGTCGGGCCGCACGCCCTGGCCCTCGATCAGCACCTGGCCGCTGGCATCCACTTGGGCCAGTTCGGCGGCACGCACGATGCCGTTGTCCATCAGGCGGTTGCGGTCGCTCAAGAACACCCCGGCGCCGCTGGTGGTCTTGCCGATCACCGGGCCCAGGCCCAGACGGCGGAAGCCCTCGGCCACGGTCTCGCCGTCGCTGTAGCTGTTCTCGTTGATCAGCAGGGCCAGCTTGCCGTCAAAGGCCTGCTGCATATTGCTGTAGCGCGGCCCATTCACCGGGTGGCGCGGCTGCCACCAGGCCCAGCTCTTGCGCAGCAGGCGGTCCAGCACCCAGCTGTCGACGTTGCCGCCGTTGTTGAAGCGCACATCCAGCACCAGGGCCTCCTTGTCCAACTGGGCATAGAACTCGCGCGCAAAGTCGGCGATGTCCTGCGGGCCCATGGCGCGCAGATGCAGGTAGCCGATGCGCCCGCCCGAGAGCTGGGCCACTTTCTCGGCGCGGCCCAGGCGCCAATCCTGGTAGCGCAGCGCGGCCTCGCGGCGTGCATCCACCGGGGTGACGATGAGGCTGCGCGCACCCGTGCCGTCGGCGCGCTGCAGCTCCAGGCGCAGTTGCTTGCCGGCCTGGCCTTGAAGCAAGGCCTGCCCTGCGGCGCCCACCCAGGCGCGGCCGTTCACGGCGGTGATCACATCGCCCTCGCGCACGTCCAGCCCCGGGGCCTGCAGCGGCCCGCGCTCGCTCACCAGCTCGGCCTCGCTGCGGTAGAGGCGCGCAATGCGCGCGCCCTTGGCGTGGGGCTCCAGGTGCGCGCCCAGGCCGGCCAGGGCCGGAGCCTCCTCGGCCAGCGGGGGCAGGTCACCCGCGCCCACCTGGCTGTGCAGCAGGCTCAGGTCCGAAGCCATCATGCCCATCAGTTCGGCCAACTCCAGGCGGTCGCCCACACGGGGTAGCAGGGCGGCATGGCGTGCGCGGCTGGCGGCCCAGTCGATGCCGTGCAGCTGGGCGTCGTAGAAGTAGTCGCGCTGCATGCGCCAGGCGTCGTCGAACAGCTGCTGCCATTCCTGGCGCGGGTTCACAGGCAGTTGCCAGTCGGCCCAGCGCAGCGCGAATTTGCCCGTGTCGGCCGGGGGCTTGGGCGCGGCGTCCAACAGCAGGATCTCGCCGGCCTGCCCCGGCGCGGCGTCGCGTTGCAGCAGCAGGGTCTTGCCGTTGGCGCTGAGCTGGAAGCGCCGCACCTTGTCGCTGTGGGTCTCGGCCATGGCGCCGGCTTCCAGCGCCAGGCTCTTGAGCGCACCGGGGCCACCATCGGCCTCGATCCACCACAGGCGCTTGGCGTCCGCTTCCAGGCTGCGGTAGCGGCCGGCCGGCAGGGGCAACTCGAACAGGCGCTCGGCCAGACCCGCGCGATCGATGCGCGGGAGTGCAGGCTTGGCGTCCTTTTTCTCTTCCTTCTTGTCGTCTTTCTTGGCTTCGGGCTTGGCCGGCGGCGGCAACTCGTCCTTGGCAGCAAAGGGCGAGCGCAGCCCGCTCTGCAAGGCCAGCGCATAGACCTTGGTGCCGGGCTCGAAGGCCGGGCCCATGTCGCGCTCGGCCCAGACGCTGGCGCCGGCCTGCAGCTGGAAGTGGCGGCGCGAGGCGAAGTAAAGCCACTGGCCATCCGGGCTGAAGGCCGGGGCGCTGCTGTTGTACTTGGCCTGGGTCAGCGCGCGCTTGTCGCCGTCCGCCAGGGTGTAGAGCCAGACCTGGCTGCGGTCGTTGCGGCCTTCGGGGCGGCGCACATAGGCCAGGGCCTGGCCGTCCGGGTGCCAGGCGAACTCGACGCCCTGGTCATCGGGCAGTTGGTCGATTTGCTTGGTGGCCGGGCCGCCCTCGGCCTTCAGATCGGTCAGGTAGACCGCCCCGCTCAAATCGGCGTGCACCAGATGCCGACCATCGGGCGCCACGCTCAGATCGGTGCGCAGCACCTTGGCGCCGCGCGTGATGGGCTTGGGCGCCTTCAGGCCCAGCGCATCGAACTGCCAGAGCTCGACCTCACCGCTCAGGTCACACAGTGCGAACACCGACTGGCTGTCGCTGCTGAACGCGGCCTCGCGGCAGCGCTTGCCTTCGGGCATCTGCAACTCGGCGCGGCGCAGCGCTTGCACGCCTTGCGTGGCCAGGCGGCCGCGCACGCCGATGAGGGCACGCTCGCCGTTGGGCGCCAGCGCCAGCTCGCTCAGGAAGTTCTGCGGCTTTTGCACCCAGCGTGTGGCGCTGGCGGGTTGGTCGCCGGCCAGGGTGATGGGCAATATTGGGGCCTCGGCGTTCGCCGCGTTCAGGTCCACGCGCTGCAGGTCGGCGCCGCGCGCCAGCACCACGGTGCTGCCGCTGATCGAGGCCTGGCGCGCATCGAAGTCCTTGAAGCGGGTGTGCTGGCGCGCGTCGCGCCCGTCCAGCCCCACCGACCACACATTGAAGAAGCCATCGCGGTCGCTCAGAAAGGCCACGCGCGGCTGGCCCTGGGCATCGCGATAGGGCATGGGCCGGCGGTTGTTGGCGCGCGGGAAGTCGGCGCCCAGCAGCGGGCGGGCTTCGGTGCTGCCCTGCAGGTCCAGCACCCACAGGCTGGCCAGCGCCCCGCCGCGGTAGTTCTTGGCGTTGTCGCCGCGCAGGCCCTGGCGGGTGAAGAACAGGCGTGGGCCATCCAGGGCGGCGTCGTTGGCGTCGGCCACCGGCAGGGCCTGCAGCTGCTCACCCTTCAGCAAAAAGGGCTGGCTCAGCGGGCGGCCGTCTTCGGCCGGGGCGGTGATCAAGAGGCCGCCCTGGCCGTCATGGCCCCACACCCGCACCGTGGCATTGCCCAGCCAGGTGCGGCGCTGCGGAAAACCGCCGTCCAGGCTCAGGGTGTAAACGTCGCCCGCGCCCTCGTACTGCGCCACAAAGGCCACGGTCTTGCCATCGGGCAGCAGCGCGGGCGACTGCTCCAGCCCCGCATGGCTGGTCAGGCGCTGCGCCGCACCACCGCCCAGGCCGCTGCGCCACAGATCCCCCTGGCTGAGAAAAACCACCGTCTCGCCCTGCACGGTGGGCTGGCGGTAGAAGCCTTGGGGGTTGGCTTGAGCCGGGGCGCTGAGGCCCAGCAGGGCGATCAGGGGCAGCGGGCGCAGAACAGGGGGCATGGCGCGATCCAAGTCAGGGCAAAGGACGAGGGCGCGATTGTGGCCAGGGCGGGCCGGGGGGCTCGGGAGTCACAGCGGGTTCACCCCAGCCCTCGGATCTCACGGGCGAAACCCGCAACAAAAAAGCGGCCTGTAGGCCGCTTTAGAAGAGCTGTTGCGCGAGCACTCAGGCGCGTCGTGCGCGGCGGCTCGTCAGGACCAGGCCCAGAAGGCCGCTGCCGGCCAGCAGCAGGGCGGTGGGTTCGGGGACGGCATTGCGGTCGGACTGCTTTGCGGTGAAGGAAATCACGCTATTGATCAGGCTGTCGCCCTGATAGTGAAACTGCGAGTTGGTCAGTCCGCTCAGCATCACATAGCCGGCCCCTTGCTCGAAGCCAGCCACGATCGCCTTTCCATTGGTGTCACCCGTCATGAAGGTGGTCATACCCAGACCCAGCACGACATCGTGCGCAAGGTAGCTACCGCACTGGCGCGTGCCGGTGGTGAAGGCTGCGACGCCGTCTGCCGTGAGCGTCCCGCAGGAGTTTGCCGAGTTGCCCCAGTCCAGCGTGGCGCCTAAAAAGTTCACGTCCGAGGTCCAGCCTGCCGACTGAATCAGCAATGCACCGCCGTGGTTGACCCAATTGGTGATCGCGCTGGCATGGCTATTCAGGAATCCATTGAGCGCAGCGTCTGTGTTTGCCCCCCCCTCAAGCATCACAAAACGGTTTGTGGCATTGAAGATCGCCCCGGCGGTTACCGACGCATAGCTGGTGAGCAAGCTGTAGTTGTCGGCGCCAAACACCTGGGTGAAGTGAGTGACATCCCGGTTCTGGCTCCAGGGGTTTTGGGTGACCAGAACCGGAGCAGCGTGGCTGGCGAACGCGGAACACATTAGAGCCAGGGGGGCCAGACGAGAAGGGAGGCGGATGTTCATTCGAGGGACTTTGCAAAGGAGGGTCATCCGGACCGCGCGCTTTGGAGTCGTCGGGCGGTGCGAGGCGCGAAGTGTCGTGACCGAAGGGACTCTTGCCTAGGGCAAACCCTTGTGTTTTTGGCCCTGTCCGTGCTCTAGTTCCCATGACGAATGCCACTCTGGACGATGCCCGTGAAGCCCGTCACGCCCGCCTGGCAGCGGAGAATCCGCCTATGAACCGCCCCTCGCACGCATCCGCCGCCCCAGACCTCGACCTCGACGCCCTGCAGGACCTGCTGGACGCCGTGCCCGCCCCGCTGGAGCCGCTGGATGTGTCCATGCTGGATGGCTATCTGACGGCCATCGCACTGCAACCCAAGGCGCCGCCGCCGGCGGAGTGGATGCGCTGGGTGCTGGATAGCGAAGAAGGCCGCGCGCCGCCGGCCGGTTTCAAGGCCGAGCCCATCCGTGCGCTGGCCATGCGCCGGTTGCAGGAACTGGACGCCGCCATTCGTGGCCGGCAGTGGTGGGACCCCTGGGTGTTCGCCCCGCACGACGAGGACGACGAGCCGGGCGACCCCGAGGATTGGGAAACCATCCTGGGCGCCATCTACCCCTGGGTGGCGGGCTTTGCGCTGGGGGCGGACAGCTTCCCCCAAGGCCTGATGGGCTGCAAGGACAGCGATCTGCTGGAGGGCCTGGCGGGCATCTATCAATTTCTGGACGCCGAGGACCTGGAGGATGCCGATGAGCTGCTGGAGGCCATCGAGGGCATCGAGCCGCCCAAGCATCTGGATGAGGCGGTGGAGCATTTGGTGGCACACAGCCTGTTGCTGGCCGATGTGAGCCGGCCCTTCAAGGCCAAGGCGGCGCCAGTGAAGGCGCCGGCTGGACGGTCCGGGCGGCCCGGGCGGCCGCCGCAGCGCCGGGGCTGATGGTGCTGGCGGCCAGCCGTTTGCAAAGGCTCGGCCAACGCGCCGCGGCGGCGCTTTGGTGCGGCGTGCTGGCGTGGCTGCCCGCCCCGGGCGCGGCCCATCCAGAGCCCGCGCCCGAGTGGCGCTGGATGTTGGCGGACTACGCGCCCACAGCGATGCGGCGCGGGCCGGATGCCGGGCGCGGATTTGCCCAGCGCATGCTCGATGAGGTGCTGGTGCCGGGCCTGACGGGCTTTCGGCATCAGAAGGTCTGGGTGCCCTCGCAGCGCATGGACATGGAGCTGGCAGCCGCCAATGGCAGCTGCGGGCTGCTGTGGCGCAAAACGGCGGAGCGCAGCGCGCAGTGGCTGGTGTCGCGCCCCTTGATCCGGCTGCTGCCGGTGGGGCTGGTGGTGCGGCGCAGCGAACTGGAGCGCTGGCGCCCGTTCCTGAACGAGGCGGGCGAGTTGTCGCTGACGCGGGTGTTGGCCGCCGAGCGGGTGCTGGGGGTGACGCCCCGCGCGCATGGCCCGGTGGTGGATGGCCTGCTGGAACGCCACCCCAATGCCCTGCGCCGCATCCAACTGCTTGATGCCACCCGTGTGGTGCTGACGATGCTGGCGCGCGGCCACGGCACCGATGCGGCCCTGGCCTATGGTTTTGAGGTGGCCTACTTCAACCGACAGCAGCAGGACGGTCGGGCCGAGCCGCTGGCGACCTTGCAATGGCTGCCGCTGGCCGAGAAGACGGACCTGCTTTATAGCCACGCGGTGTGCTCGCGCGGCGAAGTGGGGCGGCAGCAGATTCAGGCGCTGGAGGCCCTGTTGGAGCGCCCCGGGGTGCGCGAACGGCTGCAGGCGCTGTACGAGGAGTGGCTGTCCGAGCCCGAGCGGCGGCGCTTGCATCAGGCGCGCCAGCAATTGGGCGCGCGCTTCTGGCAGGAGTGATGGCCGCTGCCTGACGGCTCGGGCACGGGCTGGACAATGCGGGCATGGACGTCCCCCATGCCGGTCAAGCGCAAACGCTTGCACATGTTTCCAAGGTCGCGCTGAGCCGCCTCGGTTGTGTGGCGCGGCGCTGGGTGTGCGCCGGGGTGCTTGGGTCTTTCTTCAGCTCGGGAGCCAGCCTGGGCGCCGCGCCTGCGCCCGATTGGGTTTGGCTGCTGAGTGACTACGCGCCCTTTGCATTGCGTCAGGGCCCTTTGGCAGGCCAGGGCTACGCACAACGCATGTTGGCCGAGGTGCTCTGGCCCGCGCTGCCGCAGCATCGGCATGCCATTTCCTGGGTTTCGTCCGGACGCTTGTTGGCCGAGCTGGACCAGCAGCCCGCGAGCTGTGCACTGCTACTGCGCAAGACCGCGCAGCGCGCCGCGCAGTGGCACTATTCCCGCGCCTTGATCCGGCACTGGCCGGTGGGAATGGTGCTGCGCCGCTCCGATCTGGAGGATGGACTGCTGCAATGGAGTTCGCCCAGCGACCGCGGCGAAATCGAGCTGGCGCGCTTTTTGGCCGCAGGGCGTGTGGTGGGTGTGATTGGCGACCGCGTGCATGGCGCCTTGGTGGATGAGCTGCTGGCGCGCCACCCAGAGCAGCGCCGCAAGAACCGCCTGGTGAATGCGAACCGCGCGATGTTCGGCATGGTGTCGCGCCGCCATGGTGTGGATGCGACCCTGGCCTATAGCTTTGAACTCAGCCACTACCAGCTCACTGAGCCCCCCGGCGTCGGGGCCGAGGCTCTGGTCTGGATGCCCTTGGCCGAACTGCGCGAAAGCCAGCTGGGCTTCGTGGCCTGCGCGGCTTCGCCTCAAGGGCAGGCCCATGTGGCGGCCGTGGACGATTTGCTGGCGCAGCCCGGCGTGCGCGAACGCCTGCAGTTGCTCTACGAAGCCTGGCTGGCCCCGATGGAGCGCCAGCGTTTGCAGGCCTTGCGACAGCAGATGGGCGCGCGCTTCTGGCAGGAGTGATTAGGTCCTGTTAGCACTACGCGGAGCCGCGCGAACGGACCTGTCCGTCCGCCAGGCTAGGCGCAGCGCGACGCCCAGGCTCGCGCCTGGGCGAGGGCAGCAACGACGCATGGCGGGCGGACAGGCCAGTTCCCTCCGGGTTGCCACCAGAAAGTGGCGCCCACTTCGTTGCGAAGCCTCGCCGGGGGAGCCGCCCCGGCTTCATTTCGCGCCTCGTTGGCGCCACTTCTGGATGGCAACGCGTTGGCTTCGCATAGTGCTAACAGGCCCTAGCCAAACACGCGCCGCGCATGCAGGCCCAGGCCTTGGCCCACCGAGGCCAGCGCATCGCCCTGCACGCGGCGGGCCTGCGGAAAGGCGGCGGCGATGGCATCCACCAAGTGCGTCAGGCCGGTGGAGCCGCCGGTGAAATAGAGGGCATCCACCGCAGCGGGGGTGAGACCAGCGAGCTGCACGCACTCCTGCGCGGCACGGGCGATCTGGGCCACATCGGATTGCAGCGCCTCGACCATCTGCGCCCGGCTGAAGGGCCAACGCAGGCCGGCCTCGATCTCGCCCAGGTCAAAGGCGTGGGTGCTGTGCGGGCCGTCCGGCCCATGACCGCCCAGTGCGATCTTGCCGGCCTCGGCCTGGTTGGCGAGGTGGTGGCCCAGCTGCAGTTCCAGCACGGCCAGCAGGCGGGCGTGCTGGGCGGGGTCGGCGTAGTCGGCCTTGCGGCCGCGCACCTCGGCCAGGCGGGCCGGGGTGTAGCAGGTGTTGATCAGGTGCCAGGTGGCGAGGTCGAAGGTGATGCCGCTGGGCACTTCGCGCGCCGTGCCGTCGGGGCGTTGCGGGCCCAGCGCACCATGGCCCAGCGCGCGCATGGGTGCGGCCAGGTTCACGCGGCGGTCGAAGTCGGTGCCGGCGATGTGCACGCCGTGGTGGCCCAGGATGTCGGCCCGGCGGTCCAACTGCGTGCGCCGCTGCGGACCCACGCGCACGAGTGAGAAGTCCGAAGTGCCGCCGCCGATGTCGGCCACCAGCACGGTTTGCTCCGCGTCGATCTGGCTCTCGTAGTCGAAGGCGGCGGCGATGGGTTCGAACTGGAAGGCCAGTTCCTCGAAGCCCACGGCGCGGGCGCAGGCTTCCAGTGCGGCCTGGGCCTGGGCGTCGCGCGCCGGGTCGCCATCGACAAAGAACACCGGGCGGCCCAGCACGGCATGGGTCAAGGGGCGGCCACCCTGGTGGGTTTCGGCCACGCGCTTGAGCCGCTTCAGATAGCCGGCCACCACATCCGCATACTTGGCCGAGCGCCCGCCGCCGACATCGGTGTGGCGCTCCAGCAGATCGCTGCCGAGGATGGACTTCATCGAGCGCATCAGCCGGCCGTCAAAACCCTCCACATAAGCCGCCAGCGCGGCGCGGCCAAAGGCCCGCGGCGGGCCGTCGGCGTCGTGCGGGCCCTCGGCGTAATAAAACACCGCGGTGGGCATGGTGCGGGCCTGACCCTCCAGGGGCACCAGGGCCATGCCCTCTGCCCCTTGGGGTGCGGGCAGCGCGACGGCGGAGTTCGAGGTGCCGAAGTCGATGGCGCAAAAGGACGGCATGGCCATGGGTGGCTCCTGGAAAAAGGGGCGGGATTGTGCCCGCCCTGGCCGTTCAGCGCGTGGGGCCGCAAAGCCCTGGGGTGACCAACAGAATGTTGAGGCCCTTGGCGGGCACTTCGAAGGCCACGCTGCGCTCGGCACCCGGTGCCGGCCGGTCGGTCTGCGTGAAGGCCAACCCCTGTTGCTTGAGCAGGGCGGCCAGATCCTGCGGCGTGCGCACGGCCGCTGCATCGGGCAGCTTGCGCGCCAGCACCGCCAACGGATGGCATTCGCCGTGGCGGGCCATCAGGCGCCATTCGGGGGCCGCCAGCACGGGGCCCGCGAGGGCCAAGCCTGCCAGTGCCAAGCCCAGCCGCCTGGCGCTCATGATGTCCGCCGTTGAGGATAGGCCAGGTGGAGATGGCGGGTGTACAGATCCCGGGGTGGGGCGATGCCGATGTCCTTGAGGCGTTGGCCCACATTGCCGCGGTGGTAAGCGCCATGCGTGATCAGGTGCAGCAGCATCTCCTCGCGGCTCATGCAGCCGGCGTCGCCGTCGGTGAAGCGAAAGTGCAGCAGCTCCTGGCGCTGGGCGGGGCTCAGGCCGCGCACATGCGCCTGCAGCCAGTCATTGGTGGCGGCCACCTCGGTGCGCAGGGCCTCCAGCGTCGGGGTCTCCACCGTGTTGGTGGCCTCAAAGGGGGCGGCCTCGCCGGCCAGATGGGCGCGGAACAGGCGGTCCACCACATGGATGTGATTGAGGGTTCGCAGACTGGCGTGCAGCGTGTCGGCGTGCTCGGGGCCGAGCTGGGCCAGGCCTGCCAACAGCTCGGCGTCGGCCCAGGCCTTGTAGGCGAACAGGGATTGCAGGGTGTCGGTGCTCATGGCCGTTCATCATGGCAGCGCTTTGATGTTTTCTTGATGCCCGTTGGCGAGCATGTGGGCGTTCTCAACTGCTGCAAGGCGAGTCGCCATGAAGATCCATCAAGCTTTTTCCGCTCTGGTGCTGGGGTGTGTTGCCCTGGCCGCCCAGGCCAGTCCCAAGGTGCTGCTGGTGCTCAGCAGCGAAGGCCGTGACGCGGGCAAGACTCGCCCCGGCTTCGAGATGGATGAATACGCGCTGGCCTATCAGGTGCTGCGCGCCAACGGCCTGCAGATCGAGGTGGCCAGCCCGGCCGGCGGTGCGGTCGAGGCCGACAAGTTCAACCCGGAGGATGACCACATCAAGGCCCTGCCGCCCGAGGCCCTTGCGCTGCTGAAGGCTACTCGTCGCACCGGCGAGTTGAAGGTGGGCGAGCACCAGGCGATCTTCGTGGTGGGTGGCAAGGGGGCGATGTTCGACCTGCCGCGTGACCCCGCTCTGGCCCATCTGTTGGGGGCCCATGTGCAGCGCGGTGGCGTGCTGGCGGCGGTCTGCCACGGGTCGGCAGCGTTTGCTGAGGTCAGGATTGAGGGGCGCCCCTTGGTGCAAGGTCGCCGGGTTACCGGCTTCACGGACGAAGAGGAGGCGGTGTTCGGCAAGCGCTGGGCCAAGGAGTACCCCTTCTGGCTGGAGCAGCGCTTGCGCGAACAGGGCGCGCGTTGGGAGGAGGCTGCGCTGATGAGCCCCAAGGTGGTGGTGGATGGCCGTCTGGTGACCGGCCAGAACCCCTTCTCCACGGCCCAAGCGGCCGAAGAGTTGGTGCGCCTGCTGGGCCAGAAGCCCGTGGCGCGCACGCCCTTCAAGGAGGAAGCCAGCATGAATTTGGTGACACGCTGGCTGGGCGGCGAGAAACAGGCGGTGCGGGCGGCGCTGCAGGCCGAGCCGCAGAAATACAAGGCCGACCTGATCGCCATGCTGGGCGTCTACCAGTTCAAATCGGCCGCCGACGACACCGCTCGCCGCCAGGCCCTTGCCGTGATGGAACTTGCCCAGCCCCACTTCGAGCACCCGCGTTTGCGTTTGACCCTGGCCCAGGCGCATGCAGCGCTGGGCGAAGCCGCCGCCGCCCGCCGCTTGCTGCAGGCTTTGCTGGCCGAGCCCAAGTTGGCGACGCAGGATCGCAACGAGGCGCAGAAGAGCCTGGAGGCTTTGCCGAGCTGATGAGCCGCCTGCCTCTGCACATCCTGGTGGTGGAAGACCACGCCCCCTTGCGTGAGCAGGTGGCAGCGGCCCTGCGCGCGGCCGGCCATCGGGTGGAGGAGGCGGCCGATGGCCGACTGGGCCTGCAGCAGGCGGTGCAGGATCTGCCCGATGTGCTGGTGCTGGACCTGGGCCTGCCGGGCCTGGACGGCCTGCGCCTGTGCGAACGCCTGCGCGAGCAGGCGGCCCGCCATGTGCCGGTCTTGATGCTGACCGCCCGCGATGCCCTGACCGATAAATTGGCCGGCTTCGAGGCTGGCGCTGACGACTACCTCGTCAAGCCATTTGCCGCCGAGGAGCTGCTGGCGCGCGTGCGGGCGCTGGGCGCACGCCGCCTAGCCGGCGCGCAGCATTGCTTGCAGATCGGGCCGCTGCGCCTGGACCGCCGCAGCGGTGAGGCCTGGCGCGACGGGCAGCTGTTGGCGCTGCCGCCCACGCCGGCGGCCATCCTGCGCCTGCTGGCCGAGGCCTACCCTCGGGCGC
Organism: Inhella inkyongensis; assembly: GCF_005952805.1. GTDB lineage: Bacteria > Pseudomonadota > Gammaproteobacteria > Burkholderiales > Burkholderiaceae_C > Inhella > Inhella inkyongensis. Next base: position 436,078 of record NZ_CP040709.1, read on the forward strand.
TCACGCGCAGCGAGCTGACTCACCGCCTGTGGGCCGATGAGGCGCCGGAGTCTGACCCCTTGCGCAGCCACATCCACCTGCTGCGCCAGGTGTTGGATCGGCCCTTCGCGGCGCCGCCCCTGCTGCGCACGGTGCACGGGCTGGGCTTTCGCTTGGTGGTCGAGGCATGAGCTACAGCCGGCGATTGATGCTGGCCTTCTGGGCCTTGGCCTTGCTGATCTGCGCGCTGTTCAGTCTTTTTGCCATGGCCTTTGCCTACACGGTGGAGGACCGATTCCTGGATCGGCAGCTGGCCCAGGAGGCGGCCCGCCTGCAAGCTGGGCGCGACGCGACGGGACAGTGGCCGCCGCCCAGTGCGCCGCAGTACCGCCTTCTGCTGCAGGCCCGCGAGCTGCCGGATGGCGTGGCCGACCAACTGGCGGCGGAACCCGGCCGGCGCGAGTTCGCCGGTTCGCAGGGCCGCCACTATCACTTGCTGAAGCTGGAGGAGGCTTGGCTGCTGGCCGAGGTGAGCGACTGGCTGGTGGTGCGTCCGCAGCGCGAGGGTTTGCTCACCTGGCTGGCCCTGTGGGCCTTGGGTGCCACCTTGCTGGCTTTGGCCCTGGGCGCCTGGCTGGCGCGACGCATGGCGGGGCCGTTGGAGCGCTTGGTGCAGCGCTTGCAGCAGGGGCGGCCCGAGCAGCTGCCGCAGGGCCTGGCGCAAGGGCTGGCGCAGGATGAGCTTGGCACCCTGGCCCGCACCTTGGACGCCCTGCATGCCCGCACCCAGGCCTTCATAGCGCGCGAACAGGCCTTCACGCGCGATGTCAGCCACGAACTGCGCACCCCGCTGGCGGTGCTGAAGATGGGCCTGGACCCGCAGCAGACGCGGCTGTGTGCCGCCACCGCGGCGCTGGAGCAAACCCTGGACACCCTGCTGCTGTTGGCTCGCGAGGATCTGCCCCAGCCGGTCGAGCCGACCGCGCTGCTGCCGCTGGTGGAGCAATGGGCCATCGACACCTTGCCGACGGACGACACGGACGTGGCGCTGCAGGTGGATTTGCAGGCCGGCGACCGCCTGGCCCTGCCCCCGGAGGTGCTGCGCCTGGTGCTCGCCAATCTGTTGGGCAACGCCTGCGCCCATGGGCTGGGTCGGGTGCGGGTGAGCTTCGAGGCTGGGGTGCTGTGCATCCGCAACCCCAGCGCGGCCTTGCCGGCGGGCCTGGGGCAGGCCTTTGTGAAGGGCGAGGGCAGTGCGGGCTTTGGCCTGGGTTTGAGCATCGTGCGCCGGCTGCTGGAGCGCCACGGCGCCCAGCTCGACATCGGTCACGAAGCCGGCGAGACCGAGGTGCGCGTCAGCTTGGGAGGGTCTGCAAACCCCGTGCAGCCCGCGTTTGCGAGAGAACCGGCCGGATCGTAGGCGGCGCGCGAAGGTCGGACTTGATGTCCGACGGCCGAGCGCGCCAACGACCGAGACGGCCGGTTATCTCGCAAACCCATGCGGGCCAAAGACTTTTCGGGCGATGGCCGGCGTTGCAAGCCTTGCTCAGGCCACCAGCCTGAGCTGTGGCTCGCGCCTTGGCCTTCATCCCGAAAAGTCTTGGCGCGGGCGCAGGGGGCTTTGCAGACCCTCCCTTGCAGGCAGTGGGCCAAGTACCGCGCTGAGGCGCGCCGCGCCCAAAGGCGTCAGCGCCAGCGCGCGTTCGCCGCTACGGGTCTGCAGCCATTGCTGCTCCAAGGCATGGGCCAGCAGCGCGCGCGGCCAGGGTCCGGCCAGGTGGTCGCGGCGCTCGCTCCAGTCCAGGCAGGCGTGGGCCACGGCGGCGGTGCGGCGGCGCCAGGGTTCGGGGTCCATACCCAGCGCGGCCATGGCGGTCAGGCCGGCATCGGCCAAGCGGTAGTTCGACGCCTCGTCCGGCACCAGCCAGCCATCAGCCAGGCAGTGTTGGGCCAGGCAGACCCCCAGGCGGCCGGCCAGATGGCCATAGCAGCGGCGGGCGTAGCGCAGCTCGCTCTGCCGCAGCCAGGGGCTGGTGCCGCGCTGGCGATCGGCCACCAACTGCAACGCCTGCAGGGCCTGGGCCACGTCGGCATCGGCCAGCCGGTAATAGCGATGACGGCCGCGCGGCTCGCAGACCAGCCAGCCGGCGTCCAGCAACTTGCGCAGGTGTGCGCTGGCGGTGGCTGCGCCCACGCCGGCGGCGCGCGCCAGCTCGCTCGCGCTGGCCAGCTCACCGCTGAGCAGATGGCTGAGCATGGCGGCGCGGCTGGGGTCGGCGATCAGGGTGGCGAGGGGCTGCAAGTTGCACGGGGCTTGGTCTCTTTCGTTCAGCCCGTAGTCTCGAAGAACCTGGGCCACGCGCAGCCGGTAGTCGGTAAACAGGCCGGCGCGCCCGGCGGCCTGGGCGGCCCGGTGCTCGCCCTGCTCGCGCCAGGCCCGCACGCTGGATTCGTCGGTCCAGAAGCTCAGGGACAGCAGCTTGCCGGGCTGGCTCAGGCTCTCGAAGCGTTCGATGGACAGAAAGCCGGGCATCCTTGACAAGGATTCGCGCAGGGCGGCAGCCTGGGCCAGGTAGTCGGCCTGTGTGTCGGGCGCGAGCTCGACTTCAAAGATCACCGCGATCATGCCGGCTGCACCGGTTCGGTGAAGGTGCGCTGCTCGACGCGAATGAAGCGCTCCTTCGCCGCAAAGGCGAAGTTGGCCTGAGCCTCGGGGTCGGCTTTGAGGCGTTGGCGATAGGTCTCGTAGGTAGCCAGGCTGTCAAAGCCAATCAGGCCCCAGGCCTCAGTGTTGCTGCCCTCGTGCGGCAGCCAATAACCCAGCAGCTTGCCCCCTAGGCGCGGAATGATGTGCAACCACGCCTGGGCATAGCGGCGGAAGTCTTCCTTCTGGAAGGGTTCGATTTCGTAGCGAATGAAACAGGTGATCGTCATGGCGGGTTCCTCATGCAGAGCCGCCATGTTCGGGGCCGGGCCGCCCTCAAGACTTCGTTGCAGAACGAAGCATCAGCCCGCGGGCTCCAGGGCCAGGGTCCATTGGTGGCGGTCTTCAAAGGGCAGCAGGAACAGCATCCGCCCGGTTTCCCGGAAGGTTCCCTCCAGCATCAGGCGCCCATCGTTGGAGCGGTAGACCCGCAGGCCGCGATGGTGACGCACTTGGCCGGGCAGGATGGGCACGCCCCGCACGGGGACTTCCTGCTCATGGCTCAGCACCCCGTCCTGCCATTGCACACCTGGGCCGGGTGCGTGGAGCGCCAGGCTGCGCTCGACCCATTGGCCGTCGCGGTGCTGCCAGCGCCAGTTGAGGGTTTCGCGGGTTTGGCTCAGGGTCAGCAAGGAGTCCGGCTGCAGCGCCTCCAAGTCCACCCAGGGATTGGGGAAGTGCTGGGCACGCTGGGTGCCGAGACCTCGAAAGCGGTAGCTGCCGCTCAAGGACGTCATCGCGTTCTGCGTTCGGGCGGGTGGTGTCTGCGCGCAGGCTGTCAAAGACAAAACGGCGGCGCCCAATAGGTAGTGACGCCGGTTCAGGCGATCACACTCCATAGAAGTGGAATTCCGTTTCCGGGCGTTTGCCGCTCATCAAGAGTGCCAGAGCCTGCCCGCTGCCCGCCCCATGGGTCCAGCCCAGGGTGCCGTGGCCGCAGTTCAGCCATAGGTTGCTCAAGCGCTTGCTGCGCCCGATGTAGGGAATGTTGGTGGGCGTGCTGGGGCGCAGGCCGGTCCAGTAATTGGGCTCGCTCAGATCGGCCACGCCGGGGAACAGCTCTTCATAGCGCTGCACCAGCGCGGCGCAGCGGGTGCGGGCGGTGGGGGTGTCCAGGCGGGTGTCCAGTCCCACCAGCTCGGCCGTGCCGGCGATGCGGATCTGGTTGCCCAGGCGGCTGATGGCGATCTTGCGCGTGTCGTCCAGCAGGCTGACGGTGCTGGCCGCCTCGGGGCGCTTGAGATTCAGAGTGGCCGAGTAGCCCTTGGCCGGGTAGATGTTCAGGCAATCGGCCACCGGATTGACCAGGCCGGGCGCGTAGCTGGCCAGGGCCACCACATAGGCGTCGGCCTTGAGGGTCTCGGTCTGCCCATCGGGATTGCGGACGCGCACGCCGCTGATCTGCTGGCCTTGCTTTTCCAGCGCCAGGATGTGTGTGTTGAAGCGCTTGACGGCGCCGCGCTCAAAGCACTTTTGTGCCAGCTTCTGGGTAAAGACCAGGGCGTCACCGCTCTCGTCGCTGGGCGTGTAGGTGCCGCCAAAGATGTTCGGTCCAAAACGAGCCAGTGCCGGTTCGACCTTCAGCACCTCGTCGCGGCTCAGCACGCGCCGGTCCACGCCGTGGCGACGCATCACCTCGGCGCCGGCGGCGCCGTTGTCCAAATCCTGCTGGCTGCTGAAGAAATGCAGGATGCCCTTCTCCAGTCGGTTGTACTCAATGCCGGTGGCCGGCACCAACTCCTTGAGGCAGGCGTGGCTGTAACGGCCCAGTTGAACCAACTCTTCGACGTTTCGCTCAAAGCTGGCGGTGGTGCACTGCATCAGGAAGCCCAGGCCATAGCGCATCTGGGCCAGCTCCAGGCGGGGCCGGAACAGCAGCGGGGAGTCATCCTTCAGCAGCCACTTGGCCACCTTGATGGGCACCCAGGCATTGGCCCAGGGCTCACAGAAGCTGACCGAAATCTGCGCGCCATTGGCATAGCTGGTTTCGAGGGCGGCGTCGCTCTGGCGATCCACTAGGACCACCTCATGCCCGCACTCCAACAAATACCAGGCGGTGCTGACGCCCACGATGCCGGCGCCCAGTACGACCACTTTCATGGCGTCTCCTTGTCTTGATGGGGCGCACGTTAGCTGATCTGCTTCGCAGGCCTGGATGACGTAGGAATGACAGAAGTCAGGCCCCGAAGCAGGTGTGCGGTTTTGCCAACTGCGGGGGCTTTCTCACCCAAATTGGGGGTGGGCTTTTTCCCGGCGCGGAGCACACTGCAGTCATGCTTCAACAGCGCCAACCGGGTTTGTCAACCGGGTGAGTGCTAGGAGCGCTTCAGTGCAAGTCTGTAGAGCTTCACGCAATTGAGAGGTACCCCATGCGACTCGCTCCCGCACTGCGTTTTCTGCGTCGCCGCTCTGCGCCGGTGGTGCATCCCCACGATCCTGCCGACCTGGGTACCGCGTTCGGCATGGAGGCCACCCTGGAAGAGGATGGCGACTTTGAAACCCGCAGCAAGGGCTATGCGGTACTGGAAAGCCAGCGCGCCCACCCATCCGTCGAGAGCCCGATGGACTGGGTGCGCAAGCGCCGGCCCAATAGCTGAGGTTTAGCGGATCAGCAGCACCGGCACCTCGGATTGCGCCAGCACCTTGGTGCTGATGGAGCCGAGCACCAAACCGCGCAAGGCGCTGTGGCCGTGGCTGCCCATCATGATGAGGTCGTGCTTGCCCTTGGCCGCCACGCTGGCGATGACATCGGCAGCATGGCCGATCTTGTAGACAAACTCGGCCTCGACCCCCTGCTTGGCGAAGAAAGTGCGCAGGGGCTTGAACACTTTCTCGGCCTCGTCCTGGTAGTAGGCCTGCAGCGTTTCCTTGGCGATCACGGCGGCGGCTCGTGGCGGCACGGCGGGTACCACGGTGAGCAAGGTGTAGCGGTGTTGGCTACCCAGCCATTCATCGTGGGTGGTCAGGTAGGCCAGGGCCTTCTTGGTGTAGGGGCTGCCGTCGACGGCGACGAGGACTTTCATGGGGCGCTCCAGGGGATGACGGGACGCAGTGTGCCCGTGGCCCGCATGGCCCTATTTGCTTGGGGTCAAACTGTCAGGCCCAGCGCTTCGATGAAGCCATCCTGCTCGCCCTTGCCGGCATAGCCGCGTGCATTGGCCACCACGCGGCAGCGGCCCATCCGGTAGTCGTGTCGGCAGTGCAGATGGCCGTGCAGCCACAAGTCAGCCTGCGGCAAGAGGGCATCCAGCGCGCTGCAAAAACCCGCCGTGCCGGGCGTCAGGCCATAGCGTGGGTCTGCACTCAGGCCGCTGGGCGCAAAGTGGGTGACGACGACGGTACGGCCCTCGAAGGGCTGGGCCAAGGCGGCGCGCAGCCAGTCCTGGTCGGCCAGGGCCAGTTCGCGCAGGCGTTCGGCCAACATGGGCTTGTCGTCTTCCAGGGCGCTGAAGCGGCGCAGGTAGAAGTTGGCGGCGCGGTAGGCCTTGTCGCGCGCCTTGAGTTGGGCCGCCATGGGGCTGCGGGGATCGACCAGCAGGTCGAAGTCGGCCCATAGCGTGCAGCCCAGGAAGCGGACGCCGTCGATGACGATCAGCTCGCGGTCCAGCCACTCAATGCCGAGCCGCTCGCAGCAGGCCCGCAGTTGGGTTTGCGCCTGCGGCCAGGGCAGGCCGTCGTACTCGTGGTTGCCGGGCACATAGAGCACCCGCTTCCAGGGGGCGCCCAGGCGCGGTGAGAAACGGCTCAAGCCCCAATCGGCGTCGGGGCCAAAGGGCAGCAGGTGCGAGCCGGCCTGGTAGGAGCCGATATCGCCCGCCAGCACCAGCACATTCGCGTCGGGCACGACCTGGGGCTGGAACGCGGGGTCGCGCTCCAGATGCAGGTCGCTGAACAGCTGGAGGCGCAGATCAGGTCGCCCCGTGGCAGGCCTTGAACTTCTTGCCGCTGCCGCAGTGGCAGGGGTCATTGCGACCCAGCTTGGGCGTTTCGTGGCGCACCGGCTCGACGCGGTAGCGCTCGCTCTCGGTCAGGCTGTCGATCTCGACCACGGCCAGCACCATGTCCTCGACCGCCTGGTCCAGGGTCTTGAGCGGGTGCTCGGCATCCAGCTCGGCCATGGCGGCGCGCTCGTCGTCGTCGCTGCAGGGCAGGTGGCGCGCCACGCGGTCCATGGCCAGCTCGATGGCCTCGTCGGTCATGCTGAGCAGGCCGTTCGGGAAGGTGTTCAGCGCCGTGACGAAGCCGCTGGCAAAGGGCACCAGGGGCTTGGAGTAGTCGGGCAGGGTGGCGAAGGCGGGGTCCGGATCGGGCTCCTCGGTGCCGTCCAGTTGCAGCACGATGGGGTCAAACCACTGGTCTTCGGCCAAGGCCTTGCGCAGCGCGGCGTGGCGGCGCTCGATCAGCTCGGTGGTGCGTGCCAGCCAGGCCGGATCGGTGTCGGCCGGCAGCTCGCGGGCCTCGGCATCGAACACATAAGCCAGCCAGTCGGCGGTCTTCAGCAGGTCGGGCTGCACCAGCACGCCGCACAGAAAGCCGTCCAGCATGGCGACATCCATCGCCTCCAACTCGCCAGGGGCGTTCTGGAGCAGGGTGTCGAGTTCGTCGAATTCTTGGGGGGTCAGATCTTTGGCCATGGAGCGATTGTCCTTGCTGAAACGAAAACGCCCGCACTGGGGCGGGCGTTTGATGGGGCGCCTCTAGATCAGTGCGCGGCCAGGCGCGCTTCGATCTGGGCCTTGGTGGCTGGCAGCTCGGCGGGCAGGCGCAGCGCCAGTTGCTGGAACAGCTCGTCGTGCAGCTTCAACTCGGCCAGCCAGTCGGCCTTGTTGATGTGGGTGACGGTCTCGTAATGGGCGTGGGTGAAGTCCAGGCCGGTCCAGTTCAGCTCGTCGTACTTCGGGCTGATGCCGAAGGCGTTCTCGCTGCCGGCGGCCTTGCCGTCGATGCGGTCCAGCATCCAGGCCAGTACGCGCATGTTGTCGCCATAGCCGGGCCAGACGAACTTGCCATCGGCGCCCTTGCGGAACCAGTTGACGCAGAAGATGGCCGGGGCCTTGTCGCCCAGCTTGGCGCCCATCTTCAGCCAGTGCGCAAAGTAGTCGCTCATGTTGTAGCCCATGAAGGGCAGCATGGCGAAGGGGTCGCGGCGCACCACGCCCTGCTGGCCGAAGGCAGCGGCGGTGGTCTCGCTGCCCATGGTGGCGGCCATGTAGACGCCCTCGTTCCAGTTGCGGGCCTGGGTGCACAGGGGCACGGTGGTGCTGCGACGGCCGCCGAAGATGAAGGCGTCGATGGTCACGCCATTGGGGTTGTCCCACTCGGCGTCCAGGGCCGGGTTGTTGGTGGCGGCAATGGTGAAGCGGGCGTTGGGGTGGGCCGCCTTGCGGCCACTGACCTTGGCCTCGGCCGGGGTCCAGTCCTTGCCCTGCCAGTCGATCAGGTGCGCCGGGGCCTCGTCGGTCAGGCCTTCCCACCAGACATCGCCGTCATCGGTCAGCGCCACGTTCGTGAAGATCACGTCGCGGTTCAGGCTGGCCATGCAGTTCGGGTTGGTCAGGGTGTTGGTGCCCGGGGCCACGCCGAAGTAGCCGGCTTCGGGGTTGATGGCGCGCAGGCGGCCATCCGGTCCCGGCTTGATCCAGGCGATGTCGTCGCCGATGGTGGTGACCTTCCAGCCCTCGAAGCCCTTGGGCGGGATCAGCATGGCGAAGTTGGTCTTGCCGCAGGCGCTGGGGAAGGCAGCGGCGACATGACGCTTGACGCCTTGGGGGTTGGTCACGCCCAGGATCAGCATGTGCTCGGCCAGCCAGCCCTGGTCGCGGCCCATGGTGGAGGCGATGCGCAGCGCAAAGCACTTCTTGCCCAGCAGGGCGTTGCCGCCGTAGCCCGAGCCATAGCTCCAGATTTCGCGCGTCTCGGGGTAGTGGACGATGTACTTGGTGCTGGGGTTGCAGGGCCAGGCGCTGTCGGCCTGACCGGGCTGCAGGGGGGCGCCCACAGTGTGCACGCAGGGCACGAAGTCGCCATCGTCGCCCAGCACGTCCAGCGCGCCCTTGCCCATGCGGGTCATCAGCTTCATGTTGACGGCCACGTAAGGGCTGTCGCTGAGTTCCACGCCGATGTGGGCGATGGGGCTGCCCAACGGGCCCATGCTGAAGGGCACCACGTAAAGGGTGCGGCCCTTCATGGCGCCCTTGAACAGCGCGTTCTCGCCGGTTTGCAGCAGGGCGCGCATCTCGTCCGGGGCCATCCAGTTGTTGGTGGCGCCGGCGTCGTCCTTGTTCTGGCTGCAGATGAAGGTGCGGTCCTCGACGCGCGCCACATCGCTGGGGTCGCTCCAGGCCAGGAAGCTGCCCGGGCGCTTGGCTTCGTTGAGCTTCTTGAAGGTGCCCTTGGCGACCAGTTCGGCGCACAGGCGGTCGTATTCGGCTTGCGAGCCGTCGCACCAATAGACGTCGGCGGCCTCGGTGAGGGCGGCGATTTCGGCCACCCAGGCGATCAGGCGGGCGTGTTTGACGTAAGCCGGCACGTTCAGGCGCAGGCCTTCCATCTTGGGCTGGTTCATGACAGAGGAGCTCATAGAAGTGAAAAAAGCTGGAGATGCGGAATTGGGTCAGTTGCCGCTTATGTCTGATCAAGCAACTGACCCAATGCCGCCGGCCTGCTGTCGAACCGGAGCCCGCGATTGTCTGGCCGCTGTAACCCTGCTGTAACTCCCCGGGGGTGTGGGGTTATGCACGTGGCGCATGTTGCAATGCGGGCAATCCTTCCCATTCGTGAAGTAGTTCCATGCGTTTGCTCAGTCTGAACCTCGGCCCGGTGCGGCCTCTGACCACCCTGGATGGCCGGACCGTGCCCAGCGCGATTGGCAAGCAGTCTGCGGTCGGCCCGGTCGCCGTCGGGCACTTGGGCCTGGCAGGCGATGCCCAGGCCGACCTCAGCGTGCACGGCGGTCTGGCCAGGGCGCTGTATGCCTATCCCTCTGAGCACCTCCCGTTCTGGCAAACGGTGCGGGCCCAGGCCCGGGTGGCGGAGTGGGGTGCGGCCATCGCACCGGGTCTGTTGGGCGAGAACCTGTTGCTCGCTGGCCTGCTTGAGTCGCAGGTCTGGATCGGGGACCGCTTGGTGTTCCCGAACTGCGAGTTGCTGGTGAGCGAGCCGCGCATGCCCTGCTTCAAGCTCAATGCAGCGCTGGGCTTTTCCCAGGCCGTGAAGCTGATGAGCCAGAGCGGCTACTGTGGCTTTTATCTGGCGGTTCAGCGCGAGGGCAGCCTCAGCGCGGGCGAGTCCTTCGAACTGCAGCCTGGCCCGCGCGAGGTGGGCATAGCCGAGTTGTTCCGGCAAAAAACAGGGCGCTGAATCAGCGCCCTGCGGGTCTCGGTTACTGGGCTTAGAACGAGGCCCAGTCGTCGTCGCCGCCGGCTGGGGCGGGCGCGCGCGAGGCGGGAGCCGGGGCCGGTGATGCGGCGGGCCGCGGCGCGCTGGCGGTCGGGCTGCTCTTGGGTTTGGCGGTGGCGGCAGCCGGCTTGGCGGGCGCCTTGGGCGCAGCACGTGGAGCGCTGCCGGCACTCATCCCCATGCCCTTGACGCGGAAGGCCGCCACCACCTGGGCCAGTCGCTCGGCTTGGTCGCGCAGGGACTGCGCCGCTGCCGCGGACTCTTCCACCAAGGCTGCGTTTTGCTGCGTGGCCTGATCCAGGCCGGCGATCGAGTCATTCACCGAGCCGATGCCGCTGCTCTGCTCCACGGCGGCGGCGCTGATCTCGCCAATGATGTCGGTCACACGCTGCACATTGCTGACGATTTCCTGCATCGAGTTGCCGGCGTCGGCCACCAGGCGGCTGCCGGTCTCCACCGATTCGACGCTGGAGGTGATCAGGGTCTTGATCTCACGCGCCGCCTCGGCGCTGCGGCCGGCCAGCAAGCGCACCTCGCCGGCCACCACCGCAAAGCCGCGGCCTTGCTCGCCGGCTCGCGCGGCTTCCACGGCCGCGTTCAGGGCCAGGATGTTGGTCTGGAAGGCGATGCCGTCGATGGTGCCAATGATGTCGGCAATGCGTCGGCTGCCCTGGTTGATGCGCTCCATGGTGCTGACCACCTCGCCCACCACGGCGCCGCCGCGCTCGGCTGATTGACTGGCTTGGCTGGCGAGTTGATTGGCGGTGCGGGCCGAATCGGCGGTCTGGTTCACCGTGGCGGTGAGTTCATGCATGGCGCTGGCGGTCTGCTGCAGGCTGGCGGCCGTTTGCTCGGTGCGGTGCGACAGGTCGGTGTTGCCGCTGGCCACCTCGGAGCTGGCGACCTGGATGCTGTCGGCCGCCGTGCGCACTTCGCCAACGATGCGGTTCAGCGAGGTCTGCATGTCCAGCAGCGCCTGCGAGAGTTGCGCCGCCTCATCCTGACCAAAGCTTTCCAGATCGCCGGTCAGGTCGCCGTCGCGCACGGCCCCCGCAAAGTCTTGTGCGCCGCGCAGGGGTTGCACGATGCTCAGCGACACGATGCGGCCCACCACCACCGTGGCGATCAAGGCGATCACACCCAGTACAAGGGTCACCACCATCACCTGCTGGGTGCGCTCGGCAAAGCTGACCTTGGCCTTACCGGTGAACTCGCCCACCAGCTTCAGCAGCTCACTCAGCGTCTTTTCTGCCGCCACAAAACCGTCGCGGCCGGCCCGCATGGCCTTGTTGGCGGCTGCCACGTCCAGGCCTTCCAGGCCCTTGATGGCTGAGGCCACGTTGTCGCGATACGTCTTCAAATGGGCCTGGGCCTCGTCCAGCTTGCCCTTGACCGCCGGATCGCTGATGTGCTCGCCCAGCTCTTTGAAGTTGTTGCCGATCTCCTCGTACACGGCCTCCCACTGCTGGGCGTACTCCTTGACCTTGGCGGCATCGGCCACATTGATGACCATGTCCTTTTCGAAGCGGCGCAGATCGATCATCTCGGCGCGGATGTTGCCGGCGAACTGGCCGGCCTCGACCACCCGGTGGGCAAAGTCGCCGAATGCGGCGTTGATGCCTCGGGCCGAGTAGGCGCCAAAGCCCCCAATGAGGACAACCAACAGCATGAAGAACGCAAAGGCCAACGACAGGCGCTGACGGATGGTGAGGTTTCGCAGCATGGTGATGTTGGAGTTGGACGCGGTGACACGACTCTAGCCATGCGAAGCGGCTTTGCGTGCGCACCTAGGGTTAGTCCGGCTGGAAGTGGCGAGCGGTCTGGCTTGGGCTTGAATTACGCTGAGCCCGTTGGTGCAAGTCCTTCAACCGCCCGACCCTCAGGGTCGGACTCGGGGAGCGTCAAACGTGACAGCCGAAGACAGCGCAAAGCCGCCGGACCATGCCGTCTTGCTCGAAGACGGCACGGTGCTCATGGCGCAGACCGTCCTGCCGGTTTGGGGTCGGCAACTGGATGTGATCCACGACCAACTGAATCAAGGCATCGGTGAGCTGACGGCCGCCTTCGCGGCGCTCAGCGACTTGCAAGACCGGCTGGCCGCCGTGCCCCTGGACGACGCAGAGCAACTGCGCAAAACCATGCAGACCCTGCTGCCCGAGATGCAGGAGTACGGCATGCAGGCCCTGGCGGGCCTGCAGATCGGTGATCGCCTGAGCCAGATGCTGGGTGTGGTGCGGGGTGACATTCAACGGCTTGTCGATGAGATGCCGTTGTTCGGCGAGGCCGGCCGGCAACGGGCCGAGGTCTGGCTGGACGATTTGAAGTCGCGCTACACCACCCCGGAGCAACACCGCGTGCACGATGGCAGCGACGGTGCGGCCGACGCCAGCGGTGTGGATTTCTTTTGATGCTGAAGGAGACGACATGAGCAAGACGGTGATGGTCATCGACGATTCGGGCAGCTTTCGCACCGTGGTGAAGCTGGCACTGCAAAAGGCCGGCTACACGGTGGTCGAGGCGGGCGACGGCAAGGAGGCCCTGGCCAAGCTGGACGGCACGCTCAAGGTCAACTTGATCGTCTGCGACGTCAACATGCCCAATATGGATGGCTTGACCTTCCTGAAGACGGTGAAGACCCATGCGTCTTACAAGTTCACGCCGGTGATCATGCTGACCACCGAGAGCCAGGAAGCCAAGAAGGCTGAGGGACGGGCGGCCGGGGCCAAGGCCTGGATCACCAAGCCTTTCCAGCCCTCGCAGTTGGTCGACGCGGTCAACAAGCTCTGTGTCTAGGTGAGGCCCTCATGGCCGAAGCACTGAAGCTGGGCACTGAGTGGACCATTCCGCACGCGGCGCAACTGCATGAGCAGTTGCTGACCGCACTGATCGCCGGGGCCGAGACGGCCGAGGCGCCGGTGCTGGATCTGGGCGGGGTCGAGAGCATGGACTCCAGCGGCGTGCAATTGCTGCTGGCACTGCGCCGCAGCCTGCAGGAGCGCGGCCAGGAGTTGCAGATCGTGGCCGCCAGCAGCGCCGCGCGGGCGGCCATGGACACCTATCACCTGCGGGCATTGCTGATGCCGGAGGCCTGAAATGCAGGACGACGACGCCGAGATCCTGGCCGCTGCGCGCGATGGCTATCTCGAAGAGGCGCAGGAGATGTTGCGCCAGTACGAGGCCTCCTTGCTGGTGCTGGAGGGCGACCCCACCGACGCCGAGCAGCTCAATGCCGCGTTTCGGGCTGCCCACACCATCAAGGGCGGTGCCGGCATGTTCGGCTTCGAGGACGTGGTGCGCTTTACCCATGTGGCCGAGACCCTGCTGGATGCCCTGCGCGACGGCCGCCGTGCGCTGGATGGCGAATGCATGGATGCGCTGCTGCAAAGCCGCGATCAGATTGAAGCGCTGCTGGGTGAGATTGATCAGGGCGAGGCGGCCAATCCGGCCGTGCTGGAAGCCGCCAACGGCTTGGCGGATCGCCTGCGGGCCCTGATGGGCGAGGCCCCTGCGCCGCGCGCCACAGCGGCCCCGGCGCCCGAACAGCTTGCGGTGGCCGCTGCGCAGCCCGAGGGTCCTGCGCACTGGCATCTCTCGCTGCGCTTCCTGCCGGATGCCTTGCGCAACGGGCTGGACCCATTGGCCTTCCTGCGCTACTTGGGTCAGTTGGGCACCATCCATGCGCTGCACCTGATGCATGCCGAAGTGCCCGCCCTGGATGCTTTGGATGCTGAAGCCTGTCATCTTTGGGTCGAGCTGCGTTTCGAGACCGATAAGGGGCGCGCCGAGATTGAATCGGTGTTTGAGTTCGCGCTTGAAGACAGCGATGTGCAGATCCTGGAGCCGGGCTGTGCGCCCGGCCGCTTCGAGAGCCTGGCCGAGAAGCGCTGCGGCTTGGATGCCGAGAAGCGCGCCCTGCTGTTTGAGATCTGGCGCGATATGGGGGTGCGCTTCGAGGTCGTGGAGACGGTGGTCGCCACCTTGCAGGAAGAAGAGGCGGTGGTGCCGCGCATCGAGCGCCGTGCCGAAGGGGCGCCGCGAGAGAAAGGCCCGGACCGCCGCAGCGGCGAGGGGGACCGCCGCAACGCCCCGCGCGATCGCCGCACCGGCGAGGACACCCGTTTCATCCGCGTGCGCGCCGACAAGCTGGATACCTTGATCGACTTGATCGGCGAACTGGTGATTGCCGGCTCGGGTGCTCAGATGGTGGCCCACCACGCCAAGGATGAGGCCACGCTGGAGGCCATGCTGCGGGTCATGAGCCTGATGCAGGACACGCGCGACGCGGCCCTGGGACTGCGCATGGTGCCGGTGGGTGAGACCTTCGGACGCTTCCAACGCGTGGTGCGCGATGTCTCCAAGCAACTGGGCAAGGAGATCGAGCTGGTGGTGACCGGTGGCGACACCGAGATGGACAAGTCCATGGTGGACGCCATTGGCGATCCGCTGATGCACTTGGTGCGCAACAGCATGGACCATGGGCTGGAGCCGCCCGAGGAGCGCGAGGCGGCAGGCAAGCCGCGCGCCGGCACGCTCAGGCTCAATGCCTTCCACGAGGCCGGATCCATCGTCATCGAGGTGCGCGACGACGGGCGTGGCTTGGCGCGTGAGCGGATCTTGAACAAGGCCATCGAGCGCGGCCTCATCGCGCCCGACGCCGTCTTGTCCGACTCCGACGTCTGGCAGCTGATCTTCCAGCCGGGCTTTTCCACCGCCGAGGCCGTCACGGACCTGTCCGGGCGCGGCGTGGGCATGGACGTGGTGAAGCGCAATATCGAGGGCCTGCGCGGGCAGATCCGTCTGCACAGCGAACCGGGCAACGGCACCCTGACGCAGATCCGGCTGCCGCTGACCCTGGCCATGATCGATGGCTTCCTGACCCAGGTGGGCGAGGTGCACTACGTGCTGCCGCTGGCGGTGGTGAGTGAGTGCATCGACGTGCCGCCGGAGGTGCAGAAAAACGCCGAGCGTGTCAGCGGGACCTTCAATCTGCGCGGCGAGATCGTGCCCTGGCTGGACCTGGCGCGCTTTTACCGCTGCCCGGTGCAGGACAACCGGCGCCGCAGCGTGGTGGTGGTGCGTGAGGGCCAGGGCGGTCGGGTGGGCCTGATCGTCGATCGATTGATGGGCGAGCACCAGACCGTGATCAAGCCGCTGGCCGGTCTGTTCACGCATGTGAAGGCGCTGGCGGGCTCGACGATTCTGGGCAGTGGCGATGTGGCCCTGGTGTTGGATGTGAATGGCCTGATGGAATCGGCGCGCCGGGTTGGCGCGACCCGCAACTAGAACGAGGTGCACCGATGAACGCTCTGCTCCGCAAGCTCCCTCTCTGGCAAAAGTTTGCGCTCGTCGGCGTGCTCGGCCTGTTGGCCGCGCTGGTGCCCTTGACACAGTTGGTGCTGAAACTCAATCAGGCAATAGAAGTCTCGCTGGCTGAGGACGAAGGCCTGGATGTGGCTGAGCCTTCCCTGGCGGTGCTCGCCGCCTTGCAGAACCATCGGGGCCAGAGCAACCGGCTGCTGTCAGGCGATGCGAGCGCCGCTGCACCCCGCCAGGCGGCTGCGGCGGCAGTGGAAAAGGCGCTGGCAGGGCTGGAGCCCGGGTTGCGTGATCCGATGTTTGCGCAGACCCAGAAGCGCTTCGCTGCGTTGGCCCAAGGCTTTGCCGAGTTGCAGCAGGCTGTGCAGGCCAATGGTCTGAGTGCGCCGGAGTCCTTCTCGCGACATACGCGCTTGGCGGACCAATATCTGGAAGCGTTGGATGGGCTGGCTGATGAGTCCGGCCTCTCGCTGGACCCTGTGGCGGGTTCGTACTACCAGATGACGGCTGCTGTTGACCACCTTCCGCGGTTGATGGAGGCGGTGGCGCAGGCACGCGGCCGCGCGGCCGGGCTGGCAGCCCAGGCCCAGGCGGGAAAGGAGATTGCAGCGACCGATCGAGCCGTGTTGGCGCAGATGGCGCAGCAGGTGGAGTACTTCCGGCACCGTGGTTTGGCTCAAATCGAAAAAGCCGGCGCCAGCGATCCGGAGCTCGCGCAGCGCCTGAAGCCCAGTGCGCAAAAGGCAACCCAGGCAGCCCAGGCCTTCCAGACGCAGGTGCAAGAGCTATTGCAGGCCAAGGCGGGCGCCACACCGAGTGCAGAAGCCTTGTTTGCTGCTGGAACGCTGGCGGTGCAGGCCCAGCAGGATCTGGTGCAGGCGGCGATGGCCGAGCTGCAACACATGATGCACGAGCGCGTGGACGCTGATCGACGGACGCGCAACCTCCAAGGCGGCGGCATTCTGGCCTTGTTGGTGTTGGCCGCAGGGATGGCGGGGTGGATCGTGCGTTCCATCACCCAGCCACTGCGCCGCGCCGTGACGGCGGCGGGGGCCGTGGCTGAGGGCGACTTGAGCAGCGATGTGAGCGATGCCGGCAGTGACGAACCCGCGCGCCTGTTGCAGGCCCTGGGCGCGATGCAGGGGCAGCTGCGAGAACGCAATGATCGCGATGCGCGCGCGCTGGCGGAGACCTTGCGGGTCAAGCAGGCCCTGGACCGCTGCTCCACCAATGTGATGGTGGCCGATGCCAATGGCCACATCGTCTACCTGAACGATTCGGTGCTGGCCATGATGGCCGGCAACCAGGTGGAGCTGCGTAAGCAACTGCCCAACTTCGATGTCAGCCGTCTGATGGGCGCCAACATCGACGTGTTCCATCGGAATCCGGCGCATCAGCGTCAGATGCTGGAGAAGTTGACGGGTGAGTACAAGACCCGCATCAAGGTCGGTGTACTCAGTTTTGACCTCACTGCCAACGCCATCATCGATGCACAGGGGCAGCGCCTGGGCACGGTGGTGGAGTGGAAAGATGTGACTCAGGAGCTGGCGCAGCGCGAGCGAGAGGTGCAGGCGGCCAATGAGAACGCGCGGATTCGTCAGGCCCTGGATGGCAGCAGCACCAACGCCATGATTGCTGACCCGGACGGCAACATCATTTATGCCAATCAGGCGGTGCTGGCCATGCTGCAGCGCAACGAGAGCGAGCTGCGCCGCTCGCTGCCTTCGTTTGACGCGCGCCGCGTGGTGGGCAGCAACTTCGATCAGTTCCACCGCAACCCGAGCCACCAGCGCAATCTGCTGGGCAATCTGAAGGGCGAGTACCGCGCCGAGATCCGAGTGGGGGCGCTGCACTTTGCGCTCATCGCCAACCCCATCGTCAATGCCCAGGGCGAAAGGCTGGGTACGGTGGTGGAGTGGCGTGACCGTACGGCGGAAGTGGCCGCCGAGCAGGAGATCAGCGGCATCGTGGATGGGGCCAATCAAGGCGACTTCAGCGCCCGGATCGAGGTGGCCGGCAAGGACCGCTTCATGGCCATGCTGGGTGAAAAGTTCAACGGTTTGCTCGACACCGTGACGGGCACCATCACCGAAGTGCGCGCCGCCGCCGCGCAGCTCACCAGCGCGGCTGGGCAGGTCTCGCAGACCTCGCAGTCCTTGAGCCATGGCGCCAGCCAGCAGGCTGCCAGCGTGGAGGAGACCACGGCCTCGCTGGCCGAGATGGCCGCCAGCGTGAAGCAGAACGCCGACAACGCGGGAGTCACCGACCGGATGGCCACTCAAGCCGCGCAGCAGGCCATGGAAGGTGGGCAGGCGGTGAGCATGACGGTGGATGCGATGAAGAGCATCGCGGCCAAGATCGGCATCATTGACGACATCGCCTATCAGACCAATCTGCTGGCCCTGAATGCCGCCATCGAGGCGGCGCGCGCCGGCGAGCACGGCAAGGGCTTTGCCGTGGTGGCGGCCGAGGTGCGCAAGCTGGCCGAGCGCAGCCAGGTGGCTGCACAGGAAATCGGCGCGCTGGCCGGCAACAGCGTGGGCCTGGCCGAGCAGGCCGGCCAGCTGCTGTCCGACATGGTGCCCGCCATCCAGCGCACCAGCGAGTTGGTGCAGGAGATCGCTGCTGCCAGTGGTGAGCAGAGCCAGGGTGTGAGCCAGATCACCGCGGCCATGAACCATGTGAGCGGCAACACCCAGCAGACGGCCAGCGCCAGCGAAGAGCTCAGCGCGACGGCCGAGCAGCTCAGCGCCCAGGCCGAGCAGTTGCAGGAGTTGATGGCCTATTTCCGCATTCGTGAAGGTGTTGAGAGCGTGCGCCGATAAGTCCAGGGAGGAAGCATGAGTGCCTTGTTGATGCGTCTTCGATTGGGGCCCCGGCTGGCCCTGTGCTGTGGGCTGCTGCTGGGCTTGCTGTTGCTGGCTCTGGGTCTCTCCTATCGGGATTTGCGAGCCATTCAGCACGATGTGGAGGATGCCGTCAGCCAGGCCACGGTGAAGGCTGAGGGCCTGCACAAGATGGTGCGCCAGGCCGAAGCAGCTTTGGCCAGTGTCCGGCTGATGGCGGCAGAGCGAGATCCCAAGAACGCCGCGGCCGAACAGGCGGCGGCCTTGCAGGCCATCACCGCGCATGACGCGGCCTTGCAGAGCATCCAGACCCTGATGCATGAGGACGAAGGGCCCTACCTGACCAAGGTGGCGGCGGCGCAAGCGGGTCTGCGCAAGGAGTTGGCGCGCGTGGGCGGTGGCAAGGACGATCCGACCGCGGACAAGACCCAGGCTGTTCAGCTCGTGCGCGACTGGGTTGCGGCGCTCGATGGCATGAGTCACCACGTTCAGGAGGACATTGCTGGGGCGGCACAAGCCGCTGCAGCCACGGTGACCCGAGCCGAGCGCCAGTTGATGGGGCTGGGTGTGTTGGGACTGGTGGTGGGCGGGCTGATCGTGTTCTTGCTGACGCGCTCCATCACGCAACCACTCAGCCAGGCCGTGCAAGTGGCGGAGGCCATCGGACAGGGGCGGTTGGATAGTGAGATCGTCAGCCAGGCCGATGACGAGCCGGCGCGCCTGCTGCGCAGTCTGGACGCTATGCAGAGCCAACTGCGCGAGCGCAATGAGCGCGATGGCCGTTTGCTGGCGGAAAACAGCCGCATCCGGCAAGCCCTGGATTGCTGTTCCACCAACGTGATGGTGGCTGATGCGCAAGGCCAGTTGGTCTACCTGAACCATTCGGTGCAGGCCATGATGCAGGGCAACCAAGCCGAACTGCGCAAGAGCCTGCCCAACTTCGATGCCAGCCGGCTGCAGGGCGCCAACTTCGATGCCTTCCATCGGCATCCGGCCCACCAGCGTCAACTGCTGGCGGGACTGACGGGCGAGTACCGAACTCGCATTCAGGTGGGCATCTTGCAGTTCGAGTTGGTGGCCAATCCCATCTTTGATGCCGGGCGGGAGCGCCTGGGCACGGTGGTGGAGTGGCGCGACATCACGCAGGAGCTGGCCCAACGCGAACGCGAGCAGCGTCTGGCTGCCGAGAACCAACGCGTGCGCCAGGCCCTGGATGTGTCGGCCACGCCCGCCCGCATCGCCGACGCGGATGGCACTTTGGTCTATATCAACGAGGCCCTGGCCCAGGTTCTGCGCCGCGACGCGGTGGCCTTCCGAGCCACCAATCCGCAGTTCGAGGCCGAGCGCATGCTGGGCCGTTCGGTGGGTCTGTTCTATGCGGACCCCCAGGCGGCGGTGGAGCGGCTCAAGTCCTTGCGTCAGCCTGTGACCAGCGAGATGGTGCTGGGCGGACGGACTTATCAAGTGACAACAACCCCGATCTTCGACCCACAGGGGCAACAGTTGGGCACCGTGGGCCAGTGGCAGGACGTCAGTGAGCAGCGTCGCGCGGAAGAGGAGTTCGGCCAGATGGCCAAGGCCGCCGCGCAGGGGGATCTGAGCCAACGCATTCGTACTGACGACAAGCAGGGCTTCTTCCGCGAGAGCGGCGAGCGCTTCAATGAGTTGGTTCAAGGCATGGCAGCCCTGCTGAGCGATGTGCGGGCCGCAGCCGACCAACTGACCAGTGCGGCTGGCCAGGTTTCGCAGACTTCGCAGTCCTTGAGCCATAGCGCCAGCCAGCAGGCCGCCAGCGTGGAGGAGACCACAGCCTCGCTGGCCGAAATGGCCGCCAGCGTGAAACAAAACGCCGACAACGCCGGCATCACCGACCGCATGGCCACCCAGGCCGCGCAGCAGGCCAGGGAGGGCGGGCAGGCGGTGAGCATGACGGTCGATGCGATGAAGAGCATCGCGGCCAAGATCGGCATCATTGATGACATTGCTTACCAGACCAATTTGTTGGCCCTGAACGCCGCCATCGAGGCCGCGCGCGCCGGCGAGCACGGCAAGGGCTTTGCCGTGGTGGCGGCCGAGGTGCGAAAACTGGCCGAGCGCAGCCAGGTGGCTGCACAGGAAATCGGCGCGCTGGCCGGCAACAGCGTGGGCTTGGCCGAGCAGGCCGGGCGGCTGCTGTCCGACATGGTTCCGTCCATCCAGCGCACCAGCGAGTTGGTGCAGGAGATCGCTGCCGCCAGCGGCGAGCAGAGCCAGGGCGTGAGCCAGATTACGGCGGCCATGAACCATGTGAGCGGCAACACCCAGCAGACGGCCAGCGCCAGCGAAGAGCTCAGCGCGACGGCCGAGCAGCTCAGTGCGCAGGCGGCGCAGTTGCAGGAATTGATCAGCAGCTACACCTTGTAGGTCGGACCAAAGAGGGCGAGGGAGTCTTATGCGAAGCAATCTGCCGGTGACCCAAAAGGAATGGGTGTTGCGCGATGGCATGACCATCGTCTCGCGCACCGACCTGAAGGGGCGCATCACCTATGTGAACGAAGACTTCATTGAGGCCAGCGGCTTCGTGGAGTCGGAGCTGATCGGCCAACCGCACAACCTGGTGCGCCACCCGGACATGCCAGAGGAGGCCTTCGAGGACCTGTGGGCCACGCTCAAGGCCGGCCGGCCGTGGTCCGGCCTGGTGAAGAACCGACGCAAGGACGGCGACCACTACTGGGTGGTGGCGAATGCCACGCCGATCACCGAAGGCGATTCGGTGGTGGGCTATATGTCGGTGCGCACCCGGCCCAGCCGCGAACAGATCGAGGCGGTGGAGCGCGTCTATCGCGACTTCAAGGAAGGGCGGGCAAAGGGCCTGGTGATCCGCGACGGTGCGGCCGTGCGGACGGGCTTGATCGACAGTCTGACCCAGCAGCGCGACCGATTGAGCCTGGGGGGCAAGCAGCTCCTGCAGGGCTTGGCGTTGGTGGGTGGCGGCTTGCTGCTGGGCTGGGGGGGCGCGCAGCCGCAGACCCTGGTTCCGGCTGCGGCCTTGGTGCTGGCCGGGGGCTATGGCGCCTGGGCCCTGGGGCGCCGGCTGGACCGCACGCTGGCGGTGGCTGCGGCCCAGTTGGAGCAATTCGCGCAGGCGCGCTTTGACGGCATCGTGCCGGTGCAGGGGCGCGACCGCCTGGCGCAGATGATGCAGGCGCTGCGCCGCGTACAGACCCGCTTGGGCTTTGAGTTCGCCGACACCAAGAAGCGCGCCGAGGACGCCGAGCGCATCCGCCAGGCCCTGGACGTGGCGGCCACCAACATGATGGTGGCCGACCCGGGCTACAACATCATTTATGGCAATGCGTCGCTGCAGGCCATGCTGGCCACGGCCGAGGCCGACATCCGCAAGGACCTGCCGCAATTCAGCGCCGCCACGGTGATCGGCAGCAACATCGATCAGTTCCACAAGAACCCGGCGCACCAGCGCGGCATGCTGGATCGCCTGACCCAGGTTCACAAGACCCGCCTGCACATCGGCGGTCGGCGCTTTGACCTGATCGTCAACCCAGTGCTCAGCGGTGGCAAGCGCCTGGGCACGGTGGTGGAGTGGAAAGACATGACGGCCGAACTGGCCGCACTGGAGCGCGAGCAGGCCCTGGCCGCCGAAAACGCGCGCGTGCGCCAGGCCCTGGACACTTGCTCGACCAATGTGATGATTGCCGACGCCGACGGCAACATCGTCTACAACAACGCCTCGGTGGCGCAGATGATGCTTCGCAACGAGGCCGAATTGCGCAAGGTGCTGCCCGCGTTCGATGCACGGCGCATCGTCGGTTCGAACTTCGACCAGTTCCACAAGAACCCGGCCCACCAGCGCAATCTGCTTGGGCAACTCAAGGGCGAGTACCGCACGCAGCTCAAGGTGGGTTCTCTGAGCTTCGCGCTCACCGCCAGCCCCATCACCAGCCCGCAGGGTGAGCGCCTCGGGACGGTGGTGGAGTGGTTGGACCGCACCGCCGAGGTGGCCGCCGAGCAGGAGATTTCCGCCCTGGTGGAAGGGGCTGGCCAGGGAGACTTTGCACGCCGCATCGACACCGAGGGCAAGACGGCCTTTTTCAGCATGCTGGGCAATGGCTTCAATGGCTTGCTGGACAACGTGACCCGCACCTTCATCGAAGTGAAGACGGCGGCCGACCAGCTCTCTAGTGCGTCCGAGCAGGTCTCGCAGACCTCGCAGGCGCTCAGTCACAGTGCCAGCCAGCAGGCCGCCAGCGTTGAAGAGACCACGGCGTCTCTGCATGAGATGGGGGCCAGCGTGCAGGCCAATGCCGACAACGCCGGTGTGACCGACCGCATGGCCACCGAGGCGGCCAATCAGGCCCGCGAGGGCGGGGTGGCCGTGGGCAGCACGGTGGAGGCGATGAAGAGCATTGCCGCGAAGATCGGCATCATTGATGACATCGCCTATCAGACCAATTTGCTGGCGCTGAATGCGGCCATCGAGGCAGCCCGCGCCGGTGAGCACGGCAAGGGCTTTGCGGTGGTGGCGGCGGAGGTGCGCAAATTGGCCGAACGCAGCCAGGTGGCTGCGCAGGAAATCGGCGCGCTGGCGGGCAATAGCGTGGGCCTGGCCGAGAAGGCCGGCAAGTTGCTGGGGGCGATGGTGCCCTCGATCCAGAAGACCAGCGAGTTGGTGCAAGAAATCGCTGCCGCCAGCGGCGAGCAGAACCAAGGCGTGGTGCAGATCAATGCCACCATGCACCACATCTCGGGCACCACCCAGCAGACCGCCAGCGCCAGCGAGCAACTCAGCGCCACGGCTGAGCAACTCAGCGCGCAGGCGGCGCAGTTGCAGGAGTTGATTGCCAGCTTCCGCTTGCGGGGCACGGATTCACACCGCGATACCCGTCACGCGCCGATGGCGGCCCCGGCAACGGCCCGCCGCCCGGCTCCAGGCTCGGCGGTGGCGCGCCCCCCGCAGTCGCCCCGTGCCGGCGCGCCCGCTGCACCCGCCGCACAGCCTGTGCGGCCGATGGGCCGCCCCAAGCCGGGCGCAGCAGGGGAGGCGGTCGATGAGTCCCTGTTCACCCGCTTCTGAGGTCCCGCGATGAGCCACCACGCTGATGCCGCCCAGCCCCGCCAGGTCTTGCGCCTGGCGGTGGCTGCGGAGTCCCTGGTCGTGCCCATCGAGGCCGTGCATGAAATCCTGGAGGTCGGGCGCATGACGCCCATGCCCCAGTCCCCGAGTTTTTTGCGCGGGGTGATGAATCTGCGCGGTGCCGTGGTGCCGGTGCTGGATCTGGCGGCTCGCTTTGGTTTGGAGCCGGTTCAGATTGGCCGCCGCAGCGCCGTGGTGGTGGTGGAGTGCGCGGGCGATGAGTTGCAAGACAAGGTGGTGGCCGGGCTGCTGGTGGATGCGGTCTACGAAGTGCTCGAGTTCCGCAGCGAGCAACTGGAGTCAGTGCCCAGCCTGGGCGTGCGCTTGCCGGCCGGTTTCGTGGCCGGCATGATCAATCTGCCCAGCGGCTATGCGGCGCTACTGAGTCTGGATCAGATCCTGGCGCCCAGCGATTTGGCGCAGCGCATCGCCGAAGCGCAGGAGTCCTGATGGCACAACTTCAGGCCGCCACCTTCGCCGCCATCACCGAGCTGTTTCATCGGGTCTCGGGCATCCGACTGGTGGAGTCCAAGCAGGCCCTGGTTTACGGGCGGCTGCAGAAATTGGCGCTGGACCATGGTCAGGGCGCCGACGTCGAAGCATTTGCGCAGCGCTTGGTGCGCGGTCAGGTCAGCGAAGCCTTGATGGTCGATTTGGTGGATCGCCTCACCACCAACGAGACCTATTTCTTCCGCGAACCCCAGCACTTTGATGATCTGCGCCAGCGTGCGCAGGGCGCCAAGTCGGCGCGGGAATTTTTGGTGTGGAGCGGCGCCTCGTCTTCCGGCGAGGAGGCCTACTCCATCGCCATGTTGCTGGCCGATTGCCTGGGCTTGAATCACCCCTGGAGCATCTGGGGCACCGACCTGTCCACCGCCATGGTCGAGAGCGCGCGCCAGGGCCTTTACTCGATGGAGCGCGCGCGCAATGTGCCGGCGGATTACTTGCGGCGCTTCTGTCTCAAGGGCACCCAGCGCTATGAGGGGCAGCTTTTGATGGCGCGCGAGCTGCGCGCCAAGACCCAGTTCCTGGGGGCCAATCTGATGCAGCCCCTGCCCGGGAACCTGCCTGCCTTTGATGTGATCTTTCTGCGCAATGTGCTGATCTATTTCGATGCCACGGCCAAGGCAGCCATCGTGCGGCGGGTGATCGAAAAGCTCAAGCCCGATGGGGTGCTCTACACCGGGCATGCCGAATCCTTGACCGGGCTGAATTTGCCTTTGCAGGCGGTGGCTCCGGCCATCTATCGACATGGCTGAACCGCCGCGCATCAAACCTGTCTTTGGGGCGCACTCCGCCGCGCCCACAGCTGCGCCGGCGGTGATCAACCTGATGCCGGGGCAATGGCATTTTGGTCAGCAGGGCACGCTCAAGACCCTGCTGGGCTCTTGCGTGGCCATCACGCTCTGGCACCCGATTCGGCGCTGCGGCGGCATGTGCCATTACCTGTTGCCCCAGCGCCAGCGTCGCACGGGCGAGCCCTTGGATGGGCGCTACGGGGACGAGGCACTCGAACTGCTGGTGCAGAAGCTCAAGCTGCTGGGCACCCAGCCGCAGGACTATCACGCCCATCTTTACGGCGGCGCCGACACCATGCCCGATGGCATGGCCGTCAAGTTCAATGTGGGCGAACGCAACATCGAGCAGGGCTGGAAACTGCTGGACCAGTACGGCTTTCAGCTCCAGGGCATCGATGTGGGTGACAACGTACCGCGCAACGTGACCCTGGTGCTGCCCGCCGGCACCGTCACCATGAGCCGCGGCCAGCCGATCAACTCCAAGCCCAAGACATGAGTTCGACGCCCATTCGCGTGGCCGTGGTGGACGACTCCGCCATCGTGCGCAAACACCTCAGTGGCCTGCTCGAAGCTGCTGGCATGCAGGTCATCATCACCGCCAGCGATCCGCTGTTTGCATTCCCGAAGCTGCGCGCCGATTGGCCCGATGTGCTGGTGCTGGATGTCGAGATGCCGCGCATGGATGGCATCAGTTTCTTGAGGCAATTGATGGCTGAGCACCCCTTGCCGGTGGTGATGTGCTCGACCTTGACCGAGGCTGGCGCCGAGACCACCTTGCAGGCACTTGCAGCGGGCGCGGTGAGCTTCGTGACCAAGCCCAAGATGGGCTTGAAGGATTTTCTGGAGGACGAAGGCAACGGTTTGGTGGCGGCGGTGCGGGCAGCCTCCCGCGCTAATTTGCGCGCCATGCCGCGCGCGCTGGCGCAGCCGGTCAATTTGTCCCCAGCCGCATTGAGCGCGGCGGTGGCCGCGCCGCGCGCCATGGCCGAGACCACGGATCGGGTGATTGCCGTGGGCTCCTCCACCGGGGGCGTGCAGACCTTTGAATCCCTGCTCTGCAGCTTGCCCAACACCCTGGCCGCAGGCATCGTGCTGGTGCAGCACATGCCGGCCGGCTTCACGGCGGGCATGGCGGCACGGCTGGCGCGCGTCAGTGGCTTTGATGTCATTGAGGCGCGCGATGGCGACCGGGTCTATCCGGGTCGGGTGCTGGTGGCACCGGGTGGCAAGCACATGCAGTTGCGGCGCAGCGGTGCGCAATACCTGGTGGAGGTCAAGGACGGTCCGCTGGTCAACCACCACAAGCCGTCGGTGGATGTGTTGTTCAAGTCGGTGGCGCAATGCGCCGGTCGCAATGCGCTGGGCGTGATCCTGACCGGCATGGGCGACGATGGCGCGCGCGGCCTGCTGGAGATGCGCAAGGCCGGGGCCTATACCGTGGCCCAGGACGAAGCGAGCTGTGTCGTCTACGGCATGCCCAAGGCCGCTTTTGAGTTGGGGGCTGCGGCCCAGGTGCTGGCGCTCTCCGCCATCCCGGGCGCGCTCTTGCAGCGTCTTAGCGCATCACCTTCTGGCACACCTTCATCAGTTCCAGGGGGCTGAAGGGTTTGAGCAGATAGGCATCGGCGCCAGCCTGGATGCCGGCCTGCCGGTCCGCCGCCTGGCCCTTGGCGGTCAGCATGACGATGCGGGTGCGTGACATGCCGGGTTCAGCGCGCAGGCGTTTGCAGACCTGCAGACCGTCCAGATTGCCGGGCATCATCACATCCAGCAAGACCAGATCGGGCTTGAGGCGCAAGGCCTCACGCAGCCCTTCCTCGCCATTGGCAGCCTCGGCAATCTGGTAGTCCTCAAACTCCAGCGTCACTCGAATCAGCTCGCGAATTTCGGATTGGTCTTCGACGATCAGGACGGTCTTCACGGCCACCTCTTTGGATTCAGTGGGCTCGAATGATGCCCGATGTTTTGTGCCGAAACGGGGGGGCAAAACACGGTTGTCGGCGGGCCGCGCTGGGCTAGCATCGACCATCGCATCGAGTGAGCCGATGCTTCGCCAAAGCGGGGGATTCTTGAACGCACATCCAGCCTTGAATGCCGGCGCAAAGTTCAACGACCGGCCGATGTTCTTCCTCACCCTGGTCAACGGCCTGCTGGCGACCGGCCTGGGCTATGCCGCAAACCAGATGGGGGCGGCGCTGATGTTGGCCCTGATCTGTGGCGGCATCGCTTTGTTCCTGTGGCTGCGCAGTGACTCGGGTTTGCTGGCGCGCTGCGGCTTCGGGTTGCTGAATGTGTTGCTGGTGCTGGGACAGCACCATTGGCGTGAGGTGGGTGGCGTGGGCGTGGCGGCGCTGGATTCGGTGATGCCGGTGACCCTGTGTCTGATGCTGCCTTATCGAGATTGGCGTCCGATCGTGGTCAGCGCCTTGGCCTATGTCCTGGGCGAGTTGTGGCTGGAAGGCTTCAAGGCCCTGTGGGCCGGTGGCTTTTTGATTGTGCTGGCCTTGGCCCTCAGTCTGATTGCCCGGCGCATGGCGGCCGAGGCGGCCGAGCGCTTCGAGCTGGAGTTCCTGGTGAACGCAATGGGGCGGGATGGTCCGATTCGGCTGAATCTGGATGTGGTGCGGGCCGAGTCCAAAGTGGGCCTGCGACTCAAGCATGTGCAGGGACGCATGGCGGCCGCGCTGCGCCAGGTGCGTGATGCGATTTCCTCGGTGCAGGGCGCGGCGCAGGAGGTGGGCGGCAGTGCCACCGAGTTGCGCGGCCGCACCGATCGCACGGCCCAAGGCCTGCGCGATGCGGCGATGAGCCTGGAGCAGATCAATGTGATCGTGCAGGAGTCGGCCCGTGCCTCGCGCGAGGCCAAGGATATGGCCGGCACCGCCGGCGCGATGGCGCAGCGGGGCGGCGCGGTCGTTGGGCAGATGGTGCAGACCATGCGCGAAATTGACGTGTCCTCGCGTCGTATCACCGACATCATTGGCACCATCGATGGCATCGCGTTCCAGACCAACATCCTGGCCCTGAATGCCGCGGTGGAAGCCGCGCGGGCCGGCGAAGCGGGGCGTGGCTTTGCGGTGGTGGCCACCGAGGTGCGCATGCTGGCCGGGCGCTCGTCCGAGGCCGCCAAAGAAATCAAGAGCCTGATCCAGGCCTCGTTGGAGACCGTAGAACGCGGCACCAAACTGGCCACCGAGGCCGGCGGGGCGATGGACGAGTTGGTGGGGGCGGTGCAAGGTGTGGGCAAGGTGTTTGAGAACCTGACCGCCGACTCGGCCGAACACGCGGCCTCCATCGATGTGGTAACGGCCTCGGTCAAGGAGTTGGATGCGGTGACGGCGCAAAACGTCGATGTGGCGGAACGCAGTGGCCAGATCGCCAACGACCTGCTGCAACAGGCGGTGCAACTGGCCGAGGTGTTGTCCAGCTTCCGTCTGGGCAATGACGAGCAGGTGGCCGAACAGTTGGCGCAGGCGCAGCAGGCGGCCGCACGCTCAGCGGCCGAGCAGGCCGAGGCGCAGCAGCGCCAGCGCGTCGGGCAGCAGCAGTCCAGCGAAGGTGGAGTGGACTTCTTCTGACTCCCTGCTGATGCACCCGGCGCTGCTAATCCTGTTGCTGGGCGCGCTGGGCCTGCTGAGCCTGGGCATGGCGTGGTTGATCCGGGAACGACGTCGGGATCGCCACCGGTCAGCGACCTTGGAGGCAGCATTGGCGCGCTCGGAGGAGGCGTTGCGCTGCGTCGATGAGCGCTTGCGCCTGGCGCTGGAAGGGGGCAGCGACGGACTGTGGGACTGGCCCGACGTGAGTCAACCCTCGGGCTGGTGGTCGCCGCAGTTCTATCGCTTGCTGGGCCTGGAGCCGCAGGAGGCCATGACCGACACCTCCTTGTTTTTGGAGACGGTCCACCCCCGTGATCGTGAACCCTTGATGGCCAATTTGAGCCGTGCTATTTCCGAGCTGTCGCGTTACGAGGCGGAGTTCAGGGTTCGCATGCCTGGCGGTGAGTACCGCTGGTTTCGTTCGCGCGCGCGGGTATGGCGCGACGGCGAGCGTGTGCGCATGGCGGGTGCGCTGCAGGACATTGATGAGTTGAAGCGCGCCCAGGCCGAACTGGCGGACATCTTTGCCGCCAGCCCGGATGCCTATATGGCCTTTGGTGCGGAGGGTCGATTGCGCTATGTGAGTCCGGCCCTGTCCACGCTGTGCCCAGCGCTGGCCCAGGTTTCGTACAACCTGCCGCTGTCGGATTGGCTGCGGCAACTGCAGGACCTGCATGGCGATCCCACGTTGCCCGCACCCGAGCTGGGGGCGCCGACGCTGTTCCAGCAGCAGAGGCCGCAGCCGCGGGTGCTGCAGCTGAGCAGCCACCCCGGGCGGGGCGATGGTGGCATTCAGACCCTGCTGCAGCTGCGCGATGTCAGTGCCGAGATGGCTGTGGACGCGCTGAAGAGCGAGTTCATCAGCACCGCCGCCCATGAGTTGCGAACGCCCATGGCCACCATCTATGGCTACATCGAGCTGCTGCTGTATCGCGACATGCCGGCCGAGCGCGCCCGTGGCTATTTGCAGAAGGTCCATCGCCAATGCGCGGCAGTGGTTGGGATCACCAATGATCTGCTCGACCTGGCGCGCATCGAGTCACGCGGCCGGGCGGATTTGGACCGGGTGCGCATGGATCTGCGCGCCTTGGTCGAGCAGGCCTTGGCGGATTGGGAACCCGCGGAAGGACGGCTTGCGCCTCAGCTGCGACTGGGCGCGCGGCCCTTGTTGGTCTACGTGGACCTCACTTTGATGAAGAAGGTGCTGCGCGCGCTGCTGTCGAACGCCTACAAGTTCTCAGAGCAGGATGTGGAGGTCGAGGTGCAGGAGCGCCTGGGTCGCGCTGCGGTGGCGATTCGTGATCGTGGCATCGGCATGGATGCGCAGGCCCTGGCGCGGGCAGGAGAGCGCTTCTGGCGCGCCGACCCCAGCGGTGCGCGGCTGGGCGCCGGCCTGGGCCTGGCCATCGCGCGCGAGCTCTGTCAGTTGATGGACGGCGTGGTGGAGCTGGAAAGCCAGCCCGGCCAAGGCACCACGGCCTGGGTGATGCTGCCGTTGACGACCTGAGCCGGGCTCTTCCGCGTGGCCTCGCCTAGTGTGAAAAGGCCCTAGACGCCGCGTGCGCGGTCCGCGTGGAACTGGGCGCGCCAGGCCGCGAACTGACCTTGATCCAGCGCCGCGCGAATTTCGCGCATCAGGTTCAGGTAGTAGTGCAGGTTGTGGATGCTGGTCAGCATGGGGCCCAGCATCTCCCCACACCGATCCAGGTGGTGGAGGTAGGCGCGGCTGAAGCTGGCGCAGGCCACGCAACTGCAGGTCGGGTCGATCGGGCTCTCGTCCGTCTTGTAGCGCGAGTTGCGCAGGCGCAGGTCGCCAAAGCGGGTGAACAGATGGCCGTTGCGCGCATTGCGGGTGGGCATCACGCAGTCAAACATGTCGATGCCATTGGCCACGCCCTCCACCAGGTCTTCCGGCGTGCCCACGCCCATCAGATAGCGCGGCTTGTGGGTGGGCAGCAAGGGTGCGGTGTGCGCCAGGATGCGCTTCATGTCTTCTTTCGGCTCGCCCACCGACAGGCCACCGATCGCGTAGCCGGGGAAGTTGAGCTCGCTCAGGCCGGCGGCGGAGACGTCGCGCAGGTTTTCGAACATGCCGCCCTGCACGATGCCGAACAGGGCATTGGGGTTCTCCAAGCGCGCGAACTCGTCGGCGCAGCGCTTGGCCCAGCGCAGGCTCATCTCCATGCTGGCGCGCGCCTCGCGCTCGGTGGTCAGCCGGCCTTTGGTTTCATAGGGCGTGCATTCGTCGAACTGCATGACGATGTCGCTGTTCAACACGGTCTGGATCTGCATGCTGACCTCGGGGGTCAGGAACAGCTTGTCGCCGTTGATGGGGCTGGCGAACTTGACGCCCTCCTCGCTGATCTTGCGCATCGCGCCCAGGCTCCAGACCTGGAAGCCGCCGCTGTCGGTGAGGATGGGTTTGTTCCAGGCTTCGAAGCGGTGCAGGCCACCGAACTGCTTCATCACATCCAGGCCAGGACGCAGCCAGAGGTGAAAGGTGTTGCCCAGGATGATCTGCGCGCCCATGCCCTCCAGGTCGCGGGGCATCACGCCTTTGACCGTGCCGTAGGTGCCCACGGGCATAAAGATGGGGGTCTCGACGACGCCGTGGTTGAGCGTCATGCGGGCACGGCGGGCGGCGCCTTCTTGGCGCAAGAGTTCGAATTGCAGCATGGAGCGATTGTCGCGGTGTCAGTGCGCGTGCGTGCTGGTGTCGTTGCGGGCTCCTACACTGCAGCGGCGGAGGTTTCGATGCGGGTGCTCTGGCTGCTGGTGGGACTGTTCTTCATGGCGCAGGCGCAAGCCTGTGGTCCTTACCGCTTCGCCTTCGTGGTCTATCCCGGCCTTTTCGAGCGCGACGCGCAAGGGCGGGAATTCGGGCTGGATGTTGACCTGCTGCAGGCCATGCGCGAACGCAGTGGCTGCCAGTTGGACGTGCAGGTGGCCAATCCGGCGCGCATCTGGCCGGCGATGGCGCGGGGCGAAATTGATATTGCGGCCTCCTCACTGCGCACGCCCGAACGGGAAGAGCAGGTCGAGTTCCTGATCTTTGCGCGCAGTCGCGTTCAGTTGTTGATGGGGCGCGCCCAAGCCCAGTCCACGCCCAGTTTGGCGGCCTTCAACGCCGACCCTGCCCTGCGCTTGGGTGTGGTGCGTGGCGGCGCCTATGCGGCCGTGGTTCAGCAGTGGGTGGACAAGCTGCGCGCCCAGGGGCGGGTCAGCGAGAGTGCCGACAAGGCCAGCCTGCTGCGCGCCTTTCGGGTGGGTCGGGTCCATGCAGTGCTGGCCTTCCCGATGGAGCTCTACAGCAGCAGTGCTGTGTTCGAGGAGCATGAGGTGCTGAAGGACTGGTGGCCCGAGCACAGTGCGGATGGTGGTTGGGCCCTTTCGCGGGCACGCGTGACGGCGGCCGACCGTGAGCGCCTGCGCCAGGCCGCACGCAGCCTGCTGCAGGATGGCACCGTGGAGCGCCTGGCCGAGCGCACGCTGGGCCCGGCGCTGGCGCGCAGCTATGTGATCACGCGCTGAAGCCCGTTTCAGTGCCAGGCACTGCCGGGCGACTGCGGCACCGACCACCAGACCAGCAGACCCAACATCAGCAGGGTTGCAAGGCTGAGGTCCAGTGCGGGCAGGCCGCCCAGTAGCGGCATGCTCTCCAGCCAGAGGGCGCCCAGCCCCAGGCCCACAGCGGCCAGAGCAGGCGTTTGCAGCGCCACAGGTCGGCTCGGCGCGCGGCGAGCCGGAGCCTGCGAGGGCAGGCTTGGCATCAGCCGGGTGGCGAAGTCCGCGGCCTCGGCATCCAGCCCCTGGGCATCCTGGCGCAACAGGGCATCGAGTTCGGCGTCATTCATGGCGTTCTCCAATCGGCCAGCCAAGTTCGCATCTTGGTGCGCGCGCGCAGCACCTGGGTCTTGACCGTGCCCAGCGGCCAGCCCAGCACGGCAGCGGCCTCGGCGTGCGACAGCTCGGCATAGCAGCACATCAGCAAGGCCTCGCGCTCGGGCTCGCGCAGCTGCGCCAGCGCCCGTTCCAGGTCCAGGCGCAAGGCCCCATCGGGGGGGGCGCCGGCTGAAGGATCGGTCTCACCATCATCCACGGGCTCTTCGCGTCGCCGACGCCGGTGTTGCAAGTAGGCGTTGTAGGCCAATCGAGTGAGCCAGCTGCGAAAACGCGCCTCGCCGCGAAACTGCGGCAGGCCCAACCAGGCGTTGCAGAAGGCTTCCTGGGCGAGGTCATCGGCCAGCTGATGCTCATGGCGGCACAGCCGACGCAGCAGCTGGCGCAAATAGCCCTGGTGCCGCCGCACCAGGGCTTCGAAGGAGGGCCGAGAGCCCGCTTGCGCAGCGGCGACCCACGCCGACTCCTGTTCGATCACTGGGGCGTGCGGGGTTCCAGCTTCCACAGCAACAGGAAGCCCAGGCCCAGGCACACCGGGACCAGGCCGATGGCCCACAGCCACGAGCCCGGCCGCATCACGGCAAACATGCCCATCAGGCCCAGGCCTGCCGCCAAATTGATGACCCCGCTGCGCAACTGCGTGGTGGCTGTGTTGCGCGGCGACGCGCTGTCCTCACCGCGAAAGGCGCTGCCATCCAGCAACTGCGGAGGGATGGGCTGACCCGCTGCGCTGAGGCGGCGCACGGTTTCGTGGACGGCCTCTTCGTGCCGCGTCTTGTTCACGTAGTAGGCAATGATGGCCACGATAGGGATCAGCAGGGCCACGATGGGAATCAGGAAGGGCAGGATGTGACGCAGTTCGAGGGTGTCCACGAGGGCTCCAAAGTGGGGTGAATGATGCGGCTTGGATGCGCCAGCCCCTGGCTTTGGATTCAAGCCTGCGACAATTTTTTCAATGCCCGATACCCTGGCCGCGCCTGCACAGGCCGAAACCTTGATCAAGAAGAGCCGCTTCATCGCTTGCGTGGAGCCGGCGACCGACCGCAGCATGGCGGTGGCACGCGTGGCTGAGTTGCGCGCCCAACATCCGCAAGCGGCCCATGTGTGTTGGGCCTTGCTGGCGGGGGGGCAAAGTGCCGCCAATGACGATGGCGAGCCGGGTGGCACCGCCGGCCGACCGATGCTGGAGGTGCTGCGCCATCAAGGGCTGGAGCAGGTGCTGGCGACCGTGGTGCGCTACTTCGGCGGCGTCAAGCTCGGGGCCGGCGGCTTGGTGCGCGCCTACGGCGATGCGGTCTCGCAGGCCCTACAGGGCGCGCCGCGTGTGGCGCTGGTGCGCCGCGTGGCCCTGGCGGCGGCCGTGCCCTATGCGCTGGAGGGCGTGCTGCGGCGGGAGCTGGCTGCAGCAGGTATCGAGATCGAGCTGGCTGAGCACGGCAGCCTGGCCCTGCTCCACTGGCAGGCGCCTGAGGACCAGGTGGCGGCCCTGCGCCAGCGCCTGACCGATGCGACCCAGGGTCGCATCGATTGGCGCAATACGGATCAGTAGGCCACGGTGAAGCGCTTGCCCTGGTGCGCGGGGGCTCCCAGTTCGTCCACCAGGGCAACGGCCAGGTCGGCCACGGAGATGCTCGAATGTCCTTGGGCATCGGTCAGCAAATCATCCTGACCGAGTCGGTAGTTGCCGGTGCGCTCGCCGGGTACCAGATGCGCCGGCGGCGAGACATAGCTCCAGGCCAGGCCCAGGCGGTTGCTTTGCAGGCGCTTCAGCACCTCGCGGGCGGCCAGGGCGGCGGCCTTCCATTCGGCCGGGAACTCGGGGGTGTCCACCAGTTGCAGGCCGGGGGCCACATACAGGCTGCCGGCTCCGCCCACTACCAGCAGACGGCGGCCGGCCTTGGCCACGCCTTGCGCGATGGCGTCATAGCCACGCACGGTGTCCTCATACAGCGCCGGATGGGTCCAGCCGGGGTTGAAGGCGCTGATCACCGCGTCGGCCTGCGCGGCCGCGGCGGCCACCGCTTCGGGGTCCATCACATCAGCCTGCAGGGCCTGCATCCCTTCTTGAGGCGCCAGCTTGGCGGAGTTGCGGGCCAGCGCCAGCACTTGATGCCCGCGCGCCAGCAGTTCTTGCAGCAGGGCGGAGCCGACAAAGCCGGTGGCACCAATGAGGACGACTTTCATGGGGTTCTTTCTGGCCGCTTGGGCCTGTCGGTTGCGATGGGTTGAATTGTTCTGACTTCACAATGCGCAGAGAAGTCCTCGGAAAATACGTTCATTGATTAGTAGAACTTCACAATGCTCGATCAGATTCGCCGCATGGCCGTTTTTGCCACCGTGGTGCAGCACGGCAGCCTGGGGGCGGCCGCGCGGCAGCTGCAGACCAGCACGTCGGCTGTCAGCCAGCAGTTGCGCGCGCTGGAGCGTGACCTCGGGATCACGCTGCTGCATCGCAGCACCCGACGCCTGGCCTTGACGACCGAGGGCGCGCGCTTTCACGCTGGATGCGCAGCCATGTTGGCCGCCGCCACCCAGGCCCAGGAGCAACTGGCCCAGGCGCGCGACGCGCCCGAAGGCGAGTTGCGCATCAGCGCTCCGGTGGGCTTTGCCAAGCACCTCGGTCCGGCTTTGGACGCCTTGTTGCGCGCCCATCCCAACCTGCGTTTGCACCTGGAGGTGGAGGACCGCTTCACCGACCTGCTGGCCCGTCGCATCGACCTGGCGATCCGCTTCGGGCGATTGCCCGACAGCCCCTGGACCGCACAGCGCATCGGCGAGAAGCGCATGGGTCTGTTCGCCGCGCCCCGCTATCTGTCGCAACTGGGCCTTCCGCGCGAAATGGATGATTTGCGGGATGCGGATTGGCTGATGCTGGGCGAGGACTGTGAGGCCCGCTCGGCGCCTTTCGGCTTGTCGCTGACCCTGCGCCCTCGCATCAGCTGCAACAACCAGCTGAGCCTGCAGCAACTGTGCGAGGCGGGTCAGGGTCTGGCGGTCTTGAGCCTGGAGGATGTGGCGGGCGCCGTGCAGGCCGGGCGGCTGCTGCGCTTGCTGCCGGAGTGGCCCCTGCCCGTGTTGCCCATTTATGCGGTGGTGCCCCAGCGCGATGCCCAACCCGCCAAGGTGCGCCATGCCATTGCCGCGCTGAAAACCTATCTGGCCTCCGCCAGCGGCGAACGCAACTCGACCTAGCCAGCCCCTAAAGTACCGGGTTTCCCCGGTACCCCACACGAAAGAGCGCCCGTGTCCGCCACCATCCTGCAATCCATCCCCGTCGGCCAGCGCGTCGGCATCGCTTTTTCCGGTGGCCTGGACACCAGCGCCGCTGTGCACTGGATGCGAGCCAAGGGCGCCGTACCCTGCGCCTACACCGCCAATCTGGGTCAGCCGGATGAGGCCGATTACGACGAGATCCCCCGCAAGGCCTTGGCCTATGGGGCCGAGATTGCGCGGCTTATCGACTGCCGTGCCCAACTGGTGGCCGAAGGGATTGCCGCCATCCAGTGCGGAGCCTTCCACATTTCCACCGGCGGGGCCACCTACTTCAACACCACGCCCCTGGGCCGCGCCGTGACGGGCACGGCCCTGGTGGTGGCGATGAAGGAGGATGGCGTCAACGTCTGGGGCGACGGCAGCACCTACAAGGGCAATGACATCGAGCGCTTCTACCGCTATGGCCTGCTGGCCAATCCGGCGCTGAAGATCTACAAGCCCTGGCTGGACCAGCGTTTCATCGACGAGCTGGGCGGCCGCAAGGAGATGAGCGAGTACCTTGTCGCCAACGGCTTTGACTACAAGATGTCGGTCGAGAAGGCCTACAGCACCGACAGCAATCTGCTCGGCGCCACCCACGAGGCGAAGGACCTGGAGTTCCTGAACAAGGGCATCCGCATCGTCAATCCCATCATGGGCGTGGCCTTCTGGAAGGACGAGGTGGCGGTGAAGGCCGAAGAGGTCTCGGTGCGCTTTGAAGAGGGTGTGCCGGTGGCCCTGAATGGGCGCGAGTACGCCGATCCGGTGGAGCTCTTCCTGGAAGCCAA
Organism: Inhella inkyongensis; assembly: GCF_005952805.1. GTDB lineage: Bacteria > Pseudomonadota > Gammaproteobacteria > Burkholderiales > Burkholderiaceae_C > Inhella > Inhella inkyongensis. The sequence continues at coordinate 472,289 of NZ_CP040709.1, forward strand.
CCGCATCGGTGGCCGCCATGGCCTGGGCATGAGCGACCAGATCGAGAACCGCATCATCGAAGCCAAGAGCCGCGGCGTGTACGAGGCCCCGGGCATGGCCCTGCTGCACATCGCCTACGAGCGCCTGGTCACCGGCATTCACAACGAGGACACGATCCAGCAGTACCGCGCCAATGGCCGCCAGCTGGGGCGTTTGCTCTACCAGGGCCGTTGGTTCGATCCGCAATGCCTGATGCTGCGCGAAACCGCCCAGCGCTGGGTGGCGCGCCCCATCACCGGCGAGGTCTGGCTGGAGCTGCGCCGCGGCAACGACTACACCCTGCTGGACACGCAGAGCCCCAACCTGACCTATGCGCCCGAGCGTTTGAGCATGGAGAAGGTGGAGGACGCTGCCTTCACGCCGCTGGACCGCATCGGCCAGTTGACGATGCGCAATCTGGACATTGCCGACACCCGCGACAAGCTGGGCGTCTATGTGCGCAGCGGGCTGATCGGCAAGGACTCGGGCGGCAGCATGCCGCTGCTGACGGGCGAGGCCTGATCAGACGCTGTCCAGCTTGGCTTGCAGCCAAGCTCGCGCCGCACCTTCGTCGGCAAACTGCTGGAATGGGGTGCCGGCCTGCGCAAAGCAGCGCACAAAGGGCGCCTCCATCAGTTCGGCGGCCTCCACCTCGGGCGGAACGACATGGGCCACCGCCAACGGCGCCAGCCCCGCCGCCTCCACCTGCTGGAGCATCTGTGTGAAGGCCCCCAGGGCCTCTGCGGTGACGAGGGCGCTGCCGAAAAAGCGAGCCATCAACACCCAGGGCCCCCGGGCCCGCATGGCGATGAACTGCTGCTGGGTCAGGGCGCCCAGGGCCTGCACCAATTCCAGATTGAAGGGCCCCTCGGCGCGGCTGTACATCCAGGGCCATTCCGCCCGCAGCTCCACCCGGCCATGGGCTGGGAAGCTGCTGTGAGCGAAGGCGTCGGTATTCGCGGGGTGGGGCTTCATGCTTCGGTACGGCGCTCCAGCAGCATTGCATCCCCATAGCTGAAGAAGCGGTAACGCTGCTGCACCGCATGAGCGTACAGCGCCTTCATGTGCGCGTAGCCGCTGAAGGCGCTGACCAGCATCAGCAGCGTGCTCTTGGGCAGGTGGAAGTTGGTGATCAGGCGGTCCACCACGCGGAACTCGAAGCCCGGGGTGATGAAGATTTCGGTCTCGGCCGCGCCGGCTTGCAGCGTGCCGCTGCGCGCGGCGGACTCCAGTGCGCGCAGGGTGGTGGTGCCCACGGCGGTGACCTTGCCGCCCCGGGCGCGGCAGGCCGCGATGGCTTCCACCGTGCTGGGCGGAATCTCGAAGCATTCGCTGTGCATGCGGTGTTCGGCGATGTTTTCCACCCGCACGGGCTGGAAAGTGCCGGCGCCCACATGCAGGGTCAAATGGGCGCGCGGGCAGGGCAGGGCGGCCAGCAGGGCCGCGTCGAAATGCAGTGAGGCCGTGGGCGCGGCCACCGCGCCTGGCTTGGCGGCGAAGACGGTTTGATACCGCTCCACATCCTCGGCGCCATCGCCATGCTCGATGTAGGGCGGCAGCGGCACATGGCCAAAGCGGTCCAGCAGTGCGAAGGGGTCGGACTCAAAGCGCAGATGGAACATCCCGCCATCCGGCCCACAGCGCCCCAGCACCTCGGCATCAAAGGCATCGGCCAGTCGCAACTGGCTGCCGGGCTTGGGCGACTTGCTGGCTCGCACATGGGCCCAGACCTCGTGGGTGCCTGGCAGCACCCGTTCCACCAGGGCCTCCACCGTGCCACCGCTGGCCTTGCGCCCGTGCAGGCGCGCCTTGATCACCTGGGTGTCGTTGAAGACCAGCAAATCCTCGGGTGCCAGCAGGCCGGGCAGTTCGCGGAACACGCGATCGACCGGTGTATGGCCCCGGCCATCCAGCAGGCGCGAGGCGCTGCGTTCCGCCGCCGGGTGCTGGGCAATTAGCTCCGGCGGGAGTGCGTAGTCAAAGTCGGAGAGCGTGTAGAGGGCCATGGGGCGCATTGTCCCCATGGCCGAGAGGCGTGCTCAGTTGGCGCGCTTGACCCAGTACACCAACACCTCGGTGCGCGGCAGGCTGGTGCCCGGGTAGACGGGCTCAACCTTGATGGCATCAACCACCGGCAGCCCGGAAATGATCCAGCCAAAGGGCGCATAGCCGCGTTGGGCTCGGGTGCCGTCCAGGCCGGGGTTGTTGCGGACGTTGACGAACCACTGGGCGTTGGCCGAGTCATAGGCGTCTCCGCGTGCCATCGATACCATGCCGCGCGCGTTGGTCAAGGTCGAGAGGTCTTCAAGTCGAATGTTGGGGAACAGCGGTGGCTTGTAAATGCCGCCGGGGGAGTAGCGCCCGCCTTGAAAGACAAAGTCACTCTCAATGTGATGGATGAGCGTGTTGTTGTAGAACTGCGCGTCGACGTACCGCAAGAAGTTGGTGCTTGTGATGGGGGCGTCTTGGGGCTGCAGTTCGATCACGATCTCGCCCCGGCTGGTCAGCATGCAGACCACAGGTTGGGTGCGCATGGCCGCTTCTGCGAGTCCGGCGGTGCTGCAGAGTTGCGTGGGCGCGTTGGGCAGAGGATTGGGTGCCGAAGCCAAGGGCGGCGCTGCGTCTCCCCCGCCGCCGCAGGCAACCAAAAGAAAGGGAAATAAGGCCGCGGTGCTGAGACGCAAGGCGTTCATGGAGGGACATCAAGAGGGAAGGAGAGCGGCACAACGCGTGGACATGCCACGCGTTGACCATAGTGGCTCTGCCTCAGGCCTCGATGTTGTCAATCAGCCGCGTGCTGCCTAAACGGGCTGCCCCCAGCGCCACCAGAGCCTGGCCCTCGCGGGCGGGGCTGAGGTCGTGTTGGCAGCGCAGGGTCAGGTAGTCGGGTTGCCAGCCCTGGGCGGCCAGGCGGTCGATGGCTTCGCCCTCCATGCGCTCGCGGTCGCGCAGGCCGTTCTGCCATTCGGCGATCAAGGCCTTGAGGGCAGCGCTGAGTTGCAGGGCCTGGACCTTGTGCGCCTCGCTCAAATACGCATTGCGACTCGACAGTGCCAGCCCTTGAGGGCTGCGTGCGGTGTCCAGACCGTGAATGGCGATGGGCATGGCCATCTGCTCCACCATGCGGCGGATGACCATCAGCTGCTGATAGTCCTTTTTGCCGAACACCGCGAGCTGGGGCTGGACGATTTGGAACAGCTTGGCCACCACGGTGCACACGCCGGTGAAGAAGCCGGGGCGGAACTGACCTTCCAGGATATCGGCCAGCTCTTTGGGGGGCTGGATCTTGAAGCCCTGCGGCTCGGGATAGAGCTCGGCCTCGGATGGCGCAAACACGAAGTCGCAGGCGCCTTGCGCGGCCAGGCGCTCGCAGTCGGCTTGCAGGGTGCGGGGGTACTGGTCGAAGTCTTCGTGCGGCAGGAACTGCAGGCGGTTGACGAAGCAGCTGACCACCACGGGGGCCTGTGGTGCTAGCTCACGCGCCCGCGCCACAAGGGCCAGATGGCCGTCGTGCAGATTGCCCATGGTGGGCACAAAGGCGGCGCGACCGGCGCCGACTGCCGAACGCAGTTCGGCAATGCTGTGAATCAAACGCATGGATCAGGTAAAGGCGTGCACCGCCTCATCGGGGAACTGGCCGGATTTGACCTCGGCCACATAGCGCGCCACGGCCCCGGCAATGGAGTCGGTCCCCGACATGAAATTCTTGACAAAGCGCGGACGACGGCCGGGGGTGATGTCCAGCATGTCGTGCAGCACCAGCACCTGGCCTGAGCAATCCAGGCCGGCACCGATGCCGATCACCGGCACCGGGCTCCAGGCCGTGATCTCGCGCGCCAGGGCGGCCGGGATCATTTCGAACAGCAGCATCTGCGCGCCGGCCTCGACAAAGGCGCGGGCCTGCTCCTTCACATGCTCGGCCGCGGCGCCACGGCCCTGCACCTTGAAGCCCCCCAGGGCCGAAACGGTTTGGGGCGTGAAGCCCAGGTGGGCGCAGACCGGGATGCCGCGCGCGGTCAGGAAGCGCACGGTGTCCACCGCCCAATCGCCGCATTCCAGCTTCACCATATGGGCGCCGGCCTGCATCAGGGCCAGGCTGCTGCGCCAGGCCTGCTGAGGGCTCTCGTGGTAGCTGCCGAAGGGCAGATCGCCCAGCAGCCAGGCGGTCTTGTTGCCCCGGGCGACCAGTCGGGTGTGATAGACCATGTCGGCCAGCTGCACCGGGGTGGTGGTGCTTTCGGCCTGCAGCACCGTGCCCAGGGAATCACCGACCAGCAGGATGTCCACACCGGCCTGATCCAGCACATGGGCGAAGGCGGCGTCGTAGCAGGTCAGCATGGCGATTTTCTCGCCGCTGGCGTGCATCTCTTGCAGGCGGTGCAGGGTGACGGGTTTGCGCTCGGACATGGGCGGGCTCGTCGCTGAAATCTCAAGGGGAGCGCAGTGTAGGCTTGCGCCCTTGATCCTAGATCTGGCAGCTGACCGCTTGCTGCCGCATGAAAGGTCAAGCGCATCGATGGCTTGCTCTCACAAACTCGTTCACCTTACTACTGCCAACGCTTTGCGCCCGCTGGTCTGGCGCTTCGGGCCGCTGGCGGCGTTGCTCGCCCTTGCGGGCGGATGGCCCGCTGCGGGCTCGCGCCTTGCCAGCAACCCGCCTCGCCAGGCCCTCGGGCGCAATCAACTGCCATATCTAGGATGACCCTGACCGAACTGCGCTATCTGGTGGCCGTGGCGCGCGAGCGTCATTTCGGCCGCGCCGCCGAGGCCTGCCATGTCTCGCAGCCCACCCTGTCCGTGGCCATCAAGAAACTCGAAGAGGAGCTGGACGTCAAGCTCTTCGAGCGGGGTGGCAATGAGGTGAGCGTGACGGCGCTCGGTCAGGAGCTGGTGCGTCAGGCTCAGGTGGTGCTGGAGCAAGCCGCATTGATGCGCGAGATTGCCAAGCGCGGCAGCGATCCGCTGGCCGGGCCGTTGCGCTTGGGTGTCATCTACACCATCGGTCCCTATTTGCTGCCGGCCCTGGTGCGTCAGGTGATTGCACGCACGCCGCAGATGCCGCTGCTGCTGCAGGAGAACTTCACGGTCAAGCTCTTGGAGATGTTGCGCACCGGCGAGCTGGATTGCGCCATCCTGGCCGAGCCCTTCCCCGACACCGGGCTGGCGCTGGCGCCGCTTTACGACGAACCCTTTCGCGTGGTGGTGCCGGCCGGTCACGCGCTGGCTGCGCGCCAGGTCATCAGTGCTGAGGAGCTCAAGCGCGAGACCCTGCTGCTCCTGGGCAATGGCCATTGCTTTCGCGACCATGTGTTGGAGGTCTGCCCCGAGTTTGCGCGCTTTGCCAGCGGCGCCGAGGGCATTCAGAAGAGCTTTGAGGGCTCCTCGCTGGAAACCATCAAGCACATGGTGGCCTCTGGCCTGGGTATCACCGTGCTACCCGAACTCTCGGTGCCGCGCGAGGCCTCGCACCTGCACATGCTGAACTTCAGCGCCCCGGTGCCCAGCCGCCGTGTGGTGCTGGCCTGGCGGCGCAGCTTCACGCGCTATGAGGCCATTGCCGCCTTGCGCAATGCGGTGATGGCCTGCGAGCTGCCCGGGGTTCAGCGCATCAATGCTTGAACGGCGCGCTCGACCGCGTCGCGTTGTTCCGTGCTGAGGCGCAGTCCCAGCTTGCTGCGTCGCCACAGGAAGTCGTCGGCGCTCTTCACGTCCTCGTGCTCGACCGCATCTTGCAGTTCGGCGCTGCTAATGCCCGGGACGACTTCGGTGCCGGGCTCTTTTTGCAACAGCGCCCGCGCGCGGCTGCCATGGGCCAGGGCCCAGCGGCGGATCAACTGCGGGTCACGATGCGGAAACTCCCGCCGCAACTGTTCGATGAAGGCGGGCAGCGGGCCGCAGTCGCCACCGGGCAGGCTGGCATTCAGCGTCCAGGCCTTGCCACCGCCCAGCAGGGGGCTGATCAGGTCGGCCGCCTGTTCGGCCAGCAGCCGGAAGGTGGTGATCTTGCCGCCCCAGACATCCAGGCGCGCGGCCTGGCCCGGTGCGGCCAGCAGGTCCAGCCGGTAGTCCCGTGTGATGGCCTTGGGGTCGTCGGCTTCATCGGCCAGCAGGGGGCGGATGCCGGCGAACTGCCAGCGGATGTCGGCGCGGGTGACGGGCTCACGCAGCCAGCGGCTGGCCTGCTCACACAGGTAGTCCACCTCGCCGTCCTGTGCCTGCGCGCGCCGGCCCAGCTGGGTGATCTCTTGATCGGTGGTGCCCAGCAGGGTGAAGTCGTCTTGGTAGGGCAGCGCGAACAGCACGCGGCCGTCGGGGTTCTGCAGCAGGTAGCCGGCGCCGTGGTTCCAGCGCCGTGGAATGACGATGTGCGTGCCCTGCACCCAGCGCAAGGCCGGGGGGCGGGCCTCGCCGCAGGCCTGGCCCAGCAGCTCGGCGGCCCAGGGGCCGGCGGCGTTGACCAGTGCCCGCGCCTGCACTTCAAAGGGCGCAGCGCCCTCGGGTTGCAGGGTGGCGCGCCAATGCGGAGTGGCCCCGTCGATGCGCTCGGCCTTCACCAGCGCGCAGCGGCTCTGGGCCCGGGCGCCGCGCTGGCGCGCATCCAGCACGCAATGCCAGACCAGACGGGCGTCGTCCACCCAGCCATCGGAGTAAGCAAACCCATGGGTGAAGCGCGCCTGCAGCGGTTCGCCATAGGGCTGGCCGGCCAGCTGCTCGCTGCCTGAAGCCGGCAAGAGCCCCAGCGGCGCCAGGTGGTCGTAGAAGAACAGGCCCAGGCGGATCATCCAGCGCGGGCGCTGGGCCGGGTCATGTGGGAGCACCAGGCGCAGCGGCTGCATCAGATGCGGGTTGGCCTTGAGCAGGCGCTCCCGTTCCTGCAGGCTCTTGCGCACCAGGCCGAAGGCGTACTGCTCCAGATAGCGCAGCCCGCCGTGGATCATCTTGCTGCTGGCGCTGCTGGTATGACTGGCCCAGTCATCCCGTTCGACCAGCATCACGGACTGGCCGCGCCCGGCCAGATCGCGGGCGATGCCCGCGCCGTTGATGCCACCACCGACTACCAAGGCGTCAAGCATGTTGGAATCCTGCATGCCGATCATTGTGAGGGGATGAATGATGGATTCTTTAGTGCTGGCTCTCGACCAGGGCACCACCAGCTCGCGCGCCATTTTGTTCAATGCCGCAGGCGAAAACCTGGCGCAGGCGCAACAACCCTTCGAGCAGCATTTCCCGCAGCCGGGTTGGGTGGAGCATGACGCTGAAGAGATCTGGCGCAGCCAGTTGGCGACCGCGCGGCAGGCGCTGAGCGGTGTGGATGCGGCGCAAGTTGCTGCGATCGGACTGACCAACCAGCGCGAGACCGTGGTGATCTGGGAGCGCGCCAGCGGCCGCCCGCTGACCCGTGCCGTCGTCTGGCAGGACCGGCGCACCTCGGAGGACTGCGCCCGGCTCAAGGCAGAAGGGCATGAGGCGCTGGTGCGGGCCCGCAGCGGCCTCACCCTGGACCCCTATTTCAGCGCCACCAAGATCGCCACCTGGCTGCACCAGCACCCCGAATGGCGCGCTCGGGCGCAAGCGGGCGAGCTGGCCGTGGGCACCATCGACAGCTGGCTGATCTGGAACCTCACCGAGGGCCGCGTTCACGCCACCGACGTGACGAACGCCAGCCGCACCCTCTTGATGAACTTGCACAGCGGCGAGTGGGACGAGGACCTGCTGCGTCTCTTTGAAATCCCGCGCGCCCTGCTGCCGGAGATCCGCCCCTCGGCGGCCGACTTTGGCCACACCACCCTGCTCGGCGGTTCGATCCGCCTCGGCGGCGTGGCGGGGGACCAGCAGGCGGCCCTGTTCGGCCAGGGCTGCGTGCAGGCAGGTCAGGCCAAGAACACCTATGGCACGGGCTGCTTCTTGCTGATGCACACCGGCGCGCAGGCGCTGGCTTCCACCCACGGCCTGCTGAGCACCCGTGCTGCGCAGGTGGGCGCGCAGCCGCAGTTCGCGCTGGAGGGCAGTGTGTTCATCGGTGGCGCGGTGGTGCAGTGGTTGCGCGATGGCTTGCATGCGATTGGCGCCAGCCACGAGGTTGAGGCCCTGGCGCGCTCGGTGCCCGATAGCGGTGGCGTGGTTTTCGTGCCGGCCTTCACCGGGCTGGGCGCGCCGCATTGGAAGCCCGACGCCCGCGGCGCCATCTTGGGGCTGACACGTGGCAGCACCCAAGCCCATATCGCCCGCGCGGCCTTGGAGTCCATTGCCTTTCAGTCGGCCGACTTGTTGGATGCGATGCAAGCCGACGCGTCTGCGGAAGGCATTCGCCTCAGCGAGCTGCGCGTGGACGGCGGCGCCTGCGCCAATGACTTCCTGATGCAGTTCCAGGCCGATGTGCTGGGCGTGCCGGTGCTGCGGCCGCGCAATCTGGAAGCCACCGCCTTGGGTGCCGCGCGACTGGCGGGATTGCAGGCAGGGGTCTGGGGTGAGGGCGGGGGGTTGGCGGTGGAGCGGCGATTCGCGCCCGGTCTTTCGCCTGGAGTGGATCCACGCGCAGTCTGGCGTTCCGCGTTGCAAAGGGTGCTGTAAGCCGGAATGAAAAAGGCCCCGCCGAAGCGGGGCCTTTAAGGACCGAAGTTCGCTTAGAACGAGTACTTCGCGTTCAGGTAGTACTGACGGCCAATCGGGTTGCCATAGGTCGGGTCGAAGCCCACCTGGAAGTACAGGCTGTTGCGCGAGGCTGGCGGATCCTTGTCCAGCAGGTTTTTGACGCCGAAGGTCAGGCCCAGGCCCTTCATGACTTCACCAGTGAGCTGCATGTCCCAGGTTACGTTGGCCTTGACCTTGCGCACCAACGGGTAGTCTGCGCCGACCAAGGTCGAGTCGGTGTAGTCCTCATAGGCTGCGGTGTAGTTGTTCGTCAGGCTGGCGCCGATCTTGCCCATATTCCACTGCAGGGTGGCGGCATGACGGTAGCGCGGGGCCGAACCGAAGTCCTTGAACTTGCCCAGATCGCTGGTCTTGGCCAAGCCGGTGTACTGGTAGCCATGGGTCACGAACAGGGTGCTGTCATACAGCACCGCGAACTTGCCCATCTCGCCCGCGTTGAAGCGGAACTGCGCGCTGAAGTCCACACCCGAGGCGTAGGTCTTGGCAGTGTTCTCAAACGGCAGATAGATGTAGGCGATCGGCAAATCCGGGTTCTGACTGCCCTTGATCGGGTTGTTCAGGCTGCCCAACGCAGCGGGGTCCGTGATGCGCGGGTCGTAGCGGTAGATGTAGTCCTTGTTCTGCACCGGACTGCCCAGCACCTGAGCCTCCGACTTCGGCACGATGGGATCCTTGATATCGACGTTCCAGTAGTCGACCGCAAAGGTCATCGAGGGGGTCGGCGAGAAGCCCAGGCCCAAGGCAAACTGGGTTGACTTCTCAGGCTTCAGATTGCGGTTGCCCGAGAAGCCAGCGGCCAGTTGGATGTTGCATTCATCCTGAACCTCTTCGACGGGGTTGGCCGTGTTGTTGATAGGCACGCCGTTCGGGCAACGGATGGGGTCCGACCAGTTCGACGCCGTGTTGTTCGAGGTCGACAGAGGACGCAGGTTTTCGTACAGGGTCGGGGCGCGATAGCCCTTGGCCACCGAGCCGCGCAGGGTCAGTTCGCGCATAGGCTGGAACTTCACGCTGGCCTTGGGGCTGAAGGCATTGAAGCTGGTGCCGAAGTCGTTCTTGTACTTGTCATAGCGGGCCGCGCCGGTCAGCTCGAAGCCCTTGGCTACGGGGTACACCGTCTCTGCCCAAACGCCGGCCACCTTGCGGCCGCTGGAGACACTGGGAATGGCGCCGTCGCCACCGACCTCGTCGCCGCTGGCCAGCACCGGCTCTGAGACCTGGTCGATCAGCTCCTGGCGGTAGTTGGCGCCCATGCCCAGGGCCCAGGGGCCGTTGGCGGTGGCCATCAGCTCGCGCGACATGCGGAAGTCAAACTCGGTCGAGCGCGACTTGGCCGTCTGTTGGCGCTGGCCGCTGATCAGGGCGGAGTCGAGCAGGGCCTGGCTGGTGGCATCTTGCGGGCCAAAGATGTTGATGTTGCCGCTGTCCAGCAGCGGCTGCAGCTTGGCGTAGCTGAACTTGCCGGGGCCGAAGTAGATCTCGCCCTTGTTCTTCGACATCACGACGGCGGCGTCGTAGTCCCAGCCGCCGATGCTTCCGTTGGCGCCGATCATGAAGCGGTCGTTCTCGGTCTCGGTGATGTCGGAGCGGCCGCCACCGGCCACCGTGCGCCAGCGACCCGACAGATTGCCGGCCGGCGTGACCTGCATGTCGGCGCCCAGCACGGTGTCGGCAGCCAGCACGCTGCCATTGGGCATGATGTAGCCGGCTGGCAGGGTCATGCCCTTGGGCAGGGTGATGGCGGTGGGGTAGAAGCGCGTGCCCGGACGGATTGCGAACGGGAAGCGGACCACCTCGGTATAGGGTGCCGGCGAGTAGAAGGACTGCGATCGGTCACGGGTGTGCATGTACTCCAGCACCAGTTGATGATCGGCATTCAGCTTGATGATCTGGCGGCCGCTGAAGGCCGCGCGGGTCTGCTCGGGCACCAGGTCAATGAACTTGACGTAATCGGTGGCGCACTGGGTCGGGTCGCCGACATTGGCCAACGCGAACGCAGGAGAATTGCAGCCGTTGTAGCGCAGCGGGTTGACGCCGGTGTACTCATTGCCCCGGGTGTCGGTGAAATTCAGGTTGGGAATACCGTTGCGCGTGGACACTTGGGCAACGCCCAGCTCGGGACGGATGCCCGAATTGGCGAAGGGGCGTTGTACGGCCTTGAGCCGATCGATGTGCTCGTAGCTGCCGGTCAGGACCAGATTGAAGCCCTGCTTGTCGTAGTCGCCAAAACCCGCGGCGATCGAGGCATTGCGGCCATCGGCGCCCTTGTTGGCGGTCTTGGCCAGGCCGGCTTGGATCTCCACGCCCTGGAAGTCCTTGCGCATGATGAAGTTGATCACGCCAGCCACGGCATCGGCACCGTACAGGGCCGATGCGCCGTCGCGTAGGATTTCCACGCGTTCCACAGCGGCCAGCGGGATCGAATTCAGATCCACGGGGCTGTTGCCGAATGCGAAATTGGCAATGCGACGACCGTTCAACAGCACCAAGGTGTACTTGGAGCCCAGGGCGCGCAGATTGGCCTCTGACGCATTGCCGGTGGCGCCGACGTTATTGTTGGCGACCGCGCCGCCAAAGTTCGAGGGCACCAGATTGACCAAGTCCTGCACGGTGGTGGCACCGGTGCGAGCAATGTCTTCCTTGGTGACGATGGTCAGCGGCAGCGCGCCTTCGGCGGCAACTCGCTTGATCGACGATCCGGTGACTTCCACGCGCTCCAGTTGCTGCTTGGTTTCTTGGGCAAATGCTTGGCCAGCGGCCAAGCCGCCGAAGGCGACGGCCAGGGCGGCACAAAGACGGGTAGGTTGACGCATCAAAACTCCTCAAACACTTGTGGGTTCGACATCGGGCTGACAGACTCAGCTCGCAGTCCAGGGACGAATGCACCCTGGGTGGGGTCGGATTGTTGGAGTTCTGGGAGGAGGGGGTCTGGCTGGGTTAACCCTTGGAATGTGGCGCGCGCGCCTCACCGAGGTCGGGGCTGACCTTTGGCATCTGGTCAGGCGGCTTGATCTAACCAGTTCGCCAGCGAATCAAGCTGGCGCTGCAGCAGGATCTTCAGTTCGGTCTGCTGCTGCTGCGTCACGGTCAGGGCGGATTGCTCCAGTTCGCCTGCGCCGGTAGCGAGTGCTGTCAGCCCCAGATTCCCCGCCGTCCCCTTCAGCCGATGCGCCCAGGCGCGCAAGGCCTCGCCGCCTTCGGGCATGGGTTGGCGGTATTGCTGTTCAAAGTCGGTCAGCAGACGGCGCAGCAGGGGGGCCTTGCCAGCGCACCGTGCCAGGGCGGCGGCGTAGTCCCAGCCGAGGATGGAGGTTGCTTCCGGCTTGGCGGGCGCAGGCGGGGCCGGTTCGGTGGGGGTGGGTGTTGTTGGGCTCGCAGCGGGGCGAAGGCGTGCCATCAGGGCCTCAACCAGACGGCTCAGTTCGACCGGTTTGGTGATGTGCCCTGCCATGCCGGCGGCGCGTGAGAGCTCCACTTGCTCCGGCAGGGCGTGAGCCGTCAGGGCAAACACCGGCAGCTCGGGGCGGCGGCTGTGCAGCAGCCGGGTGGTCTCGTAGCCGTCCATGCCGGGCATTTGCACATCCATCAGCACCACATCGAATGGCGGACAGTCCGGCGCGTCCATGCAGGCCAGGGCCTGGGCACCGCTATCAGCCTGCTGGCATAGGGCACCTTGGCTTTGCAGCATCTCCATCAAGATGGCGCGGTTGAGCTCCACATCGTCCACTACCAGCACGCGCAGACCGGCCAGCTGGGCGCTGGGGGTTTGAGGGCGGGGGCCACTATCTCCTGGTGCCATGCCGGTGGGCTCGGCCAGAGCGACACAGGGCAGGTGCAGGGTGAATGTCGAACCCTGCCCCAGGCTGCTCTGCAGGTTGATGTCGCCGCCCATCAGCCGGGCCAGGCGGCGGCTGATGGAGAGGCCCAGGCCCGTGCCACCGAATTGTCGGGTGGCTGACACATCGGCTTGTTCAAAGGCCTGGAAGATGCGTTCTTGCTGAGCGGCGTCGATGCCGGGGCCGGTGTCGTGCACCGCGAACCATAGACGACCATCATGGGCTGAGACGCGCACCAGCACTTCGCCCTGCTGAGTGAACTTGAGGGCGTTGCCGATCAGATTGACCAGCACCTGGCGGGTGTGCAGAAGATCCAGCTGCACCCGTCGGGGCAGTTCACCCTCGACTTGTAGACGCAAGCCCAGGCGCTTTTCACGCGCCCGTGCTTCCAGCATGGCCAGGGCGCCACGCGGAGGCTCCAAGGGGTCCACCACATCGCAGGAGGTCAGGTATTTGCCTGATTCCAGCTTGGCGAAGTCGAGGATGTCGTTGACCACGCCGAGCAGGTGCTCGCCGGCGCTGCGGATGCCCTCAAAGGCCTGGCGCTCGTAGGCGCCGGCTGGCTCTCGCAGCAGGGCCAATTGGGCCAGGCCCAGCACGGCATTCAGCGGGGTGCGAATTTCATGGCTCATATTGGCCAGGAAGTCGCTCTTGGCCTGGGCCAAGCGCTGGGCGTCGTCGCGGGCCTGCTCCAACTCATGCTGCAGGCGCTTGAGGGAGCTGATGTCGGTGCCCAGGGTCAGCACGGTGTAGCCGCCGACTTCGCTGTCCTGCATGGCCACCGAGGTGAACAGCAGCTCGCGTAAGCCCTCAGCGGGGTGGACCAGCGCCTGCTCGTAATGCTGCACCCCGCCGACGCGCAAGATTTCGGCATCGGTGCTGGCGATCTGCGCGGCCTCGGCGGCGGGCAGGAAGTCGTGGCTGCGGCGGCCCAACACCTGTTCGCGCCGCCAGCCGCTGCTGCGCTCAAACTGGCGGTTCACCAGTTGGTAGCGGCCGCCGCCGTCGCGGATGGACAGCGTCAGGGGCAGTGCCTCCAGGATGGCCTCCATGCGCTGCTGCTGGGCCTGCAAGGCCTGGGTGCGGGCGCGCACCTGGGCCTCGAGCTGCTCGCGCGCCTGGGTCAGGGCCGCTCGGGCTGCCACCTGGGCGCTGATGTCATGTCCAAACACCACCACTTGGGGGTCGGTGTCCTGGTGTTGGGCCAGGGTCTTGATGTCCCACCAGATCAGGGTGCCGTCGCGCCGCTGCGAACACCACCATTGGTATTGCGGGCCTTGGTTGAGAGTGCGCTCAAAGAGGCGCAGGGCCTCCTCGCGACCATAGCCCTCGCCGGGCATGACCCAATCGGGGCGCAGCTGTTCCATGCGCTCCACGCCATAGGCCTCCAGGGTGCGCTGATTGGCGTAACGGATCACGCCATCCTTGCCGCCAAAGATCAGCACCGCCGTGAGCGAGCCTTCCAGCAGTTGTCGCTGGCGCGCCTCTGACAAGCGCAGTTGCTCGGCCGCTTCGTTCTGTTGCTGAAGACTGTCGGCCAGCAGCAATCGCGAGCTCTCGGCCGAACCGAGCGCGTCAAAGAACACTTGGCTGTAATGAATGACGAGCCAGCCGCCTAGGAGAAGTGCGGCGGAGTGGCCTAGAACCAGTACGGCCAAGGGGGTTGGGCGGGCGTCGCTGGGGCCGGGAATCCACCCCATCCACTGTCCAAGGGCCACGGCGGCTACGCCAAGAAGACTGAGTGCCAGGGCGCGTTTGGCCGCACGCGGTGACACCAGCAGGCCCAGCGCCAGCACGACGACGACCAAGGCCGGCAGGCCGGCATCGGACAGCCCCGTTCCAGTGATCCAAGGCAAAGACAGCAGCAAAGACAGGCTGGCGCCGCCAAACCACGCCATGGCCGCATGCACACCGCGGCGCTTCAGGCGCCAGTAGGAGAAGGCGCACATCAGGCTGAAGGCCAGGCCCAGGCAGGCAATCAGTGCCAGCTGGGCGGGCGGCAATCTCCCGCCGCCCCACCAGGTGGCGGCCGCCTGTGCCAGGCCGGCCACACCGGCCACGGCCAGCATGACGGCGACCCCGTGGGCCATGCGCTCGCCCAGCTCGCGCTGCGCCCGCGCGGCACCGGCGGCTTCGGGCAGCGGCTCGGCGGCGGGCTTCAAAGCCTCAGGGTTTGAGTTGGGCACGCAGTTGACTGCTGATTTCGCGCAGGCGGGCATCCAAGGCCTGGCCCTGGGCCAGTTCAGCCAGCACGGATTCGCGGTGTCCGCGCACCAGTTCAATCAGATGGTCTTCCTGCACGCTGGTCAGTCCCAGTTGCAGAAAGCTGGTTTCGAGGCGTTCATTCAGGTGCTCGCATTGGTGCGCAACAGCCAGTTGCTGCGCCTGGCTGCGTGCGGAAATGTCCGCCAAGGCCTGATGGGTCATCTGGACCAAGCGGCTGAGTTGATCCAGGTCGCGAACGGCCTGGGCCGAATCAATCGCGGCAAGGCGTTGCAGGGCGCCTTCCATCAGCAGGGCGATGTTGTCGCGCACGCGGCCGATTCGCTCAGCCTCCTCGCGCTCGGCGCTGGGGTTGGCCAGCGGCAAGCCGCGCACGAAGAGCAACACCTTGCCCCAGTGGAAGCCTGCATGGGGCCCCACGGCGTGCAGGCGCTGACTGGCGTCGGCGCTCTGCAGATGATCCAGCAGGCTGGACTCCAGCGCACTGGCCGGGCCACGCTGGTTGCGCGAGATCGTCGCGCTCAGGCTGCAAAGGCGCACACAGGCCTCGAAGCCGAACCGCTGCACCGCCTCCAGCAGCGCCAGCGCCAGGGCATCGGGGGTGGCGCAGCTTGATGCCGCACGCTGGAAGTCCAGCACCACACCGGTCTCGCCCACCATGTCGGCGCTGGCCAGTGCGGCGTTCATCACCTCATCCAGTTGCTGAGCCAGTTCGCGCTCGCGGCCGTTGTGCTGCAGCACCCGCCGCACCTTGGCCAGCAGCTCTTCGGCATCAAAGGGCTTGGTCAGGTAGTCCTCGCCGCCGGCCGAATAGCCCCGCAGCCGTTCCTCCAGGCCTGTCAAGGCAGACAGAAACATCACCGGCAACTGGGCGCCCTGGGGCGCGGCCTTGATGCGCTCGCAGCACTCGTAGCCGCTCATGCCCGGCATGTCGACATCGAGCAACACCAGATCAAAGGGGCGCGTGAGCGCAAGATCCAGCGCCGCCGAGCTGTCAGCAACGGCCGTGACCTGATGCTCATCCTCCAGCGTGGCCTGGAGCATCTGCAGGGTCAAGGTGTCGTCGTCCGCAAGCAGGATATTGGCCATGGAGCCTCCCTTTTGGATCTGACTGTAATGGCCTGAAGTGCTGCTGCCCAGGCGAAAAAGGAGGAGCGGACTGCCTCTATGCTGGCCCGCTCCCGCCAATCCTTGCCTGATCATGATTCAGCTGCACCACGTTCCCTCTAGCGCCGCCATGGCGCCGCACTTCTTGCTTGAAGAGTTGAGCCTGCCCTTCGAACTCGTGCCGGTCAATGCGGCCGCCGGAGAACACAAGCAACCGGCCTATTTGAAGCTCAACCCCAATGGCTTGATCCCTACCTTGGTTGATGGCGACCTGGTTCTGTATGAGACCCCGGCCATCCTGATGCATCTGTGCGATCAAAGCGGCCGGCTGCTGCCGCCACTGGGCACGGCCGCGCGGGCCCAGGCCTACAAATGGATGGCCTGGCTGAACAACAGCGTGCAGACCGCCCTGATCCTCTACTTCTATCCCGAGCGCTGGATGCCTGAGCAGGCGAGCGTTCTGAAAGCCAATGCCCAGGCCAAGGTGCTCGCGCTGCTGGAACAGCTTGATACCGAACTGGCCCGGCACGGTCAGCCTTGGCTGCTCGGGTCGGAGTTCAGCGCAGTGGACTGCCTGGCCTTCACGCTCTGCCGCTGGACGCGCAATTTCGACGGGCGCAAGGCGCGCGATTTCCCCCACATCGGGCCCTATCTGCAGCGCCTGCTGGCGCGCCCGGCCTTGCAGAGGGTGTTTCAGACAGAGGGGCTGAGCGCGCCCTACTGCTGAGAAATCAGCGCGGACGCAACTGGGTCAGCACACCCACGCGGGCGAGCAGCTCGCGGTCGCTCCAGGGCTTCTTGAAGATGCCGTAAAGGCCCTTCACATCGGCCACGCGCGCGCCCAATTCTTCATGGCCGGTGATGGCGACGATGGGCAAGTTCTCGGTGCGCAGATCGCCGCTGACATGGGCGATCAGCTCAAAGCCGTCCATCTCGGGCATTTCGAGATCGGTGATCATCATTGCGAACCAGTGTTGGTTCAGCTGCTCCAGCGCGTCCTGCCCATGGCGCGCGGTGCTGACGGCGTAGCCGGCACCGCTGAGCAGCTTGCTGAGCTTGGCGCGCACCACGGCCGAGTCGTCCACCACCAGCAGGGGGATGGGGCCGGCAGTGGGAGCGGCGGGGCCGGGGGCTTGATCGCTGGCACGCCGGCGCGGGGCGGTCGTCGGCGCGGGCGGGGCCAGGGGTGCCGCTGGCGGCAGGGCGTCGTCCAGTGCCACCAAGTAGGGGGTGGCTGTGGATGGCGGCGTGGCTGGGGCTGGGACTGCGACTGCGACAGAGCTTGGGGATTCCGCGGCCGGACTCGGCGCCGCTGGGGCTGCAATTTCCGGTGCGGTTTCGCGGCTCAGCGGAGCCTCGGCCTTGGGGGCCGGCCAAGGATCGCAGGGGCGCACGCTCCAGTGGTCCTCCTTGTGGCCGCGCGCGGCCACCAGCACCACCACCAGGGCCAGGGGCACCAGGATCAGCAGGGGCAAGAGGTACTCGCCCAGCATCGAAGGAAGATCAAAAAACATTCAGGGCTCCCGCGCGGTCGGCGTGATTCTCGCAGTGGGTACTTCAGCGCGCTTGGGCGCGCGGCGGTGTCTTGGGGCGCTGCTTGCGTTGCGGCGCCGGTAGCGGCAGGACTTGACCCTGGGCCTGGGGCAGCGGGGGAGCTTGCAGCAGGCGCAACAGGGTCGGTGCCAGATCCACCGCCTGCACGCGTTGCGTGCTGACGGCTTGGCCTATCCAACTCGGCCCCCAGAACAGCAGCGGCAACTCTTGGTCATAGGCCCAGGGGCTGCCGTGCGTGCTGCCGGTCAGACGGCTGCCGTACAGCCAACCTTCGGCCGGGTAGAGGCCCAGCTGCCCACTGCGTTCGCGGAAATAGGACAAGCGCAGGGCCTGGAGGTGGGGCTGGTCGGCGCGCGGTGGCTGAGAGGATTCCAACTCGGCCTCGGTGTAGCTGCCGCCCATGCCTTCCAGCTGGGTCAAGAAGCGGGCGGCGCTGCGCTGCACGGCGGCGGCATCCAGCTTCTGCAGGGCCTGGACGTCAAACAGCAGGGTGCCCGCACTCAAGCCGTGCACCAGACGTTTGACGGCGAACTCGTCTTCCAAATGCCGGTTCAGTGCGCTCAAAGCCGCCGGCAGCGGCACCCGTCCACCGGGCAGGCCCTTTTGCACGCGGGCCTCGGGGCTGTCCAAAAAACCGTGGTCTGAGGCCAGGGCCAGCACATAGCGGCCCGAGCCCACCTCGCGGTCCAGGTCTTGGAAGAAGCGCGCCAGCAGGCGGTCGAGTTGCAGCAGATGGTCGTTCGAGAGGCGCGAGTCCGGCCCGAAGGTGTGGTTGATGTAGTCGTGGCTGGACAGGCTGATGCTCAGCACATCGGGCACCTCATCCTGGCCCAAGCCCTCGTGGCGGATGGCGGCGCGGGCGAAGTCCAGCAGCAGTTCATCGCCGAAGGGCGAGGTCAGCACATCGGTGTAGAAGCGCGGCCCCGGGGCTTCGTGTCCTGCGCCCAGCGTGGCGGGCAGCGCCTTGCCAAAGCCGGCGCTGCCCATCCAGGCTTGATCGTCAGGGGTGGACTGTGCATAGGCGACCGCCGGCAGCAGGGGACTCCAGCGTTGTTGCCAGAAGCGGTCGGCGTTGAACTTGGCGTTGAAGGCGTGCACCCAGGCCGGCAGTTGGGCCATGTAGTAGCTGCTGCTGGTGATGCGCCCGGTCTCGCTGCGGTACAGATAGGCCGTGCCGCGGTGTCCGGCCGGCAGGATGGCGCCGCGGTCCTTGCCTGAGATGCCAATCACCTTGGCCTGCGGCTGCTGCTGGCGCAGTTGGTCGCCAAAGGTGGGCAGCAGCAAGTTCTTCGGGCTGGTGCCGGCGTCGGGGGGGGTGGCGGCGTTGTCCAGGTAGCGGTGCGCGCGGTCTTCGGTGTTGTAGACCGAGGCGCCACTGGCGCGGTTCAGCCATTCATTGCCGACCACGCCGTGGCGCTGGGGGTAGGCGCCCGTGGCCAGCGTGGCGTGGCCGGCGGCCGTCACCGTGTGCGCGTGGGCATAGTGGGCCTGGGTGAACACGGTCCCTTGGTCGTAGAAGCGGCGCAGCCCGTCGGTGCCGAACTGCGGCCGCAGGGACTGCACCTGCCGCATCGGCAGACCGTCGACCACCAGCAGCACCACCAGGCGCGGCGGCGCATCTTGTAGCTTGCCCTGTGGCTTGGTCTGGGCTTCGGCGCCCAGTAGGCTCAGGGTGGCAAGGGTGAGGGCGCGCAGCAACATGGTCGGGCAGGACATTCGGCAAAGGCGGGATTGTTGTTCAAGCCGGCAGGTCATACCCACTCGGCCAGCACTTCCACCCAGTGCCGTACCGGCAGCTCGCTGGCCGCCGCCAGGTGCGTGATGCAGCCGACATTGGCACTGACGATGCATTCCACCTCGGGATGTTGCAGCTGTTCGAGCTTGCGACTGCGCAGCGCCTGAGCCACTTGAGGCTGCAGCACCGAATAGCTGCCGGCCGAGCCGCAGCACAAATGCGCCTCGGCCGCGTGGTGCAGGCGAAAGCCCAGGGCCAACAAGCCCCGCTCCACATGATGCTGGGGCCGCGCACCGCCGGGCTGACCATGTTGCAGCGTGCAAGGCGGTTGCCAGGCCAGCAGGGGCAGGGCTCCGGGCTTGAGGGCGGCGCGCAAGCGCGGCAGATGGGCCGGGCTGAGCAGCCATTCGCCCAGATCCAGGGTACGGCTCGCTAACTCGGCGTCGGCCGAGCCCGCCGGTGCCTGCTGGCCGTATTCCTTGATCATCAATCCACAGGCGCTGGCCGTGCTCAGCAGCGGCAGCCTGTTGCTGCAGGCGCGCACCAGCTCGGCTTGATACTTCGCGGCGCGCGATTCATCGCCCAAATGGGCCGGTAGTGCGCCGCAGCAGCCTGCGACCGGCAGGGCCTGCACGCCCAGCACCGCCAGCACTTTGTGCGTGGCGGCCTCGATGTTCGGTGCCAGGGCGGGTTGCACACAGCCACGCAACAACAGCACTTGGCGCGGTTGGCTGCCCGGGCGCGGCCAGCGCGCCGGCTGGTGCGGTGGTATGCGCCGCCGCAGCCCGCCCGGTAGCAGGGGGCGTAAGCCCTGCGCCAGGCGCAGAACCCAGGCAAAGCCGCGCGTCGGCAGGCCGCGCACCAAGGCCGCCCGCAGCAATCGCTCACGCCAGGGCCGGGCAACGGCCGCATCCACGCGCGCTCGGCCCAGGGTCAGCAGCTCGCCATAGCGCACCCCCGAGGGGCAGGTGGTCTCGCAGGCGCGGCAACTCAAGCAGCGATCCAGGTGCTGCTGCGTGCTGCGTTGGGCGGGCTCGCCCTGCAACAGTTCGCGGATCAGGGTGATGCGCCCGCGCGGGCTGTCCAGCTCATTGCCCAGAACCTGGAAGCTGGGGCAGGTGGCGCTGCAAAAGCCGCAGTGCACGCAGGACTCGATCAGCGCCTTGGCACGCAGCGCCTGATCGGGCTGGGGCAGATCGGGGTGCAGCGTGGTGTGCATATCAATCTGTGCGGCCGTCGCCGGGGGCGTGGGTTTCGGCCTGCTCCAGCACCTCCAGTGCGGCCAACAGACCGCGCTGCAAGTCGTCCAGGCTCAGCGTACTGGGTCCGCCCTCCAGCGCCGGTACATGCAGAAAGCCCGCGCGCGCCCGGCTGCGGCTGCGCAGCCGGTGCATCAGGAAATAGAACACCTGATTGCACACATAGCTGCCGGCCGAGTACGAGACTTCAGCCGGCAGCCCGGCCGCACGCACCGCGTTGACCATGGTCTTGATGGGCAAGTTGCTGAAGTAGGCCGCGGGGGCGCCTGGCAGCACGGGCACATCCACTGGTTGCAGGCCATCGTTGTCGGGGATGCGCGCGTCGATCCAGTTCAGCGCCACGCGCTCGAAAGACAGACTGGTGCGCGCGCTGGCCTGGCCCATGGCCAAGATATGGCTGGGGCGCAAGTCTTGCAGGGCGGCCTCCAGGCGTTGCAGGGCGGTGCCGAAGCGGCAGGGCAGTTGCACGGCTTGCACGATCCGCCCGCTGGCCAAGGCATGCCCGTGCAGGCCTTGAGCCAGCGCCCAGGAGCTGTTCTGGCTGGCGCCATCAAAGGGTTCGAAGCCGGTGAGCAGGACATTGCGTCGCATGGGCCGGCAGTGTGCCCGGCTCTGACCCAGAATGGAGCCCGCATGACTGCGCGCGAGCCAAGATGAGAAACAAGCTGTTGCCGTGGGCGTTGGGGATGGCGCTGCTGCTGGGCCCGGCGCTGCTGCGGGCGCAAGACTGCCCGCCGGTGGCGCAGGCCCCCACGGCCGATCAGATCGAGCAGGGGCAGCGCGCGGCTCGCGATCGCGGTGCGCTTTGGCGTCTGCGCAAAGACGGCCGGCAGTCTTATCTATTCGGCACCGCCCATGTGGGGCGTTTGGCCTGGGCCTTTCCCGGCCCCAAGCTGCAGCAGGCCCTGGCCGAAGTGGAGGTGCTGGCGCTGGAGGTCGATCTCAGCGCGCCGGGCACCCAGGCCGAGCTGGCGCAGGCCCAGGCCGAGGCGGCTCGTTTGACCCTGAGTGCGCAGGAACAGGCGCGCCTGGATCGCCAGGCCGACCGGGTCTGCCTGCCGCGCCAGGCTCTGGCCGGTCTGCATCCGGTGATGCAGGCGGTGACCTACACCGTGATGGCCGGGCGGCGTGCGGGCCTGGACCCGGCCTATGGGCAGGAGGCCATGCTGCTCGCGTGGGCCAAGGCCACGGGCCGGCCGGTTGTGGCGCTAGAAAGTGTCGGTCTGCAGATGAGGGCCTTGTTGCCGCGCGAGCCCGGGGCCGCGCGCCGGTTGCTTCAGTTCAGCCTGGCGAGCCTGGAAAAAGGCGACGCCGAGCGCTCTCTGGAGCGCCTTGGGCAGGCCTGGGCCGAGGGAGATCTGCGACGTTTGGCCGATCTGGCCACGCTGTGCGAATGCCAGCCCGCAGCCGAAGAGTTGGCGCTGCACCGCCGCTTGAACGACGCGCGCAACCCCCATCTGGCCGAACGGATTGCGGCCGAGCATGCCAAGGGCCGCCCGCTGCTGGCGGCGGTGGGGTTGCTGCACATGACAGGCCCGCAGGCCCTCACGGACCTGTTGCGCCACCAGGGCTTTGACGTGGAGCGATTGCAATGAAGCGAATGAACAGGGCCTTGCTGGCCGCACTGCTGACCCATGCGCTGGCGGCGTGCGCGCACCCGCCGCCGGCACTCACCCCACCGGCTGCGGCGGCGCCCGGCGCCGAGATTGAGCGCGCCCGCGCTGAACTGATGCAGGCCGTGGGTGAGCCGCGCTGCAGCGCCGATACGCAGTGCCGCAGCCTGGGTGTCGGCGCCCGACCCTGTGGCGGGCCGCAGTCCTATGTGGCGGTGTCGACCTTGAACACCGATGCCGCCGTGCTGGAGCGTCTGGCTTTGCGCCACCGGGAACTGGTGCGGGCGGAGCAGCGCCAGAGCGGACGCGTGGGCACCTGCCAGGTGCTGCCGGACCCGGGCGCGCAGTGTGGCGCGGCCGGTCTGTGCGTGCTGGGCTCAGTGACGCGATAGACGCAGGCGCCGGCCGTCGGCGCTGCGCAGCACCAGGTCGCCGCGCTCGTCCAGTTCGTGGCGGGCCACCTGGGGCAGGAAGTTCAGCAGGGCTTGGTCCAGGGCCTGAAGGCCGGCGTCGGCGCAAGCGCGTTCGGTGACACGCAGCCCGCCCAGGCTCAGGCCATCAACACCCATGCGGTACTGTCCCTGCAGCCGATTGCAGGGGCCGTGGCCGCTCAGCAGGCCCTCGGCCTCGAAGCGTAGTTGGCTCTGGCCTGGCGCGAAGTCGGCCGCGCCGTCCAGCGCATCCACCTGCCAGGCGGCACCCATCAACAGCGTGGCCGGCTGGCCGCCGCAGCCCAGATAGACCCGGCCGCGATAAGTGATGCTGACCTGCCAGGGGTAGGGCAGTTGGTTCACCGCATCGCGGCAAAGGCGGCGTTCGCCGTTCAGCAGGGCCGGATGGCCCTGCACTTCCAGACCCAGCGTGGCGGCGCCGGCGCTGGCGTCGGGCAGGAACAAGCTGGTGGCTTTGAAGCGCAGGCCATCGGCGGCCAGGAACTCGATGGTTTCATCCACCAGGCGCAGGCTCCAGGCCGGGTGATGACCTTGGGCCTGGAAGCGCGGCGGCGGCGTTGGGGCCGCCGGTGCGGCGGCGGGTGCTCTTGCTTCGGTCGGTGGGGAAACGACCGCGGGCGCCGATGGCGGCCGCGTGCCGCTACAGGCGCTCAGCAGCAGGCTGAGCAGCCAAAGCTCAGAACGGGATGTCGTCATCCATGTCGTCAAAGCTGCTGGCCGGCTTGGGGGCCGGCGCCGGGCGCTGCGGGGCCGGACGAGCGGCCGGGCGCGCCGGGCGTTCGGCCGGGGCGTCGTGGCCGTAGTCGTCGCCACCGCCTTGCGGGGCACCGCGGCTGCCGCCGCCGTATCCGCTACCACCGCCGCCACCGCCGTCCTCACGCCCGCCCAGCAATTGCATCTGTTCGGCAATGATCTCGGTGGTGTACTGGTCGCGGCCTTCCTTGTCTTGCCACTTGCGGGTCTTCAAGCGCCCTTCCACATAGACGGGGCGGCCCTTCTTGAGGTATTCGCCGGCAATCTCGGCCAGGCGGTCATAGAAGACCACACGGTGCCATTCGGTCTCTTCCTGGCGCTCGCCGCTGTCCTTGCTTTTCCAGTTGCGCGTGGTGGCAATGGACACATTGCAGACGGCAGCGCCCGAGGGCGTGTAGCGCAGTTCGGGGTCGCGGCCCAGATTGCCGAGAACGATGACTTTGTTGACCGAGGCCATATCGAGCTCCACCTAGCGGTGTGAATTGAGGGGGCGGAATGATAGTCGGCGGCGCCCAGGCCGCCGCAATCAGGCGCAGCCGGCGAGCAGGCGTTGGCGCAGGGTCTCGGCGTCCAAGCCGCCCAGGCCCTGTTGGGCCAGGTGGTCAAGCAGGGGGCCCAGCTCGGCCGGCAGATCGGCGGGCGCGCGGCGGTGCAGCGCGTCGAAGATTTGCGCCACCACTTGGACGAAGCGCCCCTGAGCCTGTCGCATGGCATCCAGCGCGTGCAAGTTGTCGAAGGCCCAGCCGATCTTGTCGCAGAAGGTTTCGAGCAGCTGGCGCTGCAAATCGGCCAAGGGCAAGGGGGGCGTGACCAGGACGACGAATTCGTGCTGCTCGGGCGTGCCGACAAACAGCACGGCGCTGCGCGGCTCGATGCGGCTGCGCTTCTCTGCAAAGGCCTGCTGCACTTCGCGCCAGAAAGGCTGCTGTGACAGCTCGGCCCCCTGGGGCTCGGCCATATGGGCATAGGCCCCGGTGGCCGCCACCACCACGGGCAGATTGGTGCCGGTGGCCTCGGCTTCGTTCAATACACAGAGCACGCCGTCGGCGCCGACGTCGAGGATGGCGCTCACTTGATTGAGCACGCCGGAGGCAAATTCACGCAGCGAGCGCACGTGATAAAGATCGGTGGAGGCCTCCAGGATGCGTTCCAGACCTGCGCGGTTGCGCTCGATCATCAGCAGGCCTTCATAGGCTCGCAGCGAGGCAATCACGGTGGTGAAGAGCTTCTGGCTGCTCAGCTCGGTTTTGTTCTTGTAGTCGTTGATGTCGTACTGCAGCACGACTTCGCGCTCGGGTGCCTGTCCCGGCTGGCCGGTGCGCAGCACCACCCGCACCAGGTGGTTGCCGAGGTCTTCGCGGATTTGCCGGGCCAAGCGCAATCCGGCGTCCTCGGTTTCCATCACCACGTCCAGCAGCACCAGGGCGATGTCGGCTTCGCGCCGCAACATCATCAGGCCCTCTTTGCCGGAGTAGGCCGAGAGCACCTGCACCGGGCGCTCCTTGTAGACCACATTGGAGAGGGCCAGCCGGGTGGCCGAGTGGACATCGGGTTCGTCGTCCACCACCAGCACGCGCCAGGGCGGCAGGGCCGCGCTGTCTGCGCAGTCGCTGTCGTCAATCAACCAGTCGTCGTCGCTGGTGGTGTTGGCGGTGTTCATGGGGGCCCTCCCGGTGGCATTTCATTCGGCGGCCGACTCGCACCGCTGCGTTCGCAGTTGAGCTTATAGGCCAGGATGCGGAACTCACCAAGCCGGGGAAAGTGCGGTTCACGGGCGGATAAACAATCGCGGCCCCTGCATGTTTTGCAATTGCCATGTTGCCCACGCCCGATTTCGAGCAGTTCTACTCGCACAGTGCCCTCACCGAACTGCTGCAGGCCTACGCCACGGCCCGGCCTGAGTTGGTGCAGAAGTTCAGCATCGGGCTCAGCCGCGAGGGGCGCGAAATTTGGGTGTTGGCACTGACCAACCAGGCCACCGGAGCGCACCCCGACAAACCCGCGCTCTGGGTGGACGGCAATATCCACGCGGCCGAGTTGCTGGCCTCGACCGCCTGCCTGAACTACTTGCATCAGCTGCTGAGCCGCTATGGCAGCGATCCAGCCATCACGCGCCTGTTGGATACCCGTACCGTCTACCTGGCGCCGCGCCTCTGCCCCGATGGCGCCGAACTGGCCCTGGCCGAGCGGCCGCGGCACATCCGTTCGGCCACCCGCCCCTATCCCTTTGAGGATGCGCCGTTGGACGGACTGACGCCCGAGGACATCGACGGCGATGGCCGCATCCTGACGATGCGCGTGCCCGACCCGAATGGAGGTTGGCGCCCACACCCGGAAGACGCACGCCTGCTGGTACCGCGTCAGCCGGGCGAGTTCGGTGGGCCTTACTACCGCCTGATGCCCGAAGGGCTGATCCAGGGCTTCGATGGCGTGCAGGTCAAGGTCAATCGGGATGTTGAGGGCCTGGACCTGAATCGCAACTTTCCGGCCGATTGGCGCCAGGAGGTGGATCAGCTGGGGGCTGGCCCCTACCCCACCAGCGAGCCGGAGGTGCGTGCGGTGGTGGACTTCGTGGTGCGCCACCCCAATATCGGTGCGGCCATCAGTTATCACACGCATTCAGGAGTGATCCTGCGCCCCAGCGGCAATCGCAGCGATGACGATCTGATTCCCGAGGACCTCTGGCAGATCAAGCGCTTCAGCGAGCTGGCGACCCAGCACACCGGCTATCCCAGCGTCAGCACCTGGCATGAGTTCCGCTATCACCCCAAGGAAACCATCACCGGCACTCAGCAATGGTTCTACGACCATCTGGGCGCCCTGTTCTGGGTGGTGGAGCTGTGGAGTCCCAACCGCGAGGCCGGTATTCAGGGCTACAAATGGATCGACTGGTACCGCGAGCACCCGGCCGAGGACGACCTCAAGCTGCTGCGCTGGAGCGAGACCTTGGGCCCCGACGCCGCCTTTGTGAATTGGCGCCCCTTCCAACACCCGCAGCTCGGGGCGGTGGAGATCGGGGGCTGGGACTTGATGAACTTCTGGCGCAACCCGCCCATCGGCCTGCGTGAAAAGGAAGTGGCGCGCTTCCCGGCCTGGATGAACCAATTGGCGCTTTCATTGCCGCGCCTGGAGTTGCTGCAGGCCAGTGCCGAAGCCGTGGGTGAAGATTGCTGGCGGGTGCGGCTGGCGGTGTGCAATAGCGGCTACTTGCCCAGCCACGTCACCGAGCAGGCGCTGGCGCGCGAGGTGGTGCGCGGCGTGGTGTTTGAGATCGACCTGCCCGAGGGCGCGGAGTTGATGAGCGGCTGCGCCCGCGTGCAGGGGCCGCAACTGGCCGGGCACGCGCCCAAGACCAGCGCCCATCACTTCGTGCCCAGCCGCGAGGTCACGGCCGACCGGGCGCAAGTTGAGTGGTGGGTGCGCGCGCCGGCTGGCGCGACGCTTGGCTTGAAGGCGAGGCACGAACGCGCCGGACGCATTGAGCTGCCGCTCACCTTGAGGGCTGCCGCGCCCCAGGGATAGTCCCAGCCTGCTCCTTCGGGTGGAGGAGGCAGAGTGGCCTTCTTGGCCGCGTCTCCCCGCCCTGCCTTAGGAGCGTTTCATGACCCGCTTGTTCCTGCCGCTGATGCGCTTGATGCGCCGGCTGCCGATGGCCCAGAAGTTCGCCATCATCTGTGTGGCCTTCGCGATTCCGGTGCTCTATCTCTTGATAACGCTGGTGAACGACCGGCGTGAGGCGGCCGAGTTCTCGCGCAAAGAGTTGCGGGGCATCACTGAGCTCAGGCAGGCCGATAAATTGCTGGAACAGGCCCTGAACCTTCGGGGCTCCAGCATGGGGCAAGCCAGCGGTCGCGAGGGGGCCGAAGGGATGCGGCAACAGGCGGCGGCCGGCTTCCAGTCTCAATTGGCATCCTGGGATCAGGCCCTGAGCGCAGCAGGTGATCCCCTGGGCTTGCGGGCCGAGTTGGGCAAATTGCGCGAACCCTCGACGGCGCTGGCGGGCCTCAAGACCGATGCCCTGGAGCCGGTGATGGAGGCCGGCAATACTTTGGTGGAGGGGGTGCTCGACCTCTATGAAACCATTGCGAGCAATAGCAATCTGGCGCTCGATCCGGATGCCGATAGCTACTACTTGATGGTCGCAGCCGTCGATGACTTGCCGCGCCTGATCAATGCGGTCAGTCGTGCCCGCGGCGTGGGGGCGGCGATTGCGAGGATCGGGGATGTGGCCCAGGTGCCCCCGGACGTCATGATGGCCATGCACAACGCCGATGCCATGACCGATGAGTATCTGGGGCGTGCGCGTGACGATTTGGTCCGGGTGGAGCGGGCCAACTCAGACGTCGTGGCCGGGTTGAAGCGGGAGGTCTTTGAGGCCTTGGAAACTCAATTCGTCTCTCGCATCGATGCCGAGTTTCCATTTGCGGGCCCCATCACGGCCAAATCGGAAGAGTGGTTCGCCACCGGCACGCGTTTTCAGCATGAGTTGGAGGCGTTGGAGAGTGACGTCGCCGAGCGCCTGACCACGTTGATCCAGGCGCGCGTGCAGCGCCTGGAGCGGCAAATGTGGACCGCTGTGGTGGTGGCGGTGCTGTCGGTGGGCTTGGGCATGGTGCTGCTGGCGTCCTACTACATGGCCGCTCAATCCACTTACCAGGCCTTGGGGCGACGCATCGCCCGGCTGGGCGGTGGCGACCTGAGCAGCAGCGAAAGCCTTGCGGGCCGCGATGAGTTGGTGCTGGCGGGCAATGAGTTGCGCGAGGCCATCGACAACCTGGTGATGCTGGTGCTGCAGGTGCGATCCAGTGCCGAAGAAATCGAGGGCAGTGCGGCCGAGATTGCCGCCGGCAACCACGACCTGGCGAATCGTGGCGCACAGATGGCGGCCGTGGTGGAGCAAACCAGCGCGAGTACGGCGACCCTGGAAGAGACCGTGGGCCACAACCTGGGCAGCGCTGGAGAAGCCAACAGCCTGGTGCAGAACGCGGCGGCTGTGGCGGGCAAGGGCGGCGCCATCGTCGAACAGGCGGTGCGCTCGATGGAAGAGATCACCGCCAGCAGCAAGAAGATCGGCGACATCATTCAGGTCATCGACAGCATCGCCTTCCAGACCAATATCTTGGCCTTGAATGCGGCGGTGGAGGCGGCTCGGGCGGGCGAGCAGGGGCGGGGATTTGCCGTGGTGGCCGGCGAGGTACGCGCCCTGGCCGGGCGCAGCGCGGCGGCGGCGCGCGAGATCAAGACCCTGATTCAAAGTTCGATCGAGACCGTGAGTCAGGGCGGTCAATACGTGAACCAGGCCGGCGCGACCATGCACGAGATGGTGCAGGCGATTGAGCGGGTCACCGGCATCATGAGTGACATCACGCGGGAATCCAACTCGCAAGCGGAGCAGATTCGTCAGCTGGCAGCGGCGATTCGCGAGGTGGACAGCGCGACGCAACAGAACGCCGCCTTGGTCGAGGAGACGGCGGCCTCGGCCGCGCAGTTGTCGGACCGGGCGCGCTCGTTGAGTGAGTCGGCCAAGCAGTTCAAGACGGATGCCGACTGAACCGGGCTCGGTGCTTAGGTCAGCTGCTGAGCGAGCCGGCTGAGCGCCTCGGCGATGCGGTCGGTGGTGGTGGCCACTTCGGGTAGGCGATCGGGCGACTTCACCAGCCCCGAGGGGCTGAGCGCGGCGCGGAATAGCACCCATTGGTGCTGGGCCAGTTCCAGGTTTTGCGTGGCACGCTCGCCCAGGCGTTGACGCCCGAGTGATTGCAGGGCGGATTCGAACTCGATCACCGACTGTTGTGCGGCCACGGCCACCGAGGCACTGCCGCGGCCGGTCTCCATGGCCGCTGCGAAGTTCAGCTTGCCGACTCGTAGCGCGGTGGTGCCGGCACGGGCCAACAGGTCCACCAGGGCGGCGCGCTCGGGGTCGGGGGCAAGGCCGGAAAGCGTGGTGGTGACGAAGCCCAGCCGCACCGCCACCGCCTCGCTGTCGCCCAGCAAGGTGCCGGGCGTGCGCTGCAGATCGGCCACCAGGTCCGCGGCCTCGTCGGTGGCGCGCAGGACTTGGGCTTGGCGGCGTTCGTTGAGCTGCGGCCACGGGCGGCGCAGATGTTGCAGGGCCGCGCCCACGCGCGGGCGCTCGCGCTCACTTTCTTGCAGGGCCCGTGTCAGGCGCGGCAGGGCGCGACGTTCCAATTCCAGCTTCACCAGGCGCTCCACGCCCAGGCGCAACTGGGTGGCGGCCAGCAGGGCATCCGCACCGGTTTGCGACCAGGCCGGCAAGATGGTGAACAGGCCGCTCAGCACCAGGGTGCGACGCGGCAAGTGGGTCAATCGAGGAGTGGCAGACATGATGGACGCGCATGCTGCCGGCCAACTGTCACGGCTTGATGACAGGGCTTTCCCATAATGGCGAAATGTCGCTTTCCTTCGCGCGCTGGCGCCTCTATCTCGATTTGATCCGCTGGGATCGTCCCGCCGGCTGGCTGCTGCTGCTGTGGCCCACGCTCTCCGCCTTGTGGCTGGCGGCGGATGGGTTTCCGGGTTGGCATCTGTTGTTCGTGTTCATCGGCGGCACCATCTTGATGCGCTCGGCCGGTTGCTGCATCAACGACGTGGCCGACCGGGAGTTTGACCGCCATGTCGCGCGCACCGCAAAGCGGCCCGTCACCACCGGCGCCATTCCGGTCAAGGAGGCCTTGCAGCTGGGGGCGCTGCTGGCGGTTCTGGCCTTCCTTCTGGTGCTGAGCACCAATCCGCCCACCATCTGGCTCTCGCTGCCGGCGTTGGCCGTGGCCCTGCTCTATCCCTATGCCAAGCGGGTCTTGGCGATGCCGCAGGCGGTGTTGGGCGTGGCCTTTAGCTTTGGCATTCCGATGGCCTTTTCCGCTGTGCTGGGTGCGGATGATTGGCGCCTGCAGGCCATCCCCGATGCCATCCCCCTGGCGGCCTGGGGTCTGATGGCTGCCAATCTGTTCTGGGTACTGGCTTACGACACCGAGTACGCCATGGTCGACCGCGAGGATGATCTCAAGATCGGCATCAAGACCAGTGCCATCACCCTGGGGGCCTGGGATGTGCGAGGTATCGCGCTGTTCTATCTGGTCTTTCTGGGCGGCTGGGCGGGGCTCGCCTTGAGCTTCTTTGGCATGGGCTGGGGATTCGTGGCGGGCTGGGGGCTGGCCCTGGCCCAGGTGCTGTGGCACTTGCGCTTGATTGCGCCCCGTGAACGGGCCGGGTGCTTCCAAGCCTTTCGGCTCAATCACTGGGTGGGCGCAGCGCTGTTCGCCGGTACTGCGCTCGATCTGATGCTTTAAGTCAGAGCTTGGGAATCCGGATCCGGCTGATCATCAACGAGCCGGACAGCAGATAGAGCAGGGCTTGTGGGTGCAGGCGGTAGCCACCCAGTTCCACTACCCCGCCCCAGAGCGTCGGGCCGACCGCACCTTGCC
This sequence comes from Inhella inkyongensis, assembly GCF_005952805.1. Lineage (GTDB taxonomy): Bacteria > Pseudomonadota > Gammaproteobacteria > Burkholderiales > Burkholderiaceae_C > Inhella > Inhella inkyongensis. Next base: position 502,937 of record NZ_CP040709.1, read on the forward strand.
AAATGCCGGCAGCCAACAGGGCCACCAGGAGGACGGAGGTCGGAATGGGCGTGCCTTCAAAATAGGCAACTTTGTCAGTGCCCGCGCTGAGTTGCTCTGCCGTGACGTTGTAACGCGCCAGGCGAGAGACGCCACAGGTGACGAAGAACACCAGGATGATGCGGTCCCACAAGCCTTGCATTCCGGCTGCGTAGGCGATGGCGGCGGGCACCACGCCGAAGGAGATCACGTCGGCCAGCGAATCCAGCTCCCTGCCCATGGCGCTGCTGGCCTGGCGCCAGCGGGCGATGCGGCCGTCCAGCATGTCGAAGATCAGCGCCAACGGCACCAAGCCACAGGCCAGCAGCAAGTGCCAGCTCTCCTGAGTTTGTAGGTAACTCATGGTGGCAAACAGGGCGGCAACGCCACAAATGGCATTGCCCAGCGTGAACCAATCGGCGAGATGAAACTCGCGGATCATCGAAAAAGGCTTGGGGGCGGACATAGGCCGCAAGGATAGGGCAGGCCCCACCCGTTTGAGGGGCCGGACCGGTCTGGACCCCCACCTACAATCTGTTTCGCTTGCGCGCCCGGGGGTCGCCCGATTCCTGGTGTGGTGCGCCGGTCAGGCCAGAACAAAGGAAGGCATATGGACTCGAACCCGCAAACCCAGAAGGCACAGCCCGCTGGCGCACCGGCGAATGCGCCGCGGCGTCGTTTGTTCGGTGGTGTGGCCGGTGGGGTGTTGGTGGCCGTGCCGGCCAAGACGGCCCTGGGTGCCGTCTGCAAGAGCCCTTCGGCCATGATCAGCGGCAACACCAGCCCGCGCACGGGCGATGGCAGTACCTGTTCGGGTGGCTTGTCGCCAGGATTCTGGATGACCCCACAACACTCCCCGCACTGGACGGTGGCTGGCGCCAAGTTCCCGACTTTCAAGTCCGTGCCGGTGCTCTGTGGGGCCAAGCCGCCTGATCTGTCGGAAACCGACATCCTGACCCCGGGCACGTTGTTGACCGAGGCCGGCTTCGTCGGTGCGCCCGCTGGCATCGGCTTGTGGCAGGCCCTGGCCTATGAGACGAAGTACACGCAGTTGCTGCGCCATCTGTCAGCAGCCTGGCTGAATGCCGGTTACTTTGATTCGCAGAGCCAGAACTACCCGCTCAGCCGGCCACAGATCGTCGAGATGTGGATGGCGGTGAAGAACGGTGGCACCTACTGCCCCTCGGCGTTGTTGAGCTGCGGCAACAACGGTTGGACCGCCTCGGATGTGATTGCCTACATCTCCGGGATGTACGACGTTCAGGCAGCGGTGCCGAATCTCTGTAAGGGCACTTGATTGGCGGCTTTGCCGTGCCTCGGCCTGGCGCCGGGGCGGCGCTTGATTTGGGCGCCGGACTGGAACTGCTCGGACGGGCGTATCGCCTTTGATGCGACCTCGGGCGATTATTGGATCCTGTCGCCGCTGGCGGCGGCCCTCGTGAGGGCCCTTGCCGAACAGGCTTGTACGCCGGATGAGACCTGGATGGCCGCACGGGTCGCACAGGTTCAGGCGGATACCGGTGAAGTCCCTGAAGAACTGCCGGAACAGGTGTTGGAGACCTTGATGCGGGAGCATCTGTTGGCCGCCGCATGACCGACCTGCAGATTGACATCGCGCCCTTTCGGGTGCGGCTGCGCTCGTCCTACCCCGGCGTGGCCGCGCATGTGTCACGCTTCTATGCCGATTACCCACAAAGCCCAGGCTCGGCCGGCGGATTTGTGGACTTCGATATCGAGATCCTGCCGGGCAAAGGCTTGCGGCGCTGGTGGGCGCCCCAGGCGCGTTTTCTGCTTGATGGGGTCGAGCCCTTTCATCCGCTACCGGGTGAGCAGGCCGGGCCACTGTTCGAGTGGGGGTTGAATTGGTCGGTGGCGCATCGCGCGCTGGGCTTTCTTGTGATGCATGCCGCTGTGCTGGCGCGCAACGGCCGCGCGCTGATGCTGCCTGGCTTTCCCGGCGCGGGCAAAAGTACCCTGTGTGCGTCGCTGACCTTCATGCGCGGCTGGCAGTTGTTCTCGGATGAGCTGGCCATCTACGACCCCGCACGCGCCCAGTTGCTGCCACACCCGCGCCCCATCAGCTTGAAGAACGAGTCGATTGCGCGGGTCCAGGCCATGCCGGGTGCGCAGTTGGGGCCGGTGTTCCGAGCCACCCGCAAAGGCGATATCGCCCATGCGGCTTGTCCCCAGGCTTCGGTTCAGGCCGCTCACCGTCCCGCCGAATTGGCTTGGTTGGTGTTTCCTCGCTTTGAGGCGGGGGCTGAGTCCTCGGTCGAGGAAATCAGCCGGGTCGAGGCCTTTGTGTTGCTCTCGGAGCAGAACTTCAATCAGGAACGCATGGGGGAGGCGGGCTTTACCGCGGCCTGTGCGCTACTGGATGGGGCGCGTTGCTTCCAGATTCGCTATGGCAGCACCGAGGCCGGTCTGGCCCTGATCGACGAGCTGTGCCGCTGATGAGCGCCCTCCCGCTGTCCTTCTTGCTGCAGCATCTGGCCCAGCCCGAGCGGGTGCGTGCCCTGGATGAGACCGGCTGGGGCCGGCTGATTGCGCAGGCGCGCGCGGCCAATCTTCTGGGCACGTTGGCGCAGCGCATGGGCGATGCCGGTATCCACGCCGCACCGGCGCCTGAGCGCCACTTGGAGGGGGCGCGTCAGCTGGCGGCGCGGCAGCGCTTGTCGGTGGCCTGGGAAGCGCAGCTGTTGCAGCGCACGCTCGGTGGGCTCGGGGTGCCGGTGTTGCTGCTCAAGGGGGCGGCCTATGTGCTGGGCAACTACCCGGCCAGTGAAGCCCGCATGTTTGGCGACATCGATATCTTGGTGTCTCGCACTGCCCTGGGCCAGGTGGAAAGCACCCTGATGCTGGCCGGTTGGGTCAGCGCCAAACAGGAAGCCTATGACCAGCACTACTACCGGGAGTGGATGCACGAGCTGCCGCCGATGGTGCAGGTGCGCCGCGGTACGGTGCTGGATGTCCATCACAGCCTATTGCCGCTCACCGGTCGCTTGCACCCGCGCCCCGAGGCGCTGATTGCCCGCGCTCGTGCGTTGCCGGATTTGCCGGGTTTGAGCGTGCCGGCGCCCGAGGATCTGGTGATTCATTCCCTGGTGCATCTGGCCCACGAAGGCGAGCAGCACCACGGGCTGCGAGATCTTTGTGATGTGGACCGCCTGTTGCGCCACTTCGCACGGACCGAGCCCGATTTTTGGATTCGCTTGCTGCAGGCCTGTGCCGAACATGGCGTGGCCGAGCCGGTGCTTTTGGGGCTCCAACTCTTGCAGCGCAGTTGGCAAACGCCGCTGCCGCAGGACTTTGTTTCGGCCTTGAGCGAGCGGGCGGGTGGCCCGGCCCCAGAGCGATTGCTGCGTCGCTTCGAGCGCGCCATGCACGCGCTGCAAAGCGCAGGGGCCCTGGACCGGTGGGCTCAGTGGCGGCTCTATGTGCGGGCGCACGCGCTGCGCATGCCGCCGGGCATGCTGTTGCGCCACCTGACGATCAAGGCTTGGATGGGTTTGCGGCGCGAGAGCGACTCCGACTGATCAGGGCTGTGCCGCCGCAAAGGTGTCGCAGGCTTCGATGCGGCCTTGTTGCATGCCCACGCTGAACCAGCGCTGGCGCTGTGCCGCGCTGCCATGCGTAAAGCTCTCCGGCACCACCTGCCCATTGGCGGCCTTTTGCAGCACGTCGTCGCCGATGCGGCTGGCTGCATTCAGGGCGGCCTCCACATCACTGCGCTCCAACCACTGTTTGCCCTTTTGGGAATGGTGGGTCCACACACCGGCCAGGCAATCGGCCTGCAACTCCAAGCGCACGCTGAGCTGATTGCCCGCTACCTCGGACAGGCGGCTGCGCGCCTGTTGCACCTTGGCGCTGATGCCCAGCTGTTGCTGCAGGTGGTGGGCCACCTCATGGGCCACGACATAGGCTGCCGCGAATTCGCCCGGTGCACCCAATTGCTTCGACAGGGTGTCAAAGAAGTCTAGATCCAGGTAGATGTGCTGGTCGCCTGGGCAGTAGAAGGGCCCCATGGCTGAATCGCCCGTGCCGCAGGCGGTCTCGGTCTGGCCGCGGAACAGTCGCAGGCGCGGCGGCGTGTAAGGCTGCTGGCGCTGCTTGAAAAGGGTTTGCCAGACGTCTTCGGTGTCGGCCAACACCACCCTGACGAAGCGGGTTGCGGGGTCGCGTGCCGGGTCGTCACCTGCGCTCCCTGGGTCCACTTGAACGGGAGCGCCACTGCCATCGTCCAGCGCGCTGAGCACCGTCATGGGATTGATACCGAACAGCCAGGCTGCGACCAAGGCCAACACGATGCCGCCCAGTCCCAGGCCACGTCGGCCCGCGCCGCTGGGCCTGCCGCGCAGGTCCTCGACCCGGTCGCTCTCTCGATGCCCTTCCCACTTCATGCCGCTCTCCGGATCGTCGCGCAAAACGGCAGTCTATGGCCCTCCGCATGCATCCGGTCACCCGCCGCTGGTGGGCGGGCGAAGGGGTTCGCAAACTGCCTCAATTCCACTGCCCTCAGGAGTTCTCCATGCGTCGCTCATCCCTGCCTGTTCGTGCCCTTGCGCTTTGCTGTGCGCTGACCGTGTCCGGTCTGGCCATGGCCGAGGAACAGGAATGGGTGTTGCGCATCAAGAATGAGGCCAAGCATCTCTCCATCACGCTGGGGGGCACCACGCTCTATGGTTCAGGCGGTCAGCGCGCCAAGGGCTCGGGCCAGCTGGTAGACAGGGCGCGCAGTGTGGCGCCCTTCACCCGGGTGCGCGTTGATGGCCCGCTGGATGTGCATCTGCACGCGGCCGCTGCCGAGGGCCTGCGGGTGCAGGCTGATGACAACATCGAGCCCCTGATCCAAACCTCGGTGGAGGGCGATACCTTGGTGATTGGCGTGCGCGCCGGCGCCAGCTTCAGCAGCCGCCAGTCATTGCGGGTGGCGGTGGATTTCAAGCGGCTCCAAGGCCTGATGGTGCGCGGTTCTGGCGATGTGCGGCTGGATCAGTACAAGGGCGATCGCCTGGAACTCGACATGAGCGGTTCGGGCGATGTGGCGGTGGGCCTGGTGGAGGCCCGCGAGCTGTCAGCGCGCCTGAGCGGCTCCGGAGACTTGCGCGTCGCAGGCGCCGTCGAGCGCCAGGACTTCCATCTCAGCGGCAGCGGCGATGTGGACGCGGCCTCTCTAAGTGGTCAGCAGGTGCGGGCCAAGCTGTCGGGCAGTGGCGATCTGCGCCTGGGCGTGGCCCAGGAACTGGATGCCGACCTGTCTGGCAGCGGTGACCTGGCGTATGCCGGCCGCCCCAAGGTGAAGAGCCAGGTCAGCGGCTCGGGCGAGTTGATCGCCCGCCGCTGAGTCGCAGCTTCAGCGCTGCAACAGGCCGCTCAGCTGCCCCAGCAAATCGTCGATGCCGCCGGTGGGCAGCTGGCCTTGCGGGGTCAGCCCATCCACCACCTGCGGCAGCTGCTGGGCCAGCTGCTGGCTGAGTTGAGCCGGGTTGAGGCCAAATTGCTGAGCCAGCTGGCCAATCAAATCGCCGCCCAGACCTTGTTCGATCTGCTGCGCACTGATGGGCAGATTGGCGCCGGTGCCGACCCAACTCTGAACGATCTCGCCCAAGCCGCCTCGGCTGAGCTGTTCCACCAAGCCGGCCAGGCCTTGGCCGCCTCCGACCTGACGCAGCAGGCTGCCGATCAGGTCCGCGCCGCCGCCCTGGCCTTGGAGTTGTCCGCTGACCGCGCCGACGATTGAATCCAGCAATCCCATGGCCGTGCTCCAAGTTCGTATGAGGACGGCGATTGTGCGCGGCTCAGCGCGGCAGGGCGCGGTGCATCTGAATGGCCTGGGCGATGTCGCTGGCCTCGATCTGGGGGCGCCGGCCCAGATCTGCCAGCGTGCGCGCCACCCGCTGCACGCGGTGCAGCGCGCGGCCCGACCACGCCAGGCGCTGGGCGGCCTGCTGGAGCAGTTGCGCCGCGGCAGCTTGAAGCGGTGCAAAGCGCTCTAACTGACCGACCGGGAGTTGCGCATTCAGGCAGCCCTGTCGCTCCAGCGCCAATGCCTGTGCCTCGGCCACGCGCGCGGCCACTTCGGCACTGCCCTCGCCGTCGGGCGCAGCCGCCAGCTCCGTCGGATGCAGAAGGGGAACCTCCACCAGCAAGTCCAGGCGGTCGAGCAGGGGGCCTGAAAGTCGCCCCTGGTAGCGCGAGACTTGCTCCGGACTGCAGCGGCAGGCCTTGAGCGGATTGCCCAAATGGCCACAGGGGCAGGGGTTCATGGCAGCCACCAGTTGGAAGCGAGCAGGGAACTCGCTGCTGCGGGCCGCGCGGGCGATGTGAATCCGGCCGGTCTCCAGTGGCTCGCGCAGGGCCTCCAACGCGGCACGGGGGAACTCGGGCAGTTCGTCCAGAAACAGAACACCGTGGTGCGCCAGTGAAATTTCGCCCGGCCGCGGCGGCGAGGCCCCGCCTACCAGGGCCACGGCCGAGGCACTGTGGTGCGGACAGCGGAACGGACGCTGGGCAAAGGTCTCGGCGGCAAAGCTGCCCACCAGAGACTGCAAGGCGGCGACTTCGAGCGCGGCCTCCAGCGGCAGGGGTGGCAGCAGACCTGGCAGGCGCTGCGCCAGCATGGATTTGCCGGTGCCTGGTGGACCGACCAACAGCAGATGGTGGGCTCCTGCTGCGGCCACCTCCAGTGCGCGCTTGGGGCCGGCCTGGCCGCGCACATCGCGCAGGTCCAAGGGCAGCTCCAGCGGCGCCGGCCGTGCCTGGCGCGGCAAGGTAGGCAGACTGCCGTCCTGCAAGGCGGCGACCAGGCCGAGCAGATCCTGGGCCACATGAAGTCGCACGCCCTCCACCCAGGCGGCCTCTTGGGCGCTGGCGGCTGGCAGAACCAGGCCACGCGACGCGCCTTCGCGGCGCAGCGCCAAAGCCTGCGCCAGCGCTCCGCGCACCGGGCGCAACTCGCCGCTCAATGAGAGTTCGCCGGCCCACTCCAATTGATCCAGGCCGCTGGCCGGCAGCTGCCCGCTGGCCACCAACAGGCCCAGCGCGATGGGCAGGTCAAAGCGCGCCCCTTCCTTGGGCAGGTCGGCCGGCGCCAGATTCACGGTGATGCGGCGGTCATGTGGGAACTGCAGTCCGCTGCTGGTGAGCGCTGCGCGGACTCGTTCGCGCGCTTCCTTGACCTCGGTGTCCGCCAGGCCCACCAGGGTGAAGCTGGGCAGGCCGGGGGCCAGATGAACCTCAACGGTCACCGGCAGGGCCGCGAGGCCGCAGAGGGCACGACTGTGAAGCAGGGCCAGGCTCATGGTGGGTCTCCCTGCACCGATTCTGATCCCGAGCCGGCGCCCCGTAACGGTGCATGGGGTCGAAAGTGAGCCCAAAGCGCACCGGGACGGTGCGGCAAGGCGATCTTTGTGCCGGCTTGGCGCTGGCACGGAAGCTGCAAAACCGGGTTGACCCTGCCCGACTCGTCCTCGGGTGCATTCACCGGAGACCCGCATGAAACTCATCACCGCCGTCATCAAACCCTTCAAGCTCGACGAGGTGCGCGAGGCCCTGTCCGCCATTGGCATCCAGGGCCTGACCGTCACCGAGGTCAAGGGCTTCGGTCGCCAGAAGGGCCATACCGAGCTCTATCGCGGCGCCGAGTACGTGGTGGACTTTCTGCCCAAGATCAAGATCGAAGCGGCCGTGGCCGACGCCGTGGTGGATCAAGTTATCGAGGCGATTGAGCGCGCAGCACGCACCGGCAAGATCGGCGACGGCAAGGTCTTTGTCCAGCCGCTTGAGCAAGTGATCCGCATCCGCACTGGCGAGACCGGTGAAGCCGCACTTTGAACCGGAGTCTGTGATGAAGAAATTCCTTGCCTGCCTGGCCCTTTGCGGTCTGGGCCTGATGGCGTCCGTTGGGGCGCAGGAGCCGGCGGCTTCAGCTGCGCCGCTGATGGATGCTGCCGCCTCGGCCGTCCCCGCCCTGGAGGCATCCGCTGCGGCTCAGGTTGCCACGGGCGGGGCCGCAGTGGACGCCCAGGCGACGGCACCCACGCCGCCCAAGTTCGACAAGGGCGACAACGCCTGGATGATGGTGGCCACTCTGCTGGTCATCTTGATGACCGTGCCGGGCCTGGCGCTGTTCTATGGCGGCCTGGTGCGCGCCAAAAACATGCTCAGCGTGTTGATGCAGGTGCTGGTGACCTTCTCGCTGATCGTGGTGTTGTGGGTGATCTATGGCTACAGCCTGGCCTTCACGGAAGGGAGCAGCCTGATCGGCGGGTTGGATCGCCTGATGCTCAAGGGCATCTGGGATCCCGTGGCCGGCAGCTTTGCGCCTGCCGCCACTTTCAGCAAGGGGGTCTACATCCCGGAGTTGCTGTTCGCCGCCTTCCAAGCCACTTTCGCCGGCATCACCTGCTGCCTGATCGTGGGAGCCTTTGCTGAGCGCATCCGCTTCAGTGCCGTGTTGGCCTTCAGCGTGCTGTGGTTCACCTTCAGCTACCTGCCCGTCGCCCATATGGTGTGGTTCTGGATGGGGCCGGATGCCTACGCGACGGCCGATGTGGCTGCATCCATGAATGACAAGGCCGGTCTGATTTGGCAGTGGGGTGCGCTGGACTTTGCTGGCGGCACCGTGGTGCACATCAATGCGGCCGTGGCCGGTCTTGTGGGGGCCTATGTGGTGGGCAAGCGGATCGGGTACGGGCGCGATGCCATCGTGCCGCACAACCTGCCCCTGACCATGACCGGTGCCGCCCTGCTGTGGGTGGGCTGGTTCGGCTTCAACGCCGGCTCGGCGCTGGAGGCCAATGGCTTTGCGGCGCTGGCCTTCATCAATACCTTCATTGCCACGGCAGCGGCGGTGCTGAGCTGGTGCCTGGGCGAAGCCCTGCATCGCGGCAAGGCTTCGATGCTCGGTGCGGCATCGGGTGCGGTGGCGGGTCTGGTGGCCATCACCCCGGCCTGCGGCAACGTGGGTCTGGGTGGGGCGCTGGCCATCGGCTTCATCGCCGGTCTGGCGGGCCTGTGGGGGGTGAGCTGGCTCAAGCGGAAGCTGGGCGCCGATGACTCGTTGGATGTGTTCGGCGTGCACGGCGTGTGCGGCATCGTCGGTGCGCTGCTGACGGGTGTGTTCAACAGTCCCAATCTGGGCGGTGTGAGCAGCGTGGCCGATTGGGTCACAGCCGGCATGGTGGCGCCGGATGCCTATTCGATTGGCACCCAGTTCCTGGCGCAGGCCAAGGCCGTGGGGCTGACGGTGGTGTGGAGCGCCGTGGTCTCGCTGGTGGCCTTCAAGCTGGTGGACTGGACCATCGGTCTGCGCGTCAGCGAAGAGGAAGAGCGCGAGGGCCTGGACATCGCCAGCCACGGCGAGACGGCCTACACCAAGTGAACCCCGCGCACTGAACAGCAGGCCGCCTTCGGGCGGCCTTTTTCATTGTTGCGGTGGCCGCGCCTTGAGCATGATGGTGATCAGGTCGCCCAGCTTGGCCGGCGCAAAGGGCTTGGTCAGGAAGTAGTTCGCCCCGGCACTCAGGGCGGCCTGCTTGTCCCGCTCCTCGGCATTGCCGGTCAGCATCAGCACCAGGGCGTGGGACAACTCGGCATCGGCCTTAAGGGCCTGCAACACCTGCAGGCCATCCAGGCCGCCGGGCATCACCTGATCCAAGATCACCAGATCGGGCTTGATGGCCTTTGCGATCTGCAGGGCCAGCGCGCCATTGGCGGCCTCGAACAAAGTGTGCCCGCCTCCCTCCAACGCGAAGCGGATCAACCGGCGAATGTCGGCCTGGTCATCGACGATCAGGATTTTTGACTTCATGGAGGCCCAGCATAGCTGGGCTTGTGAAGTCCGGCTCCTGCCCCATTTGAGGCCGGTTGTTCGGTCAGAATCCGCCGCAGGAGTGTGTGTCCATGGTTCCCCATCTCATTACCGCGCAAAGCGGCCCCATCAACGAACTGGAGGAACGCATCCTGGAGTCCATGCCGGCCATCGAGCGCTGGTTTCGGCTGGAATGGATGGAGCACACGCCGCCCTTCTACAGCGCCGTGGATGTGCGCAATGCCGGTTTCAAGCTGGCACCGATGGATACCGTTCTGCATCCACAGGCCTTCAACCAACTGGATCGGGCCATGTTGCCCCTGGCCGTGCAGGCGGCCATGGCGGCCATTGAGAAGATCTGCCCCGAGGCCAAGAACCTGCTGCTGATCCCGGAAGCGCAGGTGCGCGATGCCGGCTATCTGAGCCATCTGTCGACTCTGGTGCGCATCTTTCGGCAGGCGGGGCTGAATGTGCGACTGGGCAGTTTGGATGCCGATATTCAAAGCCCGACCCCGCTTCGCACCCTGGAGGGTGAGGACCTGGTGCTGGAGCCCTTGCTGCGCCAGCGGGGGCGGCTGGGGCTGAAGGACTTTGACCCCTGCACCATCTTGCTCAATAGCGAGCTGGCCGGCGGCGTGCCGCAGCTGCTCAAGCATCTGGATGAGCAATACCTGCTTCCCCCTTTGCATGCGGCCTGGGCGGTGCGGCGGCGCAGTCAGCACTTCAGGGCCTATGACGAGTTGGCCAAGCGCTTTGCCAAGCTGCTGGGCATGGACCCCTGGCTGATCAACCCCATGTTTGGCCAATGCGATCGCGTCAATGAAGGCGATGGCAGTGGCCTGGCCTGTGCGCAGACTCAGGTGGACGCGGTGCTCAGCAAGATCCGACGCAAGTACAAGGACTACGGCATCACCGAGCGGCCCTTTGTGGTGCTCAAGGCCGACGATGGCTCGCAACGCCTAGCGGGCGTGACCGTCTACGACGCCAAGGACCTGGAGGCGCTGAATCTGGGCCAAGGGGCGCCCAGCGAGATGCTGATCCAGGAGGGCGTGCCAACGCGGGAGCGGGTGGATGCGGCCGCCGCAGAACCCGTCGTGTACATGATGGATCGCTATGTGGTCGGGGGCTTCTATCGCTTGCACGCTGAGCGTCGCCCCGACGAGGACTTGAATGTGGCTGGCGCTCGCTTCGAACCTCTGGCCTTTGCACAAGCGGCCCAGTTGCCCCGCCCGGGGGGGCAGCCAGGCGCCAGCGTGCCCAACCGCTTCTACATGTACGGCGTGGTGGCGCGCTTGGCCATGCTGGCGGCCAGCTACGAGCTGGAAGCTGCCGACCCCGAGCGTGAGGAGCTGGAGGCCAGCGCATCCTGAACCGCATGGCCTACGCTCGCCTTGCTTTGCTGCTGCTGTGGCCTTGGTTGGCCTGCGCTCAGGGGCCGGGGCTGCGTGTGTGCATTGCCAATCTGGCGTATCCGCCGTCTATCACCTTGGATCCTGCCAACCCGGGGACGCGCGAGCGCCAGTTCCTGGAGGCCGGGCGCCGTGCGGGTGTGGCAGTGAGCCTGCACTATTGGCCCATCAAGCGCTGCCACCGCATGGTGCTGGAGGGCGAGTTGGATGCGGTCTATCTGGCGGCCACCCCCGAAAGCCTGGCCGATTTCCGCTTCCCCTTGGACCGCCAAGGGCGGCCCGACTCTCGGCTGCGCATCAAAGAAGAGCGGGTGGTGCTGGTGCGTCGGCGCGGGGCCAGCCTGGGTTGGGATGGGCGCCAGTTTGCGGTGCCCCCGCGCCTGGGAACCCGAGCTGGACTGCGCATGGCCCGCGAAGCCGCCCGGCTGCGCGGACTGGACATCGACGACACAGCCTTTGACACCCCCCAGGTGCTGCGCAAGCTGCACGCCGGGCGGCACGACTTTGCGGTGCTGCTGGAGGTCGATCTGCGCGGGCAGGACGCGCTGTTGAATGACTTGGCGTTGGAGCGGCTGCCGATCCCACTGGCGCGTTTCGATGGCTTCATGGCGGGGTCTCCCGCGCTCTCCGGCCCAGCCCTGGCCTCGCTGCAGGCTTGGTGGCGAGAACTGCCGAGCGCGGTGACGCCTGCGGCCAAGCCGATTTGATTGCTGCGCTGCAACATGCATGGTGACAAACCGGCGCACAATGCACCCACCTATTGATTTGACGGCGCCCCATGGCGCCGTTCTGCCTTTGTGAGTGATTCACACCAACCGCCCGCGCGCACCTTGGCTGCGCATGCCGGCCTGACCCTGGGCGCCCTGGGCGTCGTTTACGGTGATATCGGCACCAGCCCGCTCTATGCGCTGCGCGAGGTGTTCCATTCGGCCCATCTGCCGGTCACGCCGGGCAATGTGCTGGGCGTGCTGTCGCTGCTGTTCTGGACCATGACCGTGGTGGTCTCGTTCAAGTACGTGCTGCTCATCCTGCGAGCCGACAACAATGGCGAGGGCGGGCTCATCGCCATGCTGGCTCTGGCCACCCAGGCGGTGAAGAGCAAACCGGTGCTGCGCGCTCGCCTGATGCTGCTGGGCCTGTTCGGGACGGCGATCTTTTTTGGTGACGCCGTCATCACACCGGCGATGACGGTGCTCGGTGCGGTCGAGGGCATCGATGTCTATGCACCGGCCTATCACGGACTGATCCTGCCCCTGACCCTGTTGATCCTGGCGGGCTTGTTTGCCTTTCAGCGTTTGGGCACCGGCACGGTGGGCAAGAGCTTCGGTCCCATCATGCTGGTCTGGTTTGTGGCCCTGGTGGCCTTGGGCCTGCCCCAAGTGTGGGCCCACCCCGAGGTGCTTGCCGCACTGGACCCGCGCTACGCCATCGACTTCGGCCTGACGCACAAGACCATCGCCTTTGTGGCGCTGGGCGCGGCGGTGCTGGTGGTGACGGGCGGCGAGGCGCTCTATGCCGATATGGGGCACTTCGGCAAGCGCCCGATCCGCTGGGCCTGGTATGGCCTGGTGATGCCGGCCTTGGCCGTCAATTACTTTGGCCAGGGCGCGCTGCTGCTCAGCAACCCCGAGGCCATCAAAAACCCCTTCTTCCTGCTGGCGCCGGATTGGGCTGAGATCCCGCTGTTTGGCCTTGCCACGCTGGCGGCGGCGGTGGCCTCGCAGGCGCTCATCACGGCCAGCTTCTCGGTCAGCAAACAGGCCATGCAGCTGGGCATCCTGCCGCGCATGCGCATCCACCACACCTCGGTCAAGGAGGTCGGCCAGATCTATGTGCCGGCGGTCAACTGGGCGCTGTTTGCCTTTGTGGTGGTGGCCGTGGTGTTCTTTGGCTCCAGCAGCAAGATGGCCGGGGCCTATGGCGTGGCGGTGACGATGGACATGACCATCACCACCATCCTGACCTTCTTTGTGATCCGCCACGGCTGGGGCTATCCGCTGGCCCTGTGCGTCGCCGCCACCGGCGCCTTCTTCGTCATCGACGTGACCTTCCTGGCCTCCAACCTGCTCAAGGTGCCCAGTGGCGGTTGGTTCCCGCTCGCCATCGGCATTTGGATGTTCACGTTGATGCTGACTTGGAAGCAGGGCCGGCGCCTGCTGTCCGACAAGCTGCGCGAGGACTCGATCGACCTGAAGAGCTTCCTGCAGGCCGTCTTTGTCAGCCCGCCCACGCGGGTGGCTGGCACGGCGGTGTTCCTTTCGGGCGAGCCCGGCATCACGCCCAATGCGCTGCTGCACAACCTCAAGCACAACAAGGTGCTGCACGAGGAGAACGTGTTCGTCACCGTGCGGCATCACGAGCGGCCTTGGATCGGTTTCGACCGCCGCGTCGAGGTTGAAAGCCTGGGCAACAACTGCTGGCAGGCCACCCTGCACTTCGGTTTCAAGAACGAGCCGGATGTTCCTGAGGCCTTGGCCCTGTTGCGTCAGCATGGCATCCAGCTGGATGACATGGACACCAGCTACTTCCTGAGCCGCGACATCGTGATTCCGACCATCGGCTCGGGCATGGCCCTGTGGCGGGAAAAGCTGTTTGCCAGCATGCATCGCAACGCGGCCGGGATTGCCGACTTCCTGCATTTGCCGGCGAATCGGGTGGTGGAGTTGGGTTCAAAAGTCGAGATCTGATGCCACTCTCGCGCCAGGATCTCCCCGCCCTGGTCGCCGGCTTCGTGGCCGTGCTGGTGGGCTTCACCAGCTCGGTGGCCCTGGTGTTCCAAGCGGCCCAGGCCCTAGGCGCCACGTCGGCGCAGACGGCGTCCTGGATCTGGGCCCTGGGCCTGGGCACGGGCCTCACATCCATCGCGCTTTCGTGGGCCACGCGCCAGCCGGTGCTGACCGCCTGGAGCACGCCGGGTTCTGCCCTGATTGCGGCCAGCGCGGGCTTGAGCCTGGCCGAAGGGGTGGGCGCCTTTGTGGTCTGTGGGGCGCTCATCGCGGTGGCAGGCTTCAGCGGCTTGTTCGAGCGCCTGATGAACCGCATCCCTGCCAGCATCGCCGCCAGTTTGTTGGCGGGGGTGTTGGCCCGCTTCGGCTTGGATGCCGTCACGGCTGCGCCCGCCGCCTTGCCCCTGGTGGGCGCCATGCTGCTGGCCTATCTGGCAGGGCGGCGTTGGTGGCCGCGCTATGCCGTGCCCGGGGTGTTGGTGCTGGGCTTGGTGCTGGCTGCCAGCTGGGGTCAGATCGGCCCCATGACGCTGAAGGGTGGGTGGGCGAGCCCGGAGTGGGTGAGCCCGCGCTTTAGCTTGCAGGGCCTGGTGGGGCTGGCCCTGCCCTTGTTCGTCGTCACCATGGCCTCGCAGAACCTGCCCGGGGTGGCAGCCCAGCGGGCGGCGGGCGTGCGGGTGCCGCTGTCGCCGGTGATCGGGGCGACCGGTGTGGTCACCCTGGTGCTGGCGCCCTTTGGGGCCTTCGCCATCAACCTGGCCGCCATCACCGCGGCGATCTGCATGGGTCGCGAGGCGCATGAGGACCCAGCGCGGCGCTGGCTCGCACCCGTGGCTGCGGGTCTGTTCTACATCTTGCTGGGTTTGGCCGGGGGCGCGGTGGTGACCTTGTTTGCTGCCCTGCCCAAAGCCCTGGTGCTGGCGGTGGCGGCCCTGGCCTTGCTGGGCGCCATCGGCAATGGTCTGGCCGCCGGCATGAAGGAGGAGGGCGAGCGCGACGCGGCGGTGCTGACCTTTCTGATCACGCTCTCGGGCGTGCAGATCGCCGGCATTGGCGCGCCCTTCTGGGCGGTGCTGGTGGGCCTGCTGGCGCTGGCCCTGCGCCGGACTTGATGCAGGACAAATGCGAAGGATTCGCATTTAAGTAGACTGGCGGCCTCACCGCTTGCCGTCCTGCCATGACCCTGGATCGACTTCCCCTGCTGCAGCCTGCCACCGTGCGCGCCCTGGGCGGCGCGGCCATGGGTTGGGCGCAGCAGTTGCAGGACCTGGGCTTCGAGCCGGGCGAGACCGTGCGGGTGCTGCGCCGTGCGCCCTGGGGCGGCGACCCGTTGGTGGTGCAGGTGGGGGCCACCCGCTTCGCCCTGCGTCGCGCCGAGGCGGCCTGCGTCGAACTGCAGCCGCAGAAATGAATTCCGCCATTGTTCATGTGCACCCGCCGGGCCGCCTGCTGGCTCTGCTGGGCAACCCCAACTGCGGCAAGACGGCGCTCTTCAATCGCCTGACCGGCAGCCGCCAGAAGGTGGCGAATTACGCCGGCGTGACCGTGGAGCGCAAGGAAGGCCGCCTGCAGACCGAGGCCGGCGAGCGCCTGCGCCTGCTGGATCTGCCCGGCACCTACAGCCTGCATCCGCGCAGCCCCGACGAGCGCGTGACCCGCGATGTCCTGGCTGGCCAGGCGGTGGGTGAAAAGCGCCCCGACCTGCTGCTCTGTGTGGTGGATGCGAGCAATCTGCGCCGGCATCTGCGCCTGGTGCTGGCCGCGCAGCGCCAGGGTCTGCCCTGTGTGCTGGTGCTGAACATGGCCGATGTGGCCGAGCGTCGCGGTCTGCAGATTGACCCCCAGGCCTTGAGTCATGAACTGGGCCTGCCGGTGGTGCGGGCGGTGGCCGTGCAGGGCCAGGGGGTGGCCGAATTGCGGGCCCTGCTGGACGATCCGGCGGTTTGGCGCCCGGCGCCGCCGCCGCCCAGCGACGCCGACGACGGCCAGCGCATCGCCGCGATGCTGACGCGCCTGGGCCTGGACCGTGCGCTGCCGCCTGGGCCCACCGAGCGCATCGACCGCTGGGTGCTGCACCCCTGGCTGGGCCCCTTGTTGATGGCTCTGCTGATGTTCGCCATGTTCCAGGCCGTGTTCGCCTGGGCGGAGGCGCCCAAGGCGCTGATTCAGGCCGGTGCCAACGCGCTGGGCCAATGGCTGGGCCCGGCCCTGGAGGGGCTGGGCGCACCCGGCTGGCTGCGCAGCTTGGCCGTCGACGGCCTGGTGGCCGGCCTGGGCGGGGTGCTGGTGTTTCTGCCGCAGATCCTGATCCTGTTCGCCTTCATCCTGGTGCTGGAGGAAAGCGGCTATCTGCCGCGCGCGGCCTATCTGCTGGACCGCTGGATGGGCGGCCTGGGCCTGTCGGGCCGCAGCTTCATTCCGCTGCTTTCGAGCTTCGCCTGCGCCATCCCCGGCATCATGGCCACGCGCTCGATTGCCAACCCGCGCGACCGCAAGGTCACCATGGCCCTGGCGCCGCTGATGACCTGTTCGGCGCGCTTGCCGGTCTACGCCTTGCTGATCGGCGCCTTTGTTCCGGCGCGCCCGCTGGCTGGCGGGGTGGAGTTGCAGGGTCTGGTGCTGTTTGCCCTCTATCTGGCGGGCATCCTCAGCGCGGCGGCGGTGGCCTGGGTGCTCAAGCGTTTGACCGCGCGCGGCGAGGTGCGCACGCTGATGATGGAACTGCCCGAATACCACTGGCCGCGTGTGCGCAATCTGGGCATCGGCCTGCTGCAGCGGGCCTGGATCTTTCTGCGCCGCGTGGGCGGCATCATCCTGCTGCTCACCCTGGCGATGTGGCTGCTGGCCAGCTTTCCCGGGGCGCCCGAGGGGGCCACGCGGCCGGCCATTGAATACAGCCTGGCCGGTCAGATCGGCCGTGCGTTGGCCGGGCTGTTCGAGCCCATCGGCTTCAATTGGCAGATCGCCATCGCCCTGGTGCCCGGGCTGGCGGCGCGCGAGGTGGCCGTGGGCGCTCTGGCCACGGTCTATGCGCTATCGGCCGAGGGCGATGCGCTCTCGCAGGCCCTGGCCCAGCAGTGGTCGCTCGCCACCGCCCTGGCCTTGCTGGCCTGGTATGTGGTGGCGCCGCAATGCCTGAGCACCTTGGCCGCCATCCGCCGCGAGTCGGGCAGCTGGCGCATGCCGCTGGGCGTGGCCGCGGCCTATTTCGGCCTGGCCTACCTGGTGGCCGGGCTCACCTACCGCATGGCCTTGCGGCTCAGCGGATCGTGAGCGCGTGGGCGCTGCTGCGCCCATCGGCATGCAGGCACAGGGCCTGGCCGGGCTCCAGCAAATCCCAGCCCTGCGGGTCGCCCTCCAGCGGCTCGCTGGCCACCATCTGCCCATAGGCCGCGCGGTGGTGGTACAGCGTGGGGGGCTGCTGGTCGCTGGCCCAGCGGAAGGCGAACACATCGTCACCGTCGGCCAGCGCGGCAGAAAAACGCAGCGGCGCCTCGACACCCGCGCTCTTCATGCGGCCCCAGATGTCGCTGAGCACCGCGCAGGTGGCCTCCACCGGGCCATAGCCGTTCACCAGTTGCTGCACGATGAGCAGGAAGATGAGCTCCGAGTCCGTACCGCCGCGGCGCTGGTGCCATAGGGTGTCGGGCAGCTGCGCCTCCAGCTCGCGGTGCACCTCGCCAAAGCCGCCGACCTGACCGTTGTGCATGAAGAGAAAGGATGCCGCCGTGAACGGGTGGCAGTTGGCCAGCGAGATGCCGCCGCCCGTAGCCGCCCGCACATGGGCAAAGAACAGGTGCGAGCGCACATGGGCGGCCAGCGCTTTGAGGTTCTCGTCGCTCCAGGCCGGGGTCACCTGGCGGTAGAGGCCGGGCGTGTCGCGGTCGCCATACCAGCCCACGCCAAAGCCATCGCCATTGGTCACCAGCACCGACTGCTCGGCGCGCAGGCTCTGCCGCACCAGCGAGTGCTTGGGTCGGCAGACCAGATCCTCCAGGTAGATGGAGTCCCCACGGTAAGCCAGGAATCGACACATGAGTTGCGTACCTCCTGGGCCAGTCTGACACACTGGCGCGCATGGACCTGCTCTTCATCGTCGATCCGCTCGACCACTTCAAGACCCACAAGGACAGCAGCTTCGCGATGATGCGCGAGGCGGCCCGGCGCGGCCATCGCCTGTGGACCTGTGAGACCCCGCGGCTGCACTGGCAACGCGGCCAGCAAGTGCAGGCGCGCGGCGCACAGCGCATCGAGCTCAGCGCCGCAGCGCTGACCAGCACCTATGGCACCGCCCTGAAGGACTGGTTTGCGGGGGTCGAATCTGCCGACTTGGCCCTGTGCGAAGTGGGCGCCGTGCTGATGCGCAAGGATCCGCCCTTTGACGCCGAGTTCATTTACGCCACCCATCTGCTGAGCCAGGCCGAG
This sequence comes from Inhella inkyongensis, assembly GCF_005952805.1. Classification (GTDB taxonomy): domain Bacteria; phylum Pseudomonadota; class Gammaproteobacteria; order Burkholderiales; family Burkholderiaceae_C; genus Inhella; species Inhella inkyongensis. The sequence goes on from NZ_CP040709.1 coordinate 521,326, forward strand.
CGCGAGGGCGCCAAGGTCTTCAACAAGCCCAGCGCCTTGCGCGAGCACCCCGAAAAGCTCGCGCTGATGGAGTTCCCCGAATTCATCGCGCCCACCCTGGTGAGCCGCGATTCGGCGGCGCTGCGGGCCTTCCATGCCGAGCAGCGTGATGTGATCTTCAAGCCCCTGGACGGCATGGGCGGCATGGGCATCTTCCGCGTGCGCGAGGACGGCCTGAACCTGGGCGCCATCTTGGAGCAACTGACGCAGTACGGCAGTCAGACCATCATGGCGCAGCGCTACCTGCCCGAGATCGTGGAGGGCGACAAGCGCGTGCTCTTGATCGACGGCGTGCCGGTGTCGCACAGCCTCGCGCGCATTCCCCAGGGCGGTGAGGTGCGCGGTAACTTGGCGGCTGGTGGCAAGGGTGTGGCCATGCCGCTGACGGCGCGCGAGCGCGAGGTGGCGGAGGCCTTGGGTCCGACCTTGGCCGCGCGCGGCCTGCTGCTGGTGGGCCTGGACTTGATCGGTGGCTTCCTCACCGAGATCAACGTCACCAGCCCGACCTGCTTCCAGGAGATCAGCGCGCAGGCCGGGCTGGATGTGGCTGCGCAGTACCTGGACGCCCTTGAGCGTTGCTGTTGAGCTCCGAGGCGTGCCGGTGAATTGGATCCGGCGCGCGGCGCTGGCGCTGGTCTGTGCGGGACTGCTAGGTCCGGCGGCGGCGCAGCCCGCTGCCAGCACGGCGCAGGCCAGCGCAACCCTGACCTTGGCGCAGGCCCTGCCCACGGAGGTGGGCGAAGCGCTGGAGGCGCCGCTTCGCGATCTGGCGCAACGCCTGTTGGATGCGCCCAGCCCCGAGAACCTCCCACTGCCCCTGGCGCAGCGCTTTCGCTTGCAACTGGTGGCGCAACGCTATGAAGAGGCGTTGGCAAGCATCGAGGCCTTGCGCGCGCAGCAGGGTAGGTTGGCGCCCGGTCAGACGCCCATGTTCCTGCAGTACGAGCTCTATGCACGCGCCAAGGCGGTGCAAGCCGCGCAGGGCGTGGACTTTGCCGAGGCCTGGCGGGCGGTGTTTCTGAGCCGCTTTGCCGCCCTGGATGACCGCAGCGCCTGGGCTGCCGAGTTCGGCTTCGGGGGTTCGCTGCCCCGTTGGCGCGCCGAGCTGGAGGCTGCGTTGGCCAAGGCGAGTGGCCGCGCAACCCTGCCGCATGCCGATGCCCTGGCCCTGTTGCGAGCCTGGCAGGTCCATGCCAGCTATGCCGCGTTCCAGCCCCTGTTTCAAGCCGAGCTGCAGGCCGACGATGCGCGCCGCTACGCGGTGCAACGCGAACAGTTGCGCACGCCGGACGGCGCCGAGCTCTCGGTGCGGGTGGTGCGGCCGCGTCAAGCCGCGGCCTTGCCGGCGCTGCTGCAGCACACCATTTACGCGCGCGAGGACTGGGCCTTTGGCGATGCCAAGCGTGCCGCCGCCCATGGCTATGTGGGGGTGGTGTCCTTTTCGCGAGGCAAGGGCGAGAGTCGAGGGGCAGTCCAGCCCTATCGACATGACGGCGCGGATGCCCACGCGGTGATCGATTGGATCGCCGCCCAGCCCTGGAGCGACGGCCGGGTGGGCATGTATGGCGGCAGCTACAGCGGCTTCACCGCCTGGGCGGCAGCCAAGCGCCGGCCGCCGGCCCTAAAGGCCATCGCCGCCTCGGCCACGGCGGCGCCGGGCATCGACGTGCCGATGGAAGGGGGGGTATTCATGAACTTCCTCTTCCCCTGGCCGCACTACGTGGCGTCCGGGCCGGGCTTGGACGAGGCCCGTTATGGCGACAGCGCGCGCTGGGCCGAATTGAATCGGCGCTGGTGGGCCAGTGGCCGCGCCTATCGCGACCTGCCGGCCTTGGACGGCGAGCCCAATCCCCTCTTCAGCGAGTGGCTGCGCCATCCGGTTTATGACCGCTACTGGTCAACGCTGATTCCCCAGGGCACCGAGTACGCGGGCATTGACATCCCGGTGCTGGCCACCACCGGTTACTTCGACGGTGCCCAAATCGGGGCCCTGCACTACTTCCGTGAGCACCTGCGCCACCATCCGCAGGCCGATCACCGCCTGCTGATCGGACCCTTCGAGCACTTCAGCATGCAGGCCGGTGTGCCGCCGGTGGTGCGTGGATACCTGACCGACCCGGTCGCGCGGGTGGATCTGCAGGCCCTGCGCCTGCAATGGTTTGACCATGTCCTCAAGGGTGGACCTCGTCCCGCGCTGCTGGCCGGGCGCGTGAATTGGCAGGTGATGGGTGCCAACCGCTGGCGCCATGGCGACAGCCTGGATGCCATGGCGAACCAGCGGCAGCGTCTGTACCTGGTGCCTGACCCCCTGGGTGGGTCCCACCGCCTTGCCGGGCACGCCGAGGCGGCGGCGCGCGTGGTTCTGCAGCTGAGTTTCCGCGACCGCAGCGGCGCGGGCTGGCGTGCGCCTGAAGGCGTGTTGCATCGTCAGCTCGATCCCCGCGCCGGACTGGTGTTTGTCGGCCCAGTGCTGGATAAGGCCGCTGAACTCGCCGGGGAACTGAGGGGTGAACTGCACTTTCGCGTGAACAAGCGCGATGTGGACCTGAGCCTGTCGGTCTACGAATTGAATGCTCAGGGCGAATACCTGGAGTTGGGCTACTGGGTGCAGCGCGCCAGCCAGGCGGCCGACCGGCGTCAGCGCCGCTTGCTGAAGCCCGGTGCGCTCCAACGCCTGCCCGTGCGCGACACCCGTTTGTTGGGGCGGCAGTTGGCTGCGGGTAGCCGCTTGGTCGTGACCTTGGGCGTTATTCAGCAGCCCGATACCCAGTTCAATCTGGGCAGTGGCAAAGACCCATCCGATGAAACTCTGGCCGATGCGGGCGCGCCGATGCGGGTGCAGTGGTTGGGCAGCAGCTTCTTGGATTGGCCCTGGCGCGCGGCCGATGCGGATTGAGGCGTGCTGGGACAATGGCCGGCTATGGCTCTCTTGTCCCTTTCCCAAGCCCACCTGGCCTATGGCCACTGGCCGCTGCTCGACGCAGCCGATCTTTCCCTGGAGGCCGGCGAGCGCGTCGGTCTGATTGGGCGCAATGGCAGCGGCAAGAGTTCGCTGCTCAAGGTGCTGGCCGGCCTGGAGAAACTCGATGACGGGCTGCTGCAGCGCGAGAAGGGCGTGCGCATCGTCTACGTGCCGCAGGAGCCGGTGTTCGAGCGCGATGCCACGGTCTTTGATGCCGTGGCCGAAGGCGTGGCCGAAGCGCGTGATTTGCGCGCCCGCTACGAGGCCCATGCCGAAGGCGAGGACCTGGATGCGCTGCAGACGCGCATCGAGCAACTCGAAGGCTGGACCTGGGAACAGCGTGTGGACGAGGCCCTGCACCGCCTGGGTCTGGATGGCGAGCGGCCGGTGGCCGAGCTGAGCGGCGGCTACAAGAAGCGCGTGGCCCTGGCCCAGGCCTTGGTGGCCCAGCCCGAGGTACTGCTCTTGGACGAGCCCACCAACCACCTGGACCTGGATGCCATCCTTTGGTTGGAGGAGCTGCTGCGCAGCTTCAACGGCAGCCTGCTGGTCATCACCCACGACCGTGCCTTTTTGGATGCCGTGTGCAACCGCATCGTCGAACTGGACCGCGGTCAGCTGCGGGGCTATCCGGGCAACTTCGCCGCCTTCGAGGCCGCCAAGCAGCGCGAGCTGGAGAATGAGGCCCTGGCCAATGCCCGCGCCGACAAGGTGCTGGCGCAGGAAGAGGTGTGGATCCGCAAGGGCGTGGAGGCCCGGCGCACGCGGTCTGTGGCGCGCATTGCGCGTTTGGTCAAGCTGCGCGAGGAGCATGCGCAGCGCCGCAATCTGCAAGGCGGGGCGCGCCTGCAGGTGGATGTGGGCGAGCGCAGCGGCAAGCTGGTGGCCGATCTGGAAGACGTGCGCAAGGCCTTTGGCGAGCGTGTCATCGTGGACGGACTGACGGCCACCTTCATGCGCGGCGACAAGGTGGGCTTGATCGGCCCGAACGGCGCGGGCAAGACCACGCTGCTCAAGCTCATCCTGGGCGAGTTGCAGCCCGATGGCGGCCGTCTGCAGACTGGCACGCGCCTCACGGTGGCGCATTTCGACCAGATGCGGGCCGGCCTAGATCTGGATGCCACCCTGGCTGACACCATCAGCCCGGGCTCCGAGTACGTCGAGGTCGGCGGGCAGCGTCAACATGTGAACAGCTACATGGTGAACTTCCTGTTCAGTCCGGCGCGCGCCAACAGCCCGGTGCGCACGCTCTCGGGCGGTGAGCGCAACCGTCTGCTGCTGGCCCGCCTGTTTGCTCGCCCCGCCAATGTGCTGGTGCTGGACGAACCCACCAACGACCTCGACATCGAGACCCTCGATCTGCTCGAAGAAATGCTGATCGACTACCCCGGCACGGTCTTCCTGGTCAGCCACGATCGTCGCTTTCTGGACCGCGTGGTCACCAGCACTCTGGTGCACGAAGGCCCGGGGCAGTGGCGCGAGTTCGAGGGCAGCGTGCAGGACTGGCTGACTCAGTCCGCGCGCAGCGCGGCGGCGGCCAAGGCCCGCAGCGAAAAGAAGGTAGAGCCGGTGGCGGCGCCAGCCCCCCCGCCCGCCGCGTCGGCCCAGCCCAAGCGCAAACTCAGCTACAAGGAGCAGCGCGAGCTGGAGGCGCTGCCCCAGCAGATCGAGACCCTGGAGGCCGAGCAGGCCGAGCTGCATGCGCTGCTCAACGGCAGCGAGCTGTACACCCAGGGTGCCGAACGCATCGCCCAGGTGACTGCGCGCGCGGCGGCCATTGACGATGAGTTGATGGCGTTGATGGAGCGCTGGACCGCGCTCAGTGACTGAGCGCGGTCACTGAGTTCAGCGGCTGAGTTTGTCCGCCGCCACGAAGCCGGCCACACCTTCCAACTGCGCCAACTGCTCGCCGTGGCGAATCACCACGGCCAATACCTTGCGGCTCTTGCCGTCGTGCTTGACGGCGTCACCGGCCTTGAGTGCCGGGGGCAGAGCGACCGGCGGCAACTCGATGCGGCGGCCGGCGCGTGGGTCCAGGCGGCCGCCGCTTTGCTGGGCCATGCGGGCCATCAAGCCCGGATGGCGCAGTGCAATGTCCTCCAGACTGCGCTGCAGCGTGGCGCGCAGGGCCTCGGCGTCAAACGGCTTCTTGAGCAGGAAGCGCGCGCCCAGGGCCTGGGCACGGCTCTCGTGGCTGGCATCGACCTCGAAGCTCGTCAGGCCGATGCGGCAATCGGGATACTGGGCCCGCACCTGTTCGCACAAGCTGGGGCCATCCGGTGTTTGCCGGGCGAACCAATCGGTCAGCAGAAAGTCGGGGGCCTGCCGCGCCACTTGTTGCAGAGCCTCGGAAGGACTGGCCACACAGACGATTTGCTCGGGTCGAAAACCATAGCCCTCGAGCAGCTTGCGGGCGAAACGCTGCACTCCCTCCAGCTTGTCGACGATGAGGAAATGCAGTTGCGCGGAATCAGACATGGGGCCGATCAAAAAAGGGCGGGCGTGTCTCTATTATTGGCACGCTCCGGGAGTGAAACGCCATGGCCATTCGATAGCAATGGGACTTCGTTCGCACAGCTTGGGTTGGGTTTTGCTGTTCACCTTCGGTGTGGGCGGTCTCGGTGCCTTTGGGCTCGACCACTTCCTCACGGACAGCTTTGAGCGCATTGAGCAGACCGCCATGCGCAAGGATTTCCAGCGCTTGCTGGGTACCTTGGATGACGCCGTGGCCCAACGCGCCCGTGGCGCGCGCGAGTGGAGCCAGTGGACCGAGTTGCGCAACCACTTGCGCAAGCCTCAGCCCGGCTTTACTGAAGAGAATCTGGGCCCCCATTCACTGACGGCATCGGGTTTGGTGTGGCTGGCTCTGCTGGATCTGCAGGGACGGGTGGTGCACACCGTGGTCACCGATCCGAGCCAGGACGCGCAGGCCATCGCCCGCATGGTGCTGAGTTCCGCCAAGCCCTCGGGACGTGAGGCCCGCCAGGTGCCCACTGAGCGGGGTCGCTGCGCCTTGGTCTTTGAGCCGGCTTTGGGGCCGGATCTGGTGGTGCTCTGCCATCTGAGCGTGCTCGATAGCAACGGACAAGGCCCTTCCGCCGGTGTGCTGCTGACGGCCGAACGTCTGGGGCCTAGCAAGCTGCGGGAGATGGGCGAACGTGCAGCGCTGGACTTCAACTTGCTGCCGCTGGAGCGGGGCGGCACCCAGGATTGGAGGCGTTTGGAGTCGCTGGCATCGTCCACCGGTCAGACCACCCTGTGGATTCAGCCGGGTGAGCCGCAGCATCGGCTGCGTGCCCAGGTGCGCGATCTGGGGGGGGAGCCGGTGGCCTGGCTGGAACTGAGCTGGCCGCGTGAGATGCGACTGCAGGTGGACGAGGTGCTGCGCGGGGCGCATCGCCTCTTCATCGTGATGGCGGTGCTGCTGGCCCTGGGCTCGTATTGGGTGGTGGACTGGCGCCTGGTGCGCCGCTTGCGCAGCCTCAAACGCCAGATGGCCGCCGCGCGGGTGGGCGAGGACTGGACGCCGCGCCTGAGCGTGAGCGGCAAGGACGAGATTTCCGAGTTGGCCGACGAAGGCAACCACCTGCTGCAGCGCATCGAGTTGCAGGTGCAGATCCTGGCTGAGTCGGCGCAGACCGATCCGCTGACCCAGTTGGCCAACCGGCGCGGTTTCGATCCGCGACTGGAAGCGGCGCTGGGGCGCTGCGCGCGCAATGCGGCGCCGCTGTGCCTGCTCCTGATCGACGCCGATCACTTCAAGCGCTTCAACGATGACCATGGCCATGCGGCCGGCGACCGTGCCTTGCAGGTGCTGGCCGCGGCGCTGCGCCAGGTCAGTCGGCGCGGCGGCGATCTGGCCGCCCGCATCGGCGGCGAGGAGTTCGTGCTGCTGCTCGAGGGCAGCACCGCGCAAGTGGCGCAGGACTGCGGAGCGGCCCTGCAGGCCTGGTTGGCCAAGCAGCCGTCGGGCGAGACGGCGCTGCTGGCGCGCCCACTCACAGTCTCCATCGGCGCGGCGCAGGCACGGCCGGGCGACACCCCGCAGACCTTGATGGCGCGCGCAGACACGGCGCTCTATCAGGCCAAGTCGGCCGGGCGCAATCGCCTGGAGTGGGCCGAATAAGCGATCAGCGCAAGGCGTCGCGTGCCTTTGCCAGCGCCTGCCAATAGCGGGCATCTTGCGCGCTGGCGAAGTTCACGCGCAGGTGCGGGCCGCTGCGCCGGCTGGGGCTGAACAGGCGCTCGGGCGCGCTGGCCCAGCCACTGGGGTGCAGCGCTTGCGCCAGTTGCTCGCTGTCCACGCCGGTGTTCAGCCATCCGAACAGGCCTTGTGGCGGGGCCGCGAATTCAAAGCCATGCTGTTCGGCCAGGCGCGCGCAGCGGTTGCGCGCTGCTTGCAGGCGCACTTGCAGGCGCTCGGCCTGTTTGCGCAGGCCACCGCGCGTGAGCAGATGCGCCAGCGCGCGCTCGAGCACGGCGCTGCTGCACAGCTCATGCACCAGCTTGCGCTCGGTCAGGCGGGCGATCAGCGCCGGCGCACCGGCCACATAGCCCACCCGCAACCCCGCTCCCAGGATCTTGGCAAAGCCCGATACATAAAGCGTGCGCCGCAGTCCATCCAGTGCGGCCAGGCGCGGGCTGTGGGCCGGGGCAAAGGCGGCATAGGTGTCGTCTTCCACGATCAAGGTGTCACCGCTCTCGCACAGGCGCACCACTTCATGGGCCTGGGCCAGGTTCAGGCAATGCCCGGTCGGGTTGTGCAGCACCGACACCGTCACATACAAGCGCGGCCGATGCTGCTGAATCAGTTGCGCCATGTGCGCCAGGTCCGGGCCTTGGGGCCCGCGCGCCACGGGCAGCAAGCGGAGCCCGGCTTGCGTCAGGCGGGCGTACTCGATGGGCCAGCCCGGTTCGTCCACCAGCACCGCATCGCCGGGTTGAGCCAGGCTGTGGGCGATCAGGTCCAGGGCCTGGGTGGCGCCAACCGTTGTGAGCAGCTGATCGGCATTGGCATGCACACCAATCTCGGCCAGGCGCGCGGCCAGCACGGCGCGCAGTTCGGGGTCGCCAGCCGGGTCGGCATAGCGCAACAGCAGCGCGTCCTGGCCGGGCGCCAGTACAGCGCGCAGGGCTTGGCGCAGCGGCGTGGCGTCCAGCCAGCTCAGCGGCAAGGTGCCGTGGGCGGGGGAGTCCTGCTGCTCGCTGCGCAGCAGGCTGCGGATCAGGGTCAGCGAATCAAAGGGTGCGGGGCCGGCAGCGGCCGTGGCGCGCGCTGCACTGCGGGCCGGCGTGTTGCCGGCCGGCCGGGTCTCGCGCACGAAGAAGCCGCGCTGGGCGCGGGCCTCTACCAGGCCCTGGGCTTGCAAGCGGTCGTAGGCGGCCACCACGGTCGAGGGGCTGAGCCCGTGCAAGCGCGCGGCCTCGCGCACCGAAGGCAGGCGGGCGCCGGGTAGCAGCAGGCGTTGGTCGATGCGCAGGGCCAGGGTCTGCGCCAGGCCGTCTGCGCGGCCCACTGTGTGGTTCATGGCATCAATACAGATCGGTTGCTTGTTCTTCAAAGTGTATTGGTCGTGTATTGGTCTGTCGACCCAGAATCGAGACCATGCATTCCGCCAGTCCTCCGATTCCCCGCCGTGCCTGGTTGTTGGCTGCCTTGGGCGTGCTGGCCTTTGCGCTCAGCATCCCCATGACGCGCCTAGCCAGTGGCAGCTCGGCCGAGCCGGCGCTGCCACCGATGTTTGTGGCGATCGGGCGCGCAGTCGTGGCGGGGCTGCTGGCTTCGGTTTATCTGCTTTACGTGCGGGCACAGCGTCCGAGCCCGGCGCAGTGGCGCAGCCTGGCCGCCATGGCGGCGGGTGTGGTGTTTGGTTGGCCGCTGTTCCTGGGCTGGGCGGTGCGTGAGGTGGATGCCATCCATGCCGCTGTGATCTCAGGTCTGTTGCCCTTGGGCACGGCGGTGGCCGCCAGCTGGGCGCTGGGCCAGCGCGCCGGGCTGCGTTTCTGGACCTGTGCCTTGCTGGGCCTGGTCTGGGTGCTGCTGTTTGCCGCCTGGCGCGGCGCCGGTGCGCTGGCGGTGGCCGATTTGCTGCTGTTGGCGGCCGTGGCCTGCTCTTCCTTCGGCTATGTGCATGGCGCCCGACTGTCGGGCCAGATGCCGCCCGAGCAGGTGATCTCCTGGGCCCTGGTCCTGTGCCTGCCCCTGACCCTGCCGCTGGCGGCCTGGGTCTGGCTGGTGCAGGGCGTGGGCCTGAACGTGCCCGCGCCGGCGTGGGGAGGCTTCGCTTATGTGGCGGTGGTCTCGATGTGGATGGGCTTCTTCCCTTGGTACCGCGCGTTGGCCCTGGGCGGCGCGTTGCGGGTGGGCCAGGTGCAGACCCTGCAACCCTTTCTTTCGGTGCTGCTGGCTGTGCCGTTGCTGGGGGAGCAGTTGGATCTGGCCGTGCTGGGCTTCTTGGTACTGGTGCTTGCAACGGTTGTCATGGGGCAACGCAGTAGGAGCCTGGCATGAGCGGGGAAGTCCTGTTGGCGTTCTGCCTGTTCGCCTGCGTGTCCTCGGTGACGCCGGGGCCGAACAATCTGATGGTGTTGGCCTCGGGCGTGAACCACGGCTTTCGGGCTTCGATCCCGCATGTGCTGGGCATCGGCATCGGCTTTGGGGTGATGCTGGTGGCGGTGGGGCTGGGGCTCGGGCAGTTGTTCGAGCGCTGGCCTCTAGCCTATGAGTTGCTGAAGTGGCTGGGTGCGGCCTATCTGGTCTATCTGGCATGGGCGATCGCGCGCTCCGGCGCCCCCGAACTCCAGTCGAGCAAAAGCGGCCGGCCGATGACCTTTCTGGAGGCCGCTGCCTTTCAGTGGGTCAATCCCAAGGCCTGGATCATGGCCGTGGGCGCCTTCAGCACCTATGTGCCCGGGCATGGTTTGTGGGCGGTGCTGCTGGCCACGGGGGTGTTTGTGATGATCAATATCCCCTCGGTCTCGCTGTGGGCCTGGTGCGGCAGCGCGCTGCGCGCTTGGATGGCGGTGGGGGTGCGGCAGCGCTTGTTCAATTTGGGGATGGCGCTCTTGTTGCTGCTGTCCCTGGTGCCCCTCTTTTTGGAGCGGTGATGAGTCGGATGTTGGGGATGCTGGGGGGCATGAGCTGGGTCTCGACCGCTCAGCTCTATGCGCAGATCAATCAAGGCGTGGCCGAGGCCCGAGGGGGCCTGCACAGTGCCCGCCTGCTGATCCATAGCGTGGACTTCGCGCCGCTGGCGGCCGCCCAGGCGGGCGGTGATTGGGCGGGCATTGCCCAGGCGCTGGGAGAGGCCGGCGCCGGCCTGCGCCGGGCGGGTGCCGAGGCCCTGATCCTGGCCACCAACACCATGCATGCCGTGGCCGATGACATCGAACAGCGGGCCGGCTTGCCGCTGCTGCATCTGGTGGACATCACCGCCCAATCCTTGAGCGAGCGGGGCATGGAGCGCGTCGGCCTGCTCGGAACCCGATTCACGATGGAGCTGCCCTTCTATGGCGAGCGATTGCAGCGGCATGGCATGACGGTGCGGGTTCCTGGGCCGTCAGGGCGCGAGGCTGTCCATCGCGCGATCTACGAGGAGCTCTGCCACGGCCGCGTCAGCCCGCAGACCACCGCGCTATTGCAAGCGCAGGTGGAGCACCTGGCCGAGGCGGGCGCCCAGGCGGTGGTGCTGGGCTGTACCGAGTTGATGCTGGCGCTGCCGCCTGATACGCCAGCGGCCCTGCCTCTGCTGGACAGCACATCGCTGCAAGCTCAGGCGGCGGTGCGCTGGTTGCTGGCGGATGACCCCCGCAACCCGGTGCCGACCGCTCGGTCGGGCGCCGTCGCACAATCCGCACCCTGAATTCCACCAACCGCCTCCCATCATGAACAGCCCCTGGAACCTGGCGCACCGTGCTGCGCGCATGAACCCCTCGATCATTCGCGAGATCCTCAAGGTCACCGAGAAGCCCGGCATCCTGTCGATGGCGGGTGGTCTGCCCAGCAGCGACACCTTCCCCATCGAAGAACTCAAGGCCGCCTGCGACAAGGTGCTGACCGACAACCCGCGCGAGGCCCTGCAGTACGCCGCCAGCGAGGGATTCGCGCCCCTGCGTGAATGGGCGGCCGCGCGCGTGAATGCCGAGTTGGGCATGAATGTCACGCCGGACCAGGTGCTGGTGACCAGCGGCTCCCAGCAGGGCCTGGACTTGGTGGGCAAGATCCTGTGCGACCAGGGCGCTCCCGTGGCCGTCGAGACCCCGACCTATCTGGGCGCGCTGCAGGCCTTCACGCCCTATGAGCCGCTGTTCCACAGCCTGGCCAGCGATCACCAGGGCCCGCTGCCGGAGGCGCTGGCCGAATGCCCCAAGGTGGCGCCGGGCACCCGCTTTGCGTACCTGCTGCCCAACTTCCAAAACCCCACCGGCCGTGTGATGCCGGCCGCGCGCCGCGATGCGCTGATGGCTGCGGCGCAGTCGGCCGGCGTGCCCGTGGTGGAAGACAACCCCTATGGCGATCTGTGGTTTGACGAGCATCCGGGCGCTTCGCTCTCCAGCCGTTGGGCCGAGGGCTCGATCTATCTGGGCAGCTTCTCCAAGATCCTGACGCCGGGCTTCCGCCTGGGCTATGCCATCGCGCCCAAGAGCCTCTACCCCAAGCTGCTGCAGGCCAAGCAGGCCGCCGACCTGCACACCCCGGGCTTCAACCAGCGCGTGGTCTACGAGGTCATCAAGGACGGCTTCCTGGACCGCCATATCCCCAGCATTCGCGCGCGCTACAAGGCCAATCGCGATGCCATGGCCAAGGCCATCAAGGCACACCTGCCGGCCGGCTGCGAGTACGAGGTTCCGAAGGGCGGCATGTTCTTCTGGATCCGCCTGCCCGAGGGCCTGAACGCCATCGAACTGCTGCCTTTGGCGGTGGACGCAGGCATCGCCTTCGTGCCCGGCGCGGCCTTCTATGCCAACAACCCGGACCCGCGCGCGCTGCGCCTGAGCTTTGTCACTCTGACGCCGGAGCAGATCGAGAAGGGCGTGGCCATCCTGGGTCAGGTGCTGCACAACGCCCTGAATAGCACCCACGTCATTCCGACGCCTTGATATGACGCTGGGCTTCAAGTTCAGTGCGTTGCTGGCGTTGACCTTGTGTGGGGTGGTTGCCCAAGCGGGATCAGCCACTCCGCGCGCGGCCTTGCAGGCTTTTCTGCAAGCCGAACTGGCAGGCGCGCGCTTGGACAGTGACGGTTGGCGTCGCTTGATCGCGAACCATGTGGAAGCGGGCAGCGACTATGAGGAGCCCGGTTGGGACTCTGTGACGCTGGTGCGCAAGGCCCAGATCGGCCGAATTCAGTGTTCACGTGGCCGCGAATGTCGGGCCAAGGTGCGCTTTGAATTGGAGGGCGCCGATGTGCATCCTGCTGATGAGCAGGAAGACTATGTGCTGCACAAGGGCGCTGATGGGTGGCGAGTAGCAACCTGGCCACATGCCAAGCCGTTCGGGCGACCTCGCGTGCAGTCGACTGCGCATCTCCCATGAGCGTTGGCCTTGAGCGCGGCGGTCGTCGCTATTCCTTGAGCAGCGACCCCGCCGCGCTCGATGTTGACGCGGTGCACGCCATGCTCAGCCGTGCCTACTGGTGCCGGGGCATTCCGCGTGACACCGTGGCCAAGGCGATGGCGCACTCCCTGGCATTCAGTTTGTGGTGCGAAGAGGCGCCTCGCCGTCAGGTGGGGATCGCCCGCTGGGTCACCGACCGCGCCACGTTTGCCTACCTCTGCGATGTGTTCTTGCATGAGGATCACCGCGGGCTGGGCCTGGGTGACTGGATGGTGGGCGAGGGGCTCAAACATCCGGATTTGCAGGGCCTGCGCCGCCAGGTCCTGTTCACCGCCGACATGCATGGGCTCTATGCCCGCCACGGCTTCACCGCGCTGAAGACGCCGGAGCGCGGCATGGAGATCGTGCGCCCCAACCTCTACCAGGACCTCGCGTGAAGCGCCGATTCTTCGAGGTCGATGTCTTCGCCAGCGAGGCCTTGCGAGGCAACCCGCTGGCGGTGGTGGTCGATGCCCAGGGCCTGAGCGACGCCCAGATGCAAGACCTGGCGCGCTGGACCAATTTCAGCGAGACCAGCTTCATCCTGCCGCCCACCGATGCGCGCGCCGATTACTGGGTGCGCATCTTCACGCCGGGTGGCGAACTGCCCTTTGCGGGGCACCCCACTTTGGGAACGGCCTATGCCTATCTGGCCAGTGGCGCGCAGCCACGTCAGGCGGGCTGCCTGGTCCAGCAGTGCGGCGTCGGCCTGGTGCGGGTCAAGCTGCAGGGGCCGGGGCGATTCGCCTTTGATGCCCCGCCGCTGAAGCGCCAGGGCGCCGTCACCGGGAGTGAGCGCCAGCAGGCGCTGGACAGCCTGGGCCTGCAGTCGGTGCTGGATCTGCAATGGGTGGACAACGGCCAGGGCTGGATGGCCGCGCGCCTGGACACGGCGGAGCAGGTGTTGGCGCTGCGTCCGGACTTTCAGCGCATGCGTGGACTCAAGCTGGGCGTGATTGCCCCGCATGCGAAGGGAGCTGATGCGGACTTTGAGGTGCGCGCCTTTGTGCCGGCCCTGGGCATCCCGGAGGATCCGGTGACAGGCGGCCTGCAGGCCAGCCTGGCACGGTGGTTGATCCCGGCGGGCTTGGCGCCCGATCACTATGTCGCCGCGCAGGGTGCGGCTTTGGGGCGTGCCGGCCGCGTCAGTGTGGATCGCGAGGGCGACGCGATCTGGATCGGCGGCCAAGTGCTGCCGGTGGTGGAAGGCCTGCTGACGCTATGAGTCGGTCTTCCGTCCGCTATACAGGGAGCTGCCACTGTGGCGGGGTGCGCTTCGCCATCACCAGCGACTTTCCGGAGCTGACGCAGTGCGATTGCTCGATGTGCAAGCGCCGCAGTGCCACCATTGTCAAGGTGCACGAGTCGGCCTTTGAGCTGCTGGCAGGCGCCGAGCTGCTGACAGAGTACCAATTCCACACCCACACCGCGCGCCACTTCTTCTGCAAGGTCTGCGGCATTTATCCCTTCCACCGCAAGCGCGTCACGCCCGATTTCTTCGGGGTCAACGTGGCCTGCCTGGAACACTTTGATCCGCAGGGCATCCCCTTGCGTCAGGCCGTCGGAGCGGCCATGCCATGAATCTGCCCGCCACCGAAGAGCTGTTTCGCGAGGATTCCACGCTGCTTCACTGTGAGGCTGTGGTGCTGGCGCAGGAGGAGGGCGGTGGCTTGATCCTGGATCGCACCGTGGCTTATCCACTGGGCGGCGGCCAGGCCGGGGATGCCGGCGAGATTCGCGCCGGATCGTTGAGCTGGCGCTTTTCCGACACGCGCAAGAGCAAGCTGCATCCGGGGGCCATCCTGCACCTCATCGAGGGCGAGGGGCCGACGCCGGAGACGCGAGTGACGGTGGCCATCGACGCGCCGCGGCGGGAAGCGCATCGGCGCTTTCATACCGCCACCCATCTGCTGTGTGCGCTGCTGCCCTATCCGGTGGATGGCTGCTCCATCACCGAGACCACTGCGCGCCTGGACTTTCACACCGACGAGGCCTTCGACAAGGCGGCGATCGAGTCGGGGTTGCGGCGACTGGTGGCGGAAGCCCGCCCGGTGCGTCAGCGCTGGATCAGCGAGGATGAGCTGGATGCCAACCCCGGCCTGGTGCGCAGCATGAGCGTGCAGCCGCCGCGTGGATTGGGGCGTGTGCGGGTGATCGAGGTCGAAGGGGTGGATCTCCAGCCCTGCGGCGGTACGCATGTGAACAACACCGCCGAGATCGGCGCCCTTGTCGTCACAAAGATTGAGAAAAAGTCCGCGAAGACCCGCAGGGTCGTCCTGGGCTTTGCCCAGGTCGGCGCAGCCGGGAGCGGACTTTCTCCGGCGTAGGCTCATGTCGCGCAGCGACGTGAAGGCCGCAAAGCGGCCAGGCCGTAGCCAAAAGAAATCGGCCAAGACCCGCAGGGCTGAGGCCGGACAGGAGGGCGCACCAATGGGCGGCCTCCCGCCTGCCGAAGGGAGCCGGCATGCAGGCCGGCTCGACGTGCTTGGCTTTGCCGAGTCGGGCGCAGCCTGAAGGCCTGACTACACTGCGGCGCTCATCATGAACGCCCCCGAGATACAACTGCTCCCGCCGGCTGACACCGCACAGTGGAGCGAAGCCCGTCAGATCTTGCGCGAGTACGCCGAGCAATTGGGCGTGGACCTTTGTTTCCAGGGCTTCGAGGCCGAGCTGGTCGAGTTGCCGAATCACTACGGCCCGCCTCAGGGCTTCTTCCTGCTGGCCTGGCTGGACGGCGCCCTGGCCGGTTGTGTGGGCTTTCGTGCCCTGGCAGATGTGGACTACCCCAACGCATGCGAGATGAAGCGGCTGTTCGTGCGGCCGGCATTTCGGCGTTTCGGGCTGGGCCGACTGCTGGCGCAGGCCTTGATCGAGCGAGCCCAAGAGGCGGGCTACTCCACCATGCTGCTCGACACCCTGGACGACATGGAGGCCGCGCGCGGCCTGTATGAAACCCTGGGTTTCGAAGAGGTGCCGCCCTACTACTACAACCCCATCCCAGGTGCCCACTACCTGAAGGTGGACCTGCTGGCGCCGCGCACCAGCTTCTAGGCGCCTGCCGGCTTTGGGTTACGGCGGATTACCGCCCTACAGTGCCCGGATGGAATTTCAAGCACTGGGCACGCACCGATGCGAGCTGGGCGAGTCGCCGCTGTGGCATGCGCAAGAGCAAGCCCTATACGCCGTCGACATTGCTCGGCGCGAACTGCTGCGCTGGTCCTTCGGGCGGGAGTCTCCTGCGGTGTGGGCGTTGCCCTCGGAGCCGGGGTGCATTGCGCTACGCGCGGCCGGTGGCTTGTGGGTGGCGTGTCGGGATGGGCTCTTTGCTTTTGATCCTGCCAGCGGTCACAGCACCCTCTGCCAGCCTCCGCCGTTTGACCCGGCCCGGCAGCGCTACAACGATGGCCGGGTGGATGTCGCAGGTCGGCTGTGGGTCGGCAGCATTGACGATGCCCGCGAGCCGCAGGCGGCGCTCTACCGGCTCGATGCCCCGGGCCCACAGCGCGTGGCGGATGGCATCACGACCTCCAATGGTCTGGCCTGGAGCCCCGACGGGCGATGGATGTATTGGGCTGACACCAAGGCGCACGCGGTCTATCGGCTGCCTTTTGATGCCGGGCGAGCTCAAGTGGGCGACCGGCAGACCTGGTTGAAATTTGCGCCGCGAGCACCGGGGCAGTCGCTGGAGCACTACGGCGGGCGCCCCGATGGGGCGGCAGTCGATGCGGAGGGCTGCTACTGGGTGGCGATGTACGAGGGGCAGCGGCTGTTGCGCTTCTCGCCCCGGGGGGAGTTGTTGCGAGAGTGCGCGCTACCGGTGCGCTGCCCCACCATGCCCTGCCTGGGCGGGCCGGATTTGAGAACGCTCTACCTGACCACCGCCCGCCAGGGGCGTCCAGCGGAGGAGTTGGCGCGCCAGCCGCTGGCCGGTGCGGTCTTGAGCCTGCGGGTTGACGTACCGGGCTTACCGGCTACGGCCTGCGCGCTCTAAGGCAGCCCTAAATAAGTCCTCGCTTGGGCCGCATTCCTGCCACGGCAGCGTCGGTCGCAAGCTGCGTTCGATCAAAAGTCATGGACAGAAACCACAGGTTTCCACCTATACTCCCAGGGTTTTGCCGACCGGTGTGAGCCGGTCGTGTCATTTCTCAAGGGTCTGCATGTCGGAATCTTCATCACCTGCTGCCGATCCCTGGGATGCCGACGCGGCCGAGTCGCAACCCGCAGCCCCTTGGACCCGGGAACAGGTTCAGGTGCTGGAGCGTGAGCAGCCTTCGCTCTCGCCCTGGCGTGTGGTGGGGTTGCAGGCACTGGTGGGTGCGGTGCTGGTGGTCTTGTGGGCGCTGTGGGGCTCGCGAGGTCAGACCCAGGCGGCTTCTGCCCTCTGGGGTGCTGCTGCGGTGGTGTTGCCTTCGGCTGCAATGGCCTGGGGTATGCGCCGGCGCAGTGCGCAAGCAGCCGCAGCGCTTCTGGCCTTCATGGTCTGGGAGCTGGTGAAGATTGTGTTGACCGTGGCCATCCTGGTGGCGGCGGTGAAGTTGCAGCCTGATCTGAGTTGGCCAGCTCTGCTGGTGGGTCTGATCGGCTGTTTGAAGGTGCATCTGTGGGGTCTTTGGGCCCTACGTGTGAAGACTAACGAATAAGAGCGAGCGACGATGAGCAGCGAACAGCACGCGCCCAGCGCCGGTGAGTACATCCAGCACCACCTG
Organism: Inhella inkyongensis; assembly: GCF_005952805.1. Taxonomy (GTDB): domain Bacteria; phylum Pseudomonadota; class Gammaproteobacteria; order Burkholderiales; family Burkholderiaceae_C; genus Inhella; species Inhella inkyongensis. Next base: position 538,628 of record NZ_CP040709.1, read on the forward strand.
CAACACCTCCAGAAGGACTTTTCCTTCAACAGCGTGAAGCAGACCGACATCGTCGACTTCAGCCTGTTTAACTTTGACTCGCTGTTCTTCTCCGTCACGCTGGGCATGCTGGTGCTGTTCCTGCTGTGGCGCGGTGCGCGCAAGGCCAGCTCGGGGGTGCCCGGTCGCGCTCAGGCCTTCGTCGAGATGCTGGTCGAGCTGGTGGATGGTCAGGCCAAGGGCGTGATCCACAACGAAGGCAGCCGTCGTTTCGTCGGCCCGGTCGCCCTGACCGTGTTCGTCTGGATCTTTGCCATGAACTTCATGGACATGTTGCCGGTCGACTTCCTGCCGCTGATCTGGCACAGCGCCGGTCCGGCCCTGGGCTTCAAGGACTACCTGCGCGTTGTGCCTTCGGCCGACCTGAGCACCACGCTCGGCATGTCGACCATGGTGCTGCTGCTGTGCATCTACTACAACATCAAGATCAAGGGCCTGGGCGGCTGGGGTCATGAGCTGATCTCGGCGCCGTTCGGCAACCACTTCCTGCTGTGGCCCTTCAACTTCCTCATGCAGATGATCGAGTTCGTCGCCAAGACGGTCTCTCATGGCATGCGACTGTTCGGCAACATGTTTGCCGGCGAACTGGTGTTCATGCTGATCGCCCTGATGGGCGGCGCGTGGGCGCTCAATGCCACCGGCATCAGCCTGGCATTGGGTCATGTGGTGGCTGGCACGATCTGGACTTTGTTCCACATCCTCGTGATCGTTCTGCAAGCCTTCATCTTCATGATGCTGACGCTGATCTATATCGGCCAGGCTCACGACGCCCACTAAGCGTCTCTTTCCTTCGTTCTCTCTTTCCCTTACCCCTCTAGGAGCTCTCAAATGGAAAACATCCTCGGCCTCGTTGCTCTGGCTTGCGGCATCATCGTTGGTCTGGGCGCTATCGGCGCTTCGATCGGTATCGCTCTGATGGGTGGCAAGTTCCTGGAGTCTTCGGCTCGCCAGCCCGAGCTGATGAACCAACTGCAGACCAAGATGTTCATCTTGGCTGGTCTGATCGACGCCGCCTTCCTGATCGGTGTGGCTATCGCCCTGCTGTTTGCCTTCGCGAACCCCTTCGTCCTGAAGTAATCACTGCTCCCTTTCACGCTTGAAAGGAATTAAGCCGTGAACATCAACGCAACCCTGTTCATTCAGTGGATTCCGTTCCTGGTTCTGGCCTGGTTTACGGCGCGCTTCATTTGGCCGCCGATCACCAAGGCCTTGGACGAGCGGGCGGCCAAGATCGCTGACGGACTGGCGGCTGCCGACAAGGCCCGTGCCGAGTTGGCCAACGCCAACAAGGCCGCTGGCGACCAAATGGCGCAAGCCCGGGTCGAGACGACCAAGCTGATCGGCGACGCCGAGAAGCGTGCCGCTGCCATCGTCGAAGAAGCCAAGCGCCGTGCCGAAGAGGAAGGCGCCAAGATCCTCGCGCAAGCCAAGGCGGACGCCGACCAGCAGGTCGTGCGTGCCCGAGAGGCCCTGCGCGACCAGGTCGCGGTGCTGGCCGTCAAAGGTGCCGAGCAAATTCTGCAGCGCGAAGTCAACGCCGGCGTCCACGCCGAGCTGTTGGGCCGCCTGAAGACGGAGCTCTGAGCATGGCCGAACTCGCCACCATCGCCCGCCCCTATGCGGAGGCGCTGTTTCAAGTCGCGCAGAAGCACGACTTGAACGCTTGGCGCGAGCAGATCGACGCCCTGGCCCTGGTGGCGGGTGACGAAGGCCTGCGCCAATTCGCCGATCACCCGAAGACCAGCGCCTCGCAGGTCTTCGACGTGATCGTCGAAGCCGCCAAGCTGCCTTTGGCCGACGGCATGCGCAATTTCCTGCGCGCCGCCATCGACAACGGACGCCTGGATGCATTGCCCGCCGTGGCTCAGCAATTCCATGCGCTGGCCAGCCAGGCACAAGGCGTGGCCGAGGCCCGTGTGGAGTCCGCCTTCGCGCTGGACGCCGCGCAGCTGACCGACCTGATCGCCGTGCTGGAGAAGCGCTTCGGCCGCAAGCTCAAGGCCGAAGTGACGCTGCAGCCCGAGCTGATCGGTGGCGTGCGCGTCACCGTCGGTGATGAGGTGCTGGACACCTCGGTGCGCGCCCGCCTCGAGCGCATGAAGACCACGCTGACCGCCTAAAAATTCCAACGCCCGGGGTGCAAGCCTCGGGCGGGAGACCAAGATGCAACTGAACCCTGCAGAAATTTCTGAACTGATCAAGAGCCGTATCGAGGGCCTGGCCCCGAGCGCGGACATCCGCAATCAGGGCACCGTCGTGTCGGTGTCCGACGGCATCGTCCGTATCCACGGCCTGTCGGACGTGATGCAGGGTGAGATGCTGGAATTCGCCGCTGATGCCAGCGGTCAGCCCAGCTACGGCCTGGCCCTGAACCTCGAGCGCGACTCCGTCGGCGCCGTGGTGCTGGGTGCTTACGAGCACATCTCCGAAGGCCAGACCGTCAAGTGCACCGGTCGCATTCTGGAAGTGCCGGTGGGCCCCGAGCTGGTGGGCCGCGTGGTGAACGCCCTGGGCCAGCCGATCGACGGCAAGGGCCCGATCAACGCCAAGATGACCGACGTGATCGAGAAGGTCGCTCCGGGCGTGATCGCGCGCAAGTCGGTGGACCAACCCGTGCAGACCGGCCTGAAGTGTATTGACACCATGGTGCCGATCGGCCGTGGCCAGCGCGAGCTGATCATCGGTGACCGTCAGACGGGTAAGACCGCTGTCGCCATCGACACGATCATCAACCAGAAGGGCCAGAACATGGTCTGCGTCTACGTCGCCATCGGTCAGAAGGCGTCGTCGATCAAGAACGTGGTGCGTGCTCTGGAAGCCAACGGCGCGATGGAATACACCATCGTCGTGGCCGCCTCGGCCGCCGAATCGGCCGCGATGCAGTATGTGTCGGCCTACTCCGGCTGCACGATGGGTGAGTACTTCCGCGACCGCGGCCAAGACTCGCTGATCATCTATGACGACCTGTCCAAGCAGGCCGTGGCCTACCGTCAGGTGTCGCTGTTGCTGCGCCGCCCGCCGGGTCGCGAAGCCTTCCCTGGCGACGTGTTCTATCTCCACAGCCGTCTGTTGGAGCGCGCCGCTCGTGTGAACGCCGACTACGTCGAGGCCTTCACCAAGGGTGAAGTCAAGGGCAAGACCGGTTCGCTGACGGCCCTGCCGATCATCGAGACCCAAGCCGGTGACGTGTCCGCCTTCGTGCCGACCAACGTGATCTCGATCACTGACGGCCAGATCTTCCTGGAAACCAACCTGTTCAACTCGGGTATCCGTCCGGCCATTAACGCCGGTATCTCGGTGTCCCGCGTGGGTGGTGCGGCCCAGACCAAGCTGATCAAGGGCCTGTCCGGCGGTATCCGTACCGACTTGGCGCAGTACCGTGAACTGGCTGCCTTCGCACAGTTCGCTTCCGATCTGGACGCCGCCACCCGCAAGCAGCTGGACCGCGGTGCCCGCGTGACCGAGCTGCTGAAGCAGGCGCAGTACCAGCCGCTGCCCATCAGCCTGATGGCCGCGTCGATCTATGCCGCCAACAAGGGCTTCCTGGATGACCTGGACGTCAAGAAGGTGCTGCCTTTCGAGCATGGCCTGCACCAGTTCCTGAAGACCAGCCACGCCAAGCTGCTGGCCAAGCTGGATTCGGACAAGGCCATGGACAAGGATGCGGAAGCGGAACTGAACGGCGCGATCGCTTCGTTCAAGAAGTCCTTCGCTTGATCTGACGACGTGACGGCGGTGCCTCGGCGGCACCGCCCTCCAAACAGGAGAAGACATGGCGGCAGGCAAGGAAATCCGCACCAAGATCAAGTCGGTCGAGAACACCAAGAAGATCACCAAGGCCATGGAGATGGTCGCGGCGGCCAAGATGCGCAAGGCGCAGGACCGCATGCGTACCGCCCGTCCCTACAGTGACAAGGTGGCGGCGATCGCCGGGCATCTGTCGATGGCCAACCCCGAGTACGTGCATCCCTTCATGGTGTCCAACGACGCCAAGAAGCCGGTTGGCATCGTGCTGGTGACGACCGACAAGGGCCTGTGCGGCGGCTTGAACACCAATATGTTGCGCGCGGTGACGACCAAGCTGCGCGAGATCGACGCCGCGGGCAATAAGGCCCAGGTGGTGGCGATCGGCAACAAGGGCTTCGGCTTCATGAACCGCATCGGCGCCAACGTGGTGGCCCATGCGACCCAGCTCGGCGACACCCCGCATCTGGACAAGCTGATCGGCCCGGTCAAGGTGCTGTTGGACAAGTACGCTGCGGGCGAGTTGTCGGCGGTCTATCTGTGCTTCACCCGCTTCATCAACACGATGAAGCAGGAGCCGGTGCTGCAGCAATTGCTGCCGCTGTCGGCTGAAAGCCTGAAGGACAAGGCCAAGCAGAGTCACGCCTGGGACTATCTGTACGAGCCGGACGCACCCACCGTCATCGACGAACTACTGGTGCGCTACACCGAATCGTTGGTCTACCAGGCCGTGGCCGAGAACATGGCATCCGAGCAGTCGGCTCGCATGGTGGCCATGAAGTCGGCCACCGACAACGCCGGCAACCTGATCAAGGAACTCAAGCTGGTCTACAACAAGACCCGCCAGGCCGCGATCACCAAGGAACTGTCGGAAATCGTGTCCGGCGCTGCTGCCATCGGCGGCTGATGAACTGAATTTGGCAAGACAAGGAAACAGATATGACGAACGTGGCTAAGGCTCAAGGCAAGATCGTCCAGTGCATCGGCGCCGTGGTGGACGTGGAGTTCCCGCGCGACCAGATGCCCAAGGTCTACGACGCCCTCAAGATGGAAGGCTCGGCCCTGACCCTGGAAGTGCAGCAGCAGCTCGGCGACGGCGTGGTGCGCACCATTGCGCTGGGTTCGTCCGACGGCCTGCGTCGTGGCTCGGTGGTTTACAACACCGGCGACACCATCAAGGTGCCGGTGGGCAAGGCCACCCTGGGTCGCATCATGGACGTGCTGGGCAACCCCATCGACGAGCGCGGCCCCGTCTCCGACGAGCTGACCGCCTCCATCCACCGCGCTGCCCCGGCCTACGACGAGCTGAGCCCGTCGCAAGACCTGCTGGAAACCGGCATCAAGGTGATCGACTTGATCTGCCCGTTCGCCAAGGGCGGCAAGGTGGGTCTGTTCGGTGGCGCCGGTGTGGGCAAGACCGTGAACATGATGGAGCTCATCAACAACATCGCCAAGGCGCACAGCGGTCTGTCCGTGTTCGCCGGCGTGGGTGAGCGCACCCGTGAGGGCAACGACTTCTATCACGAGATGTCGGACTCCAACGTGGTGGTGCAGGAGAACCTGAGCGAGTCCAAGGTCGCGATGGTCTACGGCCAGATGAACGAGCCCCCGGGCAACCGTCTGCGCGTGGCCCTGACCGGTCTGACCATGGCCGAAGCCTTCCGTGACGAAGGCCGTGACGTGCTGTTCTTCGTGGACAACATCTACCGTTACACCCTGGCCGGTACCGAAGTGTCCGCTCTGCTGGGCCGTATGCCTTCCGCCGTGGGCTACCAGCCCACCCTGGCCGAAGAAATGGGCCGTCTGCAAGAGCGCATCACCTCGACCAAGGTCGGCTCGATCACCTCGATCCAGGCCGTGTACGTGCCTGCGGATGACTTGACCGACCCCTCGCCGGCCACGACCTTCGCCCACTTGGACGCCACCGTCGTGTTGTCGCGTGACATCGCCGCCTTGGGTATCTACCCCGCCGTGGACCCGCTGGACTCGACCTCGCGCCAGATCGACCCAAACGTGGTCGGCGAAGAGCACTACAAGACGACCCGCGACGTGCAGGCCGTTCTGCAGCGCTACAAGGAACTGCGCGACATCATCGCGATCTTGGGCATGGACGAGCTGTCGCCGGAAGACAAGCTGGCCGTGGCCCGCGCTCGCAAGATCCAGCGTTTCCTGTCGCAGCCCTTCCACGTGGCCGAAGTGTTCACCGGCGCCCCGGGCAAGTACGTGCCGCTGAAGGAAACCATCCGCGGCTTCAAGATGATCGTGGCCGGTGAGTGCGACCACCTGCCCGAGCAGGCCTTCTACATGGTCGGCACGATCGACGAAGCCTTCGAGAAGGCCAAGAAGCTGCAATAAGCGGCGCCTGCGGGCCCGGGGCGTTGTTGCCGTACTCGCTGGACATCAGTCCAGCTCCGTGCGGCGCTTAGCCCCAGACCCGCATGCTTGCTTCTTGCACCTCTTGGAATTAAAGGAAGAAATTCAATGGCAACGATTCACGTCGATGTGGTTTCCGCCGAAGAGAGCATCTTTTCGGGCGAGGCCAAGTTCGTCGCGCTGCCGGGCGAGAACGGCGAGTTGGGCATCCTGCCCCAGCACACGCCGCTGATCACCCGCATCAAGCCCGGCGCGGTGCGCATCCAGCGCGCCGACAACGACCAGGAAGAGTTCGTGTTCGTCGCCGGCGGCATTTTGGAAGTGCAGCCTCATGGCGTGACCGTGCTCGCCGACACCGCCATCCGCGGCAAGGACCTGGACGAAGCCAAGGCCTCTGAGGCCAAGGCCGCTGCCGAAGAGGCCTTGAAGAATGCCAAGAGCGATCTCGATCTGGCTTCTGCTCAGGCCGAACTCGCCTCGCTGGCGGCTCAGATCGCTGCGGCGCGCAAGTTGCGTGGTATGAAGGCCTGAGCCGGCTTCGAACCCGCTAGACCCGTGGCCTCCACGGCCACCACAAGCCCGCCTCTGGCGGGCTTTCTCCTTTCTCAAGCACGCACCTTTCGCCCATGCCCGCCGACACCGCACTGACCATCGCGCGCTGGTCCGCCTGGGCGCCCGGGCTGGAATCGCAGTCGGACTGGCTGCAGTGGCTGGCTGCGCCCTGTGAGTCGCCGCCCCAGGCCGACAAAGGCCCGCCGCTCACCGAGGTGCCGGCCATGGTGCGCCGGCGCATCGAACCTCTGGGGCGCGCCGCCTTGCAGGTGGCGTATTGGGCGCAGGAAGGACTGCCCACCGAGCAAGTCCAGGCCACTCCGCTGGTGTTTGCTTCGCGCTGGGGCGAACTGGCGCGCTCGCTGGGCCTGCTGCAGGACCTGGCGCAGGGGCAACCGCTGTCACCGACGGCGTTCAGCCATTCCGTGCACAACGCCATTGGGGCCCTGTACTCAATTCAGCGGGGCATCCGTGCCAACGTCAGCGCGGTGGCGGCGGGTGCATTCAGCGCCGAGTCGGCTTGGTTGGAGGCCTCGGCCTTGATCGCCGAGGGCGCGCCCGAGGTGCTGCTGGTGGTCTTCGAAGCTCCATTGCCCGAGCCCTATGCCGAGTCGAGCCTGGCCGGCTTGCGTGCTTTTGCGCTGCGCCTGTGTGCCGCTCCAGCGGGCGGGGTTCGGTTAAGCCGCGATGCGGCGCTCGCTGATGAGGGCCAGGATCATGGCCAAGGCGCCTGCGGCTTGCCGGCTGATCTGGGCGCCCTGCGCTTCCTGCTCGGCGACGCGCCCGAACTGCGTCAGGGCGGTTGGCGGTGGGTCCGTTCATGACCTGGTCCAGGCTTTGGCGCATTCCGGTCACTGGCTTGCTGTTTGCGGCCTTTGGTCTGGGGGGCGTGTTGCTGGGCCTGTTGGCCTTTCCGCTGGTGCGTCTGCTCGTGCAAGATCCGGCGCGCCGCGCGCGATGGTCGCGCGCCTTGGTTCAAAGGGCGATGGCCGCCTTCGTTTGGTCCATGCGGGCCGGGGGCATCGTCGATACGCGCATCATTGGCGCCGAGCGGCTGCGTCGAAGGGGCCTGCTGATCCTGGCCAGTCACCCGACCTTGGTCGATGTCGTGGCTTTGATTTCCGTCACGGAAAACGCCGATTGCGTGGTCAAAGCCAGTCTGGCCGATAACCCGTTCACACGTTGGCCGGTACGCTCCTGCAACTACATCCTGAACAATGGCGGCCCTGATCTGTTGGATGCCTGCGCGGCGGGTTTGCGCGCCGGCAGCAACCTGATCATCTTTCCCGAAGGCACCCGCAGTCGCCCGGGCCAGCCCCTGCAGCTGCAACGTGGCGCTGCCCAGCTGGCGCTGCGCGCTGGTGTGGATGTGACCCCGGTGCGCATCCATTGCGAACCGCTGGGCTTGACCAAGGGGAGACCGTGGTGGCATACCCACGGCCGCCCGATGGTGCTGACCCTGGAGGTGGGCGAGGACCTGCGGGTGGCCGACTTTCTAGAGCAGTCGCACGGCGAATACCCGCTGGCGGCGCGGCGCCTGACGGGATACTTGACGGCTTTTTTTTCGCGGGAGTGCAAGGCATGAACGAAGCCTTGGAGTTGGAGATCAAGAACTTGCTGATCGAGGCCCTGAACCTCGAAGACATGGCGCCTGCGGATATCGATCCGGAGGCTGCGCTGTTCGTCGAAGGCCTGGGTCTGGATTCGATCGATGCCCTGGAGTTGGGCATGGCGCTGCAAAAGCGCTTTGGTGTGACGCTGTCCGCAGACTCCGAAGAGACCCGCCGCCATTTCCGTTCCATCCGCGCGCTGGCCAGCTTCGTGGCTTCGGCGCGCAAGGCCTGAGGAGGCCTCGCCATGACCGAGCAAGAAATCTTTGCGCGCCTGCGCACCATCCTGATCGAGACCTTTGACATCGAGGCCGAGCGCATCCGCCCCGACGCCAAGCTGTACGAGGATTTGGACATTGACTCCATCGATGCGGTGGACCTGATCGTCAAACTCAAACCCTTGGTGGGTCGCCGTCTGCAGCCAGAGGCCTTCAAGGCCGTGCGCACCTTGGATGACGTCACGCGGGCGCTGCAGAGCCTGCTGGCCGAGGCCGCAGCGGAAGGCTCGCTCGCCACCGCCGCCTGATCGCGGGCGTGTCCAAGCTGCTGGGGCTGGCCGTCATGGCCAGCTACCCCCTGCTGGTCTATCTGGGCCTGGCCCATGCGGAGCCGCGCGCGCTCGCGCTGCTATTGCTGGCTTTGGGCCTGGCGCGCTACTTGACAGCACGCAGCCAGGCCGCCCTGGGCATGGCCCTGGCGGGGTTGGTGTTGGCCGCTTTGACCGCCTGGTCCAACCAGTTGCTGCCGCTCAAGCTCTACCCCGTGGCGATGAATGCCGCCTTGTTGCTGGTGTTCGCCGGCAGTCTCTTCAAGGGCCCGCCGGTGGTGGAGCGCATCGCACGCCTGCGCGAGCCAGAGTTGGACGCGCGTGGCCAGCACTACACACGCCGGGTGACCCAGGTCTGGTGCCTGTTCTTCATCGGCAATGGCAGCCTGGCCTTGGTGACGGCGCTTTGGGCCGACGAGCGCACCTGGGCGCTCTACAACGGGTTGATTGCCTACGTCCTGATGGCGACCTTGATGGGCGGCGAATGGCTGGTGCGTCGCCGTTGGCGCGCGGCCGCGCCCTAATTAGCGATGTGGCGTGAATTGAGCCTGGGCCTGAGCGGCCCGATCAGCCCCATGCGTGCGGCCCAGCCTGTGGGTTGGCGTGCCGGGCAGGCCCTGAGCTGGGCCGACTGGTGCGCCGAGGCGGCGCAGTGGTATGCCACCTTCGCCGCGCAGCCGGGGCGCGAATTGGCGCTGTACTTTGAAGACAGCCTGGCCGCCGCCGCCGCCCTGATGGCGGCCTGGCATGCCGGAAAGCAGGTCTGGTGGCCCGGCGACACCCTGCCAGCAACCTGCCTGGCCCTGAGCACTTCTGTACAGGCCTTTGCAGGCGACTGGCCCAGTGTGTCTCTGGGCGGCCGCCCCTTGTTGCGGCCCGCACGGGCCACTGCGGTGGATTGGCAGCCGCTGGACATCCGGGCCGAAGGGCTGGTGGTGTTTACCTCCGGCAGCACCGGCGCGCCCACGGCCATTCGCAAGCGATTGCAGCAACTCTTCGATGAGGTGCATGCCTTGGAAGCCGCCTTCGGTGCGCGGCTGCAGGGCGCCAGCGTGCAGGGCACGGTCAGCCACCAACACATCTACGGGCTGCTGTTTCGCCTGCTGTGGCCCTTGGCGGCGGGGCGGCCGCTGGCCGCTCAGCGTGTGGGCTATCTGGAAGACCTGGCGACTGCCTCTGGCCGCCTGGCCGTGGTGGCCAGCCCGGCCCACCTCAAGCGCTTGCAAGCCAGCCGCTTGGACGGCCTGGCGCCGCGTTTGGCGGCGCTGTTCTCTTCGGGCGGGCCCTTGCCCGATGAGGCCCTGGCACCTTGCCGGGCGCAACTCGGCCAGACCCCCATCGAGGTCTACGGCAGCAGCGAGACCGGCGGCGTGGCCTGGCGCCAGCGCGCGCCCGGGGCGCAGGAAGATCCAAGTTGGCAGCCACTCCCGGGGGTCGAGTGGCGACTGGAGGGCGAGCTGCTGCATTTGCGTTCGCCTCAGATCGGCGGCGACGCCTGGTTCCAGGCCCAGGACCGCGCGCGCGCCGAGGGCCAGGGCTTTGTGTTGCTGGGGCGAGCCGACCGCATCGTCAAGATCGAGGAAAAGCGGGTCTCGATCGCGGCGGTGGAGCAGGCCTTGCGCGCCTGTGGGGGCGTTGAGGCCCTGGCCCTGCCGCTGCTGCCGGGCGCACGCCAAGAATTGGGCGTGGTGCTGGTGCCCGACGCCGCGGCCTGGTCCGAGATCGAGACCCAGGGCCGCAGCGCTTGGTTGGCGCCGCGCCGTGCTGCGTTGGCGGCCTTGCTGGAGCCGACCGTGCGGCCACGCCGCTGGCGCCTGGTGGGAGAGCTGCCCGCCAATGTTCTGGGCAAGAGCACCCAAGCCGCCCTCTGCGCCCTGTTCGACCCCCTGCGGCCGCCAGCCCGGCTGCGGCGCACGGAGGCCACGAGTGCGAGCTTTGAGATCGAAGTGGAACCCGGGCACCCCGGATTTGCCGGGCACTTCCCTGAGCACCCGGTGTTGCCCGGCGTGGTCCAGCTGGACTGGGCCGAACGATTGGCACGCGAGGCCTTTGCCGAGATGCCGGCCCAGTTCGCCGGCATGGAGCAGCTGAAGTTCCAGCAGGTGATCCAACCTGGCACCCGCTTGCTGCTGGAGCTGAACTGGGACGCCGCACGCGGCCAGCTGCGATTTGCCTTCACGAGTGCGCGCGGCGCCCATTCCAGCGGACGCCTGCTCTTCCAAGCATGAAGCTCACCGCCCTCATCCCCGTTTACAACCATGGCGCCCAGGTCGGTGCGGTGGTGGCACGGCTGCGCGCCCAGGGCTTGCCGGTGCTGCTGGTGGACGATGGCTCGGACGCCGCCACCGCCCGTGTGCTCGACGACTTGGCGCGCCAACCCGAGGTGCGCCTGCAGCGACTGCCGCGTAACCAGGGCAAGGGCGGCGCCATGCTGGCCGGCCTCCGCGCTGCGCAGGCTGCCGGTTTCAGCCATGCCCTGCAGATCGATGCCGATGGCCAGCATGCGGTCGAGGACGCGCGGAGCTTTGCCGAGCTGGCGCAGGCCCATCCTGATCACCTGATCTGCGGCAACCCCGTCTATGACGCCTCGGTGCCCAAGGGGCGGCTCTATGGCCGCTACGCCACCCACATCTGGGTCTGGATCAACACCCTGGGCTTCGAGTTGCGCGACTCGATGTGCGGCTTCCGCGTCTATCCGCTGGCCCCGACGGTGGCCCTGATCGATGCGGAGAAGGTTGGTCTGCGCATGGACTTCGACACCGAGATCGCCGTGCGCCTGATGTGGCGTGGCCTGCGGGTGATCAATGTGCCGACCCAGGTTCGTTACCCCGAGGACGGGCTGTCGCACTTCGATGTGTGGCGCGACAACCTGCTCATCACCTGGATGCACACGCGGCTGTTCTTCGGCATGCTTTGGCGCCTGCCTCGTCTGTTGTCCCGCCGCCTGGGGCGCCTATGGAGCGCTTGAACACCCGCCACTGGGCGATGCTGGGCGAGACCACCTTTGTCGGCGGCGTCTGGTTGCTCTATGCCGTCCACCGTTTGTTGGGCCGGGCCTTTTTCCGCGGCCTGATGCTGCCGGTGGCGCTGGTTCACTGGCTCACGCGTCCGGCGCTGCGGGCGGCATCCTTGCAGTACCTGCAGCGCTTGCATGTGGCACAGCCCGGCCTGTTTACGCGAGCGCCAGGCTGGCGCGAGGGCCTGCGCCATGTCGCCTTGTTCGCCGAGACCCTGCTCGACAAGCTGCTCGCCATTGCCGGGCGCTATCCCTTTGAGCGGGTGCGTGAGCAGGGGCTGGAGCACCTGCAGCGGGCGCGTGCCCAGGGGCGTGGCGGGCTCTTCGTGACCGCTCACATGGGCTGCCTGGAACTGTGCCGGGTGATGGGCCAGCGCAAGGCCCAACTCGACGTCACGGTACTGGTCCACACCCGCCATGCCCAGGCCTTCAACCGCATCCTGCAGCGCCTGGATCCGCAGACCCGCGTCCGTCTGCTGGAGGTCAGCGACTTCGGCCCGGCCACGGCCGTGCAGTTGGCCGCCATCGTCGACGCCGGCGGTTGGGTGGCCATTGCGGGAGACCGCGTGCCCTTGAATTCGCAGCAAGTGGCGCAGGTGGATTTCTTGGGCCACAGCGCCCCGCTGCCGGTCGGTCCCTATGTGCTAGCCAGCCTGCTGCGCTGCCCCTTGCTGCTGCTGGCCTGTGTGCATGCGGGCGACGGCTATGTCATCCACTTCGACACCCTGGCCGAGCGGGTGCAACTGCCCCGCGCCGAGCGCCAGGCCGCGCTGGCTCAGCATGCTCAGGCCTTCGCGGATGCACTGGCGATCCTGCTGCGTACAGCGCCTTATGACTGGTTCAACTTCTATGCCTTCTGGGATCACGCCGATGCCCCTGCCTGAAATCTTGTTCGACGGTCAGCCGCTGCGGCTGGAGGCGGTGGTCGCCCTCGCACGCGGTCAGGCCGTGGCGCGCCTGAGTGATGCGCCGACCTTTGTGCGTCGCATCGACGCGGGTGCCGAATTCGTGGCCCGACTGCTGGCCGAGGACGGCGTGGTCTATGGCATCACCACCGGCTATGGCGACAGCTGCACCGTCAGCATCCCGCCGGCTCTGGTGGAGCAGTTGCCCACGCATCTCTACACCTATCACGGCTGCGGCGCCGGCGCCTTGCTCACGCCCGAGCAGACTCGCGCGGTGCTGGCGGTGCGCCTGCAGTCCCTGGCCCAGGGTGTGTCGGGTGTCAGTTATGCGCTCTTGAAGCAGCTTGCGGCCCTGCTGGCGCACGACATCCTGCCGCAGATCCCCTCCGAGGGCTCGGTGGGCGCCAGTGGTGACCTGACCCCGCTCAGCTATGTGGCGGCGGTGCTTTGCGGCGAGCGCCAGGTGTGGTTCCGGGGGGAGTCGATGCCGGCTGCGCAGGCGCTGGCCGCCGTGGGCCTGCAGCCGCACAAGCTGCGCCCCAAGGAGGGCCTGGCCATCATGAATGGCACCGCCGTGATGACGGCGCTGGCCTGCCTGGCCTGGGATCGTGCCGATCAGCTCGGTCGCCTGGCCACACGCTGCACGGCTGCCAATGTGGTGGCCAGTCAGGGCAATGCGCACCACTTTGACGAGACCTTGTTTGCCGCCAAGCCGCATCCGGGGCAGCAGCGCGTGGCCGCGCGTCTGCGCGCCGACCTGGCCAGCGACCGGCCGACGCGCAATGAACAGCGTCTGCAGGACCGCTATTCGCTGCGCTGCGCCCCCCATGTGATCGGCGTGCTGGAGGACAGCCTGCCCTGGCTGCGTCAGCTGATCGAGAACGAACTCAACAGCGCCAACGACAACCCGCTGATCGACGCCGAGGGCGAACGCGTGCTCCATGGCGGCCATTTCTATGGTGGCCACATCGCCATGGCGATGGATACGCTGAAGACGGCGGTGGCCAATGTGGCCGATCTGCTGGACCGTCAATTGGCCTTGCTGGTGGACACGCGCTTCAACCACGGTCTGCCGTCCAATCTGAGTGGCGCTTTGGGCGAACGTGCGGCCATCAACCATGGCCTGAAGGCGCTGCAGATTTCGGTCTCGGCCTGGACTGCCGAGGCCCTCAAGCAAACCATGCCGGCCTCGGTCTTCAGCCGCAGCACCGAGTGCCATAACCAGGACAAGGTCAGCATGGGCACCATCGCCGCACGCGACTGCCTGCGCGTGCTCGATTTGAGCGAGCAGGTGCTGGTCGCGATGCTGATTGCCGCCCGCCAGGCTCTGGGTTTGCGCGAGCGCCTGGCCCCGCTGAACCTCACGCCGGTTCTGTCGCAGTGGCTGGCCGATTTGTGCGCACGCATCCCCTTGATCGAGGAGGATCGGGCGCTGGATCGCGAGTTGCAGCAGTTGTTGCAGGCACTGCGAGCCCAGGCCTGGAATCCTTATGGAGAGGCCGATGCCGGGGCGTGAGGACCCTCGCCTGGTGCACGAGGTCGAGCTGACGCCGGCCTTCCATGACCTGGACCCGATGGACGTGGTCTGGCATGGGCGCTATGTGCAGTACCTGGAGATCGCGCGCTGCGCACTGCTGCAGAAGTTCGACTACGACTACCCGCAGATGCGCGACAGCGGCTATGCCTGGCCGGTCGTGGACCTGCAGATCAAGTACGTCGGTGCCATCGAGTACGGCATGAAGCTGCGCGTGCGCGCCGCCATCACCGAGTGGGAGAACCGGCTGCGCATCGATTACCAAATTCGCGACGCCGCCACGGACAAGGTGATCACCAAGGCCCACACCACCCAGGTGGCGGTGCGCTGGGAGAGCCGCGAGTTGCAGTTCGTCTGCCCGCCGGTGCTGTGGGAACGGCTGGGGGTGACGCGATGAAGCGCCGTCATCTGCTGATGGCGCTGGTCCCGCTGCCGCTGGCCGCCAACCCTGTGGCCGAGGTGCAGCGCCGCCTGCAGCAGGCCGCCCTGGTGCGCGGTCGGTTCGAGCAGGACAAGCACATCGCCGGCTTTGCCAAGCCTCTGCGCAGCAGTGGCGATTACCTGCTGCTGCGCGGCAAGGGACTGCTGTGGCGCACACGCCAGCCCTTCGCGTCGCAGTTGGCCTTGACCCGCGACGCCATCCGGGGCGACGGCGTGCAACTCGATGCCAACAAGGAGCCGGGCGTGCGCGTCGTCACCCAGCTGATGCTGGCCCTGCTGGATGGCAATCTGGCCGCGCTGGAGGCGCAGTTCACGCTGCAGGCCGAGGCCGTGGGCGCCCAGGCCTGGCGCGCCCAGGCCCAGCCGCGTGCGGGTGCCTTGGCCAAGCTGTTTCAACGCATCGAGCTGGAGGGCGATCGCCAGTTGCGGCGCATCCAGCTGATCGAAGCCCAGGGGGATCGCACCACGATCCGCTTTGACGAACAGCAGCGCGAGCCCGCCGCCGCCACGCCCGAGGAGGCGCAGGCGCTTGGCTGATTTGCGCGCTTCTGCAGCGGCTCTCCGCGCGGCCTGGCCGGCTTGGATCTGGGCCGCCTCGCTGCTGCTCCTGGCCCTGGCATTGGCCTGGGCGGCGGGCAACGGGCGCCTGCGCCTGAACACCGATGTGTTGGCCATGCTGCCCAAGGACGAACGTCGCCCCGAGGTGGAGCAGGCCCTCCAGGGTCTGGCTCGTGCGGGCGAAGGCCGGCTGGTGGTGCTGGTTCAGGCCGGCGATGGCGGGCAGGCGGCGGATCGCTTTGCCACGGCCTTTGCGGCGGCGGAGCCGCAGGCCCGTTTGCGCCACCGCGTCAGCGAGGCCGAGGCCGGCGCCTGGTTCGATCTGTTTGCCGCACAGCGCGGCGCCTTGGTGAGTGAGGCGCAGCGCCAGCAGCTGAGCGCGGGCCCGACGGCGGCGCTCGGGCAGCAGGTGCTGCAGGGCCTGCTGCAACCCATGGGTCTGCCGCGCGTGGGTGCTTGGGGGCAAGATCCACTCAATACCTTGGGCAGCTGGCTGGCCGAGCGCGCCCAGAGCAGCCGCGTTCGCGTGCAGCAGGGGCGCTTGAGCGTGCAGGCCGAGGACGGCGAATGGGCGCTGCTGATGATCGACAGCGAGGGCAGTGCCTTTGCGCTGGCCTACAACCAGGCCCTGGCGGACGCTCTGGCGCAGGCGCGCGCAGCGGCCGCTCCGGCGCGGGTGCTGGCCGCCGGCGTGCCCCTGCATGCGCATGCCGCCGCCACCACGGCCCAGCGCGAAATGCATGTCATCGGCCTGGGCTCCCTGCTGGGGGTGTTCGTGCTCAGCTGGCTCGCTTTTGCACGTCTGCGCCCGCGTCTGCTGGTTCTTCTGTCGGTGGGCAGTGGCCTGTTGGTGGCGGCAGCCCTGACCACCTGGGTCTTCGGCGAACTGCACCTGATCACCCTGGTCTTCGGCGCCAGTCTGGTGGGCGTGGCCGAGAACTACGCCAGCAGCTATTACGCGGCCCGTATCAACACCGCGCCGGCCGCGCGCTTCGAGGTGATGCGGGCGCAGCTGCCCACCATGGCCCTGGCCCTCGCCACCACCCTGGCCGGCTACGGCTTGCTGGCGGCCACGCCCTTCCCGGGCCTGCAGCAGGTGGCCTTGTTCTCGGCGGCGGGTTTGCTGGCGGCCTTGGTCTCGACCTGGCTGTGGTTCCCGCACCTGGACCGTGGTGCCGTGCCTGAGCGCCCGCTGACCCAGGCCTTGGCGCGTGGCTGGGCGCGTTGGCCCGCACCGCGCGCCAAGCGGTTGGTGGGGTGGCTGCTGCCGTTGGTGTTGCTGGTCGGCCTCGGGCTGACCCGCCTGCAGGCCAATGACGACATCCGTTTGCTGCAGTCCACGCCGCCCGCCTTGTTGACGGATCAGATCGAGATCAACCGCCGCCTCGACCTGCCCAGCCCGGCCCAGTTCTATCTGCTCAGCGCCGCCAGCGCGGAGTCACTCCTGGTGGCCGAGGAGGCGCTGAAGGCGCGCTTGCAGCCCTTGGTGGCGCAGGGGCTGCTGGGGGGCTGGCAGGCGGTGTCGGATTGGGTGCCCTCCGCCGCGCGCCAGGCCGGCGACTTCGCGCTCGTCCAGTCGCGCTGGGCGGCACTCGCGCCCAGCTTGTCGGAGGCTCTGGGCCAGGCGCCGCCGCCGGCCTATGCCAGCGCGCCGTCGCCGCTGCGGGTCCAGGACTGGCTGGCCGCTCCGGTGTCTGAAAGTGCGCGGCATCAATGGATCGGCGAGCAGGCCAACGGCCGTTGGCAGTCCGTGCTGCTGCTGCGCGGCGTGCAGCCCGCCGCCTTGCCGGCGTTGGCCGCGCTGGGCCAGGGGGATGCGCTGCGCTGGGTCGACAAGGTGGCCGATGTGAGCGAGTTGTTGGCCCGTCAGCGTGAGCGCATGCTGGCCTTGCTGGGGGTGGCGGTGCTGGCGGTGGCCGCGTTGTTGGTCTGGCGCTTTGGGCGCAGCGGCTGGCGTGCGCTGCTGCCCACCGTGTTGGCCGGGGCATTGACCCTGACTCAGTTAAGCCTGCTGGGGCAGCCGCTGCAGCTCTTTCATGTGCTCGCCCTGCTGCTGCTCCTGGGGGTGGGTGTGGACTACGGCATCTTCCTGCTGGCCCAGCCGCAGCGGCGTGACGGTCGCAGCTTTGTGGCCGTGACCCTGGCGGCTGCCAGCACCTGGCTGGCCTTTGGCCTGCTGGCGTTTTCGGCCACGCCGGCCCTGCAGGCCTTTGGCTGGACCCTCGGATGGGGCGTGGCCCTGTCCTGGGTGCTGACGCCCTTCTTCATTCCTGACCCGGACGCCGCATGAAAGTCTGGTTCTGCCTGTTCGCGCTGTGCTTGAGCGCCTGCGCCACCCCCTTGCCGCCCAGCCCCTTGCCGAGCTTGCGCGTGCTGCCGGCGGACTACGCGCGCCCGCTGCAATTGGCCCAGGCCTTGACGGTGGAGGAGGCCCCGGCCGATTCTTCGCTGCCGGGCGTGGAACGCCGCCTTGATCTGCTGTTGCAGGTGGACGCCCACACCCTGCGCCTGGCGGCTCTGGCGCTGAACCAGCGCGTGCTCAGTGTGGTCTGGGACGGCGCGCAACTGCAGGTGCAGCGCCACGCCCTGCTGCCAGCGGTGGTGGATCCCGAGCGCGTCTTGCGGGACATTGCGCTGGTCTACGCGCCGCTGGCGGCCCTGCGGGCCAGCCTGCCGCCGGGCTGGCACCTTGACGAGCAACATGACGAGCAGGGCCAGCAGCGCCGCCTCAGCCACCAAGGCCAGTTGCGCGTGCAGGTGCAGGGCCTGGGGACGAGCACGGTGCGCATCGACAACCTGGCAGAACACTATCGGCTGCGCATTGAGTCGCGCCCGATGGAGGACGGCTGATGACGCCCGCAAACCATTCCATGAGTTATCTGAACCATCTGGGCCTCATCTGCGCCGCCGGCCAGGGCGCGGAAGCGTTTTGGCAGGCCCTGGTGGCCGAGGCCCCGAGCGGTGTGGCCCCCGAGCGCTGGCGCGACGGCCGCGAGCTGCATCTGGGCCGGGTGCGCACTGAGTTGCCAATGCCCAGCGGCGCGCTCCATCTGCGCAGTCGCAATAACCAATTGCTGGCGGCGGCGCTGGAGCCCCTTCAGCAGCCTTTGCAGCAGGCCTTGGCCCGCCATGGCGCGGCCCGGGTGGCGGTGGTGCTGGGCACCAGCACCTCAGGGGTGGGGGACTCGGAGGCCGATTGGCAGCATTGGGCCGCACACAGCGAGCTGCCCGCCACGCACGATCTGCGCCGCCAGGAGATTGGCAACCCCGCCGAATGGCTGGCCCAGGCCAGCGGCGCGCAGGGGCCGGCCTATGTGATCTCAACCGCCTGTTCATCCAGCGCCAAGGCCCTGGCCAGCGCCGCACGGTTGTTGCGCGCCGGTCTGGCCGATGCCGTGCTGTGTGGCGGCGCCGACAGCCTGTGCGACTTCACCGTGGCCGGATTCGCCGCGTTGGAAGCCGTCAGTGCGGCACGTTGCCGGCCTCTGGCAGCGGACCGCAGCGGCATCAATATCGGCGAGGCCGCCGCCCTCTTTTTGATGGAGCGCGAGCCCGCCGGACCTGGCGCCGTGCGCCTGGCCGGCTGGGGCGAAACCAGCGACGCCCACCACATCTCGGCCCCCGAGCCCAGTGGTGCCGGCGCCGAGGCCGCGATGCGCGAAGCCCTGGCGCGCGCCGGTTTGCGGCCGGCCGACATCGGCTATCTGAACCTGCACGGCACCGCGACGCCGCACAACGATGCGATGGAGAGCCAGGCGGTAGCGCGCCTCTTTGGCTTGGACCTGCCCTGCAGTTCCACCAAGCCGCTCACCGGCCACACCCTGGGCGCCGCGGGTGCGCTGGAAGCCGCTGTGGCTTGGCTGACGCTCAAAGGTGACGGCCGCCTGCCGGTCCACCATCTGGGCGGTGCGCGGGATCCGGCCCTGCCGGCCATCCGCTTGGTGGGAGCGGGCGAGCGTCTGGTCGCCGCCCCCCGTGCGGTGCTGTCCAATTCCTTTGCCTTCGGCGGCAGCAATGCCGCGCTCGTCTTGACCCGCGATGACTGAGATCCATGACCTGGTGCCGCATCGCGGCACGATGAGCTGGCTGAGCCGCGTGATCGAGGTGGGGCCGGAGCACCTGGTGGCCGAGGCCGACATCGGCCCCGATCATCTGCTGTTGCGCGATGGCCGCTTGAGCGCCGCCACCGGCGTCGAGTTCATGGCCCAGACCGTGGCCGCCTGGGCCGGCGTGCAGCGTCGTGCCCAGGGCGGGCAGCCCTTGATCGGCTTCCTGCTCGGCACCCGGCGTTATCAGTGCAGCCGCAGCCATTTCGCGTTGGGCAGCACACTGCGCATCGAGGTGCGCCGCAGCTTCCAGGCCGAGAACGGCCTGAGCCAGTTCGAGGCCCGCATCGCCATCGAGGGCGAGGCCGTCGCCAGCGCCAATCTGAATGTGTTCGGCCCTGACGACCCCGAGGCCTTTCTGGCCGGTCACGCCCTTTGAACTCCGACTCTTTGAATCCAATGAATGCTGACAACACCATCCTTGTGACCGGCTCCAGCCGGGGCATTGGCAAGGCCATCGCGCTGCGCCTGGCCGCCACGGGCTACGACCTGGTGATTCATTGCCGCAGCCGGCGCGACGAAGCAGAGGCCGTTGCCGAAGCCGTCCGCGGACTGGGCCGCGGCGCCCGGGTGCTGCAATTCGATGTGGCCGACCGTGCCGCCTGCGCCGCCGCGCTGGAGGCCGATATCGAGCAGCATGGCTGCCCCTATGGCGTGGTGGCCAATGCCGGCATCGCGCGCGACAACGCCTTCCCCGCCATGCCCGGCGAAGACTGGGACGCGGTGATCCACACCAATCTGGATGCTTTCTACAACGTGCTGCACCCGCTGACCATGCCCCTGGTGCGCCGCCGCAAGCCCGGGCGCATCGTCACCCTGGCTTCGGTGTCGGGGATCATGGGCAATCGCGGCCAGGTGAACTACAGCGCGGCCAAGGCCGGCATCATCGGCGCGACCAAGGCCCTGGCCGTTGAGCTGGCCAGCCGCGCCATCACGGTGAACTGCGTGGCGCCGGGTCTGATCGAGACCGATATGGTGGACCCCGAGCTGCTGTCCGAGGCGCTGAAAATCATCCCCGCCAAGCGGGTGGGGCAGCCCGAGGAAGTGGCCGCCCTGGTGGCCTTCTTGATGAGCAAGGACGCGGCCTACATCACGCGTCAAGTGATCTCGGTGAATGGGGGGATGGTGGGATGACAAACAAAAAGCGAGTGGTCTGTACCGGCGTCGGGGCGCTCAGCCCGCTGGGTCACGACTGGGACAGCGTGCGGGCCCATTTGCAAAACGGACGCAGCGCCGTGCAACGCATTGCTGAGTGGGACGAGATCACCGGCCTGAACACCCGCGTGGGAGCACGGGTGCAGGCCTTTGAGCTGCCGCGCGAGCGCTACAACCGCAAGACCCTGCGCTCGATGGGGCGTGTGGCCTCGATGGCCTGCTTCGCCACGGAGCGTGCGCTCACCCAGGCCGGGCTGCTGGACGACCCGCTGGTGCGCAGCGGGCAGATGGGCATCAGCTGGGGCAGCTGCTCCGGCGAGCCGGCGGCCTTTGCCGACTTTGCGCTGATGATCAAGGACAAGAACACCGAGGGCATCAACGCCAACACCTACATCAAGATGATGGCGCACACCGCGCCGGTCAACATCGGGGTGTTCTTCGGCATCACGGGCCGCATCATCACCACCAGCAGCGCCTGCACCTCGGGCTCGCAGGGTATCGGCTACGCCTTCGAGGCCATCCAGGCCGGCAAGCAGGTGGCCATGGTGGCCGGTGGGTCGGAAGAGCTGGATGCCAGCCAGGCGGCGGTGTTCGACACCTTGTTCGCCACCAGCACCCGGCACAACGATCACCCGACCGTCACCCCCAGCCCCTACGACGTGAACCGCGATGGCCTGGTGCTGGGCGAGGGCGCCTGCGCGCTGATCCTGGAAGAGCGCGAGCACGCGCTGGCGCGCGGCGCCAAGGTGCTGTTCGAGGTGGTGGGTTACGGCACCAATAGCGATGGCGCCCACGTCACCCAGCCCAAGGCCGAGACCATGGCCCAGGCCATGCGCCTGGCGCTGGCCGACGCTGAGCTGGACCCCGCCGCCATTCCCTATGTGAACGGCCACGGCACGGCCACCGAGCATGGTGACATCGCAGAGACCCAGGCCACCCAGGCGGTGTTCGGCTCGAAAGTGGCGATCTCTTCGCTGAAGAGTTTCATGGGCCACACCCTGGGCGCCTGCGGCGCGCTGGAGGCCTGGATGACAGCCGAGATGATGGCTGCGAACTGGTTCACCCCCACGCTGAACCTGCACGAGGTCGACCCCCGTTGCGGCGACATCGACTACCTGATGGGTGCCGGCCGCGCCATCGACACCGAGTACGTGATGACGAACAACTTTGCGTTCGGGGGTGTGAATACCTCGTTGATACTTCGCCGCGCATGATTGCGGCACAAGATCAATAGGGAGTCATCGAATGAGTCGTTTGTTTAGAGGTGCGGCCTGTCTTTTTGCCTTCGGGTCGTTTTTGGGGGCTGTGCACGCGGGCGATGTTGATGAGCAACGCATAGGACGCGAATTGGCGGCTGCATTGAGCCAGGAAATTCGGTCACTTTGTGTGTTTGATAACGGAGCGCCAGCCGGCACCCGGTTTGCAGTTGTGCGCAAACTCAAGGTCGCCAAGGGCACTTATGGCGGAGTCAAGGAGCTGCTACCGGAGTTTGGCAAGCTCGCGCTGCAAGCAAGGGCTGACGCCGTTGTGGACTACAACAGTTCACAGCGCTTTGGTTTCTGGCCCTGGCGTGTTGTTCGGCCTGTGGTGACGGGTACAGCCATTCGCTGGAGTGAAGCGCCCACCCAGACCTGTGAAGCGCTGGGTGGTGTGCGTCTTGAGACGATCTTGCTGACCAACCGTTCGCCGGAATCGATGGCGCGGCAGGAAGGCGCCCCGGCACGCCCTCCCGCGGTTGAAATCCCCCAACCTTCCGCTTCGGAAGTAGAAGTTCCTCGCTAATTCTTAGGTGCATTTGATGAAGAACTTCTTCTCATCGTTGGTGACGATCTTGCTGGTGCTATTTGCCCAAGCAGTCCAGGCCCGTGACACCGTGCTCGCCATCCCCCTGGCGGATGTGTTGGCGATGCCAGAGGCCAAGGAAAAGCTGGACCCGAACTTCCACTTTTTTCTGGCTGGCGCCAAGACACCCAAGGCCTTGAAAGAGTTGGGAGAAGGCACCACCAACCAAAAGACCAATGGCTTTGGTAAATCCGATGACTTCGGCTGCCGTTGGGTCATCCTGTCGGCTCTATTGCGCCTGCAGGAGGAGGGAAAGCGTCTGGGTGCCAACGGTGTGATCAATTTGGTGAGTTTTTACAAGAAGAACGAAACCAAAAGCTCTGAAACTCTTGAGTGCCATGCAGGCGGTTTCGTGATCGGTGCTGCGCTTAAAGGGCACTACGCCCAACTGCCCTGAGGTGGTCTCGGCCTGCATCGCACCGCTGGCGGCGTTGGAGGCCGAATTACCCGCCCTTGAGGCTTGGTGCTCTCCTAGCGAGTGGTCGCGGCTCCAGGCTTTTTCTTTGGCGGCCCGCCAGCGGCGCTTTCTCGCAGGGCGCTGGCTATTGCGCCGCTTGTTGGCCCTTGAGTTCGGTGTTGCCGCGAAAGCAATTGCGCTGAACCAGGCGGAAGGGGGGCGCTGCCTGTCTTTGTGGGGCTGGCAGATGACCGTCAGCCACAGCGGCGACTGGGTCGGTGCGGCAGTAGGCCCCGGAATCTTGGGGCTGGATCTGCAGCTGGCGTCAACCCGCCGTGATTGGAGGGGTATGGCCGAATGGGCCGGATTGCTCGATCCTGTGGCCCCGTTCGAAGAGTCGGATTTCTATCGCCAATGGACCCTGGCCGAGGCCTGGTTGAAGGCCGATCCGGCCTGTACCAGCCTGGCGCAATTGCGCGGTCTGCGCTGGGCAGAGAGTCCGGCCGGCCCGGGTTGGCAGGGGCAGGTCGGCCACCTGCACTGGGCCGTGGTGGCCGAGCGAGCGCCGCAGTGGCGCACCGACTTGTTCAGCGGCTGTCTGGCGCCGACATCGCCGCAAGGCTGGGCGCCGTGTTGGCCCGCGCCAGACGTTGCAGCAGCAGGTGGCCGATCTTGAAGTTCCAGTTGAAGCTGGTCTGCAGCACCACCACGGCGCGGCCGTGGGCGCGGTCGATGCCGACATAGCTGGTGTGGCCCACGGCCATGCCGACTTGGTTGGTGATGGCCAACTCCCCCATCTGATCGGTGACCCAGGCGATGCCGGGGGCGTCCTGCAGCTGTGGGATGCGCACGCGCAGGTTGTCGGCCAGCAATTCACCGAGGCGCTGCTGCCCAGGTGGTGGCTGCAGATGGGCCTGGGCAAAGCGCAACAGATCGCGCGCACTGGTGCTGAGTGCTGCGGAGCCCTTCATGGCATCGCTGTGCGTCCAGTCCTCCACCGGGCGGCCCCGACGCATGAATTTGGGTTGGTCGCCCGCATGCCCCTGGGCCGGCCGGCCGGGCAGGGTCTCGCCCTGAAAGCCGGTGTGTGTGAGACCCAGCGGGCGCAAGACGCGCTCACGCACCAGGGTCTCCAGGGGCTGGCCGCAGCGGGCCTCGATGGCCAGGCCAATCAGCGCGAAGCCGATGTTGGAGTAGGCCGGCACCACCTTGCCGGGCGGCTCAAACTCGGCCATGTAGTGGCGCAGGAAGTCGGCGTCGAAGCGGCGGTAGAAGTTGCTGCCATCCCAGGTGAAGCGGCCCAGGTCCAGCAGCATGCGCAAGTCGGTGGGCTGGCGCGGCAGCCCGGCGCTGTGCGAGGCCAACTGCTCCAGGGTGATGCGGCGCGCCGCCGCGCTCAGCGGTTGGCCGGGCATCAGTTGCTCAAGCGTTTCGTCCCAGCGCAGGCGACCCTCGTCGACCAGTTGGGTCACCAGGGCGGCCACAAAGCCCTTGGTCAGTGAGCCGACAGGGAAGCGCGTGTCCGCGTTCAACTCTGCACCCCCCACTTCGCCCAAGCCATAAGCAAAAAAGTGCTGCTGGCCATCGGGCTCCAGCAGACCCACCACCAGGCCGGGGGTCTCCTTGGCCGCCAGCACCGGTTGCACCAGGGCATCCACCTGGGCCTGCAGGCTGCCGCTCGGCGCTGCTTGTGGCGCGGGGTCGCTGACCATCCGGGTCATGTTGCCGCAGCCGCCCAAGGCAAGCAGCAAGGCGAGGCCGGCAAGCATCGGGCGCTTTCTAGAATCCCGCCGCGACGGGAGGCAAGCCGCCAGCGGCTCGAACAACAAAGACATGGAAAACAAGAAGAATCGCGGGCACCGCTGGCTCGAGAGCCTGCTGACTGCAGCGGTGCTGTGGATGGGCGGGCTGGGGCAGGGCTGGGCGGCGGAGCCGCCGATTCGCTTCCTGCTGAGCTTTGACGATGGGCCGAGTGCGCGTGCCACGCACAACCCGACCGAGCGGATTATCGGAACCCTGGCCGACAACCCGGTGCAGCCCGGCATCAAGGCGCTGTTCTTCGTGCAGACCGGCGCCCTCAATGGCGGCGCAACAGCACGCGGCCGGGCCCTGATGCAACGCGAATGGGCGGAAGGTCATCTGCTGGGTTTTCATACGGCCACACCCGGTCACACCAGTCACACCCGACTACCCGACCTGGCTCTCGGGCAGAGCCTGGACCAGGGGCTGGCCGAGCACGAGGCTTTGCTGGGGGTGCGGCCAAGATTGGTGCGCCCACCCGCCTGGGCCTATGACGCCCGCACCTTTGTGGCCTACGCCGAGCGCGGCCTGGCGGTGCTGATGACCGACCTGTCGGCGAACGACGGCAAGATCGTTTGGCCCAATTTCAGTCCGCGCCGGCGTGCGCATCTCCTGCAGCAAATGCGGCTCTTGAGCGAGCGCATCGAGGCCCTACCGGTGGTGCAGGGCGTGCGGCCTGTGGTGGTGACCTTCCATGACCCCAACCCGTACACCGCACGGCGGCTGACGGAGTACTTGCAGATCCTGATCGACGCGGCTCAGCAGGCCGGCCTGCCCCTGTACCCCCGTCCCTTCTACGACGAACGGGAGGATCTGGAGCGCGCCGCGCTGGCGCGGGCCCTGCCCGATGCCGAGCAGATCGTGCGCATTCCGGGTTTCTGGACGTCCGTCTGGCTGTCCTTGTCTGAAGTCTTCATGGCGCCCGAGCGCACCGCGCTGCACGCACCCTGATACCGATTGACCCGGCCAGCGCGCCGGGATGGCCCTATCCTTGCGCCCTCTCGTGTTTGAAGCGGAGGCCGCACGATGACCCCACTGCGTTTTGGATGGCTGGCCCTGGGCTTGGCTGCGACGGCCGCCCTGGCCCAGGCCCCCTATGTCTGGACCATTAACCCCGGCCCGAAATCGGGCACCAAATGGATGGTCAAGCCTTCGAACGGGGTGGAGGAGTCCTCCACCGCCGTGGTGATGGATGCGCCCAAGCCGGTGTGGGCGCGAGTCTGCTACTCGATCGGCCCCTCGGAATCAGTGGTCACGGTGTACTCGCAGCGCGGCCAGGCTGACGTAAATTCCACCGAGTTGGCCTGGGGCGGCTGCGCCGATGTGTTTGGGCGCAGCATCTGGATCGGCAATGCCCATGCCCAGACGGTGGGTGGCTATTACGGCATCGCCCCAGCCACGCCCGCCGATTGACGAATTCACTGAGTCCGGCCGCGAAGGCGGCGCGTTTTTGAACCCTAGATGGAGGTAGAGATGTCGGATAAGAAGAGCGCCCTGCTGCGCACCACGACCCTGGGCCTGACGCCGCTGTTGTTGGCCGGCTGCCTGGCCACCGCACCCAAGATGGGTGAGGACAAGGGCACCGTGTCCGGTGCCGCTGGCGGTGCCACCACCGAGAACCAGAATTCCAAGCTGGAGCGCTGCGACGAGACCCTGGGCACCGTGGCCCTGGTGGAAGACACCAATGCCCCCTGGTGGTCCGGTATGCGCGAGCGCCAGCTCGGCTCCACCATCCCGGTGCTGCGCCTGATGATCCAGCAGAGCAATTGCTTCGTCATCGTCGAGCGCGGCCGCGCCTTCGCCAATATGGAGCGTGAGCGCGCACTGATGCAGTCCGGTGAGAGCCGCTCGGGGAGCAATTTCGGCCAGGGCCAGATCGTTGCGGCCGACTATTCGCTGAGCCCCGAGATTCAGTTCTCCGGCAAGACAGGCGGCGGCGGCGGGGGCTTTGGCACCGGGGCGCTGGGCCTGCTGACGGCAGTGGCCGCCAATGTGAACAAGAACGAAGCCTCGACCACGCTCATCCTGGTGGACAACCGTTCGGGCGTGCAGATTTCGGCCGCCGAAGGCACGGCCAAGAACTTTGACTTCGGCATCTTCGGCGCCAGCTTCTGGGGCGGTGGTGCAGCGGGCGGTGGCGCCTATGCCAACACGCCGCAGGGCAAGGTCATCACGGCTGCGTTTGCGGACTCCTTCAACCAGATGGTCAAGGCCCTGCGCAACTACAAGGCCCAGACTGTCAAGGGCGGGCTGGGCACCGGCGGACGCCTGGGCGTGGATGGCGGCAGCACGCCGGCATCCAAGGAGCTGAATGCGCCGGCCGCCGCGCCTGCGGCAGCGCCGGCCGCCAAGCCCAAGGCTGCGACCAAGCCGGCCGCCAAGCCCAAGACCACCACTCCGC
The DNA here is from genome assembly GCF_005952805.1 of Inhella inkyongensis. Lineage (GTDB taxonomy): Bacteria > Pseudomonadota > Gammaproteobacteria > Burkholderiales > Burkholderiaceae_C > Inhella > Inhella inkyongensis. Next base: position 565,648 of record NZ_CP040709.1, read on the forward strand.
CGCCTCCGCCCCCCAAGACGGGAGGCTGATCCGCCCCCGCTCCTAGGACAGGCCCATTTGGGCCTGTTTGTTTTTCTCCACGGCAGACTTCCATGAGCGATTTGATTCAACTGCGCAGCCCCGACGGCGCCCGCGCCACCCTCAGCCTGCAGGGCGGACAACTCTTGAGTTGGCAGCCTGCGGGTGCAGGCGAGCAGCTCTACCACTCGCCGCTATCGCGCAGCGGGCCGGGGCTGGCGCAGCGCGGCGGCGTGCCGGTGATCTTTCCGCAGTTCGCCGCCCAAGGGGTGGGGCCGCGTCATGGCATCGCCCGCACGCGCCGCTGGGCCTTGGCCCATCGGGATCAGGGCCGCCAGGACGCCCTGGCCGTGCTGCGCCTGCAGGACGATGCCGACACCCTGCGCGACTGGCCGCATGCCTTTGGCCTGGAGTTGACGGTTCGCTTGAGCGGTGCCGTGCTCGAGATGGAGCTGGCGGTGGAAAACCGCGGTGAGTCCCGCTTTGAATTCCAGGCCGCGCTGCACAGCTACTGGGCCGTGGAGGACGCCGCGCGCGTGGTCGTGGAAGGCCTGCAGGACCGCCGCTATATGGACAGCCTGAGCGGGCTGGATGGCGTGCAGCACAGCCACCGCCTGGAGTTGCTGTCGGGCAAGCCCATTGACCGCATCATCTATGGGCCGGCATCGCCTCTGCGTCTGATCGAGTTGGGCGAGACCCAGACCCGCCGGCTCCATATCGAGACCGAGGGCTTCGATGATGTGGTGCTGTGGAACCCCGGCTCCGAGCATGGTCTGGCGGATCTGCCGCTGGCCGATTGGCAGCGCTTTGTGTGCCTGGAGCTGGCGCAGATCGAGCATCGGCCGGTGCTGGAGCCGGGCGAGGAATGGGTGGCGCGTCAGACGGTCAGGCTGCTCTGAAGAGCCACAGCCACAACACCGAGATCAACAAGCTCGCCAGTGCCGCCGGTGCACCCAGCCGTAGGTGCTGGCGCCAGTCGATGACGATGCCCTCGCGTGCGGCCAGATCCACCACGATCAAGTTGGCGATCGAGCCCACCAGCAGCAGATTGCCGGCCAGGGTGCTGATCAGGGCGAGCAAGGCCCCCGCACCGGCCGGGTTGGCGCCCAAATGCGGCAGCAGGAGCATCACCGCCGGCACGTTGGACACCAGATTGCTGAGCAACACGGTCACGCCGGTCAGCACCCCGGGGTGTTCTAGGCTCCAGCCCCAGGATTGCATCTGTGCCACGGCCTGCGCGGCCAGGCCGGTGGTTTCAAAGGCGTGGTTGACGACAAACAGGCCGATGAAGAGCAACAGCAGCGGCCAGTCGACAAAGCCCATGACCTCGCTGCTGTGCAGGCGGCGGCTCATCAGCAGCACGGCCGCGCCGATCAGGGCAGCCGCCTCGCGTGGCCAGTCGGTGAACAGGAAGACCAGCATCAGGACGCCCGCCACGATCAGGCCCTTGGCGCTTTGCCAGGGGTCGAATGGCGGCTCTTCCGCACCATGGCTCACTGCGGCCAAAGTGGCGACCTTGCCGGCGCGCAGGTGCCGCACCAGCAGCGCCCAAAGCAGCCCCAGGCTGAGCAGCACGGGCACGGCCACCCGCGCGATGTAGTCCACAAAGTCCAGCCGCAACACGGCGCCGATCAGCATGTTTTGGGGGTTGCCGATCAGGGTGGCGGCCGACCCGATGTTGGCGGCGCAGGCCAGGCCGATCAGCAGCGGCACGGGCGCCAGGCCGCGCTGCAGCGCCAGTCGGGCCACCATGGGCGTCATGACCAGGCAGACCACGTCGTTGCTGAACACCGCCGAGAGTGCGGCGGCCAGCCCGATCAGCGCGGCCAGCAGGGCGCGCGGCCCCATCGGGTGGGTGGCCACGCGGCGGGTCAGCTCACCAAAGAAGCCGCCCAGGCGCAGTTGCGCCGACAGCACCATGAAGGCAAACAGCAGCACCAACGTGGGCAGGTCCACGGCCTGCGCGAGTTGCTGCACCGACTGTCCGGTCAGTGGCAGCACGGCGATGGCGCCCAGCAGAGCGATGCCGCTGCGATCCAGCTTCAGGCGCGGCAGGCCGCCCAGGAACATGCCGATGTAGACCACGGCAAAAACGGTGAGCAGGCCCCAGTGGGAGGCGTCGGGGTGGGTGGGCATGACGTCAGCGTAGCGCCTCGATGGATGGGCCGCCCAAGCCCGTCCGCCGCAGAATGCGCTCATGAAACCTGATCTCAATGCCAGCCTGGGCGCGGCTCTGAACGCGGTGCCGACCCCACCGGCCCCGCCCGCTCTGGTGCTGGGGGCGGCCGGCTGGCTGGGTTCGGCCTTGCTCGCCCAGGTGCTGGGCGCTGGGCATCGCCGTGTTGGGGCCTGGATGCGTCGCCCCATGGGCAGCACGCTGCGCGGTTTGGTGCCGGTGCTGGATGCGGATCTGGAGCCGGCCCAGGAGCAACCCTCTGCTTGGGCCGGGGCCTGCGCCTATCTGGTGCTGGAGCGGGCCGGGCTCACCGGGGCGGCGCGCAATGCCGTCTTCGCCCAGCCCGACGCCAGCGAGTTGCTGCCGCTGGCTCAGCGCCTGCGCGCCCTGGGCGTGACGCGCTTGTTGGTCGTCTTGCCCCATGCACCGGGCAGCCTGCCCGAGGGCCTGCGGCATGGTTTTGCCGACCGGGATGAGCAGGGCTTGAGTGAGCTGGGCTTCACGCAACTGGTGTTGGTGCGCTCCAGCCGCGATACGCAGGCGCTGCCGTCCGGCACCCCTTGGTTGGAGCGCTTCGCCGCCGCCTGGTGGAGCCAGTTGCGCTGGATGCTGCCGGACGACGAACGCCCGCTGCGCTCGGTGGCGTTGGCACGGGTGGTGGTGCAGGCCGAGCGCCTGTTGCGTGAGGCCGGGCCTGGGGTGCGAGTGCTGACGCAAGCGCAGGCCAGTCGAGCGGCCCAGTCGGGGGTCCAGGGTGCTCAGACCCTGCGGGTCTGGGCCGGGTTGGACGCGCAGCCGGTTTGAACCTCGTCAAGGCCAGGGAGCAGGCCGCCCCGGATAATCCCGGCCCATGGCCTTCGCACCTCTACAAAACGACGTCTTCCTGCGCGCAGCCCTGCGCCAGCCCACGCCCTACACCCCCATCTGGCTGATGCGCCAGGCCGGGCGCTATCTGCCCGAGTACAAGGCCACGCGCGCCAAGGCGGGCAGCTTCATGGGCCTGGCCACCTCGCCCAATTACGCCACCGAAGTGACGTTGCAGCCGCTGGAGCGCTTTCCGCTCGACGCGGCCATCTTGTTCAGCGACATCCTGACCGTGCCTGACGCCATGGGCATGGGTCTGAGCTTTGGCGAGGGCGAGGGCCCGCGCTTTGCCAAGACGGTGCGCGACGAAGCCTCGCTGGCCGAGGTGCAGTTCGATCTGAACCGTCTGCGCTATGTGTTCGATGCCGTGTCGTCGATCCGTCAGGCCCTGGGCGGGCGGGTGCCCTTGATCGGCTTTGCCGGCAGCCCCTGGACCCTGGCCTGCTACATGGTGGAGGGGCGCGGCAGCGACGACTATCGGCACGTCAAGACCCTGATGTACGCGCGCCCCGATCTGATGCAGGGTCTGCTCGACAAGCTGGTGGAGGCCACCATCGCCTACCTGAACGCGCAGATCGATGCGGGCGCTCAGGCGGTGATGCTGTTTGACTCCTGGGGCGGCGTTCTGAGCCATGACGCCTATCTGCGCTTCGCTCTGCCGGCCTCGCGCCGGGTGTTGCAGGGACTCAAGCGCGTGGGCGCTGACGGTCAGCGCCTGCCGCTCATATTGTTCACCAAGGGCGGCGGCCTGTGGCTGCCGGAAATGGCGCAGACCGGTGCCGACATGCTGGGCCTGGACTGGACCATGGACCTGGGCCGCGCCCGTGCGCTGCTGCAGGACGGCGTGGCGCTTCAGGGCAATTTGGACCCCAATGTGCTGTTTGCGCCGCCCGCTGTGGTGCAGGCCGAGGCGCGCAAGGTGCTGGACAGTTTTGGTCGGCCGCAGCGCGCTGACGGGGGCTGGGGCGGCCATGTGTTCAATCTGGGCCATGGCATCAGCCAGCACACACCGATCGAGCAGGTGTCGGCTTTGGTTGAGGCGGTGCACAGCCATTCCCGCACTTTGCGCGGGTAAGCGCCCGCTCACCTGGGGCAGGGCCCGTGATGCGGCCTGCGGGCCGGCTGGGAGCGGACTTGTCCCCAGTTTGAAGCCAGCGAGGGGGCCCACGCGCAGAGTCCGATGGTGATTTGAAAGAATGCTCCAAGTGCCTATGGTGCTTGGAGTTTTTCTTTTTTCAGCGGCGCCGCTGGGCGCAGGGTGGGCATTCGACAATGGCTGGCTGGAACGCCTGCTCTGGTTTTCCTCACAAACTTATCCACAGGCTGTGGATCATTGCAAAACTCTAAGCGCGGCGCGACCTTGTGACGGTTTCTTCAAAAGACTGTGACGTTTTTCTCAGGGTGGCCGTGCCCACGCCGCAGCACAGCGGGCTGGGGCAGCCGCTGGACTACCGGGCGCCTGCACCCCTGCCGCCGGGCAGTTTGGTGCGGGTGCCGCTGGGTCGGCGGCAGGTTCTGGGGGTGGTGTGGGAGACCGTGACGGATTCGCCCGACTATCCACCCGAGGCCCTCAAGCCGGTGGACTCGGTGCTGGCGCTGGCGCCGCTGGATGCGGGCTGGCGCGCCCTGATCCGTTTTGCCGCCGCCTACTACCAGCGTGGTTTGGGCGAGATGGCGGCGTCGGCCCTGCCGGGCACCCTGGCGCAGCTGGATGAGACTCAGCTGGCACGCCGGCTCAAGCGATTGCCCACCGAAGCGGGCGTAGGCGCTGTGGCGGCCGCTCCGGCGCTGCAGGCGGGCCAGCAGGCGGCCGTGGAGCGCCTGAGCGCGCAGCTGCATGGGCAATCGCCGGCCCAGCCGGTGTTGCTTTGGGGGCTGACGGGTAGCGGCAAGACCGAGGTGTATCTGCACGCCGCCGCGCAGGCCTTGGCCCTGGGGCGGCAGGTGCTGGTGTTGGTGCCCGAGATCAATCTGACCCCGCAGTTGCAGGCGCGCTTTGCGGCCCGCTTTGGCGCTGAGCGAGTGGCCTGCTTGCATTCCGGCCTGACGCCGGCGCAGCGCCTGCGGGACTGGCTGCGGGCACATAGCGGACAGGCCGAACTGGTGCTGGGTACGCGGCTGGCGGTCTTGGCCTCGCTGCCGCGCTTGGGCCTGATCGTGGTGGACGAGGAGCACGATGCCAGCTTCAAGGCCCAGGATGGTGCGCGGCAGTCGGCCCGCGATTTGGCGGTGTGGCGTGCGGCGAACTTGCGCATTCCCATCGTGCTGGGCTCGGCCACGCCCTCGCTCGAAACCTGGCACAACGCGCAGCAGGGACGCTACCAGCGCGCGGATTTGATCGAACGCATTGGTGCGGCGCCCTTGCCCAAGGTCAGGTTGGTGGACTTGTCCAACCAACCCTTTCCCAAAGGGCCGGGCGCCACGCCGCCGCCTTTGGTGCCGCAGTTGCTGCAGGCCATCGAGCAGCGCATCGCGCGCGGCGAACAAAGCCTGCTGCTGCTGAACCGGCGCGGCTACGCGCCGGTGCTGCACTGTGGCCAATGCAGCTGGCGCAGCGGCTGTCCGCATTGCAGCGCCTGGCGCGTCTTCCACAAGAGCGATCGCACTCTGCGCTGTCATCACTGTGGCTTCACCGAGCGCGTGCCGACGGCCTGCCCAGACTGCGGCAACCAAGACATCGCCCCGATTGGCCGTGGCACGGAGCGGCTGGAAGAGCAGTTGGAGTCCTTGCTGCCGGGGGCTCGCCTGGCACGTCTGGATGCCGACACGACCAAATTGGCGGGCAGCCTGGAGGCGCAGCTGGCACGCGTGCATGCAGGTGAAGTCGACGTGTTGGTGGGCACGCAGATGATTGCCAAGGGTCACGATTTCCGCCGCGTGACCCTGGTTGCGGCGCTCAACCCGGACAACCTGCTCTATTCCAGCGACTTCCGCGCTCCCGAACGCCTGTTCGCGCTGCTGATGCAGGCCGGTGGCCGGGCCGGGCGTGCCGGGGCCCTGAGCGAGCATCCGGCCGAAATGTGGGTGCAAACCCACCAGCCGCGCCATCCGCTCTATCAAGCGCTGCAGCGGCACGACTTTGCCGCCTTTGCGGCCAGTCAGTTGGAGGAACGCCAGTCTGCGGGATTGCCGCCCTTTGCCCATTTGGCGCTGCTGCGTGCGGATAGCCGGGACGAGGAAGGCGCGCGCGACTTCCTGCGCGCCGCCGCCGAGGCCGGGCGCGCGGTGGACCCGGGAGAGGCGCTGTTCTGGTACCCGCCCATTCCCCATCCGGTGCCCAAGGTGGCGAATCAGTGGCGCTGGCAGATGCTGGTGGAGTGCAGCCAGCGCGCCCCGCTGCAGCGGGCTCTGGCCGGCTGGGTTCCGGCCTTGCATGGGCTCAAACGCACGCACAAAAGCGTCACACGCTGGGCCATTGACGTCGATCCGCTGGCCATTTGATCGCTCGCTGTAAGGCCGGGCCGCCCCGCCGCGACCCACCAGCCTTGCTGACGGAGGATGGCGATGGGAATGGGATTGAAGGTGCTGCTGGGATGGATGCTGGCAGCAGCATTGGCGGGTCACGGCCATGGCGAGGCCGCTGGACTGAAGGGGCGCAGTGCCGACGGGCGCTTGTTCGATCTGGCCCAGCAGCGCGGCCGGGTGGTGATGGTGGTGTATTGGGCCAGCACTTGTGCGCCCTGCCGCACCGTGTTGCCGGAATTGCGGGCCAATCTGCGCGGCTGGAAGGATCAGCCCTTCGACCTGGTGAGCGTGAGTCTGGACGCTCGTGAGACGGACTGGCGGGAGTACGAACGCCTGGCCGCAATCACTCAACCAGATGCCGCCATGCGCGGCATTTCGCTCTGGCGCGGAGCGCGCGACACCCAGGATGCCCTGCAACCGGGGAGCCCTCGTAAGCTGCCGCTGACCTTGGTGTTGGACGCACAGGGGCGTGAAGTCCAGCGCTATGAGGGCCGGGTCCCGGCAAAGGCCTGGGATGCGGTTGCCGAGCTGCTTCCCTGATCGGAGCCGCTGCGCTCAGCGCGGCGGCCCGAGATGGCGGCGCAGCCAGTTGTGCATCTCCCACTGCAAGTGGCTGGCGGCTTCGCGGCTTCCAAGGGTGTGGCCCTCGTAGGGCAGCAGAGTCAACCGAACGGCTTGCCCCAGGCCGGCCAGGGCTTGGTAGAGGCGCTCGCTCTGCAGCGCGGGCGTGCCGGGGTTGCTGTCTTGCTCGCCGTGAATCAGCAGCAAGGGTTCGGTGATCTTCTCGGCGTTTAAGAAGGGTGAGATGCGCAGATAGGTGCTGCGCGCTTCCCACAAATTGCGGCGCTCGCTCTGGAAGCCGAAGGGCGTGAGCGTGCGGTTGTAGGCCCCGCTGCGCGCGATACCGGCCTTGAAGAGGTTGGTGTGGGTGAGGAGATTGACGGCCATGAAGGCGCCATAACTCTGACCGCCAATCGCCAAGCGCTGCGTGTCCACCGCACCACTGTCGTGCAGCTGATCGACCAGGGCTCGGGCATTCATCTGCAGTTGTTCGATCAAGCCATCGTTGACGGCGCGGTTGTCGCCCACCACCGGCATGGTGGCCTCATAGACCACGGCATAGCCCTCCAAGGCCAGCCACACCGGGCTGCCGGGCGGCGGCAGATGCCCCAGGTCACTGAAGGCGGCCGCTTGCGAAGCCAGCTCAGCATCGCTGTACTCCCGGGGATAGGCCCAGATGAGTGCCGGCCGCCGCTGGCCTTCTTGGTGGTCGGGAGGCAAAAGCAACCAGGCCGAGAGCTCGACACCGTCTTCGCGCTTGAAGCTCAGGTACTGTCGTTTCAGGGAGCGCAGAGCCGGTGAGAGTTCTCGAGGGCTCTGCAGGGCCTGCCACTGCGAGCCTTCTCGGAGCCCGAGTTGCGGGGCTTCGAGCGGGCGCTCCATCTGCGTAAACAGGCGGCGCCCATCCAGCCAGGTCAGTGCCGTTTCGACCTGGCCCTCGGCGGCCTGGAACACGCGTTGAACAGGGTGGTCCTTCAGGCTGTAGCGATCCACAAAGGGCCGCTCCCCTTTGGGGCCGACGCCCGCGCCGGCAAACCAGAAGCTGCCATCGCCCGCCTGGGCCACCACCCGACCGCCGTGGGGCGTGGTGCGCATCATGGGGCTGCCAGGGTGGCGGAAGCGCTCGCGCAACGCATGTTCAAACAGCGCGCGACTTTGGCTGCCGTCCAGCGGCAGCAAATAGGTCCGGGTCCAGGCGCGGCTGCGATCCACTTCGGTCAAAAGCGCGTGTTCGCCCTGTTCCAAAAAGCGCAAGCGCGCAAAGCGGTGCGGCATGCGCTGCACCTCGATGGCCTCGCCCTTGTAGGGTGGGGCCAGTCGCATCACCCGATCGCGGTAAGCCACTCGGGTTTGCGGGTTGCCACCATCCAGTGCCTCGACCCAATAGATGGCGGCATCGGCGCCTGGGCTGGCGTAGAAAACCCGCGGCCCCGGCAGCACGCCGTCGATGGCCACACCCTGGCGCGCCGGCACCTTGGCCACCTCCCGCAGCACCTTGCCCTGGGGTGAGCGCAGCTCCACCGTCTGCGGGAAATCGTCCCAGGCCAGGGCGCGACTGAAGGGGCGGGTGAGGCGCTCGGTCAGCAAGGCCTGGCCGTGCCCAGCCACCGCCACGCTGTGAAACAGCCCTGGCTCGCCGAGTCGGCGCCAAAGACCGCTGCGCAAGTCCACTCGGGCCAGCTGGGACAGGGCGTAATGCGCCAACAATTGCTCATCGTGCTCGCTGCGCAGCAGGTCGGGCAGGCTGCGTTCGGGGCTGGCGCGGCCCTGATGTTCCTGGACTTGCGGACCGGATAACGGCGGCTTGGGGGGCGCTCCCGTCTGAGTTGTGGCCAACACGATCAGCTCGTGTCCCGACCACCAGGTCAGTTCGAATTCAGACAGCACATGGTTGAGCTGCAGGCCCTCGATGCGTTGCAAGGCTTCAGCCTGCGGGGTGCCCCACCAGAGCTCGCTGGCTTGCGCGGTGCGGCGTTGCAGCACAAAGCGCTTGCCGTCAGGTGCCCAGGCGAAGCCGTGCCAGGCACCGCCGCCGGGCAGGGCAATGCGCCGTTCTGACGCCTTGGCGTCCATCAAGCGGCGGATGCGCAGACTCTGTAGCGCGTAGCCTGGGGGGGCGGACCGATTGCCCGCCTCAAACCGTGCGCCGGCCAGGCGCAGCTGCGGTCGAGCCAATTCCTCCAGCGGCGTGAAGCGCCGTGGTTCTGCCAGCGCCAGCCACTGCTGGTCGGGAGAAATCAGATTGCGCGCCGGTAAAGCAGCATCCAGGGCTGCCCGAATGGCCGGAGGCGCGGCGCGGTAGGGCGTGCTGGCCTGTGCGCCGGCAAGCGCCAGTCCCAGTGCCAACCCGAATGTCCGCAGCCATGACCCACGCCCGCTCATGACGTGTGCAAGGGGCCGTAACGAAGCAGGGTCGTGGGGATGTGCATCGTGTGAATTGTCCACAGGCCGTGGCTCATTGAGTCCTCCGCGACGGCCAAGCGTTTCCAACCGTATCCACCGTGAGCTGGGCGGGCGAATTGTTACAGCACCCAGGCGGCATCCCCCTAACATGAAGTCTTGCCGCCGCCATTCTTCTGTTAAAGCCGCCATGTCCGCCGTCCCTGCATTCTTGCCTCCCCTGCCGGCCTGCCAGGCGGGTGACAAATTGGGCGTCTGGCGCCTGCAGCGGATGGTGGGGCAAGTGCCTTCTGGCCATTGGTGGCGGGCGCAGCATTCTCTGTCGGGGGTCAGTGCCTGGGTGCTGGTGTACAGCCACGTCGAGGATGCGGGTGCGGTTTTGCTGCGCGTGGCACAAGCAGAGGGCGAGCCCTGGCAGTACCCAGACCTGGCCTGGCCGCTGGATTCGGGTTTGACGGGAGATGGTCGGCCCTATGTGGTGATGCCGCCGGTTGAGGGCGAGCCCTTGATGGCCGCCAACCCCAAGGCGTCGCTGCGCCGTCGCTTGGGCTGGGTGGTGCAGCTGTGCGAGCTGTTGCTGCTGGCCGAACAGGCAGGCCTGTCACTGATTGAATTGGATCCCAGCCTCTTGTGGCTGGGGCCGCAGCAACAGCTGCGCTTGTTTGGCCTGGCACTGGTGCGCAAGGACGCTACCGTGCTGCGCTTGGGCGCCCTGCAGGGGCAGATCAGCCTGGCGGCGCAGGATCTGCGTTGCCCCCAATCGGCCCAGGGCTCGCCGGCCGATCGTGCAGCGCAGGTCTTTACCGTCGGGTCGATGATGGGCCTGCTGGTGAATGGCCGCTTGCCGCAGCGCCTGGAAAGCCTGGAGGCGCCGGTGCCGGTGCTGTCGCAGTGGTTGGCGCTGAAGCCGGATTCGCGCGAGCAACTCACGCGCCTGCTGGGCCGGGTGCGCCATGCCGATGCGAACCAACGCCCTGCCTCGCTGGCCGACCTGGCCCAGGAAATCGAGCAATGGCTGGACGCCAGTGGCGGCCTGGCCAGCACGGAAGCCGGGGCCCTGGCGGCACGGCGCATTGTTGAGGCCCCCAAGCCGGCACCTGCCCCCGTGGCGCTGCCGCCCAGCCCCGTTGAGCCGGAGCGTCCGATCTGGCCCTGGGTGGTGGCCGGCGGCCTGATTCTGGGGGTGGCCTTGCTGAGCCTGTTGATGCTGCGGACTCACTGAGGCATGCGCACGCCCCAGCGCTGCGCCAGGCGCGCAAACTCACCCTGCCGGAGCAGCGCTTCGAACTGAGTGTCGTGGCGTCGGCGCAGGGTTTCGCCGGCGGCGCTGCGCGTAAAGGCAAAGTGGCCGCGCAGCAGATCCAGCGGCGGTGCCTGCGGTATCAGCAGGCCTTCCAGTTGCAGGGCTTCCAACTCGGGTTGGGTATTGCGCTCGTTGCTGGCAAACAAGTCCAACCGGCCCAACTGCAACATCTTCAGTCCGGTGGCAACGTCATTGACCAGGGTCAGGCGCTGCAAATGAGGGCGCATGCTCTCGAAGCCCGCGCCATAGGCCCAGCCCTTCACTGCGCCGATGGACAACGATGCCAGGGCTGCGAACTGGCCGTTCCACAGTGAGGCCTCGCCGCGCCGTGCGTACAACAGCATCGCGTCCTCGTAAAAGGCCCTTTGGCTGAATAGAAAGCGAGCCTCACGCTCGGGCGTGCGATAGGGTCCGATAAGCACATCAGCTTCGCCGATCTCGACCTCATACTGCGCCCGTTGGTAAGGCAACAACTCCATGTGGAGGTTTTCGCCCAGGGTGCGGCGCAGCAAGTCCACGCCCAGGCCCTGCGGTCGACCGGCGGCATCGGGCTCAAAGATGCGGGCGAAGCGGCTGCCCAAGATTCGCAGTGGGCCAGACTCTGCGGCCAGACTGCGCTCCCAACTCCAGGCCAGGCTCGCTGCGAGGCAGGCCCTTCGGCTTCCACAGAATTTCTGCATTGCGCGCTCCGAGAGGATTTGGGGCAGACCTATCATCGCCCGCCATGCCCGAGATGCAAGCTCACTCCCCACGGCGCAAGCGAGTGCATCGCCGGCGTGCCGCCCGCTCACAAGGCCCAGGTCCGCTCGCGTTGTCCTGGAAGACCGGCCTGGCGGCCCTGATGGCTCTTGCCTGTTTGGCGGCAGCGCTGGGCTTGGCGGTTCAACACCCATTGGGTGCTGGGCCGGCCGTCGCTGGGGTGCTGACCGTGAGCCTGCTGGCGCGCTATTTCTGGATCCTCTGGCCGGCCTGGATGTTGGCCCTGCTGCCGCTGGCGGCGGGAGCGCCGTGGACCGGCTGGCTGTGGCTGGGGGAGTGGGATCTGTGGGTGTTGGCTTCGGCGGCGGGCGGTTATGCGGCCATCAGTGGGCCGCACCGCCAACCGCTCCCCGCTGTTCAACCCCCATGGCGGCGTGAGCTGCGGTGGCGCAGCGCGGCCTGGGTCAGTGGACTGGCCCTGTTGGTCAGCCTGTGCCTGGCGGCGGAGTTGGGTATTCAGGATGCCGGGGGCTGGGCCTTGGGTCTGTACGACACCCCACATGAGCCCGGCATGGCGCTGCGCAGCGTCAAGGCGGCCCTGGCGATGGGTTTGATGTTGCCTTTGTGGTTGCGCAGCGCCCGGCGTGCGCCACAGGCTCTGACGCCCGCGCTGCTGCTGGGGGTGGGGGCATTGGCGGCGCTGAGTGCGGCCGGGGTGTTGATCGAGCACTTGCGCTACCAGGGCTGGCAGCTCAGTGCGCTGGACTACGAATTGAGCGGCGCCTATTGGGAGGCGCACTTTGGCGCGGCGGTGGCGCCGGCGATGCTGGTGCTATGCCTGCCCTTTGCTGTGCTGGCGGTCATGCGACGTCGAAGTCCCTTGGGCTTTGTTGTGAGCTCGGGGGCGCTGATCCTGAGCTTGCTGGCGCTGCTGGCCCTGTGGAGCGCCAAGGTCGGGCTGGCCCTCGTGGCGTCATCGGGCCTGATGGCCTATCTGTCATGGCGTCAGCGTCAGATGTTGCGCAGCGGGGTCAGCGATCCGGCTTCCAGCTGGTTCCCGGGCAAGGTACCCACCGACGCCGATCGGCCCGCCTCCCGCGGGCCTGCATTTGCGGCGTTGGCGCTGTTGTGTTTGCTCGGGGGCGCGGTGGCCTGGCGACTGCAGCCGCTGGGCGGCAGTCGTGCCGTGTGGGGCATTGCCGTCGTGGTGATGCTGCTGATGTTGCAGCCTGGGCCTAGCGCGCAGGCCACGCAGAAGCAGCGCGGCCTTAGCTTTGCGCTCGGGGGGCTGGTGGCCCTGGCATTGGTTGGCCTGACCCTATTGATTGCCGAAGGCCTGCCGCGTGTGAGCTACCTGGCATTTGCGCTGGCATCGGGCTTGAGCCTGTTGCTCGCGCGTTGGACGCGACGCGGTCAGGCGCCCTGGAACTCTCCGCTGGCCGACGCCCTGCGCGCCATGGTCTGGCTGTGGGCGCTGGGCTTGGTGGCGGTCATGTCCTGGACCTGGGCCGGCGAGGCGGTCTGGGCCTGGGCCTGGTGGCCTTTGCTGGTCTTGGCGCTGGCCTGGCCCTTGAGCCAGGACCGCAGCCTGGGCGGCGCCTTCATCGATTTGGGTTGGCGCAGCCGGCTGGCGGGGGTCATGGCTCTCTTGCTGGGTGCTGCGGCCTTGAGCTTTGCAGCGCCAGGTGGTGGCATGGGGGCTTTGGCGCGCTGGGGTGAGTCCCACTGGCCCAAGCGGTTGCAGCACTGGGGTGAGGCGCTGGATGTTCTGGAACATCGTCAGGCTTGGGGGTTTGGCGTGGGGGCCGGTCGATTTGCGGCGCTGTATCAGGCCAATGCGCCGCTGGACATGCAGCCGCCGGACTACCGCTGGCGCCATGCGCCCGATGGTCCCTTGCTGCGCTTGGCAGCGGGCACGCATTCCCTGGCTGCCTCGGAGTGGTTGCGGCTCAACCAGCACATTGCGGCGGCCCCGCCCGACTTGCGCCTGCGCCTGCAGGCCCGTGCCGCAGAGCCGGTCAGCCTGCGGGCCGAGGTTTGTCAGAAGCATTTGTTTGAACCCATTGCCTGCCGCAGCCAAGACTTTGCGTTAGCGACCTCGGCGCAAGGCTGGCGTACTTTTGACCTGCCCCTGGGGGGCTCCGGTGAACTGGAGCGCAGCGGGCCTTGGTCCCCTGGTTTGGTGTTCAGTCTGGCACTCACCCAGCCGGGCCAGCGTGTGGACTTGCGCGCCCTGTCGCTGCAGGGGCGCGATGGGGTGGAGTTGCTGCGCAATGGCGACCTGGCGCAGGACCTCGCGCATTGGTTCCCGAGCGCGCACCGCAACCCCTGGCCCTGGCAACTCCAGAGCCTGCCCCTGCACGTCTTGTTGGAGCAGGGCGCTGTGGGCTTGGCCTTGGGGGCTTGGTTGCTCACTTTGGCGTTGGCGCGCCTGGGCTTCGGCAGTGCTCGCCTGCACCCCTTGGCGCCAGCCCTGGCCGCATCGCTGCTTGGCTTTGCGGTCTTGGGTCTGACTGAGACTTTGGTGGACAGCGGCCGCGTCGCCTTTCTGGCGCTGACCTTGTTGGCCCTGGGCCTGGGCCTGCGCGCCACACCGCCGGTTCAGCCCGCGCCTGCGCCAGCGCTGTGAGCGCCTTTCCGCTCAACCCGGCCCAAATGGCCGCGGTCAATCATTTGCACAGCCCTTGTTTGGTGCTGGCCGGTGCGGGCTCGGGCAAAACGCGGGTGATCACGCAAAAAATCGGCCGGCTGCTCCAGCATGGCCTGCGCCCCGAGCAGATCGCCGCCATCACCTTCACCAACAAGGCCGCACAAGAGATGCGCGAGCGCGCCAAGGAGTTGGTGGGGCCCAAGGCGGCGCGCAAGCTCACGATCTCGACTTTTCACGCGCTGGGCGTGCGCTTCTTGCGCGAGGAGGGCGTGCACCTCGGACTGAAGCCGGCCTTTTCAATTCTCGATAGCGACGACGTCGTTGGTTTGATCCGCGACTGCGCCAACACCACCGATGTCAAGCTGCCCAAGATCTGGCAGTGGCAGATCTCGATGTGGAAGAACGAGGGCCTGGATGCCGGCGGGGCGCTGGCGGTGGCCGAGAGCGACGCCGAGCGCCAGGCCGCCGTGATCTTCCAGGCCTATAGCGAACGCTTGGCCGCCTTCCAGGCGGTGGACTTCGACGACCTGATCGGCCTGCCATTGAAGCTGCTCAGCACGAACACCGAGGTGGCCGAGCGCTGGCAGCAACGCTTTCGCCATGTGCTGATCGACGAGGTGCAAGACACCAATGCCGTGCAGTACGCCTTGCTCAAGGCTTTGGTGGGTCGGGAGGGTCTCTTCACGGCCGTGGGCGATGACGACCAGAGCATTTACGGCTGGCGCGGCGCCACGCTGGAAAACCTTAAAAGCCTGCAGACCGACTACCCCTCATTGGAAGTGATCGCGTTGGAGCAGAACTACCGCTCCACCTCGGCCATCCTGCGCGCGGCCAACCATGTGATTGCCTCCAACCCCAAGCTGTTTGAAAAGAAGCTGTGGAGCGAACTGGGTGAGGGCGAGGCGGTGGCTGTGCTGGAGTGTGACGACGAGCAGCACGAGGCCGAGCGCGCCGTGGCCCGCCTGGTGGCCAAGAAGAACGCCGACGGTGCCAATGGCAAGTGGAGCGACTGCGCCATCCTCTACCGCGCCAACCACCAGGCCAAGCTT
The DNA here is from genome assembly GCF_005952805.1 of Inhella inkyongensis. Lineage (GTDB taxonomy): Bacteria > Pseudomonadota > Gammaproteobacteria > Burkholderiales > Burkholderiaceae_C > Inhella > Inhella inkyongensis. Next base: position 580,833 of record NZ_CP040709.1, read on the forward strand.
TTCGAGCAGGCCCTGCGGCGCGCACAGGTGCCCTACAAGGTCAGCGGCGGCCAGAGCTTTTTCGAGCGCGCCGAGATCAAAGACCTGTGCGCTTGGCTGCGCCTCTTGGTCAACCCCGACGACGACCCGGCCTTTCTGCGCGCCGTCGCCACCCCGAAGCGCGGTATCGGCCACCAGACCCTGGCGGCCTTGGGACAATTTGCCGGCGCGCGCAAGATCAGTCTGTTCGAGGCGCTGTTCCACGACAGCCTGGACACCGTGATGAGCCCGCGCCAGTTGCATGGCCTGCACGAGTTTGGCCGCTATGTACAGGACCTGACCGCACGCGCTCAGTCCGCCGTGGGTGCTGAGCCGGCGCGTGAACTCACCATGAGTTGGCTCGAAGAGATTGGTTATGAAGGCCATTTGTCGACCATCGACGACAGTGAAAAGGCGGCGGCCAATCGCTGGAGCAATGTGCTGGACTTCGTCGACTGGATCGCGCGGCGCTGCGGGGGCGGCAAGGACGGCGAGCGCGAGGAATGCCATCTGCTGGATGTGGCCCAGACCTTGAACGTGATCCTCAGCCTGATGGAGCGCGGCGATGAGCAGGATCAGCTGGTGCTCTCCACCTTGCACGCCTCCAAGGGCCTGGAGTGGCCGCATGTGGTGCTGGCCTCGCTGGTCGAGGGCCTGCTGCCCTTTCATAGCGATGACAACCCCATCACGCCCGAGCGCCTGGCCGAAGAGCGCCGGCTGATGTATGTGGGCATCACGCGGGCACGTCGGACCCTGGGTGTGAGCGTGCTCAAGCGACGCAAGAAGGGCCGCGAGATGATCATTGCCCGCCCCAGCCGCTTTGTGGAAGAGATGAAGCTGGGCGAGGGCGGCCCCAAGCGCGACCCGCGCGCCGCCTTGTTGGAACTGCGCGCCCGCATGGCCGCCGAGGTGGCGGCGCGGGAGGGTGAGGAAAAGATCTAGGAGCGCCCCGTTGACCGCTCTGATCGAGTCTCATCCGGGCCCAGCGATTCGAGTGGCGCCGCCCCTTGACTAGGGGGCGGCAGAGGCAGTCAGCCCATGGCCTTGATTGAGTCGCCAGGAGCGGACTGAACTCCCTCCTTGCCGCACCAACTACAGCGATACCAGTAGTTCGGATGCGGATCGTTGGCCGGGATCTTTTGGGTGAACGTCCAGCGGTGCTGTCCGCTGAGGCAGGGGCGATCTGAATCGTTCTTCAAGGGGAAACTCCTTTGCTCTGGTCGACGGTCAGATGATTCCGTTGGTCTTCAGCCAAGTTCGCAGTGGCTTGTAGGAGCCAAATGCGTCGCTAGCTTGGGCTGCGGAGAGATGAATGTGGTTGGTGTGCCTGTCGCCTCCCATCGAAGGATGCCAGACCAGGGTGTCACCCCGGGCCAAAGTTTTGCTGACAAAGCCATCCGCTCTGGCTTCCCAGCCCTCTTCCCAGTTGGAATTGCTCATGGTTTCTCCTCCTGATCGGTGAAGGGTTGAGTGGGGAGGCCAAGCTTCGCTAGGCCTCGGCTCAAGGAAAGACAAAGCTGGGCAGGCGCCGGATTTGCGTCACCGCCGACTGCGGGCTCTCGATCTGGAAGGTCGATCCGTCCGCACTGAGGGCTCCCACCGTCTGGCTGCCCAGGCCATCGATCCAGGTCAGGCGCTGGCGGCCGTCGCTCAGGACTTCGGCGTTCTTGAGGGTCGAGAAGTCCACGCCTTCGCCATGCTGATCCTCTGGGGTGGCGGTGTAGCTGCCGGTGCAATCGGCATTCGCGTACTGCCGGCCGATGGAGCGCGCAAAGTGCAGTGCGCCGGGCGCGGACACCTTGACCTCATAGACCTGGCTGAAGCCTTGGCCGTCGCAGGCCAGATGCCAGAAGCCCGAGAAGGTTGACGCCGCCGCGATCAGATTGGCCGCAGGCGTGGGGCTGGCGATGGAGACGCCGAGGCCGCTACCCGGCGCGCTGTTCAGGTAGACGCTGAGCCCGCTGCCCGGCAGATTGAGAGACACATTGCCGCCGCAGTTGGTCGGGGCACCGTTCAGAGTGCAGTCATTGTTCTGACGCTGACGGAAGCCGGCGCTGGGCGCGTTCAGCGTGCTGCGGTCCACGCGGCCGGAATTCGTCCATTTGCGCGTGATGACCTGGGTGGCGGGGTCGGCGCTTTCGATGCGCACTTCGGCCGGAATGCCGGCCATCGCATTGCCGTTGGCGCGCAGGGCCAGGTCCCAGAAGGCATCGCTGCTGCCTACCGTGGGCAGGCTGCGGCTGTGGGCCTTGGTCATGGCGGAAAAACCCTTGGCGCCGGCCCAGAGGATGAAGGCATGCAGGCTGCCGTTGGCGCTCTTGACCGCAAAGGTCCGGCCATTCACGACACCAGCGTTGTCGACCATGTCAAAGCCGCCCTGAGGGTTGGCCTGCAAGCGCAGGGGGTTCGCGCTGCTGGCTTTGCAGTTGCCGCTGGAATCGCACTTGGTGCCGCCCGACACCAGATTGCCCTGGGCATCGAGGACGAGGTCTTGGCGCAAATTGGCGCTGTAGTTGCCATTGCTGCGCATGGCATCGATGCCGATCCAGTTGCCCGCCATTTCGGCAACGGGAATGTCCTGCAGCGGCAGCATCAGCGCCGGCTCCTGCACCCCGGCTTGGCTGGTGGGCAGAAGCGTCAGGCCCAGGCTGCTGGGTGCCAGATAGGTCTGGGCCATGCCCTGGCTGTCAGCCCAGCTGTAGCGGCAGTGGCCCAGGTCGCTGAGGCTGACTGCCGGGAAGCCACGCGGTGACATCCTCAGGGCTGGTGCGTCGACGTCGATCAACACGAGGTTGCCGCTATTGGGCTCCAAGGCCACCATGGCGCCGCTGCGCAGACCGTCGCAGCCGGCACTGGCCGGTTGCAGGAGCTGGCGCACGGCGGCCGGCGTGGCGCCACTCTGGGCCAGCGCACTGGCCAAGCCGCTCAAGGGAGTGCGAGCGGCCGTCAGGGCGGCCATCAGCGCGTCCAGTTTCTGATCGTGGGCATTGCCGGCCGTGCTGCTGTTGGCGGCCACCAGCGGGGCCGTCATGGGGTTCAGGCCGCTCAGGTCCACCTTGCCCTGCAGCGCCGTGCCCAGGGCGTCGATGCCGGCCTGGATGCCGGCCGGCGTCAGCTTGGCCTGGGCGGCGCTGTCGAAGTTGTCAAAGAAGTCCGGCGCCAGCTTGCCGGCCACGCGCGCGGTCACCAACTCGGTCAGTGGGCTGATGTTGACCGTGAAGCTGCCATTGCCGCTACCCTCGATCAGCGAGTGCAGCACGGTGCTGCCGCTGCTGGCTCGCAGCACGCAGGGCAGGCTGCCGTTGGGCAGGTCGACGGTGTAGACGCCATCGCTCTGCGCGGTGGCACTGCCGGTGCCGGCCGCGCACTTCACGCTGACCGTGGCGCCGCCCAGGGCTAGGCCGCGTGCGGCTGTGCCTTTCAAAGAGAGGGCCGGTAGGGGAGCCGGAGCCGGAGCCGGAGCCGGGGCCGGCGCGGCGGTGTCGCCCCCGCCGCCACAAGCGCTCAGCACCAAAGTGGTCAGCAGCAGGGCGGTGGCGCGTTCGTAGGCAGGGGTCGTCATGGCAGGGGTTGGCGTTTTGGATGGGGGCAGTTTCAGATCCGCGAGCAGAGACAATGTGTCATTGGTGTCATCACCTTCTGTCCACCATGCCTCGCCCATCCGCCCGCTCTGACGCCGCGCCGATCCTGTTGCTGGACCCGACACGCAATCTGCTGCGTTGCGGCGAGCAGGAATGGCGCGGCGCTGGACGCTGGGAGGTGCTGCTGCTCTGCGAGTTGCAAAGCGCCGGCGATCGAGGTCTGGAACTGCACACGCTGCAAGCCGCCCTGCGGCAGGCGGGCCAGGGCCGAGCGCCGGATCGGACCGGGCTGCGCCGATTGCTGATGGCGACCGAGGCGCTGGTGGAGCAGGTGCTGGGCCCTGCGCGTGGTCGGCATCGAATCCGCTCGGCACCGCGCCGGCGCACGGTGGGGCCGTGGTTCTGGCACTTTGAAGCTGGAGAGTCCTGGCGAGTGCAGGCTAGGCGAACACGGGCGACAGTCTTGCCGACCGACTCTGTGCCGCGCCTGCCGCTGGTCTGCACCCAGGGGAAGGATCTGCCCGAGTTGACGGGTTTACTCATCAAGAGCGACAGCCTGGGCGCTGGGGGCGAACTGGCCGAGGCACGGCGCTACCTGCGGCGGGCGCTGGCGCTGCCGAGCCTGAGCCCGGAGATGCGCGCCGTGCTGCGCCTGCGCGAGGCGAAATGGGCGCAGCGTGGCGGACAGCACGACGCGGCGCAGGCCTTGATGGAAAGCGTGTGGCGAGAGAGTGGCAGCGATTTGAGCCTGCGTCGCAGCGCCGAGCTGGCCCTCTTGCATCTGCGCTATCAAAGAGATGTTGCGAGCTTTGATGCGGTGGATCGACAACTGAGCCGTCTGCCGTGGACGCTGCATTGGGACTGTCGCAATCTGGCGCAGCAGTCCAGCCTGTCGGCCCTGCTGCAACGGCGTCGAGCCATGCGTGCACTGCGCGGCGGCCATCGCGCGGCGGCACTGCGCCACCTGGCCCAGTCCGCCGCCAGCCTGAACGCGGCGATCTATCTGTGCTTGACGGAGCGCGACTACGAATACACCCAGAACTACCTGCTCAACCTGGCCCTGGTGCATGGCACGGCCGCTGAGGCGGGGGACACCGCGCAGCGCAGCATGGCCTTCGCCTGCTACCGCGCCATGATTCTTTGCTGGGACGAGTTGGGCCTGGGCGGGGATTCGGTGTGGGACTTCATCGGTATCGCCAATCTATGGCTCGAACATCCCGAGCAGCGTGCGGAATTTGGCCTGGGTCTGGCCTATGTGAAGAGCGATCCGGCGCATCTGGATTTCTATGTGGATACATTGGCGCGCGCCGAGGCGCTGGGCGAACCGCGCCAGCAACTGCACGCGGCCGTGAATCTGCTGCGTTTTGCGTGCGAGCGCAGGGTGTCGCACGGCGCGGCCCATCTGGAGTCCGCCCGCGCGCTGATCCTGGGGCTGCTGCAGACTCATCCCCCGATGCGCATTTACTGCCAGCGCGAGTTGCCCCTGGCTTGGGATATTTGGAATCAATGAAGAAGAAGCAATGGTCCTTGGCCCCGTGCCTGCTGCTGATCCTCGGCGCGGCGCCAAGCTGGGGCAGCCCGACGCCCACCGAGTCGGACTCGGCGCCTGTCGTCCTGGAAGTCGTGCGGGTTGAAGGTGAGCGCCAAGCCGGTTCCGACACCACCGCGCGCCTGACGCTCCAGGACCTCGGCGTCCAGCGGGTGGAGGATGGCTTGGCACTGGTGCCCAGTGCCCAGGCCGAGGTTGGCAACGGGGGCCTGTCGACCGGGGTGCGCTTGCGCGGCTTTGTGATTGATGCGCCCTTGATCGATGGCCTGCCCGATCTGCGGCGCCTCTTTGTGCGGGATCTATCCACGGTGGCCGGTGTCGCGCTCATGCCGGGAGGGCAAGGCATCGTCTATGGACTGAGCTCTCCTGGCGGCGCACTGAACTACCAGTTGCAGCGCGCTGGCCGAGGGCAACGTCAGCTGCGCCTGGGATTGGACGAGCAATTGCAGCGCCGTGTGGTGCTGGACTGGGATCCCAAGGCCCTGGCGGCAGACGGACTGGACTGGGCGCTGCGCGCGGTCTTGGCGAGTCAGCGCGGCCGCATCGAGCCGGCGCAGCTGCCGCAGAACCGGCACAACATCTACCTGAACCCGGTGCTTCAGCTCGGACGCGGGCACCGCCTTGCCCTGCAGCTGGAAGCTCAACAGGAGGAGCGTCCGTTCGCCTTTGGCACGGTGTTGCGCAACGGACGCGCCACCACGCCCCAGCGAGCTCAGCCGGTCTGGGATCGGCTCTATGTCTTGCCAGGCGGTGGGCCCAGCGAGCGGCATTACACGCGCGCGGCCTTGCACTGGGAATGGGGCGCGGCGCAGGGTTGGTCCGCCTGGGTGGGTCTGCAGCGGGGTGGCGCCAGTCGCGATGAAACCTTGGTTGGCCATTGGGCCTTGCTGAATGAGCGTCAGCTCTCTGGCTACTACACCGAATTCCATGACAGCTACCGTCAACTCAATGCGCGGGCTCGGCTGGCATGGGCCGACAGCGAGCAACGCTTTGAGCTGGGGGCCGACTCGCAGCGCGCGGAGTTCAGCCTGCGCGGAAAGCAAAACATTGCCGGCTACCGGGTGTTGATCGACGCCCCGGACTTTGATGCAGTCGACTTGGAGCGCCTTCCCACCACCACGCGCTTCAATCACGAACGCCAAAAGGAGCGCGGACTCTGGGTGCTGGCGCAACGCCGGTTTGGCCCTCAATGGCAGGCCAGTGCCGGCTTGCGTTGGCAACGTTATCGCGTGGCCGCCGACCGAGTCGGTGCGGGCCTGCTGACCGCTGCTGTCGATGAGGGCATGGTCAAGCAGCTGGGCCTTCAGTGGCAGGCGCCGCAGGCCCCGTGGCGTGCCGGTTGGCAGCTGGGCGAGAGTTTGCAGCCCAATCGCGGACAAGACCGACAGGGCCACTTCTTGCCGTCACAGACCGTGCGCAGCCAGGAAGTCTGGGCGCGCTGGCAGCCCTCTGCGGGGGCGCTGTTGCAGGCCGGTCTTTACCGCACGCAGCTGCGACATCTGGCGATGCGCGATCCGCAAGATCGCAATGCCTTGATCAGTGCGGGGGCCCGCCAGGCTCAGGGCCTGGAGCTTCAAGCCCAGTGGCAGGAAGGCCCTTGGCGGCTGCGTGCGCAGGCCAGTTGGATGGACATGCGCCAATTGCAGCGCACGTCGGCTTCTCTGGGCGATGACTTTGTGGGCGCAGCCCGGCGCCTCGGCGGGCTGAGTGTCGAACGCCGCCTACCGGACGGCGTGCAGCTGTCGGCGCAGGGGCGCTGTGTCGGGCCACGCTTCGCGGATGCCACCAATCGGATCGAAGTGGCCGGGCATTGCCTGCTCGACCTGGCCCTGAACGCACCGCTTGTGAGCCTCGGAGGCGTAATGCAGCTGGCCGTACGCAATGTGACCGATCAGCGCCACCTGGTGGCCATGACGGCAGTCGACGATGTGTACCAAGGGCCAAGGCGCGGCCTGAACCTGGCTTACGTTCGTGAATTCTGAAGCGGCTGGCGCAGCCGCTCGCTGATCTGCCCGGCCAGTTCCAGGCCGTCCACGGGCTTGTGCAGCACGGTCATGCCGGCCTCGCGGGCCTGGCGCAGGGGCTCGGGGTCGGTTTCGCCGGTGACCAGCCAGGCTGGGGCCTGGCAGCCGCTGGCGCGCAGGGCGTTCAGCACGTCCAGGCCGGTGGCACCTGCGCGCAGGCGCAGGTCCAGCACCAGGGCGTCGGGTTGCCACAGCGGGCTGAGTTGCGCCAGGGCCTCGGGGCAGTCGGCGGCGGTGCGCACGCTCCAGCCCAACAGGCCGAGCCACTGCGCCAGCGCGTCGCGGATGGGTACCTCGTCATCCACCACCAGCAGACGATGACGACCCAGCGGCGGTGCGGCCGCCGCCGCAGCCGGCGGTGCAGCTTGCAGCGCCAGGCTCAAGCTGAAGCGACAGCCCTGCGCGGGCTGACTCTCCAACTGCAGTTCCAGGTCCAAGAGCTTGACCAAACGGCGCACGATGGCCAGGCCCAATCCCAGGCCTTGGGTGCGGTCGCGCGCCGCATTGCCGACTTGGAAAAACTCTTCGAACACGCGCTCCTGCAAGTCGGCGGGGATTCCCGGGCCGCTGTCCTGCACCACGATCTGGGCTAGGCCTTCGTGGTCGATCAGGGCCAGTCGCACCCAGCCTTGGGGCGTGAACTTGATGGCATTGCTGAGCAGATTGCTCAGCACGCGGCGCAGCAGCGCCGGATCGGTGTGCGCCCAGCGCGCCGGGCCCGGGGGCAATTGCAGTTCCCAGAGCAGGCCGCGTTCACGGGCCAGCGGGGCCAGCAGTTCGTGCTGATGCTGCAGCAAGGCATGCAGGTCCACCGGCTCGGGATGGGCGGCCACGGCCCCGGCCTCCAGTTGTGAGACCTCCAACAGGCTGTCCAGCAGGCTGCGGCTGTCCTGCAAGCTGCGGCGCAGCCCGGCCGCGGTCTGGGCCAGACGTTCATCCTTGTGCACGCCGGCCAGGGCCTGCACGGTGGCGATCTGGTAGGTCAGGGCCGCCAGGGGCTGGCGCAGGTCGTGGCTGGCAGCTGCAAAGAAGCGCGTTTTGGCTTCACTGGCGCGCTCCGCCCCTTCTTTCGCGCGTCGCAGGTCGGAGCCCAGTCGCACCATGTCGCGTTGCAGCCGGGCCTGCTCGGCCACCGCTTGGATCAGCAGCGCAAACAGCACCAGGATCAAAAGTGCAAATATCCAAGATTCCAGCCCGCCGCGTTGCAGCCAGCTGAGCACCAGGGCGCCGGCGATCGGCGCGCACCAGGCCAGATAGCCCGGCAGGTGGCCGGCGGCCGGCGCCACGCCGCCGGCCGCGTTGCCGAACATCACCATCGTGATCAGGGTCTGCCACAGGCTGAAGGGCTGTTGAAACACGGCAATCAGCAAGGCCGCCTGCGACAGGCTCACTACGGCGGGGCTCCACGTCAGGGCTTGAAGCAAGGCTGCGCGGCGGCCGTGATCGTGCAGCCACTGCAGCAAGGCGGCGCGGCCATGGGCCAGAAGCAGGGTGGCAAGCCCCAGGGTCCAGGCGGCTTCGTGGGCGCCGGCCTGATAGGCCAACCAGGCTGTGGCGCCATTTGCGAGGGTGTGGGCCCAGCGCATGCGGCGGTTTTGCAGCAGGCTCAGGCGGATGCGTTCATCCTGCAGAGCCTGCAGGAACTCGGGCTCGCGCTCGGATTGGCGGACCGTCATGCGGGGGTTGGCTGGCCCAGGGCCGAGCTGATACGGGTGGCCAGGTCCAAGCCGTCGATGGGCTTGTAGAGCACGGGGATGCCGGTCTCGTGGGCCTGCTGGATGCGCCGGGGCGATGTCTCGCCGGTGACCAGCCAGGCGGGGGCCTGACAGCCTTGGGCGCGCAGAGCGGCCAGCGCATCCAGCCCGCTGACGCGGTCGCGCAGGCGAAAGTCCAGCACCAGCGCATCGGGCTGCCAGTGAGGGCTCAGCTGCGCCAAGGCTTCGGGGATGTCGGCCGCGCTGCGCACGCTCCAGCCCAGCAGGATCAGTAGCTGCGACAAGGCATCGCGGATGGCCGCCTCGTCATCCAACACCAGCACCCGGCGGCCCAGACCTTGGGCGCCGGGCTGTGGCGGCGGCAGCCCGGCGCTGGCGCCCAGCGTGACGGGGGCTTCGAGTGCCAGATTCAGAGAAAAACAGCTGCCTTCGCCCAGAGCGCTCTGCAGCTTGAGCGTGGTCCCCAGCAGGCCGGTCAGGCGCTGCACGATGGCCAGGCCCAGGCCCAAGCCGAGTGCGCGGCTGCGCTCAGGGTTGTTGACCTGGAAAAACTCTTCGAACACGCGGGTCTGCAGATCCGGTGCGATGCCGGGGCCGGTGTCCTGAACGGCCACCGTGGCCTGCCCCTGCTCGGCTCGCAGGCGCAGACAGATCTCGCCCTTCTCGGTGAACTTCAGCGCATTGCCGGCCAGATTCCCCAGGATGCGGCGCAGCAGGGCGGGGTCGCTGCGCACCCAAAGCGGCGCGCCCTCGGGCAACTCACAGCGCAGCTGCAAGCCCAGTTGCTGGGCTTGGGGCCGCAGGGTGTCAGCCAAATCAAGCAGCAGCTGGTTCAGGTTGACCAACTGCCAGTCCACGGTGACGGCGCCAGCGTCGAGCTGCGAGACCTCCAGCAGGCTGTTGAGCAGGGACTGGCTGTCGTGCAGGGCCCGGCGCAGGCCGGCCGCCACCTGGGCCAGTCGCGCATCGTTTTGCTGCGTCGACAAGGCTTGTACGGTGGCCACCTGGAAAGACAGGGCGGCCAAGGGTTGGCGCAGATCGTGGCTGGCGGCGGAGAAAAAGCGCGACTTCGAAGCACTGGCCCGCTGTGCCTCATCATGGGCCTGGCGCAGCTCGTCACTCAGGCGCACCAAGCCTTCCTGCGCTTCACCCTGCTCGCGCACGGCCCGCAGCAGCACCATGAACATCAAGCCCAGCAAGCCAGCCACCAGCAGCCCTTGCAAATCCAGCCGTGCCAGCCAGCCCAGGGCCAAGGCGCCGCCATAGACGCTCACCCAGGCGCGATAGGCCTTGACGTCGCCGGCCACGGTGGCCATGGCCCCCGCGGCATTGCCGACCATCACCATGGTGAGCAGATAGTGCCAGTCTGTGTGGGCCTGCGCGAAGACCGCTGCGATCAAACCGGCGTGCAGCCACGCCAGCGCAAACAGAATGCGCTGCAGGCCCGCCAGCGTCAGGGCCGGGGCTTCGGCCTGCTTCAGGCGGTGTTCCATCCACTGGGATCGGCCCCAGAGCGCCAGCGTCATCAGTGCCAGATAGGCCCAAGCCCAAGCGCCCAGGGCGGTCTGAGCAGCCACGCCGCTGAGCGCCAGATCGACCAGAAAGCGCGGCCCGCGTACCTGGCGGATGCCCTTGGCGATCAACTGCAGGCGCTCGGCCTGCAACAAGCTCAGCTGTGCCGCGGACAGCGGGACAGCGCCCGTTTTAGACGGCCCCATCGCTGCGGGCGCGGTATGCGGCCTCGCCTCGGCTGCGCACGCCCAGCAGCGCCAGGATCGAGCGCACATGGCTCTTCACCGTGGTGTCGCCAATGCCCAGTTCGCGGGCAATCTGTTTGTCAGAACTGCCGCGGATCATTTCGCGGAACACGTCGATCTGGCGCGCGGTCAGCTCGGGGTAGTGCGCCTGCAGATCCGAGGGCAAGCTGGCCCGTGTCGTGGCCTTGGGTGGGGGGGTGTGCCCGCCTTGCAGCACGGTGCGCAGGGTTTCGATCAATTCCTGCGGCTCGGCCGACTTGCGCACATAGCCCGCGACGCCAAGCGCCTGTGCACTGCGCAGCACCGGCTCGCGCTCATCACCCGAGACCACCACGATCGGGGCCTCGCAGCCGGCCTCTCGCAGGGCGGCAATCGAGGTGGCGCCGTCCACGTCACCGAGCCACCAGTCCAGCAGCACGAGCTTGTAGGGGAAGGTGCGCACCAGTTGCTGGGCGCTGTGCAGGTCGCGGGCCTTGTCGAGCGTGAGCTCGGGCATCACGACCTGCAGCAGCAGCTCCAGGGAATCACCGATCAGTTGGTGGTCTTCAATCCAGACAACACGCATGGAGTTCGGCAATTCCAGACCCTCTGACGGGGCCTCGCCTTGTGGTGACAGCGTTGCGTGCGACTGTAGTTTTGACATGAGCTGACGACCATCCTCAATCAGAAGGAGGGGGGCGTACGCGGTTACAAAGTGCAGGCATGCTAGCGGGCATGACGATGCAAGGGTTAACACGAGGTCGCTGGAGGTGGGCCTGCGGGGGGCTGGTCGGGCTGCTGGCCGGGCTGTTTTGCGGGCCGCTGCAGGCCGCGCGTCTATGGCAGATTGGCCCGGGTGAGCTCGGCACCACGTTGCAGGCGGCGGGCGACGGCGACACCATCGAGCTACGCGCCGGACTCTATCTGGGCGAAGGCGGGGTGATTCGCCAGCGTGATTTGACGCTGCGGGGGGCCGGCGCTGTGTTGCAGGCCGGGCACACACTGACCGAAGACAAAGCCATCCTGGTGCTGAAGGGCGGCCATGTGCGGCTGGAGGGTTTGGTGTTTCGGGGTGGACGGGTGCCGGATCAGAACGGCGCGGCCATTCGCCTGGAGCGTGGCCGGCTCAGCCTGGTGCGCTGTCAGTTGTCAGGGCAGGAGATGGGGCTTCTGACCAGCAATCAGCCCGACGTCGAGCTGACGATCGAGGACAGCGAGTTCGGGCCGGCCGCCGAGCGCGCGGGGGCTGGACTGCACCATCTGCTCTACGTCGGTCGCATTGCCCGGCTGGAAGTGCTGCGCAGTCATTTCCACGGGGGGCGCGATGGGCATCTGATCAAGTCGCGCGCGCGCCAAAGTTGGCTGGCGCACAACCGCATTGAGGACGATCCCGAGGGTCGCGCCAGCTACGAGCTGGACTTCCCCAATGGGGGCGAGGTGACCTTGCTGGACAACCGCATCGCGCAGTCAGGGCAAACGCGCAACCTGACCTTGATTGCCTACGGGGCCGAAGGGCAGGCCTGGCCGGGAGGACGACTGACCTTGCAGGGCAATGTGCTGGTCAATGGTGCCGCGCCATGGGCGCCCCTGGTTCGGCTGTGGAGTTCGCGCCTGCCGGGCGGGGTCGAGGCCCGGGGCCTGGACAACCAGGTTGAGGGCGGCGGGTGGCTGGACGGTGCCGTTCATTGGCAGCGCACCCGCTATCGCCTCACAAGGAACCGCCCGGCCGCCCTCGGGGGACGGGCTGGGCATGGCCCTGACCGAGGGGCTTTTACATCCCCTTGAAGAGGTGGGTGTAGCTTCGGCTGACTTCCAGCTTTTCGGTCAGGCCCTTCACCCCCACCAGCTGGCGTCCCCGGAAGTCGCGACTGATGCCGCTGATGGCCTTCACGTTCACGAGGGTGCTGCGATGGATCTGCCAGAACAGGTGCGGGTCGAGTTCGTCCACCAGCTCCTTGATGGGCTTGCGAATCAAGGCCTCGACCTGCTCGGTCTGCACCCGGGTGTACTTCTCGTCGCTGATGAAGAACAGCACCTCGGCCACCGGAATCATGCGGATCTCCTGGCCCACGGTGGCCTGGATCCACTCCAGATAGCGTGGCGCCTGGCCCGGGTTGAGCTGGCTGGAGAGGCGGTGCAGCAGTTGCTGGATCGGTTGGGCCGCTGGCCCGCCCTCGGCGCCTTCGTCCGAATCGCGCGCCGCCAGGCGCTTCTTGATCCGGTCGGCGGTCAGCTGCAGGCGCTCGCGCTCGGCGGGCTTGAGCACGTAGTCGGCAACGCCCTGCTCGAAGGCCTCAACCGCGTACTGGTCGTAGGCGGTGATGAAGACGATCTCGGGCAGTCGCACGTCCTCGCCCAGATCCAGCTGGGCGATCTGTTTGGCGGCCTCCACGCCGGTCAGACCCGGCATGCGGATGTCGAGCAGGCAGAGATCGGGCTTGTGCTCTTTCGTGAGTTCTACCGCCTCCAGCCCGTTCTTGGCCTCCGCCACGATCTCCAGGTCCGGCCAGACCTCGGCCAGGCGGGCTCGTAGCTGCTCGCGCATCAGGCGTTCGTCGTCGGCAAGGATGGCACGGATGGTCATGGGGGGCTCCTGAAACTGGCCGCGACTTTATGCGCTGGCCGCAGGCTTTTTGGGTTTCAGCAGCCAGACCAGCAACAGGATGGGCAGCAGCAGGGGCGAGGCCACCAGGGCCGAGAGCCCGACCAACAGCACGCCCACCAGCGCCAGCGCGCCGAAGGTCAGCAACAGCGGCAGACCCACGCCCAGGATCAGCGTCAAGGGCAGCACCACCACCAGCGTGAAGCCCAGGGCCAGCAGGCCCAGCAAGCCGCCGAAGAAACCGAACTCGTGGACATCGCCCGTCCACTCCTCCCCGTCCACCAGCACATGCCAACTGCCGGCATCGCCCCAGCCGCTGTTGAACAGACCCTCGTGGGCCAGGCCCATCAAGACGCCACCCATCACCAGGCTGGCCAGTAGCACCACCAGGGCGGTCCAGCCGATGAATTTGAAGAACCGGTTCATGATCAAGCTCCTTCCGCCTCATTGGACTTGTAGGGCACGCTGATGCGGATCAAGGTGCCACAGGGTTGGTTCTCGGCCACCGTCAGGCTGGCCTTGTTGCCATAGAGCAGTTGCAGACGTTCGCGGGTGTTGGCCAGGCCCACGCCGGTGCCGGCGGTGGCCGCGCGGCCGAAGCCCAGACCGGTGTCGGCCACCTCGACGATCAGCTTGCCGTGCTCGATGCGGGCCCGCACCGCCAAGCTGCCCCCTTCGGGCTTGGGCTCCAGGCCATGTTTGATGGCGTTCTCCACCAGACCCTGGATGATCATGGGCGGAAACTCGGCCGAGAGCAGGCCCTCGGGCACGTCCAGCTGAACCTGCAGCCGCTCTTCCATCCGCACCTGCAGGATTTCCAGGTACGGGCGCACCACGGCCATCTCGCGCTTCAGGTCACGCAGCCCGCTGCCCTGGCCATTGGCTTCGCGCATCGTCGGCATGGTGGCGCGCAGCAGGGCGATCAGGTTCTTCTGCATCTGGCTGGCCCGCTTGGGGTCGACCTCGATCAAGTGGTCGATGGACGCCAGGGTGTTGAACAGGAAGTGCGGCTCCACCTGGGCCTGCATGGTGTTGAGGCGCGCTTCCACCAGCTGGCGCTTCAGAGCTTCCGCTTCGGCGCTCTCCTCGGCGGCGGCAGCCTTGGCCTCGGCCTCCTGGCGGCCCTTGTAGGTGGCCTTGACGATCAGGCTGAACAGCACCCAGAGGATGGAAAGGTCTTCCAGGAATTCGCCGTAGCGGATCACCCGGGTGCGCTTCCCGCTGTCGCGTGCGGCCCGCTTCCAGTCGCCGAGCACGCGCTGGTACTCGCGCTCCCAACGCTGCAACTCGCGGACATGCTCGGCCTTGACGGCCTCGCGGGCCTGCACCACCGCTTCGCGACGGGCCTTTTCCATTTCGCGGCGGATCTCTTCGGCAGCTTCTTTGGGCAGGCGGATGTCCAGCACCGCGCCGGGTGTGGAGGCTGCGCCGCTGGCACCGGGCTCGGGCGGGGTCACGATGCGGACCCCCTCGGGGCTGATGTCGACCTGGGGCGCGTCCTTGCTGGCACCTTTCGGGCCGATGCGCACCCCGTCCTTGCCGATCTTGATCTCGAAGTGTTTGCCGGCCTCCGAAGCTGGGGCCTCGGGTTCTTCAGCAGGCTCCTCCGCGTCCGGAATTTCGGGCAGCTCCGGCATCTCGGGTGGCTCGGGCAGGCTGGGCGGCACCGACTCGACGTACTCGGTGAAGCGCACCGTGAAGGGCCAGAAATTGGTCATGACCTGGACGCCCACCAGCAGCACGGCGGCATAAAGGGCAAAGCGCCACCAAGTCAGGCTGACCAGCCACCCGGCATAGCGGTGAAAAGCCGTGATGGTCGCCACCGCCCAGCGACTCAGGCGTTCGCGCCAGAGCGGGTCGGTGATCCAAGCGGGGATGCGGGGAGGCTTTTGCATGGGGCGGACTGTAGGCAGAGCGCTGGGGGGTGTCGTGGCTGGGGCGACACACCGGAGGCCGGCCGTGACGATCTGCAGATCCGGCGGACAAACCGGGCCCGGAAAAAGAAAACCCCGCCGAGGCGGGGTGTGAATCCTTCACGAAACCAGGTTCAGGGCTGCTTGATGGCCTCGACCTGGATCACCAGCTTGACGCTATCGGGGATGCCCGGCAGGCCATAGGCCATGCCCCATTGGCTGCGCTGGATGGTCGTTTCAAAGTCGCCGCCGCAGGCCTGGGCCTTGAAGAAGGGGTGGTCGTAGCAGTTGTAGTGGTTGGCCGTCAGCGTCACCGGCATGGTCTTGCCCAGCATCGTCAGCTGGCCGGCCACGGACTTGATCTTGCTGCCATCGAACTCGAACTTGTCGCCCACGAAGGTGGCGGTGGCGAACTGCTCGGCGTTGAAGAAGTCCTTGCTCTTGAGGTGACCGTCAAAACGGGCGGTGCCGGTGTTGATCGAAGCCATGTCCACCGTGATCTCGGCGCGGCCGGTCTTGGCGCTCAGGTCCAGCGTGACGCTGCCCGAGGTCTTGTCAAAGCGACCGCGGTTGGTGCTGGTGCCGAAGTGCTTGGCTTCAAAGGTCACGAAGGTGTGGGTGGGCTCGACCTTGTAGGTCTGGGCTTGCACCGCGCCGGCGGTGGCCAGGGCAGCGAACAGAGCGATCAGTTTTTTCATCGGGTTTCCTGCGTTGAGGGTTAGAGCGGCGCCATGCCGCTGAAGGGGAACTTGAAGCGCACGAGGACCTCGTTGGCGACGATGCTGGTGTCGGCCCATTCGCCGCTGCCGATCTGCCACTCGCTGCGCTTGAGGGTGAAGCTGCCGCTGGCGGTGCTGGAGCCCCCGGCCTGGGTCAAGGCCAATTGGAGAGCCAATGGGCGGGTCTGGCCCTTGAGACTGAACTGCCCCTGCACTTCATAGCGGCCGGCCCCCACGGCCTTGACCTGGCTGGCGACGAAGCGTGCTTCGGGGTGGCGGGCCACATCAAACCATTCGGGCTTGACGAGCTCGGCATCGACCTCGGGCGTGCCCACGCCGGCGGACTTCATCTGCACCGTCAGCGCCATCTGGGCGGCCTCGGGCTTCTTGGGGTCGAAGCTGAAGCGATCCAGTTTGAAGCTCTTGAAGCGGCCTTCGACCGGCACGCCCATCTGCTTGCTGACGAAGACGATCTCGGCGCCCTGGGGCTGCAGGGTTTGGGCTTGGGCCCAACTGGCGAGCAGCAGTGCGGTGGCAAATAGCGTTTTCATGGCGGGCTCAGCCTTTCAGGGTCATGCGCGAAAGCAGGCCGTCGCGGTCCAGGAAATGGTGTTTGAGGGCCGCCGCCACATGGGCCAGGATCAGGGCCGCCAAGCTCCAGGCGGCCAGCCGATGCGCGGGCTTGAGCAGTTCGGCCAGCTCAGGGTTCTTGCCCACGAAATCGGGCAGAGGCAGCACGCCGAACCACACCACCGGGAAGCCGGCTGCATTGCTATAGGCCCAGCCCAACAGGGGCACCAGCAGCATCAGCGCATAGAGCAGGCCATGCACGGCGTGGGCGGAGAGGGCCTGCCAGCGCGGCATGGGCAGGTCGGCTGGCGGGCGATGGCCGGCGCGCCAGACCAGGCGCAGCAGGGCCAAGGCCAGCAGGCTCACCCCCAGCCATTTGTGCCAGTTGATCATCTTCAGCCGCTGCAGGCCCATGGGCAGGCCGGCGATGTAGGTGCCGGCCACCAGGGCGGCAATCAGGCCCAGGGCCATCAGCCAGTGCAAGAGCACAGCGGGGCGGGTGTAGCGCGTGGAAGGTGTTTGCATCAGGGCGGCAGTGTCTGCGTGGAATGCGCCGCCCGGGCGGTGCCGGGCTGACGATAAGTTTCAAAGCGTTTGAACGATGCCGGCCCAGCGGGACCCGGGCTGCACATTGGCTCGGTTCACGTCCCCGTCGTAATGGGCGAGCACGCGGCGGTCCATCACCGCAAACCACAGGGGCGGGCAATAGGCCAGCAGCAGCATGCCGGCATAGCCGCTGGGCAACTGGGGCGCCTGCTCAAAGTGGCGCAGGGCCTGGTAGCGCCGGCTGGGGTGGGCGTGGTGGTCGCTGTGGCGTTGCAGATGGAACAGGAAGAGGTTGGAGACGCGGTGGTTGCTGTTCCAGGAATGCTCGGGCTGCACCTTGACCGGCCGCCCGCGCGCGTCCACCTCCCGCTTGAGCCCGTAGTGCTCCAGGTAGTTCACCACCTCGAGCAGGCTGATGCCGTAGAGGGCCTGCATCAACAGGAAGGGCAGCAGCACC
The DNA here is from genome assembly GCF_005952805.1 of Inhella inkyongensis. Lineage (GTDB taxonomy): Bacteria > Pseudomonadota > Gammaproteobacteria > Burkholderiales > Burkholderiaceae_C > Inhella > Inhella inkyongensis. The sequence goes on from NZ_CP040709.1 coordinate 598,263, forward strand.
CAACCGAGGCTCAGGACCAAGCCACCCCACAGCAGCAGGGTCATTGCCCAGGCCTGCAGGCATTCATTGCGCCAACTCCAGCGTGAGTGCCCTTGCAACTCCAGGCGTCCGGTCTCCAAGGCCCAGGCGCTGCGCAAGCTGCCCCAGACGGTGCGGGGCAAAAAGCGATAGAGACTCTCGCCCAGTCGGCTGGAGGCGGGGTCGTCAAAGGTGGCCACGCGCCGATGGTGGCCGCGGTTGTGCTCCACATAGAAATGCCCGTAGGCCACCGGGGCGAGTGCCACCCGGGCCAGCCAGCGCTCCCAGTTGGGATGCTTGTGGCCCAGCTCGTGTGCGGTGTTGATGGCCACGCCATTGATGCCGCCCACACTCAGGATCAGGCCCAACCACACCCAGGGCTCACCGGCATGCGTCACCGCCAACTGACTGCCGTGGATGAAGAGACCGAACTGCAGCGGGATGAAGAGCAGCACCAGATTGCGGTACCAGGGGTCGTGCTCCAGCGCAGCCAGGGCCTCAGGGGGCGGGTTGGCGCGGTCTTCGCCGAGCAAGGCGTCGAGCAGCGGGATCAGCCCGTAGACGACGACGGCGACCACGAACAGCCACAGCACGTTGCCGCTGTGCTCGAAGCGCGCCAAGTTCAGCCAGACCAGCCCTGGGAACAGGGCCGATAACAACCAGGCCCAGCGCTTGGGGTCGCGCCAGGTGGGCGAAGGGGTCAGGGTGGCGGCATGCATGGCCGGATGCTGCGCGAGAGCGTCGGTGTCCGCAAGGCCAGAATCCCGGCATGACTTCTGCCTCCCATCAAGAACTCGAACTGCGGCTGGCCACCGAGCCCGCCCGCCTGGATGCACTGCGTCAGACCTGGCTGGCGGAAGGCCAGCGGCTGCCCTTGCAGGCCCATTACTTCGACAACGCCGAACGCGCGCTGGCGCGCAGCGGCTGGGGCCTGCGCCTGCGGCGTGAAGGAGATCGTTGGGTGCAGACCCTCAAGGGCCCGAGTGCCGACGGCTTGGGTCGCCCCGAGCACAACGCCGAGCGCGGGCCGGTACTTGCCGGCCGCCCTGCGCTGGACCTGACGGCCCATGCCGAGCTGGCCGCTGGGGCCGCGGCGCTGGCGGCGGTGCCCGGACCGTGGGTCGAGCAGTTCGCCACCGAGATCGAGCGTCTGAGCCGGCGCCTGGACTGGCAGGGCACCCAGCTGGAGCTGGCCCTGGATGTGGGCGAGCTGCGCGCTGGCGCCGCCGCGGCCCGCGTGAGCGAGCTGGAGCTGGAGTGGCTGGGCGGTCCCTTGGCCGGCCTGTTCGATTTGGCCGAACGCCTGATGGGCGAATTTGGCCTGGCGCTGGAGCCGCGCAGCAAGGCTGCACGCGGCGGTGCCCTGGCACGGGGGCTGGCCGTGCCCGCGGCGGACTTTGACCCCGGGCGCAACGCCCAGGCCCTGGCCGAACTCAGGCGCCGAGTGGAGGCGTGAAGCGGTAGCCCACGCCGTAGACGGCCTGGATGGCCGTGGCCTGGCCCAGCAGGGCCTCAAGCTTGCGGCGCAGGTTTTTTATGTGGCTGTCGATCACGCGGTCGCTGACGTCGCGAAAGGCATCGGCGTGCAGGGCGTCCAGCAGGGTGGCGCGCTCAAACACGCGGCCGGGTTGCTGAAGCAGGCTGCGCAGCAGCCGATATTCCACCGGCGTCAGGTTCAGCCACTGCCCGCGCCAGCCCAGGCGCTGGCCGGCCTCATCGTGGCTGAAGCCGCCGGTGCCGGGCAGCTCGGTGGCGGCCTGGCCCACCAGCCGGCCTTCGGCGCGACGCAACAGCGCCCGCACCCGGGCCACCACCTCGCGCGGGCTGTAGGGCTTGCACAGGTAGTCGTCGGCACCGATCTCCAGCCCCAGCAGGCGGTCGAATTCGTCGATGCGGGCGGTGGCCATCAGGATGGGCACTGCCGAGCCGGCACGAATGCGCTGGCACAGCTGCAGGCCATCCAGACCCGGCAGCATCAAGTCCAGCACCACGGCGCTCCAAGGCCCGGCGCGCTCAAACAGCTGCCAGGCCTGCAGGCCATCGGCGCAGGTCTCGGGCTTCAGGCCGGCGTGCGCCAGGTAGTCGCTCAGCAGCGCGGCAATGGCGGGGTCGTCCTCGACCACCAGGATGCGGCTCATCGTGTGGGCTCCTGTGGGGTTTGCAGAGGCAGTGTGATGACCAGGCCCAGCCCCCCCAGCGGACTGGGCCGGGCCTGGATCTGGCCGCCGTGGCGCAGCACCCAGGCGCGCGCGATGCTCAGGCCCAGGCCACTGCCGGCGCCATCGCGGCGCTGACGTGCCGGGTCGGCGCGGTAGAGCGGTTCGAACAGGCGTGCCAGCGCCTCGGGGGCCACGCCGGGTGGGCTGTCGTCGACGCGCAGTTCCAGCTGTTCGGCATTCAAGGGCCGGGCTGAGAGGCGCACCTCGCCCGGCGCATCGGTGTAGGCCAGGGCGTTGCTGATCAGGTTGTCCAGCACCTGATTGATCCGCTCGCCATCCCAGTGCACCGTGCGGGGCAAGGCGGGGTCGAGCCTCAGGTCGAGAAGAAGGCCGGTCTGGCGGGCGGCATCCTGATGCCGCGCCAGCGCTTGCTGCAGCAGCGCGGTGGGGTCCAGGGCCTGCGGGGCACAGGGCAGGGCCTGCAGATCGGCCAGGGCCAGCCAGTGGAAGTCATCGGCCAGGCGGCGCAGGCGGGCCACCTCGCGCACCAGGGACTCGACGCGCTCGGCATTGAGCGGGCGCACGCCGTCGCGCACCGCATCCAGTTCGCCACGCAGCACGGTAAGGGGCGTGCGCAGTTCGTGCGAGAGCTCGGCGATCCAGCGCCGCCGGCTGGCTTCCAGGGTCTGCAGGGAGGCAGCCAGGTGGTTGACGTCGTCGACCAGGGCATCGAACTCATTGCGGCGCTTGCTGGTGCGCCGAGGTAAACGCAGGCTGAAGTCGCCCTGCGCCAAGCGGTGGCTGGCGCGCTGAACTTCGGTGAGCGGGCGCAGCCAGCGCCCAGCCAACCACCAGGCCGCCAGAGCGGCCAGCAGGGCCACGATGACCCCGACCCCGACTAGGCCGAGCAACTGCCGGCGCAGAAACAGGCGGTCCAGGGCCTCGGGTGCCTCGGGGCGCGGCACCAGCCGGGCCAGGGCGACGGTGCGCCCCTCCAGCACCACGGCTTCCTCCAGGCTGGGGCGGTCTGCCGGGGGCAGCCGGCCCCAGATCAATCGACCCTGCGCGTCCACCAGGGAAAGGCCCCGCCGTGCCAGTGCCCGCTCGGGGTCGGGGGGGGGGGCGGTCGGGCTCCTCTTCCAGGCGTCCTGGCCGCCTTCTTTCGGGCGGCGGTTCGCGGCGCGGGGGCGGTTCGCCGTCCAGCCCCGGGGCGCGCAGCAGGCGCGGATTGGCCGCCAGGGCATCCACGCCATGGCGTTCGATCACGGCCCGCGCTGCGCCGGCAAAGGCCGTTAGGCGCTCGGCGTCTTGGGCGCGCAGGTAGTCAGAGAAACCGGCACGCAAGTGAAAGGCACTGAAGCCCCCCATCGCCAACAGGGCCACCAAGCTGGTGCCCAGCAGGGTCAGGCTGAGTTGATGGACCAAGCGCATGGCCTTCACTCTATGCGTAGGCGGGCGGGCAATTGTGGAGAGGCTCTCCACAGTGTGGGCATCTTTGCTGCGCAATTGCGCCGGACAGTCGCCTTCGACCTCTTGTTGCCATCCGCCGTTCGGAGACCGCCATGCGACGCACCCCCATTGCCCTATTGCTCAGTTTGATGGCCTTGGCTTCTCTGGGCGTTCAAGCCCAGCGCCAGCCACCGCGTCCGTCCCCCCCGCCCGATCCGGCGCCGGCACCGGCCGTGAATCAGCAGGCCCGCGTCAGTTTGGGTGAGCTCTTGTTCAATGAGCGGCGCCTCTCTGCCAGCGGCCAGCAGGCCTGCGCCAGCTGCCATGACAGTCGCCAAGGTCATGCGGATCCGGCCGGCCGCTTCCTGCCGCTGGGTGGTCCTGCATTGGACCAACAGGGCCTGCGCAGCAGCCCGTCATTGCGCTATCTGGACCAGGCGGGCGCCTTCTCCGTGGACGCTCAAGGCCGAGCGCGTGGCGGCCTGTTCTGGGATGGCCGCGCCAACAGCCGTGCCGAGCAGGCGCGCGGGCCGCTTTTTGCGCCCAAGGAGATGGCCAACGCCAGTCCTGCGGATTTGGTGCAGCGCCTGCGTGCCACGCCGCTCTACGGCAGCTTGCTGGGGCTCTACAACCTGGGCGCCGCACCCACGGATGCCGCCGTGGTGGACGCCGTGGCCGATGCCCTGGCGCTCTACCAGGCCCGTGACCCGGACTACCACCCCTTCAACAGCAAGTTCGATCAAGTGCAAGAGGGCCGGGCCAGCTTCACGGCGGCCGAGGCGCGTGGCCTGGCGGCCTTCAACGACCCGCAACGCGGCAACTGCGCCAGCTGCCACAGCAGCCAGCCGCGCGGCAATGGGGTGCGGGCGCTGTTCACCGACTTCAGCTATCACGCGCTGGCCGTACCGCGAAATATCAGCCAGGCCACCGCCGATCCGACCTTCTTTGACCTCGGCCTTTGCGGTCCGGGCCGCAGCGACCTGCTGGCCCGCACCCAGCTGTGCGGCCGCTTCAAGGTGCCCACGCTGCGCAATGTGGCGCTCACGGCCCCCTATATGCACAACGCCCGTTTCAACACCCTGGAAGAGGTGGTGTCCTTCTATGCCACGCGCGACACCGACCCGACCCGCTGGTACCCGACCGTAAATGGGCAGGTGCAGCGCTTCAACGACCTGCCGGTTGCCTATCAGGCCAATGTGGAACGCCGCGCGCCCTTTGCACCGCTGCCAGGCAACCGCGCGCGCCTGAGTCCGCAGGATGTCAGCGACATCGTCGCCTTCCTGCGCACGCTCACCGACGCGCCGCAATAAGCGTCAGATCCCACTCCAGCACCACCGCGTCCTGCACCGCCAACAGCCCGCCCAGCAGGCTGAAGGCTTGCAGGCCGTGATCGCTGTGGCGCAGCAGCAGGCGGCCCTGTAACCGCAGCCGCTCAGCGCCTTGTTCCACGGCCAGGGGCATGCGGTAGGTCTGGATCTGGCCATTCAGCCGCAGATCTACCTCAGCCGTCCACCAGGGGGTGGCGCCGCCGAGTTGGCGCAGGTGGAGGCTGACCTCGGGATGGGCGTCGGCGTTGAGGGCGCGCAGCAAGTTGCGGTGGGTTGCCGCGATGGCCTCGGCGTCCAGGGGCTTCTCGTTGAACTCGCCGCCTGCCGCCGCGCGCCAATCGGGGCGATCCAACTCCAACTCGTCCAGGCGCACTGTCAGTTCCCCTTGGGCGCCCGCCAGGCCGGATTCAGGCAGCCAAAGCTGGGCGTGAAAGCGCGCGGCCTGCAGGATGTGGTGATGCCCCAGTCGCGCGGCCGCGCCACCGCGAAAGGCCACGATGCGCAGCACCGAGGCGGTCGGGTCGGCGCGCCAGAGCCGTCCACCTTGGTGCGGTGGGTTGAAAGCAGGCGCAGCGAATGGTGCAAGGGGTGTCGGTGCGCACCCCCAGTTGAGGAGGGGCAGGCATAGAGCCGCTCGACGACGCAGGGCGGTGGGCATTGGATCAAGCGGTCAGCGCGGAACCGGCTTTGCCGGGCCGCTGCTGACGCCCCCTTGAGGGGGAGGCGGCGCAGCCGCTTCGGGGGTGGGTCCGAAATCTCCGGCCCAGACGAGTTGCATCGCTTCGGGCTTCAGATGGCGGCGCAACGCTGCGTTGACCTGCTCCAGCGTGGTGTTCTGAATCGCGGCGTCGATCGCGGCGCTGTGCTTCAGGGTGCGGCCCAGGTCGGCCTGGCTGCTCAGCGCGGCGGCCAGCCCGCCGTCTTGCGCGCGCGCCAGGGCACGGCTGCTGAGTTGGGCGCGCTGCGCGCGGGCCAGTTCCTGGGCCGTGAAGCCTTCCTTCAGGGCGCGCGCCAGTTCCTCGCGCAGCGCCGCCTCGACCCTGGCGCGGTTCTGCGGCGCAAAGAGGGCGCCGAAGTTCCAGACGCTGTGCGCCTCCTGCGTGTTCCAGTCCAGCGCGGCCCAGGTGCCGTAACTCAGGCCTTCCTTCTCGCGGATGCGCACCCACAGGCGCGAGTCGGTGCTTTCGCCCAGGATGGCATTGGCCAGCATCAGGGGCACAAAGTCTGCATCGCTGTCCTTCACGGGGACGGACAGGGCCGCCGCAAGGGTGGCGTTTTGCTTGTCCGGCGTGGGCAGGCTCAGGCGCTTTGCGGGCAGATCGGCCCAAGGGCGGGTGAGGCGCTGCGGGGGCTGCAGGGCGCGCCAATCCTGGAGCAGGGGCGTCAGGGCGGCGCGCAGGGCGGCGGCATCGAAGTCGCCCACCAGGGCCAGGCGCAAGTGGTCGGCCCCGTAGTGGCGGCGGTGGAATTCACGCACCTGATCCAGCGACACCGCTTTCAGGGCGGCGGCTTGATCGGCAAAGCTCTGCGCGTGGCGGGGGTCGCCGGTGGGGAAGTGGTTGCGGGCCAGCGCCAGGGCGTTGGGGGCCAGTTGTTCGGGCTCGGACTTGGCGGCATCGACCTGCGCCAAGGCCAGCTGGCGTTGTTCCTCGAATACGGCAGGGTCCAGGCGCGGGTGGCGCAGCAGCTCCAGCGCCAACTCGGCGGCCGCCACGGCATGCTCGCGGGTGCTGGTCCAGGCCAGGATGACGCTGTCGGCGCTGTAGCCGAGTTGCAACTCCATGCGCAACGCATCCATGCGGTCGCGCAGGGCCTCACGCCCCAGGCGCTCGCTGCCCTCGTTGATCAGGCTGGCGAGCAGATCGCTGACTGCGCCTTGGTCGCGCAGGCTCTGCGCTGTGCCAAAGCGCAGCTGGACGCGCCCCTTCACCAGACCCCCGCGCGTGGGCTTGGGCAGCAGGGCCAGGCGCGCGCCGCTGGGCAGCTCGAAGCGTTGGACTTGGGCTTCGATGCGCAGCGGGTCGGTGTCAAAGGCCGCCACTTCGGCTTGGGCCGCGGCGGGCTGGAAGGTGCGCAGCTGGTCGGCCACATCCACGGCCTGTGGGGCCGGTGCGCGCTGGGGTTTCTCGGTGGGGATGTAGAGCACCAGCGTTCGATTGGCCGGCAGCAAGCGCTCCTGGGCCACGCGCTGCAGATCGGCCAGTTGCAGGGCCTGAATGCGGTCGCGCAGCAGGAAGAAGAAGCGCCAGTCCCCCACCGCAACCGCCTCGCTGAGCGCGAAGCCGATCTGCTGCGGGTCGGCAAACAGCTGGGCCCAGCGGTTCAGCCAGCGCTTGCGCGCGCGCTCCAACTCTTCGGCCAGGAAGGGGCGCTGGGCCACCGCCTCCAACTCGGCCACCAGGGCCTGGGCCAGGGGCTGTGGATCGGCGCCGGGCAGGGCGTCGGCGCCAAAGCTCAGCACCGTAGGCTCGCCAAAGGCATAGGCGCCGCCGCTCACGCTGGTGGCGAGCTTGTGCTGCTCCACCAGCCCCTTGTGCAGCCGGCCACTGGGCGCCTCGCCCATCAGCGCGCCCAGCAACTCCACGGCGGCGTAGTCGGGGTGGGTGGCCGCGGGAACGTGGTAGCCCACCGCCACCGTGGGCGTACCGCCGCTGCGGCGCACGCTGACCTGGCGCTCGCCGTCCTGCGCCGGGTCCAGGGTGTAGAGCCGCGGCAACGTGCGCTGCGGCTTCTTGAGTGGGCCGAAGGACTGGGTGATCCAGGCCAGGGTCTGTGATGGATCGAAACGGCCGGTGACGATCAGGGTGGCGTTGTCCGGCTGGTAGTACTGGCGGTAGAAGGCCTGCAAGCGGCCGATGTCGACGTTCTCCACATCGCTGCGCGCGCCGATGGTGCTCTTGCCGTAGTTGTGCCACTGGAACATGGTGGCCAGCAGGCGCTCCGAGACGATGTTGGCCGGGCTGTTCTCGCCCATCTCCATTTCGTTGCGCACCACCGTCATCTCGGTGTTCAGGTCTTTGCGGGCGATCAGGCTGTTGACCATCGCATCGGCCTGCCAGCGCAAATACCAGCGCAGATCGGCCGGATTGGCGGCGAACGAGGCGTAGTAGTTGGTGCGGTCGGTCCAGGTGGTGCCGTTGAAATCAAAGCCGCGTTGCGCAAACTCGGCCATCACCTGACGGTGCGTGGGCGTGCCCTTGAAGATCAGGTGCTCCAGCAAATGGGCCATGCCGGTCTCGCCATAGTTCTCGTGCTTGGAGCCGACCCGGTAGGTCATGTTGACCGTGGTGCTGGGCTTGCTGGCATCGGGGGCCAACAGCACTTGCAGGCCGTTGGCCAGGCGGTACTCGATGACCCCTTCGACCGTGCGAACGGGTTTCAAGGGGACGGCCAGGGCAGAAGCGGCGCACAGCGCCAGCACGGGCGCGATCCAGGGTTTGAGCATGGGACAGAGAAGCAATCAGATGCCGCCCAGACTAGCAGTGCGGAGTGGAACCGACTAAAGACTTCCTCAACGACAAGGCCCGCCGCAGCGTGTGCTGCGGCGGGCCTTGAGGGGTGTTTACAGACTCGATCGACCGGGGGCTGCACCCCGGGGAATCAGGTGCTGCGCTTGGCGGTGACGATCACCAGCGGCAGTTGGTGGATCACGGCCTTCTGGCCGACGATTTCCACGGTGGGCAGCTGATGAATCACAGGGTCGACCGAGGCGGGGGCCGGCGTAGCGGCCAGTACGGCCGCGCTGGCCAGGGTCAGACCCGCCATGGTGATGAGGGTCAGGGCCTCGGACACGGAGGTCAGGACCGGGCGGGTGTTGAAGGTGATCTTGCTCATGGTGCTCTCCTGGGGTGCAGCGGTTGTCGATGGCTGCACTGTCGTCGATCAGGGTTTACCCTGAAAGGGAGATGCGATGAGCTGCGGTAATCGGCGGGTGAATCGACGGTCAGCCCGCTTCAGCGGTGACTGGCCAGCAGGGCGTGCGCCTCAAAACTCATCAGGGCCAGATAGCTCACCAGGATCAGGTAATAGGCCCCCCACTCCCAGCGTTTGGCAGGGCTCACCAGGTAATAGCCTTGGCCCTCGGGGCTGCGGCGGTGCTTCCAGGCGGCCCAGGCTTGCGGTGCGGCCAGCAGCGCAAAGATCACCAACAGCGGGCTGGGGTTCCACAGGAACACGCCCACCAGCACCGGCACGCCCAGCAGCCAGACCTTGGGCGAGAGCACGGCGGTGATGCGGCCGCCATCGAAGGGCGGCAAGGGGATCAGGTTGAACAGATTGAGGAAAAAGCCCGAGTAGGCGACCGCCAGAAGCCAAGGCTGGTCCGGGTAGGCCCGCGCCACCCCGTATACCAAGGTGGCTGCCAAGCTGCCGAGCAGGGGGCCGCCCATGCCCACGAAGGCCTCGGTCTGGGCATCGTGCGGCATCTTCTTCAGTTCCACCCAGGCGCCCACAAACGGGATGAAGGTGGGCAGACCGACCGGCAGCCCACGGTGGCGGGCTGCGAGGTAGTGCCCCATCTCATGCACGAAGAGCAGGGCGATGAAGCCGGCCGCATAGCGCCAGCCAAAGATGAAGGCATAGACCACCAGCGAGAGCAGCATGGTGCCGGCGCTGGTAAGTACTTTGCCGAATTTGGCGCCCGAGAACAGCAGGGCCAGGAGCTTGAGCATGGGTCTTGGTTCAAAGGCGGAGCGGCATTGTGGGCTGCAAAAAGCAAACCCCCGCACCGGCAGGGCCGGGGCGGGGGCTGAGCGACAGCGAGGGCTGGCTGCGGCTTACTCGCTGCTGCGCTTGGCGGTCACGATCACCGTGGGCAGCACATGGACCACAGTGCGCTGGGCAACGATCTCGACCCGGGGCAATTGGTGCACCACCGCCTCGGTGGCGGCCTCATGCTGCGGGGCCGGCATGGCCAGGGTGGCGGCGCTGGCGAAGGTCAGGCCCACCATGGTGATCAACGTGAGGCTTTCGCCGACGGCGTCGAGGACCGGGCGGGTGTTGAAGGCTTTGATCATGGTGGGCTCCTGGAAGGTGTGGGCTGTCGGTGACTGGACTTTCGGTCACGCAGCTCGCGCTTCAAAGGGCGTTGCGCTGAACCGGCTGGATGGCCGCATGAACTGCGCCTGAGTGCGCTGAACGGCGGAGGCTTCAGCGCCGGAGGTGCCGATCCCGCAGCCGTTGCAGCTCGCCGCTTCGGTTCAGCTCGGCCAGCCCTCCCTGCAGGGCGGCGTGCAGGGCCGGGCCCAAGGGGTGCTGGCGGCTGACCATCATGTGAAAGCGGTTGGGACGCTCCACGACCAATGGCGCCCGCCCCAGGTCGGGGTCCTGCGCCAACTCGTAACCCGGCAGACCGGCCAGACCGTGGAAGACCTCTTCACCCACCACGATCACGTCGATGCGATCCAGATGCAGCATCTGCACCAGGCTGGCGTAGTTGGGGCCGCGCTGCAGGCTGGCCATGTCGATCTGGTCCAGCTGCGAATAGGTGTAGCCGCGCACCCCGCCAATTCGGTAGCGCTTCAGGTCGGCCTGCGTTCTGACCTTCAGGCCTTGCGGATGCACGCGGCGGCTCCAGAAGTAATAGGTGCGGGTGCTGTAGGTCGGTTCGGTGATCAGGAATGCGCGCTCGCGCTCGGGGTTGCGTGTGGCGTTCAACAGCAGCTGATAGTCCTGCCCGCGTTGCACTTCCTGCAGACACCGGACCCAGGGCAGGAGCTCGATTCGGTACTTCAGGCCCAAGGGTTGAAGCAGGCGCTCCAGCAGTTCGATAGAGAAGCCGCGGACCTGCTCAGTCTTCTGACCCTCCACCCGTTCGTAATAGGTATAGGGGGGCCATTCGTTGGCGTCGTCACAGACCTGCACCGTCCAGCCCTGCAGACGCGGATCGGCGTGTGCCGGCAGGCACGCAAGAGTCAGCAGAAGGATCAGCCAGCGCATGCGCTGACCATAGATGAAAAAAGGCCCGGCAAGCCGGGCCCTTGGGCGGATCAACAACGCCGCAGCGCGGCGCGCGGGGGCTTACTCGACCTGGGTGCGCTTGGCCGTCACCACCACCAGCGGCAGCTGGTGCACGACGGCCTTCTTGGCGGTCACGACGACGGTGGGCAATTGATGCACCACCGGGGCCGCTTCGATGGCCGGGGAGGCAAGAGTGGCGGCGCTGGCAAAGGTCAGACCGGCCATGGCGGCCAGGGTCAGAACGCCAGAAATCTTGTCCAGAGCGGGGCGGGTGTCGAAGCGGGTCATGGTGGGTCTCCTGGGTGCGCTGCGTTGTCGATGGCTGAACTTTGAACCTCGACCGCCCGTCGAACCAGGGGCTTGCGATGAGCTGCAAGTGGGGCCGCGTGAGTTGCAGCGTGGCCGTATGAACGAACGCCAGAAGTGAAAGAGCCCGCAAGACAACAGATCTAGCGGGCTCTTGATTCAGCTCACCGGAGTTACGCCCTCCACTGCTGCATCAGGCGCTCCCACTTGGGCATCACGGCCTTGACGTGGCGTTCCTTTACATGACCGAAGCCACGGATGTCTTCCGGCAGGCGGGCGATTTCCACGGCCTGGGCCAGGCGCTCGGCGCTCAAGGAACCGAGCAGCTCGTCCACATTGGTCTTGTAGCGCTCGATTAGGCCGCGTTCCATGCGGCGCTCCTCCGTGTAGCCGAACACATCCAGGGCCGTGCCGCGCAGGCCCTTGAGGCTGGCCAGCAGGCGGAAGGCCGGGCGAACCCAGGCGCCGAAGGGCTTCTTCACCAACTCGCCCTTGTCGTTCTTCTTCGCGAACAGCGGCGGGGCCAGGTGGTGCACCAGCTTGTAGTCGCCCTCGAACTGGCTGGCCACCATGGTGGTGAAGGCCGGATCGCTGTGCAGGCGGGCCACTTCGTACTCGTCCTTGTAGGCCATCAGCTTGAACAGGTAACGGCTCACGGCTTCGCTGAGCTGCTTGCTGCCGAGCTTGTCCTCCGCAGCGCGCACCTTGTCCACCACGGCCTTGTACTGGGCGGCGTAGGCGGCGTTTTGGTAGCCGGTCAGGAACTCGACCCGCTTCGCCACCATCTCGTCCAGCGAGGGGCGCTTGACGATCTGAACCACGGCCTCTGCAGCGAACAAGGCCTTGACCTTGGCGTAGTCGGCAGCGCAGCGGCGGCCCCATTCGAACGCGGCCTTGTTGTTGGCGATCTGCACACCGTTCAACTCGATGGCGCGCTGGATGGCGGCGAAGGAGAGCGGAATGCGGCCCATCTGCCACGCATAGCCCATCATGATGGGGTTGGTGTAGATGCTGTCGCCCAGCAGCTTGACGGCCACTTCCTCGGCGTCGAAGCGGCCCAGGAAATCCTTGCCGACAGCGTTCTCCAGCGCCTGCTCGCAGGCCGAACCGGGGTGCTGCCAGTCGGGCTGCAGCACGAAGGCGGCGGTCGGGCTGCCGTGGGTGTTCAGGGCCACGAAGGTGCGGCCCGGACGCATGGTCTGCAGGGTGGCCTTGTTGGCGGCCACGATGCCGTCGCAGCCGATGATGAGGTCGGCCTCGGCCGTGCCCACCTTGGTGCAGTGGATGGCCTCCTGCGAGTCAGCGATCTGGATATGGCTCCAGGTGCTGCCGCCCTTCTGGGCCAGGCCGGCGGCGTCTTGCGTGACCACGCCCTTGCCTTCCAGGTGGGCGGCCATGCCCAGCAACTGGCCGATGGTGATCACGCCCGTCCCACCCACGCCGGCCACCACGATGCCCCAGGCCGTCTGGCAGCTGGGCAGGGTAGGTTGGGGCAGCTCGCCCAAGAGGGCCGTGTCAAAGGGCGAGGCGGCCTTGCCGGCCTTGGCCTTCTTGAGCTGGCCGCCTTCCACCGTGACGAAGCTGGGGCAGAAGCCCTTGACGCAGGAGAGGTCCTGGTTGCAGCTGTTCTGGTTGATCGTGCGCTTGCGGCCGAAGTCGGTTTCCAGCGGCTCGATGGACATGCAATTGCTCTGCACGCCGCAGTCGCCGCAGCCTTCGCAGACCAGCTCGTTGATGACCACACGCTTTTCGCTCACGGCCATCTTGCCGCGCTTGCGGCGGCGGCGCTTCTCGGTGGCACAGGTCTGGTCGTAGAGGATGGCGCTGACGCCTTCGATCTCTCGGAACTCGCGCTGGATGCTGTCGAGCTGGTCGCGGTGGTGCACCTGCACCCCGGCCGGCAGGGCCACGCCGGTGTACTTCTCGGGCTGGTCGGTGACGATGCAGAAACGGCTCACGCCCTCGCTGATCACCGAGTTCATGATCTGCATCACCGAGTGGCCCTCGGGGCGCTCGCCCACGGTCTGGCCGCCGGTCATGGCGACCGCGTCGTTGTAGAGGATCTTGTAGGTGATGTTCACGCCCGCAGCGATGCTCTGGCGGATGGCCAGGATGCCGCTGTGAAAGTAGGTGCCGTCGCCCAGGTTGCAGAAGATGTGCTTGGCCTTGCTGAAGGGCTGCTGGCCCACCCAGGGCACGCCTTCGCCGCCCATCTGGGTGAAGGTGCTGGTGTTGCGGCCCGGCATCCAGCTCACCATGTAGTGGCAGCCAATGCCGGCCACGGCGCGGCTGCCTTCGGGCACGCGCGTCGACGTGTTGTGCGGGCAGCCCGAGCAGAACCAGGGCACGCGGTCCGCGCCGCCGGCGACCTTGATCTCGTCGGTCAGCGCGCGGTCCTTCGCCTCGATGACGGCCATGCGCGCGTCCAGGCGGGCGGCCACATCGGCGTCCACGCCCAGTTTCTTCAGGCGCTGGGTGATGGCGCGGGCAATCAGGGCCGGGGTCAGGTCGGCCTGCGGGCGCAGCAGCCAGTTGCGGCTGGGGTTGGGCAGGCCCCACTCGCCACCGCTCTGGTCGTCGTCGTCGAACTTGCCCAGCACGTGCGGGCGCACGTCGGAGCGCCAGTTGTAGAGCTGCTCCTTGATCTGGTACTCGATGACCTGGCGCTTCTCTTCAATGACCAAGATCTCCGAGAGGCCCGTGGCGAACTCGCGCGTGATGTTGGCCTCCAACGGCCACACCACATTCACCTTGTGCAGGCGGATGCCCAGACGGCGGCAGGTCTCGTCGTCCAGGCCCAGGTCGAACAGGGCCTGACGGGTGTCGTTGTAGGCCTTGCCCGAGGCGATCAGACCCAGGCGATCCTGCTTCGTCTCGATGACGTTGTAGTTCAGCTTGTTGGCACGGATGTAGGCCAGCGCGGCGTACCACTTGTGGTCCATCATCCGCGCCTCTTGCTCGAGCGGCGGATCGGGCCAGCGGATGTGCAGGCCACCGGCCGGCATTTCGAAGTCCTCGGGCATCAGGATCTTCACGCGGTCCGGGCTCACGTCCACAGTGGCGCCGCTCTCGACGATCTCCTGAATCGTCTTCATGCCGCTCCACAGGCCCGAATAGCGGCTCAGCGCAAAGGCGTGCAGGCCCATGTCCAGGATGTCCTGCACCGTGGTCGGGAAGAAGACCGGGAAGCCCACGGCCTTGAACACATGGTCGCTCTGGTGCGCGGCGGTCGAGCTTTTGGAGATGTGGTCGTCGCCGGCGATGGCGATCACGCCGCCATGCTTGGCGGTGCCGGCCATATTGGCGTGCTTGAACACGTCGATGCAGCGGTCCACGCCCGGGCCCTTGCCGTACCAGATGCCGAACACACCGTCGTATTTCTTCTCGGCCGGGTGCAGGTCCATCTGCTGCGTGCCCCAGACGGCGGTGGCGCCCAGCTCCTCGTTCACGCCGGGCTTGAACACCACATGGTTCTTCTCCAGGTGCTTGCGCGCGGCCCACAGGGCCTGGTCGTAGCCGCCCAGCGGGCTGCCGCGGTAGCCGCTCACGAAGCCCGCGGTGTTCAGGCCGGCCAGGGCGTCGCGGGTGCGCTGCAGGATGGGCAAACGCACCAGGGCCTGCACGCCGCTCATGAAAGCGCGCCCCCGATCGAGCGCGTACTTGTCATCCAGCGTGACGGTTTCCAGGGCGCGGCGGATGTGCTCGGGCAAAGGGGCGTTCATGGGCGGGGGCTCCGGCGGCGGGCTTGAAAAAGAGCGCGGGCGCCTGTGGCTGGGCGCCCGCGTGAGATGCGGCCAGTGTAGAGAAGTTGGGGCGAGAAGTGTTTGCGATGTTTGCCGCTGGATTTGCTGTTTGAGCAAGAATCTTGCTCTCAAAAGAGATATAGATTGCATATGACCGAAGCCAAACGAGCCCGCGCGAAAGACCCGCGCCGTGCCATCGCCGCCGCCAAGAGCAGCGAGGCGCCCGCCGAAGAGCGCCGTGGCGAGCAGCTGGACCGCTACGACATCGCCATCCTGGCCGCCCTGCAGCAGGAGGCCCGGCTTAGCAATGCCGAACTGGCGGCGCGCATCGGGCTGTCGGCCGCGCCCACCTGGCGGCGGGTGCGCTGGCTGGAAGAGCAAGGCTTCATCACCGGCTACCGCGCCGAGCTGGACCGGCGCCGCATCGGCCTGGGGGTGCTGGCCTTTGTGCGCGTGGACGCCGACCGCAACAACGCGGCCGCCACCCGCCAGTTGGAAGCCGCCCTGCGCGCGCTGCCCGAGGTCATCAGCTGCCACTACATCAGCGGCAACGGCACCTTCGAGCTGCAGGTGGTGGCCACCGACCTGGACGCCTTCAGCCGCTTCACGCTCGACACCCTCTTGGTGCTGCCCAATGTGGGCGATGTGCACACCAGTTTTTCTTTGGGCGAAGTGAAAGCCGCCGGCGCCTTGCCGCTGGGGCATCTGAGTTAGTCTGCGCCGCCATGCGCCTGATCGTCCGTCCATGAACGCCTTGCCGCTGCGGCATCTGCTGTTGGCCCTCTCCGTGGTGGCGGTCTGGGGCAGCAATTTCGTCATCATCAAATGGGCGCTGGCCACCTTCACGCCGCTGTGGCTGGCGGCGCTGCGCTTCAGCCTGGCGGCGCTGCCCTTGCTGTGGATCGTGCGGCCCGCCGTGCCGGCTCGCGTGCTGGTGAGCTACGGCCTGCTGATCGGCGTGGGGCAGTTCGGCCTGTTGTTCTGGGCCATGCGCTCGGCCATCTCGCCCGGCGTGGCCTCGCTGGTGTTGCAAAGCCAGGTCTTCTTCACGCTGCTGCTGGCCCTGCTGATCAAAGGGCAGCGGCTCAAGCGCCTGCAGACCGCCGCCCTGGTGCTGGCCTGGGCCGGCATCGCCTGGATCGCCTGGCAAGTGGATGGTTCGGCCACGCCGCTGGGCCTGTCCCTGGCCTTGGTGGCCGCGTTCTGTTGGGGCTGCGCCAATCTGATCGGGCAGTCCGCTGGCAAGGTGGACATGCTGGGCTTCATGGTCTGGAGCAGCGCCTGCGCGGCGCCGGCCCTGATTGCGCTGGCCTGGTGGGTGGAGGGGCCGCAGGCTTTGCTGCGCTCCGCCCAAGCCGCCGATGTCGGGGCCTGGACCGCCGTGCTCTGGCAGGCCCTGGGCAACACGCTGTTCGGCTACGGCATCTGGGGCTGGTTGCTGGCCCGCCATGCGGCTGCACAGGTGGTGCCCACGGCCCTGCTGGTGCCGGTGATCGGTATGGGTTGTGCGGCCTGGTGGATGGGTGAGGCCCTGCCGGCCTGGAAGTTGCAAGGTGCGGCCCTGGTGATGGCTGGCTTGGGATTGAACCTGTGGAGTGCGCGGCGATGAAGCGACGCAGTCTGGTGCTCAGCCTTGGAGGCTGGGTGTTGACAGCCCAGGCCGCTGATCGGCCGCCCTTGCTGGAGTTGGAACTGCGCTGGGTGCGGCTCAGCGAGCCCCTGCCTGCGGGCACCCTCAGCAGTCGCGCCGGTCTGCCTCGGGATCGGCACACGGTCAGCACGGCGAGCACGGCCGCACCCGTCGACCTGCCCCCCTTGCCCCTCATCCGCGTACTGGCCGGCACCCGAGCGCAGTGGAGCCTGCAGTTGGCGGAGCCTGAACTGCGCTGGGCCCAAGTCACCCAGGGTCCGCTGCGCGCCACCTTGGCCGGGGCCGCGCCGGCGCAGTGGCACTTGAGCCTGAGCCCGCAATGGCGCGGCCGGCGTGAACCGATGCAGGTGGATGTCGAGTGGCTGCAAACCCAGGCCGACGGCGCCCAGCAGCGCTGGCACAGCCAGCTGCCGATGCGCCTGGAGCACTGGATGGTGCTGGCCCGGCTGCCCGATCAGGCGCTGCAGCTTCGGCTGCGCGAGGTGCTGCAGGAGTAGCGGCGCAGCCCTCGCCGTGGATTCGTTGACTCGATGGTGGCCCTGTGCTCACCATCGATTTAGGGGTTCCCTGGATGGCCAAGGTGCAGGCGGAGTTCACTGAGCCATTAGCATCCGCCCCTTTCGTTTTTGGGGAGGACTCATGACAACTTGGAAACTTCGACTGGCCCTGCTGGCCTTGCCCGTGCTGACCGCATGCGCACCGCAGGCTTATTTGCTCAAGCACCCGGACCCGAGCGGTTTGCGTGTCGAGTTGAGCGGCCCGAGCGCCGAAACGCTGAAGCTGGAAGACCAGCGCAAAGGCACCGAGCGCGACTTCAGTTCGGGCACCCTGCCCGCCACGCTTCGCACGCAAGAGGGCCCGGTGGATCCCCCGGCCTTCCTGGCCAAGGCGCTGCAGGCAGAGCTGGCATCGCGCGGCCTGCCCCTGCAGGTTCAGGCGGGCAGTGGACCGGCGGCCATCCAGCTGCAGACCTTCCGTGTCCTGAACCATCGCAGCAATGGTTTCTCGCCCTTCGTGACGCTGACCTTCCTGGCTGCCGATGTGGACACCCCGCGTGGCAAGGAGCGTGTGGTGGCCTTTGTGCGACGCGGCAAGGTGCCGGTGTGGAGCTTTGACGAAGTGGTCGAGCCCACCTTCAACCAGCCGATGTCACTGGCGGTCAAGGAACTGGCCAGCAAGATCGCTGCCCAGCGTTATGGCTACAAGGGCACCGACGCTCAGGTGGATGCGCTGGTGAAGAAGCTCAGCGCCACGCCGCGCAGCGCCGAGGCCTTCCTGGATGTGCATGCCCTGGGTACCTTGCACAACCCGAAGGCTGTGCCCTTCTTGGTCGGCTTGCTGAAAGACAGTGACGAATACGTCCGGGCTGCCGCCATGGCCTCGCTCGGTGTGCTGAAGGCGCAAGACCAGTTCGGGCAATTGAAGTCCATCTACGAGGGCCGCGATGCGCAGTGGGCCGACCGTGCCATGGCCCTCAAGGCCATCGGTGACCTGGGCAGCCCGGAGGCCAAGCAGTATTTGGCCAAGGAGCTGAAGCACTGGGAAGCCAAGGGCAGCGACAAGGAAGCCATGTGGACGGCGCAGGTCATTCGCCTGTTCAACTGATCTCGTTATCGAGGTGTTGAATTGAGAAGCCCGGTTGCGTTTGCAACCGGGCTTTTTTCATGGGCGCCAGGGCTGGTTGGCGCCGCTGCGGGCCGACCCTGCGCTGCTCTGGGGCCCGTCAGAGGCTACTTTGCGGCTTGGAGCGGATCCCAGATCCTGGATCTGCCTACCATGCGCGCCATCCCGTTCGCTTGAGTCCGCCATGCACGCTCCTGACCTTCGATCCGGCATCCTGAATTTGTCTGCCACGCTGCCGCCTGCGCAGCAACCGGCCTTGCTGGCTCTGGCCGGGCTGGAGCGTGAGCCTGCGGGTGCGCGTGCCGGGCTGGACTTGGGGCTGCGCCTGCTGGCGGCGGGTTTGATGGGCTTTGGCCTCTTGATGTGGGTGGCGGCCAATTGGGGGGCGTGGTCGCGCAGCACCCATTTCCTGATCCTGCAGGGCGCCTGGGTGCTGACCTTGCTCGTGGCGTGGCGCCTGCCGCGCGCACGCCTGGCGGCCGGCTTGTTGGCCTTGCTGCTGCAGGGCGGTGTGCTGGCCTACTTTGGCCAGACCTATCAGACCGGCGCCGACCCCTGGCAGCTATTTGCGCTCTGGGCCCTGCTGACGCTGCCGCTGGCGCTGCAGTTGCGGCACGACCTGCTGTGGGCGCCCTGGAGCTTGGTGCTGGCGCTGGGCGTGACCTTGTGGACCCATGCCCACGCTGGGCAGCGCTGGATGTTGGGTTCCGAAGACCTGCCCCTGCTGATGCAGGCCAGTGCGCTGTTGGCCGCGGCGCTGGCCTTCTTGCAGTGGCGCGGCGCAGCCTGGGGGGCGCGGGCGCTGGGCCTGTGGTCCGCGTTGCTGCTGATGGGCTGGGGCCTGGCCACCCTGTTTGATGAACGGGTGGGCAGTCCCTATTGGATGGCCGGTCTGCTGGCCGGGGCGGGGCTGCTGAGTCAATGGCAGCGCGCCGACATGGTGCTGCTGAGCGTGTTCGCACTGGCCCTGAACGTCTGGGCGGTGGCAGGCTTGTCCCGGCTCCTGTTCCGGGGCGGGGGCGATCACATCGGCAGCCTGCTGCTGATCGGTTTGGTGGCGGCCGGCCTGTTGGCGGCCACTGTCAGTCAGTTGATGCGGCTGGCGCGTCGGCTGGAGCAGAAGGAGGTGCAGCCATGAACGGCGCTGAGTTCTTGCACAAGGCGCGCTCCGCCGGGCTGTTGAGCCCCGAGGCCACCTGGCCCCAGGGGCAGACCCGCCCTTGGCCGGTGCTGGTGTTGACGGCCCTCGGCGCTTGGTTGGCGGTGATCCCCCTGCTCTTGCTGGTGGGGGCGCTGTTCGGCCGCTGGGTGGATGAGGGGCCGACCCTCTTCGTGCTGGGCAGCGCGGCCTTGGCGCTGGCGGTGGTGTTGTTGCGCAGCCCGGGCCTGCCGCTTTTTGTCGAACAGCTGGCGGTGCCGGTGCTCTTGGTCGGGCTGTTGTGCCTGGGGTGGGGTCTGCACCGGGAGCTGTCCGAGCGCTGGGTCTGGGGCTTGATCGCGCTGCTGCAGTTGCTGCTGGCCGCCTTTCTGAGTCCGGCCTGGTTGCGCAAGCTCTTGGGCGCCGGGGCGGCGGCCCTTTTCCTGCTGGCCTGGCAGCCGCGCTTCTGGGGGCCTGAGGCCAGTTTCTGGCTGCCCACCCTGGCGCTGACGGCGCTGCTGGGCCTGGCCTGGTGGGAGCGCTGGCCGGCGCGCTGGGCGCTGTGGGCGGATGCCGTTGGCGCGGGTTGGTTCTTGGTGCTGGCGGTGGCGCTGGCTTTGCAGTCGGGCATGAGCTTTTTGGTCGGTGGCGTGATGGACGCAGGGGGCAGTTGGTCCGCTGGATGGCACAGCCCCTGGCAGCGTGAGGGTCTGTGGGCGTTGCCCCTGGTCTTGTTGGCGGGCGGGCTGCTGGCGCGGCGCTGGCCGGGCCTGCGTTCCGCGCAGGGGGCAGGCGCAGTGCTGCTGTTGGCGGCGCTGGCCTGGGTGCTGCCGGCCTTGGGGCCTCTGGCCCTGCTGGCGGCGCTGGCCTTGCGTCAGCAGCGCGGCCGGCTGGCGGTGGCCGCCGGGGTGGCGGCGTTGTGGGTGCTGGGTAGCTTCTATTACCGCCTGGACTGGGCGCTGCAGCACAAGGCCCTGGGTTTGGTGGGGCTGGGTGCGTTGACGGCTCTGCTGGTGCGCTGGCAGCGCGGCGGGGCGCAGCCCCGGTCTGAGGGCGCCGGCGCGCTGGCCCGCCCCTGGGGCTTGGGCCTGAGTCTGGCGGCTGGGCTCTTGCTCGTGAATGCGGGCATCGTGCTGAAGGAACGTCTGATCCAGCAGGGCCAACCCGTCTTTGTGGAACTGGCCCCGGTGGATCCGCGTTCGCTGATGCAGGGCGACTTCATGCGCCTGGACTACGCCCTGTTGCGCCTGGCTACGGTGCCAGAGCCCGGACCGCAGACCGGCGCCCAGCGTCCCATGTTGGTGCTGGCCCGCGATGCGCGCGGGGTGGCGCAGTGGCGCCGCCTCCACCGCGAAGGCGAGGCGCTGGCGGATGACGAGCTGCGTGTGGAGCTCAGCCCCAAGGCCGGTCGCTGGACCCTGGTGAGTGACGCCTGGTTCTTCAAGGAAGGCGAGGCGGCGCGCTGGGAGGCGGCGCGCTATGCCGAATTCCGCGTCGATGCCAGCGGTCGGGCGCTGCTGGTGGGCCTGCGCGGCGCCGATCTGCGGCCGCTGTGATCAGGGGGGCGTCATGTGCGGCAGCCAGCGCTTGAACAGGCGGGCAAAGCTGCCGTCGCGCTTCATGGCGTCCAAGGCCAGTTGCCAGCGCCGCACCTCGGCGTCGGGCGTGGCCAGTGAGAACGCCAGATAGCCGAGCGAGCCGGTGTAGACGTGGGCGGCCTGCACCGCGTCGGGCGGCAGGCCCTCGCGCTTGAGCAGATCGGGCAGGGTCAGCAACTCAAAGGCCATCAGCGGCGCACGCCCGGCCACCAGCATGCGCAGGGCCGCGCCGGCCTGGCTCACTTCGACCAGATTCTGGAAGCCGCGCCGCTGCAGCTCCTGGGCCGAGGCCCATTCGCGCACCACCAGGATGCCTTCAGCAAACGCGGCGTCGCCCAGGGTCTTGAGCTGCAGCGGGTTGTCTTTGCGCTTGAACAGTGCGTTTTGAAAGTCCACCACCGGGCCGACCCACTTGAACAGCTTCTCGCGGTGGGCCGCGCGCGCCATGGTGAACAGGCAGATCGGGGCTGCGCTCTGGGCCAAGTCATAGGCCCGGGTCCAGGGCATGAACTCGATGGGCAGATCAAGGCCGAGGCGTTGCTGTAGCGCCAGTACCAATTCGCCGGCCAGACCGGAAGGACGCCCCTGCGCCTCGAAATTCACTGGCGGGAAGTCCTCGCTCAGCAGGCGCAGGCGCGGCGTCTGGGCGGCTGCGCCGAGCGTCCAGGCCGTTCCGCCCAGAAGCAAGGTGCGGCGCGGGAGGGCGGTGGACATGGGGCGCATTTTGATGGCCTGTACCGCGCAACGGCCCCCCAATTCACCCTAGCGCGGCAGCAACAACCAGTAGCGCAGCGCCTGCTTCATGCGGCCGGCCTGGGCCTCGGCCTCGGGGCCCCAGCCCCAGAAGTAGTCGGCTCGCACCGCGCCCAGGATGGCGCTGCCGGTGTCCTGCGCCAGCACCAGGCGGCGCAGCGGCGTCTGGCTCAGCGGCTCGGTGGTGTCCAGCCACAGCAGGCTGCCGTAGGGGATGGCGGCCTTGTCCACCGCGATGGACCGCCCAGGGGTGAGGGGCAGGCCCTGCGCGCCCTTGGGGCCCAGGCTGGGATCGGGCAGGGCTTCGAGGCGGAAGAACACCACGCGCGGATTGGCCCACAGCAGCTCGTTCAGGCGCGCCGGGTTGGCCTGGCCCCAGGCCTTGATGGTGGGCCAGTTGGCCTCGTGCGCCTTGAGCAGGCCTTGGTCGATCAGCCAGCGGCCCACCGAGCGGTAGGGCTGGTCGTTGTGCCCCGCAAAGGCCAGGCGCAGACGGGTCTCGCTGCCATCGGGTTCGCGCACGCTGACGCGGCCCGAGCCCTGGATCTGCAGCAGCAGGGCGTCGAGCGCGTCTTCCACATACAGCAGGGGCTGCAGACGGCCAGGCCATTGCTGGTCAATCTGCTGACGCGGCGCGCGCGCCAATTGGGCGTCGGCGGGCGGGCCGAACAGCGGCACGCGGAAGCGCGCATCACTCTGGCGGCGCGCGCGCAGCTCGGGTTCAAAGTAACCGGTGGCGAGGCCCTGGAGGTTGCCGTCCAGGCTCTCGACGCGGTGGGGCTGCAAATGGGTCATCAGCCAGCCGTGGGCCTGGAGCCGGTCGCCTGGCGCTTCTTCCAGCAGCAGCCGGGCGCAGAGCTTCTCCCAGCCGGGGGCGGGGCGCGCGCAGTTCTGGCGCAGCGCCGGCCACAGGCTTTCGGCGGCGTCTTCGCCCCAGCCGGGCAGTTCGCTCCAGGGCACGGGCGTCCAGCGGGCGCGCTCGTTCTGGGTGAAGTCTCCCAGCGGGCTGGGCGGCTGCAAGGGGGCGCTGGGTGTGGGCGGAAGCGTGACGGGGGCCGGCGAAGGCTGGGGCGGTGGGCTGGCGCAGCCGGTCAACAGGGCCAGCAGGGCTATCCACAGCGCCAGGGCCAGCGCCAAGCCATGGTGCAATGCGCGCATGGGCGTGATCTTGTTGGAAATGGGTTTGGTGCTGGCGCTGGCGATCGGCATCGTCTGGTGGACGATGGGCTCGCGCCGCAAGGATGAAGACGAACCGGATTAGGGCCTGTTAACACTACGCGAAGCCGCGCGAACGGACCTGGCCGGCCGCCAAGCTAGGCGCGGCGCCCAGGCTCGCGCCTGGGCGAGGGTTGCAACGACGCATGGCGGTCGGCCAGGCCCGTTCCCTACGGGTTGCCACCAGAAGGAGGCGCCCACTTCGTTTCGAAGCCTCGCCGGGGGATCTGCCCCGGCTTCGTTTCGCGCCTCGTTGGCGCCTCTTCTGGATGGCAACGCGCTGGCTACGCATAGTGTTAACAGGCCCTAGTGAAGCTGGCCGCTGGCCGCGAGCAGGAACTCGGGCACCTCGGCGTAGAAGACCTCGGCCTCTTCGCTGACGCACAGATAGCGGCCCTTCATGCTGCCCTGCGGCGTGGCGATGGCGGCCCAGCTGCTGTACTGAAAGCTCTGGCCGGGTTGCAGATAGGGCTGGTGGCCGACCACAGCCAGGCCGCGCACCTCCTCCACCAGGCCCTTGGCATCGACGATCTGCCAATGCCGCGCCACCAACTGAGCCGGCACACTGCCGCAGTTCTCGATGGTGACGGTGTAGCGGTAGGCCCACTGACCCTGGGCCGGGTCGGTCTGCTCGGCCAGCGGCTCGACCTGAACCTGGCAGCGAAACGCGGCGCGCGAAGGAGTGTTGGACATGAAGGCAATCGAAGGGGATGACGGCCGGGCGCGATGCGCCTGGTGCGAGGTGGCGGATTTTCCGCTCTACCGGCAGTACCACGACCAGGAGTGGGGCTTCCCAGTGGCCGACGAGACCCGGCTGTTTGAAAAGCTCTGCCTCGAAGGGTTCCAGGCGGGCCTCTCCTGGCGCACCATCCTGGCCAAGCGCGAGGCCTTTCGCGCCGGCTTTGCCGGGTTTGATGCGGCCCGGGTGGCCGCCTTCACCGAGGCCGATGTGCAGCGGCTCTTGGCGGACGCCGGCATCGTGCGCCATCGCGGCAAGATCGAAGCCACCATCGGCAACGCGCGGGCGCTCAAGTCCCTGCACGAGCGCGGCCAAAGCCTGGCGGCGCTGGTCTGGAGCTTCGAGGAAAAGCCCGCCCCCGCACTGGCCTTCCGCGCCGAGTCGGCGGCCTCGCAGGCCCTGTCCAAACAGCTTAAAAAATTGGGCTTTCGCTTTGTCGGCCCCACCACGGTCTATGCCTTCATGCAGGCCATGGGCCTGGTGAACGACCATGCCGAGGGCTGCTGGGCGCGTGCCGCGGCGCTGCAGGCCCGTTCGGTCTTCAGGGTGCCTACCTAGAATCCCTGCCCCATGACCTACCGCATCGCCCCCAGCCTTCTCTCCGCCGACTTCGCCCGCCTGGGCGAGGAATGTCGCAACGTTCTGGCCGCCGGTGCGGACTGGATTCACTTCGACGTGATGGACAACCATTACGTGCCGAATCTGACCTTCGGCCCGATGGTCTGCCAGGCCCTGCGCCCGCATTGCGTACTGCCCGATGGCCGCCCCGCCGCCATCGACGTGCACCTGATGGTGGAACCCGTGGACGCCCTGGCCCAGGCCTTCTGCAAGGCCGGCGCCGACCTGGTGAGCTTCCACCCCGAGGCCAGCCGCCATGTGGACCGCACGCTGCAGCTGATCAAGGCCGAGGGCAAACAAGCCGGGCTGGTGTTCAACCCCGGCACGCCGCTGGATGTGCTGGACTGGGTGATCGACAAGGTCGACCTGATCCTGATCATGAGCGTCAACCCCGGCTTTGGCGGCCAAAGCTTCATCGACTCGGCGCTGCGCAAGCTCGAAAAAGCGCGCAAGCTCATTGATCAGACCGGCCGCGACATCCGCCTGGAGATCGACGGCGGCGTCAAGGTGGACAACATCCGCCGCATCGCCGACGCCGGCGCCGACACCTTCGTGGCCGGCTCGGCCATTTTTGGCCAGGGCGACTACAAGGCGGTGATGGACGACATGCGCGCCGAGCTGGCGCGCTGAAGGCCATGAGTTCGGTGCTGCTGGTCTGTCGCGCGAACCTCTGCCGTTCGCCGATGGCCGAGGTAGTGTTCCGCGCCTGCGCGCTGGCCCTCGGGCTGCAGCGCGTGGCCTCGGCCGGCGTGCAGGCCGCCAGCCGCCCCGAGCGCATGGACGCCCGCGCCCAGGCCGCCCTGGAGCGCCGCCGCTACACCGTCGACCCCAAATGGCGCTCGCGCCGCGTGCAGCGCGAAGACCTGGCCAAGTTCGAGTTCATCCTGGCGCTGGACAAAGACGTCCTCTCCGACCTGCGCCGCCTCTTCCCTGAGGCCCCGCCGACGCGTCTGCGACTGCTGCTGGACCATGTGCCGGATTTGCAGGGCCAGGACGTCCCCGACCCCTATTACTCCAGCGCGGCGGCGTTTGATCAGACGCTGGATTTGATTGAGAGGGCGGTGGGGGGATTCAGGGGCTGACAGGGGTGATGGGCGGTCGTGGCAAAACGTATGACTTGGAGATTGGGTCAAGTCCACTGCCGGCCAATAGTCAAATAGAGATTTATGGGTGGAGAGTGAATGAAGATTGAGATTTTTGCAACGACACCAAAGGATATTGAGTTATGCAAGGCCTATTGGGATCGCGGCACTGACGCGAAATTCACTTTCACGGTGGCTCAACTATCGAAGTTGTTCAGCAGGCGGGCGCCAGATATCAGCAAAATTGTCAGCCAAGGGTCCAGAGCCCTCTCGAAGACATTGTCTTGCGTCAATTGTGCGTGCCCCTTTGAATTCAAGAATAGAACTGAATTCAATTGCGGCGAACCCAATCCGCCATGGACATGCGGTGGCTGTGTACAGGCGGCCATTGATGAGGACAGAATAGCGATAAGGGAGCGTCTGGCTGTATATGCAGAAGCTGCCCTTGGTAACCCAGTTAGCCCTCTCGATCTTAGCGCCCGTCAAATTGTTTGTCTCGCTGCATTGATTAGACTTGGTGCCCGCGAGGATTTATCTGCCATTGCGCCGTATAAGTCTCTCAAAACTGTTCTCTACAGTCCTGAGGATGACTTTGGTCTGCAAATATTGCGAGAGCTATACGCAGCACGACTTGTCATCGTAAGCCCCAATTCTGACATCTCGAAAATGTCAAAAACAGAGGCGGGAGACTTTCAATTCTACATAGATGAAGTTGAACTGCTGCTTCCCGACCCAGATCCGTTGGAATTCATCGACTCAGTTGAGGAGCTGATTGCCTCCCCTGAATTCGCTAAGCGACACCATCATGAGTTGGAGGGCCTCGCAAAAGAGCTCGCATTGCAGGAGTGCATTGCATTCCTAAACTTGTCATTGGCGGAGCACCAACTAAATTACTCAATCGGCGAAAAAACAATAATGGTATTAAGAAAAGGGCTGGATAATTTCTCTGCTGCCCAGATGTGGAATTTCATCTGGCGGGCCGCCAAAGATGCCGCGGCGTTTTTTGTTCGAGAGCGAGTTTCGCGGGATCATGCGGCAAAGACAGTGGTTGGGAGCATTGAACGGCAGATCGACCGGGCAATTGCGAATGCCTGGTCAGTCAAACCATTTAACCGGAACTTCAGCCTGCCTCAGTCTGCGCTGAGCATGGTCTTGTTCAACAGTGTGCTGAAGACTGACGACGGTGGTGTCAAAGCCGTGGTGTCTAATCTGTTTCGCAAGTCCGAGCCACCCTTCGATTCAAGCCAACCAATCTCGCAGTAATTGGAGCCAACGGCCAGGTCTTTAGTCCTTGATTTCGGACTTGAATGTCGTGCGATCCAAGGTCAAGCCTGCCCGCTCGCCCTCCCTGAAAAAGTTAGCCGACCTTCTTTTTCCCCCGCTCCATCACCTGCGTCACCACCGACGGCATCGGTGCCGCACCGGAAACGGGTTTGGCTGGACTGCTGTCCTTCTTGGGCTTCTTGCTTTCCTTGTTGCTGCGTTGCTGGCCCTTGGGCATGGCGATCTCCGGTGGATGTTGCGGTTGAAGGTGCCGCAGACTAACCCGCTTTGTGGTGCGGCTCCCTTGACCGGCTCGTCGACGGGGCAACGCGCTGACTGCCTGTACCCTGCGCGCACTGGCTCTTTGGGAGCCGACTGAAACCAAGAAGAGCGAGCGGGCATGCGGCGTTGGATCCCCTGGGTGTTGATGGTGGCGGCTTTGCCAGTTGGGGCGCAGGGCGAGGCCCCGCGCGAGATGTCGCGGGCCGAGTTGGCGGCGGTGAAGCCGGCGGTCACGCCCGAGCGCGATGCCGTCGCTGAGTTGATGGGCCTGCGCGGTTATTTCATCGCGCGCATGGCCGAGCGCTGCCGCAAGGAATTGGGCATGCCGCCCTCGCGCTATGCCGAGCCGGAGGAGAGCCGCTGGCAGGGCAAGAACCATCGCTATCTGGCCGCCATCGCCCGCTATACCCAAAAGCGCGATGGGCCCCGGGATCCGCTGACGAACTTCCAACTCAAGCTGGAGCAGGCCGGCGCCCGGCAGAAGACGGCCCATGCCCAGGCCGATGCCGCGCTGAAGGCCGCGCCGGACCGCGCAGCACACTGCACCGCCTTTTTTGCCGACAGCGAGGCGGGGCGGCTGGATGTGAGCGAGCAGGACCCGCACTACGGGACCTTGGAAGGCTTGGCGAGGGAGCTGTTTGACGCGCGGGAGGCGCGCTGACGGGTTTGGGGCGCCGGGTGAAGCCTTGCGGTCTATGCCCTCAGCCCCGAGTGGCCAGTTCGACGGCCACTCGAGCCCCCACCACCGCGTTGTGCTTCACCAAAGCAATATTGGTCGCCAGCGAGCGCCCCTCCGACAGCTCGGCCAGGCGCTTGAGCATGAAGGGCGTGCTGGCCTTGCCCTGAATGCCTTGCTCGCCGGCCTCGCGCAGGGCTTGGGCGATCCAGGTCTCGACGGTCGCGGCCGGGATCTCATCGGCCACCGGCACCGGGTTGGCCAGCACCACGCCGCTGGGCAGGCCCAGGCCCCAATGGCAGCGCAGGAACGCGGCGAGCTGCGCGGGCTCGTCGATGCGGAAGTCGGCCTTGAGGCCGCTGTCGCGCGTGTAGAAAGCCGGGAAGGCGGCCTGGCCGATGGCGACCACGGGCACGCCCTGGGTTTCCAGCACTTCCAGCGTCAAGGGCAGGTCCAGGATGCTCTTGGCGCCGGCGCAGACCACGGCCACGGGGGTGCGGGCCAGTTCCATCAGGTCGGCGCTCACGTCCATGCTTTGCGCTGCACCGCGGTGCACGCCGCCGATGCCGCCGGTGACGAACACGCGGATGCCGGCGGCGGCCGCGCACAGCATGGTGGAGGCCACGGTGGTGGCGCCCAACAGGCGCCGGCTGACGCAGTAGGCGATGTCGCGGCGGCTGAGTTTGAGCGCCTGGCTGCCGGCGCGGGCCAGCTGTTCCAGCTCGTTCGGCGTGAGGCCCACGCGGATGGCGCCGTCCATCACAGCGATGGTGGCGGGCACGGCGCCTTGTTCACGGATGATGGCCTCCACGGCCTGGGCGGTGGCCAGGTTGTCGGGGTAGGGCATGCCATGGGCCACGATGGTGGATTCCAGGGCCACCACCGGACGGCCGTCTTTCAAAGCGCTCGCGACTTCGGGCGAGCAGCGCAGCCATTCAGCTTGCATCGGGTTTCTCCAGTTCATTGAGCAGGGCCGGGGTGATTTCCGGGGCTACGCTGTGCAGGGATTGCAGACAGACCTGCGAGAGGCGCTGGCCAAAGCGGGCGGCGGCGGCCCAGTCGGTCTGGCCGCTGGCCAGGGCCGCCAGCACGCCGGCCGCAAAGGCGTCGCCGGCGCCGGTGACGTCGCGGATCTGGCTCAATGGCAAGGCGGGCAGGGTTTGCCACTTCCAGTGGCCGGCGCGCCATTCGCCCAGGCGCACGCCTTGGGCCCCCTGCGTAACGAGGGCGCGTTGCAGGCCGCGCCGGGCCAGTTCGCTGTTGCCGCCGGCGGCCCACCATTCGCCGCTGTTGGCGATCAGGAGGTCCAGCCGGCTGAGGTCCTCGGGCAAGGAGGCCATCTTGGGCTCGGACACCGCCAGCAGCACGGCCAGGCCCTGGCGCTCCTCGGCCAGCCAGGTGGCCAAGGTGTCGCGGCGCAGGTTCAGGTCGGCCAGCTGCAGCGGCGCGCGCGCCCGCGCGGCCTGGCTGCGCAGCAGCCTCGCCGGGGTCAGGGTCTCTAGGGCATCCAGCTGGGCCAGGCCGAGCAACAGATTGCCGTCGGCGCCCAGCACGGCGGTGTAGGCGCCGGTGGCGGCGTCGGCCACGGTGATCACGGCGTCGATGTTCAGGCCCTGACGCAGGCAGTCCATGCGCAGCAGGGCGCCGGCGGCGTCGTCGCCCCAGGCGCTGAGCAGGGCAGCATTCAGGCCCAGCTGGCTGAGGTTGTGCGCCACATTGCGGGCCACGCCGCCGGGCGAGGAGCTCTCGCGCACCGGGTTGGAGCTGGCCTGCACCGGGGCGCTGAGCAGGCAGAGCTTGCGGTCCCAAACTGCACCGCCCAGACACCAGATCGGGTTCATGGCGATCCTCTCAAGCGCGGGCCGCGACACTTGCGGCCATGGAGTTCAAACATATCGAGGCTTGGTTGATCGACCTGGACGGCACCTTGGTCGACACCCTGGGGGATTTTGTGGCGGCGCTGCAGCCGGTGGCGCAGGCCTTGGGCGCACCGGCGGCCACGGCCGAGCAGGTGCGGCGCCTGATCGGGCGCGGTGGCGCGCAGCTGGTGCGCGACCTGCTGCAGCTGTGGCAGCAGCCGGAGTCGGCCTTCGAGCCGGCCTGGGCGCTGTATGAGCGGCACTACCGCGAGGTCAATGGCAAACATGCGTCTGTGTTCGAGGGCGTGGTGCCGGGGTTAAAGGCGCTGCGTGCGCACGGCTGGCGCCTGGTGTGTGTGACCAACAAGCCGCAGGCCAACGCCGAGGCGCTGCTGGCAGCTTTGGGCCTGCGGGACGACTTCGAGGCGGTGGTGGGCGGCGGGCCGAACTTGCGGCCCAAGCCGGAACCCGATGCGCTGCTGCGCGCCTGCGAACTGCTGGGCCTGGCGCCGGCACGCGTCGGCATGGTGGGGGACTCCGCCAACGACGCCGAGGCCGCGCGGGCGGCCGGCTGCGGTGCGCTGGTGTTGCTGCGCCACGGCTACAACCATGGCGAGCCCATCGATTCAGTACCGGCCGATTGGCATCTCGACCGGCTGGATCAGGGCTTCAACCGCGACGGGACTTCTTCTCCTTGCCCAGCAGCAGTTCCTTGAGGTCTTCATCGGCCGGGTTCTCGCCCAGCCAGATGCGCAGCAGGGCGTTGTAGAACTCGATTTCCTTGATGGGCTCGCCCACCGGCTTGTAGTCCACAAAGATCTGCGCGCCGGTGCCGGGGATCCAGTCGATGCCGATGGCGGTGCCGGCGTTGGCTTTCTTCATTTCATTGAAGATTTCGCCGAACTTGAAGATGCCGTTGATGGTCTTGGCGCGCTCTTCCGGCACGCTGTTCTTGCGCATGCCCTCGGTGAAGGCCTTGCCCAGATCCTTGGAATCCAGGTCGCGCAGCAGCTTGAGCAGCACGCGCTTGGGGCCGTCTTGCTTGACCACGCCGTCGGTCGTGTCGGCTTTTTGCTTCAGGTAGAAGCCCACGCTGTAGACCTTGAACACGGCCTTGTAGCGCACGCCCAGGCCGTTCAGGACCAGCTTCTGGCCGCCGACTTCCATCGAGGTGTCGAACTTGGCCCCGCCCGCTTCGACGGTCTGAGCCAGGGAGCCCAGCGGCAGGGCCAGGGCAAGCAGGGTGGTCAGCAGGGCGCGGCGCATGGGTTCTCCGGGGAGTGGCTTTCAGGGCGCGAATTGTGGCGGTTTGTGACGCCCAATCGCAGCCGGGGAAACCTGAGCCAGTGAAAGAAAGCCGACAGCCGCCAAGCGCGAAGGCTCAACCCACGATCCCGAAAGGGCGCCGCTACACTGCCGCCCATGTTCGTGTCTCGCAACTTCACCAAAGGGTCTGGCGACCGGGGAGCTTGGCCCTGGCGACCCTGGCTGATGCGCCGCTGAAGAGGGCGTGGCCTGACCACGCCCGGGTCTGATCTTTGTGGAACCCGACGTGATCACGAACGAGCAAGAATTTCTGCGCCTGGCGGCTGCCGGGCACAACCGCATCCCCCTGGTGCGTGAGGCCCTGGCGGACCTCGAAACCCCCCTGTCCCTCTACCTGAAGCTGTGCGGCGACCAACGTGCGCACAGCTTTTTGCTGGAGTCCGTGCTGGGAGGGGAGCGCTTCGGGCGTTACTCCTTCATCGGCTTGGCGGCCCGCACCCTGCTGCGAGCCACCGGCACCGCCTGCGAGGTGGTGACCGACGGCGCGGTGGTGGAGCGTTTTGAGGGCAATGCGCTGGACTTTGTGGCGGCCTTTCAGGAGCGGCTGCGTCCCGCCGTGGTGCCGGGCCTGCCGCGTTTTTGCGGCGGTTTGGCGGGCTACTTTGGCTATGAGGCGGTGCGTGCCATCGAGCCCCGTCTGGCGGCGGGTCGCCAAGGTGGCGGCCTGGGCACGCCGGACATCCTTTTGCTGCTGACCGAAGAAGTGGCGGTGATCGACAACCTGAGCGGTCGCCTTTATCTAATCGTCTGGGCCGACCCGGCGCAGCCGCAGGCCTATTGCGCAGCCCAGGCGCGGCTGGAGGTTCTGGCCCAGCGCCTGCGTCGCACGGTCAGCCTGCCCGAGGTGGCGCCCAGCCCGGCCCAGCCGGTCGAGCGCGAACGCGACCCCGAGGACTATCTGCAGGCGGTGCGCCGGGCCAAGGAGTTCATTGCGGCGGGCGACTGCATGCAGGTCGTGATTGGCCAGCGGCTGAAAAAGCGCTTCACGGCCGATGCGCTCAGCCTGTACCGGGCGCTGCGCACGCTCAACCCCAGTCCCTATATGTACTTCTACGACATGGGGGACTTTCAGATCGCCGGCGCCTCACCGGAGATTCTGGTGCGCGAGGAGCATCGGGCAGTCGCCGAGGGCGGCGGGCGGCGCGTCACCATTCGCCCGCTGGCGGGCACCCGACCGCGGGGCGCCAGCGTGGCGCTGGACCGCGAGCTGGAGGAGGAGCTGCGCGCCGACCCCAAAGAGCGCGCCGAGCACCTGATGCTGATCGACCTGGCGCGCAACGACATCGGGCGCATGGCGCGCACGGGCTCGGTGCAGGTCACGGCGGCTTTTGATGTGGAGCGCTACTCGCATGTGATGCACCTGGTCAGCAACGTTGAAGGCGTGCTGCGCCCCGAGGTGGGGCAACTCGATGTGCTGAAGGCGAGCTTTCCGGCCGGCACCCTGACCGGCGCGCCCAAGGTGCGGGCGATGGAGCTGATCGATGAGTTGGAGCCGGTGGAGCGCGGCATCTATGGCGGCGCCTGCGGCTACCTGAGCTTTGCCGGCGACATGGACGTGGCCATCGCCATCCGCACCGGCATCGTCAAGGACGGCTATCTGTACGCCCAGGCGGCGGCCGGGGTGGTGGCGGATTCGGTGCCCGAGCTGGAGTGGCAGGAAACCGAGGCCAAAGCACGGGCGGTGCTGGCCGCGGCAGAGATGGTGGAGAGGGGGTTCTGATGTGCCACTCGCCGAGCCGCCTCAAGATTGGCACGCGCCCCCTTGGGGGGGCGACGCGGAACGCGTCTAGGGGGCAATAGTCATGGTCTTGATGATCGACAACTACGACAGCTTCACCTTCAACCTGGTGCAGTACCTGGGCGAGCTGGGCGCCGAGGTCAAGGTGTTGCGCAACGACGAAATCGATGTGGCGGGCATTGCGGCCCTGCAGCCCAGCCATCTGATCCTGTCACCCGGGCCCTGCACGCCCAATGAGGCTGGGGTCTGCGTGCCGGCCATTCAGGCCTTCAAGGGGCGGCTGCCCATCCTGGGTGTGTGCCTGGGGCACCAAAGCATCGGCCAGGCCCTGGGCGGGCGCATCGTGCGGGCGCAGCGGCAGATGCACGGCAAGGCCAGCGTGATTCATAACGATCAGCGCGGCCTCTTCAAGGGCCTGCCGGCGCAGTTCAGCGTGATTCGCTACCACTCGCTGGTCATCGAGCCGCAGAGTTGCCCGCCCGAGCTGGAGGTGACAGCGCGCAGCGAGGACGGCGAAATCATGGGTGTGCGCCATCGCGAGCTGGCGGGTACGCCCACCCCCATCGAGGGCGTGCAGTACCACCCGGAGTCCATCCTCTCCGAGCATGGGCATGCGCAGTTGAAGAACTTTCTGGGCTTGAGCCTATGAAAACCATCGATCTGCGCAGTGACACCGTGACCCGCCCGACGCCGGGCATGCAGGCCGCCATGGCCGCCGCACCGCTGGGCGACGACGTGTTTGGCGATGACCCCAGCGTGAATGCCCTGCAGCAGGCGGTGGCGGAGCGCCTGGGCTTTGAGGCTGCCCTCTTCCTGCCCAGTGGCACGCAAAGCAATCTGGTGGCCTTGATGAGCCACTGCCAGCGCGGCGACGAATACATCGTGGGCCAGCAGCAGCATTGCTATCGCTGGGAGGCCGGCGGTGCGGCGGTGCTGGGCTCCATCCAGCCCCAGCCGCTGCCGCAGCAGCTGGACGGTAGCTTGGCGTTGGCCGACATCGACGCCGCCATCAAGCCCGATGACCCGCACTTTGCGCGCAGCCGGCTGTTGTGCCTGGAGAACACCATCGGCGGCCAGGTGCTGAGCCCAGACTACTTGGCCCAGGCGCAGGGCTTGGCGCGCCGGCATGGCTTGGCCCTGCATCTGGATGGCGCACGGCTCTTCAATGCCGCAGCCGCGGCGCCCGGCGACGTGCTGGCGAACGCGCGCGCCATTTGCGCCGGCTTCGATTCGGTTTCGGTTTGCTTTTCGAAGGGCTTGGGCGCGCCGGTGGGCTCGGTGCTGTGCGGCTCGGCCGAGCTGATGGCGAGCGCGCGGCGCTGGCGCAAGATGTGTGGCGGCGCGATGCGCCAGGCCGGTGGCTTGGCGGCCGCCGCGCTGTATGCGCTTGATCACCATCTGGAGCGGCTGCGCGATGACCATGCGCTGGCGCGGCGCCTGGCCGAAGGCCTACAGGGCATCGCCGGGCTGAACGTGGCGATGCCGCAGACCAATATCGTGTTTGCCGACCTGAGGCCTGAGTTGGCGCAGCGTCGGGGCGCGGGCCTGCTGGCGCATTTGGCGGCGCAGGGCGTGCTGGCCACCGGGCTCTATCGCCTGCGTTTTGTCACCCATCTGGATGTGGACGCCGAAGGCGTGGACCACGCCGCTGCCGCGCTGCGGCATTACCTTGAGAACTGAAGCATGCCGATCACCGATCAAGAAGCCCTGCAGCGCGTCATCGAACACCGCGAGATCTTTCCGGACGAGATGTTGGCCCTGATGCGGCGCATCATGACGGGCGAGATGTCCCCTGTCATGGCGGCCGCACTGATCACTGGCCTGCGGGTGAAGAAGGAGACCGTGGGCGAGATCGCGGCCGCGGCCGAGGTGATGCGCGAGCTAAGCCGCAAGGTGCAGGCGCCGGCTCACCCGCATCTGGTGGATGTGGTGGGCACGGGCGGCGACGGGGCGCACAGCTTCAACATCAGCACTTGCTCGATGTTCGTGGCGGCAGCGGCCGGTGCCCAGGTGGCCAAGCATGGCAATCGCAGCGTCAGCAGCAAGTGCGGCAGTGCCGATGTGCTGGAGGCCCTGGGCGCACGCATCGACCTGCAGCCCGAGGCCGTGGCGCGTTGCCTGAGCGAGGTGGGGCTGGGCTTTATGTTCGCCCCCAACCATCACCCAGCGATGAAGAACATCGCCCCGGTGCGCAAGGAACTGGGTGTGCGCACGATCTTCAACATCCTGGGCCCGCTGACCAATCCGGCCGGGGCGCCCAACATCCTGATGGGGGTGTTCCACCCCGATCTGGTCGGCATCCAGGTACGGGTGCTGCAGCGCTTGGGAGCGCGGCATGCCTTGGTGGTCTACGGGCAGGACGGGCTGGACGAGGTGTCGTTGGGGGCGGCCACCCTGGTGGGTGAGCTGCGCGATGGAAAGGTCAGCGAGTACAGCATCCACCCCGAGGACTTCGGGCTGGCCATGTCCGCCACTCGCAATTTGCGCGTCGAGAACGCCGAGGCCTCGCGGCTCATGTTGCTGGACGTGCTGGCGGGCAAGGCCGGCCCGGCGCGCGACATCGTGCTGCTCAATGCCGGTGCAGCGCTCTATGCCGCGGATGTGGCGGCTTCCATTGCCGATGGGGTGGCCCGAGCGGCCGCCGTGATGGACAGTGGCGCGGCACGCGCCAAGTTGGACGCCTTTGTGGCGGCCACACAGCAGGGCTGAGGGCGATGGACGACATCTTGCGCCGCATCGTCGCGGTCAAACAAGAAGAGATTGCGGCCCTGCGCCCAAGGGCGGCGGAGTTGGAACGCGCGGCCTCCGCGCAGGGCCCTGCGCGCGGCTTTGCCCAGGCCCTGAACGCCAAGATTGCTGCAGGCCGGCCGGCGGTGATTGCTGAGGTCAAGCAAGCCAGCCCGAGCAAGGGCGTGCTGCGGAACCCCTTCGAACCCGCCGCCATTGCATCGAGCTACGCGGCCCATGGTGCGGCCTGCCTGAGCGTATTGACGGATCGACAGTTCTTCCAGGGGAGCGAAGCAGCGCTGCGCGCCGCACGCGCTGCCTGTGCTCTGCCTGTGCTGCGCAAGGACTTTGTGATCGATCCGCTCCAAATCGTCGAGGCCAAGGCCATGGGCGCCGACGCGGTGTTGCTGATCGTGGCCTGCCTCTCGGACGAAGAGCTGCACGCACTGGAGGCCTGCGCACTGGACTGGGGCCTGGATGTGTTGGTGGAGTCCCATGACGCCGAGGAGTTGGACCGGGCCTTGCGACTGAAGACGCCGCTGATCGGGATCAACAACCGCAACCTGCGCAGTTTTGAGGTCAGTCTGGATACCACGCTGGGTCTGCGCGCTGCGGTCGGCGCCGAGCGCCTGTTGATCACGGAGTCCGGCGTGCTGACCCCGGCCGATGTGCAGCGCCTGCGCGCCGCTGATGTGCAGGCCTTCCTGGTCGGCGAGGCCTTCATGCGAGCGCCCGATCCGGGGGGCGCGCTGGCGGAGTTGTTCGGTTCGTGAGCAGCGGGGCATTGACTCAGCCGCTGGGTCGTTGCTTTGACGACGAGGCCTTGGCGGTCCTGGATCCCCAATGGCAGGTCGTCCTGCGGAATTGGCGCCAACAAGAGGCGGCGCAGCAACTGATCCGACGGATCGAGGCGCGCCAGCGCGAGGGCGCCACGATTTACCCCAGCCAACCCCTGCGCGCCCTGGCTGCCACGCCCTTGGCGAACTGCCGCGTGCTGCTGCTGGGGCAAGACCCCTATCACGGCCCGGGTCAGGCGGAGGGCCTGGCCTTCTCGGTGCCGCCCGGGCAGGCCATTCCGCCTAGTTTGCGCAACATCTTCAAAGAGTTGCACCGAGACCTGGGGCTGCAACCCCCAATGACCGGCCATCTGGGTGCTTGGGCCCGGCGCGGCGTGCTCCTGCTCAATACCTCATTGACCGTTGAGGCCGGGCAGGCCGGAGCGCATGCGCGTTGGGGCTGGGAAGGCTTGACTGATGCACTGATCTCTGCGGTCGACCGCGAAGGTGATCCCAAGGTGTTTTTGCTTTGGGGCAGCCATGCGCAAGCCAAGCGTTCGTTGATTGGCGCTCGCCATCGGGTGCTGTGCACCAACCACCCCTCGCCTTTGTCGGCGCTGCGACCGCCCGTTCCCTTCATGGGCTGCGGCCATTTCTCCGAGAGCCAGGCTTGGCTGGAGCGGCAGGGCCGCCCTTGGTCCTGGAACCTGGATAAAGATTTTTCCGCCTGACCCCTTGCGCTCTTTGAACACCCTGCTATAGTGGCGGGCTCGCCTGGAGGGGTGGCCGAGTGGTTAAAGGCAGCAGACTGTAAATCTGCCCGCTAACGCGTACGCTGGTTCGAATCCAGCCTCCTCCACCAGTGCGAGCAACTCCGGAACTGGATTCCAGAGCGGGAGTAGTTCAATGGTAGAACCTTAGCCTTCCAAGCTAATGACGCGGGTTCGATTCCCGTCTCCCGCTCCAGCGGTTTGGTTTGGTTGGTAGGGCGACATCGGATTGCAGATTTCCTCAAGTCTGCAGC
The DNA here is from genome assembly GCF_005952805.1 of Inhella inkyongensis. Taxonomy (GTDB): domain Bacteria; phylum Pseudomonadota; class Gammaproteobacteria; order Burkholderiales; family Burkholderiaceae_C; genus Inhella; species Inhella inkyongensis. The sequence continues at coordinate 635,312 of NZ_CP040709.1, forward strand.
CCTGTGTCGCTGCCCATGTGGCTCAGTGGTAGAGCACTCCCTTGGTAAGGGAGAGGTCGCGGGTCCGATTCCCGCCATGGGCACCACCCTCTTTTCTTCCTTCTCTTCCCCCTCTGTCTGAAAAGACCGTCAGGAGCGCCAAATGGCAAAAGGTAAGTTTGAACGCACCAAGCCGCACGTCAACGTGGGCACCATCGGTCACGTGGACCATGGCAAGACCACGCTGACGGCCGCGATTGCGACCGTTCTGTCGAAGAAGTTCGGTGGCGAGGCCAAGGCCTACGACCAGATCGACGCAGCGCCTGAAGAGAAGGCTCGCGGTATCACGATCAACACCGCGCACGTTGAGTACGAGACGGCCAACCGCCACTACGCTCACGTGGACTGCCCGGGTCACGCCGACTACGTGAAGAACATGATCACCGGTGCCGCTCAGATGGACGGCGCCATTCTGGTGTGCTCGGCCGCTGACGGCCCGATGCCCCAGACCCGTGAGCACATCCTGCTGGCTCGTCAGGTGGGCGTGAAGTACATCATCGTCTTCCTGAACAAGTGCGACATGGTGGACGACGCTGAGCTGCTCGAGCTGGTCGAAATGGAAGTGCGCGAGCTGCTCTCCAAGTACGACTTCCCGGGCGACGACACCCCGATCGTCAAGGGTTCGGCCAAGCTGGCGCTGGAAGGCGACACGGGCGACCTGGGCGAGCAAGCCATCATGCGTCTGGCCGATGCGCTGGACACCTACATCCCCCAGCCTGAGCGTGCCATTGACGGCGCCTTCCTGCTGCCGGTGGAAGACGTGTTCTCGATCTCGGGCCGTGGCACTGTGGTGACCGGTCGCGTTGAGCGCGGCATCGTCAAGGTTGGTGAGGCCATCGAAATCGTGGGTATCCGCGACGTTCAGACCACCACCGTGACCGGCGTGGAAATGTTCCGCAAGCTGCTGGACCAGGGTCAGGCTGGCGACAACGTTGGCGTGCTGCTGCGCGGCACCAAGCGTGAAGACGTCGAGCGTGGCCAGGTTCTGAGCAAGCCCGGTTCGATCAAGCCGCACACCCACTTCACCGGCGAGGTGTATGTGCTGAGCAAGGACGAAGGCGGCCGTCACACCCCGTTCTTCAACAACTACCGTCCCCAGTTCTACTTCCGTACCACGGACGTGACCGGTTCGATCGAGTTGCCGAAGGACAAGGAAATGGTCATGCCTGGCGACAACGTCAGCATCACCGTCAAGCTGATCGCTCCGATCGCCATGGAAACCGGTCTGCGCTTCGCCATCCGCGAAGGTGGCCGCACCGTGGGTTCGGGCGTCGTGGCGACCATCATCGAGTAATTCAGGATTTCGCTGCAGGGGCATAGCTCAATTGGCAGAGCGTCGGTCTCCAAAACCGAAGGTTGGGGGTTCGAGACCCTCTGCCCCTGCCAGCAAATTCCGAAAAGCTCACTGACTTTCACCAGTCGCCTTCAGCCCGCTGCGGTTTTACCCGGCGGGCTTTGCTGCTGATACGCGGTAACTGATTCCGCGAACCCAATGTCCATGTCCATGACCCAAGTCGAAACCATCACCTCGGGCGCCGATAAGGCCAAGCTGGCTGCGGCTGCACTGCTGGTGGTCGGCGGCCTGGCGGCCTACTTCCTGCTGAGCGCCAAAGGCGGCTTGGTGCAGTGGTCGGCCCTGCTGGCGCTGCTGGCTGCTGGTGTGGTGGTCTTTTTTACCAGTGAGTCGGGTAAGAGCCTGATTGGTTTCGGTCGCGACAGCTGGCGCGAAGTGCAAAAGGTGGTCTGGCCGACCCGCAAGGAGTCCTTGCAGATGACCGGCTATGTGTTTGCCTTTGTGCTGGTGATGGGTCTTTTCCTGTGGCTGACCGACAAGACGCTGGAATGGGTGCTTTACGACCTGATCCTGGGCTGGAAGCGCTAAAGAGAGCAGATATGAGCGAAGCGATCACCGAATCTCCGAAGCGTTGGTACGTCGTCCATGCCTATTCCGGCATGGAAAAGGCTGTGGAGCGCAATCTGCGCGAGCGCATCGAGCGCGCTGGCATGCAAGATAAGTTCGGCCGCATCTTGGTGCCAACGGAAGAAGTCGTTGAGCTGAAGAATGGCAAGAAGGCCATCACCGAGCGCCGTTTCTTCCCGGGCTATGTGCTGGTCGAGATGCTGCTGGACGATGAGAGCTGGCACCTGGTCAAGCACACCAGCAAGGTGACCGGTTTCGTGGGTGGCGCGCGCAATCGCCCGGCCCCGATCTCGGAAGCCGAAGTCATGAAGATCGTCAACCAGATGCAAGAGGGCGTGGAAAAGCCGCGTCCCAAGTTCGAGTGGACGGTGGGCGAGGTGGTGCGTGTGAAGGATGGCCCGTTCGCCGACTTCAATGGCGCCATCGAAGAAGTCAACTACGACAAGAGCAAGGTGCGCGTGTCGGTGACCATTTTTGGTCGCGCCACGCCGGTCGAACTGGACTTCGGTCAAGTCGAGAAGGTTTAAGGCCCGTCAGAGCCTGGGAGTCTTGGCTCCCGTCTGGCCGCGACAGCCCAACGCGATTTTGGGCATGAGGAGCCAGTTGCCTGCATGGAGCTGGCGTTTGTACTCGGGGCGGCGCGCAATGCCGCTCCTCAGGAGTGATACATGGCAAAGAAAATTGTCGGCTTTATCAAGCTGCAAGTTCCGGCCGGCAAGGCGAACCCTTCGCCCCCGATCGGTCCCGCGCTGGGTCAGCGTGGTCTCAACATCATGGAGTTCTGCAAGGCGTTCAACGCCAAGACGCAGGGCGTGGAGCCGGGTCTGGTGCTGCCGGTGGTTATCACCGCCTTCGCCGACAAGAGCTTCACCTTCGAGATCAAGTCGCCTCCCGCGACTGTGCTGATCAAGAAGGCCGCCAAGATTGAGAAGGGCTCGCAGCGCCCGCATCTGGACAAGGTTGGCAAGCTGAACCGCGCCCAGTTGGAAGAAATCGCGAAGGTCAAGATGAAGGACATGAACGCCGCTGATCTGGACGGTGCTGTTCGCATCATCGCCGGCTCGGCCCGTTCGATGGGCATCATCGTGGAGGGTGTGTGATGGCTAAGCTGACCAAGAAGCAAAAGGCCCTGGAAGGCAAGGTCGAGTCGACCAAGCTGTACCCGCTGGCTGACGCCCTGGCCCTGGTGAAGAGCCTGGCCACCGCCAAGTTCGACGAGTCGATCGACGTGGCCGTGCAACTCGGCGTGGATGCCAAGAAGTCGGACCAAGTGGTTCGTGGCGCCGTCGTGATGCCCCACGGCACCGGCAAGACCAAGCGCGTGGCTGTGTTCGCCCAAGGCGCCAAGGCTGAGGAAGCCAAGGCCGCCGGCGCCGACATGGTCGGTATGGAAGACTTGGCTGAGCGCGTCAAGGCTGGCGACATGCCCTTTGATGTGGTGATTGCCTCGCCCGACACCATGCGCATCGTCGGTACCCTGGGTCAAATCCTGGGCCCGCGCGGCCTGATGCCCAACCCCAAGGTGGGCACTGTGACCCCTGACGTCGCCACGGCTGTGAAGAACGCCAAGGCTGGTCAGGTCCAGTTCCGCGTTGACAAGGGCGGCATCATTCACGGCACCATCGGCCGTCGCTCGTTTGAAGACGGCAAGCTGGCTGACAACCTGCGCGCGCTGATCGAGGCCCTGAACAAGGCCAAGCCGGCGTCGAGCAAGGGTGTCTACCTGCGCAAGGTCGCGCTGTCTTCGACCATGGGCGTTGGCGCCCGCGTCGAAGTCGCTTCGATCAACGCCCAGGCTGCCGCCTAACTAGAAATCTCAGGCCGACGCAAGAAGGCCTGGAAGTGGTGGGCCGCCACTCTTTCGAGTGGCGGGTCATCCAAGACCGTTGGTGCCTCTGAGGCCTAAGTGAGAGCCGTAAGGCTTGAAGCCAGCGCAGATGGCGTACCCGCCGACGAGGAATATCCGATGCAGTGCAAACTGAAATCGGGGCTCCAAGACGGCAAGGTCGCTAAAACCGGTGCGATTCCGGGGTGCAAGCCCTGGCGTCGCGATGTGAGGAGATAGACCTTGAGTCTGAATCGCAACGAGAAGGCAGCCGTCGTCTCGGAAGTGGCCGCGCAAGCTGCCAAGTCCCAGACGCTCGCGATCGCCGAGTACCGTGGCCTCACCGTGGAAGCTCTGAACAAGCTGCGCATCGACGCGCGGTCCAAGGGTGTGTACCTTCACGTGCTGAAGAACACCCTGGCCCGTCGTGCTGTTGCCGGCACCCCGTTCGAGCCCGCGGCGGAGCTGATGGTCGGTCCGCTGATCTACGGCTTTTCCGAAGATGCAGTCGCCGCCGCCAAGGTGGTGGCCGACTTCGCCAAGAGCAACGACAAGCTGGTCCTCAAGGGTGGCGCCTACAACGGCAAGGCCCTGGACGTGAACAGCCTGAAGACTCTGGCATCTGTGCCCAGCAAGGAAGTCCTGCTGTCGCAGATCGCTGGTTTGCTCAAGTCGCCCGTGCAGCGTACCGCTGCCGTTCTGGCGGCGCTGGCAGCCAAGCGTGGCGAGGGTGCCGAAGCGCCCGCCGCTGCCTAATTGGCACGCATCCGTTTTCATACATTTTTCGATTCTTAGGAGCCCCAAATGGCATTCGATAAAGACGCTTTCCTGACCGCCCTGGACAGCATGTCCGTGATGGAACTCAATGACCTGGTGAAGGCCATTGAAGAGAAGTTCGGCGTGTCCGCCGCTTCGATGGCCGCCCCGGCCGCTGGTGGCGCTGCCGTCGGTGGTGCCGCCGCCGCTGAAGAGAAGACCGAATTCAACGTCGTGCTGACCGAAGCCGGCGCCAACAAGGTTGGCGTGATCAAGGCCGTGCGCGAGCTGACCGGTCTGGGTCTGAAGGAAGCCAAGGACCTGGTCGATGGCGCCCCCAAGACCGTCAAGGAAGCCATGCCCAAGGCCGACGCCGAAGCCGCTGTCAAGAAGCTGGTCGAAGCCGGCGCCAAGGCCGAACTGAAGTAATTCGCTCGGTGCTCGGCTACTGCGCCGGGCCATCTCGCTCCTGCGATGCTCGCCGTACCCAAGTACGGCTGCGCCTCTCGAAGCGACCTGGCTCCGGCTCGCGACGCCGCTCACCGACCGAATGCACGAGGTCGAACTCTGGAAACGGAGTTCGGCCTTGTGTCCTTTCCGAAGAGTCTCTTCGCAAAGGTCCGGCTGCCCTACAATGCCGGGTTTTTACGAAGGTTCTCTGATCCGACTGCAGAGAACGGGTTTGGTCGAGCCCGTGGCGCAATGCCAGGGGTTGTCTGCCAGCGGCGGGTAGTGGCCCGTCACCGAACCTCGAATGCAATGTTCGAGACGCCAGTCGTCCGGTGTGCTGACTGATCCCCACACACCACCCCCTCCCTCGGAGCTTTCATGGCGCAAGCAAATTCCTACAGCTACACGGAGCGCAAACGCATCCGTAAGAGCTTCGGCCAGCGCGACAGCGTGCTGGACGTGCCCTATCTGCTGACGATGCAGAAGGATTCCTACAAGGCCTTCCTGCAAAAAGACGTCCCCGCCGCGCAACGCAAGCCCGAGGGCCTGCAGGCGGCCTTCCTGGCCGCGTTCCCGATCGTCTCGCACAACCAGTTTGTCGAGATGCGCTTCATGGAATACAACATCGCCCGTCCGGCTTTCGACGAGCGTGAGTGCCAGCAGCGTGGTCTGACCTTTGCCGCCGCCGTGCGCGCCAAGCTGCAGATGATCATCTATGACCGCGAGACCTCGACGCCGTCGAACAAGCAGGTCCGCGAGATCAAGGAACAAGAGGTCTACATGGGCGAAGTGCCCCTGATGACCGACTACGGTTCCTTCATCATCAACGGTACCGAGCGCGTCATCGTCTCGCAGCTGCACCGCTCGCCGGGTGTGTTCTTCGAGCACGACAAGGGCAAGACCCACAGCTCGGGCAAGCTGCTGTTTTCCAGCCGCATCATTCCCTATCGTGGTTCCTGGCTGGACTTCGAGTTCGACCCCAAGGACATCTTGTTCTTCCGTGTCGACCGTCGCCGCAAGATGCCGGTCACCATCCTGCTGAAGTCGATCGGCCTGAACCCCGAGCAGATCCTGGCGCACTTCTTCGCCTTCGACAACTTCCGTTTGATGGATGTCGGCGCGCAGATGGAATTCGTGTCCGAGCGCCTGAAGGGTGAAGTCGCGCGTTTCGACATCACCGACAAGGACGGCAAGGTTCTGGTCGAGAAGGACAAGCGCGTCACCGCCCGTCACATCAAGCAACTGGAAGCCAGCGGCACCCAGTTTGTCTCGGTGCCTGAGGATTTCTTGGTTGGCCGCGTGGTCGCCAAGAACATGATCGACCCGGACACCGGCGAAATCATTGCCAAGGCCAACGAAGAGCTGACCGATGCGCTGCTGAAGAAGCTGCGCGCCGCCGGCGTCAAAGAGCTGCAGTGCCTCTACACCAATGAACTGAGCGAAGGCGCCTACATCAGCCAGACCCTGGCGATGGACGAGACGGCCGACCAGTTCGCTGCCCGTGTGGCCATCTACCGCATGATGCGCCCCGGCGAGCCGCCGACCGAGGACGCCGTCGAGGCCCTGTTCAATCGCCTGTTCTACAGCGCTGACACCTACGACCTGAGCCGCGTCGGCCGCATGAAGTTCAACGCCCGCGTGGGCCGCGACGCGACCGAAGGCGAGATGACCCTGTCGAACGAGGACATCCTCGACGTGGTCAAGATCCTGGTCGAGCTGCGCAATGGCCGCGGCGTGGTGGATGACATCGACCACCTGGGCAATCGTCGCGTGCGTTGCGTGGGCGAGCTGGCTGAGAACCAGTACCGCTCGGGCTTGGCGCGTATCGAAAAGGCCGTGAAGGAGCGTCTGGGCCAGGCTGAGACCGAAAGCCTGATGCCGCACGACCTGATCAACTCCAAGCCGATCTCTGCGGCCCTGAAGGAGTTCTTCGGTGCGTCGCAGCTGTCGCAGTTCATGGACCAGACCAACCCCCTGTCCGAGATCACGCACAAGCGTCGCGTCTCGGCCCTGGGCCCGGGCGGTCTGACCCGTGAGCGTGCCGGCTTCGAGGTGCGCGACGTGCACCCGACCCACTACGGCCGCGTCTGCCCGATCGAAACGCCGGAAGGCCCGAACATCGGTCTGATCAACTCCTTGGCACTGTTTGCGCGCCTGAACGAGTACGGTTTCCTCGAGACCCCGTATCGCCGCGTGGTAGACAGCCAAGTGACCGACCAGATCGACTACCTGTCGGCCATCGAAGAAGGTAAGTACGTGATCGCGCAGGCCAACGCCTCGCTCGATGCGAACGGCCGCCTGACCGATGAGTTGGTCAGTGCGCGTGAAGCTGGCGAATCCGTGCTGCTGAGCCCGGAGCGCGTGCAATACATGGACGTGGCGCCGGCGCAGATCGTGTCGGTGGCTGCCTCGCTGGTGCCCTTCCTGGAGCACGATGACGCGAACCGTGCATTGATGGGCGCCAACATGCAGCGCCAGGCTGTGCCGACCCTGCGTCCCGAAAAGGCCTTTGTGGGCACGGGCGTGGAGCGCGTGGCCGCCAAGGACTCGGGCACCGTGGTGGCTTCGCGCCGTGGCGGTGTGGTCGATTACGTGGATACGAACCGTATCGTGATTCGCGTGAATGACACCGAGACCGTGGCCGGTGAGGTGGGTGTGGACATCTACAACCTCATCAAGTACCAGCGCTCCAACCAGAACACCAACATCCACCAGCGTCCTATCGTCCAGCGTGGAGATCGCGTGGCAGCCGGCGACATCATTGCCGACGGCGCCTCGACGGACCTGGGTGAACTGGCGCTGGGCCAGAACATGCTGGTGGCCTTCATGCCCTGGAACGGCTACAACTTCGAAGACTCGATCCTGATCTCCGAACGCGTGGTGGCCGAAGATCGCTACACCTCGATCCACATCGAGGAGTTGGTGGTGATGGCGCGTGACACCAAGCTGGGCAGCGAAGAAATCACCCGCGACATTCCGAACCTCTCCGAGCAACAACTGGCTCGCCTGGACGAGTCGGGCATCGTCTACATCGGCGCTGAGGTCAACCCTGGCGACGTACTGGTGGGCAAGGTCACCCCGAAGGGCGAGACCACGCTGACGCCGGAAGAGAAGCTGCTGCGCGCCATCTTCGGCGAGAAGGCTTCGGACGTGAAGGACACCTCGCTGCGCGTCGACCAAGGCACGCAGGGCACCGTCATTGACGTGCAGGTCTTCACCCGCGAAGGCATTGAGCGTGACAAGCGCGCCCAGCAGATCATTGACGACGAACTCAAGCGCTTCCGTCTGGACCTGAACGACCAGATGCGAATCGTGGAGGCCGACGCCTTTGACCGTATCGAAAAGCTGCTGATCGGCAAGACCGCCAATGGCGGCCCGAAGAAGATCGCCAAGGGCACGGTCATCAGCAAGGACTACCTGACCGAAGTCGAGAAGCACCACTGGTTCGATATCCGCCCGGCGGATGAGGACCTGGCCAACCAGCTCGAGTCGATCAAGAACAGTCTGGAGCAGACGCGCCACAGCTTCGACCTCGCCTTCGAAGAGAAGCGCAAGAAGCTGACCCAGGGTGACGAACTGCCCGCCGGCGTGCTGAAGATGGTCAAGGTGTACCTGGCCGTCAAGCGCCGTCTGCAGCCTGGCGACAAGATGGCCGGCCGTCACGGCAACAAGGGTGTGGTGTCCAAGATCGTTCCGGTCGAAGACATGCCCTATATGGCCGACGGTACGCCGTGCGACATCGTGTTGAACCCGCTGGGCGTGCCCTCGCGGATGAACGTGGGTCAGGTGCTGGAAGTCCATCTGGGCTGGGCCGGCAAGGGCATTGGCCAGCGCATCGGCGACATGCTGCAGCGCGAAGCCAAGGTGGCCGAATTGCGCCAGTTCCTGGACAAGTTCTACAACTTGAGCGGCGGCCGCAAGGAAGACTTGAGCCTGTTGTCGGACGGCGAAGTGCAGTCCATGGCCAAGAACCTGGCCTCGGGTGCCACCTTCGCGACCCCGGTGTTCGATGGCGCCGCGGAAGAAGAGATCCGCGCCATGCTGCACCTGGCTTATCCGGATGACATCGCCGCCAAGAAGGGTCTGACCGCCACACGCACCCAGTGCATGCTGAGCGACGGCCGCACGGGCGAGCAGTTCGAGCGCCCGGTCACTGTCGGCTACATGCACGTGCTGAAGCTGCACCACCTGGTGGACGACAAGATGCACGCCCGCTCGACCGGTCCGTACTCCCTGGTCACGCAGCAGCCGCTGGGTGGCAAGGCGCAGTTCGGTGGCCAGCGCTTCGGTGAGATGGAAGTCTGGGCACTCGAGGCTTATGGCGCGTCCTACATCCTGCAGGAAATGCTGACCGTGAAGTCTGATGACGTGAACGGCCGCACCAAGGTGTACGAGAGCATCGTCAAGGGTGAGCACTCGATCGAAGCCGGCATGCCGGAATCGTTCAATGTGCTGGTCAAGGAAATTCGCTCGCTCGGTATTGATATCGAGCTCGAGCGCAACTAATTAGGAACAGGAGAACGACATGAAAGGTTTGCTGGACCTGTTCAAGCAGTTCACGCCCGACGAGCACTTCGACGCGATCAAGATCGGCATTGCTTCGCCGGAAAAGATTCGCTCGTGGTCCTTCGGTGAGGTGAAGAAGCCCGAGACCATCAACTACCGCACCTTCAAGCCCGAGCGTGACGGCCTGTTCTGCGCCAAGATCTTTGGCCCGATCAAGGATTACGAGTGCCTGTGCGGCAAGTACAAGCGCCTCAAGCACCGTGGCGTCATTTGCGAGAAGTGCGGCGTTGAAGTCACCCAGACCAAGGTGCGTCGTGACCGCATGGGTCATATCGACCTGGCGGCGCCTTGCGCCCACATCTGGTTCCTGAAGTCGCTGCCGTCGCGTCTGGGCCTGGTGCTGGACATGACCCTGCGCGACATCGAGCGCGTGCTGTACTTTGAAGCCTATGTCGTGACCGATCCCGGCATGACCCCGCTGAAGAAGTTCGCGATCCTGAGCGAAGAACAGTACGACGTCGAGCGCGAGAAGCATGGCGATGAGTTCGTCGCCCTGATGGGCGCCGAGGGCATCCAGCGTCTGCTGGCCGACATGGATCTGGACGTCGAGAGCGACAAGATCCGCAACGACCTGACCGGCTCTGAGCTGAAGATCAAGAAGAACTCCAAGCGCCTCAAGGTCATGGAGGCCTTCAAGCGTTCGGGCATCAAGCCTGATTGGATGGTCATGCAGGTGCTGCCGGTGCTGCCGCCGGATCTGCGTCCGCTGGTGCCGCTGGATGGCGGCCGTTTCGCGACCTCGGATCTGAACGATCTGTATCGCCGCGTCATCAACCGCAACAACCGTCTGGCTCGTCTGCTGGAGCTGAAGGCCCCTGAAATCATCGTGCGCAACGAAAAGCGCATGCTGCAGGAGTCGGTGGATTCGCTGCTGGACAACGGCCGTCGCGGCAAGGCCATGACGGGCGCCAACAAGCGCCCGCTGAAGTCCCTGGCTGACATGATCAAGGGCAAGGGCGGTCGCTTCCGTCAGAACTTGCTGGGCAAGCGCGTCGACTACTCGGGCCGTTCGGTCATCGTGGTGGGCCCGACCCTGAAGCTGCATCAGTGCGGTCTGCCCAAGCTGATGGCTCTGGAACTGTTCAAGCCCTTTATCTTCAGCCGCCTGGAGGCGATGGGCATTGCCACCACCATCAAGGCTGCGAAGAAAGAAGTCGAATCCGGCACCCCGGTGGTGTGGGACATCCTGGAAGAGGTCATCAAGGAGCACCCGGTTCTGCTGAACCGCGCACCGACGCTGCACCGTCTGGGCATCCAGGCCTTTGAGCCCGTGCTGATCGAAGGCAAGGCCATCCAGCTGCATCCGCTGGTTTGTGCCGCTTTCAACGCCGACTTCGACGGTGACCAGATGGCCGTTCACGTGCCGCTGTCGATCGAGGCGCAGATGGAAGCCCGCACCCTGATGCTGGCCTCCAACAACGTGCTCTTCCCGGCCTCGGGCGAGCCGTCGATCGTGCCGTCGCAGGACGTGGTGCTGGGTCTGTACTACGCCACCCGCGAGCGCATCAACGGCAAGGGCGAAGGCATGATCTTTGCCGACCTGCAGGAATTGCAGCGCGCGCTGGACAACGCTCAAGTGGAAATCACCGCCAAGGTGAACGTCCGCATGACCGAGTACAGCAAGGGCGCCGATGGTGAGTGGGTGCCCGAAACCAAGGTGGTGGCCACCACGGTCGGCCGCGCCCTGCTGTCTGAAATCCTGCCCAAGGGCCTGCCTTTCAGCAACATCAACAAGGCGCTGAAGAAGAAAGAGATCAGCAAGCTGATCAACGCTTCCTTCCGCCGCTGCGGCCTGAAAGAGACCGTTGTGTTGGCCGACAAGCTGATGCAGAGCGGTTTCCGCCTGGCCACCCGTGCCGGTCTGTCGATCGCCATCGACGACATGCTGGTGCCGGCCCAGAAGCACACCCTGATCGAAGCCGCTGAGAAGGAAGTCAAGGAGATCGAGCAGCAGTACATCTCGGGTCTCGTGACCGCTGGTGAGCGCTACAACAAGGTGGTGGACATCTGGGGCAAGGCCGGTGACGAAATCGGCAAGAAGATGATGGACCACCTGAAGATCGAGAAGGTTCAGGATCGCAACGGCAAGACCGTCGATCAGGAGTCCTTCAACTCGATCTACATGATGGCCGACTCGGGCGCCCGCGGTAGCGCGGCCCAGATCCGTCAGCTAGCCGGTATGCGTGGCCTGATGGCCAAGCCGGACGGCAGCATTATTGAGACCCCCATCACGGCGAACTTCCGTGAAGGTCTGAATGTGTTGCAGTACTTCATCTCCACCCACGGCGCCCGTAAGGGTCTGGCCGACACGGCACTGAAGACCGCCAACTCTGGTTATCTGACCCGTCGTCTGGTTGATGTGACGCAGGACCTGGTGGTGACCGAGGACGATTGCGGCACCGACAACGGCATGGCCATGCGCGCCTTGGTCGAGGGCGGTGAAGTGATCGAATCGCTGCGCGATCGCATCCTCGGCCGCGTCACGGCTGTCGACGTGCTGCACCCCGAGAACCAATCGGTTCTGGTGGCGGCCGGCACCATGCTGGACGAAGACACCCTGGACCGCGTCGAAGCCGCAGGCGCCGACGAAGTCAAGGTGCGCACGCCGCTGACCTGTGCCACGCGCTACGGTCTGTGCGCCAAGTGCTATGGCCGCGACCTGGGCCGTGGCGGTCTGGTGAACAACGGCGAAGCGGTTGGCGTGATTGCTGCGCAGTCGATCGGTGAGCCGGGTACCCAGCTGACCATGCGGACCTTCCACATCGGTGGTGCGGCTTCGCGTGCGGCAGTGGCCTCCAGCGTGGAAGCCAAGTCGGACGGCATCATCGGCTTCAACGCCACCATGCGTTACGTGACCAATGGCAAGGGCGAGTTGGTGGTGATTTCGCGTTCGGGCGAAATCATCATCTCCGACCAACATGGCCGCGAGCGTGAGCGTCACAAAGTGCCCTATGGCGCCGTTCTCAACATCAAGGCCGATCAGACCATCAAGGCCGGTACCGTGTTGGCGAACTGGGATCCGCTGACCCGCCCGATCATCACGGAATTCGCCGGTAAGGCGAAGTTCGAGAACATCGAAGAAGGCGTGACGGTGGCCAAACAGGTCGACGAAGTGACCGGCCTGTCGACCCTGGTGGTGATCGATCCGAAGCGCCGTGGCGCGGCCAAGGTCGTGCGTCCGCAGATCAAGCTGCTGGATGCCGGCGGCAACGAGGTGAAGATCCCCGGAACCGACCACTCTGTGACGATCGGTTTCCAGGTCGGCGCGCTGATTCAAGTGCGCGACGGCATGGATCTGGCCCCGGGTGAGGTGTTGGCGCGTATTCCGGTCGAAGGCCAGAAGACCCGCGACATTACCGGTGGTCTGCCGCGTGTGGCCGAGCTGTTCGAAGCCCGTTCGCCCAAGGACAAGGGTGCGCTGGCCGAGCAGACCGGCACGATCTCGTTCGGCAAGGAAACCAAGGGCAAGGTCCGCCTGCAGATTACCGACCCGGAAGGCAAGGTCTGGGAGGAGCTGGTGCCCAAGGAAAAGAACATCCTGGTGCACGAAGGCCAAGTGGTTAACAAGGGCGAGCCCATCGTCGACGGCCCGGCCGATCCGCAGGACATCTTGCGTCTGCTAGGTATCGAGGAGTTGGCGCGCTACATCGTCGACGAGGTGCAGGACGTCTATCGCTTGCAAGGCGTGAAGATCAACGACAAGCACATCGAGGTGATCGTTCGCCAGATGCTGCGTCGTGTGCAGATCGCCGATCCGGGCGAATCCAGCTACATCGGCGGCGAGCAGGTTGAGCGCTCTGAGATCTTGGGTGCCATCGACCGTCTGCGCGCCGAGGGCAAGATGCCCCCGACCTACCACGACGTGCTGCTGGGTATCACCAAGGCCTCGCTGTCCACCGACTCCTTCATTTCGGCGGCCTCCTTCCAGGAAACCACCCGCGTGCTCACCGAGGCGGCCATCATGGGCAAGCGCGACGAGCTGCGTGGTCTGAAGGAAAACGTGATCGTGGGTCGTCTGATCCCCGCCGGTACCGGCATGGCCTATCACAAGGCCCGCAAGGTCAAGGAAGAGATGGACGAAACCGAGCGCAAGGCCATTGCGCTGCAAGAGGCCGAGGAGTTGGCCGCCATGCAGTTGGCCGCGTTGGACGCGCAGCACCCGGGCGACGCCGAGTAATCTGCGTTGGCTGGACTGAAAGGGCGACCCGCGGGTCGCCCTTTTTTATGAGGTGCTGGCGCTGCGATTCAGCCAGTCGGCCCAACCCGCTTCGGGGGTTTGGATCAACACGCCGCGCAGAGCAGCCTTCTTGCGCCAATGCAGCAGCGCGCGATCGCGGCTCCAAAGGCGGATGGGACTGAGCGCCAGCGCCAGATCCAAGAACTTCTGGTCATCTGGGTCGCTGCAGCGCCAAGGCGCGGCCTGAGTCGGATGCGGGGCCAAGCGGCATATTGCCTCGGGTGCCAGCAGGATCGGATCGGGTGTCCAGCGCTCGGGCCAGGGGCGGGCCCGCACATGGGCCAGTTCCTCCAGCATGGGGGCGCTGGCAATCCAGTGCAGATCACCCTGAAGCAAAGCCTGGCCAAGGCCCATCAGGCTGGGTTGACGGAACAGCCAGAGCTCCAGCAGCACGTGGGTGTCCAGCAGCAGAGGCCAGGCGTTCAGGGTTGGGGGCGGGGTGGGTACATCGCGCTCTTGCATCTATCACTTTGCTGGCTATAATCGCCGGCTTTTCTTCGGATTGGCCGAGGTGCGCCTGCGTCTGTAAGCGCATGCTGCGGTGGAATCCGGATTCTCTTTGACTTCAAACGGGAACAAGTCAAACCATGCCAACGATCAATCAGCTCGTGCGCCACGGCCGTCAGGCCGAGGTCACGAAATCCAAGTCGCCTGCGATGCAGGACTGCCCGCAGCGCCGTGGCGTCTGCACCCGCGTGTACACCACGACCCCGAAGAAGCCGAACTCGGCTCTGCGTAAGGTTGCCAAGGTGCGCCTGACCAACGGTTTCGAGGTCATCTCGTACATCGGCGGTGAAGGCCACAACCTGCAAGAGCACAGCGTGGTGCTGGTGCGCGGCGGCCGTGTGAAGGACTTGCCCGGTGTGCGTTACCACATCGTGCGCGGTTCGCTCGACCTGCAGGGCGTTAAGGATCGCAAGCAGTCGCGCTCCAAGTACGGCGCCAAGCGTCCGAAGAAGTAATCACAAGTCGGCTCCGAATTTGGGAGCCATGGCGGTTGCACCAGCGGGTGCGCCGAGTAAGTGGATGGCGCCAAGCTGGCCCTCCGCGGTTGCCGCAAGCAGCCAACTGAAGAGATAAAGGAAGAGAAATGCCTCGTCGTCGCGAAGTACCGAAGCGCGAGATCCTGCCGGATCCGAAATTCAACAGCGTGGACCTGTCCAAGTTCATGAACGTCATCATGGAATCGGGCAAGAAGGCCGTTGCCGAACGCATCATTTACGGTGCGCTCGAGCAGGTCGAGAAGAAGTCTGGCAAGGACCCGCTGGAAGTGTTCACGATCGCGCTGAACAACATCAAGCCGATGGTCGAAGTGAAGTCCCGCCGCGTGGGCGGTGCGAACTACCAAGTTCCCGTGGAAGTTCGCCCGGTGCGCCGCGTGGCCCTGGCCATGCGCTGGTTGAAGGAATCGGCGCGCAAGCGTGGTGAAAAGTCGATGGCCCAACGTTTGGCCAACGAACTGCTGGAGGCCTCGGAAGGCCGCGGCGGCGCCATGAAGAAGCGTGACGAAGTCCACCGCATGGCAGACGCCAACAAGGCGTTCTCGCACTTCCGCTTCTAAACTCAGCCCCCTTCGGCCGCCGCGGGTTTTCACTAACCCGACGGCGGCTCACGCATTTCGGAGCAAACCATGGCCCGCAAGACCCCCATCGAGCGCTATCGCAACATCGGCATCTCGGCGCACATCGACGCCGGCAAGACGACGACGACCGAGCGCATCCTGTTCTATACCGGCGTCAACCACAAGATCGGCGAGGTGCACGACGGCGCCGCGACGATGGACTGGATGGAGCAGGAGCAAGAGCGCGGCATCACGATCACCTCGGCTGCCACGACCTGTTTCTGGAAGGGCATGGATCTGTCCCTGCCCGAGCACCGCATCAACATCATTGACACCCCGGGCCACGTCGACTTCACCATTGAAGTTGAGCGCTCGATGCGCGTGCTCGACGGTGCTTGCATGGTCTATTGCGCCGTGGGTGGCGTGCAGCCCCAGTCGGAAACCGTCTGGCGCCAGGCCAACAAGTACAAGGTGCCGCGTCTGGCCTTTGTGAACAAGATGGACCGCACGGGCGCGAACTTCTTCAAGGTCGTGGACCAGATGAAGACCCGCCTGAAGGGCAACCCTGTGCCCATCGTGATCCCCATTGGTGCCGAAGAAAACTTCAAGGGCGTTGTCGACCTGCTCAAGATGAAGTCCATCCTCTGGGATGAGGCCTCGCAGGGCATGAAGTTCACCTACGGTGAGATCCCGGCTGAACTGCTCGAAGTCGCTCAAGAGTGGCGCGAGAAGATGGTCGAGGCCGCCGCCGAGGCCAGCGAAGAGCTGATGAACAAGTACCTGGAAACGGGCGACTTGAGCGAAGAAGAAATCAAGTCGGCCATCCGCACCCGCACCCTGGCAGCTGAGATTCAGCCGATGTTCTGCGGCACCGCCTTCAAGAACAAGGGCGTGCAGCGCATGCTGGACGGCGTGATCGACTTCATGCCTTCGCCGGTGGACATCCCCCCGGTTCCGGGTACGGACGATGACGACCAGCCGACCTCGCGCCGTCCTGCTGACGACGAGAAGTTCGCCGCTCTGGCCTTCAAGCTGATGACTGACCCCTACGTCGGTCAGCTGACCTTCGTGCGCGTCTACTCGGGCGTGCTGAAGTCTGGCGACTCGGTCTTCAACCCGATCAAGGGCAAGAAAGAGCGTATCGGCCGTATCTTGCAGATGCATGCCAACCAGCGTGAGGAAATCTCCGAGATTCTGGCCGGCGACATTGCCGCCTGCGTGGGCCTGAAGGAAGTGACCACGGGTGAAACCCTGTGCGATCCGGAATCGCTGATCACGCTGGAAAAGATGGTCTTCCCGGAGCCGGTGATCTCGCAGGCAGTCGAGCCCAAGACAAAGGCCGACCAGGAAAAGATGGGTGTTGCCCTGGGCCGTCTGGCCAAGGAAGATCCGTCCTTCCGCGTGCGCACTGACGAAGAGAGTGGCCAGACCATCATCTCCGGCATGGGCGAACTGCACCTGGAAATCATTGTCGACCGCATGAAGCGCGAGTTCGGCGTGGAAGCCAACGTCGGCAAGCCGCAAGTGGCCTATCGCGAAACCATTCGCAAAACCGCGACCGATGTCGAAGGCAAGTTCGTGCGTCAGTCGGGCGGTAAGGGCCAGTACGGCCATGTGGTGCTGACCGTTGAGCCGCAAGAGCCGGGCAAGGGCTTCGAGTTCGTCGACGCCATCAAGGGCGGCGTGGTGCCGCGCGAGTTCATCCCGGCGGTCGAGAAGGGCATCATCGATACCCTGCCGAATGGCGTGCTGGCTGGCTTCCCGGTGGTGGACGTGAAGGTCACGCTGACCTTCGGTTCGTACCACGAAGTGGACTCGAACGAAAACGCGTTCAAGATGGCTGCCTCGATGGGCTTCAAGGAAGGCTGCCGCAAGGCTTCGCCGGTGATCCTGGAGCCGATGATGGCCGTGGAAGTCGAGACCCCGGAAGACTACGCCGGCAACGTGATGGGCGATCTGTCCAGCCGTCGCGGCATGGTCCAGGGTATGGACGACATGGTTGGCGGCGGCAAGGCCATCAAGGCCGAGGTGCCGCTGAGCGAGATGTTCGGTTACTCCACCACCCTGCGTTCGATGTCGCAAGGCCGTGCCACGTACACGATGGAGTTCAAGCACTACGCTGAGGCTCCGAAGAACGTGGCCGACGCGATCATCACCGCTCGTTCCAAGTAATTCCCCCTGGTCTGCGGGCCACTCGCCACCGGTGCCCGTCCCGGTGGAGTTCGAGTGGTTCGACAGACCTAAAACCCCAGACGGGCCTCAGTTCTTTTTGGAGATATTGCAATGGCAAAGGGTAAGTTTGAACGCACCAAGCCGCACGTCAACGTGGGCACCATCGGTCACGTGGACCATGGCAAGACCACGCTGACGGCCGCGATTGCGACCGTTCTGTCGAAGAAGTTCGGTGGCGAGGCCAAGGCCTACGACCAGATCGACGCAGCGCCTGAAGAGAAGGCTCGCGGTATCACGATCAACACCGCGCACGTTGAGTACGAGACGGCCAACCGCCACTACGCTCACGTGGACTGCCCGGGTCACGCCGACTACGTGAAGAACATGATCACCGGTGCCGCCCAGATGGACGGCGCCATTCTGGTGTGCTCGGCCGCTGACGGCCCGATGCCCCAGACCCGCGAGCACATCCTGCTGGCTCGTCAGGTGGGCGTGAAGTACATCATCGTCTTCCTGAACAAGTGCGACATGGTGGACGACGCTGAGCTGCTCGAGCTGGTCGAGATGGAAGTGCGCGAGCTGCTCTCCAAGTACGACTTCCCGGGCGACGACACCCCGATCGTCAAGGGTTCGGCCAAGCTGGCGCTGGAAGGCGACACGGGCGACCTGGGCGAGCAAGCCATCATGCGTCTGGCCGATGCGCTGGATACCTACATCCCCCAGCCTGAGCGTGCCATTGACGGCGCCTTCCTGCTGCCGGTGGAAGACGTGTTCTCGATCTCGGGCCGCGGCACCGTGGTGACCGGTCGCGTCGAGCGCGGCATCGTCAAGGTCGGTGAGGCCATCGAAATCGTGGGTATCCGCGACGTTCAGACCACCACCGTGACCGGCGTGGAAATGTTCCGCAAGCTGCTGGACCAGGGTCAGGCTGGCGACAACGTTGGCGTGCTGCTGCGCGGCACCAAGCGTGAAGACGTCGAGCGTGGTCAGGTGCTGAGCAAGCCCGGTTCGATCAAGCCGCACACCCACTTCACCGGCGAGGTGTATGTGCTGAGCAAGGACGAAGGCGGCCGCCACACCCCGTTCTTCAACAACTACCGTCCGCAGTTCTACTTCCGTACCACGGACGTGACTGGTTCGATCGAGTTGCCGAAGGACAAGGAAATGGTCATGCCTGGCGACAACGTCAGCATCACCGTCAAGCTGATCGCTCCGATCGCCATGGAAACCGGTCTGCGCTTCGCCATCCGCGAAGGTGGCCGCACCGTGGGTTCGGGCGTCGTGGCGACCATCATCGAGTAATCAATCCTTGAGGCGCGCTGGGCTCACCCGGCGCGCACGGAAGGCAAATCATGCAAAAGCAAAAAATCCGCATCCGCCTCAAGGCCTTCGATTACAAGCTGATCGATCAGTCGGCTCTGGAAATTGTTGAAACCGCCAAGCGCACCGGCGCCATCGTCAAGGGCCCCGTGCCCCTGCCGACCCGCCTGGAGCGTTTTGACATCCTGCGCTCGCCGCACGTCAACAAGACCAGCCGCGACCAGTTCGAGATTCGCACCCACCAGCGCCTGATGGACATCGTCGACCCGACGGACAAGACCGTTGACGCGCTGATGAAGTTGGACCTGCCGGCTGGCGTGGACGTCGAGATCAAGCTGCAGTAATTTCGCGCTCCGCGCGACAGGGCGACCCTTTTGGGTCGCCTTTTTTCATTCGGCCCCAAGATTCCGCTTGGCGGTCGGGCGCAATCGACACTAGAATCGCGGGCTTTCCCCGTGTGCCTAGGTGCGCTGGGATGGTGCTGCTTGTTGCTTCGGCTTGCCTGGGGTGATGTGTGGCAATTAGGGCGCCCGGCCAATCGATGTCGGGTGTGTCAAACAAAGGCCTCGATTTGGGGCTGGAGAAAGCAATGAGTCTTAGCAATCGTCTCGGATTGCTGGGCCGCAAGGTGGGCATGATGCGCATCTTCACGGACGATGGCGACGCCATCCCCGTGACGGTGCTGGATGTGTCCAACAACCGCGTGGCTCAGATCAAGACCCAAGAGAGCGACGGCTATACCGCCATTCAAGTGGCGTATGGCAACCGTAAAGCCTCTCGGGTCAGCAAGCCCGAAGCCGGTCACTTCGCCAAGGCGGGTGTGGAAGCCGGTGAAGTGCTGAAGGAGTTCCGCGTGTCCGCCGACGTCGTCGCCGAATACAAGGCTGGCGCCACCGTGCCGGTGACCCTGTTTGCCGTGGGCCAAAAGGTCGACGTGCAGGGCACCTCGATCGGTAAGGGTTTCGAGGGCACGATCAAGCGCCACAACTTCGGTTCGCAGCGCGCTTCGCACGGTAACAGCCGTTCGCACAACGTGCCGGGTTCGATCTCGATGGCGCAAGATCCGGGCCGCGTGTTTCCGGGCAAGCGCATGTCGGGTCATATGGGCGACGAAACCGTCACCACCCAGAATCTGGACATCGTCCGCATTGACGAAGCCCGCCAGCTGCTGCTGGTCAAGGGTGCCGTTCCGGGCAGCAAGAACGGCCACGTGGTCGTGCGCCCGGCCGTCAAGGCCAAGAGCAAAGGAGCCCAGTGATGCAACTCGAGCTCCTGAACGAACAAGGTCAGGCCGCCGGCAAGGTCGACGCCCCTGACACCGTTTTCGCCCGTGATTACAACGAAGCCCTGGTGCACCAGGTGGTCGTGGCCTATCAGGCCAACGCCCGCCAGGGTACCCGTGCCCAGAAGGATCGTGGCGAGGTCAAGCATTCGACCAAGAAGCCCTTCCGTCAGAAAGGCACCGGCAACGCCCGTGCTGGTATGACCTCGTCGCCGCTGTGGCGTGGAGGCGGTCGGATTTTCCCGAATCGCCCGGATGAGAACTTCAGCCACAAGCTGAACAAGAAGATGTATCGCGCCGGTATGGCGTCGATCCTGTCGCAGCTGGCCCGCGAAGGTCGCATGGCCGTGGTGGATTCGCTGAAGATCGAAGCCCCCAAGACCAAGCTGTTGGCTGCCAAGTTCAAGGCCATGGGCCTGGAATCGGTGCTGCTGATCGCCGACGAGGTGGATGACAACCTGTTCCTGGCCTCGCGCAACCTGCACAACGTGCTGGTGATCGAGCCGCGTCACGCCGACCCGCTGTCGCTGGTGCACTTCAAGAAAGTGCTCGTGACCAAGGCCGCGATGGAGCAGCTCAAGGAGATGTTCGAATGAGCGCGCCGAAGTTTGACGAGGGCCGTCTGGCCCAGGTGCTGCTGGCCCCGATCGTGAGCGAGAAGGCCACCTCGGTTGCCGAAAAGCACAACCAAGTGCTGTTCAAGGTGATGCGCGACGCCACCAAGCCGGAAATCAAGGCTGCCGTGGAGCTGATGTTCAAGGTCGAAGTGGCCTCGGTCAGCGTCGTGAACATCAAGGGCAAGACCAAGCGCTTTGGTGGCCGTGTGGGCCGCCGTGACCACGTGAAGAAGGCCTATGTGGCCCTCAAGCCGGGTCAAGAGCTGAACTTCTCCGGGGAGGCTGCGTAAATGGCCGTCGTAAAAGTTAAGCCGACCTCGCCTGGCCGTCGTGCTGTGGTGAAGGTGGTGCACAAGCACCTGCACAAGGGCGCTCCGGAAGCATCCCTGGTCGAGCCGCAGAAGCAAAAGTCTGGCCGTAACAACAACGGTCACATCACGATGCGCCACAAGGGCGGTGGTCATAAGCACCACTACCGCGTGGTGGACTTCCGTCGCAACAAGGACGGCATTCCGGCCAAGGTCGAGCGCATTGAGTACGACCCCAACCGTACGGCTCACATCGCTCTGGTGTGCTATGCCGACGGCGAGCGTCGCTACATCATTGCCCCGCGCAATCTGGAAGTGGGCACGACCCTGCTGAGCGGCGCTGAGGCTCCGATCAAGCCGGGCAATACCTTGCCGATCCGCAACATCCCCATCGGTTCGACCATTCACTGCGTCGAGATGCTGCCGGGCAAGGGCGCTCAGATCGCCCGTTCGGCTGGCACCTCGGTGACCCTGATGGCGCGTGATGGTGCCTACGCTCAGATCCGTCTGCGTTCGGGCGAAGTGCGCAAAGTGCACATCGACTGCCGTGCGACCCTGGGTGAAGTCAGCAACGAAGAGCACAACCTGCGCCAGTACGGCAAGGCCGGTGCCAAGCGTTGGCTGGGCATTCGTCCGACCGTCCGTGGTACCGCGATGAACCCAGTGGATCACCCGCACGGTGGTGGCGAAGGCCGCACCGGCGAGGGCCAGGTCCCTGTGTCGCCGTGGAACACCATGACCAAGGGTTTCCGTACCCGTTCCAACAAGCGCACGCAGACCTTCATCGTCTCGCGTCGCAAGAAATAAGGGGCCGTCATGAGTCGTTCTCTTAAGAAGGGCCCGTTCGTCGACGCCCACCTGATGGCCAAGGTCGAAAAGGCCAGCGCCAACAAGGACAAGAAGCCGATCAAGACCTGGTCGCGCCGTTCGACCATCCTGCCCGAGTTCATCGGTCTGACCATTGCCGTGCACAACGGACGTCAGCACGTGCCGGTCTATGTGAGTGACCAGATGGTTGGTCACAAACTGGGTGAATTCGCGCTGACCCGTACCTTCAAGGGTCACCCGGCCGACAAGAAGGCCGGTAAGAAGTAAGGATGCCCACGATGGAAACCAAAGCAATCGTTCGCGGCGTCCGCCTGTCCTGCGATAAGGGCCGCCTTGTGGCGGACCTGATCCGCGGCAAGAAGGTGGACCAGGCGCTCAACATCCTGACCTTCACCCAGAAGAAGGCCGCCGGCATCATCAAGAAGGCTCTGGAGTCGGCTATCGCCAACGCCGAGCACAACGACGGTGCCGATATCGACGCTCTGAAGGTGACCTCGATTTACGTCGAGCAAGGCACCACGCTGAAGCGTTTCACCGCGCGCGCCAAGGGTCGTGGCAACCGCATCAGCAAGCCCACCTGTCACATCTATGTGACGGTCGGCAACTGAGGGGGCTGGAGAGACTATGGGACAAAAAATCCATCCGGTTGGCTTCCGCCTGCCCGTTACCCGTAATTGGTCCTCGCGCTGGTACGCGTCGAGCCGCAACTTCGCCGGCATGCTGGCCGAAGACCTGCGCGTTCGCGAGTTCCTGAAGACCAAGCTCAAGAATGCCGCGGTCTCGCGCATCCTGATCGAGCGCCCCGCCAAGAACGCCCGCATCACCATCTTCTCGGCACGCCCGGGCGTGGTGATCGGCAAGAAGGGCGAGGACATCGAGAACCTGAAGGCTCAACTCGGCAAGTTGCTGGGCGTGCCGGTGGCCGTGAACATCGAAGAAGTGCGCAAGCCCGAAGTCGATGCTCAACTGATCGCCGAATCGATCACCCAGCAGCTCGAGAAGCGCATCATGTTCCGTCGCGCCATGAAGCGTGCGATGCAGAACGCCATGCGTCTGGGTGCTCAAGGCATCAAGATCATGTCGGCCGGTCGTTTGAACGGCATCGAAATCGCCCGTACCGAGTGGTATCGCGAAGGTCGCGTGCCCCTTCACACCCTGAAGGCGGACATCGACTACGGCACCTCGGAAGCCAAGACCACCTACGGCGTCATCGGCGTCAAGGTCTGGGTCTACCGTGGCGACCGCTTGGCCAACGGCGAAGCGCCGGTGCTCAAGTGCGTCGAGGGCGAAGACGATCGTCGCAACCGCCGTCCGGGCCGTCCGGGTCCTGGCCGTGGTCGTGATGGCAAGCCGGGCGAGGGCGGTGACCGTCCTGCAGCCAAGCGCGTGGTGCGCCAGCCGGCTAACGCCGCTGCTGCGCCCAAAGGAGACTAAACATGCTGCAACCTGCTCGTCGCAAATTCCGCAAAGAGCAAAAGGGCCGCAACACCGGCGTCGCCACCCGTGGCGCCCAGGTGTCGTTTGGCGAGTTTGGCCTGAAGGCCACCGAGCGCGGTCGTATCACCGCTCGCCAGATCGAAGCAGCCCGTCGTGCCATCTCGCGCCATATCAAGCGCGGCGGCCGCATCTTCATCCGCATCTTCCCGGACAAGCCGATTTCTAAGAAGCCTGCCGAAGTGCGTATGGGTAACGGTAAGGGCAATCCGGAGTACTACGTCGCTGAGATTCAGCCGGGCAAGGTGCTCTATGAACTCAACGGCGTGCCGGAAGCTTTGGCCCGTGAGGCGTTCACTCTGGCTGCAGCCAAGCTGCCGCTGAAGTGCACCTTCGTCGAACGCCAGCTCGGCGCCTGAAAGGGAAGACCATGAAGGCATCTGAACTGCGCGCCAAAGACGTGGCCGCACTCGAAACCGAAGTCAAAGAGCTGCTCAAGGCCCATTTCGGCCTGCGCATGCAAAAGGCTACCCAGCAACTGTCCAACCACACGATGCTCGGCAAGACCCGCCGCGACATCGCTCGTGCCAAGACCGTGCTGGCCCAGAAGAAGAAGGAGTCGGCCAAATGAGCAACGTCGCCACGCAAGCCGCTGCGAAAGTGCAGCGCACGCTGGTGGGCCGTGTGGTCAGCGACAAGCGCGCCAAGACCATCACCGTGCTCGTCGAGCGCCGCACCAAGCACGAGCTGTACGGCAAGATCGTCGCCACCTCCCGCAAGTACCACGCCCACGATGAAAAGGGCGAGTACAAGATGGGTGATGTCGTTGAGATCGCCGAAAGCCGTCCGCTGTCCAAGACCAAGAACTGGGTTGTGACCCGCTTGGTCGAGCGCGCTGAGACGGTCTAAGTACCGGCTCAACCGCCCAAGCCGCACGCCGCTCTCGCGCCGTGCGGCTTTTTCATTTTCGTCACCGCAAAGGTGCTGTCTGATGATCGGGACCTCTCTCCCCTCGGTCACACTCTATGAGTGCCCGCCCGCGCTTGAAGGGGCCTGTCCCTCAGGCCCTGTCGCCGTTGACATGCGTGCCGAGTCGGCGGGCAAGACGGTGCTTCTCTTTGCCCTGCCAGGCGCATTCACGCCTACTTGCTCCGCCCAGCACTTGCCCGGCTATGTCCACCATGCGGCTGCATTGCGAGCGAAAGGTGTGGACGAAATTTGGTGTGTCTCCGTCAACGATGCCTTTGTGATGAGAGCCTGGGGTGATGCACTCGGCGTTGGCTCATCGATACGAATGCTTGCGGACGGCAACGCCGATCTGGCGGGCGCCTTGGGCTTGACGCTGGACCTGCGCGGGCGCGGAATGGGCATCCGTTCACAGCGATTTGCGCTCCTGATTCGGGATGGCTGCGTGGTGGACGCGCAAGTCGAAGAGCCCGGAAAGCTGGTCTGCAGTCGCGCCGAGAACATGCTCGCCTTGCTGTAGGTTGGCGTCGCCTGTTGCCTTGAGTGGTTGTGTTTCGCAGCCCTCATCTTCTCTGCAACAAGTGCTTGACTCTCGCTCTGAAGCTCACGCATAATGCTAGGCTTCGCTGACTGAATTCACGCGTGTTCACGCGACGACTCAGTCAGTATCTGCCCTCAACCGCTGAGGTGCCCAAGATGGGCGCCAAAGCACACGGGCCCAAGACTGACCGCAATGCGCTTTGGCGCGGAGCGGGAAAAGTTGGGAATTGACATGATCCAAATGCAATCGCGACTCGACGTCGCGGACAACACGGGCGCGAAGTCCGTCATGTGCATCAAGGTGCTGGGTGGCTCCAAGCGTCGCTACGCCGGCATCGGTGATGTGATCAAGGTCAGCATCAAAGAAGCTGCGCCGCGTGGCCGCGTCAAAAAGGGCGAAATCTACAACGCCGTGGTGGTGCGTACTGCCAAGGGCGTGCGTCGCCAAGATGGCTCGCTGGTGAAGTTCGACGGCAACGCCGCCGTGCTGCTGAATGCCAAGCTGGAGCCGATTGGCACCCGTATCTTTGGCCCGGTCACTCGTGAATTGCGCAGCGAGCGCTTCATGAAGATCGTGTCTCTGGCGCCGGAAGTGCTGTAAAGCGCGGCAAAAGGACAGACATGAACAAGATTCGTAAAGGCGACCAGGTCATCGTTTTGACCGGCCGCGACAAGGGCAAGCGCGGCACTGTTGCTGAGCGCGTTGATGCCGAGCGCCTGATCGTTGAGGGTGTGAACGTTGCCAAGAAGCACGTCAAGCCCAACCCGATGAAGGGCACCACCGGTGGTGTGGTGGACAAGGCTATGCCGATCCATCAATCGAACGTCGCAATCTTCAATGCGGAAACCGGCAAGGCCGACCGCGTGGGGATCAAGCTGCTGGAAGACGGGAAGAAAGTCCGTGTCTTCAAGAGCAGTGGCGCCGAACTCAAAGTTTGACGAGGTCGCACATGGCTCGTTTGCAAGCGTTTTATCGCGAAAAAGTGGTGCCGGCTCTCGTTGAGAAGTTTGGCTACAAGTCCACCATGCAAGCTCCGCGCATCACCAAGATCACCCTGAACATGGGCGTGAGCGAGGCGGTGGCGGACAAGAAGGTGATGGATCACGCCGTCGGCGACTTGACCAAGATTGCTGGCCAAAAGCCCGTGGTTACCAAGTCGCGCAAGGCCATCGCGGGTTTCAAGATCCGTGAAGATGTGCCCATCGGCTGCATGGTCACCCTGCGCGGCGCGCAGATGTATGAATTCCTGGATCGCTTCGTGACGATCGCGCTGCCTCGCGTGCGCGACTTCCGCGGCATCTCGGGTCGTTCGTTTGACGGCCGCGGCAACTACAACATCGGCGTCAAAGAACAGATCATCTTCCCCGAAATCGATTACGACAAGGTGGATGCTCTGCGTGGTCTGAACATCAGCATCACGACGACCGCCAAGAGCGACGAGGAAGCCAAGGCCCTTCTGCAGGCCTTCAAATTCCCGTTCAAGAACTGAGGCACCAACATGGCAAAGCTTTCGATCAAGCAGCGCGAAGAGAAGCGCGAAAAGTTGGTGGCCAAGTTCGCCAAGAAGTACGCCGAGCTGAAGGCCGTCATCAATGACGCCAAGCGTTCGGACGAAGAGCGCTACGCAGCCCGCCTGGAACTGCAGAAGTTGCCCCGCAATGCGAACCCGACCCGTCTGCGCAATCGTTGCGAACTGACCGGTCGCGCCCGTGGCACTTTCCGCACCTTCGGCCTGGGCCGCAGCAAGATCCGTGAACTGGCCTTCAAAGGTGACATCCCCGGTGTCATCAAGGCCAGCTGGTAATCGGCAGGATTTGGAGATTTACCAATGAGCATGAGTGATCCCATCGCCGACATGCTGACTCGCATTCGTAATGCGCAGTTGGTTGAGAAGTCGAGCGTGAACATGCCCTCCTCCAAACTCAAGGTGGCGATTGCCAAGGTCTTGAAGGATGAGGGTTACATCGAGAACTTCGTGGTGCGCGGTGAAGCCGCTCGTCCGGAGCTTGAGATTGAATTGAAGTACTACGCCGGTCGTCCGGTGATCGAGCGCATCGAGCGCGTGAGCCGTCCCGGCCTGCGCATCTACAAGGGCCGCCACGACATCCCGCAAGTGATGAACGGCCTCGGTGTTGCAATCATCACCACGCCCATGGGCGTGATGACCGACCGCAAAGCACGTCAAGCCGGTATCGGCGGCGAAGTGCTCTGCTACGTCGCCTAAGCGCTGGAGGTATCGCAATGTCCCGCGTTGGAAAAATGCCGGTCGCGATCCCGCAAGGCGTGGATGTGACCGTTTCGAATGGCCAAATCAGTGTGAAGGGTGCTATGGGCACCCTGGTGCGTCCCGCGCACGCACTGGTGCAGGTCAATAGTGAAGCTGGCAAGCTGAGCTTCGCCCCCGCTGACGACAGTGCCGCTGCGAATGCGATGAGCGGTACCGTTCGTGCGCTGGTGGCCAATATGGTCCACGGCGTGAGCAAGGGTTTTGAGCGCAAGCTGAACCTGGTGGGCGTGGGTTTCCGTGCCCAGGCTCAAGGTCAGAAGCTGAACCTGCAGATCGGTTTTTCTCACCCGGTGGTGAAGGAAATGCCGGCTGGTATCAAGGTTGAGTGCCCGACCCAGACCGAAATCCTGATCAAGGGCGCTGACCGTCAGGTCGTCGGCCAGATCGCCGCCGAGGTGCGTGCCTTCCGTCCGCCTGAGCCTTACAAGGGCAAGGGCATCCGTTATTCGGACGAGAAGGTCTCCCTCAAAGAGACCAAGAAGAAGTAAGGAGCCGCAAGATGCTGAACAAGAAAGAACAGCGCCTGCGCCGTGCGCGTCAAACCCGCGTGCGCATTGCGCTCCAAGTCAAGGCTCGCCTGACGGTCTTCCGTTCCAACCTGCACATCTACGCGAACCTGATTTCCGAAGATGGCAGCAAGGTGCTGGCCTCCGCTTCGACGGCCGAAAAGGGTCTGCGTACCGAGCTCAAGGGCAATGGCGGCAACGTCGCTGCAGCCCAGATGGTCGGCAAGATGATCGCCGAGAAGGCCAAGGCAGCGGGCGTCGAGTCCGTCGCCTTCGACCGTGCGGGCTATGCCTACCACGGCCGTATCAAGGCCTTGGCTGATGCCGCGCGTGAAGCCGGTCTGAAGTTCTAAGCATTCGGGAGCATAGGAAATGGCAAAGTTTCAACCCCGCGTGCAGGAAGATGGTCGCGACGACGGTCTGCGCGAGAAGATGATTGCGGTGAACCGCGTCACCAAAGTGGTGAAGGGCGGTCGCATTCTGGGTTTCGCTGCGTTGACCGTGGTTGGTGACGGCGATGGCCGTATCGGCATGGGCAAGGGCAAGGCGCGTGAAGTGCCGGTGGCCGTGCAAAAGGCCATGGAGTCGGCTCGCCGCAACATGGTCAAGGTCAGCCTGCGCAACGGCTCGGTTCATCACAACGTGATCGGTGAGCACGGTGCTTCCCGCGTCATGCTGGCTCCGGCTCCTGCCGGTACCGGCGTGATCGCTGGCGGCCCGATGCGTGCCGTGTTCGAAGTGATGGGCGTGACCGATATCGTGAGCAAGAGCCACGGTTCGACCAACCCCTACAACATGGTCCGTGCGACGCTGGATGCGCTGAAGCGCTCGAGCACGCCGGCCGAGGTCGCCGCCAAGCGCGGCAAGACCGTCGAAGAGTTGTTCAACTAATCGGCGGCGCTGGAGGACCTATGTCTGAAAAGAAAACCGTGACGGTGAAGCTGGTTCGCAGCGTGGCCGGGACCCGTGAGTCGCATCGCGCGACCGTTCGTGGTCTGGGCCTGCGCAAGCTGAATAGCCAGAGCACCCTGGAAGACACCCCCGCAGTGCGCGGCATGATCACCAAGGTCGCGTACCTGGTGCAAGTGCTCTGAGGAACTGACGATGGAACTGAATAACATCAAGCCCGCCTCGGGCGCCAAGCACGCCAAGCGTCGCGTTGGTCGTGGCATCGGCTCCGGTCTGGGCAAGACGGCCGGTCGTGGTCACAAGGGTCAGAAGTCGCGTGCTGGTGGCTTCCACAAGGTCGGCTTCGAGGGCGGTCAGATGCCCCTGCAGCGTCGCCTGCCCAAGCGTGGCTTCAAGTCGGTTGCTTTGAAGTTCGCTGCCGAAGTGACCCTGAGCGATCTGCAGCGCATCGGCGCCGAAGAGATCGATCTGTTGGTTCTGAAGGCTGCTGGCTTTGTTGGCGAACTGATCAAGAACGTCAAGGTCATCAAGTCGGGCGAGCTGTCGCGCAAAGTGGTGCTGAAGGGCATCGGCGCAACGGCTGGTGCAAAGGCCGCCATCGAGGCTGCCGGCGGCCAGGTCGCCTGACAGCAGTCCTGAACGCGAGGTCTCGTGGCATCCAACGCGCAACAGCTGGCACGTAGCGGTCGCTTCGGCGACCTGCAGCGGCGGCTCGTCTTCCTGATCCTGGCTTTGGTGGTGTATCGCATTGGTGCGCACATCCCGGTGCCGGGTATTGATCCGCTTCAGCTTCAACAGCTGTTCAAGGGTCAACAGGGCGGCATCCTGAGCCTGTTCAACATGTTCTCGGGGGGCGCGTTGTCGCGTTTCGCCGTGCTCGCGTTGGGCATCACGCCGTACATCTCGGCCTCCATCGTCATTCAGCTCATGACGCATGTGATGCCGGCGCTGGAGGCTTTGAAGAAGGAAGGCGAAGCGGGTCGCCGCAAGATTACGCAGTACACCCGCTATGCCACGCTGGGGCTGGCTTTGTTCCAAGGTATCAGCATTGCGCTGGCTCTGGAGTCGTCGCCTGGCTTGGTTTTGAGCCCTGGTTTTGGCTTCCGTTTGACGGCGGTGAGCAGCCTGGTGGCCGGCACCATGTTCCTGATGTGGCTGGGTGAGCAGATCACCGAGCGTGGTTTGGGCAACGGCATTTCGATCCTGATCTTCGCGGGTATCGCGGCCGGCTTGCCGGGCGCCTTCGGTCAGATGCTTGAGCTGGTTCGCACCGGTTCTATGCACCCCGCTTCGGCGCTGTTCATCAGTGTGATCGTGGTGCTGGTGACTTGGGGCGTGGTCTTTGTTGAGCGTGGCCAGCGCAAGATCTTGGTGAATTACGCCAAGCGTCAGGTTGGCAACAAGGTTTATGGTGGCCAGTCGTCGCACCTGCCCTTGAAGCTCAACATGAGCGGTGTGATTCCTCCGATCTTTGCGTCGTCCATCATCTTGTTGCCGGCAACGGTGGTGAGCTGGGTCTCGACGGGCGATAGCCTGCGTTGGTTGAAGGACATGGCCGATGCGCTGCGTCCCGGCGAGCCCGTGTATGTGCTGCTGTATGGCGCCGCCATCGTGTTCTTCTGCTTCTTCTACACGGCCCTTGTTTTCAACAGCCGTGAGACCGCAGACAACTTGAAGAAGAGCGGCGCCTTCGTGCCCGGTATTCGACCCGGTGAGCAGACGGCGAAGCACATCGACAAGATTCTTGGTCGCTTGACGCTGGCCGGCGCGGTGTACATCACGGCGGTCTGTTTGCTGCCTGAGTTCCTGATGTTGAAGTACAGCAATTTGTTCTACTTCGGCGGGACGTCCTTGTTGATCATCGTGGTCGTCACGATGGACTTCTGGGCCCAGGTGCAGTCTTACGTGATGAGTCAGCAGTACGAGTCGCTGCTGAAGAAGGCGAATTTCAAGGCGAACTAATTCGTTGGTTTGCCAGTGCAAGTGTTAGTAAAGGCATGGCCAAAGACGACAGCATTCAGATGCAGGGTGAGATCCTAGAGAACTTACCCAACGCGACGTTTCGCGTGAAGCTGGAGAATGGACATGTAGTCCTTGGTCATATTTCGGGAAAGATGCGGATGCACTACATCCGCATTCTTCCCGGGGACAGGGTCACCGTTGAGTTGACCCCGTACGATTTGAGTCGTGCTCGCATCGTATTCCGGGCGAAGTGAGCGAGAAACAAACCCGGGATGACGCTGTCAAAGCGCATTTAGAAGGTCTAGGAGCAGAACATGAAGGTTTCGGCATCGGTCAAGCAGATGTGCCGCAATTGCAAGATCATCCGTCGCAAGGGCGTGGTGCGCGTGATCTGCACGGATCCGCGTCACAAGCAGCGTCAGGGCTGATAGAGCGCCCTACGGAAGAGAACTAGAGGTATCCCATGGCACGTATTGCTGGTATCAACATCCCGCCCCAGAAGCACACCGAAATCGGTCTGACTTCCATCTATGGCATCGGCCGCACCACGGCGCAGAAGATCTGCACCGCTTGTGGCGTCCCGTTCGACAAGAAGGTCAAGGACCTGAACGACGGCGAACTTGAGAAGATCCGTGATGAGATCTCCAAGATGACCATCGAGGGTGACCTGCGTCGGGAGATGTCGATCAACATCAAGCGCTTGATGGATCTGGGCTGCTATCGCGGCTTCCGTCATCGCCGTGGTCTTCCGATGCGCGGTCAGCGCACCCGCACCAACGCCCGCACCCGCAAGGGTCCGAAGCGTTCGGCGGCGACCGGTAAGAAGTAATCGCGGCTGCAAAGAAGAAAGAGCACTATGGCTAAGGCACCGAGCAACAACGCCGCCCAGCGCGTGCGCAAGAAAGTCCGCAAGAATGTTGCGGACGGCATCGCCCACGTTCACGCGTCGTTCAACAACACCATCATCACCATCACCGACCGTCAAGGCGGCGCCCTGAGCTGGGCTTCGTCGGGTGGCCAGGGCTTCAAGGGTTCGCGCAAGTCGACCCCGTTTGCAGCCCAGGTGGCAGCCGAGGTGGCGGGCCGTGCGGCCCAAGAGCAGGGCATCAAGAACCTGGACGTCAAGATCAAGGGCCCAGGCCCGGGTCGTGAGTCTTCGGTGCGCGCTCTGGCCGCTCTGGGCATCCGCATCGCTTCGATCTCTGACGTGACGCCGGTGCCGCACAACGGCTGCCGTCCGCAGAAGCGTCGTCGCATCTGAGGCACGCCTCTAGAAGAAATTGAGAAAGCTTGCGCGATAATCGCGGGCTTTCCAAAGCCGGTGGCCGCCTGTCTGGGCGGCGCCGGCGCTTTTCGTTGGTCCAACAGACCACAAGACCACCGTCTGAGCGTTTCGAACAACACCCGCCAGACTCGCGTCAGCGCGCCGCGCCGACGTTAGATTGAAGAAGGACTCAAAGTGGCACGTTATCTCGGCCCCAAGGCCAAGCTTTCCCGCCGTGAAGGCACCGACTTGTTCCTGAAGAGCGCCCGCCGCGCCATCAGCGACAAGTGCAAGTTCGACAGCAAGCCGGGCCAGCATGGCCGCACCTCCGGCCAGCGCACTAGCGACTTCGGTCTGCAGCTGCGTGAAAAGCAGAAGGTCAAGCGCATGTATGGCGTGCTGGAGCGTCAGTTCCGCCGCTACTTCGCTGAAGCCGAGCGCCGCAAGGGTTCGACCGGCGTGAACCTGCTGACGCTGCTCGAGTCGCGTCTGGACAATGTGGTCTATCGCATGGGCTTTGGCTCCACGCGTGCCGAGGCCCGCCAGATGGTTTCGCACAAGAGCATCACCGTGAACGGCCAGACCGTGAACATCGCCTCTTACATGGTCAAGGTCGGTGACGTGGTTGCCGTGCGTGAAAAGGCCAAGAAGCAGCTGCGCATCGTGGATTCGCTGAAGTTGGCCGAGTCGATCGGTTTCCCGGCCTGGGTTCAGATCGACACCACGAAGATGGAAGGTGTTTTCAAGAAGACGCCGGATCGTGATGAGTTCGGTGCCGACATCAACGAATCGTTGATCGTCGAGTTGTACTCGCGTTGATTGCCCGCTGGGACGGGGCGGTGTCACAGACGTGTGGCGCAGCTCCTCCCAACGTCCCCGCCGTGTCGCGTGTTGCGGCGCGGTTGGTCCATCAGCTCCCGGTGGTGCACCCGGAAGCATGAAAGAAAGAGCCCATGCAAACGAATTTGCTCAAACCCAAGTCGATCAACGTCGAGCCCCTGGGCGGTCATCGCGCCAAGGTGACGCTGGAGCCTTTCGAGCGTGGCTACGGGCACACGCTGGGCAACGCGCTGCGTCGCGTGCTGTTGTCGTCGATGGTGGGTTATGCACCGACGGAAGTGACCATCGCCGGCGTGCTGCACGAGTACTCGACGGTGGACGGTGTGCAAGAAGACGTGGTCGGCATCATGCTGAACCTCAAGGGTGTGACCTTCCGTCTGCATAACCGCGAAGAAGTCACCCTGATCCTGCGCAAGGAAGGCGAAGGCCCCGTCACCGCTGCGGACATCCAGACCCCGCACGATGTTGAGATCATCAACCCCGAGCAAGTGATTTGCCATCTGGCCCAAGGCGGCAAGATCGACATGCAGATCAAGGTGGAGAAGGGCCGCGGCTACGTGCCGGGCAACCTGCGCCGCTTTGGTGATGAGTCGACCAAGGCCATCGGTCGCATCGTCCTGGATGCCTCTTTCTCGCCGCTCAAGCGCGTCAGCTATGCAGTTGAGAACGCTCGCGTTGAGCAGCGTACCGACCTCGACAAGCTGGTGATGGAGATCGAGACCAACGGCGCCATTTCGCCCGAGGAAGCCATCCGTGCTTCGGCCAAGATCTTGGTTGAGCAACTGGCTGCCTTCGCTCAGTTGCAAGGTACCGACTTGGTCGATGCCTTCGACCAGCCGGCGCAGCGCTCGGCCTCGTTCGATCCGATCTTGCTGCGTCCGGTTGATGAGCTCGAGTTGACGGTGCGTTCGGCCAACTGCCTGAAGGCCGAGAACATCTATTACATCGGTGATCTGATCCAGCGCACCGAGACCGAGCTGCTGAAGACCCCGAACCTGGGTCGCAAGTCGCTCAATGAGATCAAGGAAGTCTTGGCTTCCCGTGGTCTGACTCTGGGCTCGCGCCTGGAGAACTGGCCGCCTGTCGGCCTGGACAAGCGTTAATTGAATCGGGGGCTGAGGTTTTTTCAGTAGCCCCCAAGGTGCCTCCGCCAGTACCTGATCCGGCTGGCGGTATTAAACAGATAGGAAAGGACAAGCACCATGCGTCACCGTAACGGCCTGCGTAAGCTCAACCGTACCAGCGAACACCGTGCAGCCATGCTTCGCAATATGTGCGTTTCGCTGCTGCGCCACGAAGCCATCAAGACCACCGTGCCCAAGGCCAAGGAACTGCGTCGCGTCGTCGAGCCGCTGATCACCCTGGCCAAGGAAGCCACGGTAGCCAATCGCCGCTTGGCTTTTGCTCGTTTGCGCGATCGTGAAATCGTCACCAAGCTCTTCAATGAGCTGGGCCCGCGTTTCCAGACCCGTCCGGGCGGCTATACCCGCATCTTGAAGATGGGTTTCCGCGTTGGCGACAATGCGCCGATGGCTTTTGTCGAGTTGGTCGATCGGCCGGCTGCGGCTGAAGCGGTTGAGGCTGCAGAATAAGGCGGACCGGCTACTGGCCGGAATGTTCGGAGAAAGGGTCGGCTTTGCCGGCCCTTTTTTTTGCTCAGTTCGAGGGTGTTGATGACAGTCCTGCGTTCATTCGTGATTCTTCTTGTTGGAGTGCTGCTTGGCTTTGCTGCTGGTGGGGCATCGGCCGAAGAGTTCTTGGAGCCCGGCCAGGCCTTCAAGTTGGCGGTCCGCGGTCAGAGCAGTGTGCAGGTTCAGTTTGAGATCGCACCCGGCTATTACCTGTACCGCGAACAGTTAAAGATCTCGGACGCGGCAGGCCAGCCCTATTTGCTCAAGCTGCCAGACGGCAAGCGCAAGTTTGATGAGACTTTTCAGAAGGAAGTTGAGACTTACAGAGATCGATTGAGCTTCGATCTGGATGTCGGGTCGATGCAGGAGCTGCAGATCACAGCCCAGGGATGCGCTGACAAGGGCCTGTGCTATCCGCCCATGACGGTGCGAGTCCTCAAGGTGGAGTCCGCGGAGGCGTCATGGCGCATAGAGCCTCAAGTTGAGGGCGCTCCGGTCTTTGGCGCGGCGTCTTGGCAGGCAGCTACTTCGGCTGGGCTCGCTTCCAAGCCTCCTGAGCAGGCTGGGCAGTCCGGTGTGGATCAGGGGCTGGCGGGCCTTCTCGGCTCAGGGCGTTGGTGGGCCGCGGTCTTGGGCTTCGGACTGGCCGGGCTGGGGCTGTCGCTGACGCCCTGTGTGCTGCCGATGCTCCCTATCTTGTCCAGCATCATCATGGGTGGCGCGCGCCCAGTTTCTCGTCGCCGAGGCTTCTTGCTAGCTCTTTGCTACAGCGCCGGCATGGTGTTGGTGTACACGGCCCTCGGAGTGGCCGCTGGCCTGGCGGGCGAAGGGCTCGCTGCCTATCTTCAGGCGCCGTGGGTGTTGCTGAGCTTCGCGACCATCATGGTGCTGTTGGCCCTTTCCATGTTTGGCGCCTATGAGCTGCAGCTGCCGTCTGGCTTGCAACAGCGTCTGACCCAAAGCTCCCAAGGACTGGAGGGCGGGCGTTGGGTGTCGGTGTTCGTCATGGGGGCCTTGTCCGCGCTGATCGTCGGCCCCTGTGTGGCGCCCCCATTGGCAGGTGCTCTTGTTTATATCAGTCAAAGTCGGGATGTTTGGCTCGGGGGCTCGGCCCTGTTCGCCTTGGCTTGCGGGATGAGTGTTCCGTTGCTCCTGCTGGGGCTCTCGGCCGGCAGTCTGTTGCCCAAGACCGGCCCTTGGATGGAGCGAATCAAGCATCTGTTTGGCTTCGGTCTGTTGGCGGTGGCGATCTGGTTGGGGCAGCCGGCCCTGCCCTGGGCCTTCGCGCAGGCCCTATGGGGGGCTTGGATGGTAGGTTTGGCGGCCATGGCTTGGCCGCATATGTCCGGTCCGTCAGCACCCGCACGCTGGTTGCGCCAGGTACTCGCTTTAGCGCTTGCCTTTGTGGGCGTGCTCCAGTGGTGGGGGGCGGCACAGGGCGGCACCGATCCTCTGCGCCCCGTCGCCACTGCGCCGGGTGCCGCGCCCGCTGCCGCACACTCGCGCTTTGAGCGCATCGCCAATGTCGAAGACCTTGAGGCGCGATTGGCCAAGGCGGACCGGCCGGTGATTCTTGATTTCTATGCGGATTGGTGCGTGTCTTGCAAGGAGATGGAGCGCTTCACTTTTGCGGATCCTCAAGTGGCGGCGCGCATGTCAGGGGCATTGCTGCTCCAGGCCGACGTCACCCGCAACTCGGAGGAAGACCGCGAGTTGCTGAAGAGGTTCAAACTTTTTGGACCTCCGGCAATCCTGTTCTTTGACGCCAAAGGCCAAGAGCTCGAAGGACTTCGCGTGGTCGGCTACCAGCCACCAGCCCGCTTCATTCCGGTACTTTCTGCGGCGGGCCTCTAGACAGCATTCAAAATCATGCTATAGTCACATTCTTCCAGACGCGGGGTGGAGCAGTCCGGTAGCTCGTTGGGCTCATAACCCAAAGGTCGTAGGTTCAAATCCTGCCCCCGCAACCAGTTTCAAGAAACGCCGGCCACAAGCCGGCGTTTTCGTTTGTGCGATCGAATTGATCGCGCTCAGTCCACAATCCAGCGCGTTTCAGGGATGACTGGAGCGCGCGGCGCCAAGTCCAAAGATTGCGCGCCGCTGACCTCGCTCCTTCGAGGAAGACTCAATGACTGATGAAGTGCAGGCCCCGCAAGCCGCCCCCAGCGAAGCCCCCAAGCCCATTAGTGAGGCGCAGGCGGCAGGCA
This sequence comes from Inhella inkyongensis, assembly GCF_005952805.1. Taxonomy (GTDB): domain Bacteria; phylum Pseudomonadota; class Gammaproteobacteria; order Burkholderiales; family Burkholderiaceae_C; genus Inhella; species Inhella inkyongensis. Next base: position 671,741 of record NZ_CP040709.1, read on the forward strand.
ACTTGCTCAAGCAGCTCTTCCCCGCGCTTTTTGCCGGGGCGCCCAAGCCCATCAAGCTGAAGATTCAATCGGACATCGAGGCGCGTGCCCCGGGGCGGATCACCAAAGCCGCGCTGACGGCCTTCCTGCGCCGTCATACGGCTACCACGGCCTACCTGAATGCGCTCACACGGGCGAAGCAGCGCTTCGACCTTGACGGCCAGCCGGCCGGCGAACTGAGCTCTGAGCACAAGGCTGCTGCGGTGGCTGCTTTGGCAGACCGCAAGGCCCGCATGCAACAGCGCGACGCGGAGATGGCGCAGGCTCGCCAGTGGCGTGCCGATCTGCTGCGTGACTACGAGCGCAGCGCGTTCTCACGGGCAAACTTTTGCGCGCTGAAGAACGTCGCTGAGGCGGCGCTGGATGCCCTGTTGGAACAAGCCCGAACAGAGCGTGCTGCACAACCCGTGCGGCCGACGCGCACCGACGATCGGCGCGCCCGCGAGCCAGGAAAGCGCCCGCAGCGCGCAGGGGAGCCGGGTCGTCAGGAGCGCCGCCCAAGCGGACGACGCGATCCCAAGGCTTGATTAGCGGTCTACGCTGTCGCAGCCCGGGCTGCAGATTCGTTCATTGCGGCCCAGGATCTTCAAGCTGCGCAGGCTGGCCGGCAGGCGGTGCTTGCCGCACTTAAAACACGAGCGCATATGCCCGCTGCCAAAGAAAGGTGAGCCGCTAACCTTGGCTTCGTAGCGCAGGCCGTCATCGCGCACGGCCGTGTGGGTGTCCTGGAGCATGAGGGCGGGTTCCGAAAGGGTCGATGACCCATCCTAGGCCGCGCTCATGACAGTTTGCCTAGCGGTTTGCCCGGTGCAAGCCCGGGCATTGCTCAAGGCTTTTTCGTGGTGAGTTGTTCTTCGAGCTCTTTGCAGGATGGCGCGCAAACCGGCTGGCTCTTGCCCAGCAGCTTGCGCGACTTCAGCATGGCGCGAGGCCGATGCTTGCCGCAAAGAAAACAAGACATCGTTGCTGCACCAAAGGACGAGGTGGCCGCGAACGGCGAACCGGGTGCCTTGGACTTGTAGCGTAGGCCGTCGGCCTCGATCAAGGTTTTGGTGGTTTCCTTCGCCACGCTATTCCTGCCTGTTATCTGAGTTCGTGTGGATGGCGTAGCCGCCGGCTGGTGTGGGCCCGGCGGCGAAGGGTGCGATTGTCGCTCAAGCCGCGGGGCTCGGACCAGTTGGGCCAGACCCGAAGCCGCTAAATCCCTTGAAAGCAGGGGCTGCGGCGCGCCTGCCACGCGGCCACGCCCTCCTTTAAATCGGCAGACGCGGCGCACCGTTGCTGTGCGGCCGCCAATTCATCGAGGTCAAGCTGACCGGCCGCCAGTCGATTGAGCGCTTGCTTCATGCCGCGCAGGGCCAGCGGCGCCAGCCCGCGAATTTCGGCTACCAAAGCCTGCACACGAGGTTCCAGGGCGGCGGGGTCACCCAGCAACTCATCGAGAAAGTGCGTGCGCAACATCGCTTGCGCGTCCAGGGTCTGGGCGGCCAGCAGCAAGCGCTTAGCGGGCCCAAGACCCAATCGGCTGACCAAGCGGCGCATGCCGCCGCCGTAATAGTGCAGACCCAGCTGTGCTGCCGGGATGGCCATCTGGCACTTCGGCGTGCCCAGCCTGAAGTCGCAGGCCAGTGCCAAGTCGGTGGCGCCGCCCCAGACGCCCCCCTGCAACGCAGCAATGGTGATGGCTGGTAGCGACTCCCAGCGGCTGCACAGGGCTTCGAACAGCGCAGGTGCATCCACGCCGGGTACGGCATCGATGTGGAAGCCGCTGCAAAAGTGGGGCCCCTGTGCTTGCAGCACCACAACTCGCACCTCCTGGTGGGCCTCCAGGGCGATGGCATGGGCTTCCAGCGTCTGCAAATCCTCCAATTCGAGCCGGTTGGCCAAGGCAGGGCGACGAAGCGTAACGGTGGCCACGGGGCCGTCGATGTCCAGTGCGGGGCTAAGTGCGTGTTGCATGCGGACATTCTGCCGGCCCCTAAAATGCCCGATTCCTCCGCCCGGCAATCGCCGGGTGGGTTCTCATGCCGCAGTGCTCAAACGCTGCTTTTGGAACGAGTTCCCCTGTGCTGATCTCCAACGCATTTGCCCAGGCCGCCGCGCCGGCCGCTACGCCCGAGTCGGGTCTGATGAGCATGCTGCCCTTGCTGGCCATGTTTGTGGTGCTGTACTTCATCATGATCCGCCCGCAGATGAAGCGGCAGAAGGAGCACAAGGCCATGATCGAGGCCTTGGCCAAAGGCGACGAAGTGGTCACCGGTGGCGGTCTGTTGGGTCGTGTGGCCAAGCTGGGTGAAAGCGTGCTGCATATCGAGCTGGCCGCGGGCGTCGAAGTCCAGATCCAGCGTTCGGCCGTTGTTCAAGTGCTGCCCAAGGGCACCCTGAAGTAATCCAGCAGGCCCGGCTGGGCCTGCGTTCTGCTGCGGGCGACCCATGCGGTCGCCCGTTGCCCCTGGGAGGGGCCATGAATCGCTATCCGCTTTGGAAGTATTTGGTGCTGGCGGTGGCACTGTTGTTGGGCGTCATCTACACCTTGCCGAATTGGTTCGGTGAGGCGCCGGCAGTGCAAGTCTCCAGCGGCCGTGCCACGGTCAAGGTCAACAGCGAGACGCGCGATCGCGTCAGTGCTGCGTTGAGCGAGGCCAAGATCAGTGCCGACTTTGTGCAGTGGGAAGGCAGCTCGGTGCGTGCACGCTTTGCCGACACCGATGTTCAGATCAAGGCCAAGGACGCAATTGCCAAGGCCCTGAATCCCGATCCGGCCAATCCGGACTATGTCGTCGCTCTCAACCTGTTGTCGCGCTCGCCGCAGTGGCTGACCAGCCTGCGCGCCTTCCCGATGTATCTCGGGCTGGATCTGCGCGGGGGTGTCCACTTCCTGATGGAAGTCGACATGAAGTCGGCGATCACCAAGAAGACCGATGCCTTGGTGGGCGATGTGCGCACTCAGTTGCGCGACAAAGGCATCCGCCACGCCGGGGTGAGCAAGGAGGGCCAGCGCGTCCTGGTGGCCTTCCGCGACGCTGCGACGCTGGAAGCCGCTCGTCAACATCTGCAGGACCGCCAGCCAGATATGAACTGGACGTCCAGTGGAGCAGGCACTGAGTTGCAGCTGGCTGGTGCCCTGAAGCCGGCCGCTTTGTTGGCTGTGCAAGAGGGCGCGCTGAAGCAGAACATCAATACCCTGCACAACCGCATCAACGAGCTGGGCGTGGCCGAGCCGGTGATCCAGCAGCAGGGTTTGAATCGCGTGGTGGTGCAACTGCCGGGCGTGCAGGACACCGCCAAGGCCAAGGACATCATTGGCCGCACCGCCACCTTGGAAGTGCGCCTGGTGGACGACAGCGCCGAGGCGCAGGCTGCGCTGGCTGGCACGGCTCCGGTGCCCTTCGGCACCGAGCGTTTTGTGGAGCGCGGTGGCCAGGCCTTGATCGTCAAGCGTCAGGTGGTGCTGACGGGCGAGAACCTCAACGATGCCCAAGCGGGCTTCGATGATCGGCAAAACCCTGCCGTGCACCTGAGCCTGGACTCCCGTGGCGCGCGCATCTTCAAGGATGTGACGCGCGAGAACATCAAGAAGCGCATGGCCATCCTCTTGTTCGAAAAGGGCAAGGGCGAGGTCGTGACCGCGCCGGTGATTCAAAGCGAAATCGGCGGTGGCCGGGTGCAGATTTCCGGTGCCATGACCACCACCGAGGCGGCGGATACGGCTCTGCTGCTGCGCGCCGGCTCGCTGGCCGCGCCGATGGAAATCATCGAAGAGCGCACCATTGGTCCCGCCCTGGGTGCCGAGAACATTGCGCGCGGCTTCCAGTCGGTGATCTGGGGCTTCGTGGCGGTGGCGGCCTTCATGTGCGTGTACTACATGCTGTTCGGCCTGATCTCGTCGCTGGCGCTGGGCTTCAACCTGCTGCTGCTGGTGGCGGTGCTCTCCATGATGCAGGCCACCCTGAGCCTGCCGGGCATGGCCGCCATTGCGCTGGTGCTGGGCATGGCCATCGACTCCAACGTGCTGATCAATGAGCGCATCCGCGAGGAGTTGCGCGCCGGTGTGGCCCCGCAAACGGCCATCCACATTGGTTACGAGCGCGCCTTCGCCACCATCCTGGACTCCAACGTCACCACTCTCATCGCCGGCGTCGCCTTGTTGGTCTTCGGTTCCGGTCCGGTCAAGGGCTTTGCCGTGGTGCATTGCCTGGGCATCCTGACCTCGATGTTCTCGGCCGTGATGTTCTCGCGCGCCCTGGTCAATCTCTGGTACGGCAGCAAGCGCAAGCTGCAGTCGGTGGCCATCGGCCAAGTCTGGCGCGGTGGCAACACCGCCCCGCAGCAAGAAGCGCAGCAGGAGGGCTAAGCCATGGAATTCTTCCGAATCAAGCGGGACATCCCGTTCATGAAGCACGCGTTGGTTTTCAACGTCGTGTCCTTTCTGACCTTTGCGGCGGCGGTGTTCTTCCTCGTCACCAAGGGACTGAATTTCTCCATCGAGTTCACCGGTGGCACGGTGATGGAGGTCGAGTACAACCACACGGCGAATGCGCAGCACACCCGGGAGTTGATTGAGCCGCTGGGCCTTGGCGAAATCCAGGTGCAGAACTTCGGCAGCTCGCGCGACCTGATGCTGCGCCTGCCGGTGCGTCCGGGCAAAAAGCAGAGCGAGGTGGTGGGCGAGGTCTTCGGCCTGCTGTGCCAGGCCGAACAAGGCAAGGTCGAGACCAAGGCCTATGTCAGCGAGAAGGGCGAGTCCATCAGCAAGCAGGTCTGCGTCAATGCGCAGGGTGCCGAGCCGCTCAAGCTGACCCGCAGCGAGGTCGTGGGCCCCTCAGTGGGTGCGGAGCTGGCCGCCGACGCGGCCAAGGCCCTGGCCTTCACCGTGGTCGGCATCATGATCTACCTGGCCTTCCGCTTCGAGTGGAAGTTCTCGGTGGCCGGCATCATTGCCAACCTGCACGACGTGGTGATCATCCTGGGCTTCTTCGCCTACTTTCAGTGGGAGTTCTCGCTCTCGGTGCTGGCGGCGGTGCTGGCGGTGCTGGGATATTCGGTGAACGAGTCGGTGGTGATCTTTGACCGTGTGCGCGAAGCCTTCCGCAAGTACCGCAAGCTCAGCACGCACGAGGTCATCGACCATGCCATCACCTCGACCATGAGCCGGACGGTGATCACCCACGGCAGCACGCAGCTGATGGTGCTGTCGATGCTGATCTTTGGTGGTCCGACGTTGCACTATTTCGCGGTGGCCTTGACCATCGGCATCTTGTTCGGCATCTACTCCTCGGTGTTTGTGGCTGCGGCCATCGCGATGTGGCTGGGCGTCAAACGCGAGGACCTGGTCAAGGTCAGCGCCAAGGTCGAGGACCCGGACGATCCGAACGCCGGAGCCGTGGTGTAAGGTCGAGCCCCCTCTCGCTGCCGCCTACCCGATGAGCACCCGCCCTCCCTTACCTGCGCTGGCCCAATCGGCTCGTCGCGTGTACTTGGAGGTCTTGGTGCGAGGCTCCGCCAGCGTGTCGGGGGCGCTCATCGAGACCTTGCATCAGCGTCTGCTCAAGCCGGCCGAGCCGCTGAAGATCCGCGCCATCCGCGACACCCTGGCCGATCTGCAGCAGCATGGCGCTACTTGGCAGCTGGGTCTGATCTCCCGGCTGCGCAAGACCTTGAAGGGCGAAGAAGCGGCGCGCGTGCCGGCCGGCCAAGCGCTGAGCTTGGTGGCCGATGACACGATCGAGCGCGAGATCATTGCTGCGCGCTTGGCACTTTCTTTGAGTGCCGATGTGCAGTGGCAGTTCTCTGACCTGTGCTCGCGCATGCAGACCCTCTCGGGTCAGCCTGAAATTGCGGCCGACGACGGCTTGCGACCGGCGGTGATGGCGCGTCACTGGGTCGATGCCTGGCGCGATGCCGAGTTGGGGCATGCCGACTGGCAGTTGCTCCAGGCGGCCATTCATGAGGAATTCGGCCTCTGGCTGGGTGATGCCTATCACCGCTGCAATGCGTGGCTGGTGGAGCAGGGTGTGTTGCCCGAAGTGGACCTGCGTCCCTTCATCCGACGTTCGCACAGTGTGGCGCCTGGCGCACTGATCGGGGGCAGTTTTACCGAGTCGACCCAACGGCGTACCGAGCACATGGGCGGCGCTGTGGAACCCGCTTTGGCCCTGGCTGCGGCGGCGGTGCGACTGGCCGGTAGCCTGGGCGGCGGTGCGCAGGGTGGCCCTGTGGAGCCCGGCGTCGGGCTGTCCGCGCGCGCGCCCACAGAGCGCAGCCCCGCCAGTGCCCAGGCTAGCCAGGTGATGCAGCAGTTGCAGAAGGTGTTGCAGCGGCATGTGCCGGGCATGGGCGAGTCCCCAGCGGTGCAGGCAGCAACGCTTGCGCCCGCTGGTGCAGGGGCTGCCGCTGGTGCAGCGGCTGCGGCAGGCGAGGCGACACCGCCCGAGCCGCTGCGTGTGTCGCCCCGCTTGCAAGCTGTCATTGAGCGTGCCCAGAACGCGCTGCAGCGTCCGGTTGCGCGAGAGAGTGGCAGCCCGGTGGCGCTGGAAGATCTACGGGCGCGCAGCCAGGCCTTCAAGCAAGTGTTGAAGCAGGCAGCCGCCTCGCCCCAAGAGCGCGCCACGATCGAAGTCGTGGCCATGATGTTCCAGAGCATTCTTCAGGATGAGCGCCTGCCCGCCACCGTGCGGGTGTGGTTTGCGCGCCTGCAAATGCCGGTGTTGCGCGTCGCGGTGGCCGAACCCGACTTCTTTGCCGCCGACGACCACCCTGCTCGCCGGTTGATTGACCGCATGGGCGCTTGTGCGCTGGGTTTTGATAGTGCGCAAGCCTTGGGCGAAGTGCTGGAGCGCGAGATCAAGCGCGTGGTGCAGGTGGTCGAGGCGTATCCCGATACCGGACGACGCGTGTTTCAGACCGTGCTCACGGAGTTCGAAGCCTTTCTGGCCAACTTCTTTGAGCATGAGAACCCGGCCTCGCGCAAAGGCATCTCACTGGCCCAACAGGTTGAGCAGCGCGAGACCCTGGCCATTCAGTACACGATCGAGCTGCGCAAGATGCTGGCCGATGTGCCGGTGGATGACAGCCTGCGCGAGTTCCTGTTCCAGGTCTGGGCCGATGTGCTGGCCGTGACGGCCGTGCGTGAGGGGGGCCAGTCCGAAGTCACCAAGACCATGAAGCGGGCGGCGGCCGACCTGATTTGGTCGGCAGGTGCCAAAGTGGCCCCGGATGAACGGGTCGAGGTGATTCGCCGTCTGCCCATCCTGCTCAAGACCCTTCGTGATGGCATGGGCCATGCCGGTATTGCTGCCAAGAAGCAGGACGAACACATTCGCCGGCTCAACAACGTGCTGGCGGCCGCTTTTACCGCCAAGGCCGCGCCGATCTCACGGGATCGTCTGGATGAGCTGAAGGACCGCCTACAGACTTTGGAGTCCATGCTGCCGACGCTCAATGAGGCGGATTTGGACGAGGGTCTGATTCGCGACATTTCCGGCCAGGAGACCGAAGGACTGGAAGTCGTGTCGGAAGGCGGGTCACCGCCCAGCGCTGCCATGCTGGCCTGGGCCCGCGAACTGCCGCTCGGGAGTTGGTTCCAGTTGCAGTACCGCAACCGCATGGAGACGGTGCAATTGGCCTGGACCGGGGCTCGGCACCAGATGCTGCTCTTCGTTTCGCCCCAGGGGCGGGCGGTGCTCTTCCCGCTGCAGCGCTTGGCGGCCTATTTGCAGGCTCACTTGATTCGCCCGGCGCAGGATGAAGCGCTGACGGTGCGGGCCACGCGTGACGCGCTGGCGCGCCTGGAGCGTGACCCGGAGGCGCTGCTGCGCTAGTGAATCAGCCGATCCTCTGGAGCGACGAAGAGTTCGTCCAGGATCAGCGCGTCAGGCTCCTCGCCGGAGCTCCAGAAGACCATCAACACGATGATCTTCAGGTCTTCCAGGTCGACCGGGCCGCCGGCGATGGCCATGGCGCGGTCAAGCACCACTTCGCGCAGGGCCGGGGGCAGCACGCCCGCACTGGCCAAAAAGCTGATGAAGTCGATCGAGGCCTGCCCCAGGTGCTCCAGCTCATCGCGGGTGTAGACCCGCAGGCTGCTGGCCTGCGTCTGCGCCGCCACCGACTCCGCGGCCACGCTCAGGCCGGCCAGCCATTGCAGGGCCTCGCGAATTTCCTCGCGCTCGAAACCGACCGCCGTCAGCTTGCGCTGCAGTTGGACCGGATCGGGGCAGGCATCGGGCCGCCAATAGGTCTCGTAGAGGTAGACGAGCACATCAAACATGGGCCCATGATAGCGGAGCCCCCGCGGGCCCCCGGTCAACGCCGGGCTTGAAAGCGTTCGCCGGGCAGGCGCTCCACCCGTCCCTCCAGTTCCAAGCCCAAGAGATGGGCCTGCAGGGTGGCCAGTGGCCAGTTCAGCCGGCCGAGCAACCGGTCCAAGCTGCAGACCTCGTGACCCATGGCGCGCAGAACAGGGTCGAGCTCGGCGCTCGGCGCGACGGTGGGCGCCGGTTCGGTTTGGGGTTTCAGGGGCTGGCAAGCGCCGGCCGGCGTGGGCCCCGGCAATTCATCCAAGATGTCTTGCACCGACTGCACGAGCTTGGCGCCCTGTTGGATCAACAAATGGCAGCCCTGCGCCTGCAGCGAGCGCACGGGGCCGGGCAGGGCAAATACCTCGCGCCCGGCCTCGGCCGCGAGCCGGGCCGTGATGAGGGAGCCCGAACGGGGAGCGGCCTCCACCACCAGGCAGCCTTGGCTCAATGCAGCGATAAGCCGATTGCGCACCGGGAACTGCGCGGGCAATGAGGGGGTGCCGGGCGCGTGCTCGCTGATGAGTAGGCCTGCCCTGGCGATCTCCGCGCCCAAGGCCTTGTGGCTGGGCGGATAGAGCGGCTCGATGCCGCCGCCCAGTACGGCCCAGGTGGCGCCGGCGCCGGCCAAGGCGCCCCGGTGGGCCGCACCGTCGATGCCGATGGCCAGGCCCGACACCACCACCCAGCCCAGGCGAGCCAGTTCGCCACTGAACTCTTCGGCCAGCTCCAGGCCGGCGGGTGTGGGGTGGCGACTGCCCACCACGGCCAGGGCGGGGCGTTCCAGTTGTTCACGCCGGCCCTGCAGGAAGAGCAGCAGAGGCGGGTCCGGGCTGTTCAGCAGGCCCTCGGGGTAATCGGCATCGCCCAGGCAAAGCAGGCTGCGTGCCGGCTCTGCATCGAGCCAGCGCAGGCTGTGGTCCAGCCGTGACTGCTGCTCGGGCGGCAGCTCCGGCAATTGGGCGGCCGCTGTGGCAGCCGAACCGGTGCGGATCAGCAGCTTGCGGGCGGCGGCGCGGCCCAGGCCGAAATACAGCTTCAGCCAGTCCGAGAGTTCGTCTCGGTCTGGCATGGCGAATCAGGGCTGGCTGAAGCGGTCGCCAGGGCTGACCGGGTCTTTGACCGAGATGATCAGCGCGTAAGACACCCGCTTGAAGGTCTGGAACACGAACAGCACGCCATGCTGCTCATCCGGCAGCTGAATGGCTTCTGGGCGACCCGAGGTGCGGTCCGTCACCGGCTTGCCGGCGCGCCACAGGGCCAGCACATGGCCGCGTTCCAGGCCGTCTTGCTGGCCCTTGTTCAGTGCCACGATCTGGTTCTGTCCGGCGGTGATGGCGTCGCCGTACACCGAGACGATGCGGCCCTCGATGGCCTTCTCGGGCGCGTGCGGGATGTAGCGGCTGAAGCTGCGCGGTGGCACCGGTGCTAGGCGGTCGCCCACGCCGATTTCCTGTCGCATTTGGCGCACCGTGATGGTGGCGGGCACCTCGGCGCGCCCTTCGCGGGCAGGTTCGCCCTGTCGTGTCAGCTCGGCGCTGCCCAGGTAAACCGACTCATAACCCAGTACCTCGCGGGTGCCAGGGTTCATCAGGGGTTTGGCGGTGCGGAACACTCGGTAGTGGTCGTAGGCCTGCTTGATGCCGCGCACATAACCGTTCTCGCCTTGCGACACCATCACCCGGCCTTCTTGTGCAGCCACGATGCGCGGGGCCTGCGCCAGTTCGTCCTCGTCCAGCACGATGGCTTCATTCAGGAAGGGTTCGATCAGGTGCTGGGGGATGGCGGCCACCGGGTTGTCGGCCAGATTGCTGGCGCGCACGCGCGGGCTCAGGCGCCCTTGCGCGTCACTGTCGGCGCCGGCCGGGCGGGCCATCTGCAGAGTGGCGCGGCCGTCCTTCTTGATCAGGAACAGGGTCTGTCCGGGATAGATCAGATGCGGGTTGGCGATCTGTTCCTTGTTCATGCCCCAGAGCTCGGGCCAGCGCCAGGGGCTCTTGAGGAACAGGGTGGAGATGGCCCACAGGGTGTCGCCGCTCTTGACCGTGTAGCTGTCGGGGGCGTCGGGCGCCAAGGCTTCCAAGGGCACACCGGCCTGCGCCACGCGCTCGGCGGTGCCGCGCTGGGCATCGGTGACGGGGAAGTTGGTGGCGTGAACCGGAGCCACGGCCAACAGCGCGGCAGTGGCCAGCAGGGTGAGCGACAGGGGGCTAAAGGCGTTGCGCATCAAACGGTTCTCCCGGTGCGCCGGCCCAAGGCCGGACGACAGCTAGGCCCATGGGGCTTGGGCGACAATTCGCGGCCCTGGGCGCAAGGCATTCTGCCGCCATTAGCGCGGCGCACTGCGTGTGCCTGCCAGGGCACAGCTTTGTGATCCCAGCCCGGTGCGCGCTTCGTTGCGCCTCCCCCACAGCCACGCGGTCCGCCGCAACACCCGCTCACAGTTCCATGGCCCGATTGCCCATCCTGCGCTACCCCGACCCTCGCCTGCATACCGTCGCCAAGCCGGTCGCTGCCGTGGATGACCGCATTCGCCGGCTGGTGGATGACATGCTGGAGACCATGTACGCCGCCGAGGGCGTGGGTTTGGCTGCCAGCCAGGTGGATGTGCACGAGCGCGTGGTGGTGATGGACACCTCGGAAGAGCGCAACCAGCCGCGCGTAATGATCAACCCCGAAATCATCGAGGCCAGTGCCGAGATGTGCGAGGGTGAAGAGGGCTGCCTGTCGGTGCCGCAGACCTATGACAAGGTGCAGCGCCATAAGCAGGTCAAGGTGCGCGCCCTGGACCGCGACGGCCAACCCTATGAATTCGAGGCCGAGGGCTTGCTGGCGGTGTGCGTGCAGCACGAGTTGGATCACCTGATGGGCAAGGTTTTCGTCGAGTACCTCAGCCCGCTCAAGCGGGACCGCATCAAGAGCAAGTTGTTGAAGAAGGCGCGCGAGGACCAGCAGCGCGCGGCGCCGCGCCGGAGTCTTTGATGCGCCTGGTGTTCGCCGGCACGCCGGAGTTCGCCGCCCAGGCGCTGGACGCTCTGCTCGCCGCCGGGCACGAGGTGGTGGGCGTGCTGACTCAGCCCGATCGTCCGGCCGGCCGCGGCATGAAGCTGCAAGCCTCGCCCGTCAAACAGCGCGCGCTGGCTGCCGGCATCCCGGTGGCCCAGCCGCAGGGCCTGCGTCTGGACGGGCGCTTTGGCTTAGATGCCCAGGCTGCCCAGGCCCAGTTGTTGGAATGGGCGCCCGAATTGATGGTGGTGGCGGCTTATGGGTTGATCCTGCCGCAGTGGGTGCTTGACCTACCGACGCGCGGCTGCCTGAACATTCATGCCTCCCTGCTGCCGCGTTGGCGTGGCGCCGCGCCGATCCAGCGCTGCATCGAGGCGGGCGACGTTCAGACCGGCGTCACCATCATGCAGATGGACATCGGCCTGGACACCGGCGCCATGCGCCTGGTTGAGGCGCTGGATCTGGCGGCTGATGAGACGGCGGCCAGCCTACATGATCGGCTGGCTGCACAAGGCGCCAGCCTGATCGTGCGGGCACTGAGCTGTTTGGATCAGCTGCCGCTGACCCCCCAACCCGAGGCGGGGGTCAACTACGCCGCCAAGATCGAAAAGCGCGAGGCCCTGATCGACTGGGCTCAGGATGCCGCGCAGATTGAGCGTCGGCTGCGAGCCTTCGATCCTTTCCCCGGTGCGCAGACGCCTTGGCGAGGCGAGGCCCTCAAGGTTTGGCGCGCGCGTATTGGCGCGGGTCAGGGCCGCCCCGGTGAATGCCTGGCCATTCATGCCGACGGACCCGAAATCGCCTGCGGCCAAGGTAGCCTGGTGTTGACCGAGGTGCAGCGACCGGGCGGGCGTCGCCAACCCGGCGGCACCTTGGCAGCCCAGTGGACTGTGGGTGGCATTTGTGGTGATTGGGTGGCTTGAAGTCGCCCCTGCTGCCCTCATCTACCGGACCGTTTCCCCGCTGAATCACGGAGCCTTGCCATGTTCAATCTGATGAAGACCGCCATCCTGATGGCCGCCATCACCGCCCTGTTCATGGTGTGCGGGCAGCTGCTGGGCGGTCAGACCGGGATGATGCTGGCCTTGCTGTTCGCGCTGGGCATGAACTTCTTCAGCTACTGGTTCTCGGACCGCATGGTGCTGAAGATGTACAACGCCCGGGAGGTGGACGCCCAGAGCGCGCCGCGCTTCTACGCCATGGTGCAGGAGCTGGCGGCGCGCGCCCAGCTGCCAATGCCGCGTGTCTACCTGATTGACGAGCAAGCCCCCAACGCCTTTGCGACCGGCCGCAACCCCAGCCATGCGGCGGTGGCCGCCACCACCGGCATCCTGCGCGTGCTGTCCGAGCGTGAGCTGCGCGGCGTGATGGCGCATGAGCTTGCACATGTGAAGCATCGCGACATCCTGATCTCCACCATCAGCGCCACCATGGCGGGCGCCATCTCCGCGCTGGCCAATTTCGGCATGCTGTTTGGTGGTCGCGATAGCGAAGGCCGGCCGGCCAACCCGCTGGTGGGCCTGGCCGTGGCCATCCTGGCGCCGATGGCGGCGGGCCTGATCCAGATGGCCATCAGCCGCTCGCGCGAGTTCGAGGCCGACCGCGGCGGCGCCGAGATCTCCGGCGACCCCGAGGCGCTGGCCAGCGCTCTGGACAAGATCCACCGCTACGCCCAGGGCATGCACCTGCCGGCTGCCGAAGCCCACCCCGAGACGGCGCAGATGATGATCATGAATCCGCTGGCCGGCGGCGGGCTGCGCAGCCTGTTCAGCACCCACCCGCGCACCGAAGAGCGGGTGGCCCGCTTGCTGGCGATGGCGCGAAATGGGCGCTAAAGCCCGGGCTTTTCGGGCTCAAGCGGCGGGGGCGGTCCGCCGAAAACCAGCCATGCGTCTCTCTCTTTCCCTTGCCCCGCTGCTGGCCTTGCTGGTTGGCTGTGAGCAATTGGGTATCGAGGACCCGGCCAAGGTGGCGGCGGCCAAGGAGGCCGAGGGCAAGGCCATCGGCTCAGCCTGCCGGCACGCCATGCGCGCCATCGAGGACTGCTACACCCTGAACCCCAAGGCCAATAAGTCGGCGGTGTACACGGGCTGGCGCGAGATGGACGAATACATGCGCGAGAACAAGCTCGAAGGCGTGGCACCGGTGGTGCCGCGCCCGGAGCCCAAGAAGCCCAAGGCCGACGAAGAGGAAGAAGAGCCGACCCCCAAGAAGGCTGACAAGGCCGACAAAGCCGCCAAGGCGGATAAGCCGGACAAGGCCAGCAAGACCGCTTCGCACTGAGTGCGGTCGTGGGCGGCGCGGTGGGCCACTGCAGCAGCAGTTCAAGCCGCCTTTTTTGCAGATGGTCGCAGGGCGCTGGGCGGGCTGGCTAGGGGCGACGAGGATGCCGCCATCCCAACCCCTTCGGAGCTTCCCATGACCCTCGCCCGCCGCGCACTGATTCGTCGTTCACTCCTGACTGCCACGGCCACCGCGGCCCTGGGCTTCAGCGCCATGGCGCTGGCTTGGTCCAGCCACGAACGCGGTGAAGCCGTGAAGGGCGACGGCCAGATCAAGCGCGAGGCGCGCAGCGTTGAGAGCTTCGACGCCATCAGCCTGGCCGGTTCTTTTGAGATCAAGGTCAAGCAGTCCACCACGCAGCGCTTGGAGTTGGAGGCTGATGGCAATCTGCTGCCCTATGTCGAAACCAAGGTGGTCGAGGGCAGCAAGGGGCGCACCCTGCAAGTCCAGGTGAAGCGCGGCTATGCGCTGGCCTCCAAGCAGCCGCTGCGCATCGAGGTCGACATGGCCACCCTGCGAGCCCTTTCGCTGGCGGGTTCGGGCAAGGCCGAGGTGCTGGCGATGAAGAGCGACAAGCTGGTGTTCAGCATTGCCGGCACCGGCAGCGTCAAGGGCCAGCAGCTGGAGATTGGCAGCTTGAAGATGGATGTGGCGGGTAACGGCCAGATTGAAGCCGCCGGTCGCACGAACGAATTGGCGGTGTCGATCGCCGGCCGGGGTGACGTGCGCGCGGCCGAGCTGGCGGGCGATGACGTCAAGGTCTCGATCGCCGGCAGCGGCGATGCCGAGGTGCAGGCCAATAAGAAGCTCAAGATCTCGATCGCTGGCAGCGGCGACGTGCGCTACCGCGGCACGGCCGAGGTCAGCCAGAGCGTGGCGGGCAGCGGCTCGATTTCGCGGCTCTAAGCAGACCCTCCTTAGCGCGGCGGCGAGAATGCCGCCGCTTTGAACACCCTTCCTCGCGCCCTGTGGCGCCACCCCGAGTTCCAACTGGGCGCCCGTGAAATGGCGGCGCCCGCCCTGGGCATTGCCGCCTGGGGCCTGGTGACGGGGGTGGCCATGGTCAAGAGTGGGCTTAGCCTGGCCCAGGCCTTGGCCATGACCCTGCTGGTGTTTGCCGGTAGCGCGCAGCTGGCAGCACTGCCCTTGCTGGTGGCCGGCGCCCCCTTGTGGGTCATCCTGGCCACAGGTTTTTGCGTCAACCTGCGTTTCGTGATCTTCAGCGCGCGCTGGCGCGGCTATTTCGGCCACCTGCCGCGCGTCCGCCGCCTGGCCATGCTGTACGCGGCCGGGGACCTCACCTTTGTGAACTTTGTGCGCCGCTTCCCTGAGGCAGCGCCCGATGAGCGCCAGCTGCCCTACTTCTGGGGCGCCTTGAGCGTTAACTGGGGGGCCTGGCAGATCGCCTCGGTGGCCGGCATCCTGGCGGCCGAGCAAATTCCCAGCCACTGGGGTCTGGGCTTCGCCGGGGTTCTGGCTCTGCTGGGTCTGAGCTATTCCCTGGCGACCGAGCGCGCCCAGTGGGCGGTGGCGGCGGTGGCCGCAGGCGTGGCGCTGCTGACATACGGGCTGCCGCTAAAGCTCTACATCGTGGCCGCCATCGTGGCGGCCTGCGTGACCGGCCATGTGCTGGAGCGGGCCCGCCGATGAATGACACCCTGGTCTGGTTGGCCATCGCCGGGCTCACGGCCGTGACGGTGCTGACGCGCGGCTTCTTCCTGATCAGCGACAAGCCCTGGCCCCTGCCGGCCTGGGCGCGCGAGGCCCTCAAGTTCGCCCCCCTGGCGGCCCTGGTGGCCGTGATCGCCCCCGAGGTCCTGATGACCCAGGGCGAGCTCATCACGACCTGGCGCGACCCGCGCTGGCCGGCGGTGCTGGTGGCCAGCCTGTACTACTTCTGGCGCCGCGGCATCCTCGGCACCATGGTTGTGGGCATGGCCGTGCTGCTCACCCTGCGCCTGGGCCTGGGTTGGTAATCTTTTTCTTTCTCTACTGAGTTGTCACCATGAAAGTCATTCGCTTCTCCGACCTGATCGCGCAAGGCCAAGTGGCCGGCCGCCGCGTCTTCATTCGCGCCGACCTGAACGTCCCTCAAGACGATGCGGGGCGCATCACCGAGGACACGCGCATTCGCGCCTCGCTGCCGGCTATCCGCATGGCCCTGGAAGCCGGCGCGGCCGTGATGGTGACCTCCCATCTGGGTCGCCCCACGGAAGGCGAGTTCAAGCCCGAGGACTCGCTGGCCCCCGTGGCCGAGCGCATGGCCGAGCTGCTGGGCCGCCCCGTCAAGCTGGTGGCCAATTGGGTGGACGGCGTGCAGGTGGCGCCCGGTGAATTGGTGCTGCTGGAGAACTGCCGCCTGAACAAGGGTGAAAAGAAGAACAACGAAGAGCTGGCCAAGAAGCTGGGTGCGCTCTGCGACATCTTTGTGCACGACGCCTTTGGTACCGCCCACCGCGCCGAAGGCACGACCTACGGCATCGCGCAGTTCGCCCCCATTGCATGCGCCGGCCCGCTGTTGGCCGCCGAGATCGACGCCATCAGCCAGGCCCTGGCCAACCCCAAGCGTCCGCTCGTGGCCATCGTGGCCGGCTCCAAGGTCAGCACCAAGCTGACCATCCTGCAGGCGCTCTCGGCCAAGGTGGACGGCCTGATCGTGGGTGGCGGCATCGCCAACACCTTCATGCTGGCGGCGGGCCTGAAGATCGGTAAGAGCTTGGCCGAGCCCGATCTGCTGGGCGAAGCCAAGGCCGTGATCGAGGCCATGAAGGCGCGCGGCGCGGCGGTGCCGATTCCCGTGGATGTGGTCTGCGCCAAGACCTTTGCCGCTGATGCCCCGGCCACCGTGAAGGCGGCCAGCGAAGTGGCCGATGACGACCTGATCCTGGACATCGGCCCCCAGACCGCAGCCCTGCTGGCTGAGCAACTGAAGGCGGCGGGCACCATCGTCTGGAACGGCCCCGTGGGCGTGTTCGAGTTCGATGCCTTCGCCCACGGCACCGAAACCATCGCCCGCGCCATTGCCGAGTCCTCGGCCTTCTCGATCGCCGGCGGCGGCGACACCTTGGCTGCGATTGCCAAGTACGGCATCACCGATCAGGTCAGCTACATCAGCACCGGCGGCGGCGCCTTCCTGGAAGTGCTGGAAGGCAAGACCCTGCCGGCGTTTGAGATCCTGGCCAAGCGCGCTCAGGTTTGACCGACGGGCTCAGCCCCGCGCTGCGCGCCGGCCCGCCGCCCCGCGTTGATCAAACGCAGCGGCGTGCCTGGCGCCGCCAGTTGCCCGGCGTGCTGGGTGGCGGCCTGGTGGGGGCGCTGTTCGCATTCTGGGAGCCGGCCGTGCTGGGGCGGGCGCTGGAGCGTGTGGCCTGGGCCGAATTCGGTCTCTGGGATTGGGTGCTGGTGGTCTTGCTGGCCCTGCCCACCCTGCAGGCCCCGCTTTGGCTGCACGAGATCGGCCATCTGGTGGCGGGCCGTCTGGCCGGTTTCAAGGCCCGCGCCATGTTGGTGGGACGCTGGCAGCTGGACTTCGGCCCTTTGCGCCTCTCGCGAAGCCGCGTACCTCATCCCGGCGGCCTGGCCTTGATGAGCCCGCACCCCGAGTACACGCGGCGCAGAGACTGGGCTCTGTATCTGTCCGGAGGGGTGGTGATCAATCTGCTCAGCGCTGGACTGGCCCTGGGGCTGGCTGCGCAGTGGCGCGGCTGGACGCTCCTGTTGGTCCTCGGATTTGCCGCGGTGTCCCTGGTGTTGGGCCTGGTGAACCTGCTGCCGCTGCGGGTGCAGGGCTTTGTCACCGATGGCGGGCACTTGCTGGGCTTGCTGCGCGGGTCGGGGGACAGCGAGGCCCGGCTGCTGTGTGCGGCCTTGAGCGCGCAAGGGGCCGGCGGTTCACGCTATGCCGACTGGGATCCGGCCTTGTTGGCGCGGGCGGCGCAGCGCGCCGAGTCGGCGGATGTGCGGGCCATGGTGAGCTTGTTGCGTGCCATCCATGCGGAAGACCGAAATGAACCCGAGCAGGCGATGCGCCATTACGGCGAACTGGCGGATTTGCTGGTGAGCAGCCAATTGAGCTGTGTGCCCGTGAGTCTGCAGGGCCACTACTTGCTGCCCGTGGCGGGCTTCTTGGCGTCCCAAGGCGAGGTCCAGGCTGCCCAGCGTTGGCTCGAGGGGGCCGGTAGCCTGATGCTGGACCCGTATCTGCGTGACTTCACACGCCTTCGTCTGGGCTGGGCGCAGGGGCAGGCGGAACCCGAGCTTCGGGCCCAAGTGGAAGCGGCCCTGGAGCACGCGGTTGATCAAGCCGGCGCGCAGTTTGCGCGTACGCTGCTGCTGACGCATGCTCCGCAGCCAGTGCCCGCGGATGTAATCGCATAATCGCGAAATTAAGTAACCGAGTTACATCATGAGCCGTGCCACCAAGATCGTCGCCACCCTCGGCCCCGCCTCGTCCACGCCGGAAATTCTGGAGCGCATGATCCGCGCCGGCGTCGATGTGGTGCGGCTGAACTTCAGCCATGGCAAGGCGCAGGACCACATCGACCGCGCCAATCTGGTGCGCGAGGCGGCCAAGCGCGTGGGCAAAGAGGTCGCGCTGATGGCCGATCTGCAGGGCCCCAAGATCCGCGTGGGCAAGTTTGCTGAAGGGCGTGTGATGCTGGAAAACGGCGCGCCTTTCGTGCTGGATGCCGACCGCAGCGAGCTGGGCGATGTGAACGCCGTGGGCCTGGACTACAAGGAGCTGCCGCGCGATGTGAAGCCGGGTGACACCCTGCTGCTGAACGATGGCCTGATCGTCCTGACGGTCGAGGCCGTGCGGGGAGCGGCCGTGCACACCGTGGTCAAGGTGGGCGGTGAGCTGTCCAACAACAAGGGCATCAACAAGCAAGGCGGCGGTCTGACCGCCCCGGCGCTCACCGGCAAGGACATGGAGGACATCAAGACGGCGATGTCCTTCCAGTGCGAATACCTGGCGGTGAGCTTCCCCAAGAGTGCCACCGACATGGAGCTGGCGCGCCAACTCGCCAATGTGGCCGGCGAGGCCTACCGACACAAGCCGGCGCTGATCGCCAAGATCGAGCGCAGCGAGGCGATCCCGCAGTTGGAGGCCATCCTCAAGGTCAGCGACGGCATCATGGTGGCGCGGGGTGACTTGGCGGTGGAGGTCGGCAACGCGGCCGTGCCGGCGCTGCAAAAGCGCATGATCAAGATGGCCGCCGAGATGGACAAGCTGACCATCACCGCCACGCAGATGATGGAGAGCATGATCGTCAACCCGGTGCCCACGCGCGCCGAGGTGAGCGACGTGGCCAATGCCGTGCTGGACGGCACCGACGCCGTGATGCTGAGTGCCGAGACGGCCGCGGGCAAATATCCGGTCGAGACCATCGAGCAGATGGCCGCCATCGCACTCGAAGCCGAGCGCGCCGAGTACGTCAGCATCGAGACCGATTTCGCCGATCGCCGCTTCGCGCGCATCGACCAGTCGATCGCCATGGGCGCGCTCTTCACCGCCCACCATCTGGGCTGCAAGGCCATCCTGGCGCTCACCGAATCGGGCTCCACCGCGCTATGGATGAGCCGGCACCGCATTCATGTGCCGATCTTTGCACTCACCACCCAACTGGCCAGCCAGCGCAAGATGGGCCTTTATCGCAATGTCCAGCCGCTCTTGATGCCGCGCTATGAGGACCGCGATGCGGCCCTGCTGGCGGCCGAGAAGTTGCTGGTGGAGCGCGGCGTGCTGATGCCGGGTGACACCTATGCGATCACCTGCGGCGAGCCGATGGGCTATCCCGGCGGCACCAATATGCTGAAAGTCTGCCGGGTCGGCTGATGTCGGAGCGGTGCGGGCGGCGCGCCCTGCTGGCGGCGGCATGTGTGCCGGCGGCAGCATGGACGCCGCTGTGGGCGCAGGACGCCAAGCCACCCACCGTGCCACTTTTCATCGGCGAGACCTCCAACCGCCCGGTCTGGCGTCGCACCCTGGATCGTCTGGCTGAGGTGGCCGGGCTGCGCTGGGACATCCAGGTGCTGCCCTGGGGACGGGCGCAATTGCTGGCCGAGCGGGGTCAGGGACTGATCTTCGCGCTCGACCGCACCACGGCGCGCGAGCAGCACTTCGAGTTTGGCCGCAGCCTGGTCAGCACGCATGTTTGGGTGCTCTCGCGCCAGGGTGAGGAGTTCGCGGTGGGTGGGCCCGAGGACTTGCTGGAACGGCGCGTCTGTGTGGCGCGGGCAGCGCGCTATGGCGATGCGTTCGAGGCCCTGCGCCCACGCATGCGCCTGCTGACCGAGGCCGATCAACGCATCGATGGCCTGTTGCGCATGCTGCGCGCGCGCCGCTGCGATGCCATCTTGTTGACCGCGCGCGGCGATGACGCACGCTCGGCGGCGGCCGTGCTGCGCAGCACCGGGGCCGACCTGTCCGGCACGACCGTGTTGCCGGTGCCGGTCCATCACGGCGGCGTCTACTTTGCGGCGGCCAAAGGCAGCGAGTGGCTGACTTGGCTGCCGCGTCTGGACGCCGCCTCGCAGCGCTTGCGACCTGAGTTGGAGCAGTTGCGGCGCGCTGAAGCCGAACGCGCTGGGGACCCAGCTCCCTGAGGGCTGTGGGCAAACTGCGCTTGGGGTTCAGCTACGCTGGCGGCATGACGCCCGCCCAAATTGCCCAAGAGCAGCTCGACGCCTACAACGCCCGCGACCTGGCACGTTTCGTGGCCTGCTATGCCGATGACTTCGTGCTTTTTCGTCCGCCGGCCGCCGAGCCCGTGCTGCGCGGCCGCGCGGCCTTGAGTGCGCACTACGCCAAGAACCGCTTCAACCTGCCGGATCTCCATGCCGAGCTCTTGGGCCGCCTGGTGGTGGGCAACAAGGTCTTTGATCATGAGCGCGTGCACGGTGTGCGCGCTGAGCCTTTTGAGGTCATGGCGGCCTATGAGGTCTGCGATGGCCTGATCGTCCAGGCCTTCTTCTTCGATGCGAACTAGGGGCGCTCATGAGCAGCTTTTCGGGCAGCCGCCCGGCGAACGAGACTTGGTTGGATCTGTCGGCGCTGCAGGCCTTGTTGGCCCGCGAGCTGCCCGGGTTTGAAGGGCCCCTGAGCGCCGAACGCTTCAACGGCGGGCAGAGCAACCCGACCTTCCGGCTCAGCACGCCAGGGGCCAGCTATGTGATGCGCTGCAAGCCGGCGGCAAAGGCGGATCTGCTGCCTTCGGCCCATGCCATTGAGCGCGAGGTGCGGGTGCAGCGCGCCCTGGCCGGCTCCGCCGTGCCGGTGCCCGAGATCCTGTTGCTGCACGAGGACGAAGCCCTGCTCGGCCGCGCCTTTTATGTGATGCAGATGCTGGATGGCGAGGTGCATTGGGACCCGCGCCTGCCCGCTCACAGTCCGGAGCAGCGTGCAGCGATCTTTGACGCGATGAACACCACCATCGCCGCCATCCACTCGGTGGATCTGGTGCGCTGGGGCTTGAGCGACTTCGGCGCGCCCGGCAACTACTACGACCGCCAGTTGGGCCGTTGGACCAAGCAATACCGCGCCTCCGAATTCAAGGAGGCGCCGATCGAGGCGATGGAGCGACTGATCGAGTGGTTGCCCGCCAACGCCCCCGCGCCCGAGACGGTGCAGACCCGGCTGCTGCACGGCGACTTCCGTCTCGACAACCTGGTGTTCGAGCGCGGCAACGCGCGCGTGCTCGGGGTGTTGGACTGGGAGCTCTCGACCCTGGGCGACCCGCTGGCCGACTTTGCGTACCACGCACTGGCCTGGGTGGCCCCGCCCGGCCCGATGCGCGGCCTGGCCGGCGAAGACCTGGCCGCCTTGGGCATTCCCAGCTTGGCCGACTATTGCGCGCGCTATGAGGCCCGCACCGGGCTCACCGTGGGCAGTCGGTGGAACTTCTATTTCGCCTACAACCTCTTCCGCCTGGCCGCCATCATGCAAGGGGTGGCCGCCCGCGCTCGCCAGGGCACGGCCAGCAGCGCGCAGGCGGTGGCGCAAGGCGCCTTGGCGCCGCGCGTGGCGGGCTTGGGCTGGCAGCTGGCGCAGCAGGAATTCAAATTCAAGTGATGGGGAGTGCGCTGATGAGGATTCGATCGATGTGGACCCGATGCTGGGCCCTGATGCTGGCAGGCAGCTTGCTGGCCTGCGGAACGCCCACCCCTCCCGCCGAGACCACCGCCGCGAAGGCGCCGGCCGCACAGAACGAGGCCGACTCGAGCCTGGAGCGTTTGCCGGTCACGGGTTCCGCGATTACGCCGCAGCCCATGGTGTCGAAGCCACCACCGCAGGCGATCGTCACGCAGTCGGCACTGCCGCCGCCGTCACCGGCGCCCGTGCCCGCGCCCGCGCCGTTGGCCAGACCCTATTTGCCCTCACCGGCCCCCACGACCGCCAAGTACAGCGCCTTCGCCGACAACCCCTGGCAGCGCGTCAGCGAGCAGCCCGTGTCCACCTTCAGTGCCAGCGTGGACACCGGCTCCTATGCCAATGTGCGGCGCTTCATCAACCGGGGGCAACTGCCGCCGCGTGATGCCGTGCGGGTCGAGGAGTTGGTGAATTACTTCGGCTATGACGACCCCTTGCCGGCGGCCGACGAGGCCATGCCCTTTCGCGTGAGCCTGCAGCAGGCTGTCTCACCCTGGCATGCCGGGCGCGGCCTGCTGCGCATCGGCATCAAGGGGCGCGACCCCGCGCGCAGCCTGCTGCCACCGGTCAATCTGGTGTTTTTGGTCGATGTTTCGGGCTCGATGGCGCCGGAGGACCGCCTGCCCCTGGTGCGCGCGGCCTTGCAGCTTCTGGCCGGGCAGTTGCGCGAGCAAGACCGCGTCAGCCTGGTCAGCTATGCCAATGGCACCCAGGTGGTGCTGCCGGCCACGGCCGGCAACCAGCGCGAGCAGATCAGCCAGGCGATTCAACGCCTGCAGGCCAGCGGCGGCACCTATGGCGAGGCCGGCATCCGGCTGGCCTACGAGCAGGCGCGCGCCGGCTTCATTGCGGGCGGTATCAACCGCGTGCTGCTGGCCACCGATGGCGACCTGAACATCGGCATCACCGACCCCCAGGTCTTGAAGGACCTGGTGGAGACGCAGCGCCGCGCAGGCGTCAGCCTCACCACCCTGGGGGTGGGCAGCAGCAATTACAACGAAGCCCTGATGAAGAAGCTGGCCGATGCAGGCGACGGCAGCTACCACTACCTGGATTCGCTGCAGGAGGCCCACAAGGTCTTGGTCCAGCAGATGCGTTCGACGCTGGAGACCATCGCCCGCGATTTGAAGCTGCAGATCGAATTCAACCCCGCCGTAGCGGACGAGTACCGGCTGATCGGCTACGAGCTGCACGCCCTCAAGCGCGAGGACTTCAACAACGACCAGATTGACGCCGGCGAGATCGGCGCCGGACACAGCGTGACGGCCCTGTTTGAATGGGTGCCGCGTGGGGGCGCGGGCAATGTGGACCCGCTGCGCTATCAGGCCCCCAAGGCCTCGGCCAAGGGCAAGGCGGCCCAGGAACTGGCCTTTCTGAAGCTGCGTTTCAAGCGCCCCGGCAAGGCCGAGAGCGAGCTGCACCAGTTGCCGGTGCCGCGCCTGTCACTGCAGCCCGTGGCCCAGGCCCCGACCGAGCTGCGCTGGGCCGCCGCCGTGGCGGGCTGGGGCCAGTGGCTGCGCGGCAGCACGCAGATCGGCGGCTTCGACGCCGAGCAGGCCCTGGCCTTGGCGAAGACGGCGCGTGGCGAGGACGCCTATGGCCATCGCGTGGAGGCTGAGAGATTGATGGCCTTGTCAGCGGCCCTCAAACCACGGCCTTAGTTCCCCGGCAGCAGCACCGCCACCCCCATGGGCAGCAGGGTGAGTGCGCCCAGCCGGGCCAACAGGGGCCGGAGGTCCAGTGCCAGGGTGGGCAGCTCCACCTGACGCAGGAAGTGCGCCGCGGCCCATTGGCTGGCGCACCAGGCGCCCAGCAGCAGCGTGAAGGCCAGCAGCGTGCCGCCACCGCCGAGCACGAACAGGGCGTTGGCAGCCAGCAGCACCGGGAAGTGCACCAGGAAGAGCGCATAGGAGGCCTGGCCACGGCGCTGGATCCAGGCCTGCAGCCGATCGGGCCAGGCCAGCGGCTGGCTGCGCCATTGGGCTGCGACTAGAGCCCAGGCGGTCAGGAGGGCCAGGGCCAGGCGACCGCGGAAGTCCAGGGCCAGCGCGCCAATCAAGGCCAGGCTGAGCAGACCCAGGCCCACCCAGCGGCGCGGCAGGGCCTGCAGGCGCTGTACCCAGACGCCCAGGCCATAGGCGGCGAAGAAATAGGGCGCCCAGTTGTCGCCTGCGCTCCAGCGGTTGAAGGCATAGGCCGAGGCCAGGGTCAGGGCGAGCAGCCACCCGCCGGCCAGGCGTTGGCGGCTCAGCAGGGCCAGCAGTGCGAACAGCTGGAAGTCGATGGCCACGTACCAGGCGCCCACCGTCAGGGCCTCTTGGTCGAGCACGCCGTGCAGCAGCAGGGCATGGGCCAAGAGTTGTTCCGCCTCGATCGCTTGGGGCAGCAGCTCGGGGATCCAGGGCGCGGTCAGCGCATGCAGCAGCAGGGTCAGGGCCACGGCCACCATGAAGGGCAGGGCCAGGCGCAGATGGCGGCGCAGCAGTTGATTGAGCAGCGGCGTGCGGCGGCTGCGGGCGCGCTCCAGGCCTTGGGCGGCCAGATAACCCCCCAACACCAGGAAGATCTGCACGGCATAGCGGCCGTAATCCTGCAGAGCGTCGATCAGCATGCCGCCGTCCAGGGCGGCAGCCAGCGGGCCGTAGATCAGCGCGTGATGCAGCAGGATGACTTGGGCCGCCAGGGCCTTGAGGGCATCGATGGCGACAAAACGGGGGGCAGGCGGACGCGCGGCGGCCACCAAAGGCAGGCTGGACATGGATCGTGGGGGAGGGTGGGGCGCAGACTGGCTGCGGCGGCGCGCATTGGGAATCGGGCGGCCCGGCCGGCATTGTCGCGGGCCGGCCTCGGCAGCTTGGCGATACTGCGGTCCCTTTGCGTTAGCCCTACGCCACCTAAGTCACGCCCATGCTGAAAACCCGCGCTTTCTGGATCGTCCTGGCCCTGCTTGTCGGGCTGCCCCTGCTCTATTTCTGGGCGGCCTTGAGCTGGAGCTACAGCGAGGGCGAGCGCGCTGGCTGGGTGCAGAAGTTTTCCAAGAAGGGCTGGATCTGCAAGACCTGGGAGGGCGAACTGGCCCTGGTGTCCATGCCCGGCGCGGCGCCCGAGAAGTTCGAGTTCAGCGTGCACGATGAGGCGGTGGCGGCACGCATCACCGAGGCCATGGGCCGCCGCGTCGCCCTGCATTACGAGCAGAAGAAGGGCCTGCCGGGTTCCTGCTTCGGTGACACGCGCTACTTCATCACCGATGTGAAGGTGGCCGATCAGATTCCGCTGGCGCCCGGAGTGGCGGTGCCGCAACCTGCGCCGCAGCCCGCGCCCGTACCGGCCAGTGCGCCCTGATCCGCGCGCTTCAACCGCTGCGCGCGTTCTCGATCAGCGCCAGGATGCGCTTGTTGGCGTTCACCGGCACCAGCTCCACTTCACGGTGATTGAGGCCGAAGACGCGGAATAACTCGTCGGCAAAGGCGTGGCCGATGTCGGGCACGCCCTCGAAGTCAATCTCGGCGCGCTTGAAGCGTTCCAGCCGCGCGGTGACGCGGCGGGCCTGGGCGCGGCTGTCCAGGGCCTGGCCGGGGCCGGCCAGCAAGCGCAGGCTGATGACGGTGCGGTCAAAGGCGATGCCGCTGCCATCGATGCTCCAGGCGCCCAGCACCTGGTCGAGTGTGCGGGTGGTGTCCAGGGCCACCGCGAAATAAATGCTGGTGCCCTGGCGCGGCAGGGCCTTGCCCGGGCGCCAGCCGCTGGCGTCCCAGGCGCGGCGCTGGTAGGCAGTGCCGTTGGCGTGCAGGTCGAACACATCGGCCAACTGGCTGCTGAAAAACAGGCCGCGGCCGGTGTGTTCCTGCGGCGCGGTGGTGAGCCGCCCCTTGCTCAGCTCCAGCATGGCCAGATTGGGGTCGGGGATGTCGTAGGTGCCGGCGATCTTTTCAAACACGCCGCAGCCATCGTCGCTGACCAGCAGCTGCACATGGGTGGGCGTCTGGCGCAGACTGACTGTGACCGAGCTGCCGCCGCTGTGGTCGATGGCGTTGTTCAGCAGCTCCGTGAAGGCGTGCTGCACCATCCGCCCCACATGGGGGGGCAACGCGAAGTTGGGGGCGTAGTCGCGCTGCCAGGGCAGGTCTTCTTGCAAGCCGTAGAGCGGATAGCTCCTGACCACCTGGCGCAGCGCGCCGGGGCGGTAATGCGGGTGGCTGAAACCGCCCTCGCGGATCAGCCAGCCGGAATCGACCAGACGCTTGAGCATGGCCTGCACGGCACGCCGGCTGGCCCCTGTCTTTTCCTGCACATGGTCGGCCAGCTGGTGCGAGTGCTCGCGAGCGGCGGCGGTGATCCATTGGGTGAAGTGGTCGAAGCTCAGGCGGGTGCTCATATCAGGGGTGCCCGGCCGTCCGAAACCCCTGAGCACCTCCTCGGGAGGCGGCGAGCGAAAGCGAGACTGGAGTTCGTTTCATGCGGGCGAGCCTACTGGGGGGATGCGCGGCCCGCAAGGGCAGTTCTACCGCTCCTGCAACCAGCGCGAGAAGGCTTCGGCATCCATGGCGGGGGCCAGGTGCTGACCCAGCAGGCCGTCGACGCCCAGTTCCCACAGCAGGCGGGCCTGGCTGGCCTGCTCGACGCCCTTGGCGATCACGTGCAAGCCTTCGGCATGGGCTAACTCGGTCAGCGCGGTGATCCAGCGATCCGAGCGACTGTCGGGGCGCAGGGCCTGGATCAAGGGCCGCGCCAGTTTGATCTGGCCCAGGCCCGGGTGGCTCAGGCAGGCCAGGGCGCTGTCGCCGCTGCCGAAGTCATCGAGCGCCAATGAAAAGCCGGCCGCTCGCAGGGCCGGCAGCTTGAACAGGTCTTGCAGCTGCGGGTCGCGCAGCTGGGCCTCGCGCAAGTCCAGCACCAGGGCCTGGCCGGGCAGGCTGAACTGGCCTAGGCGGGTCGCCCAGTCGGTGACCGACAGGCCCCATTGGCGCAGTTGGGTGCCCGATAGATTGAGCGCCAGGCGCAGATCGGGTGCGAGTTCGCGCCGCCACTGCGTGAGCTGGGCGGCCGATTGCTTGAGCACCCAGGCGCCGATCTCGTGGATCAGTCCGGTGCTCTCCGCCAGGGGCAGGAAGGAGTCCGGCCCCAACAGGCCCAGCATGGGGTGCTGCCAGCGCAACAGCACCTCGGCCTCGGGTGGCAGCCCGCGCTCGCGCATGACGATGGGCTGGAAGCGCAGGCGGAACTCATGGCGGGCCAGGGCCAGGCGCAGTTCGTCGCCCAGGCGGGCGCGGCTGCGTGCGGCCTCTTGCAGCGAGCGGGTGAAGTAGCGGTAGCCGTCGCGGCCCTCGGCCTTGGCGCTGTAGAGCGCTTGATCGGCGCGCTTGAACAGGGTGGCGGCGTCGGGCGCATCGTCTGGGTAGAGCGCCACCCCGATGCTGCAGGACACCTGGGCCGACTGCAGCCCCAGCTCGAAGGGCTGCCCCAGGCTGTGCACCAAGGCGCCGGCCACGCGCTCCACCACCGCCGGTCCCTCGCCCAGCTCGGAGAGCAGCACCACGAACTCGTCGCCGCCGAGGCGCGCCACCATGTCGACCTCGCGCACGCAGGCCTTGATGCGGGCGGCGGCCTGGCGCAGCAGGGCGTCGCCGGCGTCGTGCCCCAGGCTGTCGTTGACGGCCTTGAAGTGATCGAGATCGAGCGCGAGCAGGGCCACGCGCAGCTGCTCGCGCTGGCCCTTCTTCAGATCGTGGTCGAGCCGCTCGGCCAGTAGGCGGCGGTTGGGCAGATCGGTCAGGGCGTCGAAATTGGCGGCGCGCCAGGCCAGGGTCTCGCTGCTCTTGCGCTCGGTGATGTCGGTGTGCGTGCCCACCATGCGCAGCGGCTGGCCTTGGGCGTCGCGGGCGATCACCATGCCGCGCGTCAGGATCCACTTCCAGCTGCCGTCCTTGCAGCGCACCCGGTGCTCGTTGCGGTAGATGGCGCTGCGGCCCTCGAAGTGATCGGCGCGATCCAGGGCCATCTGCGCCCGATCGTCTGGGTGCGTCAGCGCATCCATGGCCTCGGGGCTGGGTGGAATGTCGTCGGCCGCGTACCCGTAGATGCGCAGGAAGCCGGGCGAGTAGAGCTCGACACCGGACTGGATGTACCAGTCCCACACACCATCGCCGGTGGCCTCCAGCGCCAGCTTCCACACGGCGTCGGCCTCGTGCAACTGGGCTTCGGCGGCCTTGAGGGCGCTGATGTCGGTGAGGATGCCCAGCCACAGTTCGTTTTGCAGGGGCTGCATGGCCAGCCAATGCCAGCGACCCAGCCATTGCAATTGCAGGCCCCAAGGTCTGCGCGTCTCAATGCCTTCCTGCCAGCGGCGCTGGAACTCGGCCCAGTGTTCGGGGGCGATGGCGTCTTCCAGGCGCTCGGGACTGGACTGGCGGCGCAGCAGCAGCTGGTCGTCGTTGGCCACCCACCAGGGGTGTGGCAGGGCGGCGAGAAGGGTGTCGTCGTCGCTCACGTCCAGATTCATCGCACTGGGATTCCCGAGGAGGCCGAGCCGGGCTCAGCGCGCAAGCAATGTAACGAGTCTGGGGCCTCTCTGTCGTCTATTGATATCCCCTCCTCAATCAGAATGAGGCGAGCCCCCCACAGATGGAAAGACCATGAAATCCAGCTTGATGGCCGGCCTGAGCGCGTTGGCCTTGTGCAGTCCGGCCGTGCAGGCGCAGGCCCCCAACCCAGCGCCGCCGCCTCCTTGTCAGGCCGCCGAGCATCGGCAGTTTGATTTCTGGATTGGCGACTGGGATGTCTTCAACCCGGCCGGCAAGCTGGTGGGGCACAACCAGATCGCCCGCGAGTACGCCGGCTGCGTGATTCACGAGCGCTACAGCACGCCGCGCGCCTACGCCGGCGAGAGCCTGAATGCCTGGGATGCGCAACGCAAGGTCTGGCACCAGACCTGGATGGACAACACCGGCACCGTGCTCTTGCTGGACGGTGCTTGGAAGGACGGCCAGATGGTGCTGGAGGGCCAGGGGCGCGACCCCCAGGGGCGAGCGCAGCGCCAGCGCATCAGCTGGACACCGAACACCGACGGCACGGTGCGCCAGCATTGGCAGACCCAAGTGGCTGGCGAAGACTGGGTGACCGCCTTCGACGGCCTGTATCGACGCCGGACACCCTGAACCGCATGCCGTGATCGAATCACGGCATGCCTTCCTTGAACCTGAACGGGCAGGTCCAAACCCTGGATCTGGAGCCCGAGATGCCCCTGCTCTGGGTGCTGCGCGATGAGCTGGGCCTGAGCGCCACCAAGTTTGGCTGCGGCGTGGGCGCCTGCGGGGCTTGCACGGTGCAGATTGATGGCCAGGCCGCGCGCAGCTGCGTCACCCCGCTGGCGGCCGTGGGCGAGCGCGCGGTGCGCACGCTGGAGGGGCTGCTGGACGACCCGCTGATGCAGGGCCTTCAGGCCGCCTGGCTGACGGAGCAAGTGCCGCAATGTGGCTACTGCCAGGTCGGTCTGCTGATGGCGGCGCATGCGCTCTTGAGCAAGAGCGCCCGCCCCAGCGAGCGTGAGATGGAGGCCGCGCTCAGCAATCTATGCCGCTGCGGCACCTACCCGCGTGTGCGGCGCGCCATGGCCCAAGTGATCGCCCGGGTGCCGGCATGAAGCGCCGCCATTGGCTGGTGATGGGGCTGACTGCGGCGGGTGCTTTGGGGGTCGGTGTGGGCCTGCGCCCCCCTTCGGCGCGCAGCCGACTGGGGCCGCCCAGGACCGAAGGCCCCCGGGTGGCGTTGAATGCCTGGGTCGAGCTGGATGCCGATGGCTTGGTGAGCGTGCGCGTGCCGCGCGCCGAGATGGGCCAGGGCGTGCACACCGCGTTTGCGCAATTGGTGGCCGAAGAGTTGGAGGCCGATTGGGCCAGCCTGCGGGTGCTGGACGCGCCCATCGCGCCGCTCTACGCCAACAGCGCGTTGTTGCTCAATATGTTGCCGCTGCAGCCCGACGATCAGGGCCCGGTGGCTCTTTGGGTGCGCGGCGCCGCGCAGCGCATGGGACAGGTGCTGGGCTTGCAGATCACCGGGGGCTCCAGCAGCGTGCGCGATGCCTGGGAGCCGCTGCGTCTGGCCGGTGCGGCCGCGCGTCAGGCCCTGCTGCAGGCGGCGGCGCAGCAATGGGGCGTGGACGTGAGCAGTTTGCGCACCGCCCAAGGCCGGGTCTGGGCCGGTGAGCGCAGCCTGGGGTACGGTGAACTGGCGGCGAGTGCAGCAACGCAGACCCTGCCCGCAGAAATCACTTTGAAGAATCGTCGTGACTGGCGCTTGATCGGTCGCAGCCCGCCGCGCCTGGACTTGCCGGCCAAGGTCAAGGGCCAGGCCGTCTATGGCATCGACGTGCGCCTGCCCGGCTTGTTGCATGCAGCCATCCGCCAGGCGCCCGTGGCCGGCGGCTCGGTGGTGGCCCTGGATGTGGCCGCCCTCAAGGCCCGCCGGGGCGTGGTCGATGCCTTTGTGCTGGGCGAGTCTGCGGCGGTGGTGGTGGCCGACAACTGGTGGCGCGCCGAAGCCGCGCTCAAGGCCCATCCGCCGCGCTTTCATGCTGGGCCAGGGGCCGGGCGCCAGAGTGCCGAGATGAGCGAGACCCTGCGCCGCGCACTCGATCAGCACGAGGGCACTGGCTTTCGCGAAGACGGTGACGCCCTGGCCGTGCTGGCTCAGGCCGATCGGGTGCTGCGCGCCGACTACGCCTTGCCCTTCCTGGCCCACGCAGCCATGGAGCCGCTGAACTGCACGGCCCAGGTGCGCGAGGGCCGGGTTGAGGTCTGGTGCCCGACCCAAGTGGCGTCCCTGGCCCGTTGGAAGGCCGCCGAAGCGGCCGGGGTGGCGCAGGAGGCGGTGACGGTGCACACCACCTATCTGGGTGGCGGCTTTGGCCGACGGCTGGAGACCGAGGTGATCGAGCAGGCGGTGGCCATTGCGCTGCGCCTGAACGGGGCTCCGGTGCGCCTGCTCTGGAGCCGTGAGCAGGACTTCACCCACGATGTGTACCGGCCGATGGCCCTGGCGCGCTTCGAGGCCTGCTTGGGGCCCGACGGCCTGCCGCTGGCCTGGGTGAACAAGGTGGCCGGGCCGTCGGTCAGTTTCGGCTCGGTGCAGCGCTTGGCGCCTGGCTTGGCAATGGACCTGCCGGACAAGAATCACATCGAGGGCGCCTTCGAGCTGCCCTATGCGATCCCGAATTTGCGCGTGCGCCAGATCCGCCGCGAACTGGGCGTGGCCGTGGGCTCCTGGCGCAGCGTGGGCCATAGCCTGAACGCCTTCTTCACCGAGTGCTTTTTGGATGAGTTGGCGCAGGCGGCCGGGCAGGATCCGCTGCGCTACCGCGAGCAACTGCTGGCGCACCGCCCGCGGCACCTGGCCGTGCTGAAGCTGGCCGCCGCCCAGGCCGGCTGGGGGCAGACTCCGGCGGCCGGTCGTGCCCGAGGCCTTGCATTGCACGAGAGTTTTGGCTCGATCTGCGCCCAGGTCGTCGAGGCCAGCCTGGAGCCAGATGGCCGCCCGCGCGTGCACCGGGTGGTCTGTGCGCTGGACTGCGGCACTGTGCTGCACCCCGACACCGTGCGTGCGCAGATCGAGGGTTCGGTGGTCTTCGCGCTCACGGCGGCGCTCTATGGCGAGATCACCCTCGTGGACGGCGCAGTGCAGCAGCAGAACTTTCCGCAGCAGCCCCTGCTCAGCCTGGCCGAGACGCCGCAGATCGACGTGCACCTCATGCCCAGCGAGGCCGCGCCCGGTGGTGTGGGCGAACCCGGCGTGCCGCCCCTGACGCCAGCGCTGGCTAACGCGATGTTTGGCCTGACCGGGCGGCGCATCCGAAGCCTGCCTATCCGCTGAGGGAATCGATACTGCGGGCATGGACCCTTCCCTGCAAATTGCAATCGATGCGCGTGGCGTGGCCACGCTGACCATGAACCGACCCGAGCGCTTCAATGCCTTTGACGAAGCGCTCATCCAGGCCTTGCACGATGCCGTGCAGCACTTCGTGGCCGACCCCGCCGTGCGCGTGATCGTGTTGGCCGGCGCGGGCAAGCACTTCAGTGCCGGCGCGGACATTGGCTGGATGCGCCGCGCTGCGGCCGCGCCCGAGGCTGAAAACCGTGCCGATGCCGAACGCTTCGCGGGCATGCTGTCCGCCCTGGCCAGCTGCCCGAAGCCCACAGTGGCCCGGGTGCAGGGCCTGGCCTTGGGCGGTGGGGTGGGCCTGGCCTGCGCCTGCGACATCGCCATTGCTGCCGAGGACGCGCAGTTCGCGGTCAGCGAAGCGCGCTTCGGCATCCTGCCGGCCGTCATCGGCCCCTATGTGATCCGCGCGGCGGGCCCGCGGCAGGCCCAGCGTCTGGCCTTGATGGCCCACCGCATCGCGGCGCCCGAGGCCCTGCGCCTGGGCCTGGTGCAGCAGACCGTGCCGGCTGCTGAGCTCGACGTCGCGCTGGAGGCCACGCTGACCGAGTTGCTGGCCAGTGGGCCGCAGGCACAGGCTGAGATCAAAGCCTTGTTCGCGCAATTGCGCCCGGGCGACATCGGCCCTGAGGCCCAGGGCCTGACCGCGCGCACCATCGCTCGCGTGCGCGCCACCCCCGAGGCCCGCGAGGGCTTTGCCGCTTTCACTGACAAACGCCCCCCGGCCTGGAGCCCGCGCCATGACTGAGTACGCTGTTCCCACTGGAGCCCCCATCGCCGTCGTCGGCGCCGGGGTGATGGGCATCGGTATCGCGCAGATCGCCGCGCTGGCCGGGCATCCGGTGCAGTTGCTGGATGCCCGCGAGGGCGCGGCGGCCGCCGCCATTGCCAAGCTGGCCGACACCCTGGCCGGCCTGGTGGCCAAGGGCAAGCTGGAGGCCAGCGCGCGCGAGCAGGCCTTGGCGCGCTTGCAACCTGCTGGCAGCCTGGCCGATCTGGCCGGCAGTGCGCTGGTGATCGAGGTCATCGTTGAATTGCTGGAGCCCAAGCGAGCCTTGCTGCGCGAGCTGGATGCGCTGCTGCCGCCCACCGCGCTGATCGCGTCCAACACCTCGTCCATCAGCATCACCGCCCTGGGCAACGGCCTGCGCCACCCCGAGCGCCTGGTGGGCATGCATTTCTTCAACCCGGTGCCGCTGATGAAGCTGGTGGAGGTGGTCTCGGGCCTGGAAACCGCACCCGCCGCCGCCCAAGCCACTGAGGACCTGGCCAAGGCCTGGGGCAAGGTGGCGGTGCGCGCGGCGTCCACGCCGGGCTTCATCGTCAACCGCATCGCCCGGCCCTATTACGCCGAGACCCTGGCCCTGCTGCAGGAGCAGTCCGGCAGCCCGGCCCAGCTGGACGCCTGCCTGCGCGCAGTGGGCTTTCGCATGGGGCCTTGCGAATTGACGGATCTGATCGGTCAGGACACCAACAACCTGGTGACGCGCTCGGTCTGGGAGGCGAATTTTGGCGACCGTCGCTACCAGCCCAGCGGGGTGCAGCAGGCCCTGGTGGATGGCGGGCGCTTGGGGAAAAAGGTGGGCAAGGGCTTTTATGCCGGGGAACCGGAACGCCTGGCCGCGCCCGTTGCCCCTGAGCGCGCCCCGGCCCTGCGCCTGATGGGTCGCGGTGTGACGGTGGATGCGCTGGCCCAGCGCCTGCCCGGTGTGGCGCGCGAGCCCGACGCCGAATGGGCCGGGCTGCGGGTGGGCGACGGCGCCATCGATCTGATGGTGAGTGATGGCCGTTGCGCGGTGGAGCGTTTCGGCGGCCACAGCAACCCGATGGCGGTACTGGATTGGTGTCTACCCGGAACGCCGGGCGGTGCGCTGGCCCTGGCCTATGGGCCTTTTGTGCAGGCCAGCGCCCAGCGCGCCGCGCAAGAGGGCCTGGCGATGGCTGGGCTGCTGGCCGTGCCGCTGCGCGACACCCCGGGCCTGGTGGTGGCCCGCACTTTGGCCATGCTGGTCAACGAGGGCGCGGATGCCGTGTGGCAGGGTGTGTGCGATGAAGCGGGCGCTGACACGGCGATGAAGCTGGGCGTCAACTACCCCGCCGGGCCGTTCGAGTGGTTGCAGCAACTGGGCGTGGCGCCGGTGTGCGAGATGCTGGATCGGCTTTGGGCGCACACGCGGAGTGAGCGGTATCGCGTTAGTCCGCTATTGCGACAGCGTCTATGGCTGGCGCAGAGCTGAGAGGGTGAGAAGAAATCAGCCATGCCCGCTTGGACCACCAAAGCACCCCAGCTCGTCGTTGCAAATGCTCGCCATAGCTCAAGCTATGGCTGCGCTTTGCGCCTAGATCTGGGTCGTTTTGGCGGCCCCTTCGGACATGTCCAATTCCTTCTCACCCTCTGATCACTCAACCCAGATCGCGCGGAAGTCGTTCACATTCGTGCCGGTGGGGCCGGTGAGCAGGTTGTCGCCTAGCGCGTGAAAGAAGCCGCCGGCGTTGTGGCGCGCCAGCGCCGCAGCGGGGTCCAGCCCCAGCGCGACGGCGCGGGCCCAGCTGCTGGGGTCGCAAGTGGCGCCGGCCCAAGGGCTGGCGCCGTCGATGCCGTCGGTGTCGGCCATCAGGGCGTGAATGTCGGGGCGGTCGCGCCAGGCCAGCAGGGCGGCCAGCAGGGTCTCGGCATTGCGTCCCCCCTGACCCGGTTGGAGGTGGCGAAGCGTCACCGTGGTTTCGCCGCCGCTCAAATAGAGCCCGGGGGCTTGGCAGCGCTGCGCCAACTGCAAGCCCACCTCACGCGCTTCGCCCTGCAGCGCGTCGCCCAGCATCTCCACGCGCAGGCCCCAGCTGTGTGCCAGTTCGGCAGCGGCTTCCAGGGACTGGGCGGGCGAGGCGATACGCACCGCGCGGTGTGAGTCTGGCAGGGCCTTGGGTGTTTCCCAGGCACCCGATTGCAAGGCTGCGCGGGCGACGGTGGGGAGGTCAATGTCGTACTGCTCCGCCCAGGCCAGGGCCTCGGCGCAGGTAGACGGGTCGGCCAGCGTGGGGCCGGAGCCGATCAGGTCCAGCCGGTCGCCGGGAATATCGGAGATCGCCAGCGTCAGGACTGCCGCGGAGCCGCAGGCAGCGCCCAGGCGCCCGCCCTTGAGCGCGCACAGATGCTTGCGCATGGTGTTCATGGCGGCGATGGGCGCGCCACTGTGCAGCAGGGCGGTATTGAGGGTCTGCAGATCGACCAGGGTCAGACCCGGCAGGGGCAGGGTGGCCAGGGCCGAGGCGCCGCCGCTCAGCAGGGCGATCACAAGATCCTGCGGTCCCAGACCTCGAGCCGCCGTCAGTAGAACCTGGGCGGCGTGCACGCTGCGCACATCCGGCACCGGGTGGGCGCTCTCCATAGTCCGCAGCCGCCGCAAGGCGATGGGCCGGCTGCCGGCCGGGGCCACCAGCACGCCGCTCAGGGGCTGGTCCGCCGGCCAAGCGGCCTCCAGCGCCGCCCCCATGCCCCAGGCCGCCTTGCCCAGGCCCAGTACAACTGTGCGGCCGGCCGGGGGCGCAGGCAGATGCGTGGGCAGCACCCGCGCCGGCTGCGCGGCGGCCACGGCGGCTTCAAATAGCTGCCGCAGACACTCAAAGGATGGCGTTGCGGTTTTCATCAAGCGGCCGCCACGGAACCGGCTTGGCCGGGCCGTAGGCGGCGCCCCCTTGAGGGGGAGGCGCCGAAGGCGCTTCGGGGGTGGGTCAAACTCTTTCAATGGCCAGGGCGATGCCTTGGCCCACGCCAATGCACATGGTGCACAGCGCGCGTTTGCCACCGCTGAGCTCCAGCTGGTTCAGCGCCGTGGTCACCAGGCGGGCGCCGCTCATGCCCAGTGGATGACCCAGCGCAATGGCGCCGCCATTGGGGTTCACGCGCCGGTCGCCGTCTTGCAGGCCCAGCTGGCGCATCACGGCCAGGCCCTGTGCGGCGAAGGCCTCATTCAGCTCGATGACGTCAAAGTCGGCCAGGGTCAGGCCCAGGCGGGCCAGGAGCTTTTGGGTGGCCGGCACCGGGCCGATGCCCATCACGCGCGGCGCCACGCCGGCCGTGGCCATGCCCAACACCCGGGCGCGCGGCGTCAGCCCCTGGTTGCGCGCGGCAGTTTCACTGGCCAGCAGCAGGGCGCAGGCACCGTCGTTCACGCCACTGGCATTGCCGGCGGTGATGCTGCCGCCTTCGCGCACGATGGGTTTGAGTTTGGCCAGGGCCTCCAGGCTGGTGGCGCGCGGGTGCTCATCGTGTTCGACGCGCAGGGCTTCGCCCTTCTTCTGTGGGATCTCTACGGGTGCGATCTCGCGCGCAAAAAAGCCGCGCTCGCGCGCCGCCACCGTCTTGCTTTGGCTGGCCAGCGCGAAGCGGTCTTGATCCTCGCGCGAAATGCCGAAGTCGGTGGCCACGTTCTCGGCGGTCTCGGGCATCGAGTCGGTGCCAAAGGCCTTGTGCATCGCGGGGTTCACGAAGCGCCAGCCGATGGTGGTGTCGAACACCGCATTGCTGCGCGCAAAGGCCTCGGTGGCTTTGGGCATCACGAAGGGGGCGCGGCTCATGCTTTCCACGCCGCCGGCCAGCATCAGGTCGGCATCGCCAGCCACGATGGAACGCGCCGCCAGGCCCACGGCGTCCAGACCGGAGCCGCACAGGCGGTTCACGGTGGTGCCGGGTACCTCTAGGGGCAGGCCCGCAAGCAATGTGGCCATGCGCGCCACATTGCGGTTGTCCTCGCCGGCTTGGTTGGCGCAGCCCAGGATCACATCGTCGATCGCTCCCCAGTCGCACTGGGCATGGCGGCTGCGCAGGGTGCGCAGAACATGGGCCGCCAAATCGTCAGGACGAAGGCTGGACAAAGCGCCGGCGTAGCGGCCGATGGGGGTGCGGATGGCGTCGCAGAGGTAGGCTTGGGTCATACGTGATCTCCAGGAGGCCGGCATTGTGGATTGGCGGGCGATACTGAGCCCCCGGCAAGCATCCGCAAGCACGCGCATTGGCATGGCCAGCGAAGAACTGATCGACATCTCGCAACTCAAGATTGGCATGTTCATCCACCTGGACCTGGGCTGGATGCGCCATCCTTTTCCGCTGTCGAGTTTTCGCATTGGCTCTGAGGATCAGCTGCAGGTGTTGCGTAAGCTCGGTCTCAAGCAGGTGCGCTGGAGCCCTGAAAAGAGCCAGCTGATCGATGAGGCTCCGCAGCCGGCAACGAGCCATACGGCTGGTGGGGCCGGAGGGGCCGCTGCGGCCTCTGACACCCAGACGCCGGAACAACTGGCTGCAGCCGCCCGCCGCGCTGCGCTGCTGGCCGAGCAGCAGTCCCTGGCGCAGTGCGAGGCGCAGTACGCGGAAGCCGCCAAGGCCCTGGGCGAGGTGGTGGCCCAGGTGTTCGCGAACCCCCAGAGTGCCGGGCAGCAGGCCCAGCAGCTGACGCGCAGCGTGGTCGACAAGATGCTGGTGGCCGGCGACATCAACCTGCGCCTGCTCACCGAGGCCGCGGGGGATCGCGCGACGGCCCATGCGCTCAACGTCAGTCTGATCTCCCTGCTGCTGGGCCGCAGCTGCGGCTTGGGCGAGCAGGAACTGATGGCCCTGGGCACCGGCGCGCTGCTGCACGACATTGGCAAACTGGAAGTGGAGTCGCGCTTCCGCTTGCGCAGTGAGCAGTTCAACCAGATTGAGCTGAGCGCTTACCAGGCCCACGTGGCCAAGGGCGTGAAGCTGGTGCAGGGCATGCAAGTCGGCCCCGACGCCCTGGCCGTGGTGGCGCAGCACCATGAGCACGCCGATGGCAGTGGCTTCCCGATGCGCCTGAGCGGCGAGCGCATGCACGCGCTGGCGCGTATCGTGGCCCTGGTCAACCGCTTTGACGGCCTGTGCAATCCGCCGGTGGCTTCCAAGAGCCTGACCCCGCACGAAGCCCTGTCTTTGATGTTTGCGCAGGGCCGCAGCCGCTTTGACGCCACCCTGCTCAATGCCTTCATCCGGATGATGGGCGTCTACCCGCCGGGTTCCTTGGTGCAACTGACGGACGAGCGCTATGCGCTGGTGGTGGCGGTGAACTCCAGCCGTCCGCTCAAGCCCCGCGTCTTGGTGCATGACTCGCAGGTGGCCGCCGAGGATGCGCTGACGATCTCGCTGGAAGACCATCCGACCCTGGGCATCCGGCGCAGCCTCAAGGCCGCTGACCTGCCCCGTGCGGCCACGCTCTATCTGCGGCCGCGTGCACGCTTTGCCTACTTCTTCCAGGCCAGCGAACCCGCCGGTCTGGGCGCGCCGGAGTGTTGAGCCCTTGCTGATCGCATTTCGCTCCAAGGCGGATGCCGATGTGCTGATGCTGTGGGGGCCGGCCCAAGAAGTCTTGAACGCACTGGGGCGGTTGCCGGCGCCGGAAGGCATCTTCTTGCCCGAACACATCGGGGCGGCCTTGCAGGCCCTGGAGCTTGCGCTGCAGCAGCCCCCAATCGAGGCTGATGCAGGGACTGACTCACAAGACGATGACACCCTGGTGACTCTGCGTCGCCGCGCCTGGCCCGTGAAGTCGCAACTGGAGCGCGCGCTCGCTATGAAAGTACCGGTGCTTTGGGGGCCAGCCTGAGGGTGTTGTGAATTTGCATCGCCCCTTTCGGTCCGCAAAACCCCCGTGCCTATACTCGCCCGACCTTGATTCCAGCCTGCCTGTCGCGGGCTGATTGCAACCCCAACCCAAAGGCCAAAAGATGAAGAAATTCACCCTGTCCGCCCTCGCTCTGGTGGCTGCCGCTGTCGCGGCCCCGGCGTTCGCCCAAAGCTCGGTCACCCTGTATGGCCGTCTGAACACGACTGTTGAGAACCAAAAGGTCAACGGTGGCCTGAGCAAGTGGGTCGTTGCCAACAACTCTTCGCGTCTCGGCTTCAAGGGTGTTGAAGACATCGGCGGTGGACTGAAGGCCAGCTTCAATCTGGAGCATGGTTTTCAGTCGGATACGGGCACCCAAAATCTGCTGAGCGATGGAAAGCCCGCTGCTTTCTGGGGTCGTGAGGCTTGGGTTCAGCTGGCTGGTAGTTTCGGCGCCGTGCGCCTGGGTAACTTTACCCCCGAGTCCTACTTTGCCACTGCTGATTACATCAGCATGCACAACCACGACACTGGTTCGTCGAGCGATGAGCTGTATGACTTCAGCACCTATCGCTCGAAGAACAAAGTGGGCTACTTCACCCCTTCGATGGGTGGCCTGAGCGCCAGCCTGTCGATGTCCGCCGGCGAGGGCAATTCGGGTGAGAAGCGCCTGATTGACACTGCCGTTAACTATGTGGCCGGCCCCTTTCACGCTGGTTTCGGCTATGCCAAGCACGGTGATGTCAACCAGTGGGCCTTGCGCGGTCTGTACGAAATGGGTGCCTTCACCTTCGGCGCCTACTACCAAATCGCCGAAAACGGCTACGCCAAGAAGTACAAGAACGGTCGCTTGGCTGCCATGTACAGCATGGGCGCCTCGGAGTTCCATTTGAACTATGGTCGTGCCACCGATGGTGATCAGTACACCCTGGGCTACAACTACAACCTGAGCAAGCGCACCAAAGTGTACGCGTACTACACCGACCGCGATACCGCTCGCGGCACTGCGCGCAGCGGCGAGTTCTCTTCGCTGGCCATGGGCGTGCGCCACAACTTCTGATCCTTCCGGACCAGAAACCAAAAGCGGCCTTCGGGCCGCTTTTTCTTTGCCTGTTCTGCGCTGGAATCAGCCGCCGAACAGATCGCCCTCGCGCTGCGGCGCGGGCAGGCCCAGGTGACGGTAGGCGGCCAGGGTGGCCATGCGGCCGCGCGGGGTGCGGTGCAGATAGCCCTGCTGGATCAGATAGGGCTCGAGCACATCCTCGATGGTGTCGCTGGCCTCACCGATGGCGGCGGCCAGGTTGTCCAGGCCCACAGGGCCCCCGTCAAAGCGGTGGATCAGGGCTTCGAGCAGTTTGCGGTCCATCAGGTCGAAGCCGGCACTGTCCACATCCAGCATGGTGAGCGCCGCCTCGGCACTGGCGCGGTCGATGTGCCCATTGCCCTTGACCTCGGCCCAGTCCCGCACTCGGCGCAGCAGGCGGTTGGCGATGCGCGGCGTGCCGCGCGAGCGTTTGGCCACTTCCAGCGCGCCAGCCGCGTCGATGGGGGCCTGCATCAGTCCGGCCGAGCGCGTAACGATGCGTTGCAACTCCTCGGCCGTGTAGAACTCCAGTCGCGCGGTGATGCCAAAGCGGTCGCGCAAGGGGTTGGTCAGCATGCCCGCGCGGGTGGTCGCGCCCACCAGGGTGAAGGGCTGCAGGTCCAGCTTGATCGAGCGCGCTGCCGGGCCTTCGCCGATCATGATGTCGATCTGAAAGTCTTCCAGCGCGGGGTAGAGGATTTCCTCGACCACGGGTGAGAGACGATGGATCTCGTCAATGAAGAGCACATCGTGGCGCTCCAGGCTGGTGAGGATGGCCGCGAGGTCGCGCGGCTTTTCCAGCACCGGGCCCGAGGTCTGGTGCAGGCGCACCCCGAGCTCGGCGGCAATGATGTGCGAGAGCGTGGTCTTGCCCAGGCCGGGAGGGCCGAAGAGCAGCACGTGGTCGAGCACGTCCTGGCGCTTCTTGGCAGCGCCGACAAAGATGGCCAGCTGCTCGCGCACCTTGACCTGGCCCACATAGTCGTCCAGGCGTTTGGGGCGCAGCGCGCGCTCCAGCGCCTCCTCCTGCGGGTTGCTCGGCGCAGCCGAGACGATGCGCGGGCTGCTGGGGAAGTCGTCGGTCTGAATCGGCATCAGCGGTTCAGCGACTTCAGCGCCATCTTGATGCCTTCGGATACGCCGATGTCGGCCGGCAGGCTCTTGAGCGCGGCCTCGGCTTCCTTCTCGCTATAGCCAAGGGCCAGCAGGGCCTGACTGATATCGGTGCGCGGTGCGGCGGTGCTGCCGTGTCCAGGCAGGGCATCGCCCAGTTTGCCCTTGAGCTCCAGCAGCAGGCGCTCGGCCGTCTTCTTGCCGATGCCCGGCACCTTGACCAGGCGGCAGGCCTCTTGCTGCGCCACGGCGGCAGCCAGATCGGCCACGCTCAGGCCGGAGAGCAGCGAGAGTGCGGTGCGTGGGCCGACGCCGGAGATCTTGATCAGCTGCCGAAAGGCCTCGCGCTCATCGGCGCTCAGAAAGCCAAACAGGATCTGGGCGTCCTCGCGCACCACGAAATGGGTCAGCAGAATGGCGGGCTCGCCCAGAGCGGGCAGGGCGCAGAACGTGCTCATGGGCACATCCACTTCGTAGCCCACGCCCTGCACGTCGATCAGCACTTGAGGTGGGTTCTTTCCCGCCACCGTGCCGCGCAGGCGGCCGATCATCAATTGCGTCCGAACAGGCCCAGGCGCTGCGCCTCCAGCGCGGCTTCGGCACGGGAGGACACATTGAGCTTGCGGTAGATCTGTTTCACGTAGTCCGCAATGGTGTGGCGCGAAAGTCCAAGTTGCACACCAATCTCGGGCAGGGTGAAGCCCTTGGCCACGCGCAGCAAGACTTCGGACTCGCGCTCGGTCAGCTGCACCTCGGGGATGGCGGTGCTGCTGGCGGCGGGCCGGCGCTGGCCGGCGAAATGGGCGATGACCTTGCGGGCGATCGAGGGCGAAAGCGGCGGCTCGCCCTGGCTGATGCGCTGCAACTGCTCCACCAGCAGCTCGCGGGCCTGTTCCTTCAGCAAATAGCCAAAGGCGCCGGCCTGCAGCGCCGGGAACAGGTGCTCATCGTCGTCGTGAATGGTGACGATGACGGACTGGGCCTCGGGTTGCTTGTCGCGCAGGGCGGCCACCACGGTCACACCAGAACCATCGGGCAGGCCCAGATCCAGCAAGGCCAGCTCGAAGCGCTGTTGATTCACCTGGGCCACTGCGTCCTGCACGCGCGCGCACTCGACCACTTTGGCCTGGGGAAAAACCTGCTGAATCAGGGTCTTGAGCCACATCCGGATTTCCGGGATGTCTTCCAGCAGCAATACATGGTCCATGATGGTTCGCTCTACCAGTTCAGCAATTCAATGCAGGAGTATCACAGAGGGATGGTGAGGCGGATCAAAGTGCCCCAGCCGGGGCCGGACTCCACCAGGCACTGGCCCTCCATCTGCTTGGCCCGGGATTTCATGCTCGACATGCCGTGGCCCTTGTCCAGCCGGCCGTCGCCGCCGGTGGGCACGCCGCGGCCGTTGTCCTGGATGACGATTTGAAAGTCATCGTCCAGCAAGAGACAGCGCACCACGCAGCGGGTGGCGCCGCTGTGCTTGATCACATTGCTGATGGCCTCGCGGATCACCCGTGTGGTCTGCACATAGGAGCGCGCCGCCAGGGTGTGCACCACCTCCTCGCCCAGAGAAAGCCATTCGGCTTCGATATTGGCTTGGTTCAGACGCGACACCACTTCGGCGCGCCAGTCGCCCACGGCATCCAGCAGTTGCACCGGGCGTCCGGTCAGGCCGCGTACCGAGAGCCGCATTTCTTCCAGCGCCTCGCGCGCCAGCGTGGAGATGCGCTCGTTGTCACTGGTGTGCACGATGGTCAGCAGCTTGGCGCCGAGGTCGTCATGCAAATCGGCGGCGATACGCTTGCGCTCGCGCTCGGTCACTTGCTCCAGATGGCGTTCGCTCTGTACGCGGTGTTGATGCTCCTGCTCGGTCAGGCGCTCGTGCATACGCAGCTCCGTGAGACGGGCGCGCTGTTCGGCCAGGATGCGCAGATGGGCAAAGCCCAGCATCAGGCTGAGCGCGTACAGGCTCAGCAGCATGGCCACCAACTCCGCCGCCGCGCCCCGCCCCAAGCTCCAGGGAATCAGACAAGCCAGCAGCGTGGCGCTGACACCGAAGGGGAGCAGGCCGTGCTGCAGCAGTTCGGGCCAGGCCTTGCGCGGGCCTTGGCGCCACCAACTCCGCAAGCGGCGGGCCAGGAACCAGGCGGACAGTGCGCCGAGCAGCAGTGCCCATGAGGCCCAGGGTGCCCAGGCAAATCCGGACGGCAGATTCGGCAGCAAACCCAGCCCCAGGCCCAATGCCAGCAAGATCGGATCGCTCCAACGGCTGCGCCAGCCCAGATGCCGGGTGAGCAAGAGACTCCATCCCGCGCCACACAGGCTGGCTGCCAGCGCGCGCGCGCCCATCGGCGGGCTGAGCAACAAGGGGCTGGCAGCGGCGGGCCACATCACCAAGGCCCAACAGACCATGCAGGCGGCCAGCCACAGCAAGCGACGTTCGGCGCGGTGCGACAGGGCCAGCAGGCCGGTGGCCAGGGCGAGGCCCATGAGTCCGCCGC
Organism: Inhella inkyongensis; assembly: GCF_005952805.1. Lineage (GTDB taxonomy): Bacteria > Pseudomonadota > Gammaproteobacteria > Burkholderiales > Burkholderiaceae_C > Inhella > Inhella inkyongensis. The sequence goes on from NZ_CP040709.1 coordinate 714,754, forward strand.
CCACGGCAATGGGCAGCAAGTCTTGCAAGGCATGGCGCTGCTCATGCGCCTGCAGCAGGGATTGCCAGTCGCCGATGCTGGGGCTGTCCAGGCGTGCGGGATGAGGCTGCTCGGGGCGCGTGGCATCGCCCAGGTCGACTTCCAGCAAGTTGTCTTGCGCACGCAGCAGCTCGGCCGGGAGGGCCAACAACAGCGAGCCTTGGCAGCCGCTGGGGTGCTTGTCCAGCCACAGCGGCACGCCGTTGACGCGCAACTCGCGCAGCAAGCAGCTGCTGGGCAGCCAAAGCGCCTGTTGCTCGGTGTGGCCACGGGCGTGGTTGAAGCGCAGCTGCAGGCTGCTCCCCGTGGGCGAGCCGGCCCAGGGCAGGGCAACGCTGCGCGGGGGCTCAGAGGGCTGCAGGACCCAGGCGTTGTTCAAGGTCTGGCTGCCCGCTTGCGCGCTGCTGGTGAGGAGACTGAGCGTCAGCACCAGCCAGAGCACCCACGTGCCAGGGATTCGCAGGAAAGGGGGCATCAGCATGGGGCGGCATTGTGGGGCAGGGCCTGTTCGACAATGCGCCTCTTCCGCCTCCATTGAAAGCCGCCCACGTGGTTCTGCAGCACGAGTTCGAGAACATCAGCAATCTGCATCTGGCCCAGCTTTGCGGGGAGCTGGACGGGCATTTGAGCGCCCTGGCGGCGGCCACCGGCGTGCGCCTGACCCGCCGTCAGGCGCGCTTTCGCATCGAGGGGCCGGCGGCGGCGGCCCGTCAGGCTCTGGTGCTGCTGCAGCAGCTTTACGAACTGGCCCAGCGCCCGATCGCTCCGCAGACCTTGCAATTGGTGTTGGCCGCTGCGCCGGGGGCGCCGCAGCCCGCCGTGGCCGCACCGCAGTTGCACACCCGCCGCCATGACCTGGCGCCGCGCACGCCCAATCAGCAGGCCTATCTGAGTCGCATCCTGTCCAGCGATCTGAGCTTCGGCATCGGCCCGGCCGGCACCGGCAAGACTTATTTGGCGGTGGCCTGTGCGGTGGATGCACTGGAGCGGCATCAGGTGCAGCGCATCGTGCTGACTCGCCCAGCGGTGGAGGCCGGCGAGCGCCTGGGCTTTTTGCCGGGTGACTTGGCTCAAAAGGTCGACCCCTACTTGCGCCCCTTGTTCGATGCGCTCTACGACCTCATGGGCATCGAAAAAGTGACCAAGGCGCAGGAGAAGGGCCTGCTGGAGGTGGCACCCCTGGCCTTTATGCGTGGACGCACGCTCAACCACGCCTTCGTCATCCTGGATGAGGCACAGAACACCACGCCCGAGCAGATGAAGATGTTCCTGACCCGCATCGGCTTTGGCAGCAGGGCAGTGGTGACTGGCGACATCAGCCAGATCGATCTGCCTCGTGGCGCCACCAGTGGTCTGGTGGATGCACAGCAGGTCTTGCATGGCGTGGAGGGCATTGCCTTCACGCGTTTCACACGCGCCGATGTGGTGCGGCATCCCCTGGTCGGGCGCATCGTCGAGGCCTACGACAACCGCGCGGCCGCCACCGGAGGACGGGGTTGATGAGCACCAAGAAGCTGCCGCTGGCGGAGTTGCGTCTGTCGCTGCAATTTGCCGACGCGCGCCATCGCGCCCAATTGCCGCGCCACAAGGTGGCGCGCTGGATTCGGCACGCGCTGGATACCGAGGGCGAGATCACCGTGCGAATCGTGGGCGCGGAAGAGGCCCGGGAGCTCAATCGCAGCTTCCGCGGCAAGGACTACGCCACCAATGTGCTGACTTTCGACTACGACGACGACCCGGTGGTGCTGGCCGATTTGGTCTTGTGTGCCGAGGTGGTGGAGCGCGAAGCGCAGGAGCAAGGTAAGAGCCTGGAAGCCCATTACGCCCACTTGCTGGTCCATGGCACTCTGCATGCACAGGGATGGGATCACGAAGAAGAGCGCGAGGCCGAGGCCATGGAAGCTCGTGAGTCCGCTCTGTTGCAGGGGCTGGGCTTTGCAGACCCCTACGAGCGCGAGCCCAAGTAGCGCTTGCGGCGGAACCACCAGGCCAGGCCCAGGCCTACGGCGGCCATCAGCCCCAGCGCGATCCAGGCCCCCTGTTCAGCATGAATCAAGGGTAGGGCGTCGAAGTTCATGCCGAAGATGCCGGTGATCAGGTTCAGCGGCAGAAACACGGCCGTGAGTGCGGTCAGCACTTTCATGATGCTATTGGTGCGGTGGCCCACCGCGGCGTAATGCATCTGGACCGCGGATTCGGTGCTGGAGGCCAGGCGACGAATGTGGCTGAGCACCCGCTCAATGTGCTCAATCACGTCGCGAGCGCGCACACGCAGGGCCTCGCGCTCCTGTTCACTGGTCTGATCCGACCATTCCAGCAAGGCGTCCAGCCACTCCTGCACGGCCGCGCGTTGGTCCTCGCACAGGTCTTCCAGCCGGTTCAGTGCGTCGCGCGCCGCCAGCAGGCTGGACCAGTCGTGGAAATGATGGTGCGTGTCCAGCAGGGCCTGCTGCAGTTCGCCGTGGCGGCGGGTCAGCAGGCGGCGCAAGTCCAGATAGCTGTCCACCATGTGATTGAGCATGCGCAGCATGAGCTCATTGGGGCTGAGCGGCAGACGCGGGCCGAAGCCGGCGCGCATCTCGCCTTCGTCCACCAACAGCGGCAAGCGCTCGGCAAAGTGGCTCTGCACCGGGCAGTCCTGGGGGTGCACGCTCAGCAGCAGGCGGGCGTAAATGGCAAAGCCGACCGCCCGGGTGTCGATGGCAGCCTGCCAATCGGCCTGAGCGACCCCATCGCGCGCTGCCGCCAGGCGGCGCATCACCATCAGGTCATAGGCCCGGGTGTTGTCGAAGTGCGAGGGCAGTTGCTCGTTGAGCAGGTCGCTGACGTGCAGATCCAGCAGCGGCGCCTGGGTCCAATGGGCCAGACGCGCCTGCAGCGTGGGGAACTGCGCCTGCAGCTCCTCGCGCGCCAGCGCAATCCAGAGAAAGCCCTCGGCCGGCAGCTCGGCGGGCCACTCCTGCAGCGCCACCAACTGGCCGCGCCGCACATGCAGGATCTGTGCGCCTTGCATCAGCGCTGCAGCAGCCGTGCAGCCTCAGGGGCGAAGTAACTCAGGATGCCGTCCGCCCCAGCCCGCTTGAAGCCCAGCAAGGTCTCCATCATCACGGCGTCATGGTCGATCCAGCCCTGGGCGGCGGCCGCCTTGATCATCGAGTACTCACCGCTGACCTGGTAGGCGAAGGTGGGCACGCGGAAGGTGGTCTTCACGCGGTGCACGATGTCCAGATAGGCCACGCCGGGCTTGACCATCACCATGTCGGCCCCCTCGGCGATGTCCATCGCCACCTCGCGCAGGGCTTCGTCGCCATTGCCAGGGTCCATCTGGTAACTCTTCTTGTCGGCCTTGCCCAGATTGCCGGCCGAGCCCACGGCGTCGCGGAAGGGGCCGTAGTAGCTGCTGGCGTACTTGGCGCTGTAGGCCAGGATGCGGGTGTAGGGCTGCTGCGCGGCTTCGAGTGCCTGGCGGATGCCGGCCACTCGACCATCCATCATGTCGCTGGGCGCCACGATGTCGGCGCCGGCTTGGGCCTGGACCACCGCCTGGCGCGCCAGGATGGCGACCGTTTCGTCGTTGAGGATGCGCCCCAACTCGTCGATCACGCCGTCCTGCCCATGGCTGGTGTAAGGGTCCAGGGCCACGTCAGTGATCAGGGCCAGATCCGGAAACTCCTGCTTGAGCTTTTGCACCACCCGCGGCACCAGGCCGTCCGGGTTCAGGGCTTCCTGGCCTTGCGGATCTTTGAGGTTGGCGTCGATGACCGGAAACAGGGCCAATGCGCGGATGCCCAGCTTGGCCGCGGCTTCCACTTCGGGCAGCAGTCGGTCCAGCGTATGGCGGCTGACACCGGGCATGGAGGGCACGGGTGTAGACAGGCCATGACCCTCGTGGACGAAGACGGGCCAGATCAGGTCGCTGGGATGCAGACGGTGTTCGCGCACCAAGTCACGGGTGGCGGCGTCGCGTCGCAGTCGGCGCGGCCGACCGGCAGGGAAGGGGGCAAAGTGGTTCATGAAAAACGTGAGTTATCCGCACAGCTTTGGGTGGCGTCCGCCATCCGCAAAGATACTGACTTGCCAGGCGCCCAAGGGGCAGTGATAGACTGATTCCCGAATGGTAGCCGCGAGGCTTCTGTTCCCTGCTTTTCCTCCCTGAGCAGGAGCCTTGTGTGATGACAGCATCAAGGCTTTCCAACCCCGGCCGATGGCCGGGGTTTTTTTTGCCTCCACACTCGACTGCGGCTTTGCCGCAGCACGCCGCTTGCGCGGCTGGCGTCGGCTGCGCCGCCGCATCGTGTGTCGCTACAAGCGCCTGCGGCGCTTGAGTGTCCTCGGCTGCCTAAGCAGGGCAGTTTCACGGCCTTCGCATAATGCGGCCATGCTCTGGTTCAAGGCTTTTCACATCGTGTTCGTGGCGTCGTGGTTTGCGGCGCTCTTTTATCTGCCGCGCATTCTGGTCAATCTGGCCATGGTGCCGCCCGACAGTCATGCTGAACGCGAGCGTCTGCTGCTGATGGGCCGCAAGCTACTGCGCTTTGGCAATCTCTTGATGGTGGTGGCCCTGGTTCTGGGTCTGGCCATGTTGGGCCACAACTGGCGCGGCTATATGCAGGGTGTGGGCTGGATGTGGGCCAAGCTGGCCCTGGTGCTGCTGGTGTTGGGCTATCACCATGCCTGTGGCCGATTGCTGAACCAGTTTGAGCACCTGCAAAACCGCCGCAGTCACCGCTGGTTCCGGGTCTTCAACGAGGTGTCGGTGTTCTTGTTCACGGGCATCACGGTGCTGGTGGTCGTGCGGCCGTTTTGATTCGCGCGCGCACTGGACTGAGCAGCACCGCCTGGTTGGCGCTGGGCTATGCGGCGCTGATCGCCTACGCCAGCCTCTATCCCTTCGGCCCCTGGGAGTGGCCCGCCAGCCTGCCGGCCACCGCCTGGTGGCGGCTGGCTTGGCCGCGTTACTGGATCCAGCTCGACATTTGGGCCAATGCGCTGGGTTATGTGCCACTGGGCTTTTTGCTGGGCACGGCGCTGTGGCGTCACGGTCGGCGGCTCTGGGTCGCAACCCTGCTCGCCATTTTGTTGCCTGCGCTCTTGGCCTATGGCATGGAAGTCTTGCAATACCTGCTGCCGCGTCGCGTGCCCTCGCTGGGCGATCTGCTGCTGAACGCCGGAGGCGGCTGCGTGGGCGCGCTGATGGCAGCCGTGGCGGCACGCTCGGGGGCGCTGACCCAGTGGGCCCAGTGGCGTGAGCGGTGGTTTCGTGTCGATGCCTCGGGCGGGTTGGCGCTGCTGCTGCTGTGGCCGCTGGGGCTGTTGTTCCCGACACCCTTGCCGCTCGCGCTGGGCCAGTTTTTGCCGGCCACGGAAGCGGCGCTGGGCGCCTTGTTGGGTGAATGGGCCCATCTATGGCCCCTGGCCTCGGGGCATAGGCCGGCCGCGGCGACGGCTGTGCTCATCACCGCCTTGGGCCTGCTGGCGCCCTGTGTGTTGATGCTGGCGCTGGCTCGCCCGGGCTGGCATCGGCCGGTCCTGGTCATCGGCGCCGTGGCGGTGGGTGTCGGGGTCACCAGTCTGTCGGCGGTATTTGGATTTGGGCCTCAACACGCGTGGAGTTGGACCAGCCCCCAAACCCTGCCGGCCTTGGGCCTGGGGGCTGGAATGGCCTTGCTGATGTGTCTGTTGCCAGCCCGGGCGAACGCTGTACTCGCTTTGCCGGTCTTCACTGCATTGCTGTTGTTGGTCAACGGCATTGCGGCAGATGCCTATTGGGAGCAGACCCGGGCTGCTTGGCAGCAGGGTAGTCAGTTCAAGCTGTATGGCTTGCTGCAGTGGTTGGGTTGGTGGTGGCCTTTGCTGGCATTGAGCTGGTTGACGCTCAGCCTGACCCGGCACGATCAGAGACAATCCCGCCCCTGATGAGTTACTACCAACGCCACATCTTTTTCTGTCTGAACGAGCGCGCGAACGGCGAGGCCTGCTGCGCTCAGCACGGTGCGCAACAGGCCTTTGAGCACTGCAAGAGCCGGGTCAAGGCCGCCCAGGCCACGGGCCCAGGGGCTGTGCGGGTGAACAAGGCCGGTTGCCTGGACCGCTGCGCCGGTGCGCCAGTGGCCGTGGTCTATCCCGAGGGGGTTTGGTACACCTTTGTGGACCAAAGCGACATTGACGAGATCGTCGACCGGCATCTGCTGAAGGGCGAGGTGGTGGAGCGTTTGCTGCTGCCGCCGAGCGTGGGCCGATGAAGCCCAGCACCCAGCGGCGCCTGGTGGCCGGGCCCGCCGGCACGCTGGAATTGGCCATTGACGAGCCCCAGGGGCCGATGAAGGGCGTGGCCCTGTTGCTGCATCCTTTGCCCACCCATGGGGGCACGATGGACAACAAGGTGGTGCAGTCGCTGGCCCGGGCCGCCGTGGCCTTGGGCCTGCGCGCGGTGCGATTCAATTTCCGCGGCGTGGGCGCCTCCGAGGGCGCCTTTGACCATGGCGTGGGCGAGATTGACGACGCCTGGGCCGTTGCCGGTGCGGTGCGGGAACCCGACCTGCCCTTCTGCCTGGGCGGCTTCTCCTTCGGCGCCTATGTGGCGACACAACTGGCCCAGCGACTGGAGGCCAATGGCGCGCCCGTCGACAAGCTGGCCTTGATTGGTTTGGCGGCCAGTCGTTTCCCGGCCGAGCGGGTGCCGCCGCACACCTTTGTGCTGCATGGCGAGGCCGATGACGTCGTGCCGCTGCAAGCAGTGCTGGACTGGGCGCGGCCGCAGGCTCAGCCCGTCACGGTGTTGCCCGGTGCCGGACATTTTTTCCATGGGCAGCAGACCCTGCTCAAAGACCTGGTCATCCGTGCCTGGTCGCTTTGATTTCTTTGGACCTTCGATGAATTTGCTGCGTTTCTTGAGCCTGCTCTGCCTTGTCCTGCCCGCCTGGGCGCAGAGCCCCCAGCCGCCTGAGCTGGCGGCGCGTCAGTACCTGCTGCTGGACGTCAGCAGTCGACAGGTCTTGGCCGAGCGCGATGCCGACAGCCAGGCCGAGCCCGCTTCGCTCACCAAGCTGATGACGGCCTATCTGGTCTTCAATGCGCTGAAGGAAAAGCGCCTGAGCCTGCAGCAGGAGTTGCCGGTGTCGCAGCGAGCCTGGGATGAGCGCAAGGGCGATCCCTCACTGATGTTCATCGACACCACCATGCGCCCCAAGGTGGATGAGTTGCTGCACGGCATGATCGTCCAGTCTGGCAACGACGCCTCGGTGGCTCTGGCCGAAGGGGTGGCGGGCACGGTGGAGCAGTTCGTCGCTTTGATGAACCGCCAGGCCCAGGCCTGGGGCTTAAAGAACACCCAGTTCAAAAACGTGACCGGCATGAGCGAGCCAGGGCACTACGCGTCAGCGCGCGATCTGTCGGTGATCGCCGCGCGCCTGATCCAGGACCACCCGGAGTACTACGGCTACTACAAGGTGCGCGAGTACAGCTTCAACAAGATCAAGCAGGGCAATCGCAATCTCTTGTTGACCCGCGACCCCAGCGTCGATGGGTTGAAGACCGGTTACACCGATGCGGCCGGCTACTGCTTGATAGCCAGCGCGGAGCGCGAGTTCCCGAACGGTCGGCGCCGCCTGCTGACGGTGGTGTTGGGCACGGCCTCCAAGGAGGCGCGCGCCAATGAGAGCCAAAAATTGCTGAACTGGGGCTATAGCGCCTGGGATGCCCTGAGCCTTTACAAGGCCGGTCAGGTGATCAGCGAGGTTGAGGTCTGGAAGGGCCAGGCCAAGAAGGTCAAACTGGGCGCGGCGCAGCCGGTGTTTGTGACCGTGCCGCGTGGTGAGGGCGCGAAGCTGCAAACCGAAGTGCAGCGCACCGACCCCTTGGTGGCGCCGCTGCAAAAGGGTCAGCGCGTGGGCAGTTTGAAGGTGAAGTCTGCTGCCGGGGCTTTGTTGGCCGAGCGCGAGCTGGTGGTTCTGGAGCCTGTGGCCGAGGCTGGGGTGCTGGGGCGCTTGTGGGACGCTCTGCGACTCTGGATCAAATAAGAGCTCAAGGAGTCGAGCATGAAGCCTGAAGAGTCATTGATTGAGTACCCGTCGCAGTTCCCCATCAAGGTGATGGGCGCCAAGGTGGACGGATTTGTCGAAGCCATCGCCCATGTGGCGCAGCAGTTTGATCCAGGCTTTGATGCCGCCACCATTGAGCAGCGCCCCTCCAAGGCGGGCAATTACCTCGGTTTGACGATCACGGTAACGGCCACCAGCCGTGAGCAACTCGACGAGCTCTATCGCACCTTGACCACGCACCCCATGGTGAAAGTGGTTCTGTAGCCCCCATGCAGATTCGACACCTGGGCCGGGTGGATTGGGCGGAGACGGCCGCCGCCATGCAGGCCTTTACGGCCGCGCGCGGCCCGGACACCGAGGATGAGTTGTGGCTTTGCGAGCATCCGCCCGTGTTCACCTTGGGCTTGGCTGCCAAACCGGAACACCTGCTGGCCCCAGGCGACATTCCGGTGGTTCAAAGCAACCGTGGCGGGCAAGTGACCTATCACGGCCCGGGCCAGATCGTGGCCTATCCCCTGGTGGACTTGGGGCGGCTGGGCATCTATGTGCGCGAGTATGTGTTCCGGCTGGAGGCGGCACTGATCCAGACCTTGGAGCGCCTGGGGTTCACCGGCCTGCGGGTGGCAGGGGCCCCCGGCATTTATGTGCGTCTGTCCGATCCGCGAGCCCATGCCGCGCCTAGTGGCCCCGCACTCGATCCCTTCGCGGGCTTGGGCAAAGTGGCGGCGCTAGGGGTCAAGATCAGCCGCCACTGCAGCTATCACGGCCTGGCGCTCAATGTGGCCATGGACCTTGAGCCCTTCCTGCGCATCAACCCCTGTGGTTATCCCGGATTGCGAACGGTGGACCTCGCTACACTCGGCGGCCCCAGCGATTGGGCGGCCGTTGCCGCCCTGCTCTCCGAGCGGCTGGCCGCGCAGTTACAGCCATGACCACCGACGACATCAGCTCCTACGATCCGACCCAAAAGCAAAAGGGTGACGCCAAGACCCGCCGCATTCCCATCAAGGTGGTGGCGGCCGAGGTGCTGAAGAAGCCGGATTGGATCCGCGTGCGCGCGGGCTCGCCCAATACGCGCTTCTATGAAATCAAGCAGATCCTGCGCGAGCACAAGCTGCACACGGTTTGCGAAGAGGCAAGCTGCCCCAATATCGGCGAATGCTTCGGCCATGGCACGGCCACCTTCATGATCATGGGGGACAAGTGCACCCGTCGCTGCCCCTTCTGTGACGTGGGGCATGGCCGCCCGGACCCGCTGGACCCGCAGGAGCCGGCGAATCTGGCCAAGACCATCGGCGCGCTCAAGTTGAAGTACGTCGTCATCACCAGCGTGGATCGTGACGACTTGAAGGATGGCGGCGCCCAGCACTTTGTGGACTGCATTCGCGCCACCCGCGAGGCCTCACCGGCCACCCGCATCGAGGTCCTGGTGCCCGACTTCCGGGGCCGCCTGGACCGCGCGCTGGACATCCTGAAGGCCGCGCCGCCTGATGTGATGAACCACAACCTCGAAACGGTGCCGCGTCTTTACAAGGAGGCGCGACCGGGCTCGGATTACGCTTTCTCGCTCAGCCTGCTGCAGCGCTTCAAGGAGGCTGTGCCCCATGTGCCGACCAAGAGCGGCTTGATGGTGGGCCTGGGCGAGACCGATGAAGAAATTCTGCAGGTGATGCGCGACCTGCGCGCGCACGGCGTGGACATGCTCACCATTGGCCAATACCTGGCGCCTACCGGCCACCACCTGCCCGTGCGGCGCTATGTCCACCCGGACACCTTCAAGATGTTCGAGCGCGAGGCGCAGGCCATGGGTTTCAGCCACGCCGCTGTGGGCGCCTTGGTGCGATCCAGCTACCACGCCGACCGCCAGGCGGCGGAAGCCGGCGCGATTTAGGCCCAACCCTGGTGCGGCCCCATGGGCCGCCTCCCTCTCATGAGGCCGCCGCCAGTGGTCCGGCGATGCCGGCTCCACGGCGGTTGCCTGATGGGGAATCTAGGCGGACAGCAGTTCTTCGATCAGTTTGTGCAGGGCCGGGAAATCCGGTTCGCCCAAGATGCGCTTGACGATGCGCCCCTGCTTGTCAATGACAAAGGTGGTGGGCGTCATGCGCACCGGCCCGAAGGCATGGGCAATGGCGCCGGTGTTGTCGATGGCCACGCCGAAGGGTAGCTGGCGGGTTTGGGCGAACTGGGCGACGTAGTCGGGTGGGTCGTACTGCATGGCCACGGCCAGGGTGTCAAAGGCCTGGTCCTTGAAGCGCTGGTGGGTGCGCATCAGTTCCGGCATTTCTTTGACACAGGTGGTGCAACTGGTGGCCCAGAAGTTCACCACCATGACCTTGCCGCGCCACTGGGCGCTGTCCATCTTCTTGCCATCCAGCAAGGTGTAGTCCACCACCGGTGCGGGCGTGCCGGCCTGCCAATGCCAAAGGGCGGCACCCGATGCGGCCGCTACAAGGCCCGCCAGCACGGGAAAAACGATACGTCGATTCAAAGCCATGCCCGATTGTCGCGTCGGGCAGAAGCGCCTCAAAGCCGCAGGGTCAACTCGGGGTCACCCTGGATCGCGGTCCGGCGCAGTAGCAGGGGCAACTGGCTTTCCATCTGCGCCTCACGACACAGGCTGAGGACCAGTCGGCGCTCTCGCGGAGTCGCGTCCTGGCTGAGGAACTCGATGATGGGGAAACGTGGCGCGTCGGCGCGGACGTGGCAACAAAACTGTTCGAGATCCGGGCCATGCAGGCGGCCGTCAACCAGGATGACCTCTGGCAGCCCTGCCAGGCAGTGCTGAAACGCTTGGTCGATGCTGGCTACTTGATCGACCAGCCAACCGGTCGGTTCCATCAGGGCCCGGACCTGTTGGATCAAAGGCGGATGCTGACTTACAAGCAGAGCTTGCCAGCCGGCAAAAGGTTGGGTGTTGCTGGCGGCCTCGTGGGCCGTCAGGCCCAGGTCGATTTGCTCGACCAGTTCTTGCATGCGTGGCAGCGGGAAGTCGAGGCAGGCCACGCAGATGCCGGCTTCGTCTTCGCGGCGAACTGAAACGCCCAGGCAACTGGCGATCTGAACGATGAGTTGCCAGTGCAGTCCCTTTTCTGCTGCGGCATGGGCCGCCACGGGCTGTTGATCCAGCTCCCTCACGGCGAACCGGCATCGCAGTCGGGCACGGATGGGCCAGGGGGTGAGCTGCACCACGATGTCTATGGAACTGCGGGTACGAATCAGGGCCCAATCCAACAAGGCATTGAGCAGGCTGGCGACCAGCGCGCCATCCCCCTCGATTTCGGCGGCTTCCAGCTCGGCTCGCAGCTGAAGACCGCGCACCGCAGCCTCGCGGCGGCGCTTCTCGACGACCTGTGCCACCAAGGTGTTCAGCGTCAAGGGCTCGCGCGCGGCCTGTACCCTGCCACTGCCCAGGCGGCCAATTTGCTGCGCCAGCAAGGCGTTGTCACGAGCACGACGCAGTGGTTCGCGCAAGGCGGCCAGCGCGGCGCCGGCTTCGCCGGCCTCGGTGAGTTGGAGTTCTTTGAGCCGTTCCAGGGCCACCAGCAGGGGCTGCACCACCTCTGAGCCTAGCTGAACCAAGATGTCGGCGTAGGGCGTGCTAGGCAGTCCGGGGTCGCTTGTCGAAGCGGCGGGGGGCATGGGCTCGGGTTGAGTAAGCGAAAACCCGGCGAGTGTGTGAACTCCATGCGACGGCGTCCATCCCGGAGTCCGGGGGAGGCGATGAACGCTAGCCCAATGCGCCCGAGCGGCGCCACTCGGCAATGGCCTCAGGGCTGGTCTCAAGCCATTCCTTCAGGATCTCGTCACTGTGTTGGCCCAGGCGGGGCGGGGCAAGCCGGTATTGGATGGGCGTGCCGCTGAATTTGATGGGGTTGCCCACCTGGCGAAGGGCCGGCTCCAAGGGGTGGTCCAACTGCACCACCATGCCGCGCGCCTCGGCTTGGGGCGAAGCCAATGCGGCCTCCACGGTCTCGATCGGCGCGCAGGGCACTCCCGCAATTTCCAACTGGGTGAGCCAGTGCGCACGGGTTGACTGCTGGAGCACCTGTTGGATTGCCTCAGCCAACTCAGCACGATGCGCTACTCGCGCCGAGTTGGTTCGGTAGCGCGGGTCCTGTGCCAGTTGGGGCTGATTGAGCGTCTGCGCCAGTCGCTCGAACTGCCGATCGTTGCCGACGGCAATGATCAAGTGCCCGTCGGCGGCCGCGTAGCTCTGATACGGCGCGATGCTGGGATGGGCATTGCCTTGTCGAGTCGGTTGGGCGCCACCACACAGGCTTTGGCTGCCCAAATTGGCCAACATGGCGAGTTGGGAGTCCAGCAAGGCCAAGTCAATGTGTTGTCCTTGCCCGGTTCGATCTCGATGGCGCAGTGCCGCCAGCATGGCCACGCTGGCATTCATGCCGGTAAACAGGTCGGCCACGGCCACACCGACTTTCTGCGGTCCCGCCCCAGCTTCTCCGTCGGCGGCGCCGGTCACGCTCATCAATCCTCCCAGGCCCTGGACCACAAAGTCGTAGCCCGGCCTTTCGGCCCAAGGGCCGGTTTGTCCGAAGCCCGTGATTGAGCAAACGATCAAAGCCGGAAAGTCTGCTTGCAATTGCGCTGGTGCCAGGCCATAGCGAGCCAGGTCGCCGACCTTGAAGTTCTCCACCAGGATGTCAGCCCGGGCGGCCAGTTCGCGCACCAAGGCTTGACCCTGAGGGTGCGCCAAATCCACGGTGATGGAGCGCTTGTTGCGATTCGCGCAGAGGAAGTAGGCCGACTCCGCACTGTCCTGTCCATCGGCTTCGCGCAGAAAGGGCGGTCCCCAGGCGCGCGTGTCGTCCCCGCGCCCGGGGCGCTCCACCTTGATCACGTCAGCCCCCAGGTCGGCCAACATCTGAGTACTCCAAGGTCCAGCAAGGACGCGGCTGAGATCCAAGATGCGGACGCCGCTGAGGGGAAGCAAAGCTGAGTTCATGGCCGATTGTCGTGAGCGGACCTCGATAATTCCGCCATGCGAGCTTTGAATGCATGGCGCTTGATGGCCGTTAGCCTGCTATTTGGGAGTCTTGTGGCCTGCTTCCCGGCCATGGATTGGCGTGAGATGCCGGTCAGCGAGGCTGCACTCAAGGTCCAGTTCCCATGCAAGCCAGTGCGTCGGATGGTGTCGGATCGTGGGTTGTTGCACTGCGAGGCCCAAGAAATTGGTTTCTCGCTCTCCTGGTTGCAATTCCAGGACCCAGCGATCATGCGTCAAGCGTTGCAGGCTGCTCCTCAAGCGCTGGCCGAGCGCCTTGGCTCGCAGGCAAAGATTCGGCGATTGACGGGCGATATCGGGGCAGAGGTTCCGGCCGGTGCGTTGGCGTGGCCAGAGTCTGGGGTGTGGCTCATTGAGACTGCGGATGGCACCAGTCGACTGCTGGTTTGGGCGCACGGCCTGACGCTGTATCAGGCGGTCGTTCGGGGGGGGGCTAACACCGCCGAAGTGGCCCAGCGGTTTTTCCATGGGCTGAGCCATACCCAGCACTAGGACTGAAAGGTTTGCGGTGGTGAAGATCATCTTGGTGGCGCATGCTCCGCTGGCGAGTGCCCTCCTTGCGGTGGCGCAGCATGTCTTTCCGCAGTGCGCGCAGACCTTGAGCGTTTTGGATGTGGCACCGGAGTGGGATCAGGCCGTGACGCTGGAGAGGATTCAGTCCTTGCTGCCGCCGCGCGGCGAGGTGCTGTTGTTGGTTGACGTGCTGGGGGCAACCCCCGGCAATGCGGCGCAAGCCTTGGCTGATGGCCGGACCGAGACCTCTGTGGTGGGCGGGGTCAACGTGCCAATGTTGTGGCGCTCCCTGTGCTATGCACATGAATCGTTGTCGATGTTGGCCGACCGTGCCCGTGAGGGTGGCCAACGCGGCATTGCGGGCGGCCCCTGACTCGGCGTTCGGTGGTTCGCGGCTAAGCTCCAGGCATGCTGAAGTCAACCCTGCGCATCAACAACAAGCTCGGCTTGCACGCACGAGCCTCCGCAAAGCTGACCAAACTGGCTGGAAGCTTCAAGTCCGAAGTCTTTCTTAGTCGCAATGGGCGGCGCGTCAATGCCAAGAGCATCATGGGTGTGATGATGTTGGCAGCCGGCCTAGGTAGCGATGTGGAGCTGGAGGTCGACGGCGAGGACGAGGCCACGGCCATGGAGGCTCTGTCCGCTTTGGTCAACGGCAAGTTCGGCGAGGCCGAATAGGCGCCATTTCTGTCGGCGGGTTGGCACTATGAGCTTTCAGGTATTTGGATTGGCCGTGTCTCGCGGGGTCGCTATCGGGAGGGCGGTCCTGGTTGCGTCCAGTCGGCTCGATGTTGCGCATTACTTCATCGAGGAGGCGGACATTGCGCGGGAGGTCTCCCGCTGCCGTGCGGCGAGGGACCAAGTGGCGGAAGAGCTAATCCGACTGCGTGCCGATCTGACCGATGAAGCCCCGCCGGAGTTGGGGGCCTTGTTGGACGTCCACCTCATGCTGGCGCGAGATGACGCACTTTGCGAAAGTGCGCTGCACTGGATTCAGGAGCGCCGCTACAACGCCGAGTGGGCGTTGTCCGCGCAACTGGAGGTCTTGGCTCGCCAATTTGATGACATGGAAGACGAGTACCTGCGCGAGCGCAAAGTCGATCTAGAGCAGGTGGTTGGCCGCATGTTGTCGACCCTGGCAGGGCAGGAGAGCCCCGGCATGGCCGCCATGGGGCAGGGCGCCCGAGACTTTGCGGGTGCGGATCCGTTGGTCTTGGTGGCTGCTGACATCTCCCCGGCCGATATGTTGGGGTTCCGGGACGGCGTCTTTAAGGGCTTCATCACCGACATCGGGGGCAAGACCTCGCACACTGCCATTGTGGCCAGAAGCATGGACATCCCAGCCGTGGTCGGAACCCGTGAAGCCAGTCGGCTGATTCGCCAAGATGACTGCGTCATCATCGATGGCGATGCCGGCGCGGTGATCGTTAACCCCTCGCCCATCGTGCTGGAGGAGTACCGCTTCCGCCAACGGCAGGCTGAACTGGAGCGGGCGCGGCTTTCTCGATTGCGGCACACCCGGGCGGTGACCTTGGACGGTCAATCGGTGGAGATGTTGGCCAACATCGAGCTCCCGCAAGACGCCCAAGGCGCCGTCGAAGCAGGCGCCGAGGGCGTTGGTCTATTTCGAAGCGAGTTCTTGTTCATGAACCGAGGCGGGCAGTTGCCCGCCGAGGAGGAGCAGTTCGAGGCCTACAAGGCTGTGGTGATGGGCATGCAAGGCCGCCCAGTCACCATTCGAACAGTCGACGTCGGAGCCGACAAGCCCCTTGAGCGTTCGCTGGGAGGCGAGGGAAGACATGACCATGTATTGAACCCTGCCCTGGGGATGCGGGCGATTCGATGGAGCCTGAGCGAGCCTGGAATGTTTCGACAGCAACTGCGGGCGATCCTGCGCGCTAGCGCGCATGGACCGGTGCGCCTGCTTGTGCCCATGGTCACTCATCTTTGGGAGATCAAACAGGTCCATGAATGTCTGGCACGCGTGCGCTCCCAACTTGCCGATGGGCAGGTCGCCATAGGTCATGTCGAGCTAGGGATCATGATTGAAGTGCCTGCAGCTGCGCTCATCCTCCCTTCGTTGCTGCCTTGGGTGGACTTCATATCAATTGGAACCAACGACCTGATTCAGTACACCTTGGCGATCGACCGAGCCGACGAATCAGTGGCCCATCTCTATGACCCGTGGCATCCCGCCGTACTGGGTTTGCTTGAACAAGTCATCCGTCAGACGCGTGCAGCCGGCAAGAGCGTCTGCGTGTGTGGAGAAATGGCGGGCGACACGTTGTTCACGGAGACACTGCTGGCTATGGGGCTCCGATCGTTCTCTATGCATCCCGCCCAGATCGCGACAGTCAAGCAGCGCATCCTCCGAGCCGATACTGCTAGATTGGCTTCAACCCTAGGGAGCCTCCTAACTTCTGAGCAGCTTGCAGCAGCAAGTGCGCAAGAGCTTCATTGAAATTTGAAAACACGCCGCATTGAACGAAAAATCTTGCTATAGTTGCGGGCTTCGCTGATCAAACAGCTGCCGGTAACGGTGGTGAGCGGCGAAGGGAAGTGAGGGTCGGCATCGCCGAGCGGCTTGAAGAAAGTTTCTCGAAGGTGTTGACAGGCGGATCGAAACGCTGCAATAATCTCGCTTCTGCGCTGACAATAACGAGTCGGCGACGCAAGAAAGTTCAGGAAACTGGGTTGATTGCGAAAGTTCTTTAACAAGTTGCAGCCAATAAGCGTGGGCACTTGAAGTTGAGTTGCTCTGTAGCAATACGGAGTCTTGCTTGAAGTGCTCGCGGATAGAGAAGTGAAGTTCACTTCGATTCCGTTGAGTGAAAAACAGATCGAACTGTAGAGTTTGATCCTGGCTCAGATTGAACGCTGGCGGCATGCCTTACACATGCAAGTCGAACGGTAACGCGGGGCAACCTGGCGACGAGTGGCGAACGGGTGAGTAATGCATCGGAACGTGCCTGGTAGTGGGGGATAACTGCTCGAAAGAGCAGCTAATACCGCATACGACCTGAGGGTGAAAGGGGGGGATCGCAAGACCTCTCGCTATCAGAGCGGCCGATGTCGGATTAGCTAGTTGGTGGGGTAAAGGCCCACCAAGGCGACGATCCGTAGCTGGTCTGAGAGGACGACCAGCCACACTGGGACTGAGACACGGCCCAGACTCCTACGGGAGGCAGCAGTGGGGAATTTTGGACAATGGACGCAAGTCTGATCCAGCCATGCCGCGTGCGGGAAGAAGGCCTTCGGGTTGTAAACCGCTTTTGTCAGGGAAGAAATCTTCTGGACTAATACTCTGGGAGGATGACGGTACCTGAAGAATAAGCACCGGCTAACTACGTGCCAGCAGCCGCGGTAATACGTAGGGTGCAAGCGTTAATCGGAATTACTGGGCGTAAAGCGTGCGCAGGCGGTTATGCAAGACAGGTGTGAAATCCCCGAGCTCAACTTGGGAACTGCACTTGTGACTGCATAGCTAGAGTACGGTAGAGGGGAGTGGAATTCCGCGTGTAGCAGTGAAATGCGTAGATATGCGGAGGAACACCGATGGCGAAGGCAGCTCCCTGGACCTGTACTGACGCTCATGCACGAAAGCGTGGGGAGCAAACAGGATTAGATACCCTGGTAGTCCACGCCCTAAACGATGTCAACTGGTTGTTGGGAGGGTTTCTTCTCAGTAACGTAGCTAACGCGTGAAGTTGACCGCCTGGGGAGTACGGCCGCAAGGTTGAAACTCAAAGGAATTGACGGGGACCCGCACAAGCGGTGGATGATGTGGTTTAATTCGATGCAACGCGAAAAACCTTACCTACCCTTGACATGGCAGGAATCCTGAAGAGATTTGGGAGTGCTCGCAAGAGAACCTGCACACAGGTGCTGCATGGCCGTCGTCAGCTCGTGTCGTGAGATGTTGGGTTAAGTCCCGCAACGAGCGCAACCCTTGTCATTAGTTGCTACGAAAGGGCACTCTAATGAGACTGCCGGTGACAAACCGGAGGAAGGTGGGGATGACGTCAGGTCCTCATGGCCCTTATGGGTAGGGCTACACACGTCATACAATGGCCGGGACAGAGGGCTGCCAACCCGCGAGGGGGAGCCAATCCCAGAAACCCGGTCGTAGTCCGGATCGTAGTCTGCAACTCGACTGCGTGAAGTCGGAATCGCTAGTAATCGCGGATCAGCTTGCCGCGGTGAATACGTTCCCGGGTCTTGTACACACCGCCCGTCACACCATGGGAGCGGGTTCCGCCAGAAGTAGTTAGCCTAACCGCAAGGAGGGCGATTACCACGGCGGGGTTCGTGACTGGGGTGAAGTCGTAACAAGGTAGCCGTATCGGAAGGTGCGGCTGGATCACCTCCTTTCTAGAAAATGACGAAGCCGGTTGTTCAGTTCGCTGAGCAACGAGAGCGGAGTCGAATCAAAGACTCAACTTTGATGTGCCCACACTTATTGGCTGCAGCGGTAACAGCAGTGACTAGCATTGGTCAGAAGATGATCGATGGAGATTGGGCCGGCTGAAGAGAAGGCACGGCTCATGCAGCAAGAATGCGTGGGTCTGTAGCTCAGTCGGTTAGAGCACCGTCTTGATAAGGCGGGGGTCGTTGGTTCGAATCCAACCAGACCCACCACGATCGCGACGCGAATCGGGAATCGGGGGATTAGCTCAGCTGGGAGAGCACCTGCTTTGCAAGCAGGGGGTCGTCGGTTCGATCCCGTCATCCTCCACCAACACTAGTTACAACGCTGGCAAACATGAGTGACGCACGGAAAGCGCGCGTTATTGATGTTTGCCAGAGAGGGCCGATGGCCCGTCTGCTGTTCTTTAACAATTTGTAGAGTCGAAATCAGCGCTGTGAAGCGAAGGCTTCATAGCATTGGATTGCGTCAACAAACATTCGACGGTCTGCGAAAGCAGATTGAAGATGTACATTGAAGAACGGCGAACGCAAACGATCGAACTCTAAATCGATCGAGTCCTTGACGACATCGCGAGATGTCAAAGTTATAGGGTCAAGTGACTAAGTGCATGTGGTGGATGCCTTGGCAATTACAGGCGACGAAGGACGTGATAGCCTGCGATAAGCTTCGGGGAGCTGGCAAATTAGCTTTGATCCGGAGATTTCCGAATGGGGAAACCCACCGCGCGAGCGGTATTGCATGCTGAATACATAGGCATGCAAGGCGAACCGGGTGAACTGAAACATCTCAGTAGCTCGAGGAACAGACATCAACCGAGATTCCGAAAGTAGTGGCGAGCGAAATCGGAGGAGCCTGCGTAATTTAGCAGCACGCATATCAAAACGGGATGGAAAGCCCGGCCATAGAAGGTGATAGCCCTGTATGAGAAATGCCTGCTGTGGAACTGAGTACGCGACAAGTAGGGCGGGACACGTGTAATCCTGTCTGAAGATGGGGGGACCATCCTCCAAGGCTAAATACTCGTAATTGACCGATAGTGAACAAGTACCGTGAGGGAAAGGCGAAAAGAACCCCGGGAGGGGAGTGAAATAGATCCTGAAACCGCATGCATACAAAAAGTAGGAGCCCGCAAGGGTGACTGCGTACCTTTTGTATAATGGGTCAGCGACTTACATTCAGTGGCGAGCTTAACCGAGTAGGGAAGGCGTAGGGAAACCGAGTCCGAACAGGGCGAATTAGTCGCTGGGTGTAGACCCGAAACCAGGTGATCTATCCATGGCCAGGATGAAGGTGCGGTAACACGCACTGGAGGTCCGAACCGACTAGTGTTGCAAAACTAGCGGATGAGCTGTGGATAGGGGTGAAAGGCTAAACAAACCTGGAGATAGCTGGTTCTCTCCGAAAACTATTTAGGTAGTGCCTCAAGTATTACCGTCGGGGGTAGAGCACTGTTTAGGCTAGGGGGTCATGGCGACTTACCAAACCTATGCAAACTCCGAATACCGATGAGTACAGCTTGGGAGACAGTGCACCGGGTGCTAACGTCCGGACACAAGAGGGAAACAACCCAGACCGCCAGCTAAGGTCCCCAAAATTGGCTAAGTGGGAAACGAAGTGGGAAGGCTAAAACAGTCAGGATGTTGGCTTAGAAGCAGCCATCATTTAAAGAAAGCGTAATAGCTCACTGATCGAGTCGTCCTGCGCGGAAGATGTAACGGGGCTAAGCCAGTTACCGAAGCTGCGGATGCACAGCAATGTGCGTGGTAGGAGAGCGTTCTGTAAGCCTGTGAAGGTGGGTTGTGAAGCCTGCTGGAGGTATCAGAAGTGCGAATGCTGACATGAGTAGCGTTAAAGGGGGTGAAAAGCCCCCTCGCCGTAAGCGCAAGGTTTCCTACGCAACGTTCATCGGCGTAGGGTGAGTCGGCCCCTAAGGCGAGGCAGAGATGCGTAGCTGATGGGAAACAGGTCAATATTCCTGTACCGATCAATAGTGCGATGTGGGGACGGAGAAGGTTAGCTCAGCCGGGTGTTGGATGTCCCGGTTCAAGCATGTAGGCGTGCTCTTTAGGCAAATCCGGAGAGCTTAGCTGAGGTGTGATAACGAGTCTGCTTGCAGACGAAGTGAGTGATACCCTGCTTCCAGGAAAAGCCACTAAGCTTCAGCTATTGACGACCGTACCGCAAACCGACACTGGTGCGCGAGATGAGTATTCTAAGGCGCTTGAGAGAACTCTGGAGAAGGAACTCGGCAAATTGACACCGTAACTTCGGAAGAAGGTGTGCCTTGAGTAGGTGAAGTTGTACAGATGGAGCCGAAAGAGGTCGCAGAGAATCGGTGGCTGCGACTGTTTACTAAAAACACAGCACTCTGCAAAGACGAAAGTCGACGTATAGGGTGTGACGCCTGCCCGGTGCTGGAAGATTAAATGATGGGGTGCAAGCTCTTGATTGAAGTCCCAGTAAACGGCGGCCGTAACTATAACGGTCCTAAGGTAGCGAAATTCCTTGTCGGGTAAGTTCCGACCTGCACGAATGGCGTAACGATGGCCACACTGTCTCCTCCAGAGACTCAGCGAAGTTGAAATGTTTGTGATGATGCAATCTCCCCGCGGAAAGACGGAAAGACCCCATGAACCTTTACTGTAGCTTTACATTGGACTTTGAACAGATCTGTGTAGGATAGGTGGGAGGCTTTGAAGTAAGGTCGCTAGATCTTATGGAGCCGACGTTGAAATACCACCCTGGTGTGTTTGAGGTTCTAACCTTGGCCCGTGATCCGGGTTGGGGACAGTGTATGGTGGGCAGTTTGACTGGGGCGGTCTCCTCCCAAAGCGTAACGGAGGAGTTCGAAGGTACGCTAGGTACGGTCGGAAATCGTGCTGATAGTGCATAGGCATAAGCGTGCTTGACTGCGAGACTGACAAGTCGAGCAGGTAGGAAACTAGGACTAAGTGATCCGGTGGTTCTGTATGGAAGGGCCATCGCTCAACGGATAAAAGGTACTCTGGGGATAACAGGCTGATACCGCCCAAGAGTTCATATCGACGGCGGTGTTTGGCACCTCGATGTCGGCTCATCTCATCCTGGGGCTGTAGCCGGTCCCAAGGGTATGGCTGTTCGCCATTTAAAGAGGTACGTGAGCTGGGTTTAAAACGTCGTGAGACAGTTTGGTCCCTATCTTCCGTGGGCGCTGCAGAATTGAGAGAGCCTGCTCCTAGTACGAGAGGACCGGAGTGGACGCACCGCTGGTGTATCGGTTGTCATGCCAATGGCATTGCCGAGTAGCTAAGTGCGGAAGAGATAACCGCTGAAAGCATCTAAGCGGGAAACTCGTCTCAAGATGAGTTCTGCCGGGGCCTTGAGCCCCCTAAAGAGTCGTTCGAGACCAGGACGTTGATAGGCTGGGTGTGGAAGCGCAGTAATGCGTTAAGCTAACCAGTACTAATTGCTCGTGAGGCTTGACCCTATAACCTTGACATTCCTGTCAGGGTTGCGAAAACCGTTCTTCAATAGAACACGCAATCCAAAGCTGATTTCTTCGCATACAATGCGGACTCTACAAATTGGGTTGGCAGACCTTCTTCAGTGAAGTCAGCTGCCAGCCAACAAGTCAAGCCTGATGACCATAGCGAGTTGGTCCCACCCCTTCCCATCCCGAACAGGACCGTGAAACAACTCAGCGCCGATGATAGTGCGGATCGCCCGTGTGAAAGTAGGACATCGTCAGGCTATTAACACCCAAAACCCCCTCCAGCGAAGCTGGTGGGGGTTTTGCTATTTATGCAAGGGTCCACTTTTATGCTCGTTAACACTGAGGTGTTTGGGAGTTGAAGTGATGACCAAGCCCGCAAGGATCGGCCAAAGCCGACCCTGAGGGCGGCGGGGAGTCGGCATTGCCGGGCGGCTTGAAGAAAGTTTCTCGAAGGTGTTGACAGGCGGATCGAAACGCTGCAATAATCTCGCTTCTGCGCTGACAATAACGAGTCGGCGACGCAAGAAAGTTCAGGAAACTGGGTTGATTGCGAAAGTTCTTTAACAAGTTGCAGCCAATAAGCGTGGGCACTTGAAGTTGAGTTGCTCTGTAGCAATACGGAGTCTTGCTTGAAGTGCTCGCGGATAGAGAAGTGAAGTTCACTTCGATTCCGTTGAGTGAAAAACAGATCGAACTGTAGAGTTTGATCCTGGCTCAGATTGAACGCTGGCGGCATGCCTTACACATGCAAGTCGAACGGTAACGCGGGGCAACCTGGCGACGAGTGGCGAACGGGTGAGTAATGCATCGGAACGTGCCTGGTAGTGGGGGATAACTGCTCGAAAGAGCAGCTAATACCGCATACGACCTGAGGGTGAAAGGGGGGGATCGCAAGACCTCTCGCTATCAGAGCGGCCGATGTCGGATTAGCTAGTTGGTGGGGTAAAGGCCCACCAAGGCGACGATCCGTAGCTGGTCTGAGAGGACGACCAGCCACACTGGGACTGAGACACGGCCCAGACTCCTACGGGAGGCAGCAGTGGGGAATTTTGGACAATGGACGCAAGTCTGATCCAGCCATGCCGCGTGCGGGAAGAAGGCCTTCGGGTTGTAAACCGCTTTTGTCAGGGAAGAAATCTTCTGGACTAATACTCTGGGAGGATGACGGTACCTGAAGAATAAGCACCGGCTAACTACGTGCCAGCAGCCGCGGTAATACGTAGGGTGCAAGCGTTAATCGGAATTACTGGGCGTAAAGCGTGCGCAGGCGGTTATGCAAGACAGGTGTGAAATCCCCGAGCTCAACTTGGGAACTGCACTTGTGACTGCATAGCTAGAGTACGGTAGAGGGGAGTGGAATTCCGCGTGTAGCAGTGAAATGCGTAGATATGCGGAGGAACACCGATGGCGAAGGCAGCTCCCTGGACCTGTACTGACGCTCATGCACGAAAGCGTGGGGAGCAAACAGGATTAGATACCCTGGTAGTCCACGCCCTAAACGATGTCAACTGGTTGTTGGGAGGGTTTCTTCTCAGTAACGTAGCTAACGCGTGAAGTTGACCGCCTGGGGAGTACGGCCGCAAGGTTGAAACTCAAAGGAATTGACGGGGACCCGCACAAGCGGTGGATGATGTGGTTTAATTCGATGCAACGCGAAAAACCTTACCTACCCTTGACATGGCAGGAATCCTGAAGAGATTTGGGAGTGCTCGCAAGAGAACCTGCACACAGGTGCTGCATGGCCGTCGTCAGCTCGTGTCGTGAGATGTTGGGTTAAGTCCCGCAACGAGCGCAACCCTTGTCATTAGTTGCTACGAAAGGGCACTCTAATGAGACTGCCGGTGACAAACCGGAGGAAGGTGGGGATGACGTCAGGTCCTCATGGCCCTTATGGGTAGGGCTACACACGTCATACAATGGCCGGGACAGAGGGCTGCCAACCCGCGAGGGGGAGCCAATCCCAGAAACCCGGTCGTAGTCCGGATCGTAGTCTGCAACTCGACTGCGTGAAGTCGGAATCGCTAGTAATCGCGGATCAGCTTGCCGCGGTGAATACGTTCCCGGGTCTTGTACACACCGCCCGTCACACCATGGGAGCGGGTTCCGCCAGAAGTAGTTAGCCTAACCGCAAGGAGGGCGATTACCACGGCGGGGTTCGTGACTGGGGTGAAGTCGTAACAAGGTAGCCGTATCGGAAGGTGCGGCTGGATCACCTCCTTTCTAGAAAATGACGAAGCCGGTTGTTCAGTTCGCTGAGCAACGAGAGCGGAGTCGAATCAAAGACTCAACTTTGATGTGCCCACACTTATTGGCTGCAGCGGTAACAGCAGTGACTAGCATTGGTCAGAAGATGATCGATGGAGATTGGGCCGGCTGAAGAGAAGGCACGGCTCATGCAGCAAGAATGCGTGGGTCTGTAGCTCAGTCGGTTAGAGCACCGTCTTGATAAGGCGGGGGTCGTTGGTTCGAATCCAACCAGACCCACCACGATCGCGACGCGAATCGGGAATCGGGGGATTAGCTCAGCTGGGAGAGCACCTGCTTTGCAAGCAGGGGGTCGTCGGTTCGATCCCGTCATCCTCCACCAACACTAGTTACAACGCTGGCAAACATGAGTGACGCACGGAAAGCGCGCGTTATTGATGTTTGCCAGAGAGGGCCGATGGCCCGTCTGCTGTTCTTTAACAATTTGTAGAGTCGAAATCAGCGCTGTGAAGCGAAGGCTTCATAGCATTGGATTGCGTCAACAAACATTCGACGGTCTGCGAAAGCAGATTGAAGATGTACATTGAAGAACGGCGAACGCAAACGATCGAACTCTAAATCGATCGAGTCCTTGACGACATCGCGAGATGTCAAAGTTATAGGGTCAAGTGACTAAGTGCATGTGGTGGATGCCTTGGCAATTACAGGCGACGAAGGACGTGATAGCCTGCGATAAGCTTCGGGGAGCTGGCAAATTAGCTTTGATCCGGAGATTTCCGAATGGGGAAACCCACCGCGCGAGCGGTATTGCATGCTGAATACATAGGCATGCAAGGCGAACCGGGTGAACTGAAACATCTCAGTAGCTCGAGGAACAGACATCAACCGAGATTCCGAAAGTAGTGGCGAGCGAAATCGGAGGAGCCTGCGTAATTTAGCAGCACGCATATCAAAACGGGATGGAAAGCCCGGCCATAGAAGGTGATAGCCCTGTATGAGAAATGCCTGCTGTGGAACTGAGTACGCGACAAGTAGGGCGGGACACGTGTAATCCTGTCTGAAGATGGGGGGA
Source organism: Inhella inkyongensis (assembly GCF_005952805.1). Classification (GTDB taxonomy): domain Bacteria; phylum Pseudomonadota; class Gammaproteobacteria; order Burkholderiales; family Burkholderiaceae_C; genus Inhella; species Inhella inkyongensis. Next base: position 739,549 of record NZ_CP040709.1, read on the forward strand.
CCATCCTCCAAGGCTAAATACTCGTAATTGACCGATAGTGAACAAGTACCGTGAGGGAAAGGCGAAAAGAACCCCGGGAGGGGAGTGAAATAGATCCTGAAACCGCATGCATACAAAAAGTAGGAGCCCGCAAGGGTGACTGCGTACCTTTTGTATAATGGGTCAGCGACTTACATTCAGTGGCGAGCTTAACCGAGTAGGGAAGGCGTAGGGAAACCGAGTCCGAACAGGGCGAATTAGTCGCTGGGTGTAGACCCGAAACCAGGTGATCTATCCATGGCCAGGATGAAGGTGCGGTAACACGCACTGGAGGTCCGAACCGACTAGTGTTGCAAAACTAGCGGATGAGCTGTGGATAGGGGTGAAAGGCTAAACAAACCTGGAGATAGCTGGTTCTCTCCGAAAACTATTTAGGTAGTGCCTCAAGTATTACCGTCGGGGGTAGAGCACTGTTTAGGCTAGGGGGTCATGGCGACTTACCAAACCTATGCAAACTCCGAATACCGATGAGTACAGCTTGGGAGACAGTGCACCGGGTGCTAACGTCCGGACACAAGAGGGAAACAACCCAGACCGCCAGCTAAGGTCCCCAAAATTGGCTAAGTGGGAAACGAAGTGGGAAGGCTAAAACAGTCAGGATGTTGGCTTAGAAGCAGCCATCATTTAAAGAAAGCGTAATAGCTCACTGATCGAGTCGTCCTGCGCGGAAGATGTAACGGGGCTAAGCCAGTTACCGAAGCTGCGGATGCACAGCAATGTGCGTGGTAGGAGAGCGTTCTGTAAGCCTGTGAAGGTGGGTTGTGAAGCCTGCTGGAGGTATCAGAAGTGCGAATGCTGACATGAGTAGCGTTAAAGGGGGTGAAAAGCCCCCTCGCCGTAAGCGCAAGGTTTCCTACGCAACGTTCATCGGCGTAGGGTGAGTCGGCCCCTAAGGCGAGGCAGAGATGCGTAGCTGATGGGAAACAGGTCAATATTCCTGTACCGATCAATAGTGCGATGTGGGGACGGAGAAGGTTAGCTCAGCCGGGTGTTGGATGTCCCGGTTCAAGCATGTAGGCGTGCTCTTTAGGCAAATCCGGAGAGCTTAGCTGAGGTGTGATAACGAGTCTGCTTGCAGACGAAGTGAGTGATACCCTGCTTCCAGGAAAAGCCACTAAGCTTCAGCTATTGACGACCGTACCGCAAACCGACACTGGTGCGCGAGATGAGTATTCTAAGGCGCTTGAGAGAACTCTGGAGAAGGAACTCGGCAAATTGACACCGTAACTTCGGAAGAAGGTGTGCCTTGAGTAGGTGAAGTTGTACAGATGGAGCCGAAAGAGGTCGCAGAGAATCGGTGGCTGCGACTGTTTACTAAAAACACAGCACTCTGCAAAGACGAAAGTCGACGTATAGGGTGTGACGCCTGCCCGGTGCTGGAAGATTAAATGATGGGGTGCAAGCTCTTGATTGAAGTCCCAGTAAACGGCGGCCGTAACTATAACGGTCCTAAGGTAGCGAAATTCCTTGTCGGGTAAGTTCCGACCTGCACGAATGGCGTAACGATGGCCACACTGTCTCCTCCAGAGACTCAGCGAAGTTGAAATGTTTGTGATGATGCAATCTCCCCGCGGAAAGACGGAAAGACCCCATGAACCTTTACTGTAGCTTTACATTGGACTTTGAACAGATCTGTGTAGGATAGGTGGGAGGCTTTGAAGTAAGGTCGCTAGATCTTATGGAGCCGACGTTGAAATACCACCCTGGTGTGTTTGAGGTTCTAACCTTGGCCCGTGATCCGGGTTGGGGACAGTGTATGGTGGGCAGTTTGACTGGGGCGGTCTCCTCCCAAAGCGTAACGGAGGAGTTCGAAGGTACGCTAGGTACGGTCGGAAATCGTGCTGATAGTGCATAGGCATAAGCGTGCTTGACTGCGAGACTGACAAGTCGAGCAGGTAGGAAACTAGGACTAAGTGATCCGGTGGTTCTGTATGGAAGGGCCATCGCTCAACGGATAAAAGGTACTCTGGGGATAACAGGCTGATACCGCCCAAGAGTTCATATCGACGGCGGTGTTTGGCACCTCGATGTCGGCTCATCTCATCCTGGGGCTGTAGCCGGTCCCAAGGGTATGGCTGTTCGCCATTTAAAGAGGTACGTGAGCTGGGTTTAAAACGTCGTGAGACAGTTTGGTCCCTATCTTCCGTGGGCGCTGCAGAATTGAGAGAGCCTGCTCCTAGTACGAGAGGACCGGAGTGGACGCACCGCTGGTGTATCGGTTGTCATGCCAATGGCATTGCCGAGTAGCTAAGTGCGGAAGAGATAACCGCTGAAAGCATCTAAGCGGGAAACTCGTCTCAAGATGAGTTCTGCCGGGGCCTTGAGCCCCCTAAAGAGTCGTTCGAGACCAGGACGTTGATAGGCTGGGTGTGGAAGCGCAGTAATGCGTTAAGCTAACCAGTACTAATTGCTCGTGAGGCTTGACCCTATAACCTTGACATTCCTGTCAGGGTTGCGAAAACCGTTCTTCAATAGAACACGCAATCCAAAGCTGATTTCTTCGCATACAATGCGGACTCTACAAATTGGGTTGGCAGACCTTCTTCAGTGAAGTCAGCTGCCAGCCAACAAGTCAAGCCTGATGACCATAGCGAGTTGGTCCCACCCCTTCCCATCCCGAACAGGACCGTGAAACAACTCAGCGCCGATGATAGTGCGGATCGCCCGTGTGAAAGTAGGACATCGTCAGGCTATTAACACCCAAAACCCCCTCCAGCTAAGCTGGTGGGGGTTTTGTTCTTTGCGCGCCCGACTACCCTCGAAAGAATTAAGGGCAACTTAAGTTGCCCTTGTCGTCACTTCGTCGCTTCGTCCTTCAGTACACCGCGGCGAATTTGGTCTAGTTCGATACTCTCGAACAAGGCCTGGAAGTTCCCTTCGCCAAAGCCTTCATTGCCTTTGCGCTGGATGATCTCGAAGAAGATCGGACCGATGACTTCCTTGGTAAAGATCTGCAGCAGCAGTTCATTGGGGGCACCTTGGTGCGTGGCGCCATCGATCAGGATGCGCAGGCGGCGTAGTGCATCGGTGTTTTCGCCGTGACGGGGTAGGCGCTTATCGATCAAGTCGAAATAGGTCTCGATGGTGTCCTGGAATTCGACGCCGTCGGCCTTCATGGTCTCAACCGTGCGATAGATATTCGGGGTCGACAAGGCGACGTGTTGGATGCCTTCGCCCTTGTAGAGATGCAGGTACTCGGCGATCTGGCTCTTGTCGTCGCTGCTCTCGTTGATCGGGATTCGAATCTTGCCGCAAGGGCTGGTCATGGCCTTGCTCTTCAGTCCGGTCAGCTTGCCCTCGATGTCGAAGTAGCGCACCTCCCGGAAGTTAAACAGGCGCTCATAGAAGTCGGCCCATTCCTTCATGCGACCGCGATGCACGTTGTGGGTCAGGTGGTCAATGACGCCCAGTCCGTTGCCCGGCACTTCGCTGCTGACCGCCTTTCCGTCGGCGTCGGTGACGGGGACAAAGTCGACGTCGTAGATGCTGATATTGCCAATCTGGCCAGCTTGTCGTCCATCTTTGCCGTGCCAGCGATCAACGAAGTAGATCAGTGAATCGCCGATCCCCTTGATGGCGGGGATGTTGAGTTCCATCGGGCCGGTTTTGTTGTCAAAACCCCAGGCACCCAGTTCGAGGGCCCGCTGGTAGGCATAGGCCGCATCCTTGACGCGGAAGGCAATGGCGCAGATCGAGGGGCCGTGCTGGCGTGCGAAGCGCTGAGCAAAGGAGTCGGGCTCTGCATTGATGATGAAGTTCACCTCGCCCTGGCGATACAAGGTGACATCCTTGTGCCGGTGCTTGCCGACCGCGCGAAAGCCCATGGTATGGAAGAGGGCACCCAATGCGGCAGGGTCAGGGGCGGCGAATTCAATGAACTCGAACCCGTCGGTGCCCATGGGGTTCTCCCAAGGCGTAAATGCGGCCATCTTGATCTCCAAGCAAATTTGCAAAGCACCACTGTATGCCTGTCCTTGCGCATTGAGCTTGCAAGAGGGGCCGTTGCCATGTTCTGGGACGCTCTAATCTTGAGAGAATCGGAAAATGAATGCAGATGTATTGCTTGATGCCGTAGATCGGCGCTTGCTTGCAGCGTTGCAGGTCGATGCGCGTCAAACCTTCGACGCGTTGGGTGCTGCAGTCGGGCTGAGTGCTTCCGCAACCTTGAGGCGGGTGCGGCGGCTTGAGCAAGAAGGAATGATTGCAGGCTACCGGGCGGAATTGGTGCCGGAGCGCCTTGGCCTGGGCCTGACGGCCTATGTCAATGTGCGCTTGGAGAAGCACACCCCGGATGAGCGTCGCAGCCCAATGGAGAGCTTTCGCGCCGCAGTTCATACCTGGCCCGAGGTGGTGGAGTGCTCTGCGCTAGCCGGCGAAATGGACTACCTGTTGCGCATCCTTGTCCGCGATATGGAGCACTATGCGCGCTTTCTCCGGGCGACTTTGTTGCAGCATCCCAGCGTGCAGGACTGCAAGACCAGTTTTGTTCTGGAGCGCGTGAAAGTTCGAACGGCTGTGCCGCTCTGACCTTAGCCGAGGTCCATCACCAGGCGTTTGGTCGGCTCTAGCCCCAGGTTGAGTAGCTCGCCAATCTCTTTGAGGTCATCGGGGATGGCGGGGTTGGACCAGCTCAGTGCGCTGTGCCGGGCAAGCCTCACGGCCAAGCGCACGCACTGCACTTGGGCATCCGCCTCGCAACGCTCGTCGGTAATGTGCGCCAACAAGGGGGGCAGATGCCAAGCCTTCATGAGCGCCTGTTCGAGTGCCGATAGTTCAATCCCAAGCACCTGGCGCTGCGCCTTCACGCTGCGAAGGCTGGGGTCGGCGGTCTGCAGGCGGCGAATCTCCTGGGCCAGTGCCGGGGCGTGGCACCACAGCAGCACCTCGGCAAAGTCATGCAGTAACGCTGCGCTGTGGATGATTTGTGCGTCCTGATCCATCCGATGCGCGGCGAACGCGAGTGCATAGCGCGCTGCCCGCTCGGAACGCCGCAACACTGCATCCACCCCCTGCAAGGCCTCAGGGCGCCCCAGTAGCCATTGTTCTACGCTGGGTTGCAGGCCAAATGTCGTGAAGAAGGGGGTAATGCCCATCAACACGACGGCACTGGTAATCGTCTCGGCGTCTGCATTGCGGCGTTCCCGCCCCAGCTGGGCGGTGGCCACAAGCACCTTGAGGGTCATCAGTGGGTCGGTCGAAAACGTCTCTCCTACCAGGTGGGCATCGACTTCATCCTCGTCGGCGCGCAACTGTTCCAGGGCCTCGACGCTGGTGCTCAGGATGGGAATGTCCTGTGCACAGAAGTGCGCCACCCAGCTCGAGAGGCTGGGGAGCGGGCGATCCAAAAAGCTGCGCGGCACGGCGTCCATAGGCGTGAGCGTCTGGGGCATCAGGATGGTGCGCCTGATGATAGGCGCCGTGCGGGCCGGTCATGCCGCAATAAGACCGGCCCGAGCGTGCATTACAGGCGCTCCAGCCCTTGAAGGAAGGTGAAGCGCGGCTCGCCGTTCTCAAACAGGACCCCATGGCCGGTTCTGGGATCGCGGCGGTATTCCAGGTCGGGCGCCTCCGAGGCGGGGCGCTGATGCTGGGCCAGTTGCGCGGCCGCAGCGTCGAGAAGGCGGCTGAGACGATGCAGCAGCTGGATCAGGAGCTGCGTGAAGAAGGGGCGCCCGTTGGCTCGAGCGGTGGTCAAGATGGCTTGCATGTTGTGCTCCTGCGGCACCGCCAAGTCGCGGGCCTTGATTCAGTCTTTGTGGGGTGGGCTCCAGAGTTCCCGCAGGCTTTGGGCCAGTGCGCGCTGGTTGTCGCGGCGGGGACTTCCGCTTTGGTGGCGACCGGCCTGTCGAAATTGGGCTGGCACCACCAGCGGATTGCGCGGTTTGCGCATCGCAAGGGTCAGCGGACGGGGTGAGGTGAATTGCGGCATGACTTGCTCCTGATCAACGAAGTGAGCTAAACGTTGCTCATATGATAAACAAGAATTGCGCAAACGTGCAAGCGCTTTGCTGTCGGCTCGGCACGACGGCGTGCGCAGCCGTCCCCAGCAGGCTCAGGCTGCAATAGCGGGATGCAATAGCGGGATCGAAGGGGGCAGGGCGGGGCTGGTGGCCGCTCAGCGCTTCTTGGGTTTCAGTGGGGCAATGCCCTTCGCCACTTGCTCCCAGGCGCTGGCCTCGCTGGCCGCTGCGGCGGGTGCTTGGCTTTGCGGCTTGGTGGGGCGGATGCCGGCGGGCGAGGCTGCCTCAGTCGGCGGTGTGAGCACTTCGCCCAGTAGGTCCAGCAACCGAGTCCGGGCGCGCTGCGGGTGGCGCCGGTAGTAGGTCAGCACCAGGCCCACGATGAAGCGCTCGTCATCGTCTTGGGGCAGGCTGGGGTTCAGATCCGTGACGGAGGCGGCAACGGGTGCCGCACCGGAGGGCGCCGAACCGTGCTCTTGGTCCATCCAAAACACGGGTTTGTGGCTGAGTTGCTCGAACTGACGTGCCAGGCGTTCCCCGATTTGTCGCGAGCGACTTTTGATTTGGCTCCAGTAGCTGGGCTGAATCTGCAGGCGCTCGGCAAAGCGTCGCTCCAGCCCGCGGAGGGCAGCGGCATCGGGGTGTTTGACGGTGGCGGCGACGAATTCGTCGAACAAACGCAGCGCGTTGTCCAGACGGATCTGCGCCACGTCGCGGGGCGCGTTCGGCATGGTGCGCAATGATAAATGCCTCTTGCTCGCATGACCTGTGGAACTTCGCTGCCCGCTGCGCACAATCAACGCCCTCGCATCAATCAGGAGTGCGCCATGCGTGCGTTGATTTTGTGTGTGCTCGGTCTCATCGGCTCCGTGGCGGGTGCCGCCGATCGGGCCATTGATAAAGAAGTGGTGATCAAGGCCACCTTGGAGCAGGCCTGGTCGAGCTGGACCACGCGCGAAGGCATCACGGCGTTCTTTGCGCCCGATGCCGTGATTGACGCCCGGGTGGGCGGGGCGTTTCAGATTTACATCGACCCAGGGGCCGCACCGGGCTCGCGGGGCGCGGACGACATGCGCTACATGGCCTTGCAGCCCCACAAGATGCTGAGTTTTGACTGGAATGCGCCGCCCTCGCTGCCCGAGGCGCGCGCCCAGCGCACCTTCGTGATGCTGCGATTTGAGAAAGTGGACGAGCAGCAGACGCGGGTGCGTTTGCACCATGTGGGCTGGGGCGATGGCGGCGAGTGGGACCGGGCCTATGCCTACTTCGATCGCGCCTGGGGTAATGTGCTGGCCAATCTGGTCAAGCGTTGGGAATCCGGCCCAGTGGACTGGACGGCCTGGTTGGCGCAACTGCAAAAGATGCGAGAAGCGGCGGCCAAGAAGAGTCCCTAGGAAGGGTCTGCAAAACCCCGTGCAGCCTGCGTTTGCGAGAGAACCGGCCGGATCGTAGAGCGAGGTCGGACACAAACAGTCCAGCGGACTGTTTGTGCCTACCCGAGCGCCGGCGCTTTTGCGCGCCGGCGGCGCGCGAAGGTCGGACTCGCCGTCCGACATCCGAGTGCGCCATCGACCGAGACGGCCGGTTCTCTCGCAAACCCTTGCGGGCCAAAGACTTTTCGGGCGATGGCCGGCGTTGCAAGCCTTGCTCAGGGCGAGACAGTCCAGTGGACTGTCTCGCGGCAGAGCGGCCTCAGCCTTGGCCCTCATCCCGAAAAGTATTGGCGCGGGCGCAGGGGGGGCAGACCCTCCCTAAGTGGACCTAAGCGCGCACCAGCAACTCTGGCGTCAATTCGGCCGGCGAGGCGGCACCGCACAGCGCCAACGCAATCTCGAATTCGTCGCGCAGCAGGCGCAGCACATGCGCCACGCCGCGCGCGCCCTCCACGGCCAAAGCTTCCACGGCCGGCCGGCCCACAAACACCGCGTTTGCGCCCAAGGCCAGGGCCTTGAGCACATCGGTGCCGCGCCGAATTCCACCATCAACAATCAAGGGCCACACAGGGCCAACGGCCTGCCGCACTCCGGGTAAGGCGGCGCAGGTGCTGATGGCGCCATCCAGAGTGCGCCCGCCGTGGTTGCTCACCCAACCCGCCGCCGCGCCCAGCTCGCAGGTCCGCCTAGCGTCCAGTGGGTGCAGAAGGCCTTTGACGATCACCGGCAGGGGACTGGCGTGTACCAGGGCCTCCAGCTGTTGCCAGTCCGGCGCATGGGCCAGCAAGCCGCCGCATAGTGGCGGGAGGGCAAAGGCCGGGGTGGGCGGGTGGGCGCCTGGGATGGCATTGGCCTTGCTCAACTCGGGCGGCAGCACAAACCCAGCACGCCGCTCGCGGTCGCGGGCGCCATGCACGGGGGCATCCACCGTGAACACAATGGCCTCCATGCCGGCCTGGGCCGCTTGGTCAAAAAGGCGCAAGGTGCGCGCCAGGGAGCCCTGCCAGTAGGCCTGTGCCCACAGCGGGCCCCGCCCCGGCTCGTCGCGTACCAAGCGCACCAAATCGGCCCACGGTCGGCTGGCCTGGCTGCTGATGGCACAGGCCGACCCCTGCATGGCAGCCGCCAGCACCGTGCCGGCCTCGGCCTCTTGGTGGAAGAGCTGATGCGCAGCCACCGGCGCCAGGCCAATGGGGTGGGCCCAGCGGCGCCCGAGCAACTCGATCTGCGTGTGTCCCTGCGCCATGGGACTGAGCACACGCGGCAGCAGGCGCCAGGCCTGCCAGGCTTGGGTGTTGTCGCGCAGCGTGAGCTCGTCCGCTGCGCCGCCAGCCAGATAAGCCCAGGCCTCAGGCGGCAGCAGCTCCCGCGCCCGCGCGGCGTAGTCCTGCAAGTTGATGAGCGCTGCGGTGTTCGACATCGCTTCGGGCTGTTCAGTCCGCCAACTGCAGCACCAACTTGCCGAAGTTCTCGCCCTTAAAGAGCTTGAGCAAGGTCGCTGGGAAGACGTCAACCGAGCCGCGCACCACGTCTTCCTTGCTGTGCATGCGCCCCTCTTTCAGGTAGCCCGCCATCTCCAACACGGCCTCTCCATAGCGCGGCGCGTAATCAAACACCACGATGCCTTCCATGCGAGCGCGGTTCACCAACAGGCTCAGGTAGTTCTTCGGTCCGACGATGCCCTCGGTGCTGTTGTACTGGCTGATAGCGCCGCAAATGATGATGCGGGCCTTGCGATTGATGCGAGTCAGCACGGTGTCCAGGATGTCGCCGCCGACGTTGTCGAAATAGATGTCGACTCCGTCCGGGCAGTGGGCTTTCAGCCCTTCGCGCACCGATCCGGCCTTGTAATCGATGCAGGCGTCAAACCCCAGCTCCTTCACCACCCACTCGCACTTGGCGCTACCGCCGGCAATGCCCACCACCCGGCAGCCTTTGATCTTGGCCATCTGGCCCACTGTCTGACCGACGGCGCCAGCCGCTCCCGACACGACCACCGTTTCACCCGCCTTGGGCTGGCCCACATCCATCAGTCCGAAGTAGCCGGTCATGCCCGGCATGCCCAGCACATTGAGCCACTGGGTCACGGAGCCCAAGCGCGGATCGATTTTGGTGAGCCCGGTGCGCTTGACCTGATCGCCTGGCACCAGGCAGTAGTCCTGCACGCCGCTGCCGCCGCTCACCAGGTCTCCCACGGCAAAGCCTGGATGGGCGCTGGCGATCACCCGGCCGATGCCGCCGGCGCGCATGACGGCCCCGATCTCGACCGGCGGGATGTAGCTCTTGCCCTCATTCATCCAGCCGCGCATGGCGGGGTCCAGGCTCAGGCAGAGGTTCTGGAACAGCACGCCGCCCTCCTGAGGAGCCCTCACGGCCTCTTCGGTGTGCTGCCAGCACTCGGGGCCGGGCAGGCCCTGGGGACGCTGGGCCAGGCGAATCTGTCGATTGATGAGGTGATCGAAGTTCATGCGGCGGCTCGCTGGGAAAAGGCGCGAGCTTAAGCCTGCAGGGGGCGCAGGCCCGCCAGCAAGTCGCGCTCTGTGCCCAGGGTCTTGAGCAGCCACTCCCGTACCGCCTTGACACGAACGGTTTCGCGCAATTCGGGGTGCGAAAGCAGCCACAGCTCGGAGTCGCAATCGGCCAAGGGTTCACCCAGGCGGGCGAGGGCGGGTTCGGTGTCGCCCAAAAAGCAGGGCAGCACCGCCAGCCCCAGCCCCAGTGTGCAGGCGCTGCGCACCGCCAGCAGGCCGGAGAAGCGCAGGGTCACCTGCTCCAGAGGTACTTGCGAGGCCAGCCAGCGCAAGGCCTTGCTGCCGGCCGCGGAGTCGTCCAGGGCCAACCAGGGCACTTCGGCCAAGGGCGCGCGCCGAAAGCGAGCCAGTTTGCTGCGCGCGGCATAGATTGCATGCCGCAGCGGGCCGATGCGCTGTCCGATCAGGTGGGCCGGGGGTTCGGTGGCGGGGCGCAGGGCTAGGTCGGCTTCGCGCTGCGACAGGTTGTGGAAGTCGTTGCGCGCCGAGGCCATCAGTTGGATGTCTGGGAGTGCGCGCTGCAGCGCGGGCAGACGGGGAAGCAGCAGCGCGCCAATCACGCCCTCTGTGCTGGCCAGTCGGACCAGGCCCCGGGGGCGGAGGTCCTCGCCCTGCACCCGCAGCAAGGCCGCGTGGGCCTGGGCTTGCATGCCCCGCCCGGCCTCGGCCAGGGCCTCTCCGGCCGCGGTGGCGGTGTAGTGCCCTGCGCGGCGGTCAAACAGGCGCACGCCCAGATGCTGCTCCAGCGCCTGCAGTCGGCGAAAGGCGGTGGCGTGGCTGAGGCTGCGGGCCTTGGCCGCCTGCACCAAGCTGCCGTAGTGCGCGATTTCGGTGACCAGCAGCCAGTCATCAATGCGATGGGAGTCGCCCTGGGTGGAGACGGTGATGGGCATGGTGTCTTTCAGAAATGCAAGCATGGATTGCAAAAGTCGCTGATGGACTTGCGAAACCGCATCCTAGAGTCGGTGCCATGCCGCAGGAGCGGCCCAACACCAGGAGATGGCAATGTTGAAACCCTCATGGCACGCTGGCGTGCTCGCCGCATTCTTCCTGGGCTGGGGGTGGACGCTGGCGCCCGGTTTGGCGCGGGCCGAGGCGCCGATTTGGGATGGCAACAAGGTGCAGATGCAAAGCCTGCGCTTGGCTCCCGGGGCCTTTGCCCATGTGCCGGCGGATGCCGCTGCACTCAATGCCCAGGGCGGCGCGGCGGCGACCAGTGGGGGCTTGATCGTCGGCACGCGCGGTGCGCTGCTCATCGAGACCATGCTGAACCGGCGCCTGCACGACCAGGTGCGGCAACTGGCCGCCAAAGCGGCGCCCGGCAAGCCCCTGCTGTATGCGGTGAACACCAGCTCTCACGGCGACCACTCTTTCGGCAATATGTTTCTGCCGCGCGAGACCCGTCTGATTCAACATGAGCACACCGCGAAGTTCATCGCCGAGCATCTCGAGCAGGACAAGGCCTTCATGCTGCAGCACTTCGGCAAGGGCCGTGGCATCGAGCCCATCCGCGCGAGAGCGCCCGACATCCTGCTGCCTGCGGGAGGCAAGCTGGTGATCGATCTGGGCGAGCGCCAAGTAGAGATTCATGACTTCGGGTTTGCGCAGACTGGCGGCGACCTGTGGGTCTGGGATCCTCAGTCCAAGACGATGTGGGCCGGCAACCCGGTGATTGCGGCGAGGCCGGCGCTGCCCTGGCTGTTGGATGGCAAGCTGGTGCAGACCTTGGCCACGCTGCAAAAGGTCTACGACTTTCTACCCGCTGAGGCCACCGTGGTTCCGGGTCATGGCGTACCCATGGGCCGCGAAGCCTTGCGCTGGCATCTCGACTATCTATCCGCCGTGAAGCAGGGGGTGCAGGGCGCTTTGGCTCGGGGCTTGACGCTGGAGCAGACCGTGGCGGAGGTCAAGCTGACCGAATTCCGCGGCTATGCCTTGTTCGACTGGGTGCACCCGGGCCTGAATGTGCCGGCCGCTTACAAGGATCTGAGCGCCAAGTGAGCTGAGGGAATCAGAGCCGGAGGAACTGGCGCATGGCGCTGAGTTCCTCCTCCAGAGCACGCTCAAAGGCAGGGTCCTGCGGGCGCGTGTCGACGAAGCCCAGCTCGTGCTGCAGTTCGCCCTTCAGCAGCTTCAGGTTGGCCCAGCCGATGACTTGATCGCGCCACAGCAGGGGCAGGGCGTAATGCCCACGCACCCGTTTGGCGGCCGGGGTGTATGCCTCAAAACGATACGCCCAGCCCCAGAACTGCTCGAAGCGTGGTCGGTCCCAGACCACCGGGTCGAAAGGGGCCAGCAGGCGGACCTTGGCGGGAATGCGCCAAGCTTGGGCCGGGTCTTCGGCGGCCGGCCAGAACCAATCCACACCCTCCACCCGGGCCTGCCCCAGCCGGGACTTGGCGCGCACAAAGGCTGCGCGGCGCCGGGACTCCCATTGCGGCACGGCCGCGTAAAGCATGCTGACCAAACGGCTCAAGCCCGTGGCGGTGAGCGGCGCGTACTTTTGCACCAGCGCGTCGACCAGGGCGTCCAGCGCGGCGTCGATGTCCTCGGGCGCCTGCCAGGGGTTGGCCAGGGCATAGCAGCGCGTCCCGTTGTCGCGTCGCGTCACATCCAAAAAGCCGCGGTAGTGCAGACCGTCGAGCAACTCCGTGGAAAGGCGGCTGTTGCCGCCGAACCAGTTCTTCACCTTGCCGTGGCCCAGCGCGGCGTCCACATCCGCAGGATGTGCCTCCCCCAGAAGACCCACCTGTTCGAGCACGGCGTCGGCTTGCTTCCAGCGGGCTTTGTCCCAGACCCGTCGGGCCGTGCGAGGGTGCATGAGCACGCGCAGCTCGGGGGTGACGAAGCCGTAGTTGATGAAGAAGTCTTCCTGCAGCGGCAGCTGTGGGTAGCGACGTTCCAGATCCCCCGCCTTGTAGGCACGGACGCGGTGGCGCAGCGTCAGGTCCTGCGCCCGTGCGGGCGCGCGCAGCGGGTCGGCCTGTACAAAGCCACCCAGGCGGTGTACGGCGTCCAGCAACGTGGTGGGTGCAAACAGGCTGCGTGCCACCGCATAGCGGCGCAGGGTCTTCAGTTGGAGCATGTCAGCGGGCAAGGGTTCTGGGTCAGTTCCAGCAACTGTTGGCGAAGCCCTTGCAGGTCCGCCAGCCGGGCCTCGGTCTCGCCCAGTTTGGCCTGCAGCCAGGCACCGACGTCTTCGGCGCTGCCGCCTTCCTGCAGCGCCTGGCGCACCTCGGCCAGACTGAAGCCCAGACCCTGCGCCTGACGCACCAGGCGCAGCAAGGCCAGGCTTTGCGGGGGGTAGTCGCGGTAGCCGTTGGGAAGCCGGCGTGCGCGCAGCAAGCCGATGCGTTCGTAAAACCGCAAGGCCTCGCGGCTGAGGCCGCTGTGTGTCGCCAATTCACCAATTCGCATTGAAACGCCTTGACCCTGTAGTGCAGTACAGGGCGCAGTCTCGCGGCTTTTCAACACTGGAGATTGGGATGAAGCAAGAAACGCGTCTGCGCTGGGTGCGCGCCGGTGGCCTGTACGACCTGCTGGTGAGCTGGCCGCTGCTGACCCCTTGGAGCTTGGCTTGGATGAGTGAGCAGCTGAACACCGCCAATCAGGCCCTGGGCCTGGCTGGGCAGGCTTCAGTGCCCGACGGCCAGCACGCCCTGCTGGCGGGGTTGCTGGCTAGCTTGATTCTGCTGTGGGGCGGCGTGCGCGCCCTGTGGCCTTCGGAGCAACTGGGCAGTTGGGATGCCCTGACGCGGCTGCTGTTTGCCACGCAGCTGATCGCGGCGGCCTTGAGCGGACAGCCGCAACTTCTGCTGGTCTACGCCGCGATGGAGCTGCTGTTCGGCGCCATGCAGTGGGGCGGGCTCAGCTCCCTCGGCTCAGCTGCAGCTGTTCCTCGGTATCCAGCTGCATCTCGTAGCTGAAGAAGCGATTGCGGCCTTTGCGCTTGGCGTTGTAGAGCGCGTCATCGGCGCGCAGCAGCAGGCCCTCGGCCGTGGTGGCCTCATCCGGCACGCAGGTGGTGATGCCGCCGGAGAGCGTGACCTGGGGCCCGATGGGTGAGTCTGGATGCGCCAGCGCGGCGCGGTGGAGCGTGCGCAACAGCGCCCGCGCATAGGTCATGGCGCCTGAGCGCGGGGTCAGCGGCAGGATCAGCGCGAACTCCTCGCCGCCGTATCGGCCGGCCAGGTCGCGCGGGCGCAGACAGGCTTCTTCGAGCAGCTTGGCCACCTGCTTGAGGCAGGTGTCGCCGGCCAGATGGCCGGCCTTGTCGTTGAAGCGCTTGAAATGGTCGATGTCCAGCAGCGCCACGCTCAGCGGTTGGCCTTCGCGCCGGCAGGCGGCAATTTCCTGGTGCAGGCGCTCATCGATGGCGCGGCGGTTGAAGAGGCCGGTCAGGGAGTCATGCAGGCTGAGTTGCTGCAACTGCGCATTGGCCAGGCGCAGTTCCTCGGAGCGTTGCAGCAGTTTGGCGCGCATCATCAGCAGACGCTGCATGGCGCGCAGCTTGGCGCCCAGCAGGGTGGTGGTGATGGGCTTGGCCAGGAAGTCGTCGCCGCCGGCCTCGATGCCGCGCCAGATGTCTTCGTCGCCATGGCGGCCGGACAAAAACAAGATCGGTGTCCAACCGCCCTGCTCGGCCGCGCGAATCTGCTGGGCCACCCAATAACCATCGTGCTGGGGCATTTCCACATCCAGCAGCACCAGGTCGGGGCGGTGCTCGATGAAGACCTGCACCGCCTGGGTCGGGTTGCTGGCCTCGATGACCCGATGTCCCAGTGACTCCAGTGCTGCGCGCGCCAGCAGGCGCGGCATCACTTGGTCGTCAACGACCAGCACGGAGAGGGCTTCCTGGGGGGTCTGCATGGCGCCTCGGATGGGGGAGAACCAGCATAGAGGAAGGCTGGGGCTCTCGCCCACCCCCACAATCCCAGGGATGGGAGAAGAGGGATTGGACGGAATTCGGTTTATTGAGCGAGGTTGGCTGTCATCCAACTTGGTGTTGATTCACGGCGCAGCGGATGAAGAGGGGGCCTTGCTGGTGGACAGCGGCCATGGTCTGGATTCGCAGCAAACCGTTGAGACGGTGCGCAGCGCCCTGCAGGGCCAGCGCCTGGCGGCGATCCTCAACACCCATTTGCACCCCGATCATTGCGGCGGCAATGCCCGTCTGCAGCAGCAGTTTGGGGCCCAGGCCTATGTGCCGCTGGGTGAAGCCGCTTTGGCGCGGCGTTGGGAAGAGGCCGATCTCTTTCATGGCCAAGCGGGGCAGTATTGCCCTCGCTTTCGGGTGCATCGCACGGTGCAAGAGGGCGAACGGATCCAGGCCGGCGGCCGCTCTTGGGAGTTGCTGGCTGCGCCGGGCCACGACCCGCATGCCTTGATGTTGTTCGATGCCGAGTCCGGCGCGCTGATCACGGCCGATGCCCTGTGGGCCCAAGGCGCGGCGGTGGTGATGGGGGAGTTGCTGGGCGAGCCAGGTGGCCTGGATGCGGCGGAGTGGACCTTGGACGCCATCGCCCGCTTGCCGGTGCGACGGGTGTTTCCTGGGCATGGGCCGTGTTTCGATCAAGTGGCGCCCGCGCTGGCGCAGGCCCGAGCGGTGTTGCAACGTTGGCGCGCCGACCCGGCCCTGCACGCCCGCCATGCAGCGCGTGCCCTGCTGAAGTTCCATCTGATGGAGGCGCGTCAGGAGCCCTTGGCTGGCACCTTGATCTGGGCTTGTGGCGTGCCCCTGTTGCGGCGCTTGTGGGAGCGCTGGGGTCCTGCGGGCACCGCCGGCCCGGGGGAGTGGGCGCAGTTGTTGCTCGACGAACTGCTCGCGCGCGGCCTGGCGCGGCGCGAGGGCGATGAGATATTGAATATCTGAATGAAATCGGGCGCCCGAGGGCGCCCGTTGAACTGCGAAGTGCCTAGGGAGGATCTGCAAAACCCCGTGCTGCCCGCGTTTGCGAGAGAACCGGCCGGATCGTAGGCGGCGCGCGAAGGTCGGACTCGCCGTCCTAAGCCTAAGCGCGCCAACGACCGAGACGGCCGGCTATCTCGCAAACCCTTTCGGGCCAAAGACTTTTCGGGCGATGGCCGGCGTTGCAAGCCTTGCTCAGGCCGCCAGCCTGAGCGGCGGCTCGCGCCTTGGCCCTCATCCCGAAAAGTCTTGGCGCGGGCGCAGGGGGTTTTGCAGACCCTCCCTAGCTTCAGGCCGGCGGCAGCACGCAGTGCTGCGGCCTTATCGGTCTTCTGGTCTGCGTTCACGCCGGTTGACGCCGGCATGAACTTCGCCCGAGAACTGCCAAGCCTGCTGCGCTCGGCCGCTTCGCGCCCGGCGCTGGGTTTACAACCCAGCTGCGGCGCGCAGCGCCGCCGCTTTGTCAGTCTTCTCCCAGCTGAACTCCGGCTCTTCGCGGCCGAAGTGGCCGTAAGCGGCGGTCTTCTCGTAGATCGGGCGGCGCAGATCCAGCATCTCAATGATGCCGCGCGGGCGCAGGTCGAAGTGCTGGCGCACCAACTCGGCAATCTTTTCGTCAGCGATCTTGCCGGTGCCCTCGGTGTAGACCGTGATGTTCATCGGGTGCGCCACGCCGATGGCGTAGGCCACCTGGATCTGGCACTGGCGCGCCAGACCAGCGGCCACCACGTTCTTGGCCACATAGCGCGCGGCGTAGGCGGCCGAACGGTCCACCTTGGTCGGATCCTTGCCCGAGAAGGCACCGCCGCCATGCGGGCAGGCGCCGCCGTAGGTGTCGACGATGATCTTGCGCCCCGTGAGCCCGCAGTCACCCTGCGGGCCGCCGATGACGAAGCGGCCGGTGGGGTTGATCAGGTACTTGGTGTCCTGCAGCCACTCCTTGGGCAGCACAGGCTTGATGATTTCTTCGATGACAGCCTCGTAGAACTCGGGCTTCATCTTGTCGCCCAGGCTCATCTCGGGGTCGTGCTGGGTTGAGAGCACCACGGTGTCGATGGAGTGCGGCTTGCCATCCACATAGCGCATCGTCACCTGGCTCTTGGCGTCCGGGCGCAGGAAGGGCAGGCGACCGTCCTTGCGCAGCTGGCTCTGGCGCTCGACCAGGCGGTGGGCGTAGTAGATCGGCGCGGGCATCAGCTCGGGCGTCTCATCGCAGGCATAGCCAAACATCAGGCCCTGGTCACCGGCACCGATGTTCAGGTAGTCGTCGCTGGCGCGATCCACGCCCTGGGCGATGTCATTGCTCTGCTTGTCGTAGGCCACCAGCACGGCGCAACCCTTGTAGTCGATGCCGTACTCGGTGTTGTCGTAGCCGATGCGTTTGATGGTGTCGCGTGCGACCTGGATGTAGTCGACATGCGCATTGGTCGTGATCTCGCCGGCCAGCACCACCAGACCGGTGTTGCACAGGGTCTCGGCCGCCACGCGGCTCAGCGGGTCCTGCTTGAAGATGGCGTCGAGAATGGCGTCCGAGATCTGGTCGGCCACCTTGTCGGGATGCCCCTCGGAGACCGACTCCGAGGTGAAAAGAAAATCGCTGCTGGCCACTTAATAAACTCCTTCGAAATGTTGCAACGGGCGTTGCCGGTCTTCTGGGGAGTCGCGGCGAACGCTTTAGCGGCATTTATATGGCGCGGCGAACCGCTCCTGTCGCCCCGCAAGTTGTCCTGTTAACTCGGCGACCTTGCCAATTCTGCACCGATTCATGACCCTCATTCGTTGGATGTCCCGCTGGCCACTGTGGCTGTTGCACGCTTTGGGCGCGCTGGCAGGCTGGTTGGCCTTTGCCTTTTCGGGGGCCTACCGGCGTCGGCTTTGGGCCCATGCCGGCGCGGCGGGCGCCAGTTGGGCGCAGCGCTGTGGCGCTGTGGCGGGGGCCGGGCGCATGCTGTTTGAGATCCCCTGGCTGTGGCTGCGCCCGCCGGGGCTGGGGGACTGGGTGCGCTGGGAGGGGGCGGAGCTGTTGCCGGCCCTGCTGCAGGAGCGCCGTGGCTTGCTGTTGATGACGCCGCATCTGGGGTGTTTCGAAGTCGTGGCCCAGGCCTATGCCGAGCGCTTTGGCGCCCAGGCGCCGATGACGGCGCTCTACCGCCCGGCGCGCAAGCCCTGGCTGCGTGAATTGGTGGCGGCCTCGCGCGACCGGCCGGGGTTGCAGGCCGCGCCGGCCAATCTGAGCGGCGTGCGCCAAATGCTGCGGGCGCTCAAGAAGGGCGAGTGCGTGGGCCTGCTGCCGGATCAGGTGCCGCCCGAGGGCCAGGGCGCCTGGGCCCCCTTCTTTGGGCGCCCGGCCTACACCATGACCCTGGCCACCCGCCTGATTCAGCAGACCGGGGCCCCCGTGGTGTTGCTCTGGGGCGAGCGTCTGCCCTGGGGCCGGGGCTACATCGTCCACGTACGACCCTTCGCACCTTTGCCGCCGGATTGCAGCCCTGAACAGGCCTGCGAACACATCAATCGCCATATGGAAGCCTTGATCCTGGAGGCGCCGCAGCAATACCTGTGGGGTTACAACCGCTACAAGGGGCCTAGGGCCCAGGAGCAGGCGTCGTGATCGGGCGCATCCTGGGTCATGCGGGTGCCCGCGCCGTGATTGGGCTGTTGTGGTTGCTGCACTGGCTGCCCCTGCCGCTGTTGGCGGCGTTGGGGCGCGGTCTGGGGGCGCTGCTGTGGCGGCTCGCGGGTTCGCGTCGGCGGGTGGCTCTGCGCAATCTGGAGCTGTGCTTCCCGGAGAAAAGCGCGGTCGAACGCGAGGCGCTGGCGCGCGAGCACTTCGGCTGGATGGGGCGCTCGATCCTGGAACGGGGGCTGATGTGGTTTGCTCCGCGAGAGCGGTTGATGCGGCTGATGCAGATCGAGGGCGACATCCACCAGGGCGAGCGCAGCGAACGCCCGGTGATGTGGCTGCTGCCGCACTTCGCGGGCCTGGACTGGGTGGCCCCGGCGCTGATGCTCTGCCAGAGCAAGCCGGGTGTGGACGTCTACCAGCGCCAGAGCAACGCGGTGTTTGACGCTCAGCTGATGAAGGGGCGCGGCCGCTTTGGTCAGAACGCCTTCGTCGATCGGCAGGACGGCATCCGGCCCGTCATCAAGTTCATTCGCCAGGGCTATGGCTTTGTGAATGCACCCGACATGGATTTCGGCCGCGACAACTCGGACTTCGTGCCCTTTTTTGGTGTGCCGGCCTGCACCCTGTTGGCGCCGGCCAAGATGGCGGCCAGCATGGACATGGTGGTGCTGCCCTTGGTGGTGACCATGCTGCCCGGCGGTCAGGGCTACCGCATCGGCTGCCCGCCGCCCCTGGCGGGCTACCCCAGTGGGGACGCGCTGGCCGATGCCCATACCCTCAACACCTGGCTGGAGGCGCGCATCCGCGAGAACCCCGCCCAGTACCTGTGGGTGCACAAGCGCTTCAAGACCCGGCCCGAGGGCGAAGCTCCGCTGTATTGAGGCCCCCAGGTCCGGGCTGCGCCCAGCCCGCCCCCCGAGGGGGGCAAGAAACCTCGGGGCGGCCCTTCGATTTCTTATGAACAATGCAGGCATGAAGCTCTCATTCACCAAGATGCAGGGCGCCGGCAATGACTTCGTCGTCATTGACGCCACCCGCCAGCCCTTTTCGCTCAGCCCCGAACAGCTGCGGCGATTGGGCGACCGTCGCTTCGGCGTCGGCTGCGATCAGATCCTGGTCGTCGAGCCGCCCGATGCGCCGGATGTGGACTTTCGCTATCGGATCTTCAACGGCAGTGGCGAAGAGGTCGAGCACTGCGGCAATGGCGCGCGTTGCTTTGTGCGCTTCGTGCAAGAGCAGGGCCTGAGCCGCAAGACTGAATTGCGGGTGCGCACGGTCAACAACGTGCTGACCCTGCGCAGCCAGGACGATGGGCGGGTCCAGGTCGATATGGGTGCGCCCCGCCTGAATCCGGAGAGCCTGCCCTTCGAGAGTGCGGGCCTGCAAGCCGATGCCCAGGGCCTGTGGCCGCTAGCGCTGGCCGATGGCGATGCGGTGAAGTTGGCCCTGGTGTCGATGGGCAATCCACATGCGGTGCTCTGGGTCGACGACGTGGACCAAGCGCCGGTGGCGCTGCGTGGCCCGCAAATCCAGGCCGACCCGCGCTTTCCGCAGGGGGTGAATGTGGGCTTCATGCAGATCCAAAGCCGCACGCGGGCGCGCATCCGGGTCTATGAACGGGGAGCCGGCGAGACCCTGGCCTGCGGCACCGGGGCCTGTGCCGCCGTGGTGGCCGGCATCCGCGCCGGCCTGCTGGATGCCGCCGTGGAAGTCCAAGCGCGCGGCGGCCTGCTGCGCATTGAGTGGGATGGGGTCGGCTCGGTCTTCATGACCGGCCCCGCCGAGACTGTTTTTCAAGGAAGCATTGAGCTGTGAGCAACCCCATCGAAGGCATTACCGAGGCCGACATCGCCGACTACCTGGCGGCCAACCCCAGCTTCTTCGAGCGCCACGCGGAGCTCTTGCATCACATCCAGCTCAGCCACCCGCTGGGCCACCGCACGGTGTCCCTGCAGGAGCGCCAGGCCGAGATGCTGCGCGAGCGCATCAAGGGCCTGGAGCGCAAGATCATCGAAATGATCCGCGCCGGCACCGAAAACCTGGGTCACTTCGAGAAGCTGCAGGCCTGGACCCTGGCGCTGATGCAGGTGGCGGAGCCGGCCGAACTGCCCGAGCGTTTGCAAACCGAGTTGCGCGAGCGCTTTCAGATCCCCCAGACCGCGCTGCGCCTATTCCATCAGGGCGGCTGCAGCGAGGATGTGCAACGCTTTGCTGCCAGCCTGACCGAGCCCTTCTGTGGGCCGAATGAAGGCTTCGAGGCCGCCCGCTGGCTGGCCGAGCCGGTGGCCTCGCTGGCCCTGATCCCGCTGCGCCGTGCTGGCGAAACTGCCGCCGAACCGTCCACGTTTGGCCTGCTGGTGCTGGGCTCGCCCGATGCCACCCGCTACCGTGCCGACATGGGCACCGAGTTCCTGCAGCGCGTGGGCGAGGTCAGCAGCGCGGCCCTGGTCCGCAGCTTGCCGGTGGATGTCGCCCAGCCCTGAGTTCAGCGATTACCTGCAGCATTTGCAGGTGGGCCGGCGCCTGGCCGAGCGCAGCCTGCGCCTTTATGCCGATGCGCTGAGCCGCCTGCAGGCCGGTTGCAGGGCCCGGGGTTTGAGCCTGACCGAACTGCGCCCACCCCAGGCGCGCGAGTTGTTGGCCGAACTGCATGTTGGGGGCCTGGGCCCGCGCAGTCTGGCGCTCACGCTCTCAGCCTGGCGGGGCTATTACCGCTGGCTGGCGGCGCAGCGCCGCATCGACCACGATCCCTTGGTTGGACTGAAGGCGCCACGTGCCGGCCGCCCTCTGCCCAAGGCGCTGGGGGTGGATGACGCGGTGGCCCTGGCCGAACTGCCCTTGGGGGATGAGCCCGCCGCCCGCCGCGACCACTGCCTGATCGAATTGCTCTACGGCGCCGGCCTGCGGATCAGCGAGGTGCTGGGCCTGGATCTGCAGCCCGGTGGCGCCGGCTGGGTGGATCTGGCCAACAGCGAGGTGCAAGTGCTGGGCAAGGGCGGCAAGCGTCGCGCCGTGCCGCTGGGCGCTCAGGCCTTGGCGGCTGTGCGTGCGTGGCTGGGGGTGCGAGCCCAGTTGGCCCGCCCCGACGAGTCGGCGCTGTTGGTCGGGCAGCGCGGCCATCGGCTCTCGGCCAGCCTGGCCCGTGCCCGGCTGGCACAAGCCGCCATCCAAGCGGGCTTGCCCACCCATGTGCACCCGCACATGCTGCGCCACAGCTATGCGAGTCACCTGTTGCAAAGCAGTGGCGATCTGCGCGCGGTGCAGGAGTTGCTGGGCCACGCCAACATTGCCACCACCCAGGTTTACACGCGCCTGGACTGGCAGCACCTGGCCAAGGCCTACGACGCGGCGCATCCGCGCGCCAAGAAGGGCTGAGCGGGACTGGCTGTGCCGCCGACAATGGCGGCATGAAAGTCATCAAACTTCGCGACGGCAAGGAGCGCTCGCTGCTGCGCCGCCACCCCTGGGTGTTCGAGGGTTCCATCGCCAAGGGCAAGGCCGATTTCGGCGAAACCGTGCGGGTGGAATCGGCCAGCGGCGAGTTCCTGTGCTGGGCCGCCTACAGCCCCAGTTCCTCCATCAAGCTGCGCGCCTGGAGCTGGGATGAGGCCGAGCGCATCGACGCCGAATTTTTCGCACGTCGCATAGCCGCCGCCTTGGCCTATCGCCAGCGCCTGGCCGTGGACAGCAACGGCGTGCGCCTGGTGCACGGCGAGGCCGACGGTCTGCCCGGCCTGATCGTCGACCGCTACGACGACATCCTGGTGGCGCAGTTCCTGGCCGCCGGCACCGAACAGTGGAAGGGCGTGATCGCTGATGCCCTGCTGGCCGCCACCGGCTGCACGCGATTGTTTGAGCGCAGTGACTCGGGCGTGCGCCAGTTAGAGGGCCTGACGCCCGTGAAGGGTTGGGTGCGTGGCGAGGGCAACACCGAGGTCATCCTCACCGAATCCAGCTGGAAACTGAGCCTGGATGTGGCCGAGGGCCACAAGACCGGCTACTACCTGGATCAGCGCGACAACCGCCGCGAGTTCGCTAGTTGGGTGCGTCGTTTGGGCGCGCAAGAGGTGCTGAACTGCTACAGCTACACCGGCGGTTTCTCCATCGCCGCGCTGGCCGGTGGGGCGACGGACGTGACCAGCGTCGACAGCTCTGCCCCGGCGTTGGCGCGTGCCAGCCGCCACGTGGAGCTCAATGGCTTCGACCCGGCCCACCACCGTGCGCTGGACGCCGATGTCAACGGCACCCTGCGCGGCTTTTTGAAGGAGGGCCGGCAGTTCGACGCCATCGTGCTCGACCCGCCCAAATTCGCGCCCAGCGCCGCCCATGCGGACCGCGCCAGCCGCGCCTACAAGGACATCAACCGCCTGGGCCTGCGGCTGCTCAAGCCGGGTGGTCTGTTGTGCACCTACAGCTGCTCGGGTGGCGTGGGCCCCGAGCTGTTCCACAAGATCGTGGCGGGCGCGGGCATGGACGCCGGCGTGGACGCCTACATCGTCGACCGCGTGGGTGCCTCGGCCGACCACCCGCAGACCCTGTGCTTCCCGGAAGGGGAGTATCTGAAGGGGCTGTTGGTGATCAAGCGCGGCTAGGCAAATGACCGGCCGTCGGCTACTGCGGGCGCTGCGCTTGGGGCTGCCCGCTGGCTTGGCGGCGGCCGCTGCAGTGGCGCAGGCTGACACCGTCGGCGTCTGTTTCGACGAAGCCGATCACACGCCTTATTTGTTTCGCGATGCCACGGGCCAGTGGCGCGGCGCCACGCTGGACCTGGCCCGCGCCGCTCTGGCCCGGGCCGGCTACACGCTCAAGGCCCTGCCCATGCCCTGGTCGCGTTGCGTGCGGGAGGTGGAGGAGTTCGGCAGCCGGCGTTCGGCCGAGATGCTGCTCTATGCCAGCCTGAACCCCGAGCGCGAACGCAAATTCCTCGCCTCGGTGCCGGTCCACCAGATCCAGGGCGGCTTTTGGTATTCAAGCCGCCATCGGCCGCAGGCCGACCTGCCGCGCAGTTGGGTCGAGCTGGCCCGGTATCGCTTGTGCGGCATGTTTGGCCACAACTACGCTTGGCTGGCCGGTTATGGCATCTCGCAGATCGACAGTGGCGCGCTCAATCTGCGCGCGGTGCTGGAAAAGCTGGAGCGCGGCCGCTGCGACTTTGTGCTGTCGGCCCTGGAGCCGGTGCGCGGCGCAGCTCAACTCGGCTTTGTTCAGCTGCCTGCTGAACTGGCCTTTCTGCCCTACCCGGACCGGGGTCCCATCAGTCAACACCTGTTGTTGACCCGGCAGTCCCCACGTGTCGCCGATTTGCACAGCCGCCTCAACCAAGCCCTGCAAGCCCTGCAGGCCAACGGGGAGGCGGATCGCATCTACCAGGGCTATTTGCCGGATGGAGACGGGTTGCGCTGAGGCGGGCCGCGAAGCCCGAGCGAACCCGCCCTAGCCCGACAGCGGTAGCCCCACCCCAAACTTCGCCCGCTTGACCGCGAAGTAGGCCTTCACGTTGCGCACATTGGCGTCCTGGGTGAACAGGCGTTGCGCCAGGGCCGCGTAGGCATCCATGTCGCGCACCAGGATCACCAGCACGAAGTCCGGCCCCGGCGAGCTGCGGTAGCACTGCTGCACCTCGGGGGCCGCCACGGCCTTGGCCTCAAAGGCCTCCAGGTGCTCGGCACCCTGGCGGTCCAGGGTCAGTTCCACCAGGGCGGTCAGCAGCGGGGTGAAGGCGGCGGGGTTGAGGATGGCGACTTGGCGCTCGATGACGCCCATGTCCTGCAGTGCCTTGACGCGTCGCAGCGCAGTGGCAGCTGACACGCCGCAGCGATCCGCCAGGGCCTGGTTGGTCAGTGATGCGTCTTCCTGCAGGCAGGCCAACAAGCGCAGGTCAGTGGCGTCCAAGATGCCCCCTCCAGTTGGGTGGATGAAAATTGCAAAAAATGCAGAATTGTGAAGAAAAAAGTCTTCGCATTCTTGGTGTGCAATTTTCATGCAAAAGCATTGCCAAATTGCAAGCACATGCCGCATTGGCCTGCCTAGCATGCGCCACCTTTTCAAACGGGACGGAACACCATCATGTGCGGCATCGTCGGCGCGGTCTCCAGCAAGAACATCACCCCCATCCTGATCGAGGGCCTCAAGCGCCTGGAATACCGCGGCTATGACAGCTGCGGCGTGGCCGTGCACCAGGACGGCGCGTTGCGTCGCGCCCGCTCCACCAGCCGCGTGGCCGAGTTGCAGGCCCAGGCTGCTGAGGATGGCATCGCCTCGGACACCGGCATTGCGCATACCCGCTGGGCCACCCATGGTGCACCGGCGGTGCGCAATGCCCACCCGCACTTCAGCCCGGGCCCGAATGCGGCCGAAGGCTCGGCCGGCCGTGTGGCCTTGGTGCACAACGGCATCATCGAGAACCACGACGAACTGCGCGCCGAACTGCAGGCCAAGGGCTATCAGTTCCACAGCCAGACCGATACCGAGGTGATCTGCCACCTGGTGGACTCGCTCTACACCGGTGACCTGCTGGAGGCTGTGCAGCAAGCCATCGGCCGCCTCAAGGGCGCCTACGCGATTGCCGTCTTCCACCGCGACGAGCCGCAGCGCGTGGTGGGTGCCCGCGAGGGCTCGCCCCTGGTGCTGGGCGTGGGGCAGGACGCCGCCACCCCCGAACGTTTCCTGGCCTCCGACGCCATGGCCCTGGCCGGCGTTACTGACCAGATCTGCTACCTGGAAGAGGGCGATGTGGTGGACCTGCAGCTGGGCAAGCACTGGGTGACGCACAAGGGCGAAAGCGGCCGCTTCGAGCAAGTGAACCGCGAGGTCAAGACCGTGCACGCCCACAGCGGCGCCGCCGAGTTGGGCCCCTACCGTCACTACATGCAGAAGGAAATCTTCGAGCAGCCCAAGGCCATTGCCGACACCCTGGACGCCGTCGAGACCATCGGCCCCGAGTTGCTGGGCGCCGGCGCTGGCGCGCGCCTGAAGAATGTGGACCGTGTGTTGATCCTGGCCTGCGGCACCAGCTACTACAGCGGCAGCACGGCCAAGTACTGGCTGGAGTCCATCGCCAAGATCCCCACCAGCGTGGAAATCGCCAGCGAGTACCGCTACCGCGATTCGGTGCCCGATCCGCGCACCCTGGTCGTCACCATCAGCCAGAGCGGTGAAACCGCTGACACCCTGGCCGCGCTGAAGCACGCCCGTTCTTTGGGCATGGAGCAGACCCTGACGGTCTGCAATGTGGCCACCAGCGCCATGGTGCGCGAATGCGCGCTCAACTTCATCACCCGCGCCGGCGCCGAGATCGGCGTGGCCAGCACCAAGGCCTTCACCACCCAGCTGGTGGGCCTGTTCCTGCTGACCCTGGTGCTGGCCAAGCAGCGCGGCCACCTGAGCGAGGCGCAGGAAGAGCAGTACCTGAAGGAACTGCGCCACCTGCCCCTGGCCGTGCAGGCCGTGCTGGCTCTTGAGCCGCAAGTCGTGGCCTGGAGCGAGGCCTTTGCGCGCAAGGAAAACGCGCTCTTCCTGGGGCGTGGCCTGCACTACCCGATCGCCCTGGAAGGCGCCCTCAAGCTCAAGGAGATCAGCTACATCCACGCCGAGGCCTACCCGGCCGGTGAGCTCAAGCATGGCCCCCTGGCCCTGGTGACGGCCGAGATGCCGGTGGTGACCGTGGCGCCCAACGACGCGCTGCTGGAAAAGCTCAAGAGCAATCTGCAGGAAGTGCGCGCCCGCGGCGGTGAGCTCTTCGTGTTCGCCGACAGCGACTCTCACATCGAGAGCGGCGAGGGCCTGCATGTGATCCGCATGCCCGAACACTACGGCGCGCTCAGCCCGATCCTGCACGTGATCCCCCTGCAATTGCTGGCCTATCACACGGCCTGCGCACGTGGGACGGATGTGGACAAGCCAAGGAACTTGGCCAAGTCCGTGACCGTCGAGTGACGGTTGCGAACTTGGGCCGCCGCTGTTCCGTACAAATAAAGTCGAATACTGGCAAATAAAGTCGAAAACAACCCGGGTGACTTTGGGGCGACGCACACATCAATAGCGTGCATCGTTCTCATAGGAGACGAAGGCCGTTTCGCGGCCTAGACGATGTGATCGGCGGCCAAAGTCGAAAACACGGCAGCAGTGCCGAAGGGCGCCTGACTAAGGTGAGCTGGGTTGATGAGAGCGGCGGTTCCAGGCTGAATGCAGTCGCTCGACTTGACCTGGCTGAACGGTCACACTCGATGGCAGAGCTGACATCCAAGGGGCTCAAGCTCGTCTCGCGTCCTCACGCCAGAAATCTCGGTGACTCTGCATCGTTGCAGCGACTTCTCGGCGGACGTACTTCACGCCCGTCCCGTTCGTGAAGACGGATCCCGGGGTGCGCCACCTAACGAGCGCAGGCCAGAGCGTTGGGGAGCAATGCAGAGTCTCAGAGTGGCAAATAGTTTCAAGCGTGCAGGCGTTCGCCTCTTCCGGCGTGACAACTCGGTAGCGTGTGTACTCGCCTTCGATTCGATCAAAGACCGCGACGTGGAACGCACGGCGGGAGGGAAGACGTCTTGCTGACGCTACGTCGTACTGTGCAGAGAGTTCGGGCGAGTACGTCGCATCATGTAGATAGACGTTAGCGAAGCAGTTGAGGAGCTGATGCTGGTTAAAGGCTAGGACGTCTTCCTCTCTCCGTGTTTCAGCCCAGCCCCGGTCATGCTGGATGCTGTACACGTCACCGTCATATGCGATGCAGAGGACCTTCGGAGTCAGGGGGAGGAGCGCCAAAGCGCCTGCCGATTGCCAGCCAAACGATCGACCCGAAGCTCTCTTGTCCTCCAAGTACCAGCGATTCGTTAAGACCGCGGGGTCGTCTGACGTGATGAAGGGCAAGCTGGTTCGGTTGCGGACGAGGCACACCTTCAATCCTTCGACTGCGTCCATGGCGTCGGCAAAGACTCGCATCGAAGTTTGAACGGCTTGTTTGATGTCGAGCCTAAACGAAGCAGCCCCTTCTCCAGCAAACTGTTGGAGATCCGCACTCATCTCCACAGCACGGCTCGATGCAGCCTCGGTCCGAAGGCTCTGAAACAACCAGAACCTGCGGAGAAGAACTTTGTGTTCCTCTCGAAGCGAATAGCCCGGAGTCCTGATCGCGCGAACTGTCGCCCCGTACGCGCGCTCCAGCGACGCTATCGCCGTTTCGAGCAGGGCATCCTTTCCGTAGAAGTAGTCCCGCGAACACTGATTCTTTACGGGGGCGTTTGCTATGAGCTTCCTGCGGTCGAGATTAAAGACATTGATGGATGCGTCACCCTCGTCCTTCGTAAATGGACGGAGATGACATCTGGGCACGAAGTGCTGGTTCTTATTGGTTGCCATCGGCGACCAACTTCAAAGGAAAGGGCACGGCTCACTCTTTGGCGTCAGGATGGTGGCTCGCCGGATCGCTCGCGTCACGCCCACCCTTAGCGCCAGCAGATCCTGGGCGCACGCCTTGGCGTCGTCCGGCTTCCTGGCGATGCGCTGGAACATGCCGTCATAGATGATGACCTCGTCGAACTCCTTGCCCTTGGATTTGTGGATCGTCATAAGGTGGATGCCTCGCCAATCCTTTTGAGCCGCTGCAAAGTGCTCCTGCAGCAGTGCGCTGCGCACTGCATCTTCAGCACCCCGATACCCGCCTTGAGTGCGCCATAGACCGCCCAGGTTGGCCCGCAATACCGACCCTCGGTGTAGAAGCCGAAGGTAGCGCGCATCCATCGCCACCTGCTTCAATGCAGTCGCGGGGGACAACGCCAGGAGGCCTCGAAGGTGTAGCCAGTCCGCGGCAGGGTCACCGGTCAATGTCAGCAGCTGCCGCTCATTCGAGATGCGATGGACTTCACTGACGATTAACTTTCGCTTTGAGCCGGCGATCTTCCCAGTGGTGATGAAGCCACTCAGGGCGCCCGCCAGATCGAGTTCCGTCTGTGGAGTGGGTTTGGCTCCGCGCCGGCCTCGAATATGAGAGTGAAGTGCGGCAAGCATCCGACTCGCTACTTCCCCCGCTGGGCCCCCTTCCAGCAGAGTGGCAATGACGCCGGCAGCGAGCGCCGGGGGCTCGGCATCCATTGCGACGTCGTGGTGCAACTCAGGCAAGCCGTCTCCAGCGGACGACAAGTAGTCGGATAACTCCAGCATGAGTCGTTTGGATGGAACCAGGATGGCAATCGATTTGTCCGGAACATTCCTCAGGCGTGCCAGGGCCGTGCAAACCGCTGCCTTGGTACTGAAGTGCAGACTCTTGCCGAACATAAATCCATAGCGCGAGACCTTGACCTGCTGGTACGTCCTGCCCTTGTTGGCCCCAGTGAGGAGGTCGTTTCCATACGTCGTGATGTCGGTGCCGCCGCTCCGATGGTTCTCGCCCGCGAAGTCAAAGTGACTTGCTCGAAAGACGTCGAGAAACTCGCCTACTCTTCTAGGGTCAGCTCCGCGGAACTCATAGATTCGTTGGTCGGGATCGGCCAGTGCGATGAGTCGGCTCCTTTGTCCAAGCTGCTGGATCAGTGACCATTCATCGCTGTTCGTATCCTGAAACTCGTCGAGGATGATGACGGGATAGCTATCCGAAAAAATTCGAGCCAGCCGGCCACTCCGTCGGAACAACTCTCCAACCAGGCGAGCAAACAGGTCGAAGTGCAGGCGCCCTTCTTGCTCGAAGAGCCGCTGCTTCTCGGCATCGTGGCTGTCCTTTCCGATGTCCGCCAGGTGTGCGGCCGCTTCAGGGGGCGGCAAAAGCTGAACCCCAGATTTCCCGTTCAACAGATAAGCATGGCTTTTGAGAACGGACCAAGCGAAGGCGTGATAGGTGCTGACCTCCAGCCATTGCAGATCCTCACGCGAGATCAGTTCCGAAGCCTTCTCAAGGATGCGCGCGACCGTCGGCCTGGCGAAGCTCAAGAACAAGATCTTCTGCCCTGGTTTGAGCACTCCTGAGCGGATCTCGTCCCCAGCCTTGACCAGGGCAACGTGGGTCTTGCCGGCTCCAGGACCGCCCAGCGCCAGGGCATGTTCTGCGCATGCCAGAAAGCCGCGCTTCTGATCGCTCCATGCGGCGGTCATTCCAGTGGCTTGGGCGGGTGCGGTTGAAACTTTGCGTAGATCGGCGCCTGCAGAAGAGGCTCAGCCAAAGCAGCAAGTCCGCCAACTTCGGGTGCTACGGCCACACCTTGAGCCGCCACTGCGGCGGCCTCGGCCGGTGGCGGCTCGACTACGTCCTTGATAGCCGCCAGCGTGATTCGTACGTACTCCGGAACGTCATCGACGGTCGGACATGACGCGAGCAGGTCGCCGGCGTCCCCTCCGCCTTTCGCCCAGCCAAAGTACTGCGACAGCATCCCCTGCAGTTCAGCAAGCGGCGTCGCTGCTGTAGGCGTCTTAGCGGCAAGATGCGGAGGCCAGTCACCGGCGGCAATCACGGTATCGGCATAGGCGCGAAGTGCGGCCTCGGGTGTCCCTTGCAAGACTAGGTTCTCAAAGCCTTTGGTTGCTGATTCGTAGGCATGGTCTACAGCGGCGACGATTTGGGCCAGTGCCGCAGGCGACTGCTTATCGAACACGGCGAACACGACCTTTCCAAGCGACCGGAAGAAGGCCCCTAAAGGAGCCACATTGGTCTCTCCTCGCGCGTCGATGATGGCCACGCCGAGGTTCTCGAGAGACTTGAATCTCTTTGGATCCAGATCGCCGAGCCGGCGCGCCGCGGCAGGGATCGCATCGAACTCCGTACGGCCCTCGAGCACAAGCACATAGCGCGCGAGCAAAGCCTCGCAGAACCGCGCCCGAAACTCGGTGCGGTAGATCTTGGGCTTGACCGCAGGTGGATACGCAGCCGGCAGTCCGGTCATCATCCCCGCAGCGCGCTTTAGCACCACCACCTGACCGGGATCGAACTCCTCCAAAACATAGGGGGAGTGGGAGGTAAAGATCGCCTGAGCCGATTTCTGGCGCAGCGAATTGATGATTCGCTTTTGGGTATGCGGAGGAAGCGCGATCTCCGGCTCTTCCATCGCGAAGATGACGCTCTGCTTCAGTTCCGCAATGATGGACAGCAGAGCCAGGACCAGCGTGTTGATCGTGCCTGTTCCTTGATGCTGGTACGGCGCGGCATATATGGATCCATCAGACCTCATCGCACCGGTTCCCATGAAGACCGTCAGGGTGCGGCGCAGCATGTCCCGGGTGAGGTCCGAGACACGCATGTGGGGTTGCTCGGCCCAATCGGAGGGCACGTAGTGGCGTACTGCGTCTTGGACGGACGCAAGCAGCTCGCCGATCTCCTTGCCTTCTCCAACCGGCAGTGCCCGCAGCTGGTCAAGAAGATCCTCCCACATCCTCAGGTGCGTCTCCTTCAGGCGAAGGATCACATCCAGCAATGAGCCCCGCTCCAGGCTAAGTGCTCGGGCACCGGTGCGCAGAGTGCGCAGGTAAAGAAAGCCACACTTGCGCTTGTCCGTGGTCGAAAAGCGCACATAGGAGCCATCCGCCATCTTGGGAATTGCGTAGTAGGTGTCGCCAGTGAAGTCGTCTTCGTTGACGTCGTACCAGCCGTTGAAGAACACGCGCATTGCCGGGCCGACATGCTCCGCGTCCGTGCCTTCGGGCGGAGGGCCTTCAAGAAGAGTCTTGGCGTTTGCGTCCCACCACTCGACGTGTTCACGGAAGTGCCGTTGCTGCTCCTCGGAAAGGCCGGCAACGATCACCTCGACCTGGATTGGGATCACCTCAGCGTTGGCCGGGTCTACGTACCGACCAGCATAGAAGTCGTGCTCGTCGACGACTGGGCGCCGGTGCAGCCGTTCGGGCCCGAGCACCAAATCCACCGCTTCCAGCAGAGTGGACTTGCCGGCGTTGTTATCTCCAACGAAAACCGTGTGACCGTCAAGTAGGACCTCGCCGTCAGCGATGCCTCTGAAGTTTCGGACGCGAACGCGCACAAGATGCATTTCGACCCTCCCTGCCTGGTTAGACCCAGATCGCTAGCTGTTGCGCGCAATGGTAGGCAGGATTCAAGCTCACGCCGCGAATGAGCGCTCCGGGGCGCGATCGGACATCGATGACGCCAACACGAGTGACCGCAAGCGCTGCATGCGAGCCGTTGGACAGGCAACGGAACTCCAAGGCTGGCCGTAGCCTTTCACCGCGAATCATCCTTGTGACTGCTTCGACTCAGCGGACTAACGGCTTGTTATTGCGACGCTGCCGAAGCGGTCGCTCGGGTCGCTCATCTCCAAGGGACGCTCGTCGTTTGCCGCGCGCCGCCAACTGGCATTGTCGAGTGGCTAAGAGCGATTAGGTCAGTGTCCGCGCCGGGCTGCTTTCGAACACTGGATGCATCCAGAGGCCGATCACGAGAACTACTGCTTCGAGGGTGATCAAGATTAGGTTCTTCATGTTCCATTTGATGGAACCCGAATTGCCTTCTTCTTGCTTTTCAGTCATAGGCTTCTCAACTTTCTCGGCCGCAAGCGGCTGCTGAGTGCAAGTGTCTGAGACGCTTGCACGTTGGTGATGCCCGGGGCGGGTCTGTGCCCCAGAGACTGGCCCAATCGCTCTCTGTGCATTTTGACAGGTCGTCGGGCCAGCCACTTCCCTCCAAATGGGTGCTGATCGGCCTCACTGGGCGACTCGAATGTCGACCCGGGTCAACGAACGCTACTAGCCGATTACACCCAATGCAGACCGACTGGTTGACTGTCTGCAACCGCTGCATAGCTGAAGCCCCGACACGCCGCTGAGCATCAATCAGCGTGCTCGGCGCTTGCCGACATTCGAGACCTTGGCGACCATGGACCACCTTTCAGCCGGGGCATCCATGCGCACCAGTCCGCCTGCCTTCCCACCCCGACGAAGTGGCATTTCCTTGCTCGAGGCGCTGCCCGGGGAGACGCTCTTCAGCCTCTGCAGCCGACACCACCGGATGTGGGGTTTCAGCGCTTCAGAGTTCACCTGCGAGGCCCTGTTCGGAGGCCGCCGGGCAGGCGTCCATCACGACCTACCCAATTCACTGTCTCGCTTTGAAATGCTCACCCGCGGGGCCTATGGCCCGGCGGCTGACCTCGCGTTGGATCGCACGGTCCTAAAGTTCTATGCGCCGTTCCTGACGCCCAGTGACATCGCGAGCGCCGTGACAAGCATGTCCAGCCCGAGCGTCAGCGGCCTCAAGTTCCGTTTGGGCCTTCTCACGAGCCGATTTCGGGCGCACCACCCGCTCAAAGCCTGCGAGGAATGCATGGCCAAGGATGCTCACGATCATGGCTGGGTCCCCTGGCGCTTGGTGCATCAATTCCCTGGAGTTTGGACGTGCGTCTTTCATGGAGCGCCGCTGCTGGAATGCAGCGTCAAAGCGAACGGGGTCGAGCGATTCATGTGGCAGCTCCCGAGCCGGCAGAGCTTGGCGCTTCGACCGGCAGCCGGCTACGCCGCTCGCGAGGCTCGCAGCCGGCTGGCTCGACTCATCCATGAGCTGGTCCAGGCTGGCCAGTCGGCCGAGTGGCTGCGGGCAGGCGCCGTTCAGACGACGCTGCGCAGCCGGATGTGCGAGCAGGGCTGGATCACCCCAAACGGCCACCTGCGCTTGGCGCCAGCGTCCAGGGGCTTCGCCGCGCACCTTGCCGCGCTCAGCGACCTTCCGGACTTGGCTGGTCTTAATGTGTCCGAAGAACTGGCCTATGCCTGGATTGGTCGGATGGCGCGGCCTCTCCGATCAGGCGCGCACCCACTGCGTCAGTTGCTGCTCATCGACTGGCTCTTCCAGAGCGTCGACGACTTCGTCCACACTCATACCCGGGCATCCCACGCCGAGTTGGGCTCGGCTCCTCGTGAGGCCCGTAAGCCTTGTTCGTATGAGGACGTCTCCAAGCAGTCGCGTAAGGCGCAAGCCATCAAGCACCTTCGGTCTGGTGGCTCGGCACGATCGGTGGCTGCAGCGCTCGGCATCGACGTCGGCACGGCGATGGCCTGGGGCGCTGAGGCTGGGATCGTGCCCACTCGGCGCCCCAAATCGCTGGTGCCACAGGTGCGCCAGGCGCTCATCAGGGACCTGAGCTCAGGTCACTCAAAGGGCGAAGCTGCCCTCCAGCATGGCGTCTCTATTCAGATCATCACAAGACTGCTTCGTACCGAGCCAGGTCTTCGATCCGCTTGGCAGCAGGCCGTTTTCAAGACAGTCCAGCGCGCTCACCGTGACTCATGGCTCGGTGCCGCGGCCAACCACCCTGGGATCAGCAACAAGCTACTGCGAGCCATCAACCCAGCAGGCTTTGCGTGGCTCTACCGGCATGACCGCGAGTGGCTGAATCTCCACGCTCCGCAGAGAGCTGTTGACATCGCTCGGCGCTCGCCGGTCCGGTGGGACGAGCGCGACATGGAGCTGAGTGCAGCTGTGCGCCGTGCCACTCTGCAACTGCAATCGCATGACCGCACAAAACCCGTCAAGCTCTGGGAGATCGTGCAGCTGCTGCCGGAGCTGCGCGCCAAGATGAGCGTGGTGCGTCGGCTGCCGCTAACGGCCCAAGCGATTGAGGAGGCAATTGGGCGCGCTTTCCGCCGGCGCACGAACGAGCTACCCGGATGACACTTGGGATCAGACGCCATTGCATGCAGATATGTATTTCAATATGCTGCACCAATGCCTCGACCAGATCTCGAAACTCGCGTCCTGCGCGCTGCATTGGTCCTGCAGTCTCGAGGGCTAACGCAAAAAGCCATAGCTGGCCACCTGAACTCCAGCCAGTCTCAGGTCAGTCGGGTGCTTGCTGGTCAACATGCTCGGCGCTCCAGGTTGGCTGAGGCAATATGCGTTTATGCAGAAACCTTGGATGCTGGCGTGAGCCTTGAGGCGGTGATGCAGAACGACGAGTTGCTCGACGCCGTTCGGCAGGCTTGGGACGGAAGTGCTGAGCATGCCCGAGCCCTGTCCGCCGTCATTCGCTCCTTGGCGGTGCTGGGCCGTTCAAGTGTGCACATCGAGAAGCGGTGATCGCCATGGTGCTCAGGTTGCAACCCTTACCCGACGAACTCGACCGCAGCTACCTTGGTGCGCTGATGCGCGTCAACGCGTTGGCGACAGAGGAAGAGGTTCGGACGCACCTTGCAACCCTGGACGACTCCGCTGCTTTGCCATGGCGCAGGAACCCCACGCTGAAGCTGCTCAGCACAGCCGCCGGCATGGACCTGGCCGGGTTCGTGATGAACCACACCACGCTGCCATTGCGGCGCAGCATCACTTCGTACATGCCCGATCTGGCGCATGGCTGTGACAGCAATCTCGTGTTGATTCATGTCAGCGGTAAACGCAGTTGTCGAGAGGGGGCCTACCTCTGCCCGGACTGCGTCTGGGAAGACGTGGACTTTCATGGCCGGAGCTACTGGCGGCGTGCGCACCAACTGCCAGGGGTGTATTGGTGTGGCAAGCACCGTGCGCCACTAGCCGTGGTGAAGGATGAGCGTGCTTTCCTGCAGCCGCCGTCGCAGGCGCTGGGGCAGAGCGCTCGGATCGACGGCGCCTGGGTCGATACCCTTCAGCAGCATCCAACGGTCCGGCGCTTCTTGGATCTGTGCGATACCTTGATGGACCGCACGCACGCGTTTCCCGTTATCGCCGCACGCGATGCGCTACGCGCAGCCGCCCGAACCCATGGGTTCAGAACCTACGCGACGAAGGCGGCTACCGCCTGTGCGGACCCGCTGCTCAGCGATGCTCTGGTCGATGGGTTCCCGTCGAGCTGGCTTGCGCAGCTCGTGCCCGGCCTGCCGGCGAAGGCCAGGGGCCGCATCTGGCACCAAGTCGATGGCGTCTTGTGGACTGCGACTTCAGCCTCGGCGGCCACCATCTACATCCTCGCGATGGCTGTGCTCTTTGACTCGGCTGATGCCGCTATCCAGGCCATCGAAGGCGCCGTCATCGCGCCGCGACAGCCGTTGCGTGTGCGCAGCCCGAACATCACGGACGATGCAGCCAGAGAGGCTTACGTTCAAACGCTGGCCAGCCACGCGCGATTGCAGCGCAGCCATCCCGCCGGTTGGTACCCCTTGGTTCAAGCTCAGTTGAAACTGGGGCTGCCGGGCCTTCCGCATGCCCAGTCCGGCGGGCTGTGGACTGCGGTCAAGGCCTTCTTCCTCGAGGGCCGCTCCCTGGCGGACGCTCTAGCACTTGCGGCGCCGCATCAAGCGGCCTTTGAGAAGGTCTTGCTCGGTGCCGGGAGTCCCCTGGCGATGGCGCTGAGGGAGATCGTCAGCACTCCCCAGGAGGCAACGCGCGGCAAGCCGCGCATCAGGGCCCGCTTGTCAGCGCTCGACGCGACGGGCTTGATCGACAAGCCCGTGCAGAACGCGCGCGGCGGGGCGGAGGACTCACGGGTAGGTCGCCGTCCGCTGCGCGCCCAGGCGCACTGATTTCACCGATTCGTGCCGTCCCAGAGCGCGGCCCAGAAGGTTGGGTCCTGACTCACCAGATCCTCATACCGCGCGAGTTTGGCCGGGCTTGCCTCACGAAGGGCTTCGATGGCTGGTTGCAAGGGCCGCAGCCAGGTGGCCGCAGCTTTTTGGAAGTCCTCGATCCTGAGGGTGTCCTCTTTGCGCGCTAATGCGATCCGATGGGCCGTGATCCAAAGCGCGATCACGATGCGCTGTATGCCTCCTGTCAAGTCCAGGATCAGGCGCGCAAGGTTCTCGTCCATGGGCAAGGGATGTTTGACGTACTGATATCTCCCCAACTGCCCCAGGAACGACGTCGAAAGCTTTGCCCCAATGTCCTCCCAACGGAGGCGCTCAATGGCGTGATACCCCCCGGTGTTGATGCGCTGCAAAGTACTCATGCGCTTGGTGAGGGCACCGACGCCATCGGGCGTTCCCGAGACCAAGAGCGGAACCTGCCCGCTGTTGGTCAAGTAAAGCAGCCATCGCAGCAGTTGGTCTTCCACGATGGACAACTCGGGGGCTCCGTCGCCGACGCCGCTTCGCCGCTTGCGCAGACTGGTGATCTTGAAGAGGTTCTGAATCTCGTCCAGATGAAGGACGCCGAGAAAGTGGCTCACGGCCACTTGGCGCCACTCATCCAACGCGCGCATGCCATCGCGGATTCGCTCCTTTTCCAGCCAGATACGGAATCGGTCGGATCCGGTGGCCCTGTCCCAGGCCTCCATCAACGCTCTCGCTAGGTCTGCAGCCTTGCCCGATGGCGGCACTTCGACAGACAGCCAGACAACTTGCCGATGTGCTCCGTTGAGCTTTGGGAAGCTGGCGTGCTCGACGACTTGGCTCGGAAAGCACCGCAAGCTGCGCAGACATGCCTGTGTCTTGCCCACCCCCGACAGACCTTCCACGCAGGCCGCGATCGGTGACTGCAGCAGCATGCCCTGCCGCTGTGCTTCTCCACTCACCGTGGCCCAGGTGCTCGCGGCGCGGGGATCCCGGTGCCGGTAGCCTTGCCAGGCCATCATGTAGGTCGACTGCTGTAGCTGGGCTTCTACAGGCGGCGAGAAATGAAAATCTCGAACATCCTGCACCTGCAGCAGGCGCTGGTGGCGTGGCACCTGTTCCACGTTGGTGGGCAACGGTGGAACGTAGCTCATTGCCAGCATCGCGTCTGCGTGAGTCAGCATCGGTCCGAGTCCGTCCAACAGCAGGTTGGACCCTGCGGCGTGTTGGGTGGGCTTAGTCATGCCGACCTCCCTGCGTGTTCGCACGTTCGAACAGCGCGGCCATGATCTCCTCGTGCTCCTGGACGAACTCATCCACCAGGGCTTCCTGCGCCTTGGACTCCGAACCATCGGCGCGGCGGGTCTGAGCCACCTCCATGAGGCGGGCTTCGGACATGCTCGGTGCCTTCCCCGACGCACGGGCGATCGCCTCCTGGGTCATCACAGTCGCGCGTTGCAAGATGGCTTGGCGGCGCTCCAGCGACTGCAGTGCCCGCATCGTCCGCTCATGCTCGACGTCCGGCCTGCGCATGGCCTCGAACGCCTGCACATCCATCCACTCCTCAAGCGTGGTGTTGCGACGTGCGCGCGATTCGTCGGCCAGGTCGAGTCGCATCAGACTGCCACCCGGCTCGCGTGGGACCCAAACGCGCCCGAGCGAACCGGGGTAGTAGTGCGCCGGGATCTCCTGACCGTCCAAGTTTCGGGCGAGCGTCGTCCACTGTGCGGCAGCGGCCTCTTCCGAAAAGTAGTCATTGCCGAGGAAGTGCACGCCGTCCCGCGCCACCCAGGCCTTGTCGTTCGGCAACAAAGCGGCAGCCAGATCGTCAAAGGCGACGACACGTCGAGTACCCACGCCCATCTGATGTCCGTATCGCCAGAGCCCGGCGGGACTCGGAAACACCCCTGCAGCGGACATGTGCACGTCCACGCGCTTCGAGCGGTCCGCCGACAGGTTGTACTGGTCGAACACCTCGTACAAGACTTGAGTGAAGTCTTGTACGGTGAGAACGGCGTCGGCCGGGTCGACCTTACGCAGTTCCATCTCTTCGCGACGAAAGTCCATCGCGCCGGGAAAGAAGCCGTAGATCTGATCCTTCGCGATGCGGTGGAGTACTTCGACCAGCCCCTTCAGGTCGCCTCGGTATGGCGGCGCGATGGACGTGTTGAGCTCGAGCTGAAGTGCCGTGAGTCGGTGGCCCGCAGAAAGATATTCGCCCCGATCCGTCATGAGCCAGGCGCAAAGTGTCGGCACCGGATCCAGCGTGAGCATGGGCTGGTAGTTCCATAGCTCGCCGATCAGCGCTGGATCCGCGGCCGCATTGAAGAGGCTGATCTTCGCGGTGTTCCAGGACGGCCCCGTGAGGCAGACATAGAAACCGACCACTGCAGTGCTCCAGACGTCGACGATGACATAGACGACGGGCCGCCCCACGATCCAGGAACGGTTCACCGACGAGCGCAGGTAGATATCGCCAATCGTGCTGTCGATGGCCCAGGTGTGGCCCGGACCCGGAACCCCTTGCCAGTTCCGCGCCACCAGCCCTCTTCGCGCCGCATTGAAATGGCGCTTTGTTGTTCGCTCCAGGATGCGTTCTAACCGCGATTTGATCTGGTTCACCACTCGCCGGATCTGCCTGGCGTTGGGGTACGTTCCTATCTCGGGCAACACCAGTTGGATGCGACCATCGACCTCCTTGGCTCGGGTGCAAAAGTGGCTGCTCAGGATCAGAGTGCGGCGTAGTGGCCAGGCCGGTTTTGGCTCCGGAATTTGCTTGTCGGCCGCTCGAATTCGCGCTGCCCAGAGCTCGGACATTCCAGGCTGGTGAGGTGCGGATGAACGCCCCAAGCGAATGTCCTGCGCCTCCTTGATCGTCTTGCGCCCCGCTTTCCTACGAGACATCCGCCCATCTGGCAGCGCATCGCATGTCTTCGGTACGCCGGGTGCACCGCAGCGATGCCGCTGTGGCCAGAGGCTTCGCTCGGAGATGCCCCAGCGGCAGAGGTTGGACCACTGTCGGTAGATAAACGCCCTGGTACAGCCCGTGCGTTCGACCGCCTCTCTGACCAGACCTCCCAGTCCTTCATGAATGAGGATGCTTTCCTGCAGGCTGAGAGGCTTGAGAAACTCCGACATGGCTCGAAGCCTGTTCTCATAGTCAAGCTGGCTTTGCTTGCCCAGTTCCGGCGCTGTCGGCCTGTCCTGTTCGACCGGTAGCAGCAAGTGCTGCTTGAAGATCTCCTCAAGTTGCTTCCGGGGCAACCAGAGCAATTCACCGATCAGATTGGCCGCAGCCTTTTTGCGTGGCCGTTTCAGTTGGCGCTCAGGCATGCGCGGACGGCCACCACGGCCGTTGCGCCCGGCCTGGATTGGCTGCACCAACACCATCGCGACTCGTGGCAGGCGAAGATCGTTCAAGATGACTCGGTACAGCCCCGGCTCGACACATGGAAACTCACCCGC
Organism: Inhella inkyongensis; assembly: GCF_005952805.1. Classification (GTDB taxonomy): domain Bacteria; phylum Pseudomonadota; class Gammaproteobacteria; order Burkholderiales; family Burkholderiaceae_C; genus Inhella; species Inhella inkyongensis. Next base: position 778,947 of record NZ_CP040709.1, read on the forward strand.
GGCGCAGGCCACCTTGTAAAGGCCGTTGTGGATCAGATCCATGCTGACCTCCTCGACACGATCGGGTTCTGCAGCCAGAAGTCCGCTTCAGTCAGGTGACGAAGTGGTTCCTGCGGTCGCCAGCCGCGCGTCAGGTCAATCGGCAGCGCGCCAGACCAAACTGCCTGCCACAGCGCACACTGCGCCCGGTGCCGGTCACTGGTGTGCTTCTCGACCGCTTCGATCAAAGCGGTGACCGTGGCCCAAGGGTTCGCCTGCGCAGTGACAACTGCCAAGTCCAGTAACGAGCTGGGAACGGCTTCAGCCATGGCCCATGGGCATATACGGCGGAGTGTCAGGACGACGGTCTTCGACCATACGGCGGGCGTGATCAGTAACCACTCAACGCCCCGGGCTTCCCAGTAGGCCCTCTCCAGCCTTAGCAGGTCCACAGTGCGGCGACGCGAAGCCCAAGACGAGGGCTTTACCGCGATCGCAAGCATCCGAAAGCCCTGAATGGGATTTCCAAACACCACGACGAGGTCTGTGGTTGCCCGCCAGTCCTTGCTCTCACCTCGACCATGCACGCGCGGGTGGCGCACACCCAGTTGAGAGGCCAGGCTCAGCGTGCCCGGAAAGTCCCCTTGCGGCACCCTAGCGGTATACGCGCTCAGTGGGTGATTCGAGTCTTCCAGCGTCAAGGGCAGTTGTTCAGTGCTGTCGTGCACGTTGCTTGGCATCAGTGCAAAGAGCTGGCCACCCCACTCCAAGTCCGATAGCAGGTGGCGCAGCCTGCCGCGCCAGTACATGAGATGACTTCGGCCTAAGCTAGCAGGGTCGCCGCGGGTGACCTGGTGCCAGGGCAGGTAGCTTTCGTGGGTGCCTTGCCCACGACCTTGGCGGTCGAAGCGGGCAAGCACCGCGGGTGTGAATCGCTTAGTCGTACGCATGAGTTCCCCCATCGCGGCGCCCTTCGCGTCGCGACATAAATGAAGGGAAAAGGGGACGTTGACGCGGCCAAAACGGCCTCGTAGACTTGGCGCGAGTCCTCGAAGACACGGGCCTTACCCCCGGCGAGATCGGCACCTGCGTTGGCGCGCAGGTGCCGTTTTTGTTTCTGCTACGAGCTGTCCATGGCTTGATCCCGGTGGGTTGCAGTCACACGCCGCGGCCGGTTCACCGCGGCGGCTTGGTTCCTTCAAAGGCTTAGGGCGTGAGTGCTGTTAGCCGATTGGTTCGATCTTGGCTGTACCGCTTTGATGAGGCTGTGATCACAAAGCGGATCATGATGTTCACTAAGTTGAACATCAATGGCATCATGCCGCCATGGTTAAAGCACTTAGCTTTGGACGGCGTCTCCGCCACGAGCGGGATCGACTCGGCCTGAGTCAGGCCGCCTTCGCCGAGATTGGGGGTGTCGGGCGGACGACGCAGCACCTATATGAATCTGACGTTCGAGTTCCCGACGTGACCTATCTGGAGCGCGTCCGAACGGCGGGTGCCGACTTGGGATATCTGTTCATGAACGAGAGCTCGTCGGTCAGCCACTCAGAGGCTGTCCAGCTCACCCACGAGACGCTCTCAGAGATCTACAAGGCGGTCGACCAAATCGGTCGTGACGAGGAAGGCGCCTTGCTCCCACTGGGCAGCCGACTACGTCTTTTTCAGCTGCTGTGTGCGTCGGTTACGGAGCGCGGATCCAACCCTGCAGGGCTTGATTCGTTGCGTTCTGAATTGGCTCGATTCACAGGAACATGAGCTGGACTCGATGCTTCGCACAGGCCCTGCGGAGTCTTCGCGACGGCGTCGCGCGCACGCGCAGCCGAGTCGACAGCTTTTGGTCAGGTGTCTGGTGGACTCGGTGGCGCCTCCTTCGTCAAGAGGTCGTGTTGTCCAGCGCGCTTGAGCAAGCGGGTGAAGACTCGATGAGCGCACGCATCGAAACGGAAAAGCTTCGCCGTCTTCAACTAGGCGTCAAGTTCTGGCGTCCTTCAGCGCCACAGGTCACCCGCGCGCTGGAAGCTGCTGATCGCGCCGGCTTGTCTCGGCAGGATCTGCGGCTCCTTGCGTTGAACAAGGACGTGAGGGTCTCCAACGGAGAAGTTGAGGTGCGACGTAGCACGTGGCCAGCTTTGTTAGGGCTCTGCGGTCTGGTCATCGTTATCTTGGGTTGGGCCTATCTGGTGCTCTTGGTTCTTGCCTCTCCCGCCGGCATCTTTGCTAAAGGCGCCGGTGTCGCACTGATCAGCTTGATCTTTTGGTTTCTGTGGCCTGGCTTCTCCATTTACACCCTTCGTGCACACAAAGCGGTAGAGCAGGCCGGAGCTGAGGTCGAAGAGCTGGCCCGCAGAGGTCCTCGTACTCATGCAGCTGTTCAGCCGCTCCGGAAGGATTGATATGAGTAGGGACTGCAGCCGAGAACGCGCTTGCGACCCAAGGCCGCAGCGCTCCGGTGTAGCGCTGTTGGTGTGCAGAAGGGAACACCATCACTGGTGTGGTGACCAGGGGCAGGGTTCTTGCCAGCGCCTGAGGGCAAGGCCGCTGAACCTGCCGCTGAGGGGCAGGTTGTGAAGTCCCATCGCACCGACAAGTACCGCCGGGCGGAGCGCCGGCGCAGGGCCGCTGCACCTCCTTCGCTAGTCGCGACATTTCGTCGGATGCCGAACGGCGAGCAAAGAGTCGTTCTACCTTTGGAGATGTTGGGTCGGCTCCAGTTGGGGACGCGACTTTGGATTCAGGCCATTCAGGGTGTCGTCTGGCTGACTCCGCTGCCGACGGGCCCGCGACCGGCAAAGCGGCACAGCTGCCGACTGCACCGAGGACTGCCCACCCGGGTTTGGCGCTCCTGTGCTCGAAGAGGGGCTACGCGGCTAGAAATTGGTATCCATCAAAGGGACTGCGGCGCTTGAGGAGGAGGTGACGGCATGAAGCGATCTCGAATGCTCCGGCGTCGTCCGCTGCCTTCTCACTGCGCCGTCCCCGCTGCGCCTGTGCGACGCAAAAGTCGACAAGAGCCATCCGTTCCGCTGCCTTGGCGTTGCCGGCGCGTGACCCTTGCCTTCGCCAAACGCAACTTTGGGGCGCTCTTGGATGAAGCGGAATCGGGGAGGCTGATCTTCATCAAGACGCGGGGAGGCGGTCGCCGTGCAGGCGCATATCTCGTTCGGTTGCCAACCCAGGGCTCGGACCCAGCATGAGCACGGTCGAGGAGCGCGTTCGATCGCTGAAGGCGGCGCGTGCGTGGATGCACAAGCTGACCGCAGTGCCGGCTCCCGAACCGCTTCGTTACAAGGCGGCTTGGTACTTGACCGACTACCCGACCGATGCTTCGTTCGACGAGCGATTGTGCCGACTCGAAGGTTACGTCCTGATGATGGCAGTACGGCGCATTGAGCGAGTGCGGGCGTTGTTCGATGAGGTCGTCAGTTGCAAGACCGACGAGCCCTGCATGGCGGCGCTTGAGAAAGAGGGGCTCTGTGCTGCTCGGCACTACCCCGAGCCACAGGAGCTGGTGCCGGCCGTTCGAAGTCCACGGGACGCACGGGTGTGGGCGGCGTTCTACTTGGAGCGGCCGCCAGGTCGGGGTAAGGCACTGTTCCCAGAGGCACCACCAGTACAGAGACTTAGCTCACGCGCTGAAGTACGCCGTCGACGAGAGGCTTTGCGTTGCCTGTCCGCGGGTTTAGTCCGGATCGAGCGCGATCCCCAGCTTCCCCCGTTGGCACTGTTTGACATCCGGCAAGTCATCCGGACGCTACCAACGAAAGCAGAACTTGGGAGCAGGATGGTGACCATGCGACTGGAGAGATTCAACGAGGCAATGTCTGCGATCCAACGCTCGTGTCAACTGCTTGAGGCCGTGGCGGACGGAATCTTCCCAGCAGGCGAGAGGCAACAAGCTCGTGCCAGACGACTCTTGACGTCGCTTCCGCCCAGCGAAGAGCTTCCACTTGCAGAGTTGGGACCCGAGGAGCGCCTTATCTGGAGCGATTGGCTACTCGGAAAAATTGACCTCAGCAGAAGCGACGCGAGCAAGCAGGACGCGGATGCCCCATGTTCTCCGATGAGCAACTGATCAAATCAATCGTCCTTGCGTTGGGATCGCGACCTCAGTCCTCGCACGCCACTGGGCTGCTTGATCTGGATGTGGGCCGTGACATCACCGAGCGGATGCGGCATGCGGCGGCGATGAAGATCGCCGCTGGCACGTCTTGGCTTACTGCACGGCAACTATTTCAACGCGTGGGTCGAGAGCCGAGCCATGCGCCATCTGTCCTCGGTCGATGGCTTCGCCAGGGCCGCACCTTTGCTCTTTCCTGCCGAGGTGTGCGGGTCTATCCAGCGTACTCGTTTGAAGGATCGGGCCAACCGATCCGCTGCCTGCGCGAGATTCTGTGCTGTCTCGCCGGTGATGAACCCGTGGCCATCGCTGCGTGGTTTGAGTCTCGCTCGTCCTACCTCGATGGACAACGACCTCGAGAACAGATCGCTTCGCACTCTGCAAGGGTGGTGGTGGCTGCGCAGCGGCATCGCGAAGGCCCCTCCCAGGGTTAGCCAGAAGTCCAGATAACCCACCCCATAGCCCCCAAGTTTTCCCGAGTGAACCGCCCCGGCAATGAACTGACCCCCAGAAGTTCGACGATCTTGCGTAGTGCGCCACTCGCACCTCTGATCCGTGCCGCTAACTGACGAGCGCACTGCGTACTCAGGGCGGGCCAGTCGAGAGCGGAGACCTCCCAGACAGTGAAGTCACGGCGCTTCTGGCCCAAGAGAGTTCTGTAAGGCGGTGCTCGACGGCTGCTTCGGGGGGGCTCTGTTTTGCGAGGCGGCGGACAGCTCCCGCTGCAAAGAGGACCTGACCTCAGAGCCGCAGGCTCAGTCCGCTCTCCGCTCCAAGTCGCACCTTGGGTCCGCAGCGGCCCTTTCTGATGGTCTCCCAGGGGAGCGAGTACTCGTTGCTGTAGTTGAAGATCAGCTCGACATCCGGAATCTGCAGCAAAGCCCAGGCTAAGGTCTCCGCATGTGGGTGTCCGTAGCCGCTGCCGTCGGTCGTTATCAGCAGCTTCTTTGGTTTCAGCAGTCCAAGCAACTGCGGTGACGTGTTTGTGCTGCTCCCGTGATGCGACAGCTTGAGAAGGTCCAAACCAACTGCCCCTCCTCGCTCGCGGCACAGGCGTCGCCAAGCAGCAGCCAGCACACTGGGATAAGCATCCCCTGCCATCAAGGCAGCTCGGCCCTTGTGTTCTAGAAGCAAGGCGAGGCTGCTCCCATTCGCCACACTCGAGTCTTCGGCAAAGCGCGCTTTCGCTAGCGAGACGAGGTCGATAGGTATGGAGGCAGGCGGACGCTTTGGCGAGGCTCCTCGCGCGCGAGGCAATGGTTGAGCGTCGGAGGTCTCGGCAAGGGCCTGTGGCCACAGAGCGGCCAGTCGCTTGAGCTGAGGCAAGTTCGGCGATAGCACCGTCACGGCCAAACCGCCTGGCAACTCTACCCGTGGCAGCGGACCGTGCGACGGCGTTCGAATCGCACCTCCGGAGAAGGCCGCGTTCCAGGCCAGCCCCTGCTCGTGAAGCATCGCCCCGAGCGCCTCCGCCTGGGCAATGCTTCGCGGCCGCGGAGCACCAACTGGCAAATGACGCGCGCCGTTGAACCAGACATCCCTGATGCCGAGCTGATGTTGGTGGCGCCGCCGAATGACATCGGCAACACCCCCAATGTGGTCTCGATCGAGGTGCGTGACAACTAACGCCTCCAGCGCTTGAACGCCTTGCTCCCGAAGCGCCGCGAATGCAGGCTGAATGGACTCGCCGTAGGTTTTGCCGACACCACCGTCAATGAGCAGTGCGCGCTTGGGTCGGCCCCACAACACCAGGATGCTGTCACCAAAGCGAGCTTTGAGTGGGCGGATTTCCATGGGCCTCCTCGCATGTCAGTACGGCGATCAGTCAGACCGATTGCAACAGGAATTTTGAGCAATGGCTCCAACCTCGAACTCCGTCAGCACCGGTGGCGATGCTCGGTGTTCCCAACGCGGAGTTCGGACCACGGCCCAGACAAGTAGCAGTCGGCGGCTTACTGCAGGCATAAGGAGCGCGACTTGTGCTGCGTTGTCGACCGCACTTCTACAGCAGCAGTAGGCTGGGAGCGGTCATGGAATCAACGCCGACGATGGTCCGCTTGCCGGCCCTTACCGTCACCTTGGCGGGTTTCACTCGGATCTGGCGAAGCCCGTCATCCGGTCCAACGGACTGCACACCGCGCCGCCGCCCAGGCGCAGCACGTGGGTGTAAATCATGGTCGTCGCCACATCGTTGTGACCGAGCAATTCCTGCACCGTGCGGATGTCGTAGCCCGCCTGAAGCAGGTGGGTGGCGAAGCTGTGCCGCAGTGTGTGGGGCGTCGCGGGCTTGGTGATGTGTGCGGCCATAACTGCGCGCTTGAAGGCGCGCTGAAAGCTGTCTTCGTGCAGATGGTGGCGGCGCACCACCCCCGTGCTCGGATCCACCGAGTGCGTGGCCTGTGGAAAGACCCAGAACCAGGGCCAACTGGCTCCGGCGCGGGGGTACTTGCGCTCCAACGCGTCCGGCATGAACACGCCGGCGCGCCCCTCCTGCACGTCCTGCAGCCACAGCGCGTGGACTGACTTCAGATGCGCCTTCAGGTTCGGCACGAGAACCTGCGGCAGCATCAGCACCCGATCCTTGCCGCCCTTGCCTTGTCGCACCACCAGCGCGCGATGGTCAAAGTCCAGATCCTTGACCCGCAGGTTGGCGGCTTCATGGATCCGCAGGCCGGTGCCGTAAAGCAGGCGGCCGAACAAGGCCATCAGACCCTCCAGCCCCGCCAGGACCGCAGCGACCTCTTCATGGCTGAGCACCACCGGAAGCCGCCGCTGCGCGCGCGGGCGGCCGATGGCCTGCAGCCAAGGGAGTTCGAGCTGCAGCACCTTGGCGTAGAGGAACACCAGCGCCGACAGGGCCTGCCGATGGGTCGACGCCGACACGCCCCGCGCGTCGGCCAGCCAGGTCAGAAAAGCCTCGACCTCGGGGCCGCCCATTTCGGCAGGGTGCCGGATGCCATGGAAGCGGATGTAGCCCTTGATCCAGTGCAGGTAGGCCAATTCGGTGCGACGGCTGTAGTGCAGGCCGCGGATGCGCTCGCGCACCCGGTCCAGCAAACGCGTGGACTGCAGAGCGGGCAAGGCGCCCGGCTGCCGGAGCGCCGAGCCGACCACCAGACGCAATTGCCCCCTCGGGGAGGGGCCTTGGGGCGGGAGGACCGGTTGCATACTTCCCTCCTTGAGCGCGTGTCGGCTCGGCCCTCGGCCTAGCCAGTGAAGCTGCGCTACTTGTCGGGAAATTTAGTACTGGATGCGCATCCAGTCAACGAGATGCCAACATGTTGATCCGCATGGATGTTTTGCTGCTGACAATGGCCGTTGTTATGCGGAGGCATGACGTGTTATCCGGCGCTGCTGCGCCATAAAACCAAGTTATGCATCTAAGCGCCACATGAAGAGCCTTCCAATTTTGTTCGTCATGGCATTGGCACTCGGGCCAGTGAACGCAGCTGAACCCTACCGAAACCCGGTTGATGGCGCTGTATATATCGCCGATTGGAAGACCTACGTTCCTGCGAATGGTGTCGACAACAAGAAGGGAAGAGTAGTTAACTCCGGAATACGACTGCTTAGTAGTCAGTCTGATTTCGAGATGAATACTACGGCCAAAGAGCTTGCAAAACTGATTGGATACATCCATGAAGTACTTGCTCAGCATGCCGCCCACCACAAGGAGGCCGGAGAAATACTGCTTCAAATTGAGCTCGCGAAATCCGGAAAGCCAAACTTCAAAATGTCTTTTCAAGGAAATGTGCAGCAGGAACTTCTCGAAAATTTCTACAAGTCACTTGGCTCAATCGAGTTCAACACGAAGAAATCCACTGTCAGCCTTCAAGCCCACTTTGTCTTGAAAGATGCATAACCTTTCATTGCAGCGGACCTGCGTCAGCTGCGCTGGCTTGTCCGCTGAATTCAAACGTTAGGGCGCTCGAATGACAACGACGAGGCGGATCACTGTTTATGTTGATCATGTCGACTCATCGGCAGACTTCGATTGGATGCGGCAGTGGCTTGCGAAGTGGGGCGAGTCAGCACGCGTCGAGAGCTACTCCACGGGCGGATGGGAGCATTGCTGGGATATTGAGGCAACTGTTGAGGCAGCTGCAGAGATTCCAGAAGATTGGCTTTGTGCAAGTGACTGGGCAACTCCTGAAATATTTGGCAATCCCTAACCATTCATTGCAGCCGACCCTGGCCAGCTGCGCTGGCCGGTCGGCTGAATTCAAACGTTATACGGCACTTAGATGACCGAGCAGGATTTTCATGCTTGGGCCACTGCATACATCGAGGCACAAAGCCAAGCTGATCACATCAACGAAAAGCATCCGATGTGGTGGCCAATCGGTAAATTCTTCGATCTTCAGCGCGAGCACCCAGAAGACTGTTGGCGGGCAATTCTTGCAGTCCTAGATTTGCAGCCTTCGGAAAAGGTACTAGGGATGTTGGCCGCTGGGCCACTTGAAGATCTGATTGAGGACCATGGCGAGCAGTTCATTGAGCGAATCGAAATTGAAGCCCGCCGAAGGTCGGATTTTCGTTCGCTGCTTCGGGGTGTCTGGAAGAGCAGTACTCTAGAAATCTGGGCTCGTGTTGAACGCGCATGCGAAGCAGCAACATGAGCCGTATAACCTTTCGCTGCAGCCGACCCGCGCCAGCTGCGCTGGCTTGGTCGGCTGAGCTCAAACGTTATACGTCTCACGGAAGGTTCTCGGCATGAGCACGAAGTTCCTTTTGCGGGCGGATGAGATTCGAGAAATCGCTCCCGGACACGGCGCATGCTATGCGTCCGATCACATCACGGTCGACGGGCAGAAGGTTGGTTTCATGTACCGTGAAGAGCCGGACAACGACGTTGACAGCGGCTGGCGCTTCTTGTCTGGTAATGAGAGCCAGGAGTACTTGGACGATTCCAATAACTTGCAGATCTACGACGTCAACACCATCGCGAACTATGACCAGGGCATCGTTGCCCTTTTGTCTGCGCCTTGTGGATCGGCCTTTGCAAGAACGGCCTCTGGCGAGTTTGTCGTGGACGACCAGCCGCATGACGATGACGTATAACCTTTTGGTCAAACGGACCTGCGCCAGCTACGCTGGCTGGTCCGCTTACCGCAAACGTTAGATGTCATGGCGCTAGTTCGAGAGAAGGTTACGTTCGAGCGTGTTTTTGACATAGTTCGATCCGGCGGAGATCAAAAGCTTCCTCACACCTTGTTTGGCTTTGAATCATCTGGGCGAGTGCACTACGGAGTAGAGGTTCCTGGGACGCCTCGAATCGAGGTTGGTGACACCGTCCTCGCCCTCCTGGATCGGGCAAACGACTGGCAGACGCTGCGAGGGTGGAGGAACCTTAGTACCGGGGAGTTGGCTGCGCCAACCTACTACGGCGCAGTTTTTGGTGCCACTTTAATGTTCGCCTGTGCCGTCTTTAGTGCGTACATCATTGGACTATCTGCTTCAGCTCTCATCGCGTTGGCATTTCTTGCGGGCTCTGGTTACTGGGCGTGGTTTGCGTTGAAGTCGCTCAAAATTAGGCGGGAGCTAAACAGGGATGACATCTAACCTTTCATTGCAGCCGACCACGGCCAGCTGCGCTGGCCGGTCGGCTGAATTCAAACGTTAGGCATCACAACATCCATCTCAGGGGATCCAATGAAGAAAAACGGCTTGCGCTTCAGCATCGCGCTCCTTGCTGCCTCTACTAGCGCTTGCGTTAGCGTTCCAACTGGCACCTATACGCTTGGGCAACAAGGTTCAGCTGATGAAACGTCATTGATTCGTCCAGCCAAAAAGGAAGAGCGACAGTACAAGCCAAGCGTTGCGGCCCGCATGTTCTCCGTTCCGGCGGGCACCGCTCAACTGCTCCATATTTGGCCCGCTAGCAATCTGAGCACCGGTACGTCTTTGCAAAAATTCGAGTCTGTTCGCGTCGCTCCCGGCGCTTATCTAGTTAAGGTTCTCTGCAATGTTGGCGGATTCGCTGTGTACTACGATCTCCCGATCGAGACTCACGCTGGAAAGGATCAGTTAATTGAGTGCACTGGAGCGACCGCACATAGGGCAAACATCACCGCGAGGGAGATTGATGCCCCCCGGTGAGATGCCTAACAATTCATTCAAGCCGAAGCCGATTCGCGGCTCGGCTTAATTCAGGCGTTAGGCAGCAGCCAAGATGCATCAGCTAGTTAGGTCCGTCGCACTTGTGGTCACGGTTGCAGTGGCTCAATCCGCCTCTGCCAAGGGTTGCGACAAAGTGGAGCGAGAAGACGAACTGCAGGAGTGCCTTGGAACTGAGCTCGCCACGGTAGACAAAGAACTCAACGCAGCCTACGCAAAGTTGCGTGGCGGGTTAAACAAAGAAGCACACGTGTTGCTTACCAAGGCGCAAAGGCTTTGGGTTTCTCTGCGAGACGCTGATTGTGAGTTGGAGGCTGAAAGCCACAAGGGTGGCTCCGGTTACCAGGCGATCTATATCCAATGTCAGATCGACAAGACACGGCAGCGAATCAAAGATTTCAAGAGCTCAAGGCTCTGGCCTCGCGGTTAAGGCCCATCAATGCCATCCGCAATGCCGCTGCCTAACCGCTCATTGCAGCCGACCGGCGCCAGCTTTGCTGGCTGGTCGGCTGAATTCAAACGTTATCCAGCATGAGCGAGAGTGGTTCTGATCGAGACTTCGTGAGCAGTGTTGGCTTGATCATCACGGGCGCTCAACTGCGGCCAGACGAGGTGACCGCAACTCTTGGGATGGAACCAGACGAGTGTTGGCGCCGCGGGGATTCAAAGCGCGTTGGTGCCGAACTGCATGAGTGGGGTGGCTGGAAGAAGCGTCTTCAGCGGCGAGATGACAGAGATCCGTTCTCGCTGGAGTTGCGACTGTGGGCGGACCTATTGAAGGGCAAGGTCACTGAGTTGCGATGCTTGCGCGACGCCGGTTGCAACTTGACGCTTGATTGCTTCATTTCAATTTCCGGTGCAGCGCTGGTTGAGATTAATCCGGAGCTACAACGCGACCTCTCCACTTTAGGCATAGATCTAAGCTTTGCAATCTGGGCGAGCACAGATGCTGGATAACCTTTCATTGCAGTGGATCTGCGCCAGCTCCGCTGGCTGGTCCACTGAATTCAAACGTTAGACGTCATGAGCGAGAGCGTCTCAATTACTACGCTGGATCGAAGCGGCCGATCTGTCGGCGTTGGATCGTTTGTGCGCGTGCTCACAATCGATCCAGAAGTATTCGTAAATACTGAGCGGGAAGAAGTCCCGCGTATTCAATCGATGCTCGGCGAAGTACTAGAGGTCTACGAAGTGGATCAATGGGGTCGCGCGTGGGTCGAAAAGTGGTGGCACGAAGGAGAAGGCCAATCCACTTCGCATTCGCTAGCACTTGACCCACAGGACATGGAGCTTGTGCGGTGAAGACGTCTAACCTGTCGTTGAAGCCGACCCTGGCCGGCTGCGCCGTCCGGTCGGCTGAACTCCAACGTTAGGCATCAAGACCATGCGTCGACTCGCCGCAACTATGTCTGCCGCTCTATCGCTGTCAGCGGTTGCAGCCACCGACATCGTGGCCGAGTTGAGGTTTCGAATTGAGCGTGACGGGCTCGACGCTGTGAATTCCTACCTCAGCGCACACTGGGAGTCCTCTATGGGGCCACTGGCTCGAAAGGTCGAGCAGTGTGACGCGAAGGCAATGCAGTTGGCTCTGCAGCTACACCGCGGTATCAACGCGGAAACAGCGCAAGCACTCGGCGAATCACTGTCTCTAGCCGTTGGGCGCTGCCCGGCCAAATTGCTTCCCCTCATTCCAACGTCGGAAGTCACACAGTACTGCAGTGTCGGTGGCACCGTTCCCGACACTCGCCTCAACCGCGAGATCGACCGTCGCATTCATGGAATTGTCGCCAACGCGCCATTGCGTGCCTCCCAAAATGGCCGCGCTTGCGTAGCTGCGTACAAAGCGGAAGCGCAACGCTCAGCACTCGGCCCTTGGCAAACCGACAGCACCAATGGCAGGCCAACTCACTAGCGCCGTGCTGCCTAACCCCTCCGTCAAGGGGAACTGCCTGCGGCAGGCCCCTTACGTCAAACGCTAGATGCCGCACCAAGATCTTGAGCGAACTGCGAAATCCATTGCTGACCTCGATGCCTTGGTCAGTGGACTGCTCGCGTCGGTGCCAGCCCGCAAGCCCGGGCAACGTCAGCTGCTTGCAGACTGCGCCGCTGCAGATCGTTCGTTGCAGGTTCTGCGCATGGCGATCTCGATGAACCGCCCCATGCACGAGATGACGCAGGCGGCGCACGAGTTGCTCGGTGCGCTTCGTTTGGCCAACGCTCATATCGCAACCGCCAGAGCAGACTTAGCGACGCGCCAGGCGGTTCAGCTGTGTGTCTGCCTCGCCTTACAGGTCGGGGCCCAATTCACTGTTGCCGCGCCTGCCTAAGGCTTCCAGCAGACGCTCCAAACTCTGACAGCGGAGCGTTCCGCTTTCGCGCCAGTCGCGCCGGAAAGACACCGGCTTGCACGGCTCTGCGCCAGCTTGATGGGCGAGCCGATTCGGGGTCATGCCGAGCGACCGCTCTTCCTCCGACAGCGGTCGCTCCCTTGAGACCGCGCCACAGACCACCTTCACTGCATAGCGGTTGGCGAGTGGTCAATGCACTGGATGCCTGGCACCGAAGACTGGACCTCCGCGCAGTTTTCGACTTTGCGGTGCATCTCGGCCGGGCGAACGCTCCGCAAGTGCTTGTCAGGCAATGCCCGGAGTTTTCGACTTTATTTGCACAGAACAGCCGCGTGGCGCCGCCGTAGGCGGCCCAAGTTCCTTGGCTTGGGGCGGAGTTCATGCGACCGCAGGTCGCGTGAACGTAGACCACAAGCCTCGCAGTCTGGCGAAGTCGGTCAACGGGGTTTGGACGTTTGGCGTGCGCGCAGCGTTCGGCAAACGGCACAAGACTGGTGGCAGAGCGCCAAGTTGGGCCGCGCAGCGGCCTGAGCGGCGCAGCCGGCCAACGGGGTTTGAATGGCGAGCCGACCGTGCCACGGGCGACGCTGCCGCTTTCTGCACCATCCGGGCACTCAGGCCGCTGGAAGCAACCCCAGGAACCGATCCAGCATGTGGAAGTGATCGTCGAAGAACTGCGACTCCATGGCGGCTAGTTCGGCCATTGGCACCCAGCGCGCCAGAGCGGCGTCATCGTCACCACGCACTTCTGGCAGTTCCCGGTCGCCGAGGTCGAAGTAATGGGTGTGCGAGATGGTGCGGCCGCGTTGGCTGCGGTCGGGGTGATCGAACACCGCCACGCCGCGCAGTGAGCGCTGCAAGGTATCGGGCAACAGGCGCAGCCCTGTTTCCTCCTCCAGCTCACGAATGGCGGACTGGTAGAGCGTGTCGCGCGGCTCGACGAAACCGCCAGGCAAGGCCCAGAGCCCTTGGCCGGGATCTTTGGCGCGCTGGATCAGCAGAACGTGGCCCGCACAGCGCAGCACCACGTCGACCGTGACAAAGACCGGCGCGTAGGGCGCCGCAGCCCAGGCCTTCCGATAGCCCTGCAGCATCTCCCACTCGCGACGAAGCGGGGCCAGAAAGGGCAGGCGTGACCAGGCCTGCACGAAGGCGCGGGTGCTGGCGGGGACCTGATCGACCCAGGTCGACAGCACGATCTCCAGCACTTCGGGCCCGGCCTCGAACAGCGCCGCACGCAGATCGGTGGCGTCCACGCGGTGCAGACGCGGCAAGCTCAGCAACTGCCATGGCGCAAAGCGACGCAGGTAGTCGCTGGTGGCGTCTTTGAAATGCCCGACCAGCAGGACGTTGGCGTTCCCGACGCGTTGCCCCACCTCCTCGAGAACGGCTGCAACCCAGCGAGCCTCGTCGAAATAGTCGCGCAACGGCAGGAAGTCGACGCGGCTGCGCTCGGCCTCCGGCAGCGCCAAGCGAACCATCTCGGCGCGCTCGGTCCAGCTGAAGGGATGGCGCGGTGAACGCGCTTGATGGGCGGATCCCAGCACCACCAGCACGCGCGGTGCACGCGCCAAGGCCTCGCGCAACAAGGCCAGGTGGCCGTTGTGGAAGGGCTGAAAGCGGCCAATGACGACTGCGACGTCGATGCTCTGCTCGTTCATTCGAACACCCCGGGGTAGCGTGCCGCGATCGGCATCTGGCGCCCTTGGCCGAAGGCACGGCCGCGTAGGCGAATTAGGGGCGGCGCTTGGCGGCGCTTGTACTCGCTGCGCTGGATCATGCGGGCCACTTTCTCAATCAACGCGCGGCCTTCTGGCGTGCCACGCAGTCCCGCCATGCGGGCTTCGGCCGCCTCGCGCTCCCAGGAGGCCATACGGTCGCCTTCGATCAACACCTTGAGCATGTCGTCGAGCACCGGATAGGGCGGCAGGCTGTCGCTGTCGCGCTGGCCCGGAGCCAGCTCGGCAGACGGCTCCTTTTCGATGATGGCGGCGGGAACCAGTTCGCGCCCAGCCGCTTCGTTCAGGTGACGGCACAGCTCGAACACCTCAGTCTTGTACAGATCGCCGATCAGGCCGAGTCCACCATTGGTGTCGCCGTAGAGCGTGCAGTAGCCGACCGAGACTTCGCTTTTGTTGCCCGTGGTCAGCAGCAGGTGGCCGTTGGCATTCGAGTAGGCCATCAGCACAGTGCCGCGCACGCGGGCCTGCAGGTTCTCCAGCGTCAGCCCCTGCATGGGCGCACCGAAGCTGTCAGCGAACTGTGCCTTCATGGCTTCCACCGCGCCTTTGATCGGGTGATTCAGCAGTTCGATGCCGAGATTGCGGCACAGCTGCTCCGAGTCCGTCACGGAGCCGCTGGACGAAAAGCTTGAAGGCATGGTGATGCCGACGACGTTGGCCGCACCCAGCGCCTCGGTGGCGAGAGCCAGCGTGAGCGCACTGTCGATGCCGCCGGAGCTGCCGACCACGGCCTGCGTGAAACCGCAGCGGCGCGCGTAGTCGCGCAGACCCAGCACGATCTGTGCACGGTAGAAGGCCATCGGGCTGATCCCGCCCGGATCCGGTCGTGAGGGACGGCTGCCGTCGAGCTCGACAAAGCGGCCGTTCTCGAATCCAAGGGTTCGGACCGACTCGACAAAGCGATCGGCCTCGAACACCACCCCGTCCTCGGGTTCGACGGCGAAGCTGGCGCCGTCGTAGACCAGCTGGTCATGCCCACCCACATGGTTAACGTAGAGGATGGGCAGGCCATTGCGGCGCGAGGCCGAACCGAAGACCTGGTGGCGTTGCTCGCGCTTGCCGATGTTGCTGGGGCTGGCGTTGAGGCTGATCACCAACTCGGGCGCGGCGTCACGCAGTCGGTCGAAGGGATTGACGCGGTAGTCACCGGCCTCGTCGTTCCAACCGTCCTCGCAGATCAGCAGGCCAACCTGGACGGAGCCCAGTCGCAGCACCTTGGCCACATCAGGGCCCGGTTCGAAATGGCGGCGCTCGTCGAAGATGTTGTAGGTCGGCAGCAGCTGCTTGGCGTAGCGCAGGATAACCTCGCCAGCGCGCAGCACCAGCAGGCCGTTCTCGAGCTTCTTGCCGGGGCCGTCGCGGCGTAGCGGCGTGCCGAACACCCAGGCTAGATCGGGCAGCCCGCGCGAGGCTTCGCGCAGGGCCTCGAGACCCGCCTCGACCTGGCGGATGAAAGCGGGCTCGTCGAGCAGGTCGCCTGGGTAGTAGCCACTGACTGCGAGTTCGGGGAACACCACCAGTTCGGCGCCTTCGCTCGCTGCCTGGCGCGCCGCGGCCGTCATCCGCTCAACGTTGCCAGCGACGTCGCCGACGGTCAGATTCAGTTGCGCGATCGTCAGCTTCAGCATGGCGTCTTCACTCCGAACACCTGGCGAAGGTAGGCCAGGAAGGTTTCGTCCTCGCACAGGGTCTTGCCGGGGCTGTCGCTGAGCTTGGCGACGGGCTGGCCATTGGCGTGTGTGAGCTTCATGACGATGTTCAGCGGCTTCGGGCCGAGGTCGTTGCTCAGGTGCGTGCCAATGCCGAAGCCCAGCTGCACGCGGTCGGCAAAGTGCCGGTAGAGCTCGATGGCCTTGGCGACCGTGAGCCCATCGCTGAACACCAGGCGCTTGGTGTGCGGGTCGATGCGCAACTTCGCGTAGTGCGCCAGTGCCTTCTCGCCCCAGACGACCGGATCGCCGCTGTCGTGACGCAGGCCGTCGAAGAGCTTGGCGAAGTAGAGGTCGAAGTCGGCCAGGAAGGCGTCCATGCCCACGACGTCTGTCAGCGCAGTCCCGAGGTCGCCGCGGTACTCCTGCACCCAGTCCTCCAGCGCTGCCTTCTGGTGGTCGCGCAAACGCACACCGGTAGCCTGGAAGGTCTGCAGGTACTCGTGCGCCATGGTGCCGATGGGTACCAGGCCGAGTTCCTTGGCCAGCAGCACGTTCGAGGTGCCGCGGAAGACCTTGGGCAGACCTTCCTGCATGCGCTGCACGACCTCGCGCTGCCAGGCGCCGGAGAAGCGGCGACGCAGGCCGAAGTCGAACAGCTCGAAGGGATGGCGACCGGCCGGCGCTTCGAAACAGAAGTCGTGGATGCGGCCGATCTTGTCTTCGAGGCGGTGGCGCCCTTCGGCCCGCACCTCGGGCGTGTCGAAGCGGCGGAAGTACAACTCGTTGACGATGGCGAGCACCGGGATCTCGAAACCCATCACATGGACCTGCGGGCCCTTGGCGACGATGCTCAGGGTGTCGCCCTCAGTGCGAACCTCGATGAAGTCGCGCTGGAAGCGGAAGATGCGCAGGAAGTCGACGAAGTCGCTCTTGATGAAGCGCAGGGCACCCAGGTAGGCCAGCTCGCAGCGCTGGAAAGTCAGCGAGCACAGCGCGTCGAGCTCGCGCTCCACATCGGCCTTGAGCTCGCTCAGCGGGTAGGCAGGCTGGTTGCGGCAGACAAAGCGGTACTCGGCCTGGGTCTCGGGATGGCGATGCAGCAGGGTCTGCCACATCGTGAACTTGTAGAGGTCGGTATCCAGCAGGCTGGTGATGATGGGCTGGGTCATGCTTGGATCTCGGTGCTGAGGGCGAGTTGCAGGCCCTTGGCCTTCATGGCGCCGAAGAAGTCGGCCTGTTGGGCCTCGAAACCTGCGACGGGGCTGATGCAGTCAGTCAGCAGGACCAGCTTGCCGAGCTTCTGCGATGGCAGGTGCTCGGCCAAGTGTTCAACCGTGGCGCGGACGCAGTGGCTGCCAGCCTCGCCCGCAATCAGAACGCGATCAAAGCGATCGAGTTCTTTCAGCAGGGACTGGTTGAGCTCGGTGCGCTCATCGCTGACGTCCGGCACCTCGGCCTGGAGCGCACTGTAGTGTTCGGTCCAGGGGTTCTCACCCTTGGTGACGATGGCCACAGAGCGGCCTTGCGCGTCGGCCCAGGCATCCAGAGCAGCTTGAAGGGCGGCGTGGACGTCATGACCCCAGCTGCCCATCTGGCAGTGCACTGGCCAGATCATCAGGGTGTAGCGGCCGGTGGCTTCGAGTGCGTCTAGATAGGCCAGCGCACGGCTGCGCATGTCGGGATCCCGCGGCGTGAAGTCGCCACCCCGCACCTGGTCGGCAGTGATCGGCGTGAACGGTGGGGGGTGGGATCCACTGGCGTCACGCCAGAAACCAGGGTGCGCGATGTCAATGCGGTGGTGCGAGTCCAGCGTCACCGTGATGGCGTTGAGATGGTCGCCCAGCCGCGCCACCAGCTGAGCGGCACGATGCATGTCGGCATGGGCGCCTGCAACGGGTAGCGCGGGGCGGATGGCCTCACCGCTCACCGGCGAGCGCGGCAGCCATTCGGCGGGCAGGTCGCAGAAGTCGTTCTGCGGGTCAATCAGCAGCAGATGCGTGTTCATGGCCTCTTCCTCTCTTCTCTTGTGGGTGCATCATAGCCCCACTTAAATGCAGCGTGCAACTAAGTTGTTTTGAGGCGATCGCAGAATTGCTGAGGTGAGTTGGTCATTTGATTCGGGTTTATCCTTGCTTCGATGACCACCTCAACGAACTCCGAAGCCGGCAACAAACTGATCTGCACCGTGGATGTGGTGTTGCTGTCCCTAAGCGAGGGGCAGCTCCGGGTGCTGCTTTTGAAGCGCGAGCGAGAGCCCTTCGCGGGTGCGTGGGCTCTTCCAGGAGGCTATGTCCATATTGGTGAGGATCAGGGCTGCGAAGACGCCGCGCAGCGAGTCCTGCGGCAAAAGGCCGGCTTGGAGAGTCCTTATCTTGAGCAACTCGCCAGCTTCAGCGGACCGGCTCGCGATCCGCGCGGCTGGAGTGTTTCAGTGGCCTACTTCGCACTCGTTCCTCATCCCGAAGAGGCCTTGCCCGGTCAGCAATGGCTACCGGTGGATCGGCTTCCGCAACTTCCGTTCGACCATGGGAGCATCGTCGCAACAGCCGTCGAACGCGTGCGCAGCAAGAGCCAGTACTCATCCTTGCCAGTGCATCTCTGCCCGGAACCCTTCACCATCTCTCAACTGCATGCGGTCTACGAAACACTGCTCGGCGAGCCCATCAACACGGTCAGCTTCCGCCGCAAGTTGGACGAATTGGCCATCCTCGAGCCCGTGGTGGGGGAGAAGCGCACCGAAGGGGCGCATCGACCGGCGCAGCTTTATCGGGTGAGGGCCGAGTTTCGGCAGCGGCTTCGGTTGGTTGGGCGGGGATTGAACAGGTAAGCACCTGCAAGTGCGGAAGTGCGCGGATGGGAGATATGAGGTGCCTTCCAGATCTGGATCGACCCAGCAGTCGTTACGGCGAGTCTGCCCGTCGTGCACGCCTCAGGATCGGCGGGGTTTCTCGGTAGTCAAGGACGCGTAGATGGAACCGAAGCACTACAAGTCGCCGCGCTGGGCGGGCGGCCTGTTCGGGCACAGCTTGGGTATCCAGCGCTGAACAGAGGGCCTCGTCTTTCTAGAATCCGCGCCCCTGTCCCCGACCCCAATCCATGGAACTCACCCTCAACCCCGCTCTGCAGGCCTATGTCGATCCCTTGACGCCCGCTGAGCTGGAGGCCCTGGAGCGCAGCTTGCTGGCCGAGGGTTGTCGCGATGCGCTGGTGTTATGGGGCGAGGTGCTGGTGGATGGGCACAACCGCTATGCGCTGTGCCGCAAGCACGGCCTGCCGTTCCAGACGGTGCAAAACCCCCGATTTCAGTCGTTGCAGGACGTGCAGCTGTGGTTGATCGACCAGAACCTGGCGCGGCGCAGTCTGTCGGACTTTCAGCGCGGCGAACTGGCCCTGCGCAAGCGCGACCTGCTGGCCGAGCGCCAGGTTCGCCCTGCGCCCGAGGCGGCGCCCCTGGCCGAGGCTGAGGATGGCCTGCCGCCCGCGCATCCAAGCCCTGAAGTCCCCGCGGCGCCGCAGGAGCGGCTGGTCACTCGCGAGGCCGTGGCCCAAGTGGCGCGGCTCAGCAGCAACCAGGTGGTGCAGATTGAGAAGATCCAAAAGCAGGGCGCGCCGGAGCTGGTGCAGGCCGTCAAGGCCGGCTTGGTGTCGCTCAATGCGGCAGCGGCCGTGGCCAGCCTGCCGGTGCCTGAGCAGGCGGCCGCTGCAGAGGCGGGCGCCGAAGAGCTGAAGCAGGCCGCCAAGCGGGTGCGCGAGGCCAAACGCAAGACCGGTCCGTCGCTCGCGACGCCGGCCGAACTGCGCCAGCAAGTGGCCGAGCTGCAGCTTGAAAACCAGCGCCTGCGTGAGCAACTTCAGGCGTTGGGGCAGGCAGTCTGACTACGCGCTGCCGACCGTGATCCGGAGCCGCCCGGCGGCCACGGAGTCGCGCAGGGGGTCACGCAGCGTCAGGGCCAGCGCTTCGGCATCTTCGACGTTGAGGTTGTGCACCTGCACCCAGCGTCGCCGACCCTGGGCTTTGCCCTCGTAGAGAGCCAAGTCGGTCAGGCCGACCAAGGCGGCCCAGGGCTGCGCCTCTTCGCCGGGCAGGAAGGGCAGGGCCAGCACGCCCACCGTGCAGCTGACGCCCAGGCTGGGCCCGCCTTCGATGTCGAAGGGGCTGTGCACGATGGCATGGAGCAGACGCTCGGCCAGCGCCGAGCAGTGTTCGGCATGGTCCAGGCGGGCCACCAGCAGGATCTCTTCACCCCCCCAGCGCACCAGCAGATCGGTGTCGCGCAGGGCATGACGCAAACGGCGGCCAAAGGTCACCAGCACCTGGTCGCCCACCGCGTGGCCGTGCTGGTCATTGATGGCCTTGAAGTGGTCGATGTCGAATAGATAGATTCCGAGCGCCGCGTCCTCATCCTTGCGGCGCGCGCGCTGCAGATAGCTCAACTCGCGTTCGATGCGCTGCTCCAGAAAGCGGCGGTTGCCGAGTTGGGTCAGGGTGTCGATCTGGCTCAGGTGTTCGAACTGCTCGGCCAGCTTTTTCTTGGACAGCCAGCGCGAGCCGATCAGCAGGATGGCCAGCAGCAGCACCAGCGAGAGTGCGATGAAGTAGTTGCGCTGCTGCTGCGTCGCGCGCTCGCGCTCGCGCTGCAGATCGGTCTGCTGCTTCAGCACGAGGCTCTTGAGCTCGGACTCGCGTTGCAGCCGCATCAGCTCGGCGTTCGAGGCCGCCTGCGAACCCCGGCTGCGCAGCTGCGGTTCCAGCTTTTCGGTGAACAGTTTGGCCAGGCCCTTCAGGCCAGCCAGGGACAGGGCCGCGTCCTCGTTGGCGCTCAGGCGCTTGTAGAGGTCGAGCTGGACCTCGCTTGGGGTGTCGGCGCGCAGGCGCAGACAGTCCGGCACGGCAAGGCCCGGCTGCATGCGGCGACGCGCCAGTTGGCGGTAGCAGGCCAGGTATTGGTCGACCACGGGTGCGGTGGCCTCGGAGCGGCTGCGTTCGGCCTGGTTCAGGTAGGCGCGGGCGCGCTCGAACTGGCCGATTTCGGCGGCGGCAAAGGCGGCAAAGCTGATGGCGGACTCGCGGTAGGAGTTGGGTTCGCGCGTCACCAAGTCGAAGTGCGTCAGGGCCTGTTCCGGATTGTCCAGGTGCAGCAGATAGGCCACGCCCTCGTTGTGCCGGGTTAGCAGGATGTCGTCGCGCAGTTGCGCGCGAACGGCGCGGTCCTGGGCTTCGGCCAGCAGTCGCTCGCGCTGCTCGCGCGCGCCGCGCAGCAGGTTCAGGCCCTTGTGTACATAGCTCTCGTCACCGTTGACGATGTAGGCGGTGGCGGTGTCGAGCATGACATTGGCCAGCAGGTCGCCACGGCCCTGAGGCACATAAGAGAGCGCCAGCTCATAGCTGGCGAAGGCCGCACCGACGTCACCGGCTTCGGACTGCATCCAGGCCAGGTCCTGCATCAGGGCGGCGGCGGATGGGCCTTCGCCCAGTTCCTTGGCCTCACGGGCCAGGGCCAGAAAGTGGGGGCCGAGCTGCTCCGGGTTCGGGTGTTCCAACTTCAGGCAGGCGGCGCGGTAGTTGATGTCCTCGCGCAGCGGCGGGTTGCTGGTGCAAAAGGGCCGCCCCAGATTGCCGCGATGCGACTCCACATGCTCAAAGAACCAGGCCCGCTGCACGCGGTAGCGCTCGGCCGCGCTGATGGGTTCGATCAGGCGCAGCTGCACCCAGGTCAGTCGCGCCGCCAGCGAGGGCTCTTCGCTATAGGCCGCCGGCAGCGGCGGCAGCGCGCGCACCTGGTCCATGGTCGGCCGCGGCTCTGTTTGCGCCCAGCTTGGGGCTCCCAGCAGAAGGCACAAGAGCCCGAGGCCCCAGGGCAGGCGGTGGAGTGCGGACGGTTGGGCGGCGAGGCGCAGGGGCACGGTGACAGGCCGGCGTTGGGTTGCCGGCCATTGTGCGGTGTCGCACGCTTGTCGCGACTCAGCGCTGCATTTCGGCGCGCCGGTTCACCAGGGTCGTGACGATGGCGTCCAGCGCGGCCGTGCTGCCGCTGGCCAGCAGGTCGGTGCTCTCGTAGGGGTCCAGGCTGAGGTCGTAGAGCTCGCGGCGGCCGTTCTGCTGCTCGATCAGCTTGTAGCGCGCATCGCGGATCGCGGACTGCAACTGCCCGTCCTTGCGGAACTCGATCAGGGCGTGGCTGCGGCCGCTGAAGCCGCTGGACTTGAGCGCCGGCGCAAAGCTCAGGCTGTCGGCGGGCAGGCTGTCGCTGCGCTGGGCCAGGGTGGCCCAGGTGGCAAACAGGTCGGCGCTGTTCACCAGGGCGGTCTCGCGCGCACCGGTGCGGCTGACTTCAGCACCCGCCACCACCAGGGGCACGCGGATGCCGCCTTCGTACAGGGTGTCCTTGGCCATGTTGCGTGAATAGGGAGACTGGATGACGGCGGCCGGGGTGCCGTTGTCGCCCATGAAGACGATGGTGGTCTTGGCCAGGACGCTGGCGGGCAGGGTGGCCAGCAGGCGGCCGAACTCATGGTCCAGGGCCTCGGCGGCGGCGAAATACTGGGTGCGCGAATCGGTGGCGCTGCCATCCTTCAGGCCTTGTTGGGTGTGCAGCGCGGCGGGTGGCGTGTGGAAGGGGGTGTGCGGCGCGCTATAGGCCAGCCAGAGGAACCAGGGTTGGGTCTGCGAGCTGGCGCTGGACAACCAGGCGATGGCGCGGTCGGTCAACTCGGTGGTGGCGTAGGTGGTGGTGCGGCTGGTGCTGCCGTTGACGGTGATGCGCCAGTCCGAATAGTCGGGCAACGCGCCGGTCAGGAAGCCGGCGTAGTGGCTGGCGCCGTACTGCGCCGGGGCATTCGGGTCGGGGTTGGCGCCACTGACATGCCACTTGCCGATCACCGCCACCGAGTAAGGGTTGCTGCCCTGCTGCAGGCGCTGCAGCAGATTGGGCGTGCTGGGGGCCAGCACATCGTCGACTTGCAGCACCTGGCTGCGGCTGCCGTATTGCCCGGTCAGCAGGCTGGCGCGGGTGGGCGTGCAGGTGGGGTGGGCCCAGGCCTGCTCAAACACCACGCCGGCCTGACACAGGGCCTGCAGGTTCGGCATATTGGGCTTGGCCGTGCCCACGCTGGGGTGGCAGGGGCTGGCGTCCAGCCCGAAGTCGTCGGCGATGACGAACAGGATGTTGGGCGGGGCCGGTGCTGGCGCGGGTGCTGGTGCTGGTGCAGGTGCAGGTGCAGGTGCAGGTGCAGGTGCAGGTGCAGGTGCAGGTGCAGGTGCAGGTGCGGGTGCGGGTGCGGGTGCGGGTGCGGGTGCAGGCGAACCCGCACCGCCACCGCCGCAGGCAGTCAGTGCACACAGGGTCAGTGCCATCCAGGCGCGGCTGGGAATCGGGGTCGTTGAAGGCATGGTCGCTCCTTGAGATGGGCGTCATGCTGCGGGCGGTTTATGGAGCGAATGTGGAGGCGCTGCAAGTCAATTTATCGGCGCCACACAAGCTCGCACGCTCTCCATCCTGTCTCCACATTCGGCTCGCAAGCTGACGGTCACGGCCGGAGCGTCCGGTGTTTGACAAGGAGAGAGAGATGTCGCTGAACCCCTTCGTGTCCCCCCTGCAGCCGCGTGCTGTGAGCTGGCAGGTCTTGGCCCTGGCCGGGCTTTGCCTGGCTGCATCGGCCCATGCGCAGCCCGAGGCAGGCGAACGCCGCCAGGGGCCACCGCCCCAGGCCCTGGCCGCCTGCAAGAGCCTGAGCAGCGGACAGGCCTGCAGCTTTCAGCGGCCCAACGGGAGCAGTGTGAGCGGCACCTGCTTTGCGCCCCGTTCTGAGCTGGCGCTGGCTTGTCGCCCCAGTTCGAGCGAGCGGCCGGCGCCCGGCGCCTCGGCCCCTGGCATGCCCGGCAAGTCGGCCCGCTGAACCCAACAGGAGCTCCGCATCATGCGCAAAGCGTTCAAGGCTCAGCCTCCCAGCCTCTCCGCACTTTCTTTGATGGGCCTGCTTGCCCTGCCTCTTTGGGGTTGCGGCGGCGGAGGCAGTGGCAGTGGCGACAGCAGCACCACGCCGACCACACCCACCACCCCGGCCACGGTGCCGGGCGCGCCCAGCTTGGGCACCGTCACGGCGGGCAATGGCAGTGCGAGCTTGGCCTTCACGGCACCCAGCAGCACCGGCGGTTCCGCCATCACCGACTACCTGGCCACTTGCAGCCTGGGCGCGTCCGCCTTCACCGCCACGGCCACCAGCAGCCCGGTCGTGGTCAGTGGGTTGAGCAATGGCAGCAGCTACAGCTGCAGCGTGCAGGCCCGCAATGCGGTCGGGGCTGGGCCGGCCTCGGCCGCCGCCACCGTGAGCCCGGCGGCGGCAAGCGCCGGCGCCAGCACCGCCGGGGTGGAGTGCGCCTACAGCCGCAGTGCGTTCAACAGCAGCCCTTCGGTCAACGCCATCGCCAGCGCGGCCTGGAACTGCACGGCCAGCACCCGTGTGCTCACGGCCAACGGCTTGCCGGACCATGCCACCGGCACCTTTCCCAACGCCAACAATCCCAATGCGATCGCCGCGCAGTCGGTCTCGGCCAGCTTCACGCTCAGCCCCAGCTACAGCGGAACGGCCACCACTCTGGGCGGGCCGCGCGGGCCGACCGGCTATGTGCTCAACGGCGTCAAGATCGACGCCAACACAGCCGGCACCTGCCCGGATGGCGCCACCTCCACCGGCAGCTGCAGCCTGATCGGCAACACCGGGGCCTGGAGCATCGAGGCCTTGGGGCAGAGCAGCTTCAACTTCGGCCCCGACGCCAACAACGCCCATGTGCAGCCGGGCGGCGAGTACCACTACCACGGCATGCCCGAGGGCTTCATCACCTTGCGCGGCGGTGGCCCCGGCAAGATGACCCTGGTGGGCTGGGCGGCCGACGGCTTCCCCATCTATGCGCGCTATGGCTACAGCGTGGCGGGCGATGCCAGCTCGCCGCTCAAGGTCATCACCGGCAGCTACCGGCTCAAGAGCGCGGTGAGCGCCAATCGGCCCTCACCCAGCCTGATCCCGCTGGGCACCTTTGCACAGGACTGGGAGTACGTGGCGGGCCTGGGCGATCTGGATGAATGCAATGGCCGCACCGGTGTGACGCCTGAGTTTCCGAATGGCATCTATCACTACTACGCCACCGACTCCTACCCCTACTTCCAGCGCTGCGTGAAGGGGCGGACATGAGTCTTCGGGGCCTGTTCTGCGTCTGTCTGGCGCTGGGGCTCTGGGCCCCGGCCCAGGCACATCTGATGGCGGCCCAGCGCGGCACCCTGAACCTGGTGGGCAGCGGCGGCTTTGTGGTGATGGCCATCGCCGTCGATGCCTTGCGCCGGGTGGACGATGACGGCGATGGTCGCCTGTCGGCGGCCGAGCTGGGGCGCCACGCGCCCGCCATCGAAGCTCAGGTGCGCCAGGGCCTGCAGCTCCTGGACGCCCAGGGGCCGCGGCCGCTGCAGGCGCTGATGCTGACGCTCTCCCCGGACGATCGCAGCCCGCAGGCCCCGGCCGCCGAGCTGGTGGTGATGGGGCGCTTCGCTTTGCCGGATGCTGCGGATGGGCCTCTCCGACTGGCCTTCACGCTCTTCGGGCCGCAGGCCTCGGGGCTGGAGCAGCGCATCACGGTCACCCGGGGCTCGCAGCGGCAGGTGCTGCTGTTTGCTCCGGGGCGGGCGCCGCAGGCCGTGTTGCCTTCCGCGCAAACCGTCCTGATTGAGCAGGCCGTGGAGGGGGCACGCCACATCCTGGTGGGGCCTGACCACCTACTCTTTCTGGCCTTGATGCTGGCCTCGGCATCGAGCGCGGGCTGGCGGCGCTTGGCGGCCACACTGACTGCCTTCACGGCCGGGCATGCGCTGACCTTGGCCTTGTGCGTGCTGGCCGGGGTGCGCGCCTCTTCGGTTTGGGTTGAGCCGGCCATTGCGCTGACCCTGATTGGTCTGGCGGGCCTCGATCTGCAGGGCCGCCGACGCGGTCGGTCGCTCAGTCTGCCGCTCCATGGGGGCCTGGTGTTTGCTTGCGCGCTGGTGCATGGCTTGGCGCTGGGCAATGCGTTTCAGGTCGGCGGGGGCCCCGAAGGCGATTCGGGCGGATTGCTCTGGGTGGCCTTGCTGGGTTTCAACCTGGGCATTGAGGCGACGCAACTGCTGATCGCCTTCGGCCTGCTGGGCCTGGCCCATGCGCTGCGCCGGGTGGTGCCATTGGCCCGGCAGCCTCGCCTGGCGTCGGCACTGAAGCAAGGTGGCTGGGTGCTTTCGCTGCTGTCCTTGGGCTTGGGCGGGCTTTGGTTGGTGCAGCGTCTTTAGGGTAGCAGCGGTGCGGGGGCCGGCAGCCTGTGTGCGGGTGGCTTGTACAGTTGCCCCGACCATGCGCACCCTCCCCACCCTGTGCCGTCAGCTGCTGCTCGTGCTGCTGTGCGCGCTGCTGAGCCTGCGCGGGGCGGCCGCTGGCGTACCGGCTGAGGCCTTCGGTCCCAGCAGGGCGGCCGCCGCCTGCCATGAGATGGCGGGCACAGATCCGGCATGGACCAACCAATCCGAGCTCGAGGCCGTGCACCACTGCATGGCCCATGGGCCCTGCTGCCTGCCTTTGATGCTCAGCGTGTCGGTGTTGCCGGATCGGGCCTGCACCGCGAGTGAGCAGGTCTTGCTCCATCCCCTGCTAGCGGCGCCGCAGGCCAGCCCGGAACCCCTGGATCGACCGCCTAGTTGACTCGGGCCGCTCAATACTTTCGGTCCCGTTTTCAAGGCCTGCCGCCCAAGCTGTGCGGGGGCGTCGACCCGGCCATTCAGCCGGGCGCTTTCCAGGAGTTCCTATGAAGAAGTTTGTGATCCAGGCCTTGAGCCTGGCCCTCTTGTGCGGCACCGCCGCCTGGGCCCACGGCCCCTCGCACGGCCCGGCGGCCCAGCACAGTCGGGTGCAAAAGGACTGGGGCATTGCCGGCACCCGCGCTCAGCGCACGGTAAAGGTCGAGATGGACGACACCATGCGTTTCAAGCCCGACCGTTTGGAAGTGCGCGAGGGCGAGACCCTGCGTCTGCAGATCCACAACAAGGGCAAGGTGATGCACGAGTTCGTGCTGGGCACGCCCAAGGAGTTGCAGGCCCATGCGGCCATGATGCAGAAGTTCCCCGACATGGCGCACGACGAGCCCTATATGGCCCATGTGCCGCCCGGCAAGACGGGCGAAATCGTCTGGACCTTCAACCGCCCCGGCGAGTTCCAGTTCGCCTGCCTGATCGCCGGTCACTTCCAAGCCGGCATGGTGGGCACTTTGGTGGTGACACCCAAGGGAGCCAAGCCATGAAGCCACAAGTCCAAACCGCGCGCCGCCTGTTGATCGCCGCACTCGGTGTCTTGCCCTGGCTGCCGCTGGCGGCCCAAGGTCAGTTGCCCAAGGTGGTGGTGTGGAAGGGGCCGCAATGCGGCTGCTGCAAGGATTGGATTGCCCATCTGCAATCGCAGGGCTTTACGCAGTTCGAGGTGCATGACGAGGGCAATGACGAGGCGCGCAAGCGCCTGAAGATGCCCGTGGCGCTGGGCAGCTGCCACACCGCGCAGATCGAGGGCTATGCCATCGAGGGCCATGTGCCGGCGCGTGAGATCAAGCGCCTGCTCAAGGAGCGGCCCAAGGCCCTTGGCTTGGCGGTGCCGGCCATGCCGGTGGGCTCGCCCGGCATGGACGGCCCGGCCTATGGCGGGCGGCGCGACCCCTACCAGGTGCTGCTCGTCAAACCCGACGGCAACACCCAGGTCTACCAAAACTACTGAGGATCGACGATGAAGAACTTGACCGCTGGACTGGCCCTGGGGCTCGTCGCCCTGGGTGCGCACGCCGAGATCGTTGAGATCCGCTGGGATGCACAAGCCAAGTCGGAGGCCAGCTTCCAAGTGGCGCCCGGCAAGTTCGCGGAGGCCTGCGGCAAGCTCACCAAGGGCCAAAAGGTGAGCTGGTCCTTCGAGTCCGATCGGCCGCTGAACTTCAACATCCACTACCACGTGGGCAAGAAGGTCGAGTACCCGGCCAAGCAGGCCGATGTGGCGCAGCTGCAGGGCGAGCTGGCCGTTGCGCTGGATCAAGACTATTGCTGGATGTGGAGCAACAAGGGCAACGCGCCGGCGGCGCTCAAGCTCTTGTTGCAGCGCAGCGAATAAACTCCAGCCCGTTGGTGCGCGCGGCCTCCGCTTCTGGAGGTTGCCGTTCAACGGGAATCAGCAGGACCGTCGCCAGGGAGGCGACCCCCAAGCTGAGCTGCCCCCGCAACGGTAAGTGGACGAACTGGATGGCTTTTGATCATCCAGTTCAATTCCTGTCGAAGCCACTGGATGCCCCGCGCATCTGGGAAGGACACAGGGGTCGTTCCATCAGCCCGGATACCGGCCAACAGGGGGGCGTGCCTTCGGGTGCGCCATGAGGTGCGCGGCTGCGGGGAAGCGGTGGCGCACGTGCTTCGACTGCTGTTTTCCTTCATGTCTCGTTTGTTCCCGGGCTGTGCCCGTCCTGCCGCCGTGGCCGCGGCCGTTTTGCTTTCCTGCTCCACCTTCGCCCAGACCCAGTTCGGGACCGTGGTGCTGACCGCCCAGCGCCAGCCGCAGCGCATCGATCAGGCCCTGGCCGAGGTCAGCGTCATCGACCGCGCCGAAATTGAGGCGCATGCCGGGCGCAGCCTGGTCGAGCTGTTGGCGGCCCAGCCCGGCATCCAGTTCTGGGCCAATGGCGGCTTGGGCAAGAGCGGCTCCATCTCTATCCGTGGCCTTGAGACCCGCCACACCCTGGTGCTGATCGACGGCGTGCGCAGCGGTTCGGCCACCACCGGCACGCCGGCTCTGGACAACCTGCCCCTGGATGCCATCGAGCGCATCGAGATCGTGCGCGGCCCGCTCTCGGGCCTGTACGGCAGCGACGCCGTGGGCGGTGTGGTGCAGATCTTCACGCGCAAGGGGGCCCAGGGCCTGCAGACCCGGGTGCGTCTGGCCGCGGGCTCTCATGGCCTGCGCCAGGCCGGCGCAGGCCTGTCCTTCGGCGCCGGGCCTGTGGATGGCGCCATCGGCCTGCAGGCCCTGCGCGACGACGGTTTTTCCAGCACCAATGCCCGCGTACCCGTTGGCAGCCACCACCCGGACCGCGACGGCTTTGAGCAGGAGGCCCTGAATGCCCGCCTGGGCCTGAAGCTGGGCGGTGACTGGCGCCTGGACGCCCTGGGCCTGCACAGCCGCGGCGAGAGCCAGATCGACGACGGCCCGGGGGCGGACGCGCGTGCGCGCCTGACCAGCCAGGTGGCCTCGCTGCAGGCCGGCGGCACGGTGCAGGGCAGCTGGCACAGCCAGCTGCGCCTGGCGCGTTCCAAGGAGGGCTACAACACCCTGGTCTCGGCCTCGCCCTGGACCGATTTGGGCGAGATCCGCACCCAGCAGACCCAACTGAGCTGGGAGAACCGCGTGGCCACGCCCCTGGGCCAGTTGCTGGGGGTGCTGGAACGCATCGAGCAAGAGGTGCACAAGCCCGCCACCAATTACACGGTGACCGAGCGTCGCATCACCGGCCTGGCCTTGGGCCTGAGTGGTCAGAAGGGGGCCCAGCACTGGCAGTTCTCGGCCCGTCGTGACCGCAACTCGCAGTTCGGCACCGAGAACACCGGCTCGGCCGCCTATGGCCTGGACTTGAACGAGCATCTGCGCGCCGGCCTGGCCCTGGGCAGCAGCTTTGTGGCGCCCAGCTTCAACCAGCTCTACTGGCCCGGCTTTGGCAGCCCCACCCTGCAGCCCGAGCGTGGCCAGCACCGTGAGCTCAATGCCCGCTGGCAGCAGGGCGTGCACCAGGTGCGAGCGGCCTGGTTCCTGAACCGCATCCGCGGCTATATCCCGGCCGGTCCGCGCCCGGCCAATGTCCCGCGCGCCGAGATCGAGGGCCTGAGCCTGAGCTGGGAGGCCAACTGGAGGGGCTGGGGTTTGAATGCCTCGCTGGAAGCCCTGGACCCGCGCAATGCCGCCACCGACAAGCTGCTGTCGCGCCGTGCCAAGGACAGCCTGCGCCTGGGCCTGGAGCGCCAGCTGGGTGACTGGCAGCTGGGGGCGCAGCTGCGCAGCGTCGGCGATCGCTATGACGATGCCGCCAACAAGCAGGTGGTGAAGGGGCACACGGTGCTGGACCTGCGCGCCGACTGGCGTCTGGCCAAGGACCTGCGCTTGGGCCTGAAGCTGAACAACGCCGCCGACCGCGAGTACGAAACCGTCTATGGCTACAACCAGCCGCGCCGCGAATGGTTGTTGAGCCTGCGCTGGGGCGAGTGAGAGCGGGCGATGATGAAGGAACTCATCCTCGGCGGTGCGCGCAGCGGCAAGTCGGCGCGCGCCGAGGCGCGCGCGGCCGAATGGCTGGCGGCCGCGCCGGGGCGGGAGGCATGGCTGATCGCCACCGCCCACGCGGGGGATGAGGAGATGGTGGCGCGCATCGCGCGCCACCGTGAAGACCGGGCGCGCCGTTGCCCGGGACTGCGCACCCTGGAGGAGCCCGTGGCCCTGGGCGCATGCATCCGCCAGCACAGTGCGCCCGAGCGCCTGCTGCTGGTGGACTGCCTGACGCTCTGGCTCAGCCAGGCCCTGTTGCCACCGCCTGGCGTGGCGGCGCAGGATCTGGAGGCCTTGCAGGCCGATCTGCTGGCGGCGCTGCGAGCTGCTCCCGGGCCGGTGGTCTTGGTGTCGAACGAGATCGGTTTGGGCTTGATGCCCTTGCAGCCCGAGGCGCGCGCCGCCGTGGATGCCCTGGGGCGACTGCACCAGCAGGTGGCCGCCGTGTGCGAGCGCCTGACCCTGATGGTGGCCGGGCAGGAACTGAGGGTGAAGGGATGATGCGAGCACTGATCTTCATGAGCTTGCTGGCCTTGCAGGGGCTGGCGATGGCGCAGACCTTGCTGCTGAAGGACGACACCGGCCGCGAGCACCGCCTGGCGCGGCCCGCCGAGCGGGTGGTGAGCCTGTTGCCCTCGCTCACCGAGTCCGTGCATGCGCTGGGCGCCACGGCGCGCCTGGTGGGGGTGGACCGCTATTCCAATTGGCCCGAGGCGATTGCCAAGTTGCCGCGCCTGGGTGGGTTGGACGATGTGCAGATCGAGACCATCGCCGCGCTCAAGCCCGATGTGGTGCTGGCCTCGACCTCGGCGCGCTCGCTGGATCGCCTGGAGGCCCTGGGCTTCACGGTGCTGCGCCTGAAGTCCGAGAGCCACGCCGATGTGCAGCGCACCTTGGTCTTGCTGGCACGCCTGATCGGCCAGCCCGAGCGTGCAGATCCGCTCTGGGCCCGGCTGCAGCAGCAGCTGGACGCGGCGGCCGCGCGCGTGCCGGCGCGCCTGCGCGGGCAGTCGGTGTACTTTGAAATCGGCGGCGGCCCCTATGCGGCCGGCGCTCAGTCCTTCATCGGCCAGACCCTGGCGCGCCTGGGCCTGCCCAATGCGGTGCCGGCGTCGCTGGGTCCTTTTCCCAAGCTCAACCCCGAGTTCATCGTGCAGGCGCGGCCCGGCATCGTGATGGGGGCGGAGAAGGAGCAGGCCGGGCTGAAGAACCGACCCGGATGGGCCAGCATTCCGGCGCTGCAGCGCGGTCGCCTGTGCGCCTTCGCGACGCCGCAGTACGAGATCCTGATTCGCCCGGGGCCGCGCATGGGCGAGGCGGCGGAGTTGATTGCCGATTGTCTGGAGCGCCTGCCATGAGCCGCACGGAGCTTGGGGTGCTGGGGCCATGAACACGCTCGTCATGGCGTCGACCCGCCAAGACCCTGCGCAAGCCCGGCGCCAGCGCCTGGCGCTGGGCCTGGCGGCCCTCACCCTGCTGGGCCTGCTGGCCGGCTTGATGACGGGTCAGCTCGGGTTTTCGCCGCGCGACTTCTGGCAGCAGTTGCAGGGGGATCAGGCGCTGCTGATCCTGGGCCAGATCCGCGCCCCTCGCACCCTGGGCGCGGCGCTCACCGGTGGCCTGCTGGGCCTGGCCGGCGCCCTGGCCCAGGGCCTCTTTCGCAACCCCCTGGCCGATCCCTATCTGCTGGGTTCGGCCGCCGGCGCCGGCCTGGCCGTGGTGTTGGTGATGGCCGGGGCCACCCTGGGCGGTCTGCAGCTGAGCCTGGCGACGCTGGCCTGGATCGAGCGCGTGGGCCTGGTGGGCGCGGCCTTTGTGGGCGCCATCGCCGGAGTGATGCTGACCCTGAGCCTGGCGGCCGGCGCCCTGCACACCCTGCGCCTGCTGCTGGCCGGGGTGGTGGTCTCGGTGATGCTGGGTGCGCTGAGTGACCTGATCACCGTGGCCTCGCCCGACGCGCTGCGCGGCAAGCAGGCCTTCATGCTGGGCAGCACCAGCTTCATCGGCTGGGATGCGGTGCTGCTGCTGGCTCTGGGAGCCGCCGCGATGCTCTGGGGCGCCCGCAAGCGCGCGCGTGTGCTCGACGCCCTGACCCTGGGCGAGGACAGCGCCGCCAGCCTGGGCCTGGACTTAAGCCGGCTGCGCCTGCAACTGGTGGTGCTGCTGGCGGGCTGCACGGCGCTGGCGGTGTCGCAGGTCGGTCTGGTGGGCTTTGTGGGTCTGGTGGCGCCGCATCTGGTGCGCCGCCATGCCGGCGGTGTGCATGCCTGGCTGCTGCTGGCCAGCAGCGCCATGGGCGCCGTGCTGCTGCTCTGGGCCGATGTGCTGAGCCGTGCGCTGATCGCGCCGCAGGAACTGCCGGTGGGCGTGGTCACCTCGGTGCTGGGCGGCGGCTATCTCTTCGTGCTGCTGCGCCGAAAGGGCTTGCAATGATCCGCGCCGAGGGCCTGCACATTGCGCTGGGCGGCCGCGCGGTGCTGCGCGGCGTGGACCTGCAGATCGAGGCTGGCTGGACCGCCATCGTCGGTCCCAATGGCGCGGGCAAGTCGACGCTCTTGCGCGCGCTGGCCGGGTTGCTGTCACCCCAGCAAGGCAGCGTGCACCTGCAGGGGCGCGAGATGCGTGAGTGGACGGCGCCGCAGCGTGCCCGCTATCTGGCCTGGATGGCGCAGCAGGGCGAGACCAGTGGCGAACTCAGCGTGCGCGAGACGGTGGAGCTGGGTCGCATCGCCCATCTGGGCCTGGGCGGTGTGCCCGGTGCGCAGTGTCGCGCGGTGGTCGAGCAGGCGATGCAGCGCTGTGAGTGCAGCGACTGGTCGGCGCGCCGTCTGAATGAGCTCAGCGGCGGGGAGCGTCAGCGCGTGCTCTTGGCCCGCGCGCTGGCCACCGAGGCGCCGCTGCTGCTGCTGGACGAGCCCACCACCCATTTGGACGCACCCCACCAAGTGGCGCTGGCGCGCCTGTTTCGGCAGCTGGCGCGCGAAGGGCGGGGCGTGGTGAGCGTGCTGCACGACCTGGGCCTGGCGCTGCAGGCCGACCAGCTGATCGTCATCGAGGCCGGCCGCGTGCGCGCCGCCGGCCACCCCGCCGACCCGGCCCTGCAGCGCGCGCTGGAGGCCGTGTTCGGCCAGGCCATTCGCGTGCAGCCCGGCGCCTGTGGCCGCCCGCAAGTGCATCTGAATCTGGAGAACGTGGATGGAGATTGAAGCCCCCCCGACCGAGCGCGGCTCGCCCAAGGCCGAGGGCGAGCGCCGCGGCCTGGTGCTGGTGCACACCGGCAACGGCAAGGGCAAGAGCACGGCGGCCTTCGGCCTGGCCCTGCGCGCCTTTGGCCGCGGCAAGAAGGTGCACATCTTCCAGTTCATGAAGGTGCCCTCGGCGCGCTTTGGCGAGCATCGCCTGTTCGAGCAGATCGGTCTGCCCATCGAGGGCCTGGGCGATGGTTTTTCCTGGAAAAGCCGCGACCTCGACCACAGCGCCGCCCTGGCCCTGGCTGGCTGGCAGAAGGCTGAAAGCCTGATCCGCGCCGGCGAGCATTTCCTGATCGTGCTGGACGAGATTGCCTACCCGCTGCGCTATGGCTGGGTGCCGCTGGAGCCGGTGCTGGCCTGCTTGCGCGAGCGCCCCAGCACCGTCTCGGTGGTGCTGACCGGCCGCCAGATGCCGCAGGAGCTGATCGACCTGGCCGACACGGTGACCGAGATGGCCTTAGTCAAGCACCACTTCCAGGCCGGGGTGCCGGCCCAGCGAGGCATCGAAGACTGAGAGCGGAGCGAGCAGGGTGCCTGCGCACCCTGCGACCCCGCACGAAGGACTGTGCCCGTCTCGCGGGCGCAGGCTGAGGCGGAGAGAACGAAGAATGAGTGAACGATGAAAGCTGCCATTTCCTGGAGCGGGGGCAAGGACTCGATGCTGGCCTTGCTGCGCGCGCGCGAACAAGGCTTGGAGGTCGAGCGCTTCTTCTGCCAGCTGGAGAGCGATGGCGAGCGCAGCAAGAGCCACGGGCTGTCGCGCGCGCATCTGCAGGCGCAGATCGAGGCCCTGGGTGGGCGTCCGCATTGGGTGGCCGTGAACGGGCCCTTCGAGCCCCTTTATGCCGCCGAGTTGCGCGCCCTGCGCGAGCAGGGGATGGCGGCCATGGTGTTTGGCGACATCGATCTGCGTGCGCACCGCGAGTGGATCGAACCGCGCTGCACGGCGGCCGGCTTGCAGGCCGTGTTCCCGCTGTGGGATCTGCCGCGCCGCGCGGTGGCCGAAGAACTCATCGCGCGCGGTGTGCAGGCGCAAGTCGTGTGCGTGGACGCCCAGCGCCTGGATGGAAGTTTTGCCGGCCGCGCCTACGACGCCCGCTTTTTGGCCGATCTGCCGCCGGGGGTCTGTCCGGCGGGCGAGGAGGGCGAGTTCCACAGCTTTGTCTGGGACGGTCCGGGCTTTGCCGCGCCGCTGGCCCTGCGCCCCGGCACGCCGCGGCGCGAGGCCAGCACGCCGCCGCTGCGCCCTACCGAACTGGTCTTTTGTATTCCGGAGTTGATGCAAGCATGAGTGAACTGATCGTCTGCACCACCTGCCAGGACGGCCGCGGCCAGGCCCTGTTGGAGCTGGTTGAGAACGAAGCCCTGGCGCGCGACTGCCCAGTGCCCGTGCGCGGCACGGCCTGCATGGGCGGCTGCTCGCAGGGCTGTACGGCGGCCCTGCAAGGCGCGGGCAAGCATAGTTATTTGTTCGGCGGCTTGACCGTCGAAGAGGGCGCGGCCGCCGATCTGCTGGAGGTGGCCTTGCAGCACCGGGCGGCGGGGGATGGGCGGCTGGAATGGGCGGCGCGACCCGAGCGATTGAAGTCGGGGTTGCTGGCGCGGCTGCCGCCGCTGGTGACGGCGTGACTCAATCCGCACAGGGCAGCCCGCAGGGGCTTCACCCCTGCACCCGACCCCTTTCTCTTTGCTTCGCCAAAGAGAAAGGGGGAAAGAGAAAGGCGACCCCCGATGCATACGCCCCTGGCTGCGCCAGGGGTTCCCTGTGGTGCTCGAAGGCCAGGCCCGGCGCGGAACGCACTTCGTTCGCTGCGCTCACTGCGTTTGAACGGCCGCGCCGAGTATGTTTACGTGGCGCGCTGACGCGCGCTGGCCTGCCCTTCTGCGCTCCTCGGCTTGGCATAGGGGGACCCCCAACCGCCAACAGCCGAACAGCCCGTACTTCCAAGAGGTGCGCCGTTTCCCGGGGTCCCCTATGCGCTGCCGAGAAGCGCAGCGGGCCAGAGCGCGCGCGCAGCGCGCATCCAGCACTAACTCGGCGCGGCCGTTCAAGCGAAGCGAGCTTGCGAGCGCAGCGCGTTCCGCGCCGGCTCTGGCTCGCGAGCATCGCAGGGGACCCCTTGGCGAAGCCAAGGGGCTGCGCATCGGGGTCGCCTTTCTCTTTCCCCCATTTCTCTTTGGCGACGCAAAGAGAAATGGGGTCGGGGTGTGGGGTTGAAGACCCCACGGGCTCTCCCACAAGGCAAGCAAGGTCGAGATGAAGCTCGCCCCCGAAGTCCTCGCCGCCACCCTGGCCCTCACCTGGGCCCTGGACCAATTCGTCCCCGAACCTCCGAATCGCTTTCACCCCGTGGCCTGGCTGGGCGCGCTGGTGGGCCCGATCGGCCGCTGGCTCTGCGCCCGCCCAGCAGCCCTGGCCCTGATCGGCGGCACCCTGGTGTGGTGGCTCCTGGCCCTGGCCCTGATCCTGTTCGGCGGCCTGCTGACCCTGGCCGAGCAGCTGTATCTGCCATCCTGGGCCGAGGCCATCGCCCTGGCCCTGCTGCTCAAGCCCTGCCTGGCCGGCCGCATGCTGCATGACGAGGTGGCGGCGGTGGAGGCGGCCTTGGGCCGCAGCCTGATGGAAGGCCGCCAGCAGGTGGCGCGCCTGTGCAGCCGCGATGTGAACCAGCTCGACGCCCCCGCTGTGCGCGAGACCGCGCTGGAGACCCTGGCCGAGAACTTCAACGATTCCCTGGTGGCTCCGCTGTTCTGGTTCGCCGTGGCCGGCCTGCCGGGGGCCCTGGTCTATCGCATGGCCAACACCCTGGATGCGATGTGGGGCTATCGCGGCCGCTGGGAATGGGCCGGCAAGTGGGCGGCCAAGGCGGATGACGGGCTCTCGGCCATCCCTGCGCGCCTGGCGGCTCTGCTGCTGGCCCCCGCCCAGGCCCTGCGTCCGTTGCGCCTGTGGCGCACGGCGCGGCTCACGCCCTCGCCCAATGGCGGTTGGCCCATGGGCGCTCTGGCTCTGCAGCTGGGGGTGCGCCTCGGTAAACCGGGGGTCTATGTGCTGAATGCCGAGGGCCGCGTGGCGCAGGCGGCGGATACGGAGCGCGCGCTGCGCCGCTACCGCCTGGCCGCGCTGGCGACCTGGATGGGCGCGGTCGCCTTGGCCTGGGGGCTGACGCGATGACCGTCGCGCGCATCCACGGCGGCCCCGATGCGCAGGGCGTGGCACGCTGGGACTTTTCCACCTGCAGCCACCCCTTGGGCCCCCATCCTCTGGCCCTGCTGGCCCTGGCGCAGGCCGACCCCCGCCATTACCCCGACCCCAGCTATGCCGCTCTGCGCCAGCAGCTGGCGGACTTCCACGGCGTGGCGCCCGCGCGCCTGCTGCTGGCGGCCAGTGCCTCGGAGTTCATTCAGCGCGTCACCGCCGTGGGCCAGCGCCTGGCCCCGGGGGCTGTGGCCATCCCGCAGCCGGCCTATGGCGACTATGCGGCGGCGGCCCAGACCTGGGGGCGTGGGGTGGTGGCCGAGGACGCGCCGGCCACCCTGCGCTGGGCGGCCGAACTGCGCAGCCCCGATGGCCTGGCCATCGGCGCGCCGACGGACTGCCACACCACACCGACAGTGCTGGACCGCGCCTATGGGCCCCTACGCTTGAGCGCGCGCCAGGCTTGGGGCGATGCAGCGCTGCGCACGGTGTTCCAGCTCTTCACGCCCAACAAGGCCCTGGGCCTGTGCGGGGTGCGGGCGGCCTATGCGATTGCGCCCGATGCGGTGGACTGGGATGTGGAGGCCTGGTGCGCGGCTCTGCGTGCGGCCGAGCCGAGCTGGGTATTGGGCGCCCATGGCGTGAGCCTGTTGCAGGCCTGGTGTCAGCCCCGAGTCCAGCAATCCTTGCTGGATAGCCTGCCCCTTTTGAGTGCGCAGCGGGCCGCTCTGGTGCAGGCGCTGGCGGTACGCGGCTTTGGCGCGCGACCGGGTGACGCACCCTTCGGCTGCCTGCGCGTGCCGGTCGGCCTGAGTGCCGTGCGTTTGCGTGAGCACGGGGTGGCGGTGCGCGACTGCAGCAGCTTCGGCCTGCCCGGCCATTGGCGCCTGAACGCCCTGGGCGCTGAGGCCCTGGACGCCTTGTTGCAGGCCCTGGATGAGGAATGAACCGATGAGCCGAACCTTGATCGTCTGGGGCTGCAGCAGCGGCGCGGGCAAGAGCCTGGTGGCCACGGCCCTGTGCCGCTGGGCGGCGAACCAGGGCCTGGATGTGGCGCCCTACAAGGCGCAGAACATGAGCAACAACGCCCGCGTCGTGCCGCTGAGCGAAGAAGGCTTTGGTGAGATCGGCGCGGCCCAGTACTTCCAGGCCCTGGCCGCGCGCGTGGCGCCCACGGTGGACATGAACCCGGTGCTTCTGAAGCCCGAGGCCGACACGCGCAGCCAGGTGGTGCTGAACGGCCGCGTGGCGCGCGAACTGGGGGCCATGCCTTGGCGCGAACGCAGCGGCCAGTTGGCGCTGGCGGCGCGTGAGGGCTTCGAGCGCCTGAGCGCGCGCCACGAACTCATCGTGGTCGAGGGCGCGGGCTCGCCGGCCGAGATCAATCTGGCGCCGCAGGATTACGTGAACCTGGGTGTGGCGCGCTGGGCGCGTGAACGGGGCCCCACCCAGGCTCTGTTGGTGGCCGACATCGACCGCGGCGGTGCCTTCGCGCATCTGCACGGCACCTGGGCCCTGCTGCCGCCCGATGTGCGCGGCCTGCTGGCCGGCTTTGTGCTGAACAAATTCCGCGGCGACGCCAGCCTGCTGGCCCCGGCGCCCGAGCAGCTGCAGCAGCTGACCGGCGTACCCCTTCTTGGCGTGCTGCCGATGTGGCGCGACCATGGTCTGCCCGAGGAAGACGGGCTCTATGGGGCAGGAAGCGGCGGCAGCGAGTCCGACGCGCTCACCCTCACCATCCTGGCCGGCCCTCACATCAGCAATCTGGACGAATTCCAGGCCTTGCAGCGCCTGCCCGGCGTGCGCCTGCGTTGGGCCCGCCGCGTGGCCGAGGCCCAGGGCGCCGACTGGCTGATCCTGCCCGGCAGCAAGCAGGCCGCCGCCGACCTGGCCTGGCTGCGCGCCCAGGGTCTGGATGCCCTGGTGCAGGCCCATGCGGCGGCCGGGCGCCCGGTGCTGGGCATTTGCGGCGGGCTGCAGATGCTGGGCGAGCTGCTGGCCGACCCCGAGGGCCTGGACGGCCCGGCGCAGGTCGCCACGCGCGGCCTGGGCCTGCTGCCCACCCGCACCACCTATGCCGCGCCCAAGCG
The DNA here is from genome assembly GCF_005952805.1 of Inhella inkyongensis. Lineage (GTDB taxonomy): Bacteria > Pseudomonadota > Gammaproteobacteria > Burkholderiales > Burkholderiaceae_C > Inhella > Inhella inkyongensis. Next base: position 817,794 of record NZ_CP040709.1, read on the forward strand.
CCTGCGCGCCGCAGCGCTGCGCTTTGGCGGGCTGAGCGGGCTCTGGGCGGGCTTGAGCGGCCTGCAGACCCAGGGGTATGAGATCCGCTGCGGCCGCACGGAGTCCGCGCAGGACGCCGTGGCCTGGGCCGACGACGGTCAGCCCATCGCCTGGCAGCGCGGGTCTGTGCTGGGCCTCTATGCCCATGGCCTGTTCGAGCAGAGCGAGTTTCTGCGCGCCCTGTTCGGCCAGGCCGTGCCCACCCTGGACCAGGCCCTGGACACCCTGGCCCAGGGCCTGGAGGCGGCCTGTGGCCGCGACACCCTGTTCCGATTGATGACTGAGAGCTTGTGAACAAATCCGACACCCCCGCTCTGACGCCCGAAAGGGCGCCCCTCGGCGTTGCAAATGCTCGCCGTAGCCCCAGCTACGGCTGCGCTTTGCGCCTTGATGGACACCCGTTCGGACGCCCGCTCGGGCGCGCCGAATTCATTCACAAGCTCTGAGCGACTCAACCCCATGAATCTGTTTGACATCCCTTCGCTGCACGACGCCGATCTGCAGGCGCAGGTGCAGCACAAGCTGGACCGCAAGACCAAACCCCTGGGCGCGCTGGGCCGCATCGAACAACTGGCGCTGCGCATCGCCTGCATCCAGGGCAGGCTGACGCCCAGCCTGGAGGCGCCGCAGCTCCTGGTCTGCGCCGCCGACCATGGCCTGAGCCGCCAGGGCGTGAGCGCCTACCCGCGCGAGGTCAGTTGGCAGATGGTGCTGAACATGCTGGCCGGCGGCGCGGCGGTGTCCGTGCTGGCGCGCCAGCAGGGCCTGACCCTGACCGTGGCCGACTGCGGCGTGGCCCATGTCTTCGAGCCCCAACCCGGTCTGGCGATCTGCAAAGTCGCCGGCCTGGAAGAGGGCACGCGCGACGCCACGCAGGGCCCGGCCATGACGGCGAGCGAGTGCGCGCAGGCGCTGGAAAACGGCGCCGCCCTGGCGCGCCGCCTGCCCGGCAAGGCCCTGCTGCTGGGCGAGATGGGCATTGGCAATACCTCGGCCGCCACGCTCTTGATGCAGCGCCTGACGGGAATGCCGCTGGTCGACTGCGTGGGCCGTGGCACGGGGCTGGACGACGCCAGCCTTGCGCGCAAGACCGCCGTGCTGCAGCAGGCGCTGGCCGCCAACTCGCAGGCCCGCGAGCCGCAGCACATACTGGCCGCGCTGGGCGGACTGGAAATCGCCACGCTCACGGGCGCGGTACTGGCCGCCGCGCAGCAGCGCCGCGTCATCCTGGTCGATGGCTTCATCACCACGGCGGCTGTGGCCGTGGCCGCCGCCCTGGCGCCGGCCGTGCTGGAGCGCTGCGTGTTCGCCCACGCCAGCGCCGAGAGTGGGCACGCGCGCTGGCTGCAGCGCTTGGGCGTGCAACCCCTGCTGGACCTGGGCCTGCGCCTGGGCGAGGGCAGCGGCGCGGCGCTGGCTTGGCCGCTGCTGGTTTCGGCCGTGAATCTGCTGAACGAAATGGCCAGCTTCGACTCGGCCGGGGTCAGTGAGTCGTGCTGACGCTAGCCTGCGAAGCTGCTGCGCCTGGGCTGCCTGGCGCAAAGGATTCGGCGCTCTGCTCTCGCCAGGCGCGTAAGAGCCGCTGATGCAGGATCCTCAGACGGGGCAGGCCATCGGGAATCCGTTCATAGCCCAAGGCCATGGCGGACTGCAGACTTTGGGCGCACCAACCCCGGTCTCGACACATGCGCAAGGTGGGCACGGCTTCGGGGCCACAGTTCTGTCCCATGTCACAGGTCAGGAGCAGCCAGGCGTCGGTCAACAGGCGTTGTTCAAAGGGGCTGGAATAGAACTGTCCGGCAAAGTGCAGGTCGGGTTGCTCTGGCGTGCTACCCAAGCTCAGAAGACTGAAGCTGGCATAGGGGTTGCCCAGGCGTATGAGGTCTCTCGCCTGGCCAAGCCCGATGGTCTGGTTGTAGCCCGTCGCGATGCTGCGGCCCAGGACTTGCAGATTGGGATCTTTCGACAAGACCTGACGCGGGCCGCCGATGGCCAGTTGCATCACGCGTTCTCTTTCCCCTGGGTCCAGATCGCAGGCGGCGCGAAGCAGGGCGTCAGCCTGAAGCGACTGCTCCGACTTAGGCGACAGGCTGGACTCGGGCAGGCCGGCACCGTCCAACGTCTCGCCGAAGCATTCGTCCAGAGCGCCCCAAGCACTGATGAAGCCGCCGGCTTCAGCGTGTTGCAGCGCGAAGTGGACGAAGGCGCGCAGCGATGGCGTGCTTCTTTGCGCTTGTTGAAGCGCAAAGGGCGTAAGCGGGTGCGGATTGGGCTGGCGCTGCGGCGCCATGTCCGCAGCCGAGGCCGCAACATGGGCCTCGAGGTCGGAGGGGGACAGCGTGCGGGCGGCAGGGAGAGGCGTGGCAACCTCCGGCGTATCGGTGGGGCGGTTCAGACCGATGCCGAAAAGCACCAGAACGAGCGCCAACAGCGCAAGCAATTGGATAGGACGACGCATGGCGGGCGGCATTCTGCCGCTGCATTTGGAGACGTTTCTTGACCATTCGATGGACCGAAGAAGTTCGCTTGATCGCCGTCGCGCTGCAGTTCCTGACGCGCTGCCCGGTGCCGGCGCGCTGGCTGGCGCCTTGGCAGCCGGATTGGCTGAACGCCTGCGTGCGCCACTTCCCCCTGGTGGGGGCGGGCGTGGGCGCCTTCAGCGCCGCCGTGCTCTGGGGCGCAGCGCAGTTTTGGGGCCCTTGGGTGGCGGCCCTGCTGGCCCTGGCCGCCGGCGCCTGGGCCACCGGCGCCTTTCACGAGGACGGCCTGGCCGACACCATGGATGCACTGGGCGGGGCGGTGAGCCGCGAAAAGGCGCTCACCATCATGAAGGACTCGCGCATCGGCTCCTATGGCGCGCTGGCCCTGATCCTCATCACCGGCCTGCGCGCGGCGGCTTTGGCGGAGTTGGTGGCGCACAGTGCCACCGGCGCCGCACTCCTTCTGATCGCCACCCATGCGCTGGCGCGCAGCCTGCCGCTGGGCCTGATGATGGCGCTGCCCTATGCGGGCGACGCCGAGCACGCCAAGGCCAAGCCCCTGGCGACCGGCGTCCGTGGGCCTCAAGTACTGCCGGGCCTGCTGTGGCTGGCGCCGCTGCCGCTGCTGATCGGTTGGCCGTCCCTTGTTCAGGCCCTGGCCGTGCTGCTGCTGCTGCTGGGCCTGCTGTTGCGCCGCTGGTATGCGCGCCGTTTGGGCGGCTACACCGGCGACACCCTGGGCGCGGCTGAGCAGTTGGGCGAAGCCGCTCTGCTGCTGCTTTTTGCGGCCCGCGTTTGAAAGGCTGAGATGCTGATCGCCTACCGCCACCCCAAGCCCATCGGCGCGCAAGGCCTGTGCGTGGGCGCGCGCACCGACCTGGCGGTCGATCCGCGCAAGGCCAAGCGCCTGGCGCATCGCATCCGTGCGTGTCAGCGCCGCGAAGCGCTGGCGCGCGAGGTCTGGACCTCCGACCTGCGGCGTGCGGCGGATGTGGGGCGTTGGCTGCGGCGCTGGGGTTGGCGTCACCTTATCGATGCCCGCCTGCGTGAGCTGGACTTCGGCGCCTGGGACGGCAGAGCCTGGGACGCCATCGCTGAGCCCGAAATCCGTGCTTGGAGCCGCGCCCTGGCCGATGTCCGCCCGGGGGGCGATGGTGAGACGGTGGGCGCCCTGGTGGATCGGGTGGTTGCGGTGTGCGCCGCAGCCGAGGGGCGGCGCATGAGCCTGTTGGTCACCCATGGGGGCTGGCTGTCCGCGCTGAAGTGGCGGATGCTCCAAGCCGGTGAGCGTGTTGATGCTGCGAACTGGCCTTCCGCCCCGGCCTACGCAGAGGCGGTGCGCTGCAGCTGAGTCAGCGGGCAGCGTCGCGTGTCGCTGGCTGTTCGGGGACAGGCGCGTTGGGGTTCGCGTTCAAGCGGGCAACTCGAAAGAGAGCTCCTTCAGGGGCATGGCGCCGCCCAGCGCCTGCTCTCCCCAATCGCTGCCCGCCCATTGCGACTGCGAATGGAGCACGGCGATTTGTAGCGATTCCAACCAGCACAGGGCCTTCGAGTACGGGTCCGATGCGTCTCGCTGCGCCAGCAAGGTCAGCACCAGGCGGAGTTCGCCGTTCTGGCTGATCGGCACGGCGCAGCCGCCGCTCAGGGGTTCGCTGGGCTGCTCAGGAATCAGGCTGATGCGACGTCCGTTGGCCCATAGCAGCAGTTGGGCGCGCGCTTGTTCTCCTTGCCGATGGCAGGCGCCATGCACTTGGATGTTGGCCCAGCCCGGTCCGTCAAAGCGCGCAATGCCGCAGGCGCGACGGGCGGCCAGCAGCGCCTCATCCATTGCGGTGCTGCGCGCTGTCAATCCGTCGAATTGAACGGTCACGCCCTCGCCATCGGCGTGATGGCATCCCTGCAAGCTGAAGTGGGTGCTTTCGAAATGGATGGATTCGATGTGCATGGACATGCGGCCTCCCTGGCTGTGTGTGGGTCCTTTGACGGACTGTGCGTGGGGCGCTGGGCGGCGTCACCCCCCTGGCGGGGGGCAAATGCTCCAGCTTCTCCTCCGCATTGAGGAGGCGTGCGGCGCTGGGTCTTCATAGAGTGGGCGCCATGAACGGCGATCGCTTTGGGCCACGGCGGCGGATGGCACAGCTGCATGCGCTGTGCCAGGCAGACTTGGCGACGGCGGACTTTTTGCAGGCGTTTTTGGAAGCCTTGCATGCCGTCATTCCCAGCCAGCGCAATCTGTTTGATCTGACAGATTCACAGGGCCAGCTGCTGCACTACTACTGCGAAGGGCTGATTGACACCCGGATTGCGCAGATCTACTTCGAGCACTTCCACAACCGCCGTGAAGCGGAGTGCATGCCAGCCTTTGCCACCCTGGCCTCGGCGCCGGCTGGGGTGCGCAGTGCGCGACCCCTGATGTCGCGCGAGTTCTTCCACTCAGCGCTCTACAACGAGATCTGGCGTCCGCAGGGCTTTCACAGCCGCGTCGAGGGCGTGGTGCGCGCCACTGACGGGCGCCTATTGGGCAGTCTGGTGCTGTACCGGGGGCCGAGTGACCCCGACTTCTCGTCGGGTGACGAGCAGACCCTGGCCACGATCCTGCCGTGGATCGCTAGCGCCCTGGTCCGGGCCGAGACGCGGGAGGTCGGCAGGGCGCAACGATTCCTTCCGACACCGCAACGTGAGGAGTATTTGCTGTTGTCCGAGGCCGGACAGCTCAGGGCGGCATCGGAAGGCGCTCTGGGCCTGCTCTTGCAAGCCGACGCTGGCCTGACCCTGAACGGGCTGCGAGACGGCGAGCTGGGTATCCGCTGGGCGTTGGATCGCTTGTTTCAGCGCATATCGCTCACCCCGGGTGATCGTTCACAGCCCTTGCTGGGCGCGGGGGAGTCTTTTCGTGCCGTGACGCTGATCAATGCCCATGGCCGCTTTGTGGTCGAGGTGCGCAGCCTGCAATCGGGGCAGGGTGGGGCGGAGCGTTTGCACCAGGTCTGTTTGCGCCGCCATGAGCCGCAGACCGTCAGCCTGCATCGGGCACTGCGGCAGCTGCCGCTGACGGCCGGGCAGTTTCAAGTGTGTCGTGCGCTCTATGAAGGGCAGACCCTGGTCGACTTGGCGCGGCAGCAGCGTGTAGCTCACAGCACCGTGGTGGACCACACGCGAAAGATCTATCGCGCGCTGGACGTTTCAGGCGTGGGTGAACTGCGCCAATTGATCGATGACGCGATGCGACCCTGATCGACCCAGTGAAGGCGTTTAGCTCGCTGGGCCAATGACCTTTACAAAGATGGCCATGGAGGCGTTGGAATCGATGCGCTGCCACCCACAGCGCTCAAGCAATGAAGCCGATGTGGCCGTGGCGCAGAAGAGGCGCGGCAGGCGCAGGCTTCGCGCCTGCGCTTCCAGGCCCAGTAACAGCGCGCGGCCGATGCCCTGGCGGCGCAGGGCCGCCGGCACCACCGCCGCGCCGGCCCAGGGGCCGAGCGTGGGATGGCTGGCGAAGGGCTCGGTCTTGATGGCCGCGAAGCCGCAGGGGTGTCCATCCCGCAGGGCCACCAGCCCCAGCGGCAAGGCGCCTTCGCGGGCATAGGCCCGCAAATCCGCCGCTGCATCACCCCTGCCGTCCGGGCCATAGTGGCCCGGCCATTCGGCCTCGAACCAGCTCTGCAGCAGCGGCAGCAGGTCGAGGCGTTGGCCCAGTGGAGTGATGTGGAGCGCTTGCACGCGCGGGATTAGAAGCTGTAGCGCGTGTTCAGCGAGTAGGCGGTGACGCGGCCATCGCCGATTTCGGTCTTCTGACGATGCGCAGCGGCACCGAAGCTCCAACCCTTCAAGGCGGCCGGCTGGTAGCGCACGCCTACACCCAGCAGCGGACGCTCGCGGCGTGCGTCGCTCAGTTCGGCCAGCATCGTCCATTCATGGTTCAGCTGGTAGCCATAGGCCACGCTGCTGCGCCAGTTGCGCTCGCCGCCGTGCGGCAGTTCGCGCAACAGGCTGGCGTGGAACTCGTGGGCGCCGCTGCGCTGGGTCATGGCCAGGCCGATTTCGCCGCCGTCATAGTCCCATTCGCCTTGGCTGCGGGTCTGACTCAGGGCGCCGACCAGGCTGACCGTGGGGCCGTTCTGACCGAGGCTGAGCAGCTTGTACTTGCCCTGCAGGCCGAAGCTGTGGGCGCTCTCGCCCAGGGCGCTGCCGCGGCTGACGCTCAGGCCGAGCTGGAAGCCATGGCCGAGGCCGCAGTCACCACTCAGGGTCTGGGTGTTGGCGTGTTCGGCGGCGGCACCGGGCACGCCGACGCGGAGGCGGCGCAGGGCCAGATCGGTTTGGCAGCTGCCCGACTGCAGCACGTCGGCATCCGGGGTCAGCAGGGGCGGGGCGGCCAGGGCGGCAGTGGAGGCAGAGAGGGCAGTGAGGCCCGCCAGGGCCAGGGTCGAGAAGCGCAATTGGGGCTCCGTGGGTTGAGAACGGAGCGAATGCTGCAGGGTTCGGGTTTGTACTGATGTGCCGCTGCGACCAACTGCAAGAACCGGGGTGGAAAGTGCGAAAGCCGGGGCGGGAAATGGCGGCGATCAGGGGCCCCAGCGCTGCCAGATCACCCAGCCCCAGACGGCCGCTGCAAACAGCAGGGTGAACAGCACGGCCGCGCTGCCCAGGTCTTTGGCGCGGCCCAGCAGCTCGCGGCGCTCCAGGCTGATGGCATCGGCCAGGGCCTCCAGGGCGGAGTTCAGCAGCTCGACCACCCAGATCAGCAGCACCACGCCCACCAGGGCCAACACCTCGGGACCGCTGCGCCCCACCCAGGGGGCAGCCAACAGCAGGGGCAGGCCCAGGGCCAGTTCCTGGCGGAAGGCGGCTTCGTTGCGCACGGCGGCGCGCAGGCCTTGCAGCGAGTAGCCCAAGGCCTTCCAGACGCGCAGCAGGCCGCCTCGGCTTTTCATGGACGAGATGTCATTCATGCGGGGGTCCCAGTTCGAGGGCGACGGCAAAACCCTGGGCCTGGGGCGGCAGACGCAGGCGGCCGCCGTGGGCGCGGGTGACCAAAGCGGCCAGGCGCAAGCCCAGGCCCTGGCCGCTGGCGTCGGCGGCAGCGGCGCTGTCTTGCAGCGCAGCCTCCAGGGCTACGCGCTCGGCCTCGGGCATGCCGGGGCCGTCGTCGCACACCAGCAGGCATTGCTCGCTTGGCCATTCCAGCCACACCGAGCGCGCGCCATGGCGCTGTGCGTTGTCCAGCAGATTGAGCAGGGCCGCGGCCAGCAGCTCGGGGTCGGCGCTCAAACGCCGGCCCCCTGGGGTGCTGCGCAGGCTCAGGCCCGGGGTTGGCAGCTCGCTCAGCAACTGCGCGGCGTCCAGCCACTGGCGCTGCACCGCCTGCTCGCTGCGAAACAGCCGCAGCAGGGCCAGCACCAGGCGTTGCAGGCGGGTGGTGGATTCGCGCAGCAAGCGCAGGCGTGGCAGGGTTTCGGGTGCGGCTTCCTTGAGCGCCACCGCCAGCTGAGCGTCCATGCCGGCCAGGGGGGTGCGCAGCAAGTGGGCGGCCTGCGGAGCGAAGGCGCGTTCGAAGGCCAGCCGTTCGCTCAAGTGCTCACCCAGGGTCCGCAGTGCGCGGTGGATCGGCGCCAGTTCGGCGCGTTCGGGCTCGCCCAGCGCATGAGCCAGCTGCTGGGGTGCCACGCCTTCGTGGGCCAGTTGCTCCAGGCGCTCGGACAGGCGGCCCAAAGGGCGCAGTTCCTGGCGCGCGCGCAGGGCCAGCAGCGGCAGACCCAGCAGGGCCACCCCCAGGCTGGATAGCGCGACCATCCACATCACCTCTTGCAGCGCCTCGCGGCGCTCGGCACGCGTCTGGCCCACCACCAGCCACAGGCCGCCGGGCTGATCCAGTGGCCTGGCATAAAGCCGCCAGGGGCTGGCATTGGAAAAGCCCGCCGGCGGACGGGCCTGACCCAGGGCCGGGTAGTCGCCCGGAGATTGCTGCAGCAGTTGGCCCTGGGCATCCAGAAGCCACCAGGCGTAACGCAGTTCGCCGCTGGCTTGGGGGCTCGGGGCGCGGACACCCACGGGGCCGAGGTTGGCCAGCGCCGGCGCCAGGCCTTCGGCACTGGCACGCAAGGCGTCATCCAGCAGTTCGTCTACCTCTTCGTCCACTGCCAGCACGGCGGCTGCGGCCACGGCCAGGGCCCACACCAGGGCGCCCAGTCCCAGGGTCCAGGCCAGGCCGCGCAGCAGCGAGCGGGGGGCTGCCATCAAGGGGTCTCCAAGGCGCAGCGGTAGCCCAGGCCGCGCAGGGTTTCGATGGCGCTGCGGCCGAGCTTGCGGCGCAGGTTGGCGATGTGCACTTCCAGGCTGTTGCTGCTGGCGGGCTGGCCATCAAAGCCCAGGGCCAGGGCCTCCAGGTCGGCCTTGCTGACCCAGCGCCCGCTGCGCAGCAGCAGGGCTTCCATCAAGGCCCATTCGCGTGCGGTCAATTCGACCTTCTGGCCTTGCCATTGCGCGCTGCGCGTCTGCAATTGCACTTGGGCGCCGCCTTGCAGGGTCAAGGCGCCTTCGCTGGGCAGCTGGCGCCGCACGCAGGCGCGCAGGCGGGCCGCCAGTTCCTCCGGGGCGAAGGGTTTGACCAGGTAGTCGTCGGCGCCGCCGTCCAGGCCCTGGATGCGGTCGTTCAGGGTCTCGCGCGCGGTCAACATCAATGCGGGCGTGCGCAGCCCTTGAGCGCGCCGGGCCTGCAGCCAGTCCAGCCCCGAGCCGTCTGGCAGTTGCCAATCCAGCAGCCAGGCATCGAAGGGCTCTCCGCGCAGGGCTGCGCTGGCCTGGGCCAGGGTCGGGCACCAGTCCACCACCTGGCCCTCGGCGCGCAGAAAGGCGCGCAGGCCATCGCCCAGCACCCAGTCGTCTTCCACCAGCAGGATCCGCATGGGTCGGATTCTGCGGGCGGCGGGGCCACTACCGGCGTCTTCAGCTTCGCTTCAGCCGGGCTTCAGGCCGGCTTCAGGCTGCCCCATTGCAATGACGCCATGTCGTTCCCCTCTGTGTTGTCCTGGCGTCTGCCGGTCTCGCGCTTCCGTGCTGAACTCTCGCCCGAGAGTTTGCTGCTGCTGTTCTCTTTGTACTGGGCGTTGGCGGCCAACCGCCCGGTTTGGGGTGCCGTGCATCAGGGCCTGGGGGCGGGCCGTCTGCTGGGCGTGGTGGCGCTCCTGGCATTGATTCACTACCTGGTGTTGGCGCCTTGGATGGCCGTGCGGGTGAGCCGACCCCTGCTGCTGGCCCTGAGTGCGGTGGCGGCTTTGGGCAGCTATTTCACCCAGAGCTTGGGCGTGGTGCTGGACCCGGCCATGATGCGCAACCTCATGCGCACCGACTGGCGTGAGGCGCGGGAACTGGTGGGGCCAGGGTTGCTCGGTCATGTCGCTGTGTTGCTGCTGCCGGTGGTGTTGGTGCTGGTCCAAGTTCGGCCGGTACGCTCGCGCACGGGCTGGGCGGGGATGCGTCGGCGTCTGGGCTGGTGGCTGACGGCGCTGCTGGGTGCCCTGGTCCTGCTGTGGGTGCTATTCCAGCCGCTCTCGGGCCTGATGCGCATGAACAAGGGCCTGCGCTACCAGATGCTGCCAGTGGCGCCGTTGTGGTCGTTGCCGCGCAGCGTCTGGCAGGACATGAAAGAAGCCCAAGCGCCGCGCCAGCCCATTGGCCTGGATGCCAAGGCGGGTCCGACCTGGGCGGCAGCGCAAAGGCCGCGCGTGCTGGTGTGGGTGGTGGGCGAAACCGTGCGTGCCGCCAACTGGGGCGCTTACACCCTGCCCGAAGGAGGGGTGCGAGATACCGCTCCGTTGACCGGGATTGAGCCGCAGTGGCTGCGCTTTCCGCGCATGACGACTTGCGGCACAGATACCGAGACCTCGCTGCCCTGCATGTTCGCGCCCACCGGCCGACGGGCCTATGACGAGGCGCAGATCCGCGGACAGGAGTCCTTGTTGCATGTGCTGCAGCGGGCCGGCGTGCAAACGGAGTGGTGGGATGCGCAGTCCGGCTGCAAGGGCGTGTGTGCCGAGTTGCCGCAGCGGCGCCTGGATTGCGGCGAGTTGTGCGACCGCGAGCTCTTCGCCGGCCTGGCGCCTAAGCTACAGGCGATCCGCCAGAGCGGGCCGGGCACCCATCTGCTGGTGCTGCACATGCTGGGCAACCACGGGCCGTCCTACTACCGGCGCTACGGATCGGAGCATGCGCGCTTCCAGCCGGCTTGCCAGTCTGATGACCTGGGACGTTGCAGCCAGGCGGAGATACGCAATGCCTACGACAACGCATTGCTGGCCACCGATGCGCTGTTGGCCGACGCCCTGAAGCAGCTTCGGGCCTTGCAGGGGGAGATGGATGTGGCGCTGCTCTTCACGCCCGATCACGGTGAATCCCTGGGCGAGAAGGGGCTCTTTCTGCACGGCATGCCCTTCAGCTTTGCGCCGCGCGAGCAGACCGAAGTGCCGATGCTGTTCTGGCTGAGCGAGGGGTGGCGCGCCACGCGGGGCTGGTCCGCCGATTGTTTGAGTCGCCTGCCGAAAGGCAGCGCTCCGCAACACGATCATTTATTCCATACCGCACTGAACCTGCTGGACGTGCGAACCGCCTTGTACGAGCCGACATGGGACCTGCTGCAGCCATGCGCGGCACGCTGACGCGCCCGACCTTCTTGTTGGCCTTGGGGCTGGCCTGCGCGCTGGGTTGGGACTTCAGCGGATTGGACCTGCATGTCGCGCGTCACCTGGGCAGCGCCCAGGGCTTTGCTGCCCAGCATGCGTTTTGGGCCGAGACCCTGTTGCACGATGGGGTGCGCAAACTGTTGGGCCTGGCCGTCGTGCTGAGCGCGGCGCTGATATGGCGCCGCGAGGGGCGTGCACGCCGGGTTGGCGCGCTGCTGGCGGCCTTGCTGGCCACCCTGGCGGTCAATGCGCTGAAGGCCACCAGCCTCACCAGCTGTCCGTGGAGCCTGGCCGAGTTCGGCGGTGAGCCCGGGGTCGAGTGGGTGTCGCACTGGCAGTGGGCGGTGGCCGATGGCGGTCCGGGACACTGCTTTCCCTCGGGCCACTCGGCCGGCGTGTTCGCTCTGTGGTGCCTGGTGCCGGCCTGGACCGAACAGGCGCGCTGGCGGCGCCTGGCCTGGCTGGCCGTGGGTCTTTTGGGGGCGGCCGCGTCGGCCGCGCAGTGGGCACGTGGCGCTCACTTTGTCAGCCACAGCCTGTGGTCGGCCTGGGGCTGCGCAGCCTGGGCTTTTGCGCTTCAGCTCGCCATGGAGAAGGGCTTATGGGCCAGGAACTCCTTGACCGGCCCGAGTGTGAACCGATTGGGCGACTGGTTGGCCGGCAGCTGGGCGCGGATGCGGGTGTGACAGCGTCAGCGCCGGAAGTCGCGTTTTCCGTTCATCAATAGGTGCCCAATCGGCCTCCAGGCCTCAGACCGGGGCGCTGCGAGAGGTCCTTGGTCTTCAGCGGGCGTTCTCGACCACCACCGTGGGCAGGGTCACGATCGGCGTGCGCTGGCCCAGGATTTCCACGGTCTCCAGCTGGACCGGCACCACCGGGGCCGGCGGGACGGCGGGCTCAAACACCAGGGCCACCGTGGCGGTGATGGCAGTCAGGGCCACCATGGTGCCCAGGGTCATCACTTCGGAGATGCGGTGCAAATTCATGGCGGACTCCCAAAGTCATCGCACAGGCGACAAGTTCATCTTGAGCCTTTGGCGAGCGAATTTCCAGTGCCATTCGATGCGCATCTCCTTCGGAGCGGAAAAAAAGAGCCCGGCGCAGGGCCGGGCTGGACAGGAGGACCCCCACGACCACAGCTCGAGCGCAGCGGTGGGGCTGTCAATGGATGGGTCTATGGCTGGATCGATGACTCGGGCTTGGGCTGATCGGGTGCGGGGGCGGCGCTGATCTGTTCGTGGTCGGCCGGGTTGAGCCAGCCGATCTGCGCCAGTGCCGCGCCCGACAACAGGGTCAGGCCGACCATGGCCAGCGCTGCCAGCAGGTCGCTGAGCAGGGGCGGAAGCTTGGTTTTCATGATGGGTCGCCGCGAGGCTCAGCAGACCGCCGTGGGGGTCTTGTCGCAGGCCGCAAGCTGAGTCGCGGCATCGGCACGCTTGGCCGTCACGACCACGGTGGGCAGGCGATGCACGGTGGCCACGCTGCGGCTGCCGGTGATCACCACCGTGGGCAGCACCGTCAGCACCGGGGCTTGGGCCTGGTGGGCGTTGGCTGGGGCGTAGGCGCCCAAAGTCAGCGCGCTGGCCAGGGTCAGGCCGGCCATGGCCACAAAGCTCAGGACATCGGCGACTCGGCTGCTGCTGTTCATGGTGGGCTCCTGGGGGTTCAGCGTTGCGATGACTGAACTGTGCAGGGACCTGCCTTGGCGCGCAGCAGGGATGCGATGAGCTGCGGAAATGCTGCGGTGAACCGCCAGCCAGCGGCGCTGATCAGTTGTCGGGCTCTTTGCCAATTCAGTTGCCCAAGTAGGCGCAAGTCAGGTAGCGCAGCTGCAACTTCCCGTCTTGTGCATGCTGGGCAAAGACCGCTTGCAAGGCCTGCTCGGCGGCCTGGCCTGCCGGTGCGGTGCGGGCCGGCATGTAGGAGCGGCTGAATGCCAGGGCCAGCAGTCCGGCCCAATCCAGCTGTTGCTGATGAGGGCCGTCCCAGTGCTGCACGGCGCCGCGCAAAAAGCCGGGAACCTCGGCGCGTTCATCCTGGTTCAACTGGCTGGCTCGCTTGGCGCCGCCGAAGCGGGCAAAAACCTCATCCAGGGCCTGGTTCAGGGGATCGTCCTCGATCCGGTCGTTCCAAATCAGGGCCACGAGGGCACCGGGCGCCAGCACGCGGTCGAACTCACGCCGTGCGGCGGGCAGGTCAAACCAGTGAAAGCACTGTGCGGCGCAGATCAGATCGACGGATTGGTCAGCGCAAGGCAGGGCTTCGGCCTGCCCTGCCGCACTGCGGTAGCCCGGCAGGTGGCTCAGCCGGGCATCACAGGCCGCGCGCATGGCGGCATCGGGCTCCACCGCCAGCACGGGCCAACCGGTGGCCAACAGGCCCTGGGTCAGCAAGCCGGTGCCGGCGCCCAGGTCCACCACGCGGGCATGGGGTAGCGACTGCTGGCGCAGCCAGTCCAGCAGGGCGGCCGGATAGTCCGGCCGCGAGGCGACGTAGTCCGCCACCTTGGCGCTGAACAAGCCCGTCAGGTTGGGCCCAAAGGCCGCCCGCAAGCCGTCCGCGCTGCTCACTCGGCGCAGCGCTTGCGCAGATGGGCCAGGGCTTCTTCGACCTGATCGACCAGCACCAGGCAGAGATCCCCTTCGTTCAGACCGGCAAGGGCGTGGTCGATGGCGACGAACTCGCCCTGGATCTCGTCGATCTTGCGCGTGCGCACGGCGCCTTCCAGACCCTTGCGCAACAGCCCCACCACTTCGCCATCCTCCCGGCCGCGCTGGCAGGCGTCCTGGTAAAGCACCACGGTGTCAAAGGCGCTGCCCAGGATTTGGGTCTGCTCGATGATGTCCTGGTCACGGCGATCGCCTGCGCCGCTGATGACGACACAGCGCGACTTCGCGGGCAGGGCGTCGACGGCGGCCACCAAGGCGCGCATCGCGTCGGGGTTGTGGCCGTAGTCGGCGATCACGGTGGCACCCTTGAACTCCATCACATTGAAGCGGCCAGGGGCGTTGTCGCCATCGCTGTTGAAGCTGGCGAGACCCCTGCGGATGGCATCCCAGGCCAGGCCGGCGCCCCAGGCGGCGGCTACTGCGGCCATCACGTTCTCAACCTGGAAGCCCAGCAGGCCGCCGCGGGTGATGGGGATGTCGCGCAGCGCGATGGATTCGCGCCAGGCGCCGTCGCTGGCGACGATGGCACCGTCATCCACGAAGACACAGCGCCGACCTTGGGCGCGGTGTGTGGCCATCAGGGGCAGGTGGCGGTCGGCGCAGAAGTAGATGATCTGGCCGGGGCATTGCCCGGCCATCGCCGCCACCAGCGGGTCGGCGGCGTTCAGCACCGCGTAGCCCTCGGGGGCCACGTTCTGCACGATTACGGACTTCAGGCGTGCGATGTCCTCGACCGTCTCCAGGTAGTTCAGTCCCAGGTGGTCGCCGGCGCCGACATTGGTGACCACCGCCACCTGGCAGCGGTCGAAGCCCAGGCCCTCACGCAGGATGCCACCGCGCGCGCATTCGAACACCGCGGCCTCGACATCGGGGTGCATCAGCACATTGCGCGCGCTCTTCGGGCCCGAGCAATCGCCGCTGTCGATCTGGCGCCCGTCCACATAGACCCCATCGGTGTTGGTCATGCCGACCTTCAGACCGGTGGTGGCGAACAGATGGGTGATCAGGCGCGCCGTGGTGGTCTTGCCATTGGTGCCGGTGACCGCCACGACCGGAATACGGCCGTTCTCGTTCTTGTCCGAGCCATAGATGCTCTGGATCACGGCCTTGCCCACATTGCGGCCCTTGCCGTAAGAGGGCGAGAGGTGCATGCGCAGGCCCGGCGCGGCGTTCACTTCCACGATGCCGCCGCTGACCTCTTCCAGCGGGCGCATCACGGTTTCGGCCACCACGTCCACGCCGCAGACGTGCAGGCCCACGATTTGCGCGGCCGCGATGGCGCGCTGCGCCACCTCGGGGTGCACGTCGTCGGTCACATCGGTGGCGCTGCCGCCGGTGCTCAGGTTGGCGTTGTTGCGCAGGATCACGCGCTGACCCTTGGCCGGTACGGCATCGGGCGTCAGGCCCTGCATTTCCAGCCGGGTGATGGCAATGTCGTCCAGGCGGATCTTGGTCAGCGAGGTGGCATGGCCATCGCCACGGCGCGGGTCCTCGTTGACCTTGGCCACCAGCTCGCGCACGGTGTGTACGCCATCGCCGCTGACCTGGGGCGGGTCGCGGCGGGCGGCTGCCACCAATTGATTGCCCACCACCAGCAGGCGGTAGTCGGAGCCGGGCAGGAACTTCTCGACCATCACCTCGCCGATATCCTCGGCGGCCTTGTAGGCGGCCTCGAAGCCTTCGCGGGTGCTGACGTTCACCGTCACACCCTTGCCCTGGTTGCCGTCCTGCGGCTTGACCACCACGGGCAGGCCGATCTCCAGCGCGGCTTCCCAGCCGTCATCCACGCTGTCCACCGGGCGGCCATGGGGCACGGGCACGCCGGCCGATTGCAGCAGACGCTTGGAGAGGTCCTTGTCCTGGGCGATTGACTCGCTGACCGCGCTGGTGGCATCCACTTCGGCGGCCCAGATGCGGCGCTGCTTGTGGCCCCAGCCGAACTGCACCAGCGAGCCTTGCGTCAGGCGGCGGTAGGGCACGCCGCGCGCAGTGGCGGCGTTGACGATGCTGCCGGTGGAGGGGCCGAGGCGCACGTCCTCGTCAATCTCGCGCAGTTGCTTGATGACGGCGTCGTCGTCCCAGTCGTTGCGGCCGTCCAGGGCGGCTTGCACCAGCTTGACGGACTCGTCGAAGGCCAGGCGGCCGACGTCCTCTTCCGAGTACTCCACCACCACCTGATAGTGGCCGGCCGTGGGCGTGCGGTGGGTGTGGCTGAAGGTGACCGGGCAGCCGGCCTGGGCCTGCAAGGCCAGCGCGGCCTGCTCCAGCACCTGGGCCAGGCTGACGGGCTCGCGCTTGGGGCTGTGCAGCGGGCCGATGCCAGGGAACAGCGCGCGCAGGCGGTCCTCAAAGCCGGGCAGATCGTTGATGTCGGACTCGGCCGGGGTGCACACCACCACGGCCTCGATGGCGATGTGGCGGCTCCAGATGTTCGGGCCGCGCAACGCGCGGATGCGGGAGATTTCCATCGTGCGGTCTCTCTTGTTTATTGGGCCGAGGGGATGAAGGTTTCCAGGCCGGCGGCAATCAGTTCGGGCGAGATGCCCAGGGCCCAGGCGGCGGCCACGGCGGCCAGGGCCGAGCGGGCCTCGATCGCCATGCCGGCCTCATTGCAGCGGCGCAGCAGCGAATCGACGTTCGCGCCCACGCCCTCGCCCTGCGGGCCCACCAGCCAGGCTTGGCCGGCACGCAGCACCACCGCGCGGCCTTCGCCGTGGCGGTGCGCCACCAGGGGCGCAGCATCTTCGCGGGTGCTGTAGAAGATCACCTCGCCGTCGCAGAGTTCGGCCATGCTGGCCACCTGCTCGTCCTCGGCATTGAGCACGGCCGCACCTTCGGGCAGCACCACATCGACCTGGGTGCGCAGCACCTTGAAGAGTTGGGCGGTCTCGTGCACATCGTGGCGATGCAGGGCCTCGCTGAGCGTCAGGTCGGTGACGATGCCGACCAGGCAGCGGTCATAGGCCAGGCCGTCGCCCAGGATGGAGCTGGCGTCGTTCTCGGCCACCACGGCATCGACCCGGCGGTTCATCAGCAGTCGGTGCGCGGCGTCGAAGGGCCGACGGATGTGGCGTTCCACCTGGCGTGGCCCCAGGAACAGGCCGGCGTGGCAGGCCAAGCCCACCTGGCGACCGTGCAGATGCAACAGCCAGGCCACCAGGCGCGCAATCGGCGTGGTGCCCTGGGTGCCGGTGACGCCGACGATGGGGATGCGGCCGCTCTCGTCCTCGGCAAACAGATGGTCGACGATGGCCTGCCCCACGGGCTGAGGCACGCCCTCGGCGGGCTTCAGGTGCATCAGCAGGCCGGGGCCGGCATTGACCTCGACGATGGCGCCGTTTTGCTCTTGCAGCGGACGGCCGATGTCCTCGGCCACCAGGTCGATGCCGGCGATGTCCAGCCCCACGGTGCGGGCCGCCAGGCCCACGGCGTGCGCCACTTCGGGGTGGACCTCGGCCGTGCAGTCAATGGCCACATTGCCGTTGCGCTGGATCAGCACACGCTGGCCATGGGCCGGGACGGATTCCATGCGCAGGTTCTGGCGCGTCAGTTCGAGCTGGATCACCGAGTCCTCGGCGATGTTGACGCGGTTGAGCGGGAAGTCCTCGGTCAGGCCCCGACGCGGGTCGGTGTTGATTTGTTGATCCACCAACTGCACGACGGTGTGCTTGCCATCGCCATGCACCCAGGCGGATTCACCGCGCGCCGCGGCCACCACCTTGCCGCCCACCACCAGCAGGCGGTGTTCGTTGCCGGGGATGCAGCGCTCAACCAGCACCTCGGAGCCCTCGGCATCGGCCAGCGCGAAGGCGGCATGCACATCGGCCTCGGTCTGCAGATCCAGGGTGACGCCGCGGCCATGGTTGCCGTCACTGGGCTTCACCACCACCGGCAGACCCAGGTCCTGTGCGGCCTCCCAGGCCTCGGCCGGCGTCTTGGCCACCACGCCGGTGGGCACGGGCACGCCCACGGCCTGCAGCAGGGTCTTGGTCAGGTCCTTGTCGCGGGCAATGCCCTCGGCAATGGCCGAGGTGCGGTCGGTCTCGGCCGTCCAGATGCGGCGCTGCTTGGCGCCATGGCCCAGTTGCACGAGGTTGCCGTCATTGAGGCGGATGTGCGGAATGCGGCGCTCGGTGGCGGCGGCCACGATGGCGGCCGTGGAGGGGCCGAGATAGCAGTCGTCGATGGTGTCGCGCAAGCGGGCCACGGCCGCCTGCACGTCGAAGCCCTCGTCATTGATCGCTGCCATCAAGAGCGCATGGCCTTCCTTGAGTGCCGCGCGTGCCACTTGTTCGTCGCGAGCGCGGAACACCATGCGGTAGACGCCGCGCTGGGTGGTCGAGCGGGTCTGGCCAAAGCCCGTGGGCATGCCGGCCAGGTTCAGCAGTTCGATCACCACATGCTCCAGCACATGACCCATCCAAGTGCCTTCGGTCAGACGCTGCAGGAAGCCGCCGCGCTCGCCTACGCCGCAGTGGTGCTCCACGAGGTTGGGCAGCCAGGCCGTCAGGCGTTCGTTGAGCCCTGGCAGCTGGTGGGAGGGGTGGTCCTCCAGCTCGCCCAGGTCCAGCCAGGTTTCCAGGCAGGAGCGGTAGGTCCAGATGTTGGGGCCGCGCAGATAAGTGATGCGCAGCAGTTGGATGTCGTTCTTCTTGCTCATGGGCAGGCCTAAGGGCTCAGAGATGGGGCGAATTCTGCGCTGATCTTGGAGGGCACAATTCCGCGCATTCAACAACAAGACGCGCCATGCAGCCCTTTCCGATCAGCGACTCCCTGCGCCAGCATTCACTCTGGGCCCCCTTGCAGGCCGAGTTGGCGGCGGGCGAGAACGTGGTGGCGGCGGCCGGCGTTGACCTGAACCGCGCGCTGCACTTCGACAGCGGCCTGCTGGCCCTGGTGCAGGGTGGGGGGCGTTTCCGTTTGCTGGCCCTGGGCGGTGATGGCCGCCAGAGCCACGAGCTCAAGCCTGGACTGTCCCTGCGCTGCCATGACCATGCGGGTCTGGGCTGCCTGGAGTTGTGCCGCCCCGATGGCCGCGCGCAGCACTGGCACTTCACGCTGGCCGAACAACTCGGCATCACGCGCTTGCAGGACGCCTTCGCGCAGGCGCAGGAGGAGCTGGCCGGCCAGCCCGCTCTGCCCAGCACCGATGACGCCGAGCTCTGCCCCACTTGCCAGGCCCCTTTGCCGCCCGACAGCGAGGAGTGCCCAACCTGCCATCGTGAGCTGCACACCCCGCCTTCCACCTGGGTGCTGCTGCGGCTGTGGCGCTTCGCTAAGCCCTATCAGGGCCAGCTGCTGCTGGGCTTCCTGCTGATGATGGGCGCGACCGGGGCCACCCTGGTGCCGCCCTATCTGACCATGCCGCTGATGGACAAGGTGCTGATCCCGTTCCAGAACGGCCAGCCGATTGACACCTCGCTGGTGGGTCTGCTGCTCGCCGGTCTGTTTGGCGCGGCCCTGGTGAGTTGGTTGCTGGGTTGGGCCAAAACCTACATCCTTGCGCTGGTGTCCGAGCGCATCGCAGCCGATCTGCGCACCGCCACTTTTGAACACCTGCTGGGTCTGTCGCTCGAGTACTTCGGCAACAAGCGCACAGGCGATTTGATGGCCCGCATCGGTTCGGAAACGGATCGCATCTCGGTGTTCTTGAGCCTGCATGCGCTCGACTTCATCACCGATGTGCTGATGCTGACCATGACGGCCACCATCCTGTTCAGTATCCACCCCGGCTTGGCGCTGGCCACCCTGATTCCGCTGCCCTTCATTGCCTGGCTGATTCATCTGGTGCGTGATCGCCTGCGCACCGGCTTCGAAAAGATCGACCGGGTCTGGGGCGAGGTCACTTCGGTGCTGGCCGACACCATCCCCGGCATTCGCGTGGTCAAGGCCTTTGCCCAGGAGCGGCGCGAGGCGCAACGCTTTCGCGCCGCCAATGCCGCCAATCTGGCGGTGAACGACAAGCTGAACAAGACATGGAGCCTGTTCGGCCCCACCGTGGGCCTGCTGACCGAGTTCGGTCTGCTGGTGGTCTGGGCCACCGGCATCTGGCTGGTCAGCCAGGGTTCGGTGACGGTGGGTGTGCTGACCGCCTTCCTGGCCTATATCGGGCGCTTCTATGGCCGCCTGGACTCGATGAGCCGCATCGTCTCGGTGACGCAGAAGGCGGCGGCGGGTGCCAAGCGCATCTTTGACATCCTGGACCATGTCTCCAACGTGCCCGATCCGGCCCAGCCGGTCGAATTCGGTCAGGCCAAGGGTGCGCTGTCGCTCCAGGGCGTGCACTTCCGGTATGGCAGCCGCTCGGTGATCAAGCGCCTGGACTTGGACATTCGCCCCGGCGAAATGATCGGTCTGGTGGGCCACAGCGGCTCGGGCAAGAGCACCCTGGTGAACCTGATTTGCCGCTTCTACGACGTGACCGAGGGCTCGATCCGCGTGGATGGCGTGGACCTGCGGCGCATCCGCGTGGCGGATTACCGCCGCCATATTGGCCTGGTGCTGCAGGAGCCCTTCCTGTTCTTTGGCACCATTGCCGAGAACATTGCCTATGGCAAGCCCGACGCCACCCGCGCCGAGGTGGTGGCCGCCGCACGCGCCGCGCATGCGCACGAGTTCATCCTGCGCCTGCCCCATGGCTACGACAGCCTGGTGGGCGAGCGCGGCCAGGGCCTGTCGGGCGGTGAGCGCCAGCGCATTTCGATTGCGCGCGCGCTCTTGATCAACCCGGCGCTCTTGATCCTGGACGAGGCCACCTCGGCGGTGGACACCGAGACGGAAAAGGAAATCCAGAAAGCGCTGGACAACCTGGTCAAGGGCCGCACCACCATTGCCATTGCGCACCGGCTTTCGACTCTGCGCAAGGCCGATCGACTGGTGGTGATGGACCGCGGCGAGATCGTCGAGGTGGGTGGGCACGACGAGTTGATCGCCGCCCAGGGCCATTACTGGCGCCTGTGGGAGGCGCAGGCGCGTCGCGCCGAGGAGCATGAAGAAGGTGACGGACTGATGGTCGTGGCGCCGAATCCCAATCAACACACTGTGAGTGCCTGATGGACTGGACCCTTAGCCGCGACGCCTTTGGCAAGCTGGTGCTGACCGATGCCCAGGGCCAGGCCCATGTGGGCGTGAGCCCTGTGCGCGCTCATCCCATCAGTGCGCCGGATGAAGGCCTGAGCCTGATCGGCCCCGATGGGCATGAACTGGCGTGGGTGGAGCGCCTGTCGGCGCTGCCGGCGGCGCCGCGCGAATTGATCGAGTCCGAACTGCGCAGCCGCGAGTTCCATCCCGAACTCAAGCGCCTGGTGGCGGTCAGCACCTTTTCCACGCCCAGCCAATGGACGGTGGAAACCGATCGCGGGCCGTTGCAGTTCGTCCTCAAGACCGAGGAAGACATCCGGCGTCTGGACGAGGGGCGACTCTTGATCGCCACCAGCCATGGACTGCAACTCTTCATCGCCGACCGCTGGGCCCTGGACCGCGGGTCGCGACGGCTGCTGGAGCGCTTCCTGTAAGGCAAAAGAAAACGGGCTCCGAGGAGCCCGTTTCATTTTGGCTTGTGCTGAGTGCTCAGTGCGCAATGCGCTCCGGGCGACCTTCATGCAAGTGGTGGCGTTGGCGCTTCATTTCCTTGCGGAACAGGCCAAGCTCCTCGCGGGTCGGCAACGGGCCGCCGGCGGCGAAGGGCTTGCGCATGGCTTCACCGTCCAGCACCATATTGGCGGACCAGCTCTCGCCGGCTCGCATGGGCGTTGGAGCTGGCAGCAGGCCAATCTCGGTCAGGTCGAACCAGGGCGCCATCTCGCTCAGGATCAAGCGAGCACGCGCATGCATCCGGGTGTCGCCGATGCGGCCGCGCTGGCCCCATCGAACCATGATGGTGCGGCCGGTATCGGAGGCCTGGATGGCGGGCGTGATGGCGACGTCGCGGCGATAGCCCAGGCGGCGCGCCAGTAGCACTTCTTCAAAAGTCATTGCAGCGTCCTCGTTGGGCGAGGAGTAGGCGTACTCGTCGGTGGCCAAATCGGGAGCGAAGAAGCTGATGATTTGTTCGGGGGTGTATGCGTTGTGCGCGGCTGTGGCCTTGACGCCCTGGAATTTCACCTGGCCCAGCGATTTCATTTCGGCCGAACGCAAAGGGTACTGACCCTCTGCGTGGTCGGAGACGAGCTGATTGGCGTTGTAACGCGGCTCGATGGTGCCCCAAAGGGTCTTGCTGCCATTGAGTGCGCCGTAAGTCGCTGGCGGCACGAAGTCCAAGGCATGAGCCAGTTCGTGGTACATCAGCGGGCCGGCTTCGGCCAGCAGATCAGCAATCGGGCGGCTGACGCGCTGATTCGGGTCGTAGTAGCTGTAGATGCTGGCGTTGCTCTTGGTGTAGCGCCAGAGCATGTCGTACTGCAACTCCCGGCCAAACGCGCCCCGGTAGTCCGGGGCTTCGTTGATGGTGTCGCGCTCCTCGGGGGTAAGCCAGAAGTTATCTGCGTCCAGATGGATGGCACCGGTTACCCCAAAGTAGAAAGAAGGCCGAACCTGGGCGCCGATGACCACGGCGGTGGTCGACATCAGCATGCGGCGGAAGTCGCCATGGGTGTCATGCGCCTCCAGGAAGCGACGGAAGTTCGCGCCCATCCAGTCGTGCGAGACGAGCACGCGGTTCATAACCTGGTCGATGGTGGGCAACTGCCCCTGGGTCTCTTGGGCCAACAGTGGTAGTCGGCTCAAGGTGCAGAGGTCGGCCTCTTGCTGGCTGGCGTCAAACACACAGGGCACCAAGTTGGCGGCATGCGGGCCGTTGGCCAGATAGGGGTAGACGCGGGAGATATGTTGCTTCGGCCACAGATGGGTCTTGCTGGTTGAGGGCGCCTGTTCGTGGCGCTCTACCAGTACCGTCGCTTCGGCGCTGTCGCTGCGGCCATTGACCTGTGCAGTGACGCGCAGACGGATGGGGGTGTCCTGGCCGACGGTCGGCGCCGTGAAGTACGCCACCAGCGGATCCTGGGTGTCCAGGGTCACGGTCGGGCCTTCGATCTGGGTCCAGCGCAGGTTGTTGGCGCTGACGCCGGCAGCCGGCCAGGCGCGGATGGAAACCTTGCCGCCCATGCGCACGCTGTGGCTGGTGCGGGCCACCACCAAGGGGGCGGCGCTGGCTGCGGGCACATCCAAACTGACCTGGCGCGTTTGCGGCTGGTTGTTGGCGTCTGTGAAGCTCACGCTGAAGCCATAGTGACCGCTTTGCGGGGCCTCGAAGGCCATCATGGGCGAACGATGCGCAGTGATCGATACGCTGGGGCCTTCGGTCTGCGTCCAGCTCAGGTTCTTCAGGCTGCCGCTGGATTCGCAGTTCAGGATGCCCACGGCGCCCAGGCGACCCGCGCTGCTGGGGGCATGCTGGACCAACTGAATGCCACTGTTGCTGGTGCAGGCGCTGCTAGCCACCGGGGTCGGCGTGGGGGTTGGCGCCGGATTGGGGGTCGGAGCGCTGGAGCCTCCGCCACCACCACAGGCACTCAGCAAGACACTCAGTCCTGCCACCACAAACCCATTCAATCCACTTCTCAAGACAGCTCTCCCGGCCATGCAGCGCCCGTAGGCGCACAGATGAAACTGCGCCCTTGGCGCAAAAAAGCGAAAACGCGCCCTGCGGCGCGAAAGGGCGCGAGTGTCGCCAGGGGCGGCTAAAGATCGGCTAAAGATTTGCAAGCCGGCGACAAAACCTGCCTCCTTCTCGTGAAGGATTGACGTGGCCCCGGGAAGGAGCGGGGGCGGGGCGGCCAGAATGGCGGCCTTTCCTGCTGTTCCGGGCTCCGTGCCCACTGCCATGCTGTCTTGGATTCCTGCGCCCCTGCTGGGTGTCATCAGCGCGCTGCTGCTGGGTGTCAACACCATCGTCTGGTGCACGCCGCTGTTCGCGCTTTCGATCCTTAAATTCGTATTGCCCTGGGCGGTCGTGCGCCGGCTCATCGACCCCTGGCTGAATCGCATTGCCAAGAGCTGGATTGCCTGCAACAGCGCCTGGATGCTGCTGACCCATCGCGCCCGTTGGGACGTTCAGGGCCTGGAGGGACTCAAGAGTGGTGGCTGGTACATGGTGAATTGCAACCACCAGAGCTGGGTCGACATCTTTGTGCTGCAGCGCGTCTTCAATCGCCACATTCCCTTCCTGAAGTTCTTCCTCAAGCAGGAACTGATCTGGGTGCCGATGATCGGCCTGGCTTGGTGGGCGCTGGACTTTCCCTTCATGCGCCGCCATGGCAAGGCGGCCCTGCGCAAAAACCCCGAGCTGCGCCACCAAGACATGGAGACCACGCGTCGCAGTTGCGCGCGCTTCGCCTTGGTGCCCACCAGTGTGATGAACTTTGCCGAGGGCACGCGCTTCACCCCAGCCAAGCATGCCCAACAAAGCTCCCCCTATCGGCATCTGCTCAAGCCCAAGGGTGGCGCGCTGGCACTGGCGCTCAATGTGATGGGCGAGCGCTTTCGCGCGCTGCTCGATGTCACCATCGTCTACCCCGATGGGGTGCCGAGTTATTGGGACATGGCCTGCGGTCGCATGGGGCGGGTGATCGTGCGCGTGCAGGAGCGCGAGGTGCCGGCCGCCTTCTTGCAGGGCGACTACAGCGAGGACCCCGAGTACCGCAAGGAGTTCCAGGCCTGGCTGGGTCAGATCTGGGCCGAGAAAGACCAGTTGATCGAATCCTTGCGACAGCCCTGAGCAAACCAAGGGGTTGCACGCATTGCGCGATGGGGCTGTGACTTTTAGGGCGGGCCCGTAACAGGAACAAGATCGGCTCAGGCCCCTCTAACTGGCGGGGTCCTCCAAGGCCTAGGCACCGGGCGGCGCGCGACGCGGGTGTCTTGGGTTTTGGGGCCTCTGCATCCGCCCGGCGCGGCTGGGTGGCTGCGGTGGTGATCCTCAACTTGTTCAAGGAGAGCACCATGCCCCGTACCCTGACTTCTGCCCTTGCCCTGTTCGCCCTCGGTGTGAGTGCGGCTCAAGCCGCCGAGCCTTCGCTGGATCGCGTCGAGGTCTCCGGACCCTCCCAGCTGCGTGTCGATGTGCGCGCCGCCTGTCCCGCCATGAGTGAGTCTCTGGCTGAAGACCTCGCCCGCGCCATCTATCGGGTGGGTCGGGATGCTGAATTCGAGGTGCACTTCAATCTGCACGGTGGCCAAGTCCAGGAGGTTGAAGCCAAGGGCCGGGCCTTCGAATATCGTGGCGCCGTACGCAATGCGGTTCGTCAGCTGGAATGCCGCGATGCCGTGGCTCAGACCAAGCCGCAACGCTTCGGCTTCGTGTTGGCCATTCGGACCGGCGAAGAGGATGGCCCGGCCCGCTATGCCATCAGCGAACTGCCCGCACCCACCTTGGCACGCGCGGACTGAAGTCGAGGCGTCTTCGCTCTCTGGTAAAGGCGAGTCGTCTGGAGTGTCAAGCCAGCGGCAGCCGCCCGCACGTCCTACGCGAGGCCTGAAAGCAAAGAGCCGGCCCAGGGGCCGGCTCTTTGCATTTCAGGGTGCTTGAAGCTCAGGGCGTCGGGGTCTCGCTCTTCAACTTGCCCTTGCGATAGCTGAATTGGTGCTCTTCCACGGCCGGCTTGCCGGCGGCGGTGGGGTTGGCAGCCAGCACCTTGGCGGGGTCCAGGCTGGCCAGATATTGGTTGTACTGGCCTTCGCTGCAGGCCACCTTGGCGCCCTTGCGGGCTTCGCCGCGCAACTCGCCCTTGTGATAGTTGAACTGGAACTCATTGGCGCCGGCTGCGGCCACGGTCACCGGGTTCTTGGCGGCGCATTCGCTGCGCAGTGCGGCGTCGCCCGAGGCGGCAAAGGCCGTCAGGGGCAGAAAAGCGGCGGCCACCAGGGCGGCGCGGTGAAGGGGGGCGAATTTCATGGGGTACTCCTGGGCGGGCGTTCGAGTCGACGTTGGGTCGGGCATTCGGTCGGGCGGCCGATCCAAGCAGCCACGGGCGGGAATTTACCGTCTGCCCGGTTTTTGCGCATCGGGGTCGGCCCCGCGCTGAGGGGGCGGCTGCGGTGAACTATTGCCGGATTACAAATCTGAAGGCTGAATCCAACACCACTGGCCTGGCGCCAAGCCGTCCGGAATGGTCTGGCGCCCGAAGCCGCTGCGGTGCAGGGCCTCGACCCGGTTGCCCACCGCCGCCACCATGCGCTTGACCTGGTGGTAGCGCCCACCCGTGAGGGTCAGGCGCAAGAGAGTGGGTTCGATCAACTCCGCGCCCTGAGCCTGGATGGGCTCCGGGTCGTCGTTCAAGACCACGCCGCTCAGCAGTTGCTGCCGCGCTGCTTCGTCCATCGGGTGTTTGAGCGTCGCCTCGTAGATCTTCGGCACCTTGCGCTTGGGATGCGTCAGGCGGTGGATCAAGGCGCCGTCATCGGTCAGCAGCAGCAGGCCGGTGGTGTCTTCGTCCAGCCGCCCCACGGGCTGCAGGCCGCGCACCCGCAAGGGGCCGGGCAAGAGGCTCAGTACGCTGGGGTGGTGCTTGGGCTTCAGGCTGCATTCATAGCCGGTGGGCTTGTGCAGGAGCACCAGGGCCTTGTCGCAGTAGGGCCAGGCTTGGCCGTCGACCTCAAAGACCAGACCCTCGGGTTCGAATTCTTCGTAGGGGTCGGTGCAGACCCGGCCCTGGATCGTGACCTGACCGTGCACGGCCATGCCGGCGCATTCGTGCCGGGTGCCAAAGCCCTGGCTAAAAAGGAGTTGCTGAAGTTGCATGGGCGCATGCTAGGGCCAGGCCGATGGCGTCTGGAGGGGGCTCTCTAGAATCCCGCACCTTTCAGAATTCAGCAGGACCCCACCATGAACCTCCCCGGCCTCGACTTCCAACTCGGCGAAGACATTGACGCCCTGCGCGACGCTGTGCGCGCCTTTGCCGACGCCGAAATCGCGCCGCGCGCGGCCGAGATCGACCGCAGCGACCAGTTCCCGATGGACCTGTGGCGCAAGATGGGCGAGCTGGGCGTGCTGGGCATCACCGTGCCGGAGCAGTACGGCGGCGCCGACATGGGCTATCTGGCCCATATGGTGGCGATGGAAGAGATCAGTCGCGCAAGCGCCTCGGTGGGCCTGTCCTACGGCGCGCACAGCAATCTGTGCGTGAACCAGATCAAGCGCAACGGCAACGACGCGCAACGCGCGAAATACCTGCCCAAGCTGATCAGTGGCGAGCATGTGGGCGCTCTGGCCATGAGCGAACCTGGCGCCGGCTCCGACGTCATCAGCATGAAGCTCAAGGCCGAGGACAAGGGCGGCTACTACCTGCTGAACGGCAGCAAGATGTGGATCACCAATGGGCCGGACGCCGACACCATGGTGGTCTACGCCAAGACCGAGCCCGAGCTGGGTGCGCGTGGCGTCACCGCCTTCATCGTCGAAAAGGGCATGAAGGGCTTCTTCACGGCGCAGAAGCTGGACAAGCTGGGCATGCGCGGCAGCCACACCGGCGAGATGGTGTTCCAGGACGTCGAGGTGCCGGCCGAGAACATCCTCGGGGGCCTGAACCAGGGCGCCAAGGTGCTGATGAGCGGCCTGGACTATGAGCGCGCCGTGCTGGCCGCCGGCCCCATCGGCATCATGCAATCGGTGATGGACAACGTGGTGCCCTATATCCACGACCGCAAGCAGTTCGGCCAGAGCATCGGCGAGTTCCAGCTCATCCAGGGCAAGGTGGCGGACATGTACACCGTGCTGCAGGCCGGCCGCTCGTTCTGCTACACCATCGGCAAGAACCTGGACAAGCTGGGTGCGGCCCATGTGCGCCAGGTGCGCAAGGACTGCGCGTCCGTCATCCTCTGGTGCGCCGAGAAGGCCACCTGGATGGCCGGCGAAGGCGTGCAGATCTTTGGTGGCAACGGCTACATCAACGAGTACCCGTTGGGCCGCCTGTGGCGTGACGCCAAGCTGTATGAAATTGGTGCGGGCACCAGCGAGATCCGCCGCATGCTGATCGGGCGTGAGTTGTTCGCGGAGACGATGTGATGGTGCTGGCCTTTGGCGCGTTGATGGTGATCCTGGGCCTGCTCTCGGGTGGGGTGCTCACCGCCGCGGCGCTGGGGGCCACCGCCCTGCAGCCGGGCTGGACGGCCTGGCTGGCCTATCCCGGCTTGATCCTGCTGGGCTATGGGCTCTTCGTCATCCCGGCCAATGCTGGCCCCATCCATCTGCTGACCAAGGGCAGTGGCGCGCTGTGTCTGATGCTCGGCATGGTGGCCATTGCGGTGCTGGTGCTGCGTTCGCTGGGCATCCTGGTGTTTGAAGGCGGCACCTTCACCTTGTGGTGGGTGTTTGGCTGTAGCCTGGTGCTGGGGCCGCTGGGGTGGTTGGGCTCCCGCGTACCCAAGCAGGGCGCATGAGCGAGTCGATCGAGCTGGGGCGGCGCGGCTGGACATTGAGAGCCTGGCGTGCCGACGATGCCGCCAGTCTTCAGCCACTGGGCAATGACGAGCGCATTGCGCGTTGGATGGCCGACAGTTGGCCCATGCCTTACACGGCTGCGGACGCCCAGTGGTGGGTAGAAACCGGCTCGCGGGAGTTTGGTTCTTGCTGGGCGATCTGTCTGAACGACCGGCCGCAGGGCGGCTGCGGCGTGAATCCAGGGTTGGGCTTTTTGCGTTGCAATGCAGAGATCGGCTGGTGGCTGAACCCCGACCACTGGGGCCAAGGACTGGCAGTCCAGGCGGGTCGGCATTGCATTGAGCACGCTTTGGCCCAAACAGAGATCACCCGCATTTTTGCTGCCGTGCACGGAGGGAACGAACGCTCTATGCGCGTTGCCGGCAAGCTAGGCATGACGCTAGAGGGCGTGCAGCGCCAAGGTGCGATCAAGCAGGGGCGGGTGATTGACCGCCATATCTACGCCATCTACCGCGCATGAGCCAAGAGCTTTCCGAACTGTTCGACAGCAACCGCGCCTGGGCCGCCGCCCAGGAAAAGCGTCAGCCCGGCTTTTTCACGCGCCTGCTGGGCCAGCAGACGCCGCAATACCTGTGGATAGGCTGCTCCGACAGCCGCGTGCCGGCCAATGATCTGGTGGGCCTGCTGCCGGGCGAGCTGTTCGTGCATCGCAATGTGGCCAATCTGGTGGTGCACACCGACCTCAACGCGCTCTCGGTGATCCAGTTCGCGGTGGATGCACTCAAGGTCCAGCACGTGATCGTGGTCGGTCATTCACAGTGCGGCGGCGTGAAGGCCGCGCTGGCCGGCGCCCGGGTGGGCCTGGTGGACAACTGGTTGCGCCATGTGCAGGACGTGCGCGACCAGCATGCCGCCTTGCTGGAGCAGGTGCCCGAGGCGCTGCGGGTGGATGCCCTGGTGGAGCTGAATGTGCTGGAGCAGGCGCGCAACGTCTGCCACACCACCATCGTCAAGGATGCCTGGGCGCGCGGCCAGAGCGTGGTGGTGCATGGCTGGGTCTACGGCCTGCACAACGGCCTGCTGCAGGACTTGCGCATCACCGCCGCCGGGCCCGACGATGTGCTCCCGGCCTACCGCGCCGGCCTGGAGCGGGTGACGCGCCGCTACGTCGTAGAGGGCTGAGCCCAGAATTGCGAAGGCTGGGCCATTGGCTCGGGCTAGGCTAGAGCCCTTACGCATCTGAAGGGCCTGCCGATGTTTCCGCACCAGCTCAACGACCCCCGCGCCTACGAGATTGCGCAGGCCCTGCTGGGCGGCTTCAACCGCCACTACCGGCTGTTCCGCGAGACCACGGCCCTGGCCAAGCAGCGCTTTGAGCGCGCCGACTGGCATGGCCAGCAAAAGGCCCAGGCCGAGCGCATCGCCTTCTACGACCAGCGCGTGGGCGAGTGCGTGGAGTTGCTGGAGCTGGGCTATGAGGCCTCGCAGCTGCCGATGGAGGTCTGGCAGCAGATCAAGCTGCACTACATCGGCCTGCTGACCAACCACCTGCAGCCCGAGCTGGCCGAGACCTTTTTCAACTCGGTGTGCACGCGCATCCTGCACCACAGCTACTTCCACAACGACTTTCTCTTCGTGCGTCCGGCCGTCAGCACCGAGTACATCGAAAACGACGAGCCCGCCGCCAAGCCCACCTACCGCGCCTACTACCCCGAGCCCGGGAAGCTGGGCGAAACCTTTCGGCGTATCGTCACCAACTTCCAGCTCAAGACCCCGTTCGAAGACCCGGCCCGCGATGCCGCCCATGTGGTGGCGGCGGTGGAGCGCCAGATGGGCGGCGTGAAGTGGCGCACCAACTTCCAGGTGCAGGTGCTCTCCAGCCTGTTCTATCGCAACAAGGGCGCCTATGTGGTGGGCAAGATCATCAACGGCTTTCACGAGACGCCCTTCGCCCTGCCCATCCTTCACGGCAGCAAGGGTTTGATGATTGACGCCATGCTGTTCGGCGAGGACGACCTCTTGATGCTGTTCAGCTTCGCCCGCGCCTATTTCATGGTGGACATCGAAGTGCCGGCCGCCGCCATCCAGTTCCTGCGCAGCCTGATGCCCCGAAAGCCGCGCGCCGAGCTCTACAACGCCATCGGCCTGCAAAAGCACGGCAAGAACTTGTTCTATCGGGACCTGCTCTACCACCTGCGCCATTCCAGCGACAAGTTCCGCATCGCCCCCGGCATCAAGGGCATGGTGATGCTGGTGTTCGACCTGCCCAGCTTTCCCTTCGTGTTCAAGCTGATCAAGGACTACTACCCGCCGCAGAAAGACACCACGCGCGAGCAGATCCAGGGCAAGTATTTGCTGGTCAAACAGCACGACCGCGTGGGACGCATGGCCGACACCCTGGAGTACAGCAATGTCGCCCTGCCGCGCCGCCGCTTCGAAGACGAGCTGATCAAGGAGCTCAAGACCTTCTGTCCCAGCCTGCTCGATGACAGCGGCGAGGACATCGTGCTCAAGCATGTCTACATTGAGCGCCGCATGGTGCCGCTCAACATCTACCTGCAGGACGCCGACGAGGCCCAGCGCGAGCACGCGGTGCTGGAGTACGGCAATGCCATCAAAGACCTGGTGGCCGCCAACATCTTCCCTGGCGACATGCTGTGGAAGAACTTCGGCGTCACCCGCCAGGGCAAGGTGGTGTTCTACGACTACGACGAGATCGAGTACCTGACCGACTGCAACTTCCGCAAGGTGCCGGCCCCCCGCTGCGAGGAAGACGAGATGAGCGGCGAGATCTGGTACGCCGTCAACAAGGGCGATGTCTTCCCCGAGACCTTTGGTCCCTTCCTACTCGGCCACCCGGGCGTGCGCGAGCCCTTCGTGAAACACCACGCCGACCTGCTGGACCCGGCCTTCTGGCAGGGCTGCAAGGACGCCATCTTGGCGGGGCATGTGCATGATGTGTTTCCCTATGACGCCAGCCGGCGCTTTGCGCGCGGTTAAGCCGAACGAACGAATCGCGATGACGCTGCGTTATTCCTCTGTCTTGTTGCTGGTGTTGCTCGCGTGCTCCGGCCCTGGTGCGGCGCAGACCGCAGGCGCTTATCGCTGGATTCACTCTGCTTCGCTCGACGTGCGCGAGTCGCAGTCGCCCAACAGCAAGCTGCTGCACAAGATGGGGCAGGGCCAGCGCTTGGTGTTGTTGCGCAGCGTGGGCGCTCAGTGCGAGGTGCGGGAGGGCGACACCCCCGGCCGGCCGCAGCCCCCAGGGTTCGCGCCCCCCCTGAAAGGTTGGGCGCCCTGCGCCAACTTGGCCGCTCAGCCCCTGCCCATGCCCGATGAGCGTTGGGTGGCCAGCGGCCCTCTGCTGGTGCGCACGCAGGCCGCAGCGGATGCGCCCGTGCAGGCGCGCTTGCAGCAGGGCAGTCGAGTTCAACTGATCACGCCCGGGCCGGAAGAGGGCTACTGCGAGGTGGGCTTCGGCGGCTTCTACAGCCCCGCGCCCGATTCGCAGCGCGGCTTCGTGGCCTGCCGTTTCTTGAGCCCCCGCTGGGTGGCGACCGCACGCGCGGGCGAGGCGGGTGTGCCGGCAGAACGACGCTGGGTTGCCGGGGCCGGGGTGTTGCTGCGGGCGGCGGCGCAGCCCCAGGCCGAGGTGCTGGCGCGCCTCCCGCTCAACACCGAGATGAATTTGCGCATTCAGCCAGCGCCCGATGCGAGCTACTGCGCGGTTCAGACCCAGATCCCCACGCAGCCGCCGCAAGACGGCTTTGTGGCCTGCAAGCTGCTGGCCCGCTCACCCGTGGCGCCGGAGCGCATTGGCGTGCGCGCATGGGAGCGCTGGGGCGCTCAGGAGAGCAACCCAGAGTACAACCCGCGGCAGTTGTTCGCGCTGGAGCCCAGCTGGGACTGGATGGCGCATTACGAGACCCAGCAGGGCCATCTGTGTGAAGGGGCGCATTGCCCGCCGCGCGATCCGGATTTCGAGACCGAGCGAGGCCGCATGCGCCAAGCCCTGCATGGACAGATGATCGCCGAGCGCGAGCCGCCGCCGCCCCTGCGCAGCCTGGCTGAGTTGGACGGCAACGAATGGACGTCTCAGGGGCCGCCGGACTTTCCGCGGCAGGGGCCGCTGGCTGCCGCCCGCATGAAGGCCTTCCTGGCTGCCTTGCCCTTGCAGACGCCGGCGCCCTCCTGGTTCCGTTCGGAGGCCGAGCTGGCCAGTCCCGCCACACCCCTGGCCCAATTGGCCGAGCGTTTCAATGCCCAACAGCGCTGGTACGTGGGCGCGCTGCTGAATCCCCAGGAGTGGGCCGAGGCGCGCATCGAGCGTCTGACCAAACCCTTGGTGAGGGTGGAGTTGTTCAGCGATGGCCGGGTGCGCGCGCAATCGCAGCTGCCGCAGAAGGTGCGGCGCGAATGGCGCCCGGATGTTGATTACATGTGCGATGACTGGCCGGGCGAAGGCTTTGCCTTTGGCGACATGGATGCCGCCACCGCCAAGCGCAATGGCTGGCAGGCCCCGTCCGCCAGCCCGCGTCGACTCTTCTGGTTTTACAGCAGCCGCCCCCTGACCTCGGCAGCAAAGGCTCTGGGGGGCGCGGAGCGCGTGGCGCTGAAGCGCGAGCAGCACGGCTTCACCCGCCTTGAGCTGCGCCGCTTTGACCTCGATGGCGATGGACAACCCGACCTGCTCTGGGCCGAGGCCACCGGGCGCGCTGCGGGTCCGCTGGACGGGCCGCCCAAGCACGACGACCCCTGGTTGCGCCTGTTGTTCGTCAATCTGGCCGGGCAGTGGAAGCTGCTGGGCAGTGATGTGATGTCCTATGGCTGCGGCTGCTGAATCTGAACTGTTGTTAATGCATGAACTGAACTTCCCCGCGTTCGACGGCCCAGCCGAGTTCGACGCCCTGCACGATCAGCCGCAACGCTGGCTGCCCCTGTTGACCGAGCTGGCCCACGGCCTGGATTTGCGCGGTGCGGTGCAGCCCCTGGGCGAGGGCACGGTGCTGGTGGCGGGGGTGGGTGCGCAGCAGATCCTGAAGCTCTACCCTCCCTTCCTGCGCGACCACTGGGCTTTCGAGCGGGGCCTGCTGCAACGATTGCAGGGGCGCCTGAGCGTGCCCACCCCCGAGTTGCAGGCCACTGGTGAGCAGCAGGGCTGGGCCTGGACGCTGATGAGCCGGCTGCCCGGCCAGCCCTTGAGCCAGCGCTGGGCGGGGTTAGACGAGGCGCGCCGCTGCGCGCTGTTGCGCCAGATCGGCGCGCTGGCCGCGCAGGTCCATGCGCTGCCGGTGGGCGATCAGCCAGCGCTGGCGCCGAGCTGGGCGGACTTTCTTGCCCGCCAGCGTACCGGTTGCATGGCGCGCCAGCGCCGCACCGGCCTGCCTGAGCATCTGCTGGCGCAGGTCGAGGACTTTGTGGCCGGCCCTGTTCCTGAGGGGCCGGACGTGCTGCTCACCGGAGAGTACACGCCTATGAACTTGCTGGTGGACGCCGAGGGTGAACGCTTGACCGGCATGTTCGACTTCGGCGACGGTCTAGTGGGGCCGGCCGCCTACGACTGGGGCGGGCCGCTGTGCTTTCTGGCCGCCGGCCATGCGGGCCGGGTGGCGGCCTTCTTCGAGGGCTATGGTCAGCCCTTTGACGAGGCCGCGCGGCTGACGCAGTTGCGCTTGCTGCTGCTGCACCGCTACAGCCATCTGCCCATCCAGTTGGGCAGTTGCCCGGGTTGGGAACAGGCGGCCAGCCTGCCGGAGTTGGCGCGGCGGATCTGGCCCTGAGCGCGATCAGCGCTTCTTGGGGGTGGGTGTTTCGGCCAGTGCGCGCCGCAGATAGTCCTCGCGGCTGGGGGGCTGCAGGGCGTCGGTCTCGCTCAGGCCCAGACAGGTGCTTAGCGCCTGGAAGTCGCATTGCAAGGCCAGGGCCTGGGTGAGCGGGTGCTGCTTGGGCAGGGGCATGAAGTCCGCCGTTTTGCCCGGCGCGCCGCCCTGCCAGAGCTTGCCAGGCTCGCGGGTGGCGCTGCCTTCCCACTCCAGCTCCAACCACAGGGCCTGGCCCTGCCACTGCACCGGCAGCAGCGGGCCCAGCGGGGCCGATTCCAAGGGCTTCAAGGCGGTCTGGCCCGGCTCCCAGAGCCAGGCGCGGCGGTCGCCATCGGCCAACGGCTGAAAGCGCTCCAGGCCGGCCTCGAAGCTGCGGGATTCGAATTCGCGCCGGCCCGTGCCCTGGCCGGCCAGGGCCAGCAGGGCGCATCGGCCTGAGCCCAGGTCCACGGTCTGCAACTCGTCGGCCTGCTGCAACTCGGCCAGCAGGCTGCGTGCGGGTTTGAGGAGGGCCGGGCAACTGGGCTTGCGAATCGTTGGCGGGTCGGCGGCCGGGGCCTTGCGCAGCCAGCCTTCCTTCAGTGCCAGCTGGACGGCGGGCTCCTCGTCTTCTTCGTGGGCTGCGGCCACCCAGCGCGGGGCCGTGGGCCGGGCGCCCAGGGCCTTGAGCCCTTGCAGGCGTTCCAACGCGCCGTCCATGCGGCCCAGCCCATTGGGGTAGCTGTCGGCCTGGGTCTGGGCATCGCCTCCAGGGCCTACCGCCCAGGGGGCCAGCAGCCAGTCCATCCAGGCGGCGGCCACCTCGGGGCGCTGGGCCTTCACCACCGGCCAGGCTTGCTGCAGTTGCGCCGGGTTGGATGTTTGGCGCAGCCATTGGGCCCACCAGATCGGGGCCGGCTGGAAGCCTCGCTTCAGCCAGGCGCCCCAGTGCGCAAGCGGCACGTAGTCCAGCCATTCGGTCGCGCGGCGCGTCAGGCGGCTGGGCAGGCGTTCGTTCAGCAGGGCCCAGCGAGCCTCGGCCTCGGAGCCGGTCGGCCCCCAATGGGCCAGGGCTGCATCCAGATGCGCACCCAGGATGTCGGGCTGGACGGCCGCCAGCGCGCTGCGCGTATCGGCCAGGGGCCAGCGCGCGGCCAGGCGCAGCCAGGCTTGCAGGCCCTCGGGCTGCGCCAGGGCGGCGCGCAGGGCTTCGGGCGGAATGGCGCGGGCTGCGGCCAGTTGCACGGGTTGCGGGGCGGCGTGCAGGGCCTCAAGCCAGCGCGCGCTGGCCTTGGGTTCGGACCAGGGCTTGGCCAGGCCCAGCGTCAGCCATTGCGTCAGCGTGGCGGCATCTGCGGCGCGCGGGCTCAGGCGGGCCAGCACCGGCTGGCCCAGGGCCTGCTCCACGGCGCGCCAGTCGTCCAGCTCCGCCGCCCAGTTGGGCGCGCTGAATTGAGGGAACAGGCGCGGGCAGTCCCAGGTCTCGGCCTGCAGGGGCCGCAGAGCCTCTGCCGCGCCGGCCTGTGCCGCCATGCTCTTCAGCGGCGCCAGTTGGGTGCTGCACATGAATTGGCGGAACAGGCGGCGAAACAGCTCGGGCTGGGTCTGTGCTGAGGGGAGCGGCCAGCCGCCCTGCAGCAGCAGCGCCTGCTGCTTGGGCTGGCTGTGTGTCCAGATGCGCTGCGCCAATTCGGTGGGTGGCAGGGCCTGCACCTTGGGGTGTTGTTGCAGGTGTTGCAGCAGGGCTGCCAGCGACTGCTGCACCGCTAGCCCCAGGGTGTCGGGCAGTGGCGCGTTCTGGGTGCCTTCCGCCTGGATGGGCAGCAGGGGGTCGGCCCCATGGGCCAGCAGCCACAGCGCCAACAAGGTCAGGCGGGCCTGCACCGCATGTTGCAGCGGCGTGCCCAAGCTGGCGTAGGCGTTCACATCGCCGCCCTGGCGCTGCTGGGCTTCCAGGTAGGCGATCAAACCGGCCTCGCCGCTCTTCAACCCGGCGGGGGGTTTGGGTTTGTCTGCCGACTTCGGCTGCACCCGGGGGTGGGCCAGCACGGCTTGCAGCAACTTCTGGGTGGCGGGTGCAGGTTGAGCCTGGGCCATGCCCAGGGTCACGGAGAGCAGCAGGGGGATGAGGCGCACGGCAGCAGGAGCGAGGACAGCAGGCGGGCATTCTGGCCGTCCCGACGCTTGATCTTTTTTTCACACCCCCTGCCTAGGCTGGCGTTTCTTGATGCGGTGGGCGAAGGCCCTTGGAAGCATGAATTCGATGGCGAAACTTAGATGGAGGCGGTGGGTGGGCGGTGCTTTGGGGCTTGCCGGGCTGCTCGGCGTGCTGTGGTGGAGCTTGTTTGGGCTCAAGCCCTACGACATCAGCCCAGCCGAATTGCAAGCCCGTTACGCACTGCCTGCACCCGCACCGCTGCGGGTGGAGCGGCGCGCCGGCGATGGGCATAGCGAAGAGCTGGTTCTGCACAGTTTTGACGGCAGCCAGGCTGTGGGTCGCATCGTCTACCCCAGCGATCCGGCCATTGCCACCCAGCCTTTTCCCCTGCTGATCGGGTTGCACGCCATGGGGCGCGCTCACCAGCGCTGGTGGAGTGAGAGTTTCAAGGGCCGACCGACTTTGGAACAGACCCATCGCATCACCGAAGCGGCCCTGGCCCAGGGCTATGCGGTGATGGCCATCGATGCCCGCCTGCATGGCTTGCGCAAGGATGCCAAGGGGCCGGCCAGCAAGCTGATGTGGGACCTGCACCTCTGGGGCGCCCGCGAGCCCTATGAGCGGATGCTCATCGACACCGTGCGCGACCACCGCCTGTTGCTCGACTGGGTGCTGACGCAGCCGAGCCGCTTCGACGCGCGGCGCATTGCCGTGGCCGGCTACAGCATGGGGGGCCAGCTAGCCCTGTTGTGGGGCGGGCTGGACGCTCGCATCCGCGCCATCGCCGCCATCGTGCCGCCGCATGTGGACGACAAGGTGGCGGCGGTGTCGCCCCAGCGCCTGCTGGCCGGTCTGGCGGACAAGCGGGTGTGGTTGCTGACGGCGGACGACGACGAGCACGCCAGCGCGGCGCAGAACCAAGCCCTCTACGAGGCCTTGCCGACGGCGGACAAAAAGCATCTGCGCTTCGCCGGAAACCATTTGCTGCCGCCGAGCTATGTGGCGCAGTTGCAGGGCTGGCTGCCCTGAGGCGCAGCCAGCGCGCACGTCCAATGGCACAGTGCTGGGATGTTGACCCGCGCATGCGCACTCCTTCTGCTGTCCGCCGGGCTCTTGGGTCTTGCTCACGCGGCACCACCCCCCTCGCTCCAGCGCTGGGTGCGGGCCGATGACCTGCGGGTGCGCGAAGGCCCGGGCCCTGAACAGCGTGTGCTGGGGCTGCTGCAGCGCGGCAGTCGCCTGCAACTGTTGGAGCAGAGCGGGGACTACTGCCTGGTGGAGGGCGAGGGCCAGTACGGCCATGTGGCTTGCGAGTACCTGAGCACCGAGCCCGTGGCATGGCCAAGAGCGGGGCAGGGCGATGTGCCGGCCGACCGGCGTTGGGTGGTGGGTGCTGCCGTCACGCTACGGGCCGGCCCCCAGCGCGAGAGCGAGGCCATCGGGCGCCTCGCCTTGAACCAAGCGGTGCAATGGCGGGCGCAGGCGGAAGGCGGCAATGCAGGCCGCAATGCAGCCAGCAATGCAGGCTATTGCGAGGTACAGCCGCTGGACCGCGCCGGCCTGCCTCAGGGCGAGCCCGGCTTCACGGCTTGCCAATACCTGGCCGCGGAGCCGCTGCGTGTGGCGGCCCTGCTCGGCGGGGTGGCGGGCAGCGAGTCGCCTGCGGACCGGGCGCGTGCCTTTTGGTTGCGCCCCAGTTGGCCGGCGCTGCGGGACTACGCGCAAGCCTTGGCCTCCAAGCTACCGCCCGGCTTCAGCGGTCCGTGGCCGGTGGATGCCGAGCTGGAACGCATGAAGGCTCACTTGGCCTTGGGCCTGAAAGGCCCCAAGCCGGAACCCCTACCCGATTGGGAGGCCCTCAAGCGCCTGGCGGCCGCAGCGGCGCAGGCTCTGCCGCTTCCGGAACAGCAGCCCGATGCTCAGCAAGCCGCCGCACGCTTGCGTGAGGTCTTGGGCCTGGACGGGGCGCATGCGCTGGGTCTGGTGCAGGCCCTGGAGCTGCCCCGCGTGTCGCCGTCCTACTTCCGCAGCGAGCTTGAATTGGCCCCGCCCTCCGAAGCGGCGCCGGCCCTGGCCGGGCGCTTCGAGGGCATCTACCGGGTGCAGTTCCGCAAGCGGCCCCTGCGGGAGGAGTCGGGCGCCGGTCTGTATGACATGACCAGCCGGACCGAAGCCCTCACCCGAGCGGTGACACGCGTGCAGCTCTTTCGCGAGGGGCGGCTGGAGAGCCAAGCCAGTCACGCGCGCGCGCAGGAGACCCTTTGGTACGAGGTGGACGGCCCCATGTGCGAGGGCTGGCGCGGGGGCTTTGCCCACGGTTCGTCACCGCCCTCGGCCTGGAAGTTTTTTGACCTCGTCGATGTCAACGGCGGGGCCAGAAAGGCCCGCGAGCAAGCGGAGCATCGGCAGGCCCCCGGTCGTCTCTATGCCTTCTACACGGCCAAGCCCTTGCCCTTGGCGCAGGCAGTGCGAACGGAACAGGCGCACAAGCTGGACCGCCAGGCCACCGGCTTTGTGCGCGCCACACAGCTGAGTTACGACCTGGACGCCGATGGCGTGCCGGACCTGCAGGTTTGGGAAGGCGTGGGGCGAGGACCAGGACATCTGGGGGCCGCGCCGCAGACGGACGACGCCTGGTATCGCCTGGTGTGGGTGAACATCCAGGGGGCCTGGAAGGTCCTGGGCGTTGACGCCTTCGACTACGGCTGCGGCTGCTGATCGCTCAGCCTTGATGCCTCTTGAGCAGGGCCGACCAGCGGCCGCTGCGATGCAGGCGCTCGATGGCCGCCAGGATGGCGGCTTGCCCAGGCCCCGGCCGTTCGGCCACCAGGCAACGGGTTTCGACCTCGTGCACCACGCCCAGCGCGCGCAGGCGAAGGGGCTCGGGTTGACTTCGGTTGTGCGCGGCCAGCGCGTACTCACTGACGATACCCAGCGGCGTGCGGGCGCGGCTCAGCTTGGCCAGCAGGGTGGCCTGATTGGGGGCGTCGTCACGCAGCAGGCGGCCGCGCGCCATGTCGGCCTGCAGGGTGGGGTAGAGGTAGCCATGCACCGTGCCGATGCGCCAACGGGACTGGGCTTGGTAGGCCGCCCAGTCCGCCGGACCACCAGGGGCGGCCACCAAAAGATCGCGCATCACCACCACTGGGGCGCTCCAGCGCTGGGGCTCTACCGGCTCGCCCCACCAGTCGGGGTGGATCAGGCAGTGCAAGTCCACTTCGCCCTTGGACATGGCCGCCGGCGTGCGCAGCGAGGGCAGCTCCACCCAGCGCAGCGTGAGCTTCATTTCGGCCGCGAGTGCCTGCATCAGCTCGGGCAGGATGCCTTGCGGGGGCCGGCCCCTCTGACGCACGACAAAGGGCTCACCCCAGGTTGTGCTCAGGGTGACGCGCAGCTCACTCGTTCCCTGGGGCTTGGCGCTCAGAGGCGCCAATGCAGCCAGGACCTCCCGTCGATCCATGCGCCGCAGTGTAGGCAGCTCCTACCGAGGCCGCAGGTGAATCGGCGGACTCGCTTGGGGCCTGAGCGTCACGCCCAGCTCGACCTTGGGGATCTCGCTGTCCAGGCGCGTCAATTCGTAGCGTTGCAGCAAGCTGGCGGCAATCACCGTCATCTCCAGTTGCGCGAAGTGCTGGCCCAGGCAGACGCGCGGACCCAAGCCGAAGGGCCAGTAAGCGCCACGGGGCACTTCCGGGGCGCCGGGCAGAAAACGCTCAGGCTGAAAGCGTTCGGGTGCGGGCCACCAGCGCGGGTCGTGGTGTTGCACCCAGGGCGTCAACCGCACCAGGGTGCGGGCCGGCAGGCGGATGCCCTGGAATTTAATGTCGCGCGTCAGCCGGCGCGT
This sequence comes from Inhella inkyongensis, assembly GCF_005952805.1. Taxonomy (GTDB): domain Bacteria; phylum Pseudomonadota; class Gammaproteobacteria; order Burkholderiales; family Burkholderiaceae_C; genus Inhella; species Inhella inkyongensis. The sequence continues at coordinate 857,838 of NZ_CP040709.1, forward strand.
CATCACGGCAGCCGCGGGCGGGTAGAGGCGCATGGCTTCCTTCAGCGTGGCGTGCAGATAGGGCAGCTCATGGCTCGGTGTGGGGGCTTGGCCCGCAAGCACCGTGTCCACCTCCGCGCGGGCGCGCGCCTGCACCTCGGGGTGGCGGGCCAGTAGCAGGCTCCACCACAGCAGGGCGGTGGCGGTGGTTTCGTGGCCGGCCTGGAAGCTGACGATGATTTGATCGAACAGCTCCTGTTCGCTCAGGGCCGCACCGCTATCGGGGTCGCGCAGCGCACGCAGCATGGCCAGCAGGTCGCTATGGCCGGCGTCATCCGGGCGTGCCATGCCGGCGCGGATCAGTTCGTGCAAGGTGCGCAGGGCGCGACGCTTGGCGGCCTTGCCGGGCAGCGGCAGCCAGTCGGGCAGGGTCATGGGCCAGAACATTTCGCGAAACACGGTGGCGCTCAGCACTTGCGTGGCCGCGGCGCAGCGCGTGGTTTCCGGTCCCGCGCTGCGGCTGAACAGGGTGCGCAGAATCACATCCATGGTCAGGTGGTTGAACAGCGCCGCCATGTCCTGCTCGCCCTGCAGGCCGTCCAGGGCGGCGCGGGTTGCGTCCACCATCAGCTCGCAGTAGCCGGCCACCTTCTTGGGGGTGAATGCGGGCATCAACATGCGACGTTGGCGCTGCCAGGTCGCGCCCTCGGTGACGAGCACGCATTGCCCCATCCCTTCGGCGAATACCTCGGGGCCGCGCTCCCAGCGGATCAATGCGTCCGCATGGTCGATCAGGATCTGGCGCACGCCCTCGGGATGAAAGACATCGACCGCGTGTTCATGCAAGAGGCGCGTGCGCACCAGATCGCCATGGGCCTGCAGACCCTGGGTGTAGCCGAGGTAGTCGCGGCGCATCGCACGCAGCAGGGGCAGGCCCCACCAGCGATCCTTCGGTCCGGGGAGGTCACGCCAGTGCGGCGTGGGCGACTCGGTCTGCATCAGGCTGTGGTTCATGGGGCCATGCTGCCGCTCCGGGGCTGCGAGGTCTTGAACGAAAACGACATGGCCCGGGTGTGGCAATCAGGCGGCCCATAGACGGCAAACTGAGGCCATGTTGAATGACGATGGTGCCTATCTGTGGCTGCCGCCGCTGGACCTGGCCGGCTGCACGCGCGGCGCGATGTTGCGCGACACCACGGGCCTGCCGGTGCAGCCGCGGCGCAGCTACTTTCCGGCTTCGGCCATGGCCAGCCTGGTGTGGTTCTTTGAGGGCGAGACCTGGACCCAGCCCTTGCCGGGCTTTGCCTCCGAGCGCGAGGAATGTGCCCCGCCCATCATCCTGGCCGGTCCCTATACCTTGCCGCTGTGCTCACGCCAACCCCGACCCATTCGCGTGCTGCAGTTGCTGCTGCAGCCTGATGCCTTGCACAGCCTGACGGGGCTTAATCCGGGGGAGCTGGTCAACACCAGCGTGGATGCCCGCAGCGCCTTGCCTGGCGACTGGGCGGATTGGGCGCAGGCCGTGCTGGACCTGGGTGACCCTTGGGCCGCGCTGCCGGCCATCGAGGCCTTTCTGCGTCCGCGCTGGCAGGCTGTGGGCGCCGACCGCCCGGCCGTGCGGCGCTACGCCGACTGGATGGAGGCCTTGGCCCTGCGTGCCGCCGAAACGGCCGGCGGCAAAAGCCTGCGGCAGTTCGAGCGCCGCATCAAGTCCTGGGCGGGTCTGCCCATGCGCGAACTGCGCGGCTTGGCGCGCGCCGAGGCCGCTTTCCATCTGGGAGCGGCCGGCGTGAATTCCCTGGCCGAGCAGGCGGTGGACGCCGGCTACGCCGATCAATCCCACCTGACCCGCGAGACCCGGCGCATCACCGGCTTCCCGCCGGCCGAACTGGCCCAGCGCATCCGCGCGGACGAGGCCTTCTGGCTCTATCGGCTCTGGATGTAGAGCCCCTGCGCCAGCAGGGGCGCAATCGACACCGCATTGCTGGGGTGGGCGATGCAGTCGGTGCTCCAGATCTGACCCACGCCAGCCGCGCGAACGCGGGCTTCGGCATCCTGGGCGAACAGGGCATGGGTGACGGCCACGTCGACCGAGGCGGCGCCCGCCGCTTTGAGCAGCCGGGTGGCTTCGATCAGGGTGCCACCGCTGCTCGCCACATCGTCCAACAGCACCACGGTGCGGCCCGCAAAGCTCCGCGGCGGCAACTGGATGAGTACCTGCCGGTCGCCCTGCCGGGTCTTGCTGCAGACGGCCCATTCCAGATCCGCGGCTTGACCCGCCGCGCTGACCCATTGCTCGGCCTCGCCGTCCGGCGCCAGCAGCAGGGCGCCCGGGCGCTGCGTGGCGACGAACTGGCCCAGCAGCGGCGCGGCCGAAAGGGAGACGCCGCCGCGCAGCACTTCGTCCAGGCGCTGGATGCGGTGCAGATGCGGATCGACGGTGAGCACTGCATCGAAGGCGGTGCCCAGCAGCGAGCCGATATGGCGCTGGCTGACCACCTCGCCGGGGGTGAAGGCGATGTCCTGGCGCATATAGCCCAGGTAAGGGCTGACCAAGCTCAGGCGCTGAGCGCCCAACTCACGGCTGCCCGCGGCCACCAGCAGCAACTCCGCCAGCCGATCGTTGGCCCGCTGCAGGCCACGCAGCAGCACCGTGTGCGCCGGCAAGCTGGGGGGCAGGCGCAGCCGGCTCTCGCCGTCGGGGAAGCGGTGGCTGTCGACCCAGGCGAGCGGGCAGTTCAGCGCGGCGGCCAGGGCTTGGGCCAGCGCGGCCTCGTCGGGCCAGGCGAGCAGGAGTTCGGGACGTTTCATGCTTGGGGTGTGATGCTGAAGCCGCTGTCGGCCTCGGCCAGTTGACGGGCAAAGGCCAGGTCGGCCTCAAAGCGCGCGTGCAGGCGGTAGAGAACCTGTCCGGCCTGCACCGCATCGCCCAGGCGCACGGCCAGGTCGATGCCGGCCTCGGGCACCTGGGGTGCGCCGGCCAGGCGGGCGATGCGCGCCAGGCGCAGGTTGTCGGCGGCCGTCACCACGCCCGTGCGCGGCGCGGTGATGTCCAGTTGCAGCGGCGCCACCGGCAGTGGGCCGGCGCGCTCGCCTTGGGCCTGGATGATGGCCTGCATCTGAGTCAGCGCGCGGCCGCTGTCCAGGATGTCGCGGGCAATGCGGTAGCCGTCGCCGCCACGCACATCGGGGTCGAACTCGATCATGCGGGCCGCCAGCCACAGCGCCTTCTGGCGCAGGTCTTGGGGTGCGCTGGGGTCGTTGCGCAGCACCTGCATCACATCGCGCGCCTCCAGCGCCGGGCCGATGCCGCGGCCGATGGGCTGGCTGCCGTCGCTGACCATCACCTCCAGCTGCAGGCCCAGGCGGGTGGCCACATACTCGAACAGGCGGCGCAGGCGCTGCGCCTCGGGCAGGCTGTGCACCTTGGCACTGGGGCCTACCGGAATGTCCAGCACCAGATGGGTGGAGCCGGCGGCGATCTTTTTGCTCAGGATGGAGGCCACCATCTGGCCGGGTGAGTCGATGGCCAGTGGGCGCTCCACCGCGATCAGGATGTCGTCGGCCGGCGAGAGGTCGGCCGTGCCCCCCCAGGCCAGGCAGCCATGCGTCTGGCGCACGATGGCCTGCAGGCGCTCCAGTGGCAGTTCCACTTCGGCCAGCAGCTCCATGGTGTCGGCCGTGCCGGCCGGGCTGGTGATGGCGCGCGAGCTGGTCTTGGGACACCACATCCCGTGCGCGGTGACGATGGGCACCACCAGCATCGAGGTGCGGTTGCCGGGGATGCCGCCAATGCAATGCTTGTCCACCACCGGCCCGGCGCCAAACTCGGAACGCCAGTCGATGCGCCGGCCGGCGGCGATCATGGCCTCGGTCAGGTGCAGCACCTCGCCGCGGTCCAGTTCGTACTGCTGCGTGGCGACCACGAAGGCGGCCAACTCGATCTTGGAATAACGCGCGGCGGCGATGTCGGCCATCACCGCATGCAGTTCCTCGCGGCCCAGGCGCTCGCCGGCGATCTTGCGCCGCAGAGCGGCCAGCGAGGGCGGGGGCTCGGCATGCTCGATGCGTGCCGCGTGGCCCTCCTCGACCTGCAGGCGGGCAAAGGCCTCTTCCGAGAGACCCAGGTCGCAGGGCGGCACGATCTGCGCGTCCGTCACCACATTGAGCACCGCCGCGATGGTCTGACCATTGGCGTGCACGGTGACCTTGGAGAGCGCCTGAAAGCCTTCGGCGCGCACCACCGGGCAATCGCGGTGCAGGTAGACAACGTTCTCGCGCCAGGTGTCGATGCCCACGCGGCGGATGTGCAGGCTGGGGGATTGCATGCGGGGCACTGTAGCCAGCGATGCCCGGCACAGGCTGATCTGCATCAAGGCCGCTCCATCGGCTGGATCTGCAGGCTGTCGCATCCGTCTGGCCGCGGAGTCCGGGCCTTTGCATGCTGCGCGCCTCTTTCAACTTGCCCGCACGTCCATGACCTTTGCTCGCACGCTGTTGCCGCTGGCCGCCGCCTTGGCCCTTTGTCCTGCTCATGCCGCGGAGCCTGCACTGGACAGTGCGCGCATCGACGCGGTCTTCTCCGCCTTCACGGACAGCACGCCGGGCTGTGCGCTCAACATCAACCGCCATGGGCGCAGCGTGTACGCCAAGGGCTATGGCCTGGCCGATCTGAACCATGGCGTGCCGATCCGCCCCGACACGGTGTTCGACATCGGGTCGACTTCCAAGCAGTTCACGGCCTTGTCGCTGCTGCTGCTGGAGCAGGACGGCAAGCTCAAGCTCGACGACCGACTGGATCAGCACCTGCCCGAACTGGCCACGACCTTCGCGCATCCCATCACGCTGCGCCAGTTGCTCAACCACACGGCGGGCTTGTCGGACTACAACATCCTGCTCAGCCTGGCCGGCCACGGGGAAGCCGATGTCACCGGCAACGAAGAGGCCCTCAAGGTCATCCGCGCCGTTCCCGAGCTGATGTTCAAGCCCGGCACCCAACAGGCCTATAGCAACACCGGCTACTTCCTGGCCGCGCTGGTGGCCGAGCGCGTCAGCGGCCAGAGCCTGGATGCCTTTTTGCAGGCGCGGGTATTCAAGCCCCTGGGCATGAAGGACAGCCATGTGCGCACCGACCACACGCAAGTCGTGGCTCGCCGCGCCAGTGCCTATGCGCCGGGCGAGACGGGTTTCGCCATCGCCATGTCCAACTGGAACCAGGCCGGAGATGGCGCCATCCAGAGCACGGTGCAGGATCTGGCGCGCTGGGATGCCGAACTGGCCTCCCCCAAGGTGATCGCGCCGGCCTTGATCAAGGCGCTGCGCACGCCCGGTCAGCTGGCCGATGGCAAAGCGATTCCTTATGGCTTGGGCCAGTCGGTCGACAGCTACAAGGGCGTAGCGCGCGTTCATCACAGCGGCGCCTGGGCCGGCTACCGGGCGCTGACCGCGCACTACCCCGAGCAAGGTCTGGGTCTGGCCCTCACTTGCAACGGGGCCCAGATCAACCCCGACCAACTCGGTACCCGCTTGGCCGATGTGCTGCTGGGCCCGGCATTGACCTCGTCAACCCCGGCCGCCTCAGGTGCTGTGTCGGCGCCGGTCGCCGCCGCGACGGACTTCAAGGCCTTGGAGGGGCGCTATCTGGACATGGCCCAGGCCCGCGTGATCCGCATCGAGCCCCATCCGCAGCAGCCGGGGCAGTGGGCCTTGGTGACCGGACCGGGTGTGACCCAGTTGGTGGGCTTGGGGGCGCGGGAAGTGCAGACCGTCAGCGGGCTGACCCGACTGAGTCTGTCGACCGATGGCCGCGAGATGGAACTGCGCCGCCCGCGCGAAGGCAGCCGCAGCGTGCTCAAGCGTCTGGGGCAGAACCCGCCGGACGCCGCCCAGCGGCAGGCCTGGGTGGGGGCCTATCGGCACCCGGGCTTGGGCACCGCCTGGACGGTGGAAGCCACGGCCGATGGCAAGTTGCGCCTTAAGGGGCGTGGCCTGCCGCCGGACAACGAGCTGGAGTTGGTGGGTGACGATCTGGCGCTGAACGACGCCTTCGTGCTGCAGCTGCAGCGCGATGCCAAGGGCCGCCCGCAGGCCTTTGTGCTGCGCAACGCCCGCCTGCCGGAGCTGCGTTTCGAGCGCGGTTGATTCCGGGTGTTTTGACGGTCAGCGCGCCAGTCCAGACCGTGGGTCTGGACTGAGGCCGGGTCAGTGTGAGCCCAGGTCGCCGGGTTGGTAGATCCAGGGCAGCGGGCTGTTGTGCAAGGCCGGAAGCAGCGCCTGGGTCTTCAGGCCGGCCAGGCTCTGGAACTCGCGCCGCATGTGGCTGGCATCGCAGTAGCCCAGCCGTAGCGCCAGATCGTCGAGGTCGGCGGCGCGTCGCATGCGTGGTTGGCGCTCAAGGGCCTTCAGGCCCTGATGGAGTCGCAGCAGGCGCAGTACCCTCTTTGGGGGCGCGCCCAGGTGCCGCTGTATCAGCCGTTGCAACTGACGCGCGCTCACGCCTTGCTGTCGGGCCCAAGTGTCGACATCCGTTGGCAGTGGGTCCGTCGGTAGCACGGGGGCAGACCAGGGGCGTCGGCTGGCCACGCCCTGCAACCACCCTTGCACCCAGTTCTCCAGATGCCAGACCTGTCGGGCCAGGCTCACCGGTTCTTGCAGTCCCCGCAGCAGTGCCTGTCCGTCGATCATCGGGAACTGGCCCACCAAGGCCTCCCGATGATCCACCCAGCGCACCGCCGGCTCATTCAAGGCCCAGGGCAGCACCCCGGGCTTGAACAGCATCGTGCTCACGGCCGGCTCGCCCCCATAGCTGCGGCGCACGGGCCGCAAGCGCGGGCCACTGAACTCCAATGGAGCCAGGGCCTGTCCGGACTCCGCGTCCATCAGGCTGCCGGCACTCACGATGGTGAGTGCGCCGAATAGATGGGCCGGAAAGCCCTGCTCCTGCGGGGGCGGTGGAGCGGCGGGGTCGGGCCGTCGCAGCGCGATGGCGTGCACATAAGGCGCCAGGGCCTCACCCGGTGTGATGAGCCAGACCCGGCTGCCTCGCAGACCCATCGTTCAACCCCCCATAAAGCCCAGGTCCTGCGGCGCAAACGCCGGCAGATTGGGAAACGCATTGGCCAGTCCTTGCGCATCGGCACCGAACCAGCGTGCCAGTGTGGCGCCAAATTGCTCCAGTGAGGTGCTGGGAATCAGCGCGCCGCGGCTGCCGGAGTCGTCGGGGCCGCCCAGGGCCGGGAAGGGGAAGCGGCCGTAGACCTGGCCGCCGCGCACCGCGCCGCCCAGCACCAGGTGGTGGTTGCCCCAGCCGTGGTCGCTGCCGCTGCCGCTGGGCTGCAGGCTGCGGCCGAACTCACTCTGGGTGAAGGTGGTGACCGATTGGGCCAGGCCGAGCTCTTGCGTGGCGGCGTAAAACGCCGCCAGGGCCTCGCCCACCTGGCGCAGCAGATCCCAGTGCTGCCAGCTCTGGGCGCCATGGGTGTCGAAGCCACCGATCTGCACAAAGAACACTTGGCGCCGCATGCCCACGCTTTGGCGCAGGGCCATCACCCGGGCCACTTGCTGCAGTTGGCGGCCCAGATCGGTGCCGGGGAAGACGGTGTTGATCGTTCCCGAGCCACCGCTGCGCAGCAGCGCGCCCAGGCTGAGGGCATCGCGTCGCACCTGGTTGGCGGCCTGCACGAGGCGGGCGCCGCCGTCCAAGGCCAGGATCTCGTTGAGGGCCTGGCTGCGGGCCGCGCTGGCTGTGGCCGGCCAGGTGTTCATGCCGTCGGGTTCGAGATTGAAGCCCGGGATCAGGCTGGCGGCGGGCACCTGAACGCCATTGGTGAACAGCGCCGCGCCCGACATCGAGACGGCGGCGGGAAAGCGCGCGCTGCCGTTGCGACTCAGCACGGCATCGGCGCACCGCCCGCCCCAGCCGGTGCCGCCGCCACTGCCATTGCCGGCTTGGGTGAGTTGGGCCTGGTCGGGGTGCGAGAAGAGCTGGGCCGGCAGGGTGGCGGTGCCGGCCAGCATTTGCGCGCGGGTGGTGGGCGCCAGCAACGGGCCCATATTGGCGATGGCCGCCAGTCGGCCCTGTGCCCAGAGCGGGTGGATGGCCTGCAGGCCGGAGTTCAGGGCGAAGGCCTGGCCTTGCGGGGTGCGAATCGGCAACAGGGTGGCCGAGCCATCGGGCAAGGCCAGCGCGCCGCGCAGTCGCCGGTACTCGGCGTAGGCGGTGGCTTCTTGTGGCACCAGCAGGTTGTGGCCGTCGCAGCCGCCGGCCATGAAGACGCAGACTAGGGCCTTGTAGTCTTCGGTGCTTTGCGCCTGGGCGCTGAGGGCGGGCGCGGCGGTTAGCGCGCAGGCCGCGCGCAGCAGGGCGCGGCGGGTGGTGTGGGGAGTTTTCATGGCGATTCCTTTTTGCCGGATGCCCGCGCCGGGAGCGCGGGACTTGCGGTGGGCGTGCAGCGCTTGAGGGTGGGTCTATCGATCAGTGCTGGACCGCATGGAAGCCGGACAGCAGCGTCAGGTACAGGGCCGTGCGCAGGCGCTGGGTGGCATCGGGCTGGGCATTGATGGCCGTGGCCAGGCTCTGGCGCATGGCGGCCGGCATGCGGCCCCACAGCAGGTTCTGGTCCACGGCATTGATCAGCGCGGTGGTGTCCGAGGCGACGGCCGTGTAGGGAGTCAGATCGATCCGCATCTGCGTGCCCGGTTGGCTCAGCAGGCCCCACAGGACGTTGCCACGCAGGGTGGCCTCGGTCGGGGTGTAGATCTGGAACTCGGGCGCGGCCAGCGTGCTCTGCGGCAGCCGGAAGAGTTGGGCGTAGTGGCCGAACACCGAGGGCGGGGTCAGGGGGCGCTGACCGGTGCGACCGAGTTCCCAACTCAGGTTGTTGCCGGCCTGGAAGCCGCCGCCCAGCGCGCGCAGGGTGGCGGCGAGGTGTTGCAGCGGATCGCGCAGGCGGCCGTCGTTCGGGCCCAGGGCGTCGTTGCGGGCTTCAGGGTCGAGCAGGATGGCACGCACCACCGCGCGCAGATTGCCGCGCTGGCCCTGGCCGTCGTTGGTGAACACGGTGGCCACGCGCTGCACATAGGCCGGGCTGGGATTGCTTTTGACCAACTGACGGATCAGGCGCAGGGCCATGAAGGGCGGCACATTGGGGTGTTGGTAGACGCAGTCCAGGGTGGCGCGCAGGTCCGCTTCGGCCCCTTGGTTGGCCGGCAGATTGCAGCCCAGGAAGCTCTTGGCGCGCAGGTCATGGTTGATGTCGCGCGGCACCAGCGGGGCGCTGAAGTTCTCCCAGTTGTTATTGCCGCTGCCGGTGTAGGTCCAGCCGGTCAGGGCCAGGGCCACCTGCTGCAGGGTGGCTTGGTCGTAGGTAGGCTGAGGGCGGCCGGCAAGATCCAGCTGGGGTGTGCCATCCATGTTCAGGCGCACCAGGCCGATGCTGAAGAGCTGCAGCAGTTCGCGGGCAAAGTTTTCGTTGGCGGCCGAGCCCCCCAGGGGGCGGTTGCTGTTGGCCAGGTCCAGGTATTTGCCCATCTGCGCGCTGCGCGTCACCTCCTCCAGCAGGGTGCGGTAGTTGCCGAAGGCATGCCGGCTCAGGGTGCGCAGGTGCGGCACCAGTTCATCGGGGTAGATGTTCTTGTTGGCGGAGATCACCAGCACCTGGGCCAAGGCGTAGGCCACGCGCTGGCGCAGTTGATCGGGAGCGTCGGTCAGGCGTTGCAGGAACTGCGCCGCCACCGCGTTCATGCTCTGGCCGCCCGGGTTGTCGATGGCTGTCTCGGGCATCAGGAACTGCTGGTTCAGCCAGGCCTCGGTGCCCAGCTGACGCAGCTGCGCGACGGAGCTGGCATTGGGGCCGAAGCTGGCTTGTTCCAGGAAGCGCGCGGCGGCCAGAGAGGCGGTGCCGGTGCCCGGCGGGACAGGCGCTGGGGCTGGGGCTGGGGCGGGAGCGGGCGCTGGAGCCGGAGCCGGTGTGCTGTCGACCGCCAGCCGCAGCACCTCCGATCCGATGGCGCCCGCTCCGGTGGCCCAGACCTGCACGGCCTGCGTGCTGCCGGCCCACGTGCTGGGGGCCACGCCGCTGACGCGGATCTGCGTGGCCGAGAGCCACTGCGGGCTCAGGGTCTGGTCGCCCACGCGCACGCTCAGGCCATTGGCCGGGAAGGCGGCGCCATTCAGGGTCAGGGTGTAAGCCCCCAGCGGCAGGCGGCTCGGCAGACTGCCCCAGAGCCGCGGCTGCACCTGCGTGATGTTCAGGCGCACGCTGCCCTCGCGGTCCGGGTAAGCGGTGCTGCGAGCACTCACCGTCACCACATTGCTCGGCTGGGGCACCAGAGCCGGCGCGGTGTAGCGGCCCTGGGCGTCGATGGTGCCCACCAGCGCATTGCCGCCCGGCAGGCCATTGACCCGCCACTCCACGCTGCTGGGCGAGAGCGGCACGTAGGCGGTGAGCTGGCGCTGGCTGCCCACGGGCAGGCTGCCGTCGCTGTAGACGGTGATGGTTTGCGCTTGGGCGGTGCTGAGCAGGATCAGGCTCAGTCCCAATCCCCCCAAGCTCAGAACGGGCGGGCGGGGGCAGCAGAGGGGCAGTGGCATCGTGAACTCCTGGGAGTAGCGGGCAATGCGCCTGGAACAGCAACCACCGTGCCAGGTCTGCCTAGCGGCAGGTCTCATCGTCTTGACGGCCCATCGGCATCCGATCGGCGAAAAAACGCGACACGGCTCGCGCGCAGCGCCCGCCAGGCAGTGACCCAAATGGGCGCCTGGCGACAGAACTGGGCGCCCTGGCCGGGCTTGACGCAGTTCAAGGAAGCCCGACGGGGGGCTGGACAAGATGCCGGCATCCCTGTGGAGCTGCCTGTGAGCGATCTGCGCGAACCCCTGCAATTTCTGAAGGCTCCGGCACCAGCGCCCGCGTTCGCCCCTGGCCATGTCACCCTGATGGGCGCCGGCCCCGGCGACCCCGATCTTCTGACCGTGAAGGCCGCGCGCATCCTGGCGCAGGCCAAGCTGGTGCTCTACGACCAATTGGTGGACATGGCCATCCTGAACCTGTTGCCGGCCGACGCGGATCGGGTGTTCGTGGGCAAGGCGGCGGGCCGCCATTCACTCAAGCAGGACGCCATCATCGAGTTGATGCTGCAGCTCGCCTTGGCGGGGCGTTCCCTGGTGCGGCTCAAAGGCGGCGACCCCTACATCTTTGGGCGCGGTGGCGAAGAGGCCCAGGCCTTGGTGCAGGCCGGCGTGCCCTTCGAGGTGATCCCGGGCATCAGCGCGGCCCAGGCCGCAGGTGCGCTGGCGGGCATGCCGCTGACGCACCGTGACCATGCGCAGACCTTGATCTGGACCACCGGCCATTTGCGCGAGGACGGCCAGGGCGAACCCAGTGTGGATCTGGACTGGGATCTGCTGGCCCGACCGCGTCAGACCGTGGCCATCTACATGGGCCTGGGCGCCTTGCCGGTGATCAGTCGCGAACTGATCGCCCAGGGACGCAGCCCGGACACCCCGGCTGCGCTGATCGAGCGCGCCAGCCGACCGGAAATGCGCACCGTGGTGGGCACCTTGCAGAGCCTGCCGTCATTGGCGCTGACCGAAGGGGTGAAATCCCCGGCGCTGATCCTCATCGGGGACGTGGTGATGCTGCACCATGCCTTGGCCACTCCTGTCAGCGCCGGGGCGGGTGTCTCGCGGTAGCGCCTGACGGGACGCGGGGGCGCGCCAGCCAGCGCTTGTGAAGACCCCCTTGGCAAGCGGGAGCAGAGTCCGCAGCATGCCGGCATCGTGTTGCGAAGACCTGCCATGACCCGACTCTGGATGCCCGCCTTGCTGCTGAGCTACGCCCTGCTGCTGCTCATGGGCCCACAGCTCATGCCCCTGATCCAAAAAGCCGTGGCCGCGAGCGGCGCGCCTGCCACGCCCCACGCCCATCCCTTTGTGGACACGCGCGCCTGGCTGGGCCTGCCCAATGCGGCCGACACCCTGAGCAATCTGCCCTTCGCGGTGCTGGGGGGCTGGCTCCTGCTGCGCCTGCGCCGGGTGTTGTTGAGCCGGGTGCAACACCGATGCCTCAGCGTGCTGGCCTGGGGCTTGTTGCTCACGGCCCTGGGCTCCGGCCTCTATCACTGGGCGCCCACGGCGCAGACCTTGGTGGCCGATCGCCTGGGCATGGCGGTGCTGTTCGCCGGCGTGCTGGGCCTGGCGGTGACGGAGCGTGGCCTCAGCGCCGCCGCACCGCAGGTGCTGGCCCTGATGTTGCCCCTGGGGGCGCTGGCGGCCGCCTTGCCGCTCTGGGGCAATGTGCTGCCCTGGGCCTTGGTTCAGTACGGCGGCGTGTTGGCCCTGGTGGGGCTGGCTCTGCGCCAGCTGCAGCCTGGGGCCTTGGGCGTGCGCTGGGCCTGGGTACTGGCCGGCTATGGACTGGCCAAGTTGTGCGAGAACCAGGACGCCGCGATCTTTGCGCTGAGCGGCGAATGGATCAGCGGCCACACGCTCAAGCACCTGGCCGCTGCGGCGGCCGTGGTGCCGGTGCTGTGGCCGCTGCGCGGCAGGGGGGTCAGGGCGTCTTGAACTCGCCGTAGGCCTTGAGCTGCTCGGCGATCTGGGCCTTGTCGCCCACCACCACCCAGCTCTGGTCCTCGGGGGCGAAGTACTTCTTGGCCACGGCCTGGATTTGTGCGGGCGACACCTGCTGGACCTTGGGCACGTACTGGCCCAGGAACTCCGGCGGCAAACCCACCAGCCAGTTGTTGGCCAGGGTCTGGGCCACGGCCGCCTGCATCTGGGTGGCCAGCAGGTAGGAGCCGGCAATGAAGCGCTTGTTCATCGCCATCTCGTCCGCCCCCACGGCTTCTTGACCTAAGCGACGGTATTCCTTGACGTACTCCTCCATCGAGGCGCCGGTGACGGCGTTGCGCACATCGGCGCCGCCGCGGATGGCGCCGCCGTCGCGGAAGGAGCGCGCGCCGGCCGAGGCGCCATAGGTGTAGCCCTTCTCCTCGCGCAGATTCATGTTGATGCGGCTGGAGAAGCTGCCGCCCAGGATGGTGCTGGCCAGGCGCAAGGCGACCTGGTCATCGGCGCTGGCGGCCTGGCCGGGGCGGCCCAGGCGCAGGGTGGCCTGCACGCTGCCCGGGCGCTCCAGCAGGATGTGCTGGGGCTTGGCCTGGGTCGGCGCGGCGGCCAGTTCAGGCAGGGCGCTGCCCTGGTTCTTCCAGTCGCCAAAGTGCGCCTGGGCCAGCTTCAAGGCCTGGTCCGCGCTGAGGCGGCCGGTGATGACCAGCAGGGCGCGGTCGGGGCGGAAGCGCTTGGCGTGCTCGCTGCGCAGCCACTCGGGGGTGACGGCCTGGATGCTGGCCTCGGTCTCTTGCGTGCGGCCATAGGGGTGGTCGCCATAGATGGCCTCATTCAGCGCCTTCTCGGCGCGGAAGCCCGGCTGGGCGCTGGCCACTTTCAGGGCCTGCAGCGCGTTGGCCTGGGCCAGCTTGACCTCGCCCTCGGGGAAGGCAGGCTGGCGGGCCACCTCGGCCAGCAGGGCCGTCATGGCCGGGGCGTGGGCGCTGAGGGCGTTGGCATACACGGTGATGCCGTCGTTGCTGGCTCCCGCGCCGACCGAGCCGCCCATGCCCTGGGCGGCCTCGGCGATGGCCTTGGAGTCGCGCTGGGCCGTGCCTTCATTCATCAGCCCGGCGAGCAGCTTGGCCGCGCCGGGGTGGCTGGCGGGGTCGGCGCCGTGGCCGGCGCCGCGCAGGGCCAGCACGAAGTCCACGCGCGGCAGGCCCTTGCGGGGCAGCACCCAGACCTGCAGGCCGTTGGCCAGGGTCTTCTTGGTGATCTGCGGGGCGGGGATGGCCTTGTCCTGACCCAGCGGGGGCAGATCGGGCGGCATCTTCATGGCTTCGGCGGCCTGGGCTTGAAAGCTCAAGCCGATGGCCAAGGCGAGCAGGGTCTTGTTCAGGGTGTTCATGGCGGTTTCCCTTGGCTTATTGCTGGGCTTGAGAAGCGGCGGCCGCCGGTGCGGCCAGCATCGCGGCGGGCTTGCGGTCGATGACCGAGCGATTGGCCACCGTCAGGTAGGTGCGGGCCACGCGTTGCACGTCCTCACTCTTGACGGCCTGAATCCAGCCCGGGATCTGGTTGACCACCTTGGCGTCGCCCCACAGGGTTTGCAGGCGAGCCAGCATGTCGGCGCGGCCCAGGAAGTTCTCCAGGCCGTTGTACCAATTGGCCAGCAGCTGGGTCTTCACGCGGGTCAGGGTGGCGTCGTCCACGCCGTCCTTGACGACCTTGGCAATCTCCTCATCCATGCCGGCCAGCAGGGCATCGGCGGTGGTGCCCGGCTTGTAGAGCGCGAACACGGTGAACAGGCTGGGGCCGTCGTATTCCCAGATGCCGGTCAGGCCGTAGAGCGAGTTCATGTTGAGCGCCAGCTCCTTGCCTTTCACGAGGCCGAGGTAGAAGCGCGAGGCGTCGCCGCCGGCCAGCAGTTCGCCCAGCACGGCGAAGGGGGCCTGGTCTTTGGAGCCGCGATCCGGCAGCTTCCAGGCGGCCGCGACGGCGGGCACCTGGGCCAGTTTGTCGCTCTGCACCAGGCGGCGCTCGGCGGTGTTCAGGCCTTCGCGGAAGTCGCTGGGCGCCGGCGTGGGGCGGGCGGCGATCTTGCTGAAGTACTTCTCGGCCAGGCGGAAGCCCTGCTCGGGGGTGACATCGCCGGCAATCGACAGCACGGCGTTGTTGGGGCCGTAGTAGTCGCGGTGGAAGGCCTTCACGTCTTCCAGATTGGCGTTCTCCAGGTCGACGAAGCTGCCGTAGCCGTCGTGATTGTTTTCCCACTTGTCGAAGGCCAGGCCGCCGATGTCGATCCACATGAAGCCGCCGTAGGGCTGGTTCTGCACATTGACGCGAATCTCTTCCTTCACCACGTCCTGCTGGTTCTTCAGCGTGGCGGGGTTGAAGTCCAGGGTGGTCATGCGGTCGGCTTCCAGCCACAGCATGGTTTCCAGGGCCGAGACCGGGGCGGTCTCGACATAGTTGGTGAAGTCCGGGCGGGTGGAACCGTTGTTGTGGCCGCCACCGCCGGTGATGACCTTGTCAAACACGCCCTTGGGAGCCTTGGGCGTGCCCTGGAACATCAGGTGCTCGAACAGGTGTGCAAAGCCGGTGCGGTTCTTGGGCTCAAGGCGCATGCCGACCTTGTAGATGACGCTCAAGCCCACCGTGGGCGAGCTGGGGTCGGGGCTGACCAGCACGGTCAGGCCATTGGCCAGCTTCTTGCTGTGCACGGGCACATCCCAGCGTTCGACGGTGGGTGCGGAGTGCGCGGCGGCAGCCAGGGCCAGGCCGCTGAGCAGCAGGGCAAAGGGTTTGGTTTTCATGGGTCGTCCTCAGTTCAGGGTCATGCCGAAACGGTGGGCAAAGAAGGCCAGCATGTCGGCGCGTTCTTCGATGATCTTGGCGGTGGGCTTGCCGGCGCCGTGGCCGGCATTGGTGTCGATGCGGATCAGCTTGGGGGCCTCACCGGTCTGCGCGGCCTGCAGCGCGGCGGCGTACTTGAAGCTGTGTGCCGGCACCACGCGGTCATCGTGGTCGCCGGTGGTGATCATCACGGCGGGGTAGTTCACGCCGCTCTTGATGTTGTGCAGCGGCGAGTAGGCGCGCAGGGCCTGGAACTGCTCGGGATGGTCGCTGGAGCCGTAGTCCGACACCCAGGCCCAGCCGATGGTGAACTTGTGGAAACGCAGCATGTCCATCACGCCCACGGCCGGCACGGCCGCGCCGAAGAGTTCGGGCCGCTGGTTGATGACGGCGCCCACCAGCAGGCCGCCGTTTGAACCCCCGTTCACGGCCAGTTTGTCGGGCCGGGTGTAGCCGGTCTTGATCAGCCACTCGGCGCTGGCGATGAAGTCATCGAAGACGTTCTGCTTTTTGAGCTGCGTGCCGGCTTCGTGCCAGGCCGCGCCGTATTCGCCGCCGCCGCGGATGCTGGCCAGCACCCACACCCCGCCCATCTGCATCCAGGTGGCGGCGCTGACGTTGTAGCTGGGGATCTGCGGCACATTGAAGCCGCCATAACCATAGAGCACCGTGGGGTTGCTGCCGTCCAGCTTCAGGCCCTTCTTGTGGGCGATGAAGATGGGCACGCGGGTGCCGTCCTTGCTGGTGACGAACTCGCGCTTGACCTCGAACTGGTCGGCGTCGAAGGCGGTTTGCGGGCGCTTGAACAGGCTGGGCTTGAGTGTGCGCAGGTCCAGCGCATAGATCTCGGTGGGGCGATTCAGGCTGGTGTAGCTGAAGAAGGTTTCACGGTCGCTCAAGGCCCCGTCAAAGCCGCTGGCCGTGCCCACCCCGGGCAGCGGGAATTCCTGCAGCGCGCGGCCGTCCAGCGCGTGCACGCGCACCTGGCTGGCGGCGTCCTTCAAATAGCTGAGCACCAGCTTGGCCCCCACGGCCGAGGCGCCGCGCAGGGCGTCAGGGCCCTCGGCCACCAGGGTCTTCCAATGCGCGGGTGCCGGGCGGCTGGGGTCGATGGCGACCAGGCGGCCGCGCGGGGCGTCCTTGTTGGTGCGCACGATCCAGCTCTGCCCCACGCGCTCGACCGGGCTGTACTCGGCGTCAAAGTCCAAGGTGATGGGTTTGGCTTGGCCGCCTGCATAGCGGCCCTTGACCAGATCCAGCACCATCAGGCCGTTCTTGTTGCCGCCCTTCCAGACCACGATGGCCACACTTTGGCCGTCGTCACTCACCACCGGGCGGAAGCCCCATTGCTTCTCCTGCGGGTTGTGCAGGACCAGCTGGTCTTCGTCCTGCGGGGTGCCCAAGCGGTGGTAGTAGAGCTTCTGGAACACATTGGCGCCGGTGAGCTTTTCGCCTTCCTTGGGCGCGTCGTAGCGCGAGTAGAAGAAGCCCTTGCCGTCCGGGGTCCAGACGGCGCTGGAGAACTTCACCCACTCAATCTGGTCGGGCAGGTCTTGGCCTGTTTGCAGATCGCGCACGCGCCAGCTCTGCCAGTCCGAACCCGCCTTGGACACGCCATAGGCCATCAGCCGGCCTTTGGGCGAGGGCGCGAAATCATTCAGGGCCACCGTGCCGTCGCTGGAGAGCTGGTTGGGGTCCAGCGCCACCTGGGGCTGATCCTTCAGGCGTCTGGCGGTGTACAGCACGGCCTGGGGCTGCAGGCCGTTGTTGTGGCGCCAGAAGTAGGCGCCGCCGGACTTCTTGGGCAGGCCGAACTTCTCGAAGTTGTAGAGCTTGGTGTAGAGCTCACGCGTGGGCAGGCGCTGTGGCATGGCGGCCAGAAAGCGATCGGTGACCGCGTTCTGTGCCTTCACCCAATCCTTGGTCTCGGCGGCGTTGTCGTCCTCCAGCCAGCGGTAGGGGTCGGCCACGGTCTGGCCGTGGTAGCTGTCACTGTGCTCCACCGTGCGCGTGGCGGGATAGCTCAAACCCTGGGCCAGGGCGGCGCCGGCGCTCGTCAACAGGGACAAGGCCAGGCAAAAGGTGTTCAGACGCATGAAGTCAAAGCCGAGGGCAAGAGTGGGCCAAAACGGGGTCGCGCATTGTGGCGGGGGGGCACCCGCGTGCGGAAAGACACCCAGGGTGAATCAGTAGAGCGTCTGGCGCTGGCGTTCCGCCAACGCGGCGTCGTAATCGGCCCCGTCAAAACCCTGGCTGAGCGCGGCCAGCACCGCGCCGGTGGAGGGCAGTTGTTGGCGCGGAATCTGGGTGGCCGCATCCCACAGCCCACTTCGCGTGGCGGCGCGGGCGCATTGGAAGAAGACCTTGCTGACGGCGATCACCAGCACGGCGCGCGGCAGCTTGTCGCCGCCCATTGCGAAGCGCTGACACAGATCGGGATGGGCGCTGATGCGGGCGCGACCCTGCACGCGGATGGCCTCACCCACACCGGGAATCAAGAACAGCAGGCCGATGCGCGGATCCGCCACCAGATTGCGCAAGCTGTCTATGCGGTTGTTGCCGCGTCGATCCGGCAGCAGCAAGGTGCGGCCGCCGTCCACCACCTCGACCAACTTGGCGGCCCCGCGGTCGCCACGCGGAGACAGGTCCAGTCCATCGGTCAGTCCGTTGTGCGTGGCCAGCACGCACCAGGGGGCCGCCTCGATGAAGGGCCGGTAAAGCGGGTGGACGTGGTCGCACTCCTTGTCCAAGGTGGCCGCAGCTTGAGGACGGCGCGGTTCGGGATAGATGGCGCGCAGCGCCTCCAGAGAGCACAGATCGTGCTGGGTGTCTTGCCAGGGACTCATGGTGGGCATTGTGAACAGCCCAAGAAAAAGCCCCGCAGAGGCGGGGCTACTTCGGTTCAAAGGGGCGAGCCCGTTTGACTTAGAAGCTGTAGGTCATGCCCAGGTTGAACTGGGTGATCTTGAAGGTGTAGCCGTCAATCTTGTTTTTGCCCAGGTTGACGAACTCGCCGCGCACGCCGAAGTGCTTGTTGATGTGGAACTCGCCGCCCAGGCCGATCAGGGCCTTGCTCTTGTGTTCCGAATACGTCGTCGAGCCTTCGCGCACATCCAGCGAGTTGCGGGCGAACCCCACGCGGCCAAACAGCGTGAAGCTGTCCGCCACCTTGGCACCGGCGATCACGCTGGCGCTGATGGAGTGGGCGCCGCAGTCATCGGCCACGCAATCAAAGGTGCCCATGCGACGGAAGGTGCCTTCAAAGGCCACGTTCTCGTTCAGGCGGTAGCCGCCGAAGAAGCCCACGCCGGTCTTGCTCACCGAGTCACCAGACACCTCGAACTTGGTGCGGCTGATGTCGCCACCCACATACCAGCCGTTATCGGCGGCCATGGCGGTAGAGCCCAGCAGGGCCAGAGCGATGGCGCTCAGAGTCGTTTTCATGATCAATCGTCTTTCTTGTTGATTAGGGTTCACCCTCCCTTTTGAGGGCGGCGGGATGCTAACGACGTCATCGCGTTCTTCCTGCGCCGCAACCTGATTCGTTGGTAAAAAACCTCAATTTGGCGGCCAACTGGCCCCCTGTCAGAGTGGCGCCCGGCCGGCCAAGGCTGAATCAGTGAGGGCGTCTTGCCTGCTCGTGTTCTTTGTCACCGGCCGAGAGCCAGAGTGCTGCAGCGCAGGCCGCGCCCAGCACGCTGGCCACGCCAAAGAACAGCATCATGGGCTCATAGCCGGCCGGATTCTGGGGGCCGGCGGCTGCGCGGTCGTTGAGCCAGCCCGCCACCAGATTGGCGCCGCTGATGCCGGCGTTCTGCGCCACCCACATCAGGCCGATGGCGGTGCCGAAGCGCTCTGGGCCGACGAGTTTGCTGGTCAGCGGCCACATCACCGCCGGCACCAAGGAGTAGCTGATGCCGATCAGCACCGTGGAGATCCACAGACTCCAATGTGTCAGGGCCAACACCGCCAGAGCCAGCGGCAGCAGCAGCGCTCCAAAAGCCAGGAAGGGGGCGTAGCGGCGCAGGCGGTCGCACAGCCAGCCGAAGGCCGGGGTGGCGAACACGGCGGCCAGATAGACATAGCCATTCATGGCGCCGGCGGCGGCCAGGTCCAGGCCGTGCACGTGCTGGAAATACTTGATCGAGAAAGTGCTGCGGAAGGCCAGGATGACCGAATACCAAAGGACGCACAGGGCCAGCAGATACCAGTAAGCGCGGCCGAAGTGCAGCAGGTCGCGCCACTCAAAGCGTTCGGCGCTCGGGGCCGGGGCGCCCGGCGCCGGATGGCGGCGCGCAATGCCGGCGTAGACCAGAGCGGCGGCAAAGGCGGTGGCGGCACTGGCTGCGGCAATCATCAATGGCGGCTGCCAATTCTGGTAAGCCGAGGCGAACCAGGTCGGCGACATGTCGGCCGAGAACGAGCCCAGGCGCCCGATGGCCAGGGTCAGGCCCATGGCGAAGGCCACCTGGGCGCCAGCGAAGTACTGCGCCACGGCGGCCATGGTGGCGATGCCAAAGGTCTCGGCGCCGATGCCGAACAGCAGCCGGCCTGCGGCCATGACTTCAAAGCTGGGGCTGAAGGCGGTGAGCAGTGCACCGAGCAGGCAGACGCCGGCGGTTAGCACCGTCATCCGCGCGGCACCAAAGCGGTCCACCAGGATGCCGCCCACCAGGATCAGCACCACATTGGGCAGGCTGTAGATGGCGTTGAGCAGGCCGACCTGGGTGTCGCTGAAGCCGCGCTGCTGCTGCAGCAGATCGGCCACCGGGCCGATCGAGTCGTAGACGTAGTAATTGCCGAACTGGGCAGCGGCCACCAGGGCGCAGACCAGCCAAGCGATGGTGGTGTTGGAACGGGTCGAGGTCACGAATTGAAGCTCCCAAATCTCGCAGCGCGCCCGGGGCGCGAACCGGGCGCATTGTGGGTCTTGGGTTGAACGCCGGATCAGGTGCCGATCAGTCCGCCGTCCTGCTTGCGAATCACCACCGTGGCCGAGCGCGGGCGGCCGCCGGCCGGGCTGGGCCAGCTGGAAAAGGCCATGGGGTGGGCGGGATCGCTGAGGTCGCCCGGGGTCTCGCCAGGGTGCTGGATGTTGACGAACATCGTGCGCCCGTCGGGCGTGATGTCGCAGCCGGTGATCTCGGCGCCCACCGGGCCAACCAGGAAGCGCCGCACCTCGCCGGTGCCGGGGTCGGCGGCCAGCATCATGTTGTTGCCCAGCTTCACCAGTTCTTTGGGACCCAGGGCGCCCGCGCTCGGGTCCTTCTTCAGGAACTCGACGCCCGGTCCCATGTCGGCGCTGCTCATGTCGGTCTGGATCCACAGCACGCCGCGTGCGTCAGCAAACAGACCATCGGGACAGGCAAAGGCATCGCCCTTCATCTGGCCGCGGGCCTCGGTACGCTCGGCCTGGGGGTCGCCGGCCAGCACGAAGTGCGACCAGCTGAAGCGTTCTGCATGGAAGTCACCTTCTTCCTTCCAGCGGATGATGTGGCCGCCCACATTGTTGGCGCGCGGGTTGGCGGCATCCACGCCCGGACGCCCCGGGGCGCCGCGCTGGCTGTTGTTGGTCAGCGTGCAATAGACGTGGCCCTGCGGGTCAACGGCAATCCACTCGGGTCGGTCCATCTTGGTGGCGCCCAGCAGATCACTGGCCTGGCGGGTCTTGATCAGAACCTCACCCTGGTCGGCAAAGCCGTTGGCCGCGGTCAGCGGGCCTTGGCCATGCACCAGCGGCAGCCAGCGGCCGCGGCCGTCGGCGTCAAAGCGTGCCACGTAGAGGGTGCCGTGGTCCAGCAACTCGGCATTGGCCTTGGGGCCGCCGGGCTGCATGGCGTCGCGGCTGACGAATTTGTAGATGTACTCGAAGCGGGCGTCCTCGCCCGAATACACCACGGCGCGACCATCCTTGCAAAGCGCCACGGTGGCACCTTCGTGCGCGGCACGTCCCATGGCCGTGCGCTTGACGGGGGCGGCCTGCGGGTCGCTGGGGTCGAGCTCGACGATCCAGCCAAAGCGATGCGGCTCGTTGGGGTGGGCGGCGGCGTCGAAGCGTTCGTCGTGCTCAACCCAGCGGTAGCCCCATTGCTCGCCGGCGCGCAGGCCCCAGCGCTGCTCATGGGCATTCGGCCGGTTGGGGCCGCGGAAGTAGCCGATGAAGTTCTCTTCACCGGACAGAAAGCTGCCCCAGGGCGTGCGGCTGGCGGCGCAGTTGCTCAGGGTGCCCAGCACGCGGCGTCCGCTGGGGTCGTGGGCGGTGCGCATCAATGGGTGTCCGGCCGCCGGGCCGTTCACCTGGCAGGGTGTGTTGGCCGTGACGCGGCGGGCGAAGCGCGAGGGACGCACCACGGCCCACTGACTCTCTGCGTTTTGCTCGATTTCGATCACGGAGAAGCCATGCGCGGCTTGGCTCTTGGCCACCTTCTCTGGCGTCCAGTCCTTGCCGCCATCGCTGAACAGCAGGCCATGGTCGGCGTACTCGTGGTTCATGCACAGCAGGCCACGGCGTGAGCCATCGAGCGGGAAGTAGGCCATGCCATCGTGGTGCATGCCCATCTGCACGGCTTGGTCGGCGGCGCTGTTGCTGGCGTCGGGCTTGAAGGCCGGTTGCGCGCCAGCCACGCCGATGGGGTCACCCCAGGGGGCGATGACCTGGGTCAGATAGCCCTCGGGCACGCGCACCGCATCGACTTCGCCCAAGGCAACACTTTTGAAGCCCAGCAAGGGGGCACGAACGCCGGTGCTCGCGCAGCCGCTCAGCAGCGCCGTGAGGGCGCCACCTTGCACCGCCAAGGGACTGAGCAGACCCGCCACCGCGCTGGCCAGGCCGCCGCGCAGCAGCTGCCGGCGCGCGGTGGGGCTCACCGAATGAATGTCGGTGTTGTCCGAGCCATTGCTGGCCTCCATCGTGCTGAAGTCTTTGGCCATGGGGTGATGGGTCGACAAAAAAAGGGCGGATCTTGGGGCTTGGCTGTGAAGAGAGTGTGACAGCCGCGACGTGGCCTCGCTTCGTGTGAACAGGCCCTAGTGCTCTTAGCGCCCCCAGCGCAACAGCTTCCCGCTGTCCGTCAGCACCCACACCGCCCCATCGGCCGCGATGTCCACATCGCGCACCCGCTCCCCCGTGAACACCGTGCTGCGCGCCGTCACCTGGTTGCCGTTCAACTCCAGCCGCCACAGCGCCTGGCCGGCCAGGGCACCCATCAGCAGGTGGCCGCGCCACTCGGGGAACATGGCGCCCTCGTAAAACACCAGATTGCTGGGCGCGATCGAGGTCGGTACCCAGTAGCTCAGCGGTTCCTCGTAGAGCGGCGCATGCACGCCGCCGCCGATGCGGCAGGCCTCACCCACCGGATCGCCGTAGTTGCAGCCATAGCTTTTGAGCGGCCAGCCGTAGTTGCGTCCGGCGCGCGCGATGTTGACTTCATCGCCACCCTGCGGGCCGTGCTCGCTGACCCAGAGCTCGCCCGTCCCCGGGCGCAGGGCCGCACCCTGCGGATTGCGGTGGCCGATGCTCCACAAGCCTGGGGCGCCGCCGGCAAACACGGGGTTGCCTGTGGGCAGGCTGCCGTCGCGCTGGATGCGCACGACCTTGCCCAGATGGCTGGCCACATCCTGCGCCGGGCTGCCCTGTTGGCGCTCGCCCAGGGTGATGAAGAGGGTCTTGTCGCGGCCAAACACCAGACGCGAGCCAAAGTGGCCGCTGCCTGTGATCTTGGGCGCCTGGCGGAACAGCACGGTGGCGGCGCCCAGGCGGTCGTTCTCCAGCCGGGCCCGGGCCACCGCCGTGCCACTCAGGCTGCCCTGGGCCTCGCTATAGCTCCAGTACACATAGGGCTGGCCGGCGTTGAAGTCGGGGTCCACCGCCACATCCAGCAGGCCGCCCTGGCCAGCGGATTGCACGGCGGGCAGACCGCTGAGTTCGCTGCGGGTGCGCGCGTCGGCACTGAGGAGCCACAGCCGTCCGCCCCGTTCGGTCAGCAGCCAGCGCCCATCGGGTAAGCGGGCCAGGGCCCAGGGGGATTGCAGATCACTGCGCAGGGTGCTGAGTTGGGCTGGGTCAGGGGCTGGAGCCGGAGCGGGGGCCGGCGCCGGAGCGGGGGCCGGCGCCGGGGGAGGAGGTGCGGCGGCATCGCCACCGCCCCCGCAGGCGCTCAGAAGCAAGAGACCGATCGACAGGGGCAGTGCAGGCTTGTTCATCGCCCCACTCTAGAAGGGGCG
This sequence comes from Inhella inkyongensis, assembly GCF_005952805.1. Taxonomy (GTDB): domain Bacteria; phylum Pseudomonadota; class Gammaproteobacteria; order Burkholderiales; family Burkholderiaceae_C; genus Inhella; species Inhella inkyongensis. Next base: position 881,449 of record NZ_CP040709.1, read on the forward strand.
GGTCGCGGCATGGGTAAGCAATTACTGCGCGGCGCTCTCCCGTCAATCGGCGCGTGCTGCGCTGGATCGTGCTGTCGCAAAGACCGATTTAGGTCGTCATCAATTGCGACAAATGCGCCTCGGGGTCGCCGGCAAAGAGGCGCGCGGCCCAGTCCTGTTCGCGCTGCTGCACCGTCCCCAGGAACTCAGAGGCCCCTTGCATGCCGCGAAAGGTGTCGAAGCCGCATTCCAAAAAGCGCTGCAGATCGGCCAGGCCGGCGGCGCTGGCCGGGCCGCGCATCATGCGCAGGGCGTGGCGCAGCAGGGGTTTGCGGGTGTAGAGGTCCAGGGCCTGGCCCACGCCCAGGGTCAGATCGATCTGGCGGGCGCGCGCCTCGGGCTGGCCGCAGGCCTGCCAGGCCTGCACATAGTGGGCTGCGGTGCTGGCGTCAAAGTGGCGCGCCATCTGGGTGTCCAGGGCTTCCGAGAGCGCATGCAGGCGCGCCAGCTGCAGCACGGTGCCCACCACCTCGGCCGGGAACAGGCGCACCAGCGGCCGCACGATGCGTTTGAACTGGGCGTCGCGGCGGCTGAAGTCGGTGGGTCCGTACAGCTCATCCAGAAAGAAACAGGCGGCGCCGGCATAGCGCGGGTGCGCCAGCAGATCGGCGTAGCCCAGCCGAAAGCGCTGCTGCTGGAATTGCTTCAGGGCCAGCACCCGCTGCTTCAGTGCAGCGTCGGCCTCGCGCAGCGCGCGCTCGGCCTCCACGCGCGCCAGGCAGTCCAGGATCTCTTCGCCTTCCTTGCCCACCATCGAAACGAATCCTCTTACTTGAACTGTTCAACCAGGCGGCGGTAGTCGGCGGACTCTCGAACCTGGGCAATCGTGGACCAGATCAGCTGGGCCTGATCCGGCCGCCTGGCGTAATAGGCCTTGGAGAAGACCAGGAAGTAGGGCTTCTCCACCAAGGGGGGCTGCACCCGCTCGATCGCCGCCGCGAACTCGGGGTTTTGCTGCAATTGGGCGTCGCCTTCCTGGGTCTGCAAGGCCACTGCCACCACCCAGCCGTTCAGTAGCTTTTGCAGATTGCCGTCGGTCTTGCGGTTGCCCTCATCCACCGTGGCGCCAAGCTGGCGCAACTGGGCGGCCACCGAGAAGCCGGTCTGCGCCCCCACGGGCCCGTTCACCTTCAGGGCGCGGCCATCCCACTGCACGGCACTGCCTTTGCGGCGAAACAGGCTGTAGCTCTCGGTGAGCAGGCGCTTGTCCAGGTCTGGCTGGGCGCCCAACATGGGGTAGGTCACGCCATCGGCCGCACGCTCGGCGCTGTAGCTGGCCTTATAGGCCGCATCGACCTGGCCGCTGACCAGCTCGAGCAGGCAGCGCTTCCAGGGCTTGGGTTCAATTCGAAACAGTCCGTTGACGCGCAATTCGACGCGCCGCATCAGCAGCACGGCCAGGCCGGGGCGGTCATTGAAGTGCCAGGGGTAGGACTCGTCGTCGCCGGTGCAGACTCGCAGCTCCAGGGGCTCGGTGTTCTCGGCCGCACCCAGTGGCAGGGCGGTGGCAAACAGCAGGGCGGCACACAGGCGGCTGGCGACGTTCATGGCGACTCCCCTTGGTCATGGGCCGGATCATCGCTGAAGGCTACAGTGCCGCCCCTTCTCGATGCCTTGGGAACCGCCGTGCGCTTGCTGCCCTGTCTTTCGCTCGTCTTGTTTTGCCTGCCCGCCGCCGCCAACGATGGCCGCAACCGCTACGAGCAGGGCCTGGCCGCCGAGCTGGTGCACTGGCACGCCCCCGTCTCGGCCCAGGGCGGCTACCGTGTGCTGGCCGAAGACATGGCGGGTGGCGCCGATGGTGATCCGGCCTATCGCTGGGTCAACCGTCACGCGCTGGCGCTGACGCGATGGGCCAGCCATCGCACCGTGCAGCAGCTCGGCTTGGCGCCCTTGCCCTATCCGGTGTTTGATTTGGCCTCGGAGAACGCCGACACGCCGCTGCAGATCACCGACCAGGGTGCGCGCGGCCGGCACCCGGGGGGCTCGCACGACGGTGGATACAACCTCGACCTGGGCTATTACATGACCAGCGAGCAGGGCAAGCTGGAGCGCCCCGATTACGCCGCCTGCACCGAGCACCATCGCCCCAAGGCCGATGGCGGGTGGGAGGACGCCCATCAGTGCACCGGCCCGGCCGACCGCCTGGATACGCCGCGCCAGACCCTCTTCCTGCTGGAGTTGCTGCGCGTGCATCGCGAGCGCTTTGGTTCGCAGCTGATCGAGGCCATCGGCATCGACGCCCAGGTGCGCGCGGCGGTGCTGGCCCAGGCGCGAGCTTGGGGCTTGCGCCGGCAACACGGCAGCAGCGCCGCGGCGGTGGCCGAGCTGGACCGCCTGTTCGCCTCCAGTCCCTACGAGGGCTGGGCCACCTCGCACCACCACCACATCCATCTGCGTCTGCGTCCGTTGGATCCCAGCGGGCCGCATCGCGAGGCCCTGCGCGCGTTGCTGGAGCAGGACCGCGACCTCGAAGCCCGCCTGCTGGCCGCGCCGGACGCCGAGGCCGGCGGCGCCCAGGCCGGCTGTGCCTTGCTCACCGAGCTGAGTTCCTATGCGCTGAACCGCACCGTCAGCCTGCGCCTGCACGGCGCGGCCTGCAAGCTGCAGAGCGGCTCGCTGCGCTTTCGCTGGGCCGGTGGCGACTGGCAAGCCCCACGCGACCCCTTGCAGCCGCGTTTCCACGCCCTGCCAGCGGCGGCCGGCGCCAGCTCCTCGACTGCGCTGGCCGAGGCCGCTTTCACCCTCGCTGACGGCCGAATCGTGCAGCTGCGTCGCAACGTGGCCTTGCCGGCGCAACCCGGCTGGCTGCGCGTGCGGGCCGAGCCGCGCGACTTCGTGGCCCAGGTTCAGCCGGACGGCGAGGCGCGGCTGCTGCGGGTGGACTTTCCGCCCGCGCACCGCGTGTTGATCGACAAGCTCGAATTGGTGCTGCGCCGCGCGGGTTCGGCCACGCTGGAGCGCCTGCCCATCCATCCGGCCCAGCCGCAGTTGCGCCTGCCCGAGGGGGAGGGGCAGGCGCGCATCGAGTTGCTCGAAGTGGAGGTCGGCCTGTCGCGCCGGATTCGCTGGCGTCTGCCCGTGGGTTTCTGATTCCCTGTCATCGCGCTTCAACACGCGGCCGCTAGGCTGCCGCCCTTTTCAAGACCTGTTCGAGTCATGTGGACCGTCCTGCGCTGCGCTGCGCTCCTCACCTTTCTAGGCCTATCGACCGCCCACGCTCAGTCGGAGGCACCGTCCCCCCTGAGCGACGCTGAGCGGGTGCGCCGCGATGCCAGCAAGGTATTCAGCTTCATCAAGCAGCAGGCCGCGAAGCGTGTCGAGCCCACGCGAGTCGCCGAGCCGCGCACGGCCAGCGCGCCGGCTGAGGCGCCGGTGCAGCGCAAGACATTGAAGGCGGGCGTGTCGCAACAGCTCCGCTTGGCGGCCGACGAGGCCGAGGGCCTTGAGGCGCCAGCCGCGGCAGCGGAGCTGAGCGGTGGCTTGGCCACGGCCCCGCAGGCTTTGGCCATCGAGGCGGAGGCCGCCGAGCCGCGCTTGATTGAGTTCGTGCAGCCCGAGCTCTCACCCGCCTTGCAGGCCAGCCTGGGCGGCCGTGCGCCGCGCGTGGTGCTGACGCTGCTGATCCAGCCCAGCGGCAAGGTGGAGTTGGCGCGCGCCGAGGGCGGTGTGCCGCGCCGCATTGCCCAGGTGGCCGAGCGGGCTGCGCAGCAATGGCGTTTCGAGCCCGGCTCGGGACAACGCGAGGTTCAGGTTGAAGTGCTGTTCCAGCTGTGATGCTCAGTCCAACTCAGCGCGTGCGGCCGGCTCAAAACAGGTGATCTCGAAGGAGTTGCCGTCCGGGTCGTTGAAGTAAAAGGACAGCGACTCCCCGTGGTCGGAGAGCTTGGGCATGCGGCCCAGCAAGGCGCCCAAGTGGCGCCGCCAGGCGCTGAAGCCCGCGGCGTCCACCCGCAGCGCCACCGTGGACAGTCGGCCCGCGCCGGGGCGTTCAAACAGGGCCAGATGCAGCACACCGGCCGGGTCGCTGAGTGTCAGCGGGCCGCCGGGCGCTTCGGCCCAGTGGGCCAGCTCTTGCACGATCTGCAGGCCCAGGGCCTGGGCATACCAGGCGGTGGCGGCGGCGCGGTTCTGCACATGCACGTGCAGGTGGTCGATGGCTTGGAAGCGGGGCAGGGCGGTCATTCAGCGGTCCAGATGGCAAAAGGGACCGCGACGATGCAAGTTCAAGTGCGCTTCAAGTCAAGCCTGTTGCCACTGTCAGTAGGCGATAGCCATAGTCGCGGTCGACCTGGGCGACAAGATCGGCATGGCGCTGCAGCGGCCGCACATGCAGGCCGTAGTCGGCCAATTCGGCGGGGATGCGGCGGACGGCCTCGGCGGCGTCCATCCCGCGCTTGCCTTGGTTGGCCTGGGCGCGCAGTTGGGCCAGCTCCGCATCGTCACCATCGAGGAAGAGACTGAGCGTGAGGTGCGGGCGCAGCGCGGCCGCGAGCGCATGGATGCCTTCGATGACGATCAGCTCTGCCGGCTCGATGCGGCGCGCTTCATCGAGCTGCCGGCCGAGGCGATTGCAGTAGGGGCGTACGTCCACGCCCAAGCCTTGGCGCAGCTGCGCCACCGTTTGCGCCAGCCCCGCTTCGTCCAGACTGCGCGGGTCGTAGCCGCTGAGCCCCAGGGCTTGGCGCTGTGGGCGCGGCAGCAAAAAGGAATCGGTGGAAAAGCCGTCTGCGTGCCAGCCGCGCTGGCGCAGCGCCTCGATCAAGCCGGCGGCCAAGGTGGTCTTGCCGGTGTCGGCCCAGCCGCACAGGGCCAGCACTTGGGGGCCTGAAGTGCGGGGTGCCGGCAAGGCACGGATCAGGTGATCGATCAGGCCCTGTGTATTTTGCGGATTCATCTCAGCATGCGCGTGCCAAAAGGGGCGCGCATTCTGGACTTTGAACCTACCGGCGGCATTGCGAGGATTTGCAACGCAGCCATGCGCCCGAAGTGCCCGCCATGCCGACCCCGGTTATTTGCGGATAGGTTCTTAGGCCTGACGCTCGCGCAGCGCCCGCAGTTCATCGGCCATCATGCGCTGACGCAGGCCCTGGCCTTGAAGGCTGAGCAGGGTCACCAGCCCATGAATGGCCAGTCCCAGGCCCCAGCCCCAAAGCGGGAAGGGGGCGTGGAAGTCGCCGCCTCGCAGCACACTCAGCAGCGCCAGGCCGCCATTCACGGCCAGGAAGACGGTCAGGTGGGTCAGGAAGCCCAGCTTCATCTCGACGCGCTTCTTGGCCAGGGCTTGCAGTTCGTCAGGGTTCAGCTCAGTGTTCATGGTGCGATCTCGGTTGCGATGGCGGCACTGTGCAAGTCCAAGCCTGCGCCGCCCACCCTGGGGCGACGAATCGCCACCCGCCGCGCTGAACGGTCAGAGCAGGGCGCGAGTGGTCGCCGTGGCGCTCGCGCCGGCACCGGCCTCGGCCTGCAGGGCCAGCAGACCGTCAAAGATCAAGCTGTCGATCAGCTCGTGCTCGATGTCCAGCGCCGGTGCCACTTTCCAGCCGGCGCCGCCGGTCATGAAGGTCAGCGGGGCCAACCCGGTGCGTTGCAGCAGGTGACGGTGCATGCGCTCGATGGCGCCGGTGATGGCGAAGTTGCCGCCGCTGGTCAGCGCGTCCGAGGTGTTGGTGGGGAACTCGCGCACTTCGCCGGTGGGCACGCGCAGACCGGCCGTGCCGGCCTCCAGCGCGCGCAGCATGATGCCGTGGCCGGGCAGGATCAAGCCACCCAGGAAGTTGCCATCGCTGTCCAGGGCATCCACCGTCACCGCAGTGCCCACCATCACCACCAGGGCCGGCCGCTGCAGCCCCCGGCGCAGCACATGGCTGCGCGCACCGGCCAGGGCCACCCAGCGGTCGGCACCCAGGCGGGTGGGGTGGTCATAGCCATTGCGCACGCCGGCCGCCTGCAGCGAGGGCACGACCCAGCGTGGCGTCAGATCCCAGCACTCCAATTGCTCTTCCACGCGCCGCCGTACCGCGTCGCCGGCCACATTGGTGCCCAGCAGCTGCGAGGGTGGCGGCAGGCCCGCCCATTCGCGTTCGGCCAGGTTGTCGATGTGTTCGAGGAAGACGGCGCCATGCCGCAGCAGCGTGGCCCCGGGCAGGGCGTGTTCGAACAGCGCCCACTTGAGGCGGGTGTTGCCGATGTCGATGGCAAGAAAACTCATAGAGGCGTGAAGAATGCGGCCGGGCGCGAGCCTATCAGTCCTGGGCCCCCGTATATTCGCGCGCACGATCCGGGAGGAAAGACCCCATGACGACGCGCGCAGAACTGTCTTTGGTCAATCGCATGTGGCTGCCGGTGGCAGTCATCGTGGCCGTGCTGTTTGTGATGGCCCTGGCCACGGTGAGCCGCACGGTGCGGCTGATCGATGAATCCAAGGTGCAGCAGGCGGCGCAGATCGACCGCCTGGAAGGGGCCATGACCTGGCATGAGCTGGCCACGCGCCATGCCGACCTGAGTCAGTTGGTGTTGCAGGGCGGCAGTGCTCAGGCCGCGCGTCTGGATCAGACCGCGCAGCGCTTGACCGAAGTGGCTCAGCGCCTGGGTGAAGCGGGGCAGGCCATCCAAGGCCCGCAGCAGGCCTATCTGGCCGCCGCCGAGGCGGCGCGCAAAGGGGCGGACGCCGCCGCCTGGCCGGCCCAGGCCGGCGCGCAAGCCGAGGCCCTGCAGAAAGCACTGGAAGATTTTGTGACGGCGCAAAAGGCCGAGGCCCGGGCGCTGCAGGATCAAATCAGTGCTGCGCGCATGAAGACGGTGTGGGCGGTGGTGGCCCTGGTGCCGCTGATCGCCATCTTCCTGAGCCTGTCCACGCTTTATTTGGTTCGCAAGATCATTCGCCCGGTCAAGACGCTCATCAATCTGGCCGAGCACATTGCCGAGGGCGATCTGAGCCGCGAGGTGCGGGTAGACCGCGGCGATGAGCTGGGCAAGCTGCAGCACGCCATTGAGGAGATGCGCCAAGAGCTGGCCGAGATGGTGACGCAGGCGCGCGAGGGCGCTGACAGCGTGCGCACCGCGTCGAGCGAGATCGCCAACGGCAATATGGACCTGAGTCAGCGCACCGAGCAGGCCGCCGCCCATGTGCAGCAGACCAGCCATGCCATCAACGAATTGGGCAGCGCCGTGCGCCAGACGGCGCAGAGTGCAGCCACCGCCAACGAACTGGCGCAAGGGGCAGCCGGCGTGGCCCAGCGCGGCGGCGCCGTGGTGGGCCAGGTGGTGGCCACGATGGACGAGATCAGCGCCAGCTCGCGCAAGATCGCCGACATCATTGGCGTCATCGACGGCATCGCCTTCCAGACCAACATCCTGGCGCTCAACGCCGCCGTGGAAGCCGCGCGTGCCGGTGAGCAAGGGCGCGGCTTTGCCGTGGTGGCCAGCGAGGTGCGATCGCTGGCCGGCCGCTCGGCCGACGCCGCCAAAGAGATCAAGACCCTCATCAGCGCCAGCGTGGAGCGCGTGGAGCACGGCAGTCGCCAGGTGCAGGACGCCGGCGCCACCATGCAGGACATCGTGGCCAGCGTCGGCCGCGTCAGCGATGTGATCGGCGAGATCTCCGCTTCCAGCGCCGAGCAGAGCCAGCACCTGGGCGATGTGGCGGCCTCGATGACCGATCTGGATCAGATGTCCCAGTCCAACGCCGCCCTGGTGGAGCAAGGCGCCGCGGCGGCCGAGAGTCTGAAGGATCAGGCGGCCAAGCTGGCGGCCTTGGTCAGCAAGTACAAGGTGGCGGGGGAGGGGCTTGGCAATTACGCGCTCCAGCGTTCACCCCGTTTGACGGCATGAAGCCGCATGGCCTTGGCCAAAGGCGATGACATCAAATCCCAAGGCCGAATGACTTTCGGGTCCAGTGACCAACTGGACATAGAGTGCCGCCGCTTGTTTTTTTAAGGGAAGAAGTGAAGAACATTGCCTTTGCACTGGCGTTTGCCATGCTGCTGCCCACCTACCTGCCTTCCGGCCGTGCCCACGCGACGTCCATCGAGGACCCCAAGACCGTGGCCCTATTGGGATATGCCGGCGACCGCTTCCAGCTGGTTCGGAAGCGCGAGGCGGTCGGCTCCAACCAGAGCCCCTATGTGCGCAAGGAGGTCAAGCTCAAGGGACCCGAGCTGAGTCGCCTGGTGTTGGCGGGCCTGGACAAGGCTGCCGAGGTGGCATTTCCGGCCGCGCAACGCGTTCAGCTGGAGTGGCAGCCCGATGAGGCCTTGTTGAGTCAACTGGACTCGGTGCGCGGGAGCCGCCGCGAGGCCATGATGGAGGCCGCCGTATTGGCACATTTGCGGGCCTTGCCGCAGCGCCAGGAGTGGGATCAGATCATCGTCGTCCTGCCCAAATTCCAGTTCAGCGATGCCAAGGGATTGGGAGGTCAATTGATGGGCATGGGGGTGTATGTCCAGCCACTTGAGAAGTCACAGCTCGATGTCAACGGTCTAAGCCTGGACCCTCTACCGAGCGACTCCAGTGACGATCCGGCCGCCATCAACCCCGCCACCGGCGAGCGTGTGACGGCGTTCCGCTACACCGCGCCCTATTTCTTTTTTCAGACCCTGACCTTGGATGCCAAGTCGCTGATGGTCTTGAAGCGTGTGGTTAGGCTGGATAACCTGAAGTACGCCAACCCCGATGATCAGCACCGGGGCAGTCAGGCAGATTTGAGTTCTGACTTGTTGGCCAAGGCCATGGGCCGGTTGGTTGAGCGATCGGCCATGCGCACGGTAGGCGGAGACGTCACGGTCGGTCCGGTTAAGCCTGTGGCGCCGGCTCCTAAGCAGCCCTGATCTGCGGATCCGAGGTTGGCAGGAAGAGGTCCGGATTCTTCCGTCGGCCGCAACTAGTATGCGGGCCCGTATGGTTCTGAACGCTCCTGCATGCGCCTCCTTCCTCTGCTACTGACACTGGCCCTCGGCCCTGTTGCGGGACTCCCAGCCGGGGCTGCTACCTCTAACCAAGGCTTGGCTTGTTCGGCGCCCTGTTCGGCCAGAGCGGTGCTGGCCGAACTGGCCGAGCGCTACTTTCAGCAGGGCCTGGAACTCAACCCGCAGACTGGCAGCCAGCTGCTGGGTGAGGCACGCTTTGAAGGGCGCCTGGGCCTGAGCCTGCGCCCCGAGCACCGTGCGCGTGACACGGCGCTGCAGCAAGGCCTGCTGCGTGAACTGCAGCGCATAGACCCGCGCGCGCTCCAGCCCGAGGAGCGCATCACCCATCAGTTGCTGCGCCAAGAAGCGCGCGACCGGTTGGCCCTGCTCGCCTTCCCCGAGCACCTGCTGCCCATCAACCAGTACGGCGGTCTGCCCGTGCAACTGGCCGAGTGGGCCAGCGGCCAGTCCTTGCAACCCTTCGGCACTGCTGCGCATTACCGCGGCTACCTGGCCCGGCTGCGCCATCTGCCGGCTTGGGTGGACCAGGCCATCGCCAACCTGCGCGAGGGCCAGCGCCGCGGCATCGTCGTCAACCGTGCCTTGCTGGAGCGCGGCCTCAAGAACCTGCGCGAGCTGGCGCAGACGGACTTTGATCAGCACCCCTACAGCGCGCCACTGCGGCGCTGGCCCGCAGGCATCGGCGTCGAAGACCAGCAGGCACTGACCTCCGAATACCGCCACGCACTGGGCGAAGAGATCCAGCCCGCGCTGCGCCGCCTGGTGCAATTCCTGGACACCGAGCACCTGCCCCACACCCGCCAGACCGCGGGCCTCGGAGCCCTGCCCGGCGGCAAGGCCTGGTATGCCGAACGGGTGCGCCAGCACACCACCACGGCGCTCACCCCCGATCAGGTGCACCGCCTGGGCCTGCAGGAAGTGGCGCGTCTGCACCAGCGCGTGGATGCCCTGCGCCAGCGAGTGGGCTACGCGGGCGATGTCACCGCCTTCCTGGCTGACCGCCAGTGGCGCGATGACCTGCAGCCCTTCCGCAGCGAAGCCGAGATCCTGGACGCCTACCGCGCGCTGAACGCCCGCATCGCCGCCGGCCTGCCCGCGCTGTTCGAGCGTTTCCCCAAGGCCGCGCTGGCCATCCAGGCAGAGCCCGAGATCAGCCGCGCCACGGCCTCGGACCATTACGAGCCGCCCGCCATGGACGGTTCGCGGCCCGGTATCTACTACGCGGTGATCCAGGACCCGCGCGAGTACGAGCGCCAGTGGATGGTCTCGCTGTTGCTGCACGAGGCCCAGCCCGGCCACCACTTCCAGATGGCCAGCCAGCAGGAGCTGGACCTGCCGCAGTTCCGCAAGCACCTGTGGTTCACCGCCTATGGCGAAGGCTGGGCGCTCTACACCGAGACCCTGGGCTATGCGCTGGGCCTCTATCAGGACGACCCCGTGGCCGAACTGGGTCATCTGAAGATGGCCCTGCACCGCGCCATCCGCCTGGTGGTGGACACCGGCCTGCACCACCTAGGCTGGAGCCGCGAGCAGACCATTGACTACATCCGCCGCACCGAGGGCGCCAAGGAAGACGACGCCCGCCGCGCCACCGAGCGCTACATGGCCGACCCCGGCCAGGCCCTCGGCTATATGGTGGGCGCCTTGAAGATCCAGGCGCTGCGCGAACGGGCCGAGAAAGCTTTGGGCGCACGATTCAGCCTACCGGCCTTCCACACCCAGGTGCTGCGCCTGGGCTGCGTGCCGCTGGATGTGCTGGAGCGGGAGATCGGGCGTTGGATCAAGGACCAGGCCGGGCCGAAACCTCGTAGCTGAACTCGCGCGGCTCCGGCGCCGGCTGGTCGGGCAGCCAGCTGCGCCGGTATGCCACCCGCACTTTCTCGGGCCCGACCTGCACGTTCAGCCAGCCTGAGTTGGGCAGTAACTCGCCGCTGCGGTAGTGCTCGCGGAAGTAGAAGGCCTGGTTGGGGTCGGCGGGTTCGGGCACGGTCTGGTAGACCACGCCATCGAGTTCCTGGCGCGCGAACACATGGTCGTGGCCCTGGAAGAAGATGGTCACCCCAGTCTTGACCATCAGCGCATGGATGGGCAGCGGCCAGCCCGGACGGCGCTGCGCAAACTCGTCGCGGCCCTGGCGGTTGCGCCCACCCCATTCAAACTGGGTGGCCATCTCCACCCCGCCGCGTCCGGTGCCCAGCACATGGTGGGCGAACACGAATTTGTAGCGCGCGCGGCTGCCCTCCAGGGTCTGGCGCAGCCAGTGGTACTGGGCGTCGCCCAGGCTGTTGTCCCACAGATCACGCCCGCCCTTGCCGCCCTTGTCCCGGCTGCCCAGCGCGTTGTCCGCCGGGCCGCGGCTGTGCCAATACGGGTCCAGCACCACGAAGAGCGCATCGCCCCAGGTCCAGGCGTAGTAATTGCGCAGCAGGCCGATATGGGGCACGGGCTCGGCATTGCCGCTGTAGAAGCCATCCGGTGCAGGCTGGGGGTAGAGGCGGTTGCGCGCGGTCTGCGCCCACACGGCCACGTTGTCCGGCCCGCCGTCCAGGTTCGCGCCCGCCGCCTGCTCGTGGTTGCCGTTCACCAGAAAGAGCGGCGCCGTGCGCCCGATCAGCGACAGAAACGGCCGCTGCAGCAGATAGCGCCCGCTGACGCTGTCGCGCGTCCACTCCTTCAAGGTGTCCACGCTGAAGTCGTCGCCCAGGGTCAGGTAGAAGTCCGGCTGCGCTTGGGCGGCGGCGCGCAGGGTCTGCGCGTAGAGCCGGGGGTCGAACTGATGACCGCGCTCGGGGTGCGAGTCGCCCTGCAGCGCAAAGCTGAAGGCTTGGCCCGGTGCACGCTGGGTGTGAAAGGTCTGCGCCTCCAGCGTCTGCCAGGCAGCGTCGCCCGTGCGGCGTTGTTGCAGCTCGTAGCCGTGGCGTGCATCGGGGCTCAGGCCGCTGAGCTCGAACTCCAGCGGCTCGCCGGCCCGCAGGCTCAGGTTCGGGCCGGTCGTCCAGGTCTCGCGGGGGCGGTCGGCGCGGCCCCAGCGCAGGCGCAGCTCGCGCGCGCTGGCGGCCAGCAGGTTCAGCGTCACGCTGCGCGCCGTGGGGCGGCCCAGCAGTACCGACAGCTCTTGCTGCGGCGCCAGCTCGGCGGGCAGGGTCCAGGCCCCGCCTCGTCCGCCCTTGCCGCCTTGGCCCCCACCTTGGCCCCCGCCTTGCCCGTTGCGACGCGGTGCCGCCTCGTCCTGGGCCTGCGGTGCCAGGGCCACGCCCAACAAGGTCAGGGCGAGGGCTAGACCTCGAGCTGTCATTCGTTTCATGGCCGGCGCTCCGGAGTGCTTAGGGTTTCACGGTGCAGCAGGCGCGGGGCCCCCGGGCTGCCGGTGCCCAGATAGTCCAGGTCCAGGCCGTCGGGCCGCACGCTCACGCGCAGCAGGCCGCCGCTGTTGCGCAGCAGGCCTTCGGTGTAGCCGTAGTCGGCGGGGTCCGGCCCGCCCTCGCCATGGCCGGGCTGGGGCACGGTCTGGTAGACGATGCCATCGCGGCGCTGCAGCGCGTACAGATGGTCATGCCCTTTGAACACCGCCGTCACGCCGGTGCGCACAAACAGCGGATGCAGGGCCTCGGGCCAACCGGGGCGTTGCTGGGCCAGTCCGGGGCTGCCGTCGGCATTCAGCCCGCCCCATTCGCCAAAGCCGGCGGCCTCCACGCCGCCGCGGCCCTGGCGGTCGCGCCCGCCGATCAGCTGGTGCACGAAGACGAATTTGTGCCGGGCGCGGCTGCCCTCCAGGGTCTGGCGCAGCCAGCGGTATTGCGCCTCGCCCAGGCTGAGCTGCCAGCGCTCTTCGGCCCGCCGGCCGCGCCCGCCGCCCGGGGCCTGCGGCGGTGCATGCCAGTAGGGGTTGAGCACCACAAAGAGCGCATCGCCCCAGGTCCAGGCGTAGTGGTCGCGCAGCGGCGCGCCGGTCAAGGGGTCGGGCTGGGCGATGCCGCTGTAGAAGCCATCGGGCTCCGGGTTGGGGAAGTAGTGCTGGCGGCGTTGGTGCGCCCACAGGCCCAGGCTGTCGGCGCCTTGCTTGAGCAGCTTGCGGTCCTCGCCATCGTGGTTGCCCAGCACCAGAAAGAGCGGCAGGCCCAGCTGGCTGAAGGCCTGGCGCTGGGCCAGGTATTGCTGCTCTGCCGCCGCGCGGTCGCTGTGCTTGTCCACCATGAAGGTGTCGCCCAGGTCGATGTGGAAGTCGGGGCCCAGGGCCCGCACGGCGGCCAGGCTGCGCTGGTACTGGGCGGCATCGGTGTTTTGGTCCAGGTGCGAGTCGGCGCTGATCGTGAACGCAAAGGCCTGCCCGGCCGGCCGCGCGGTGTGCCACTGGGCCGTGGCCAGGGTCTGCCCGCCGCGGCGCAGCTCCACGCGGTAGCGCTGATTGGGCTTCAGCCCGCTCAGCGTCAGTGGCTTCACTTCGCCGGCGGCCAGCGCCAGAGCCACTCCTTCCGCTCGCAGCGGGGCCTCGCCCTCGGCGCGCCACAGTTGCAGGCCGCTGAGGGCTTCGCGGGCGAACAGGCTGAGCAGCACCCGGTCCGGCCCCGGGCGGCCGAGCACCAGGTCCAGGGCCGGCGCGGCGCCCAGGCTCACCATCTGATGGGCCGGGCCCTCGCGCGGGCGGCCACGCGGCTCCTCGGCGCCCTCCACAGGGCGCCCCTGTGCCCAAGCGGCCCAGGCCAGGCTGCTGCCCAGCACCAGCCCCCACAGGGCCATCGCACGGCGGTTCGGCATCACGGTCGGCTCCAGCTCGCATCCACCTGCGCATTGCGCCGCGTGGCGGTTTCCTGGGCGGGCAGCCAGGCGCGCACATAGTCGCAGCGCAACCCGTCCGGGCCCACGCTGATGCGCAGATGCCCCGAGCTGCTTTGGATGCTGCCGCTACTGTAGTGATAGTCCCGCGCCAGGCTGGCGCCGCTGCTGGTGTTGCGCGCGCTGGGCTGCGGCACGGCCTGGTAGACGATGCCGTCCAGCTCCTGTTGCGCATACAGATGGTCGTGCCCATGGAACACGGCCGTGACCCCATGCTGCTTGAGCAGGGCATGAATGGGCAGACCCCAACCCGGGCGGCGGGCGGCAAAGCCCTCGCTGCCGTCGGCGTTCTTGCCGCCCCATTCGAAGAAGGGCGCGGCCTCCACCCCGCCGCGCATCTGGCCGTCCAGGCCGCCCACCAGGTTGTGCAGGAAGACCAGCTTGTAGCGCGCGCTGCTGCCGGCCAGGGTGTCGGCCAGCCAGCGGTACTGGCGCTCGCCCAGGCTCAGGTTCCAGCCGTCCTTGCTGGCCTGCTGGGCGCTGTTCCAGAACGGATCCAGCACGATGAAGAGGGCGTCGCCCCATTGCCAGCTGTACCAGGCGGCGCGCTCGCCCACGAAGGGGTCGGGCAGGGTGTCGCCGCGGTAGAAGATGCCGGGGCTGGGGTTGGCGAAATAGCGCTGGCGCGCCTGGGTGGCCCAGACGGCCAGATTGCTGGCGCTGCCGTCGTTCAGCCAGCCCAGTTCGCCCTCGTGGTTGCCATTGGCCAGGAACAGCGGCACCGAGGCCGAGATCGCCCCGAAATTGCCGCGCTCGTAGGCGTAGCGGCGGTTCACCGTGGCGGGGTCGGGGGCCATCTGCACCAGGGCCTCCAGCGGGTCGCTGTGCTTCTCGGTCATGAAGGTATCGCCCAGGTCGATGTGGAAGTCCGGGGCGTCGGCCGCCACATTGGCCAGGGTGCGGCGGTAGAGCTCGAGGTCAGAGTTCTCGTCCAGATGGGAGTCGGCCTGCAGCGTGAAGCTGAAGCGGCTGCCTGGCGGCCGCGCGGTCTGGAAGCTGGCGCTGCTGCCGGCCACTTCGCTGCCCCCGGCCTGGGCCTGGTAGAGCAGGCGGTAGCGGTAGCGCTGGTTGGCGCGCAAGTCCCCCAGCAGCAGGCGCAGCGGCTGGCCGGCCAGCAGGGCCTGGGCCGGGCTGATGCGCTCGGGCTCGCTGCCGCCCTCGGCCGCATAGGCCACACGCACCCAGCCGCTCTGGCTGGCCGACAGCAGGTTCAGCACCACCGTGCTGGTGGTGGGGGCGCCCAGCAGCAGGCTGCCGCTGAAACCCTCGCTCGGGGCAGGTGCAGGTGCAGGTGCAGGTGCAGGTGCGGGAGCTGGCGCTGGTGCGGGTGCGGGTGCCGGTGCGGGTGCTGGCGCAGGACTGGGCGCCGGCGCCGATCCCCCACCCCCGCCGCAGGCCAGCAGGGTGAGCAAAGACGTGGCCGCGCCCAGGGCGCGCAGGGTGGTGTGCAAAGGCTGGGGCTGTTTCATGGCAGGGTGTAGCTGTAGACGGTGGAACCATGGACACGGCCCGGCGCTTCGTCGCGCTGCAGCAGGCTGCGCACGTACTCCACCCGCACGCCCTCGGGGGCCACCTGCACCCGCGTGTAGCCGCTGTTGGGGAATTTGTCGCCGCTCTGGAAGGCGTCGGCATTCCAGAGCGTGTAGTTGGGATCGGCGGGTTCCGACAGGGTCTGGTAGGTCACCCCGTCCAGCTGCTGGCGCACCCAGATGTGGTCATGGCCCTGGAAGAAGATGGTCACGCCGGTGCGCGCCATCAGGCGGTGCAGGGGCTCGGTCCAGCTCGGGCGCTTGAGCGCAAAGTCGAACTGCCCATTGGCGCTCTCGCCGCCCCATTCCCACAGCTTGGCCAGCTCCACCCCGCCACGGCCCGTGCCCATCACATGGTGGGCAAACACGAATTTGTAGCGCGCGCGGCTGCCCTCCAGCGTGCGCTTGAGCCACTGGAACTGCGCATCGCCATGGGTCACATCCCACATGCTGGCGCGCTTGTCCACGCCGCCGAATACGTTGTCCACGGCCACGGGCGAATGCCAGTAGGGGTCGATCACCACGAACAGCGCGTCGCCCCAGGTCCAGGAAAAGTAGTTGCGCAGCAACCCGATGTGCGGCACCGGCGTGGGGTTGCCGCCGTAGAAGCTGTCGGGGGCCGGTTGGGCGTAGAGGCTGTTGCGCGCGTTCTGCGCCCACACCGCCACGTTGTTGGGCGTGCCGTCCAGCAGATAAGCCGCCGCCTGCTCGTGGTTGCCGTTCACCAGAAAGAGCGGCGCCTGCTGGCCGATCAGGCCCAGGTAGGGGCGCTGCAGGGTGTAGCGCTCCAGCACCTTGGCCTGGTTGATGGTGGCGGGGTCCAGCGTGTCCACGCTGAAGTCGTCGCCCATCAGGATGTAGAAGTCCGGCTGGTCGGCCGCGGCCGTGGACAGGGTGCGGCGGTACAGATCGGGGTCGAACTGGGTCTTGAGCCGCTCGGGGTGCGAGTCACCCTGCAGCGCAAAGCTGAAGCGGCTGCCCGGCGGCCGCGCCGTCATGAAGCTGGTTTCGTTGCCCGGCGCGGCGGCCGCCCCGCCGCTGGGCTGGAAGTGCAGGCGGTAGTAGTGGCGCGTGTTCGGCGCCAGGCCCTGCAGCGCAATCTCCAGCGGCTGCCCTGCCACCAGGGCCTGCGCGGGCGTTTGCGCATCCAGCGCGCCCGAGCGCGTGCCATAGGCCAGCCACACCGTGCCCCCCTGGTCCGGCGCGTAGACATTGGCCTTGATGCCGGTGTCGGTGGGCGAGCCCAGCACCACCGTGCCACGGAAGCTGCTGGTGCCCGGGGCCGGGGCCGGTGAAGGCGCGGGCGCGGGAGAAGGCGCCGGAGCGGGTGCAGGTGCAGGTGCGGGAGTAGGTGCAGGTGCAGGTGCAGGTGCTGGTGCTGGTGCAGGTGCAGGTGCAGGTGCAGGTGCGGGTGCGGGTGCGGGTGCGGGTGCGGGTGCGGGTGCGGGTGCGGGTGCGGGTGCGGGTGCGGGCGCCGGGCTGCTGCCCGAGCCGCCGCCACAAGCGCCCAGCACCAGCAGGGCCGAGGCCAGGGCCGCCCAGGCGGGCCGCCGTGCGCGGACTGGGCTTGGGGTGTTGGCGCGCAGGGGCAGCGGAGGGCGAGGCGGTGTGGGCAAAGGCAGGGGCATGGGCAGGCTTCCAAGGCAGCGCCCGGACTCGGGCAGCGCATGGCCGCCGATGCTAGGAAGCCGCGCCGCGCGCCCGATGACAGCCCTGTCATGCAGGGCGGCTCCTCCGCCCCAATCACCCCCCAATCACCCCTCAATCTCTCTTCAACCGCCCATCCAGCCCCCATCCAGCGCCCGAAATGACAGCGCCGTCATGCACGCCGGCGCTCACCGCGCTGCAATCGCCGTGCACGACCCTTCCTCAAGCTCAGGAGTTCCCATGTCCCGATCCAACGCTGTTCTGATCCCCCGCCCCCGTCTGCCCGCCCTGGCGGCTGTGGCCCTTGCGCTGAGCCTGGCCACCCTGGGCGGCCCGGCCCTGGCCAAGAGCCCCAAGCCCGAAGTGGCCGCCGCCAAGCAGCAACTGGAGGCCGACAAGGCCCGCCTGCGCGCCGACAAGGCCGCCGGCAACAAAGCCGCCGTGGCCGCCGACCGCGCGGCGATTCAGCGCGACAAGGCGCAGCTGCAAGCGGCCAAGGGGGCGGCGAAGGGAGACAAGGCCGGCAAGCGGGGGGAAGGCGCGCCCTGAGGGGGGAGGGCCGCCTTTCCTGTGGGCTTCGGCAGGCGCATCCGAGACCGTGTGGGGAGCGGCTGCTTCGCAGCGGGTGCGATCCCCCGACTTGCAAGACTCAACAGCGAAAAGCTGCCGTTCAACGTTGAAGCTGAGACCTGAGCGGCGGCTCAGGTCAGCGGGCATGGCCCATTGCAGGCAAAGGGGGACGGGGCTACCGTCCCACCCTGCGCTGACCCTCTGCTACTTCTTCGGCGGGTTGTTGCCACGCCTTCCACCTGAAGGCTTGTTGGGGTTCTTGCTGGGGGCGTTTTCGAGCTTCGATGTCATATCTCTCTCCGGCCCCGGTATGTATGGACGAGCTTATCCGGCCGGGGCACCCCGGAGCAGCTCAGGAAATTCGTTGAGACGTCGCCGCGGCCAGCTAGCCTGGGGCAGTCGTCAAGCGGCGCTTCAGTTCATCGCTCGAGGTCGCGACGCTGGCCTCGCGCCAAGGTGCTGGCCGGAGTGCTCCATCCGGCATCTCTTCAACCAGGTCGAGGCGATACCACGGCCCCCACTGAAAATCTTGCCCGCGGGCTTGCGAGAGGCGCAACGGCACATTGAGGTGAAGGCAGATGCAGCGCTCATGCGCCTGAAATTCCCAGCAGTCGACCGGCCACTCATCAAACAGCGGCTTGAGTTCCACTGCGGCGGCTGCGATGAGCCAATTGAGCACGACGTCATGGGACGAGCCTTCGACCTGAAAACTCTGGAACGTGCGGTCATGCATGTCAGCCAGGTTGCCGTCGACGAGAAAGAGGTGCGTCCACGTCTTGTTCTGCCCGAACTTCTCAACCTTCAGCCGGAGCCGGCGGACGTCCGCCGGGCGGCGCAGCCCATCGAAGTCGGTCACGAAGTTGAAGGTCCGATAGGCCCATCGCCGCAGCGAGTCGTCCAAGAAAAATCGGTCTCGCCAACTTGGGTTGACCCACTGGAGCCCGGTCGACGAGGCGACACAACGCATGAAGCTTGTGCTCAGACGTAGCGCGGCGTGGTATGGATGCTGGATCTCCACGAACAGCTTAGGCAGCGCCTCGCGCAGCGTGACGCTGCCATCGCTCTGGTGGAAGCGCGCATGCTTCTCGGCGAACTGGTGGACATGCCAGCTGACCTCGTCCGTGCCGTACACAACCTTCGCAGTGGATGTGCTGCGGCTGGAGCTGATGAGCCAGTGCCCGCGGTGCGTGACCGGCTTGCTCACGTCTTCCACTGACCATCCAACCAGCTGGGCGAGCGCCATCAGTTCGTCAGCTCGGCCATTGAACCGAGCCGACTCAATCTGATGCGCCAGGTCGATGGCCACGTCGCGCGGATGTGCACCGCCATCTCGAGCCACCTCAGCCGCCAGCGCCGGGTTGGTGTTGCCAGCAATCTGCTCAGCAATATGGCGCTCCAGTCGGTCGATAAAGAGGTCACCCTCGTCCACAGGTGCCTCGCCCTGCAGAACTGCGACGGTCGTTCCCAGCACCGCAGCCAGGGCGCTTGCCATCGCTTGACTGGTCCTGCCCGTGCGCTCGATGCGCTGGTAGTGCTTGACCGGGTCTTTTGTGGCATGAGTACCCATGTGCTCGTGCACCATAGCGATGAGCCGAACTTGGGTGAGCGACTTTTCCTCGCGGATCGAGCGCAGCCGGTCCGGGTCGATGCGGAATGTTGGCCGGCCGGCTGACCTGTGGTCTTTAGTTGCTGACATGGCCGAATGATCTGCCGGCGGTTAAATGCTGTCCAGACAGCTTATAGGCAGCATAAATGCGACGTTCTGAGGTCAAAGGCCCATGCCCTCGGAGAACTGGAGCACCCAGCGGCTAGAGGTAGAGGCCCGCGCCGTAGCCGGTGAACTGGAGCGCGCGCATGAGCTCAAGGCGCTGGATATCGCCATCATCGAGCTGGTCAACAAAATGCCTCGAAGCGGCCGCCATTTCGCCCCGCCCAACTCCACCCAGCCCTCGAGCACCATCACACTCTCCGCCTTCCGAAGCCTTTGCTCATGCCCGCCGCCCTCTCCCCTCTCCCCGAGCTGCTGCGCTCCTTGGAGCCCGAGTTGCACCCAGGGGTCTACGTCTACTGCGTGGCGCCGGCGGGGGCTGATCTTGCGGGGCTGACGCCGATCGCCACCGTGGCGGAGCGCGAGGGGTTGACCCTGGTGCTGCCGGAGGCGCAGGCCCTGCAGGCCGGCTTGCAGGTGCTGTTCCGCGCGGCCTGGATCACCCTGAGCGTGCATTCGGATTTGCAGGCCATCGGCCTGACCGCGGCGTTCTCGGCCGCCTTGGGGCGGGCATCAGCTGCAATGTCATCGCCGGCGCCTTCCACGACCACCTGCTGGTCCCCGTAGAGCAGGCCGATGCCGCGCTGGCGGCGCTGCGGGCGCTGCAGCAGGGCGCGAGCGTTTAGCCCGGCCCGCGCGGCGCCCGGGCTGCTTCAGGGCCGATCGAACAGGGCCGTGGTCTTCTCGGCCTCTGCCGCCCCGGCTGCATCCAGCGGCGCGGCGTACAGGAAGGGGCCCTTGGGGTCGCGCGGGTCGTGGGGGGCGCGGTCGCGCAGGGCTTGCAGGGCGCGGCCTTGTTCGGGGCTAAGGCTCTGGCCCACGGCGGCAAAGGCCTGGGCGTAGAGGAATGCCAGTTCGCCATCGCGCTCGCCATAGCGGCGCGAGAGGCGCAGCACTTCGGCGGGGTCGGCGGCCTCGCCCGCCAGCAGGCGGCGCAGTTCGCTGGCGATGCGGCGGCGCAGGCCCACGATGTCTTGCAGCGCGGCTCGCTGCTGCTCGGGCAGGGCCTCGATGCGGGCGCGCTGGGCCGGCTGCAGCAGGGCGAGGAACTCGGCGCCGGCGTCGCCCGTGAGCGCGGTGCTGATGGCGTAGTCCTGCTTGCCCAGGGCCGGCGCGGTCTTCAGGCCAAAGCCGCCGAAGTACATGGCGTGGCGCTCGGGGCAGAAATAGGTGTCGGCCTCCAGGCTGCCGCCCTGCCAGGCAAAGAGTTCGCTGGCATGGGTCATCAGGGCGACGTCGAGGTCGTGCGGCAGGCTGCGGCGCTCGGGCGGCTCGGTCACGTCGCCGGCGGCAGGCCAGCTGCGCGAGTCGCCGAACTTCAGGCGCGCGAACTGCTCGCGCTGTTCGGCACTCAGGCTGCGGATGACCCGGGCCATGGCCTGGGCCCGGGCCCAGGCGATGCGGCCGTCCAGCTCGTAGAGCGCGGCCGAATGGGCCAGCACGGCGGTGCGGTTCAGCGGCGCGCGGGCGGCCGGGCCGCTGCGCTCCAGGTTCTGGCGAAAGGCCTTGATCAGAGGAAGGCGCAGCAACGCGAAGCGGCGCACATCGGCCTGCTGCGCGCGGCCGGCCTCGATGAGCAGGGCGCGCTGCGCGGGGGTCAGGATGGCCAGGGTGGCGAAGGCGATGCGGGTCAGGAAGGCGGGGCTGTGGCCGCCCTGCACGGCGTCGATGTCGCGCAGGTACTGAAAGCCGAAGTAGTCGGACACCTTGCCCGGGGGCAGGAAGGTGTCGGCGGCGAAGTCGCCGCTCAGAAAGGCCAGCCCGCTGAAGGCGATGGTGTGGAGCTGGGCGCGGTCCGAGGTGGCCTGCTCCAGCGAGTAGCGCTGGGCAGGGGGGCGGCCTTCTTTGCCGGGCCGGCCTTCGCGTCCTTCTCTGCCCTCGCGGCCTTCTCGGCCCTCACGCCCGCGCGGCGGGCGCGGCTCGTTCGGGGGCGGCGGGGTCTGGGCCAGGGCCGGCGTGGCCAGCAGGGGCAAGGCGGTCAGCAGGGTGCGGCGCGGGATCATGGGGTGGCCTGGGTGGAGGGGTTCGGCGGCGCCAGTGTCACCGCCGGCGGCGGGGCAAAGGCGATGGACTGGGGCGCGGCGGGGTGTTTCAGCGTTTGCTGCTGGGGCTGGTAGCTCACCACCACCAGCTGCGGCAGCAGGGGCGGCAGCTGCAGTTGCAGACCGGCCACCGGGCGCGGGGCCAGGGCCTGGGCGCGCACCTCCAGGCTTTCGTCCTCGTGCGCGTGTTCGCCCAGCACCTGCTGCATGGCGGCGCGGCGCAGCAGGGCCTGCACCTGTTCCACGCGGGGCCATTGCCACTGCTGCAGCGCCAGGGCCGTGGGCCCGAGCTGCAGGCGCAGGCCCTGCTCGATGCGCTGCTGCACGGGCCGCAGCGCGGCCTGCAGCTGCGCGGCGTCCAGGGTGGAGAGGGCCAGCACCGTTTCGGCCTCGGGGCGCTGGGGCGCCAGCGCCCGCTGCAGCAGGGCGGGGTAGTCCAGGCGAAGGCTCAGGCTGAGGTGGCGCGACTCGCGCAGCACCAGGGTCAGGCGGTCGTCCTGCAGTTCATGGGCGCCGGCCAGGGGCGGCAGCAGCGTCAGCATCAGGGCGGCGAGTAGGCGGCGGGTCTGCATGGCGGGCTCAGCGGCAGTAGCTGATGTCGGGCTGGGTGCTGGCGCCGGCGCTGATTTGGAACTGGAAGGCCCAGCAGGCGGATTTGCCGCGGTGGGCGGGCTGCGCCAGCGTGGCTTCCAGCTCGCTGCCGGCCAGGCGGCGGTAGCGGATCTGGTAGCTGCCGGGGGCGTTCGCGTAGCTGTCGCTGCCGTTCTCGGTGGTGCTGAAGCTGCGCGCGCTGGTGAAGCGCAAGACCTGCGCGCCGTCGGCGCTGTCGGTGCTCAGGCTCATGGCGGACACGGCAAAGGGCGTGACCGGGGGCTGGCGCATGGGGCTGAATTTGGCGCTCTGCCCGGCCAGATCGGGGCTGGGCACGCCGCGGAAGCAGGACAGCACATAGGGCGACTGGTCGGTGACGTGATAGCTGTAGCCGGCCGGGCCATTGCTGACCGCGCGGGTGTTGCCGCCGCACAGGCCGTCGCGCTCGGCCAGGCTGCCGTCGGCGTTGTTGGGGCCGAAGATGGCGTAGCCGTCGAGTGCCCATCCCAGGGGGTGGGTGTCCCAATAGCTGGCGGGCTTGGTGGCCATCAGGCAGTTGGGGGCGGCGTGGTAGTGGTAGTCGTCGCCCCGGCCGGCGTGGCCGTTGCACACATCCAGCTCGCCCAGCACCTTGGTGTCGCCGTTCTGGCAGCCGCCCTGCTTGCAGGGGTTGAAGATGGGCACGCCGTTGACGGCCACGCCGATGGGGCCATCCACGGCGCTGACCGGGCTGGCGGCGGGCGTGGGGTTGAGCGGAATGCGCCAGGCGTTCTGGCCCCAGAAGTTCTGCGCCGTGGGCACCTGCAAGTTGGTGGCGGTGATGCCGTCCATCATGGGGTGCGGGGCCAGGCCGTCGGAGCCGATGTAGGCGTAGCTGGCGTCGCAGCCGGCGCTGGCGCGCCCGCCGCCCCCGGCCTGCAGCGAGCCGCGCACCAGGGTGCAGGCCGCGCTGTTGCCGCTGGAGCCGGCGCTGCGGCTGTAGCTCAGATTGAGCTGGGCGCGGCCCAGCACCAAGCCGGCCATTGCGGCTTCCAGCTGGGTGCCGTTGACCGTGCCGGCCGGCAGGCTGGGAGCGGCCGACAACGCATAGAGGCTGAAGGTGTAGGTCTTGGCGCCCGGGCCCTGCGAGCAGGGGGGCTGGTAGGCCACGGTGGGGCCGTCGCTGCCCACGCCCAGGGTGCCCGCCCCCCAGGCGTCGCGGGCCAGCGCCGTGCGGCTGGCGGGCAGGTGGTAGAGCACCCAGTTGTATTTGGTGCTGCCGTCACCCGGCAGGGTGCTCATCAGCAGCGCGAATTCTTTGGTGCCGGCGGGCGCATTGGCCCAGGCCAAGGGCGGGCTGGAGCCCGGGCCATCGCAGCTGTACTCGGCGGGCATGGCACTGCCCTCGGCACCCAGGGGGCTGCTGAGGGTGAAGCCGCTGGGGGATGGGGCCGGGGCCGGTGCTGGCGCTGGAGCTGGAGCTGGAGCTGGAGCTGGAGCTGGAGCTGGAGCTGGAGCTGGAGCTGGAGCTGGAGCTGGAGCTGGAGCCAGCGCCGACGTGGAGCCCCCGCCGCCACAGGCCATCAGACTGGCGCTCAGGCCCAGGGCCAGGGCGCGCTGCAAGGGATGAGAAGGACTGGATGACATGGGGCACTCCGCAGGGCCATCGCAAGGGGATGGCGATGTCGGAATGCTAGGAATCGGCCCCGCCGCGCCCATGACATCTTCGTCATGCCGGCGGCGCGTCGGATCGCGCTCAGCGCGGACTGGCCAGGGGCAACCAGAGCCGCAGCGCGAGCTCGTCGTCCGGGCTCGCCTCCAGACTCAGATCGCCGCCGTGGGCCCGGGCGATTTCGCGCGCCAGGCTCAGGCCCAGGCCGCTGCCCTCGACCTGCCGGCCATGGGCGGGGTCGGCGCGGTAGAAGCGCTCGAACAGGCGCTCGCGCACGGCCGCATTCAGCGGCGCGCAGTCGTTGCGCAGGTGGACGGCCACGCCCTCGCCTTCGCGCGCCGCGTGCAGCGCGATCCAACCCTCGGGCCGACCATGGCGCAGCGCATTGCCCATCAGGTTATTGAGCAGCTGGCGCAGCAGCAGGGCATCGGCCTGCAACTGCAGGCCGGCTTCGATGTCCACGCGCAATTGCTGACGGGCCACCATGCGCGCGTCGTCCGCCAGCTGCGCCAGCTCGGCACTCAGGTCCACACGCTCGGGGCTGAGTGCCAGGCGGCCGGCATCGGCCTGCGAGAGCAGCAGCAGCTTGCGCGTGATGCCGGTCAGGCGCGCCACCTCGTCCAGCAGCCGGGCCCATTCGGCCTGGGCCTCGCGATCGACTTCGAGCGTCATCGCCTGCTCGATGCGGCCCTGCAGGATGGCCAGCGGCGTGCGCAGCTCGTGCGCGGCATCGGCCGAAAAACGCGAGGCCTGGTGGAAGCTGGCCTCCAGGCGCGCCAGCATCAGGTTGTAGCTGTCGATCAGTTCACGGAACTCGCGGTCCGCGCCGGCCGTGGGCAGGCGCTGGTCCAGCGCGCGCGGGGTCAGCGCCCGCATGGCATCGCGCAGGCGGTTCAACGGGCGCAGCGCATAGCCGCTGAGCAGCCAGGCGCTCAGCACCGTGAGCGCCAGGGCCGGCAGCAGCACCCAGCACAGGGCCTGCAGCAGGGCCTCGGAGAGTTCGGACTGCAGCGCGTCCAGATCGGCCGCCAGCACGGCCTGACCGGCCGGGCTGCTGACGCGGGCGGCGCGCCAATCGCCGCCCTTCCAGCGCAACTCGGCCAGCTCGCAGCGGCCGCGCGGGTCGGGGCCGGCCGCGGCCGGGCCGCGTCGGGGCTCGGGCCGCCAGGCCCAGGCCTCGGGGTTCAGGTCCGGGGTCCATTGCGGCGACTGCAGGCGCAGCTGGCCAGCCGGGGCCAGGGCCTGCAGCAGCAATTGGCGATCGGTTTCCAGATGCAGCTTGAGCGCGATGTCGGCCAGCAGCCGGGGCAGCGAGGGGCCGCCCTCGCCGGGCGCGGCCACGCGCCGGGCCTCCATGCACAGGCGTTCGTCCAGGCGCTGGCCCTCGGCGCGCATCAGCAGCGCGCCGCCACTGGCCAGCAGGGCCGCCACCACCAGGCCCAGCACCAGGGTGGTGGCCAGCAGCAGGCGTTGCCGGTAGGAGAGTCGCGCCACAGTCAGTCAGTCAGTCAGTCAGTCAGTCCGCCGGCTGGCGCAGGCGGTAGCCAGTGCCGCGCACGGCCTCGATCCAGCTCGGGGCCTCGGGGTCGCCGCCCAGGGCCTCGGCCAGCTTGGCGCGCAGGCGCTTGACGCAGACATCCACCACATTGGTGGCGGGGTCGAAGTCATAGCCCCAGACCTGCTCGAGGATCTGGGCACGGGTGAACACCTGGCCGGCCGAGCGCATCAGGTATTCGAGCAGGCTGTACTCGCGCGTCGTCAGCTCCACCTGGCGGCCGCGCACGGCCAGGGTGCGGGCGATGCGGTCCAGGGTCAGCGGGCCCAGCTGCAGCAGGGCCTGGCGCTCGCCGCGCACGCGGCGCAGCAGGGCTTCCAGGCGGGCGGCCAGCTCCTCCACATAGAAGGGCTTGGCCAGGTAGTCGTCGGCGCCCTGGCTCAGGCCGCTGAGGCGGTCGCCCAGCTCGTTGCGAGCGGTGAGCAGCAGCACGGGGATCTGCACGCCCTGGGCGCGCAGGGCCTTGAGCACCTCCATGCCGTCCAGGCCGGGCAGCATCAGGTCCAGCACGATGGCGTCGAAGCGCGGCTGCAGGGCCAGGGCCAGGCCCTCGCGCCCATCGGGGCAGTGCGTCAGCGTGAAACCGCGTGCGCCCAGACCGGCCGTGACGATGTCGGCGATCTGGGCTTCGTCTTCAATCAGCAGGATGCGCATGGCAGCGGCAGTGTGGCAGCCCGGGCCGGGCGGAAGCAGTTCCCATTGGAACCGCAGCCGCCCCGGCGCCGGGTGACAAGGCTGTCATGCAGCGGCGCGGCCGCTCAGGCCACCATCCCCAGCGCCCGCGGCAGCGCCAGGCTCATCGCCGGCCAGTAGGTCACGCCGACCAGGAAGACCAGCATGGTGAGCAGCCAGGGCCAGGTGGCGATGGTGAGCTCGGTGATGCCCATCTTGGTGATGCCCGAGGCCACGTAGAGGTTCAGCCCCACCGGCGGGTGGCACATGCCCACTTCCATGTTCACCACCATGATGATGCCGAAGTGCACCGGGTCGATGCCCAGCTTCATCGCGATGGGGAAGAGGATGGGCGCCAGGATCAGCACGATGGAGCTGGGTTCCATGAAGTTACCGGCGATCAGCAGCAGCACGTTGGCAATCATCAGGAAGCCGATCACCCCGACGCCGGTGCCGATCATGGCGTCGGCCATGGCCTGCGGGATGTTCTCGTGCGTCATCAGGAAGGAGAACAGCACCGCGTTGGTGATGATGTAGAGCAGCATCGCGCTCATGTTGGCGCTGGACAGCAGCACGCGCGGCACGTCCTTCAGGCCCAGGTCGCCATAGATGAAGACGGCGGTGATGAAGGCCCAGACCGCGCTCATGGCGGCGGCCTCGGTGGGCGTGAAGATGCCGCTGTAGATGCCGCCCATCACGATGACGATGAGCAGCAGGCCCCAGAAGGACTCGCGCAGGGCCTTGAGGCGTTCTGCCCAGCTGGCCTTGGGTTGGCGCGGGTAGTTGAACTTGCGGGCCCGATACCAGGTGGTCAGGCCCAGCATGAAGGCCAGCACCAGGCCCGGCACCACGCCGGCCATGAAGAGGGCGCCGACCGAGGTGTTGGTGGAGACCGAGTACATCACCATCACGATGGAGGGCGGGATCAGGATGCCCAAGGCGCCCGAGGTGGTGATGACGCCGGCGCCGAAGCGCTTGGGAAAGCCGGCCTTGACCATGGCCGGCAGCAGAATGGAGCCGATGGCCACCACGGTGGCCGGGCTGGAACCCGACACCGCCGCGAACAGCGCGCAGGCCAGCACCCCGCCCAGACCCAGGCCGCCATGCCAATGCCCGACCATGGAGGTGGCGAAGCGGATCATCCGTTTGGCCACCCCGCCGTGCGTGAGGAAGTTGCCGGCCAGGATGAAGAAGGGGATCGCTATGATCTCGAACTTCTCGATGCCGGTGAACAGCTTGAGGGCGACCGATTCGATCGGTACCTCGGTCAGGAAGAACAGGAAGCTCAGGACGGTCAGGCCCAGCGAGATGCTGATGGGCATGCCGGTCAGCATCAGCACGACCAGCAGGCCAAAGATGATGGCGGTGTTCATCAGCGCTTCTCCTCGGGTGCTTGGGCGAGGTCATCGACCTTGGGGTGCAGGTTGTCGTCCATGCGGAAGATCTGGTCGAGCTGGCCGGGCTGGGCCGGGTCCTCGCTGTCGTCCAGGCCATCAACGTGGCCGTGGTCGTGGTGCGGCAGGTCGCCGGTGCGCAGGAAGGCCACCGTCACCTGCAGGAAGCGGAAGCACATCAGCGACGAGCCCAGCGGGATCGCTGAGTAGACGATCCAGGTCGGCCACTCCAGGTCGGGCGTGGTGGGGCCTTCGAACATGCCCTCGATGCCAAGCCCTGCGGCCTTGTAGAAGGCGTAGTGGGCACCGTTCTCCCACACAAAGGTGGCGCCCAGGGTGGCGACGATGCCGGTGAACAGCGCGCCGGCCAGCAGGCCCAGCACCACGAATTTGTTGCGCAGCGTGGGGTTCAGGCGGTTGATCAGCACGTCCACGCCGACATGGATGCCGGTGCGCACGCCGTAGGCCGCGCCGAACTTGGCCATCCACACGAACATGATGATGCAGAGCTCCTGCGCCCAGCCGAAGTTCAGGGCCAGCAGCCAGTCCTGCACGCCGGGTATCGCCAGGCCCGACAGATAGCGGTGCAGCACCGCCGCGAAGATGATCAGCGTGGCCGCGCCGATCAGGAAGGCGATCAGGCCTTCCTCCAGATGGTCCAGGATGCGCATTCGACCCTCTCAATTTGGATGGAGCCCCCGCTCGGGGGCAGGTCGCGTCGGCGACCTGGCGGCGGGCTGCCGCTTAGCGGGCCCCGCCGGATCCGGGTTCCCCGGTCCGGCGGGTCAACCCGGTGGGCGCCAGGCGCCCGGGGTCAAAGTTTCGAAGGATCGAAGCCGGTCTCTTTGTAAACGGCGTTGATCACGTCCTGCCCGATGCGCGAGGCCATCTCGGCATGCACCTTGGTCATGGCCTTCTTGAGCGCCAGGCGCTCGGCCGGGCTCATGGCGTAGACCTGGCTCTTGCCGCTGGCCTTCACCTTCTCCAGCGCCGCCTCGTTCTCTTCCTTGGCGATCTTGTTGGCGTACTCGGTGCTTTCCTTCATGGCCTGTTCCAGCTTGCCGCGCACATCGGCGGGCAGGCCGTCCCAGAACTTCTTGTTGCTGATGACCGCATAGCCCAGGTAACCGTGGTCGCTGACCGAGACGTGCTTTTGCACCTCGTGCATCTTTTGCGTGAAGAGGTTGCTGTGCGGGTTTTCGGTGCCGTCCACCACGCCGGTCTGCAGGGCCTGGTAGACCTCGCTGAAGGCCATCTGCTGCGGCAGTACGCCGATGGCGCGCATCTGCGCTTCCAGCACTTTGCTGCTTTGAATGCGCATCTTCACGCCCTTGAAGTCGTCGACGTTTTTCAACGGCTTGTTGGCGCTGAAGGACTTGAAGCCGTTGTCCCAGAAGGCCAGGCCCTTGACGCCGCGGCCTTCCAGTTTGCTGAGCAGCATCTGGCCCACCGGGCCCTGAGTCACCTTGTGCAGCTCGGCGTAGTTATCAAAGATGAAGGGCAGGTCGAAGACCTCGAACTCCTTGGCGCCCAGGGGACCGAATTTGGCGAGCGAGGGCGCCAGCATCTGCACGGCGCCGAGTTGCAGCGCCTCCATCTCTTCCTTGTCCTTGTAGAGCGTGCTATTGGCATAGACCTCGACCTTGACCTTGCCACCGGTCAGTTCCGCGGCGCGCTTGGCAAAGAAGTCGGCCGCCTTGCCCTTGGGTGTGTCATTGGCCACCACATGGCTGAACTTGATGACGATCGGGGCCTGGGCCAGGGCGCTGCCACCCGCCAGCAGGGCGGCGCTCAGGATCAGCAGTCGGCGGGTCGTTGCAAGCATGGGGTGCTCCACAGGATGAAAGGATGGCGGCGATTGTGGGAAGCGGCGACTGCGCTGGGTAGTTGTGGGTTTCCACATTTCGGCGGGCGGGGCAGGTCCGGAGCCGGTCCGCTGCGTAGAGTGGCGCCATGCATCCCGCCTTGCCCTTGCCGCGCCGCAGCACCCTGCTGTGGTTGTCGCCGCTGGTTTTGGCCTGCCTGTTCGCGGCGGCAGTGATGGGCTGGGCGGTGTGGGACGAGCGGCGCGAGCGCGAGACCGAGCGCCAGACCTTGATCACCGACACGCTGAGTGCGGTCAATGGCCTGCGGGCACAACTGGCCCAAGAGCAGCAGGCCCTGGCCGCCTTGGCCAGGACCCTGGCCGAGCGCCCCACGGCCTTGCTGCAGGCGCAGCCCGAAGTGGAGCAGGGACTGCGCTCGATCTGGAGTGGCCTGGTGTGGCTGGACGCCGAGCACCGGGTGCGCGCCGAGGTGGTGGCGCCGGCCCGCAGCAACGAGGGCCGCAGCCTGCATCTGCAGCAGAGCGTGGGTGCACCGGAGGTGCAGGGCCGCTTGGTGCTGCGCTACAGCCCGGCGCTGTTGCTGCGCCAGGCGGTGCCCTGGTGGTTGACGCGGCGTTATGACGTGCAGCTGATCGATGCCGATGAACAGGCCATAGCGGCACTTAGCCATGCGCCAGGGGGACTGCGGGCCGAGCATCGACCGAGCTACCGGGTGGCGCTTGACGACAGTCAGCCCGAGGCGCAGTTGGAGTTGATCGTGCGCGAACCGGCGCCGTCCGGGTTGCGGCCTCTGGTGGGCGTGCTGATTGCCGGCTTTCTGCCGCTGAGCGCGTTGGCCAGTTGGGGCTTGCGGCGGCAGCTGCGCCGCACCGCCCAGGCCGAGGCGCGCTGGAAGGGCGAGGCGGCCTGGCGCGCGGCGGTGGAGGACAGCGCCTTGGTGGGCCTGCGTGCGCGTGATGGACAAGGGCGCCTGCTGTCAGTGAACCGCACCTTTTGCGAGATCGTCGGTTGGCCGGCGGAAGAGCTGCTGGGGCGAGCGCCGCCCATGCCCTATTGGCCGCTGGACGCGCTCGACGAGGTCAAGCAGCGCAGCGACCGCAATCTGGCGGGCCGCGCCCCGCGCGAGGGCTATGAGGCGCGCTGGCGCCATCGCAGTGGCCGGGAAATCGACGTGCTGGTGTTCGAGACTCCGCTGGTGGATGCCGGTGGGCAGCAGATTGGCTGGCTGGGCACCATCCTTGACATCACCGAGCGCAAGCGCCTGGCCGAGCGCGAGCAGCGCCAGCTGGAGGCGCTGGCCCAGACCGCCCGCCTGACCATGTTGGGCGAGGTGGCCTCGACCCTGGCGCATGAGTTGAACCAGCCGCTGACCGCCATCGCCAGCTACAACACCGGGGTGATGAATTCTTTGCAGCGACTCGGGGTCCAGGATCCCCCGGTGTTGGCGGCCTTGCAGCGTCTGGGTGAGCAGGCCGCGCAGGCCGGTCGGGTGGTGCAGCGCATCCGCCATTTCCTGACGCGGCACGAGCCGCAGATTGAAGCCTGTGCGCTGAACCCAGTGCTGCAAGCAGCCTTAGGGCTGCTGGCCAAGGAGCTGACGCAGCGTGAGGTGCAGGTGGAACTGGCGCTGGCCGCCGACCTGCCGGCCGTGCGCGCCGATGCGGTGCTGGTCGAGCAGGTCGCCATCAACCTGCTGCGCAATGCGGCGGATGCACTGCGTGAGCAGACCGGGCCACGGCGCATCGTTCTGAGCAGTGCGATGGGGGCGGGTTGCGTCTGGGTCTCGGTGTGCGACAACGGCCTCGGCCTGCAGGGGCGCAGCGCTGAGACCCTGTTTGCGCCCTTCTACAGCACCAAGGCCGAGGGCATGGGCATGGGCCTGGCCATTTGCCGCTCCATCGTCGAGGCGCATCAAGGCGTGTTGAGCGCCGAGCCGGCGCCGGAGGGTGGCGCGTGTTTCCGCTTCAATCTTCCGGTGATGTCATGAGTGAACCCGCGGTCTTCTTGGTGGATGACGAGGCCGCCGTGCGCGATGCCTTGGCCTTCCTGTTGGGATCGCGGGGGCTGCGTGTGCACAGTTTTGCCAGCGGCCCTGAGTTCTTGGCGCACTTGAATTCCTTGGCCAAAGCACCGGCCGGGGTGTTCTTGCTCGATGTGCGCATGGAGCCCATGAATGGGCTGCGCCTGCACGACGAGCTGTTGGCCCGCAAGCTGCACAACCCCGTGCTGTTCCTGAGTGGCCATGGCGACATCCCGATGGTGGTGGAGGCTCTGAAGAAGGGCGCCTTCGACTTCCTGGAAAAGCCCTATGGGGACAACCGCCTGGTGGACCGCATCGAGCAGGCCTTGGCGGTGGCCGAGGCCATGCACCAGCAGGGCGCGCAGGCGGCTGAGCGCGCGGCCCGCCTGGCCAGCCTGACCGAACGCGAGCACGAGGTGTTGCTGCGCGTGGCGATGGGCAAGCTCAACAAGGTGGTGGCGGATGAGCTCTGCATCGCCGTGCGGACCGTGGAGGTGCACCGGGCGCGCGGCCTGGCCAAGCTGGGTCTGCGCTCGGCGGCCGAGCTGGCTAGCTGGCTGGTCGCTGCAAATGAGCTGCCACGGCGCTGAGCACCTCGATGTGATCCAGCACGCGGCGATGGCCTTGACCCTGCGTCAGCTGCAGGCGGCTGCCCGGTAGCTGCGCCTGCAGGCCCTGGCTGTAATGCCAGGGGGCGGTGCGGTCGTCGCGGTCGTGCACCAACAGGATGGGCTGGCGCAGACGCGGGGCCAGCCAGCTGGCCTCGAACTCGCTCATCCGCACCCCCAGGCGCCGTTCGATGCGCTGCTGCATGCGCTCGGCCAGGCCTTCGCCCACGCCCATGGCGGCGCCGAACCAACTCAGAAATTGGCGTGGCGGCGGTGCCAGCGCAATCAGGGCCGCAGCCTGGGCCGGCAGCCCGCGCGCCAAGGCGTGCGCCGTGGCCAGGCCGCCCAGGGAATGGGCCACCACGCCCTGCCAGGGCCCGAAGCGCGCGCTCACGGTAAACAGCGCCCGCACCCATTGGCCCAGATTGCTGCGCCAGGCGCTGGAGCGACCGTGGGCGGGCAGGTCCACCAGGATGGGCTCCAGCCCCTGTGCCGCCAGGGCCTCGGCCTGCCTGAGCATTTGGCTGGCATCGCCCGCCCAGCCATGCACCAGCAGCACCCGCGGGGCCTGGGGCCGTGTGTCCAGGCGCCGCCAGACGGCCAGGCTGCCCCCCTCAAAGGGCAGTCTTTCGACCTGCCAGCCTGCCGGCAGGGCACGGGCCCGCGCCGGCCACTTGGTGGGCAGCGGGGTGAAGAACAGGCCCATGGCCATGCGGGTGCTGAAGGAAGGCGCCCAGCGGTCCAGGCTGCGCAGAAGGCCGGCCAGCGCGCGCGCGGGCGGCGCGGTGAAAAACATGGCGGCGGGGTTGTGGCCCAGGGCCGGAGGCTTGAGCGGACGGGTGTGCATGTGGTCTCCTGTTCGCACGGTCGTGCGATTTGAGGGCGCGCGAGCGCCGGGGGGTGGACGTTGGGGTTTAAGGCTGGGGCAGGCTGGCCTGAATCAGGCGGTCCCAAGCGCGCAGGGCGCGGGTGGTGGCGCTGCTGTCGCGCAGGAAACGGGCGTCGCGCTGCAGCCCGGTGACCAGGGCATCAATCTCGAACACCAGTTGCATCGGGTCGAGGTCGGCACGCAGCTCGCCGGTTTCCTGAGCCTGTTGCACGGTGCGGCGCAGGGCGGCGCGCCAACGCATCACGCCCTCGAGCAGTTGCACGCGCACCGGGCCTTCGCGGTCGTCGTATTCAAAGGCACCGGCGCAATAGAGGCAGCCCTGCGCCGGATCGGGATCGCCGGCGCGGCGCAGCCAGAGCTGAAGCACCGAGTTCAGGCGCGCCAGGCCGCGCGGCTCGCGCATGGCGGGGGTGAAGACGGCTTGCAGGAAGCGGCGGTCGTACTCCTGGATCACGGCCACCTGCAGGGCCTCGCGCGAACCCACGCGCGAGAACACCCCGCTCTTGGATAAGCTCAGGCGCTTGGCCAACTCGCCCATGCTCAGGCTCTCCAGGCCTTCGGCCAGGGCCATCTGCAGCGCGGTGTCCACGATGGCCTGCAGCGTCAGCTCGCTGCGCTCGGTTTTGGCTTCCATGGATTTCAGAATAGCACGGTCGTGCGAAATTTGCGCGGGCCGGGAAAACTAGGCGTATGTCTCCAAATCCAGTGCATTTGCGCCACGGCTGCGGGTTTCAACCGAGGAGACGCACTCAATGGGACGGCAAGATCCGCCCGTCCCGAATTGACTGTTTCCAAACGTACCCATGCCGACTGCTGTTTTGCGCCCCTTGCTCGCCCTCGCAGCCCTGGCCGTCTCGGGCACTTTGCCCGCCGCCGTACAGGCCCAGGAGGCGGTGCGGATTGAGTCCGCCACCTTCGAGCCTCATGTGCTGATGGTGGGTCACAAGCTGCGCTTGAATGGCGCCGGCCTGAATGGCAGCAATAAGGGCAATGCAGCCGGCCTGTATTTGGTGAAGTGGGCCCGCAGTACGGCCGAGGCGCTGGAAGCCCCCGGGCCGCGGCGCCTGCAGATCCGTTTCATCGAGCCGCAGGAAGGTAAAGCCTTCGGTGCGGCACTCTCGGGGGCGCTGCGCGCCAACGTGCCGGCGCAAGAACTGCCGGACTGCCTGCCCGGGCTGTTGCGCCTGGGCGAATTGCTGGCCACCCGCAAGACCCTGGCAGCGGGCGACGACCTGAACCTGGACTTCATTCCCGGGCAGGGCACTTTTGTGGACGTGAAAGGCCAGCGCATCGGCCAGATCGATTCCAAGCCCTTCTACGGCTGCCTGCTGCGCGCCTACCTGGGCGACAAGCCCATGGATGGGTCGCTCAAGACCGCGCTGCTGGCGGCGGGCAAGACCAAGTAAGCCCCAGGCCGCTGCCGCGCAGCGGCCTCAGAACTGCATCGGCCCGATGTACTCGGTGCCGTAGGCCAGGGCGGTCATGAACATGGAGCGGGGCAGCGAGTTCTTCACCACGCCGCCGTGGTACCAGTTCATCCACAGGGCCCGCACGCCGAGGTCGCGCACCGGCGGCATCTCGGCCGGGTTGTTGGGGATGCCGCCCAGTGCCAGGGGTTTGCTGCGAAACACCATGCCGGTGCGCTCGAAAACCAGGCGACCATCAAGCCAGGCGCGCAGCTCGCCGTCGGCCACATAGCCGGGTGCGGCGTCCATCACGGTATTGAGCTTGAGCTCGGTCTCGATGCAGTACCACTGGTTGGCGTAGAGGATGCCGCCCAGGCCGCCCCGCTGTCCCCACATGGTCTTGTCGGCGTTGTCGCCTGAGTAGTTGTGGCTGGCGGGTTGTTTCACCCCAAAGTCGAACAGATGGAAGCCCGGACGGATGCCGCCGTCGTTGGGGCCATTGGTGTCGGAGTCGCTGTCTTGCCAGGCCAGGCGCATCTGCCAGCCGCCGCCCCCACCCGACGAGCCGGTGGTGCCACCATAGGTGCTGGTGTGATCGGGCATGAGGCCGAACTTGCCACCCCAGTCCTCCCACTCGGGGCCTTTCTGACCGGCTTCCTTGTAGACCTGCAGGCGGTCCTTGGAGTTGCGCACATAGCGATCCCCCTCAGGGGTGCCGAGGCGGAAGTAGTAGCGCACGAAGATGCGCGGCAGGCGGCCGAACAGGGGTTCGGGCATGAAGATGGAGGCGTTGGCCGCGCCGGTGCCGGAGTAGCCGACCACCTCGCCGTCCTGGCTGACCTGTTTGGGCATGAACATGCGCAGCGCGCCCATACCGGACACCAGGGGTTGAAAGCCCTCACCCCGGAAGCTGGAGTCGACCAGGGTGGCCCAGTTGTCGATGTTGGCGGTGACGAATTTGCCCAGATGGCGGTGCGGCAGCTTGGTGGTGTCGGGCGTGCCGCCCCACAGCGCCGGATCGAACTCGCGCGAGGCGTAGGTGTTGATGGTGCCGCTGCCCGGGGCGGCGACATAGTCTTCAAGACGGCCGCCATCCGGATAGCGCTGCGCGCCGATGATGCCGCGCGCCTGCAGTATGTTGACATCCAGGCCCCCGGCTGATTGGGCCACGCCTTGTTGAACCGGATCGCGGTTGAGGGGTGGATCGGCCAGCATCACGGCAATGGTGCTGGCGCTGCCGCCGCTGTGTTGCACCACGGTGAGCGCCAGGGTGGCGGACTGGACGGCCTTGGTGGGCGGTGCGAACTCGATGAAGGCCGGCATCGGGAGTTCGGCCAGGGTGGCCTGTGGCAGGCCGGAGATGACCGGCGCGGTCAGGGTACAGGCCAGCGAAGCTTGGCTGCCATCGGTGTACCGAACCATCAGCGTGGGTATGCGCTCGCCCCCGGCCCATAGGCCCGCCATCTTGCGGGCCACGCCCAATGGGCGAAGGATGAAGGCGCACCAGCGCCTTTCGGTTTGCACCTTGCGGATCAAGGTGGTCAGGTCCACCTCGTAGCGCTTGACCAGGTCCAGTGGTCCGCTGTCGGTGACGATGCCGGCCCAGCCCTGATTGCCCCAGCGCACCCCGTTGGCATCCAGCCAGTCCCCACCCGCGCGGTCCCAGGTCCAACCCACATAACGATCGACAAACTCGGCCGTCGGCCCAACCAAGGCCCTGCGTTCTGCTCCGCCAGCGATGCGGGCGGGAATGACCGACCACGCCGTGCCTTGAAAAAGCAGGGATTGGCGGCTGCGATAGGGGGAGACCTCGCCAGGTAGAGGCAGTGGAGCCGGCGCTGGCGGCGGAACCGGCGTGGGTGCTGGCGCGGGTGCGGGTGACGGAGAAGGAGCGGGGGCCGGTGCCGGTGCAGGCGGCGGGACAGAAGGTGAAGCGGCGGGTTCGCTGCTTCCACCCCCCCCGCACCCGATCAGGCCCAGCGCGCCTCCCTGCAGGAGGACTGAACGGCGACTGGGCATGGACATGAGAACTCCAGAGGGCTGTCGAGGGCAAGGCAGCCGGGGCGGTGTGAATGGGCGGGATTCTAAAAAGGCGGAGGCCGGCCGCTGGCAAGCAATTGCGACAGAGGGCAGCGGCCTCAGAACTGCATCGGCCCGATGTACTCGGTGCCGTAGGCCAGGGCGGTCATGAACATGGAGCGGGGCAGCGAGTTCTTCACCACGCCGCCGTGGTACCAGTTCATCCACAGGGCCCGCACGCCGAGGTCGCGCACCGGCGGCATCTCGGCCGGGTTGTTGGGGATGCCGCCCAGTGCCAGGGGTTTGCTGCGAAACACCATGCCGGTGCGCTCGAAAACCAGGCGACCATCAAGCCAGGCGCGCAGCTCGCCGTCGGCCACATAGCCGGGGGCGGCGTCCATCACGGTGTTGAGCTTGAGCTCGGTCTCGATGCAGTACCACTGGTTGGCGTAGAGGATGCCGCCGAGGCCGCCCCGCTGTCCCCACATGGTCTTGTCGGCGTTGTCGCCTGAGTAGTTGTGGCTGGCGGGTTGTTTCACCCCAAAGTCGAACAGATGGAAGCCCGGACGGATGCCGCCGTCATTGGGGCCATTGGTGTCGGAGTCGCTGTCCTGCCAGGCCAGGCGCATCTGCCAGCCGCCGCCCCCACCCGACGAGCCGGTGGTGCCGCCATAGGTGCTGGTGTGATCGGGCATGAGGCCGAACTTGCCACCCCAGTCCTCCCACTCGGGGCCTTTCTGACCGGCTTCCTTGTAGACCTGCAGGCGGTCCTTGGAGTTGCGCACATAGCGATCCCCCTCAGGGGTGCCGAGGCGGAAGTAGTAGCGCACGAAGATGCGCGGCAGGCGGCCGAACAGGGGTTCGGGCATGAAGATGGAGGCGTTGGCGGCGCCGGTGCCGGAGTAGCCGACCACCTCGCCGTCCTGGCTGACCTGTTTGGGCATGAACATGCGCAGCGCGCCCATGCCGGGCACCAGGGGTTGGAAGCCCTCACCCCGGAAGCTGGAGTCGACCAGGGTGGCCCAGTTGTCGATGTTGGCGGTGACGAACTTGCCCAGATGGCGGTGCGGCAGCTTGGTGGTGTCGGGCGTGCCGCCCCACAGCGCCGGATCGAATTCGCGCGAGGCGTAGGTGTTGGTAAGTCCCGGCACCACGTAGTCCTCCAGCAGCCCTCCATCCGGATAGCGCTGTGCGCCGATGATGCCGCGCGCCTGCAGGATGTTCTCGTCCGTGCGCCCGGCCGTTTGCGCCACGCCCTGCAATATCGAATCGCGATTCAGCGGAGGGTCGGCCAGCATCACCTCGATGGCGCTGGCACCGCTGCTGTGCTGGACGATGGTGAGCACGAGCCGGGCGGATAGGACGGCCTGGGCCGGACGCTCGAACTCGAGGAATGCGGGCAGCGGCAGTTCGCTAAGTGCCGCCTGTGGCAGGCTGGTGATGGCGGGGGCGCTGAGAGTGCAAGCTAGCCAGGCTTCGCTGCCATCGATGTAGCGCACCCACAGGCTGGGCTGGCGGTCGTCGCCGGAAAACAAGCCACCAATCTTGCGCGCTACGCCCCGGGTGCGCAGCATCAGCGCGCACCAGCGGTTCTGCTTCTGCACCGCCTGCAACAGGTTGGTGAGATCGGCCTCGTAGCGCTTTACCAGGGTGAGTGGGCCGGTGGCGGTGACCATCGAGGCCCAGGGCTGTGAGCCCCAGCGCTGGCCCTGGGCATCCAGCCAGTCGCCGCCCATTCGGTCCCAGCGCCAACCGACGTAGCGATCGACGAACTCGGCATTGGGGCCGGCCTGGGTACGGCGCTCGCGTCCGCCAGGGATGCGGGGTGGGATGAGTGCCCAGGCGGTGCCCTGAAACAGCAGAGGCTGGGCGCTGCGATAGGGCGCGCGACCGGCTGGCGCGTCCTCAGCGGCCCAAGCGGCGCGGCGCGCCGCGTTCGGCCCGGATGAGCTCGCGCCGGCCAGCTTCGGTTCGAACGCAGCGGGCGCCGTGGCGTCGCCGCCGCCGCCACAACCCAGCAGGCTCAGGGCGCCGCCCTGGACCAGTAGCGCACGTCGATTGATGGGGTCCATATCGTTTCCTCGGTAATCGAAGCTCAAACCTGGGTCAGTACGCCCCAGATCAAGCCGAGGTAGCCCAGGACGGCCACGGTCTTGATCCATTCACGCAGCCGACTGCGCAGCAGCTTCATAAGGCCCCAGAGCAGCAGCAGCGGTCCCAGCACCCAGACCGCAGGGGCCAGCGGCGCACCCCAGCGGGTCAGCGGTGCGTGGCGATCGGCCAACGGTGCGGGGCCCGTCTCCACCTGACCGCCCGCGATGAAGCGGGCAATCAGGGGCCATGCCGCCTCCTCAACGCCGGCGCCATGCCCGCCGTGCAGGTGCTTTGACTGCGGCAGGCGCAGCAAGCGGGGGTGCTGATCGCTGAAACCGTGGTGGCCGGCCCCTCCAAGATCCTGGAGTTGGAGCGCCTCCAGTCCATTGGGAAAAAGGGCCACCACCCAGTCGGCATCGGCCGTCAGGTTGAGCAACTGGCCGATACGGCCCTGATCCAGCCAGTCGTGCCAGCGTTGATCGCTGCGCAGCACGCTGCCGGCCAGCAGCACGCGCTCGAATCGCACGGCTGGGTAGTCCCGCATGGCCTCTTTAAGCAGATAGCTGCCGTGGCTGTGGCCCACATAGCTGAAGCGCGCCTGCGGGAATCGCGCCTTGGCCTCGGTGTAGCGGTCCATCAGCCATTCCACCTTTTGTTGCCGGGCGCCGGGCTGAAGAAAGGACAGCATGGGGAAATAGCCGTAGCTGGAAACTTCCTGAGCGACACAGCGCGCGCCCGGGGGCAGGGCTTGGCACTCCGGAGTCTTTAGCAACTCGGCCTGTACGCGATGGGCCACACGCTCGGTCCAGAAGCCCTGATCGCGGATGCCATGGATGACGAAGATCACATGGCGGACGTTTGCGTCCCCTTGCTGGTGGGGGCGAGCCGGATGGAGATCGCTGGTGGGCGCGTCACCCAGCGCGCGCTGAAAGACTTCGCGGCGCTGGCGGGCCCAGGCTTCGGGAATGCTGTCGGAGGCCGCCATGTCGATGACATCGCGATGGCCCGAGTTCGGCACCTCCAGATAGACGAAATCATTGAGCGGATCGACGTTGTCGCTGGGCGGCACAAGATCGTCTCGGGTGCCCAGCAATTGCACCACCTTCGCCAGACCTTGCTGGTCTGCGGCGGCGAGCTGACTCAACGCCAGCCATTGCAGGCGCAACTGGCTGAGGAAGGCAGCGCCGCGATGGCCGGCCATCACGATGAAAGGATCAGTCCCGGCCGCCTGCGCCCAGCGCGCCAGCGTGACCCCGGCGCCATAGAGCAGACCATGGCCGAGATCCATATGGTGCGAAACCGTCCAGCCCCGGTTGATGCCGGCCATCAGCACGATGCGTCGGGTGGCCAGGGCCCACGGGCGGGCGGCCAGCAAGGGGGCGCCGCCGGCGGCGCGCAAGGCCGCGTCCAGGCCGGGTTCGGCCAGCGATGGGCCCAGGGCCGAGCCGCCGCGCCCCAGGACATAAAGCTTGCGTGCAAACAGGCTGCCCAGGCTGTGA
Source organism: Inhella inkyongensis (assembly GCF_005952805.1). Classification (GTDB taxonomy): domain Bacteria; phylum Pseudomonadota; class Gammaproteobacteria; order Burkholderiales; family Burkholderiaceae_C; genus Inhella; species Inhella inkyongensis. The sequence continues at coordinate 921,028 of NZ_CP040709.1, forward strand.
CCAACGATCACCAGCTCTTCATAGGCCTGGCCCTGGGCATTGCCTTGCAACCAGTGCTTGTCCAACTGACTCACCAACTGCGCCAGCACATCGGCTGGCTGCGCGCGCGACGTGCTGCTGAAAGGGAGCTTCGGCACCCAGACATCGCTGGGGGCCGCCTCGCGCAGGCTGCAGACCAGCGAACGCATGTCCTGCGGCTGACCGGTGAAGGCATGCAGCACCGAGGTCAGTCGCCGCGCCCCCGGCTGGCGTTGCAGACCGTCGCCGAGTGTCTGCGTGCCCAGACAGTCGGAGGTCGGCGTGGGGTTCGGTTGGTTGGCCCACCACAGGCCGGCCGCCACCAACAAGAGGCCGAGCACCCATGCTGGCCACCAGCGTCTGATTGACATCGCGCCTCCTGGTTTCAAGGAAGCCGCGAGGCTACCAGCGGGACGTGACGGCTTCTACTCAGCCCTGCCATGCAAGACATGGCAGGGCCTTCGAGAGGCGTCACCCAGGTCGAACTGGATGTTCGGCCCTTCGTGTGGACTCAGCCCAGAATCCTGCTCGGGCCACGCTCAGCCCAGCCATGCAAGACATGGCAGGGCCTTCGCGAGGCGTCGCAGGGTCCTCAGGACCCTGCTCGGGCCACGCTCAGCATGGCCTGCAGCAGCACATTGCAGCCGGCTTCGAGGTGCTCAGGCTGAGCATCCTCGATTTCGTTGTGGCTGATGCCGTCCTTGCAGGGGATGAAGATCATGCCGGCCGGGGCCAGCCGGGCCATGTAGACGGCGTCATGCCCGGCGCCGGAGACGGCGGGCATGTTGGAGTAACCCAGCTCGTCGGCGGCCTTTTGCACGGCGGCGATGCAGTCCGGATGGAAGGGCTGAGCCGGGTAGTTGGAGACCTGCTCGATCTGGATCGGCAGCCCGCTCTCCGCCGAGAGCTTGGCGGCCACGGCGCGGATGTCGGCGTCCATGGCCTCGCACAGCGCGTCGCTGGCATTGCGCAGGTCGATGCTGAACTTGACGCGGCCGGGGATGACGTTGCGGCTGTTGGGGTGCACCTGCACCATGCCCACAGTTCCCCTGCCGTGCGGAGGGTGGCGGTGCGCGCAGGCCACCACTTCTTGCATCAGCTTCGTGGCCACCTGCAGGGCATCGCGGCGCAATGCCATGGGCGTGGGGCCGGCATGGGCTTCCATGCCGGTGACGGTGCAGTCATACCACCGGATGCCCAGCACCCCGGTGACGACGCCGATGGTCTTGCCGTGGTCCTCCAGCACCGGGCCCTGCTCGATATGGGTCTCGAAGTAGGCGCCGATCGGGTGCTCGCCCGGCACCTCCGTGCCGATGTAGCCGATGCGCTCCAGCTCACCCTTGACGGTCTTGCCCCCGGTGTCGGTGGCGGCGTAGGCGTGCTCCAGCGTGAAGGCCTTGGCGAACACGCCCGAGCCCATCATCACGGGCACAAAGCGCGAGCCTTCCTCGTTGGTCCAGAAGGCCACCTCGATCGGGGCCTCGGTCTCGATGCCGTGGTCGTTGAGCGTGCGCACCACCTCGATGCCGGCCAGCACGCCGTAGTTGCCATCGAACTTGCCGCCGGTGGGCTGGGTGTCGATGTGGCTGCCGGTCATGATGGGCGGCAGGCTGTTGTTGCGCCCCGCGCGGCGCATGAAGGCGTTGCCGATCTGGTCGATGGTGACCGTCATGCCCGCCTCGCGGGCCCAGCGCAGCACCAGGTCGCGGCCTTGCTTGTCCAGGTCGGTGAGGGTCAGGCGGCAGACGCCGCCCTTGTCGGTGGCGCCGATTCTCGCCAGCTCCATCAGAGAGTCCCACAGGCGTTGGCCGTTGATGCGCAGCTTGTTCATCGCAATTCCTTTCAGCGGCTGACCGCGCTGGGGGCCAGATCCTGTGTGCGCTTGGTCACCGCCTGAAAGTTCGGTCCAAAAGCTGGGCGCTTCAAGTAGCGGCCGCGGCCGGCCTCGGCGCGCAGGTCGCCGTGGGCGAACACCACACGGCCCTGCGCGATGGTGTGGCTGGGAATGCCTTTGACCGTGCGGCCCTCGAAGATATTGAAGTCGCCCTTGCTGTGCTGGGTCTTGGCGGAGATCGTTTTCGTGCCCTGCGGATCCCACAGCACCAGGTCGGCGTCGGCGCCTTCAGTGATGACGCCTTTGCGCGGGTAGAGGTTGAAGAGCTTGGCGGTGTTGGCACTGGTGATGGCGACGAACTCGCTCGGGGTCAGCCGGCCCGTGTTGACGCCGGCGTCCCAGATCACCGCCAGCCGCTCCTCGATGCCGCCGCAGCCATTGGGGATCTTGGCGAAATGCTCGATGCCGGCGGCCTTCTGCTGCGCGCAGAAGGTGCAGTGGTCGGTGGCGGTGGTGTGCAGGCTGCCGGCCTGCAGGCCGCGCCACAGGAAGTCCTGGTGGATCTTGGGGCGGAAGGGCGGGCTCATCACGTGCGCGGCGGCGCGCGCGAAGTCCTTGTCGCGGTAGACCGAGTCGTCGATCAGCAGATGGCCGGCCAGTACCTCGCCATACACACGCTGGCCACGCGCCCGGGCGCGGGCGATGGCCTCAGCGGCCTCGATGCAGGACACATGCACGATGTAGATCGGCACGCCCAGCACATCGGCAATCGCAATGGCGCGGTTGGCGGCCTCACCCTCCACCATCGGGGGGCGCGAGAGCGGATGCCCCTCCGGCCCGGTGATGCCCATCTTGGCCACCTCCTGCTGCAGCAGGTAGACCAGTTCGCCGTTCTCGGCATGCACGGTGGGCATGGCGCCCAGTTCCAGCGCGCGGCGGAAGCTGTTCACCAGGGTCTCGTCGTCGCACATGATGGCGTTCTTGTAGGCCATGAAGTGCTTGAAGCTGTTCACGCCTTCCTCGGTGACGAGGGTGCCCATGTCGCGGCTGACGCCCTCGTTCCACCAGGTCACGGCCACATGGAAGCTGTAGTCGGCTGAACTCTTCTCAGCCCAGCCGCGCCAGGTTCGGTAGGCCTCCATCAGCGGCTGCTGCGGGTTGGGGATGACGAAGTCGATGATGGACGTGGTGCCCCCGGCCAGGCCGGCGGCCGTGCCGGTGAAGAAGTCGTCCATCGTCACCGTGCCCATGAAGGGCAGCTGCATATGCGTGTGCGGGTCGATACCGCCGGGCATCAGGTATTGGCCGCTGCCGTCCAGCACCTGACAGCCCGCCGGGGCCTCGCGCGCCGCGCGCTCACCCACGGCGGCGATGACGCCATCCACACAGAGCACATCGCCGGCGAACTCACGGTCGGCGTTGACGACGGTAGCGCCACGGATCAGCAAGGCAGTCATTTCAGTGGTCTCGTTTTGCGGTGAGGAAGTAGATGAGGCCGGCGACGCCCAGGCTGAAGAACCAGCCGAAGTCGAACAGACCGAGCAGCAGCGGCGGGAGGCCGTCTTTGGCAATGACGCCCGACACCGCCAGATAGCCCGGCAGACAGGGCAGCACGCCCAGCACAAAGGCGATCACGGCTCGTCCGTTCCAGCCGTTTGCGTACTCGTAGGCGCCGCCGCGCTGATATAGCTCGTCCACCTTGAGCGTGGCCTTGCGCACCCCGTAGTAGTCCACCAGCAAGATGCCGGCAATGGCGCCGAGCAGGGTGCCGTAGCCGCCCAGCCAGGTGAATAGATAGGCCCCCGAGGTGGCCAAGAGCTTCCAGGGCATGAAGAGCAGGCCGATGCCGGCGGCGATCAGCCCGCCCATGCGGAAGCTGATCTTGTCCGGCGCCAGCAGCGAGAAGTCGTAGCTGGGCGAAACCAGGTTCGCGGCCACATTGGTCGTCAGGTTCGCCAGCAGGATGACCACCAGGCCGATGCCGGCGGCCAGCGGGCCCATTTGCGTCAGCAGCCCGTCGGGGAACAGCTGGGCCTTGCCGTACAGGATCTGGCTGACCGAAAAGCCGATCACACCGACCAGCGAAAACAGCGCCATGGGCAGCGGCAGGCCGATGGCCTGGCCGGTCATCTGCTCGCGCTGGTTTTTGGCGAAGCGCGTGAAGTCCGGGATGTTGAGCGCCAGCGTGGCCCAGAAGCCGACCAGGCCGGTGAGTGCCGCCCAGGTTTTGGGGCCGCCCTCCACCACCTTGGCCGGCAGGCTGAAGATCTGGCTCGGCGACACGTTCATGAAGGCCCAGACGACCAGGCCGATGGAGGCCAAGATCATCAGCGGCGCGGCCACCACTTCGAGCAGACGGATGGATTCGAGCCCGCGCCAGATGAAGACCAGGTGCAGGGCCCAGAAGGCCATGAAGCAGGCGAACTGCGATGCGCTGATGGTCTCGCCCGCCGCCGGACCGGCGAGCGCAAAGCCCAGGGTGTTCAAGAGACCATGCAGGGCCAGGCCGCCGAAGTAGCAATTGATGGAGAACCAGCCGCAGGCCACCAGCCCGCGCAGCACGGCGGGCAGGTTGGCGCCCTTGACCCCGAAGGACGCGCGGGCCAGCACCGGGAAGGGGATGCCGTATTTGGCGCCGGCGTGGCCGATCAGAAGCATGGGTGCCAGCACGATGCAGTTGGCGATGAAGACCAGCCAGATCGCCTGCTGCCAGCTGAAGCCCTGGTCCAGCATCGAGCTGGCCATCGTGTAGGTGGGCACGCAGATGACCATGCCCACCCAGAGCGCCGCGTAGTCTTTGGCGGACCAGTGGCGTTGGGCTGCCGTGGTGGGTAGGAGGTCCTCGTTGGCGAGGCTGTTGGCCGACTCAGTCATCAGTGCATGTCCTTGCGGTTTGAAAGAGCCCGCCGGGATTTCGGCCCGGCGGCCGACCTACTTTCTTCGCTTCGCCGAAGAAAGTAGGCAAAGAAGGGCGACCCTGATGCGCAGCCCCAGCCTGCGGCTGGGGTGCCCGCCGCCAGCGCCAGAGGCGCTGTCCTTCGGCAGACATCAACAGCCCGCATGGGCTGTTGATGTCCGGCCACAGGTGCTCGCGCCTGAGGGCACGGGGCGGAACGCACTCCGTTCGCTGCGCTCACTGCGTTTGAACGGCCGCCCCGAGCCAGAAGTGGAAGTGCGCTGGCGCGCACGCCCTCAGTCGCTGTGCTTCTCGGCAGCGCATAGGGGACCCCGGGAAACGGAGCGGCCGGATGAAGTCCGGGCTGTTCGGCTGTTGGCTGTTTGGGGGGCCCCCTATGCCAAGCCGAGCAGCGCAAGGGCTTGGGGGAGCGCGCGCAGCGCGCCACGTGAACTGACTCGGCGCGGCCGTTCAAGCGTAGCGAGCTTGCGAGCGAAGCGCGTTCCGCGCCGCCCCCAAGGCCTGAGCAGCGCAGGGAACCCCTGGCGCAGCCAGGGGCGTAGGCATCGGGGGTCGCCTTTCTCTTTCCCCCTTTCTCTTTGGCGAAGCAAAGAGAAAGGGGTCGGGTGCAGGGGTGAAGCCCCTGCGGGCTGTACCGCGCCATCAAGCCCTCCCTATGACCTGATTGATTTGCAATCAGTTCATCACGAACCACATCCACTGCGCATCGGGTTATTCGCGTGGGTGGTCCAGTTCGCATACTCCCCGGACACCACCGCACCGGTACGCAGATCCACCTCGCCGGGCGCCACACGACGCATCGTGATCGTGTTCGGCACCGGGCAAATCGACACGCACAGATTGCAGCCCACGCACTCGGCCTCGTTGACCTCGAAGTGGCGGCGCCCATCCTTCATCGCGAAGATGGCCTGATGCGAGGTGTCCTCGCACACCACATGGCAGCGTCCGCATTGGATGCAGCTGTCCTGGTTGATGACCGCCTTCTCGACGTAGTTGAGATTGAGTTGGTTCCAGTTCTTCACCGAGGGCACGGCGCGGCCCTTGAAGTCGTCCAGGGTCTTGTAGCCCTGCTCGTCCATGAAGTTGGACAGGCCGTCGCAGAGGTCCTGCACGATCTTGAAGCCGTAGACCATGGCCGCCGTGCAGACCTGCACCGTGCCACAGCCCATGGCGATGAACTCGGCCGCGTCGCGCCAGGTGGTGATGCCGCCAATGCCCGAGATCGGCAGGCCGGCCGTCGTGGCGTCGCGCGCGATCTCGGCCACCATGTTCAGGGCAATGGGCTTGACCGCCGGGCCGCAATAGCCGCCATGCGAGCCCCAGCCGTCGGTGACCGGGTTCATCACCATGCGTTCCAGATCCACCCCCATCACCGAGTTGATGGTGTTGATCAGGCTCACTGCGTCCGCGCCGCCCGCTTTGGCCGCCCGCGCGGGGTAGCGCACATCGGTGATGTTGGGCGTGAGCTTGACGATCACCGGCAGTTTGGTGTGCGTCTTGCACCAGCCGGTGATGCGTTCGATGTACTCGGGCACCTGGCCCACCGCCGAGCCCATGCCGCGCTCGCTCATGCCATGCGGGCAGCCGAAGTTCAGCTCCACCCCGTCGGCGCCGGTGTCTTCCACCTGCACCAGGATGCGCTTCCAGGCCTGTTCGTCCAAGGGCACCATCAGCGAGACCACCATGGCCCGGTCCGGCCAGGCGCGCTTGACGCGGCGGATCTCGTCCAGATTGACCTGCAGCGGCCGGTCGCTGATGAGTTCGATGTTGTTCAGGCCCAGCACACGGCGATCCGGCCCCAGCAGGGTGGAGTAGCGCGGGCCGTTGACGTTGACCACCGGCGGGTCCTCGCCCAGGGTCTTCCAGACCACACCGCCCCAGCCCGCCTCAAAGGCGCGCACGACATTGATCTCCTTGTCCGTGGGCGGCGCGCTGGCCAGCCAGAAGGGGTTGGGGCTTTTGATGCCGAGGAAATTGCTGCTGATGTCCGCCATGGCTCAAGCTCCCTGCTTCATGAGGTCGGCGTGGATGGAAAGCGCGGCCTGTTTGCCATGCTCGACGGCTTCGACGGTGAGGTCGCGCCCGCCAAAGCGGCAGTCGCCGCCGGCCCAGACGCCGGCGCGGCTGGTGCGCCCCATTTCATCGGTCTTGATGCGACCGCCCTGCAGTTCGATGCCGGCCGGAGCCCCTTCGAGTGTTTGACCCAATGTCTGACCGATGGCGCGCAGCACCATGTCCGCCTGGAGCTCAAACTCTCCGCCGGTCTGCACCAGCTTGCCGCCCTCCAGGGCGGTGCGCGCGAAGCGCATGCCGGTCACCGCGCCATCGGCACTCAGCAGGGCTGCGGGTGCGGCCCAGTGGCGGATCGTCACCCCGTGCTGCAGGGCCCATTGCTGTTCCACTTCGGAAGCCGACATCGACTCCGCGCCGCGCCGGTAGACGATGCTGACCTCCTCGGCGCCCAAGAGCTTGCTTTGCACGGCAGCGTCCACGGCCGTCATGCCGCCGCCAATGACGACGACACGCCGGCCGACTGCCACCGTCTTGGGGTCGTTCTGACGCAGCTCGGCGATGAAGTCCACGGCGTCACGCAGCCCCGTCAGCGGCGGCTCATTCAGGCCCAGGGCATTCACGCCGCCCAGGCCCAGGCCCAGGAAGACGGCATCAAAGTCGTCCAGCAAGCCGCTGAGCGTGATGTCGCGGCCGATCTTTTGCCCGCAGCGCAGTTCGATGCCGCCGATGGACAGCAGCCAGTCGAGCTCTTGCTGCGCAAAGCCACCGGCCGTCTTATAGGTCGCCAGGCCGTATTCATTCAGGCCGCCGCCCTTGGGCCTGGCCTCGAAGATCACCACCTCGTGGCCCTGGCGCGCCAGGCCATGGGCGCAGGCCAGGCCGGCCGGGCCCGAGCCCACCACGGCCACCTTCTTGCCGGTGGCGGCTGCGCGCGTGAACAGCGCTGCCCCGGGTTTGGCGAAATAGGCGTCGGTGGCAAAGCGCTGCAGCGCGCCGATCTCCACCGCCTTGTGCTCGGAGGCGTTCTTCACGCAGGCCTGCTCGCACAGCACCTCGGTGGGGCAGACCCGTGCGCACATGCCGCCCAGCGGGTTGGCTTCCAGGATGGCGCGCGCCGCGCCGCGCACATTGCCCTGGGCGATGCGGGCGATGAAGCTGGGCACATCGATGCCGGTGGGGCAGGCCGTCTGGCAGGGCGCGTCATAGCAGTAGAGGCAACGCTCGGCCTCGATCTGCGCCTGCTGCGGTGTCAGCGTCGGGTGCGCATCGGCAAAGTTCTGCGCGTAAGCGGCCTCGGGCAGACGGTGGGCATGCAGGCCGCAGCGCGTCGGGTCGGAAGGGTTCATCGTCCGGGCTCCGTTCGGGAATGGCCGCATCTTTACTGATTGGTAAAAATAGCGCGCCCGGACAAACCCGCTCCGGGCTGGCCCTGCAGCGCCGACCACAATGCCGCCATGAGTGCCCTGATGCCCCTTGAGAGACCCGTGCGAGCGCCGCGCGCTGCGCGCATTGAGAAACTGCAGCTCATCCTGCAGGCCGCCGAGACCCAGTTCGCCCGCTATGGCTTTGAGGGCGTGTCGCTGGAGACCATTGCCAGCGAGCTGGGCCTGAGCCGCCAGAACCTGCTCTATTACTACCCGAGCAAAGAGGCGCTGTACGACGCCGTGCTCGACGATGTGTTGGCCTCCTGGCTGGCGGGCATGAGCCGCATTGGCCAAGCCACCGATCCCGAGCAGGCCATCCGCGATTACGTGGCCGCCAAGCTGCGTTTCAGCCAGGAGCGCCCCAGCGGTTCGGCGGTGTTCACGCGCGAGGTGATGGCCGGTGCGCCGCGCTATGCCGAACGCCTGCGCGCGCAGGTGTTGCCGGTGCTGCGCGCCGATGTGCAGGCCTTCGAGCGGTGGGCTGACCATGGTCTGATTCGACGCCTGGACTTCACCCACCTGATGTTTCTGCTGTGGGCCAGCACCCAGGCCTATGCCGATCTGGCGCCGCAGTTCGCGCTGCTGTTGGGCAAGCCGGCGCTGGAAAGCCAGGACTACAAGGCAGCGCAGGCGCTGATCACTGAGATGCTGCTGACCGCGCTCAAGCCGATCTGAAGACGCTGATGACCCTCGCTGCCACGCTTCACAAGTCCAAGGCATAGCGCCGAACAAGCGATGGACGAGTCGTCACCTTCATCGCCCCCGCCTCCGCACCGTGCGCCCGGTGGGCGTTGGCGTGACCGAGGCCTGTTGCTGCTGACACTCGTCTTTGGCCTGGGTGTCAGCGCCCTGGGCCATGGCTCGATGCGGGACGCCGAGGCCCTGCGGCAGCAGGAGCGCAGCAGCGCTGCGGCGCGCGAAATCGTGAGTCAGGTGGAGCGTGAGTTGACGCGCACGGTTGAGGCGGTGCGCAACGCCGGCCTGATGGTGCAAAGCCATGACCAACTGCCGCGCGGCAGTTTTGTGCGCTATGCGCAACAGCTTGCCGTGGCCCTGCCTCCCATCAGCCTGCTGGAGTGGCAACCGGTGGTGCAGCAGGCCGATCGAGAGACCTTCGAGCGCGAGGCCCGGGCTCAGGGCTTGGCGCACTACCGCATCGTCGAGCCCGATGCATCGCAGACGCAGTGGTCGCCCGCCCCGGTGCGCGACCACTATGTTCCGGTGCTGTTTGCCTGGCCCGAGGCCGACGCCCCGCTGGGCTACAACCTGGCCCCCGATGCCATGCGCATGGCGTCCAAGCTGCAATCGGCCCGCCTGGGTCGGCCGGTGGCTTCGGTCAGCTTCCCGCTCATCAAACGCGCCATCCAGGGGCCGGCCATCAAGGGCTTTGCCATCAGTACCGCGGTCAAGGCGCATGGACCCGACGCGCCCGAAGCGGTGCGGGGCTATTTGGCCGCTGTCATCGAGCTGCCGGCCCTGCTCCAGGCCGTGGGCGAGCAGGCCCAACGCGCACACATGAATCTATGGGTGTTTGAAGGGGATGAGCCGCGCGGGGCCCTGCTGTATACGAACCGGCCGGCGCAGCAGCCGGCCACCACCGGGGCGGCCCTGACGCTTGAGCGGCGTCACACCGTGAACGTGGCGGAGCGCAGTTGGAGCTTGCTGCTTCAGCCCCAGGATGCCTTTTTGGGCCGGGCGGATCGGCAAGCCCAGGGCCTGCTGGTCTTGGGCCTGTTGGCCACCGCCTTGCTCACTTATGCCCTTTGGCGCGCACAGCGCGAACGGGCCGCCGCCCATGCCTCGCAGGAGACCATGCGAGGCGAGCGGGAGCGACTGGCCAATGTGTTGGACGGGACCCAGGCCGCCACCTGGGAAGCGGACTTGATCCACCGGGTCTACCACGTCAACACGCAGTGGCAGCGCCTGGGCGGGCACGAGCCCGGCAGCTACCGGCCCGGGCCGGACTACCACTGGGAGCAGGACTGCCACCCTGAGGACATCCCACGCGTGCGCCAGGCCCTGGAACGGCATTTCAAGGGCGAGGCCGAGCGTTATGAGATCGAGTACCGCCATCGCCACCTGACGCGAGGCTGGGTCTGGGCCCAGGCGCGTGGCAGGTTGCTCGCGCGCACTCCCGAAGGCCTGCCTTGGATCATGGCCGGAACCCTGCTGGATATTGACGCGCGCAAGGCGGCAGAGGCCCGCATCCTGGAGCTCAACAGCACCTTGGAAGCCCGGGTGGCCGAGCGGGGTGCGGAGTTGGAGCGGGCGCTGGAGGCGCTGCGCGAGTCGCGCGAGGAACTGGCCCATGCCGATACCCGCGCCACCTTGCACACAGTGATGGCCAGCGCCGCGCACGAACTGCAGACCCCCTTGGGCAACAGCTTGATCTGCACCCAGAACCTGGTGGATCAGACGCGTGAATTTGAGGGGCGACTGGCCGCTGGCGACTTGCGTCGCAGCGAGCTGCGCCACTTCGTGGATCAGGTGGGCGACAACGCCAGTCTGGCGGCCCGCAATCTGGCCCGGGCGGCCGAGCTGGTGGATCGGTTCCGCCAAGTGGCCGCCGATCAGGGCAGCGAGCAGCGCCGGGTGTTCGACTTGGCCACTCTGGTGGAGGAGTTGATCGACACCTTGGCCCCGACCCAGCGCCGCCTGCCGCACCGGGTGGAGTGCGCGATTGCCCCCGGCATCGCAATGGACAGCTACCCCGGGCCGCTGGGGCAGGTGCTGATCAATCTGATCAACAACGCCAATCTGCATGCATTTGGGCCGGAGCAGGCCGGACTGCTGCGCATCGAGGCGCAGCCTGAGGCGGATGGGGTGCTGATGACCGTGCGCGACAACGGCCGGGGGATGGACGCGACGACCTTGAAGCGCCTGTTCGAGCCCTACTTCAGTACCCGCATTGGCGCCGGGGGTACGGGGCTGGGCATGACCATCGTGGACACCCTGGTGCGCAAGACCCTGGGCGGGCAACTGGCGGTGCACAGCGAGGTGGGCGTGGGCACCGTCGTCACCCTGCGATTGCCCCGGCGCGCGCCCGAGCGGCCCGCGTCGAACCCAGCCGCGTCCTAGGCCGCGATGAATTCGCGCAGCACCCGCAGCGTGGTCTGCGGGTCGTCGCGCCAGGGGCCGTGGCCCACGCCGGGGAAGCGATGGAAGCGCACCCATTGGGCTGGAAGTGCCGCCACGATCTCTTCGGCGTCTTCGATGGGCGTCACCGGGTCCTGCTCACCGGCCATCACCAGCACCGGGCACTGGGCCTTGGCCAGGCCGGGGCGCAGGTCCATGGTCTGCTGCTCGCCGCCGGCGCTCTCAAACAGGATCTCGGGCCGAAACACCATCCAGCCTGAGGTATCGGTGTCTTTGGGGCGGGTGTTGTAGAGGTGGCGGCAGTGCTGCTCATAGAGCGCCCAGGTGGCGGCATTGGGCTGGCCCCAGAAGGCCGCGCTGGCGGCGCCGGCCTGCGGTCCGCCCAGGCGCTCGAACCAGGCGTTCTTGCGCGCCAGCCCGAAGTGGTGTGAGGTGCTGGAGAGGATCACCGCCCGCGCATGCGCGGGGTGGCGCTCGATATAGCGCTGCGCCACGAAGCCACCAAAGCTCTGGCCCAGCACGATGGGCTTTTCGATGCCGAGGGCCGTACACAGCCGCACCACATCGTCGGCAAAGGTGTCCAGGGTCCACTCGCTCGCCGGCCGCGTGTCGCTGCGGCCATGGCCGCGCTGGTCGTAATAGACGATCTGCGCCAGGTCGGCCAGCTGCGAGAAGAAGGGCCGAAAGCCCGTGTGATCAAAACCCGGCCCGCCGTGGATCAACACCAGGGTGGGCTTTTCACGCAACCGCGGCCCATCAGGCACCCAGCCCAGACCTTCAATGTCGACGAACAGACGGACATGGGGTTCGATGGCGATGCGCATAGTGGGGCGGGTGGTGGCAAGGGCTGAAGTGTCTCAGCCTGGGGCGGCTGAGGCGGGTTGTTGCGGGGGCCTTTGGGTCAGCGCTGGGCGTACAAAGCGAGCTGAACCGAGTACATGCCATGTCACCTCGATCGCCCCGATTCGCATCCGGCATCGCCGGGTTCTTGCTCATGCTGGCTGCGGGCGCTCACGCGGGCTGCTCGCGCGAGCTCCTGGTGCCGGTGTCGGCGATGGGTCTGATGGTGACGGTGCAGCAGGATCGGGTCGGCGGTGCCTTCGTTGAGCTGCTCAATGATGTGGGGCGTCAGGCGGGCTGCACGTTCCGCTTCCAGCCCGTGCCGCGCGCCCGGCAGGAAATGCTCTTCCTGGCGCGGCGCTCGGACTTGCTGCTGCCGGCGCAGCGCACGGAGCTTCGCGATCCCTTTGGGCAGCATGTGGCCCTGCTGCAGGTGCGCCCTACCTTGGTGGCCTTGCGTCCGTTGCCACAGGCCGTGACCACGGCCGCGAGTCTGATTGCAGAAGGCAGTTTGCGTGTGGCGGTGCTGCGGGGCGTGGACAACGGGCCGGCCTATCGTGAGCTTCAGAGCCAGCTGAAGCAACGCGATCGACTGGTCGTTGAGGCGGATGTCGTCGGCGTGGTGCGCGCGCTGCGCGATGGTCTGGCCGACGCGGCCTTGATGAATCCTGTGATCCTGCAGGGTCAGCTCATGCAAGCGGAACAGGCTGAGTTGCGCACGTTGGCGCGGCAGCTCAGTGCCAGGCCCTTGGCGGAGCTGGACTGGCAGCCGTCGGGCATCTATCTGGCGCTGGAGCCCCTGGGTGGCGCCGATCGCCAGTTGCTGGCGCAGGCCTTGGGCAGTACCGGCGCGCGCCAACGGCTTTGGCGCCTGCTGCGCGAGCGCTATCCGGGGCCGCTGCTGGAGGCGGGCTACCGCCCCATCCCGGACGGCGCTGCCCACTGAGCATGGGCCGGCGGCGCTGCGTCGCTCAAGCGGCTCCAGCTTGAATCGCCCGCCCCGCCAAGCGCCCCACCTCCGCCAGCACCGCCTTGAAGTCCTCGCGGATGTGATCGCTGCCCTGCGCCGGGGCGGCGTAGTAGGCGCTCAGCACCCAGGGCGTGCGGCCGGGCGGCCAGATGACGGCCACGTCGTTGATCTGGTCGGGCATGCTCGGGTGCAGGCCGGTGCCGGTCTTGTCACCCACCACCCAAGCTTCGGGCAGGCCGGCGCGCAGGCGGTCCAGGCCGGTTTCGGTGTCCTTCATCCAGCGCTGAAGGCGCGTGCGGCTGGCCGGTTTCAGCACGTCGCCCAGCACCCAATGCGCAGCGCTGCGGGCCATCGCGGCGGGGCTGGTGGTGTCGCGCACTTCGCCGGGCGGCACGCGGTTCATCTCAGGCTCCCAGCGGTCGATGCGGGTCACGGCGTCGCCTTGCTCGCGCAGGGCCTGAGTCAAGGCGGCCGGCCCGCCCAGGCGGCGCAGCAGCAGGTTGGCGGCCATGTTGTCGCTGGTCTTTTGCGTCGCCTCGGCCAGTGCGCCGAGCACCATGCCGCCGTGCTTCTTGTGCGCCTGGGTCACAGGCGCGTGGGGCACCCACGGGGTGCGACCAAAGGCCTGCCAGTCGTGCAGGCGCAGCCGCCCTTGGTCGGACTGGCGCAGCACCTCGGCGGCCAACAGCAGCTTGAAGGTGGAGCACAGCGCGAAGCGCTCGTCCAGGCGGTGGCCGCTCACGGCGCCGCTGGCGGTGTCCAGCAGGGCCACACCCAGGCGGCCGCCGTGCTGCTGCTCCAGGGCCGCCACGGCGGTGCTGAAGGCGTCGGTCGCTGCGCGGGCGGGGCCGCCCATGCCGGTGAGGCCGACCAGCCCCAGGCCGGCAGCGGTTGTCAGCCATTGGCGGCGCTTGCCCATAATTTGATTCATCGATTTCCCCCGGGGGAGTTGGCGAGGAGGCGGATTCTTCCCATGAGGATCCCGCCGCGCCAACGAGACTTTTTGTGGGGCTGTATTAGTTTTTCTCATGAATCTGCATCCCTTCTCGCTCAACGCCCTGCGCGCCTTCGAGGCCGCGGCGCGGCTCTTGAGCTTCACCCAGGCGGCCAAGGAGTTGTGCGTCACCCAGGCCGCCATCAGCCACCAGATCAAGACCTTGGAGGGGCAGCTCGGTCGTGCGCTCTTTCTGCGTGGCCCGCGCAGCCTGCAACTGACGGACGAGGGCCTGCTGCTGGCCCCGGCCCTGCGCGCCGCCTTCGAAGCCATGGCCCAGGCCCTGGACCGGGTGCGCGAGGCCGGGCCGCCCGAGGTGCTGAGCCTGGGCGTGGTGGGCACCTTCGCGCAAGGCCTGCTGCTGGAGCGCCTGGGTCGCTTTGAGGCCTTGCATCCGCGCATCGAGCTGCGGCTGCAGACGCACAACAACCGCATGGATCCCACCAGCGAGGCCCTGGACGCCACCATCCGCTTCGGCGACGGGCTGTGGCGCAGCCAGGCGGCAGTCAAGCTGCTGGATGCGCCGCTCAGCGCGCTGTGCAGCCCGGCCTTGGCGGCCGGACTCACGCGGCCCGATGAGCTGCGGGGGCGCACGCTGCTGCGGTCCTTCCGCGCCGGCGACTGGGAGGCCTGGGGCAAGGTCGCCGGGGCCGGGCCTTTGCGGGCGCGCGGGCCGCAGTTCGACAGCTCGGTGCTGATGGTGCAGGCCGCCCTGCAGGGCCTGGGCGTGGCGTTGGCGCCGCCGCGCCTGTTCCAGCGCGAGCTGCGCCTGGGCCAGCTGGTGCAACCCTTTGCCGCCACGGTAGACACCGGGGCCTACTGGCTCTGCCGACCCAGCAGCCGGCCGGCCTCGGCGGCCCTGCAGGCTTTCGAGACCTGGCTGCGCACCGAGCTCGGCTGATACTGGAGCCCTCGCAAGCCTTTGCACCAAGGACATTGCCCTTGCTCAGCAGCCTGATCCTCATTGCCCTGCTCATCGCCGCCTCGGCCTTTTTCGCGATGGCCGAGCTGTCGCTCGCGGCCTCACGCCGGCTCAAGCTGCAGCAGCTGGCCGATGAGGGCGAGGCGCGTGCCGCGCGGGTCTTGCAAGTGCAGGAGCAGCCGGGTCACTACTTCACGGTGATCCAGATCGGGGTCAACACCGTGGCCATCCTGGGCGGTGTGGTGGGCGAGGGCGCGCTGACGCCTTATTTCGACGCCCTGCTGCGGCCCTGGCTGGGCCCGGAGCGCGCGGCCCAGGCGGGCTTTGGCCTGTCATTCGCGCTCGTGACCACGGCCTTCATCGTGCTGGCCGATCTGCTGCCCAAGCGCCTGTCCATGAACGAGCCCGAGCGCGTGGCCATGAAGCTGATCGCGCCCATGGCCGCGCTGACGCTGGCGCTGCGCCCGCTGGCGGCGGGCTTCAATGCGGTGGTGGATGCGTTGATTCGTTTGCTGGGCCGGCCCGAGCGGCCGGACAACCGCATCACCGCTGGCGACATCCTGGCCCTGACCGAGGCCGGCCACGCCGCCGGCGTGGTGGCGGATGCCGAGCAGCAGGTGATCGAGAACGTGTTCGAGCTCGACACCCGCACGGTGGAGAGCGCCATGACCTCGCGCGAGCGCATCGTTTACTTCGCGCTGGACGACGACGAGGCCCTGGTGCGCACCCGCATCGCCGAGTCGCCGCATTCCACCTATCTGGTGTGCGAAGACGAGATTGACCGGGTGGTGGGCTATGTGGACGCCACCGATCTGTTCCAGCGCGTGCTGCGCAACGAGCCCATCAGCTTCCGCGCCGACCCCAGCCTGATCAAGCGGGTGTTGATGGTGCCCGACCGCCTGACCCTGGGCGAGGTGCTGGGTCAGTTCCGCCAGGCGCACGAGGACTTTGCGGTCATCGTCAACGAATACAGCCTGGTGGTGGGCGTGATCACGCTCAACGATGTGATGAGCACGGTGATGGGCAGCCTGGTCAACACGGCTGATGAAGAGCAGCAGATCGTGCGCCGCGAGGACGGCAGCTTCCTGGCCGATGGCATCACGCCGGTGCCTGATCTGCAGCGTGCGCTGGGCCTGGATGAGATGCCCCATGCCGGCCAGTACGACACCCTGGCCGGCTTCCTGATGGTGATGCTGCGCCGCATCCCCAAGCGCACCGATGCGGTGGAGTGGGGCGGTTGGCGCTTTGAGGTGGTGGACGTGGACAGCCACCGCGTGGATCAGGTCATGATCACGCGGCTGCCTGCCTGACTCTTTCCTTCAGCAGATAGTCGATCGCGGCGTTGATCGTCGCGACCTGCGCGGCGTTGCACTGCGCCGGGCTGGCCGTGGCGCTGTCGGGGTAGACCTCGGTGGTGCTGACCCAGCGCGCCGCCGTCATGCTGCCGCACAGGCCCAGTTCGCGTTTGGCGTAGTGGATGACGCCCGGCTGCTGCAGCGGCGCCCCGATCAGGCAGCCGTCGGCGTCAGGCTTGGCGATGTGGGTGACCTGGGCCACGGCGGCAATCAGCGCGGCCTGGAACGCGGGCTCCGGGCGTTCGCCGTCGGCCACCAGGTAGAAGCCGTCCGGGATGGCATGCCACTCGAAGGCCAGACCATCGCGGGCGGCCTTGGCCGGGCCGAACTCGCTGGCGTCGGTGTCGGTGGTCTCGTGCAGATCGATGTGCAGGTCGATTTGGGGGCCATTACGCGGCGCCTGGGCCGCCACGCAAGCCATGGCCAGGGCCGACTCCTGCGCCGGGCTGTCGGCCCGGAACTGCCGGTTCGGGTCCAGGGCTTCGGGGTTCCAGCGGTTGATGGTTTCATAGCCCCAGGGGCTGATGGCAGGCAGCAGCAAGAGGTTCACCGCCTCGGCGTGGCGCGCAAAGTCCTCGCGCAGCCACTGCAGCGCGCCCTGCACGCCGCTGGTCTCGTAGCCATGCACGCCACCGGTTACCAGCACGGTCGGGCGGTCGGCGCGCCAGTCGCGGCTGCGCACGGCCACCAAGGGGAAGACGCCCTGGCCCAGCGCGCGGTAGTCCAGCTGGCCGTACTCAAAAACTTCCGCCTGCGCCGGCAGCGTGGCGCGCAAGGGGGCAAGCACCTCCTGCTCGTAACTGCGCTGGCGGCGCTGGTTCGCCAGCCAGGCGGCTCTTTCGGCGGCGCCCCAGGGGGTGCCGGGGGTGCCGATGGGATAGGGGGGCAGGGGGGCTTGAGAAGTCATGGGGATGGACGGAAGAAAAAGGGCTTTGGGCGCCGCGCGCGGCAAGGCTCAGAGGGGCTGTCCCACCAGGCCGGCATCATCCGGCGCGCGCAGCAAGGCGGTGGCTTGGTCCAGCGGCGCGTGCAGCCAGCGGTCCAGGTCCTGCGGTTCCAGCACCACCACGCTGCGCTTGTCCTGGGCCTCGGGGGGGAGCTTGGGGTCGGGCTTGTGCATGCGGCGCATCAGAGGGTGGTGGTCGGCATTCACCGTCAGCATGGTGTAGACGGGGATGCGCGCGCCGCTGCTCGGGTCGATGGCCGTGCTCCACAAGCCGGCCAGGCTCAGGGGCTCGCCGTCGGCGCGCCGAAAGCGCCACCACACGCAGCGCCCGCTCTCCCAGCAGGGCTCGTCAAAGCTCAGGGCAGGGATGATGCAGCGCTGGCCCTGGGCCCAGGGGCGGCGTGAAGTGGCGCGGGTCTCGACGCCCTCGCGCCGTGCGTTGCTGGTGGCGTAGCGCTTGTCAAAGGGCAGCAGGGCCCAAGGCCCGACGAGCAGCTCGCGCGCCAGTTCCGCCTGCTGGGCCGCGCGGATGAAGGGTCCGTTCTGGCGCGGAAACACCTCAGCCGGCCAGAGTGCGGGCGGGTTGTGGCGGCCGATGTGCCAGAAGCGCTCCAGCGCGGCCATGTCGGGGGGGATGTAGCGGGTGCACATGGGCGTGCATTCTGGTCTGCCATGGGACGGGGCAGGCGCTGCGCCGCGCTCTGTCACTGGGCCTTCATGGCCTTGACACCCACGCTGCCTAGGCTGCGCAGCGTCGCGGCGTGGACCGCATTCCTCTCTTCCCCAATGAGACTGCCCTTCCTTCTGGCTGCTATCGCCCTGTTGACGCTCCAAGCTTGTGGCGGCGGCGATGCAGACTCCCCCAAGTTCAAGACCCTGAGCGGCTCCTCGCCCCTGGTGATCGGTCATCGCGGCGCCAGCGGTGAACGGCCCGAACACACGCTGGAGGCCTACCAGCTGGCCATCGAACAAGGAACGGACTTCATCGAGCCCGACTTGGTGTTGAGCAAGGACGGTGTGCTGCTGGCCCGCCATGAACCGATGCTGGACTCGACCACCGATGTGGCCGCCAAGTTCCCGGCTTCGCGCCGCAGCACGCGGATGATGGACGGCGAGTCCATTACGGCCTTCTTTGCCAGCGACTTCACGCTGGCCGAGATCAAGACCTTGCGGGCATTGCAGTCCCGCGCCGGGCGCTCCAAGGCCTTTGATGGCCAGTTCAGCATCCCGACGTTAGACGAAGTGATCGCGCTGGCCAGGGCCCAAAGCACAAAGACCGGCCGCACGATCGGCATCTACCCCGAGATCAAGCACTCGACCTTTCACGCGGGTCTATTCGGCGCCAATGTCTTTGAGGACAAGTTGGTGGGCAGTCTGCATGCGGCCTACGGCAACAGTGCCAGCGCACCCGTCTTCATCCAGTCTTTCGAGGTCAGCAATCTGCAATATCTGGCCACTCGCACGCAGATCCGCCGCGTGCAGCTCATTGACGCGGACGACGTGAAGTCGGACGGCTCCATGGCCCTTGTGCCGCCCTACCGCCAGCCCTATGACTTTGTGGTCAAAGGCGATGCGCGCACCTTTGCCGACTTGCTCACGCCGGCGGGCCTGGACTTTGTAAAGACCTATGCGCAGGGCATCGGGCCGTGGAAGCCCTATCTGGTCAAGACCGTGGCCGATGGGGTGGAGCGCACCGGCGACACCACGCTGACGATCCAGGATCGCCGGGTGGACGGCAGCACCGGCGTCATTGAAGCTGCCCATGCCCGCGGCCTGCTGGTGCACACCTGGACCTTCCGCGACGACGCCAGCGGTTATGGCTTCAAGGACCCCAAGGCCGAGATGGCCTATTACATGAGCCTGGGGATCGACGGGGTGTTCACCGACTTCCCGGCCACCGGCAGTGCGGCTCTCAAGACCTTGAACTAGGGGCTGCTTACGCTGAGCGCCGCAGTGCGCGGCGGCCTCAGAGCTGGAACACCCCCACCACCTCGTTCATGGCGCGGGCCTGCTGCTTGAGGCTCTCGGCCGCGGCGGCGGCCTGTTCCACCAGGGCGGCGTTCTGCTGGGTGCTGCGGTCCAGATCGGCCACCGCCTCGCTGACCTGTCCGATGCCCTGGGCCTGTTCGCGGCTGGCGTGGTCCATCTCCTGGATCAGGCCGGCCACCCGGCCCACCTGGGCCACGATCTCGTCCATGGTGCGTCCGGCCTCGGCCACTTGGCGCGAGCCGGCGTCCACGCGTTCGACGCTGGCGCCAATCAAGCTCTTGATCTCGCGGGCGGCCTCGGCGCTGCGGCTGGCCAGCAGGCGCACTTCGCCGGCCACCACCGCAAAGCCGCGCCCCTGCTCGCCGGCCCGTGCGGCCTCGACGGCGGCATTCAGCGCCAGGATATTGGTCTGGAAGGCAATGCCATCGATGGTGCCGATGATGTCGGCGATGCGCTTGGAACTGCGGCTGATTTCGTCCATGGTGCTGACCACCTGGCCCACCGCCGCGCCGCCACGCTGGGCCACCTGGCTGGCCTGGCTGGCCAGCTCGGTGGCGTTGCGGGCGGTGTCGGCGTTGTGGCGCACGGTGGCGCTCATCTGCTCCATCGAGGCCGCGGTCTCCTCCAAATTGGCGGCCTGCTGCTCGGTGCGGTTCGACAGATCGGCATTGCCGGTGGCGATCTCGGCCGAGCCCGTGGCGATGGAGTCCGCGCTTTCGCGCACCTGGCTCACCACGGCGCTCAGGCGTTCGTTCATCTCGCCCAGCGCGCCCAGCAGCTGAGCGATCTCGTCATGGCCCTGTACCTCGATGCGGGTGCGCAGATCGCCGGCCGCCACCGCTCGGGCCAGGCCCAGCGCCGTGCGGGTGGGCTCAGTGATGGAGCGCGTGATACGCCAGGCCAGGGCGGCGCCGCACAGCAGGGCCAACAGGGTGAGCCCCAGGATCAAGGCGCGGCTCTTGCCTTCGGCCGCTGCGGCGGCGGCGTACTCCTGTTCCACCAACTTGGTTTGCAGCGCCACCAGGCTGCCCAGGTGCTGGCCCACGACGGGGCCGAACTCGGCCACCTTGCCCAGGAAGGCGTTCTGTACGCCGTTGTAGTCGGTCTCCTGCAGTGCTTTGCGGGCCTCGGCCAGGCCCTCGCGTACGTAGGCGCTGCGGGCCGCCACCAGTTGATCGACCAGGGCCTTTTCCTCCGCGCTTAGCGGGCTGGCCAGATAGGTGCTCAGCAGCTTGTCGGCGCTGGCCTCGTTGTCTGCCAGCTCCTTCAGTGCGCGGGCATTGGCCGACTCATTGCGCAGCAGCAGGGCCTCGGCCAGCAGGAAGCGGTCGCGGATCGCCATCGCGTTGATCCGCCCCAGTTGCTCCAAGGGCACCGTGCGCTGCTGGTACACGGCCTTGAGCCGGGCATTGCTGTGGTCCAGCTCGATCAGGCCCACAGCGGCCACCACCCCCAGCAAGGCCAGCAGGGTGACGAAGGCGGCGGCCAGTCGCTGTCCAACTCGCAGGTGCATCAGGGCAGTCATCGTCTGGGTCTCCGTGGTTCCGATGATTCTGCGCTACCGCCTTCAGGCAACAGTTCCAAGCCGTACCCGTCGCCGGATCTTCGGTTCGGATCGGGTGGCGGTCCGGCCTGCGCGTCATTGGCCTGTTATTCGGCAGACTGGGCAACTCGGGCCTAAGCTTGGCCCATGCGCGCCGAGATCAACCCTTTCCAGTCCGCGCGCTTTCCGGCGCACGGCGAGGTGCAGATCGACTGGGTGGGCCGCATGCTGTGCATCCGGGCGCGTGGCCCCTTCAATGCCGAGTTCATGCTGCGAGCCACCCAGGCCCTGGCCAGTATCCGCACCGGCCGTCCTGCCGATGGCCTCTACCTGGAGTGGGTGCATTGGATGGACAGCATGCTCATGCCCCCCGAGGCCTGGGATCGCCTGGCGTTGTCGGTGCAGCGCTTTGTGGACGCCGATCTGCACGGCCGCCTCAATCTCGTGATTGCGGCTCCGGATGTGGAGGCCCGCTGGCTGATGCTGCCGCGCCTGCAGGCGCTCTGGGGGCAGAGCCGGCCGGTGGAGGTGTTTGACGATCTGGAGAGCGCGCAGCGGCGCGCCGAAGCGGTCTTGGCAGCTTGGCCGCCGCTGCCGGCCTGAGTGAACCCCGTAGCGCTGGCCATCGCCTTTTCCGATCCCCCTGATTAATTAATCAAAACTAACGGCCGCGCGCCGCCGATACAGTTCACCCCATTCCTTCCCACCCTCTCACGGAGATAAGCATGTCCCTGATCAACACCACCGTCGCCCCGTTCAAGGCCGAGGCCTTCCACAACGGTCAGTTCATCGCGCTGAGCGAAGAAAGCCTGAAGGGCAAGTGGTCCGTGCTGGTCTTCATGCCGGCCGCCTTCACCTTCAACTGCCCCACTGAAGTGGAAGACGCCGCCGAGCAGTACGCCGAGTTCCAGAAGCTGGGCGCCGAGATCTACATCGTCACCACCGACACCCATTTCGCCCACAAGGTCTGGCACGAGACCAGCCCGGCCGTGGGCAAGGCCAAGTTCCCGCTGGTGGGCGACCCCACCCACGCGCTGACCCGCGCCTTTGGTGTGCACATCGAGGAAGAAGGCCTGGCCCTGCGCGGCACCTTCGTGATCAACCCCGAAGGCCAGATCAAGACCGCCGAGGTGCATGACAACGCCATCGCCCGCGACATGAAGGAGACCCTGCGCAAGCTCAAGGCCGCGCAGTTCGTCGCCAACAACCCTGGCCAAGTCTGCCCGGCCAAGTGGAACACCGGCGCCGCCACCATCACCCCGTCGCTGGACCTCGTGGGCAAGATCTAAGTCCACCACCCGCTGATGAAGCGATTGGCTGCAGGCCCGGGAGGGCTTGCAGCTCCCCCAGAGCCGCGCAAGCGACTCTGAAAGGGCCCCAACCCAGGGGTCCTTTCAGAGTGGCTGGTTTCGCCACACCTGAACGAGGAGCCCGAGCATGTTGGATAGCGCCCTGAAGACCCAACTCCAGTCCTATCTGGAGCGCGTCAAAGAACCTTTCGAGATCGTCGCCTCGCTCGACGAGTCGGACAGCTCGCAGCAATTGCTCGCCCTGTTGCAGGACATCGCCGCGATGTCGGCCCACATCCGCCTGCGCACTGACGGCCAGGACGCCCGCCGCCCCTCCTTCAGCCTGCAGCGCGTGGGATCGGCGATGGACCTGCGCTTCGCCGCCATCCCGCTCGGCCATGAATTCACCTCGCTGGTGCTGGCCCTGCTGTGGGTGGGCGGCCATCCGCCCAAGGTGGCGCCGGAACTGATTGAACAGGTGCAGGCCTTGGGCGGTGACTACCGCTTCGAAGTCTTCATGTCGCTGAGCTGCCACAACTGCCCGGACGTGGTGCAGGCCCTCAGTCTGATGGCGGTGCTGAACCCGCGCGTGCAGACGGTGGTCATCGACGGCGGCCTGTTCCAGGGCGAGGTGGAGCGCCGCGAGATCATGGCCGTGCCCATGGTCTTCCTCAACGGCCAGGTGTTTGGCTCGGGGCGCATGTCACTGGAAGAGATCGTCGCCAAGCTGGACACCGGCGCGGCCGAGCGCGAAGCCGCCAAGCTCAGCGCTCAGGCGCCTTACGACATGCTGATCGTCGGTGGCGGCCCCGCAGGCGCGGCGGCTGCGGTGTACGCCGCGCGCAAGGGCATCCGCACCGGCGTGGCGGCCGAGCGTTTCGGCGGCCAGGTCAACGACACCCTGGCCATCGAAAACTACATCTCCATCACAGAGACCGACGGTCCCAAGTTCGCTGCGGCGCTGGAGGCCCACGTCAAGGCCTATGACGTGGACATCATGAATCTGCAGCGTGCCGAGAGCCTGACCCCTTCGCCTAAGCCCGGCGGGCTGATCGAAGTGAAGCTGGCCAATGGCGCCACGCTCAAGAGCAAGACCGTCATCCTCTCCACCGGCGCGCGCTGGCGCAATGTGAACGTGCCCGGCGAGCAGGAGTACAAGAACAAGGGCGTGGCCTATTGCCCGCATTGCGACGGCCCGCTCTTCAAGGGCAAGCGCGTGGCGGTGATCGGCGGCGGTAACTCGGGCGTCGAGGCGGCCATCGATCTGGCCGGCATCGTGGCCGAAGTGACCTTGCTGGAGTTTGCGGAGCAGCTGCGCGCTGACGCCGTGCTCGTCAACAAGCTCAAGAGCCTGCCCAATGTCCGCATCCTGACGAATGTGCAGACCACCGAGTTCACCGGGGCCGAGGGGCGCCTGAACGGTCTGAGCTATCTGGAGCGCGCCAGCGGGCAGGCCCAGCACATCGCCCTGGAAGGCGTGTTTGTGCAGATCGGCCTGGTGCCCAACACCGAGTGGCTGAGGGGCACGGTGGAATTGAGCCGCCATGGCGAGATCGTGGTGGACGCCAAGGGCGCCACCTCAGTGCCCGGCGTGTTTGCGGCCGGCGACTGCACGACGGTGCCCTTCAAGCAGATCGTCATCGCCGCCGGAGATGGCGCCAAGGCCGCGCTGGGGGCCTTTGACCACCTGATGCGGCAGCCGGCCTGAAGCGGCCTGACTGAAGCCGTTCGGCTACCGCAGCCGACGGCGATCCGCCTGAACCCAGGCGGTGGCCAGCAGTCCGACGATCAGCAGCACGGAGTACTCGGCACCGTTGCGCCCGGCGCCCACCACGAACCAGCCAAAGGGGGCGTGCACCAGCGCGATGCCGGTGGCGTACACCGCGCTGAACAGCAGGCACAGTGGTGCCACGGCCCAGCGGCCCCAGGCCAGCAGGGGCGCTCCGATGAGCTCCAACGCGGTGATACCCACCGCCAGGCTCAGTCCCACGGGCTGGCGCAGGCTGCCCAGCGCCTCAGAAAAGGGCAGCCCCGGACCTGCCAGCCATTCGCCAAAGAGCAGGTAGCCGCCGCTCAGTGCTCGGTGGGCGCCGTGGATGAAGATCAGCAGCGCGAGGCACAGGCGCAGGGCCAGCAGGGCTTGGCGGGCGCGGAGGTCCGAATTCGGCATTGGGGGGTCTCTACAGGGCGAAGCGCGCAGCCTATGCGAGCTGCTGCGACATGGCGTCGGTCACGGTCCGGGTCGGGCCGCGACTGGCAGGCCCGGGTCTGGGCTGTGCAGGGCCGATGGCGATCGGCCGAACTCCGCCTTGAATGCGCTGCCGAAGTGGCTGTGCGACGAGAAGCCCAGTTCCAGCGCCAGCGCAGTGAGTTGACCGCGCATCTCCGGCAGCCGGAACAGCGCCTCGCGCAGTCGCAACCGATTCAGTTGGCGATGCAGGCTGTGGCCGGTGACGCTGCGGTACACCCGGCAGGCGTGAAAGGGCGACGCGCCGCAGTCGCGGGCCAGCTGCTCCAGGCTCAGGGCCTGCGTGAAGCCCTCAGCCAGGCGCTCATCCAAGGCAACGGCCAAGCGTTCCCAGGCGGGGCTGATGCGGCCTTGGCCGTGCTGGTGGGCCGGCTCCCCGGCCTGCTCGCGCGCATCCGCCAGCACGCTCTCCACCAGCATCAGCATCAGTTCGTCTCGATCCAGCGACGCCGCCTCGGCCTGCCGCAGTTGCCAGTGCAAGAGCGCGCTGCGGGTCGAGCTGTGCACCGCCATGCTCTGGAAGTCGAAGGCCAACTCGTCCAGCAACTCGGGCGGCAGGCTCAGGCAAGTGGCGCGGCGCGGTCGGTCCGTGGGGGAGGCCAGGGCATAGCCCTCATGAGCGGCATGCAGCAAGGCGCGGCCGGGGCTGGCCACCACCTGACGGCCAGACAGGCGGCGCAAATCCATGCCCCGGGTGGGCAACTCGATGAAGGCCTGCGGGCTCTCCTCGTCCAGCCAGCCGCTGCGCCGGCCGCTGCAATGCCATTCGCTGACCTGGGGCAGGGCGGTTGCGGCGCTTTGGGCGGGCATGGTGGATTCAGTGGCGGACGAGCAGGAATTTGATAGCGCGCTGGCCGCGCGGCGCGAAGAATAGGTGCATGCCGATCACCTCCTCCCCCCTTTTCTCCTCGTCCTCAACCCGGCTTGCCGTGCGCCGATTGGGTCATGCCTTGGCCCTCAGCGGGCTGCTGGCACTGAGCCCAGTCACGCAAGCCGCGACGACCCCCGACTCGTCCAACGTGCCCATCCCGCAGCTTGCGCCGCGCCCCGAGGACGTGGCCAGCATCGACGGCTTGATGCGCGCCTTCTACGCCGTGGTCAATGTGCGCCCCGATCAGCCGCGCCAGTGGGGGCGCGACCGCACGCTTTACAGTCCCTGGGTGCGCTTTGTGGCCACCTCGATCGGGGCCGATGGCCAGCCGCGGGCACGGGTCTGGACGCACCAGGAATTTGTGAACGCGACCGAGCCTCTGGTGCAACAGGGCTTTGCCGAGCGTGAGATCCACCGGCGCACCCGGGTCTATGGCGCCATCGCGCATGTGGACTCGACCTATGAGACCGAACTGGTCGGCCCTGAGGGGCTGCTGCGCTCGCGCGGCGTCAACAGCATCGAGATGCTGTTCGACGGCCAGCGCTGGTGGATCACCCACGTGATGTGGATGAGCGAGTCGCCGCAGGCGCCCATTCCTGCAGAGCTGCTGCCGGCGAGGCCGTGAGCGCCCCGGCGTGCGGCGCTTGCTCTCAGGGGCGCGAAGCCAGGGCCGGCTGCAGCACAGCCGCTACCGAAGTCATCACGGAGTCTTCGGCCCTGGCGATCAGGCTGTTTCGCATGGCCTGCACGATCGCCCTCAGCGCAAGCTGTCGCTCGGCCGGCCCAGCGAGCGGCGGCAGATTGAGATAGGCCGCCAGCGCGTGAATCACGGCGGATTCACCGTACAGCGCCAGGCGCACCAGGATTTGTCGCAGCCTTGGGGACTCGGAAGCGAGGGCGCTCAAGTCAGGCAGAACGGCGTGTTCTGCCAGGAAGACCAGCAACTCTTCATAGGCCTTGGCGCGCTCCACGGTCTTGACGCTCTTTTTCTCGTTGCGTCGATCCAGGAAGGTCTTGAGCAGGGCGGCGGTGAGGCCCGACGCGAGCAAGCTCGAGAGCACTGAGGTGATCAGTGTTTGATGCGTTGCGAAATCAGCCATGGGTTTGTTTGTGGATGAGGGGATTGCGGGCCGAGCAGCGACGTCTGACTGTAGTGGGACACCCAAGGGGGGCGGCGGGCGGCGTCGGCCCTGATGCGCGCTGGCTGAAAACGGCGTAGAACCGCGCCTTTCCACCGCCTCTCGGAAGCCGACCATGACCTCCCTGACCCTGAACGGCAAGGCGCAGCGTTGCGAAGCCGACCCTGCCACCCCCTTGCTCTGGGTGCTGCGCGATGAGCTGGGCCTGACCGGCACCAAGTTCGGCTGTGGCATCGCGCAGTGCGGTGCCTGCACGGTGCACTACAACGGCCAGGCCACGCGCAGCTGTGTGCTGCCGCTGTCCGCCGCTGCCGGGGCCCAGGTGCAGACCATCGAAGGGGTAGGCACCGATCCCATCGGGCGGCTGGTGCAGCAGGCCTGGGTGGAACTCGATGTCGCCCAGTGCGGGTATTGCCAGAGCGGCCAGGTGATGGCCGCCGTGGCCCTGCTGAAGCAAACCCCTCGCCCCACCGACGCCCAGATTGATGCGGCCATGAGCGGCAATCTGTGCCGTTGCGGCGCCTATGTGCGCATCCGCGCCGCCATCCACGCCGCTGCGGCCCATTTGAGCTGAGGGAGCCCGCCATGATCATTGACCGCCTCCCCAATCTGGCCCCGTTGGGCCGCCGCCATTTCCTGGTGACCAGTGTGGCGGGCCTGACCGGCCTGGCCCTGAGCCCCTGGCAGGCCCTGGCCCAGCCGGAGGCCAAGGCCAAGCCCGGCCAAGCGCCGACCGAGCAACCACCCGCTTTCGTGCACATCGCCCCTGACGGCCAGACCACCATCCTGTGCAACCGCATGGACATGGGGCAGGGCATCGAGACCGCCCTGGCCATGATCTGCGCCGAGGAGTTGGAGGTCGAGTGGAGCGCGGTGCGAACCGGCTTTGGCAACCAAAAGCCCGCCTATGTGGACCCGGCCATGGGCATGCACCTGACGGGCGGTTCGAACTCCATCAAGAACAGCTACACCCAATACCGCGAACTGGGCGCGCGTTGCCGCGCCATGCTGTTGGCTGCCGCTGCCCAGGCTTGGGGCGAGCCGGTACAGGACCTGCGCAGCGAGCGCGGACGCGTGATCGGCAAGCAGCGCAGCGCCGGCTATGGCGAACTGTTCGAGGCCGCCATGCGCCTGCCCGTGCCCGAAGCCGTGACGCTGAAACCCGCTGCGCAGTTCAGCCTGATTGGCAAGCCCATGGGCCTCAAAGTGGCGCGCGCCAAAAGCGACGGCACCCAGGTCTATGGCATGGACATCCGCCTGCCCGGCATGAAGAGCGCCGTGATCGAGCGGCCGCCCGTCTTCAATGGCAAGGTGGCGTCCTTTGACGCCAGCGCCGCGCTGGCCATCCCGGGCGTGCGCGCGGTCTTCAAGGTGGCGCTGGATCGCGGCGGTGAAGGCCTTGCCGTGGTGGCGGATGGCTATTGGCCGGCACAGCAGGCGCGCAAGGCCCTGAAGATCCAGTGGCAGCTCGACGGCTTGGGGCGCGCGGACACCGACCAACTGCGCGCCCAGTACCTGGCCCTGGCCAACACCGAAGGCGCCCTGGTGCCCGACCCGCGCTTTCGCAAGGAGCTCCCGCCGCTGGCGAAATCGCCCAAGCGCATCGTGGCGGACTTCGTCTTCCCCTATTTGAACCACGCGCAGATGGAGCCCCTGGCCTGCACGGTGGACCTGCAGCCGGACGCCTGCACCCTGCACTACGCCTCGCAGATGCCGGGTGTGGACGCCGGCGCGGTGGCCCAGCAGACCGGCCTGCCCTTTGACAAGGTGAACATCCAGGTGCAGATGGCCGGCGGCGGATTTGGGCGCCGCGCCACCCCGACGGCCGAGTTCGTGCGTGAGGCCGTGGCCGTGGCCCAAGGTCTGGCCGCCGCAGGCCAGCGCGCGCCGGTCAAGGTGATCTGGAGCCGCGAAGACGATATGAAGGCCGGCTACTACCGGCCCTTCACCGTGCACCGCGCCGAGATCGGCTTTGATGCGCAGGGCCAGGTGCAGGGCTGGAACCATCGCATCGTCAGTCAGAGCATCGTGACCGGCTCGCCCTTCGAGCCCTTCATGGTCAAGGACGGCGTGGACGCGACCACGCCCGAGGGCATGGGCGAGCCCTACCAGGTGCCGATGCGCCTATCCGTGCATCACCCCAAGGTCAATGTGCCGGTGCTGTGGTGGCGCTCGGTGGGCTCCACTCACACCGCCTACGTGATGGAGACCTTGATCGACGAAATTGCGCAGGCCACCCGCCAGGACCCGGTGGCCTACCGACGCAAGATGATCCACCCCGAAGCCAAGCGCACGCTGGCGGCGCTGAACCTGGCGGTGGAGCGCAGCGGCTACGAGACCCGCAAGCTCGCGCCCGGCCAGGCCTGGGGTGTGGCGGTGCACGCCAGCTTTGAGTCCGTGGTCGCCTATGTGGTGCTGGCCACGCTGGAGGGCAAGGGCAAGGCGCGGCGGCCGCGCCTGCTGGAGGTGCACGCCGGTGTGCACTGCAATCTGTGCGTCAACCCGCGCACCGTTGAGGCCCAGGTGCAGGGGGCGGCGCTGATGGCCCTGGGCACCACCCTGCCCAATCACCGCATCACGCTCAAGGACGGCCGGGTGGAGCAGGGCAATTTCGACGCCTACGCCATGCCGCGCATGGCCGATGCCCCCCAGCGGGTGGCCGTGCACATCGTGCCCTCGCAGGACGCCCCCACCGGCATGGGCGAACCCGGCCTGCCGCCGCTGGCGCCGGCTCTGGCCAATGCCGTGGCGCGCCTCACAGGGCGGCGTCAGCGCGAGTTGCCGTTCGCCCCTTTGTGATGGGCTGAGCCGCACTCACCCGCAAGGCAAAGGCCCCGTGAATCGGCGGATTCACGGGGCCTTTTGTTCGGGCTGGGCGCTTGATTAGCGCGGTGCCTGCGTGAACAGCTTGGCCGCGCGGCCCTTGAGTTCCAGCAGTTCGTTGGCGGTCAGCGAGTAGCGGCCGCTGCCATCGGCCTCGACGCGGAACTCCACCTCGCGCGCACCGTTTTGCAGGATGCCCACGCTGAACTCGTAGTCCTCTTGCGCGGCCGGGACACCCTGGGTGGCGACGTCGTAGTCCTCGTAGCGCACGTTGCGGATCTCGCCGCTGGCCAGGTCCAGCTCGCCACGGGCACGCACTTCGCCGTCGCTGAGTTCGTCAATGATTTGGATGGGGAGCTTCAGGTCCATGGCCGTCGTCGCAAAAAGGGGGTGGAAAAGAGGTGGCCAAGGATTGGCGGGGGCGCATTGTCGGGGCTGCGCGCCAAGACGCGGACGAACAATTGGCGGAGTTTGCGCTGCGGCGAGAGGGAAAGCCCAGCTCGGCGCGGAGCAATCGGGGTCGTAATATGACCTGACACCCAACGCCCGTTCGTTGGGCGAGTCGGCATCCCTCTCAAGACCATGAACGTCCCGCATCCCCCATCGACGCCGGTCCGCCTTGCGCAAGCTGGCTTTGGCGTGCGGCGTGCGCAAGCGAAGTGGGCGACTGTTGGTGCGCTGATGGCGGGGGGCGTGGGGGCCTTGTTGGCGCCCCTGTTGGCAGCGGCGCAGCCGCTCGCACCGGTCGAAGCGCCCGTGACCCTGCACTACATCCAGCGCCCGCCCTACATGATGGTGCAGGGCGAAGGCCTGACCGGGCTGACGGGCGGGCCTTCCTACCAAGCCTTCAAGCTGGCCAATGTGCCGGTGCGGATCGAAGAAACCCCCTTTCAGCGCCAGTTGCGCGCCGTGAAGGAGAACACCGGTCTGGACTGCATGATCGGCATGTTCTGGAAGGCTGAGCGCGAGGAGTTCGGGCGCTACAGCAAGCCGGTCTACCAGGACCAGCCGCAGCTGATCCTGGCCGCCGCCGCCCAGGCGCAGCGCTTTCAGGGTCACACGTCGATTGAGGACCTTTTCAACGATCGCTCGCTGCGCCTGCTGGTCAAGCAGGCCTACTCCTACGGCACACCGCTGGACACCCTGATCGAGAAGCTTCAGCCCAACCGTCGCGCCACCGTGGACGAAAACCTGCTGATGGTGCGGCAGATCAAGCTGGGCATGGCCGACTACATGCTGATGGCCCCGGAGGAAGCCGCTGTCGCCATCGAGGCCGCCGGATTCCAGGCGGGCGACTTCCTGCAGATCCGCTACAAGACCATGCCGCCGGGCGAGCCCCGGCATCTGCTGTGCAGCAAGAACGTGCCCGTGGACGTGATGCAGCGGCTGGATGCCGCCATCAAGAGGCTCGGCGACAAAGGCACCGTGACGCGGCGTTAGGGTCCGCCCTCCGGGCGTGCATCTGCAGCGCTCGAGTGCGGGCCTGGGGCCCGTCGTCTTGAACGGCGACCCTCAGTCGCGGCCCCAATGCGGGGCCGCGCTGAAACAAATGAAACGCTTGCCCGCTCGTCATGCAGTGGGCTTGAAACCGGAGCCTCCGACAGTGCAGACCACCGCGAACCCGCGCTGTTCTTCCACGCTTTTGGAGCCTGCCATGTTCAAACCCCAGCGAATCCTTGCCGCCGCCGCCCTGGCAGTGGCCGCGAGCGGCCAAGCCGCCCCCATCACCTACACCTTCACCGCCCTAGGCACCGGCGCCGCTGCCGGCGGCACCCTGACCGGCACCCTGGTCATCGGTGCCGGCGCCACGGACAGCGACGCCAGCCCCACGCGCGGCGCCTACGAGAGTGGCGTCACGATGTCGGGCAGCGTCAGCGGCGGGGTGCAGGACGGCATGTCCTACATGAACGAGAGCAAGCGCCTGATGGTCGATGCCGATTCGGACGACATCTTCAGCTTCATCAACCTCTCGGACACCTGGCCGGTGTTCCAACTCTTCTTCTCCGCCGCCTTCGGGGCCGACCCCTTGAAGGACGACAAGCCCCATATCTATCTGGACGACTTTGCCGCGCGGCATGAGATCCGCTTCCAGATGCCGGGCGCTAAGCAGTACAGCTACGACATCAGCTCCTGGGCCTCCAGCAGCCTGCCGCCGCGCGACCCGCACGCGGTTCCCCTGCCGGGCAGCATGGCCTTGGCCGGTTTGGGCCTGCTGGGGCTGGCTTGGGCCCAAGGCCGCCGTCGCGGCGCATCGCTCAGGGCTTGAAGGCCGGGCTGCCCGCTGCGGCGGCGCCTTGGCGCAGGCCCTGCACATCCAGGCCGTACCTGAGTCCGAAGCCCCGCCACCTCAAGCACCCCCAGCTGATCCCTGGAGTGGCTGATCGGGGCAATGAGGGCGCGGGCGCAGCCGGTCCAGCGTGTCGGCGGCTGCGGTGCGCAATTGCGTCTGCAGTTCGGCCGACAGGCCGGTGTTGATGTTGGGCAGCCCCCGGGGCGATTGGCCGGTGATGGAGGCATAGAGGGTCAAGGCCGTCAGAAAGGCGCCCTGCTCGTTGGCATGGTTGCCATCCGCGCTATGCAGGCGCAGCGAAGGGCTGCGTTGCAAGGCCAGATCCCAGGCCTGGCCGACGGGCGTCACGCAGGCAGGCTGGGCCTGGGCGATGCCCACATGCAAGGCGTAAATCCGTTCGGTTTCGTCAATGCCCAGGCGCGGCCATTCGGGAAACAACACGGGCAGCGCACCTTGGCTGCGCACCGTCTTCACCAATTGCTCGGCCTCCTGCGTGGAATAGCTGAACTGCCCGCTGCTGCTGTACTTTTGCGCCTGCAAGACCACGGCGCGCCAAGACCGGCCGTTCAGCAATGCCATGGTGCGCGGGTTGTTCAGGTGTTCGTCCAGGAACATCCAGTCGGGTGCAACCGCCACCGTGACCGTCATGCCCGGCAGACCGGCCCTCAGCAGTTGGGTCAGATGCAGGGGCAAATTGGCCACCGAGGTATGGCTGTTGCCCATCATCAGGACGCTGTAGTCGAAGCTGGGCGGCGTTTGCTGGTCGTTCCCGCCGGAGCCGCCGGATTCCGCGGAGCTTGCGCCACCGCCGCAGGACGCCAGGCCAAGGCTCAGGGCCAGAAACAGGACCAAACCCAGGGCGGAGCCCGGTCGGGGAAGAAGGGGCCAGATCGGATGGAGTTTCATGCCCCGCAGTACGCCAGCGCATCCCGATCACGGCAATTTCAGAGCGATCCAAAACCGATCCAAAAAAAATTTCACGCGATTTGACAGGGACTTGGCGCCGCCCATCAGTTCGGGCGGGTCACCCAGTTGCTCAGCGCCTCGACCACATGGCCGCCGCCGCTCTTGAACGGCATCTTGGATTCAAAGTTGATTTCGCGGTTGACGCCCAGTCGCAGCCCCATGGGCGTGTCGGCGAACTGAACCTTCATGTCAAACGCCACGACCAGGGGAATGGCCACCGTCACGTGGTAGGCGTAGATCTCGCCGTTCTCAGGGTGGGCCCAAAGCTTGAATCGCAGCTTGTTCGAGGATCCCTCGTTGAGTTCGAACTCCGTCGCGTCCGTGCCATTCCACTTCACATGGTCTTGTCGTTTGAAGGCCGCCTGCTCGTCGAATGCGTTCTTGGCCAGGCCCTTGAGCATGGCGTCGAAGGCCATCGGTTTGCGGGCCGAGGACTCTTTTGGCTTGGGTTCTGAGCTGATCACGGTGTAAACCGGCTCGCCCTCCTGCCAGGCTGTTTGCTGCAGTTTGATGGCGATCTCCTTGCGGCCCGCCCCTTGGTCCAGCGCCACTTTTTGATCGATGTCGCGCGCCACGAACATCTCGGCGGCACGGGCATTGCGCACCACCTTGACCCACAACGGGTCTGGCGTGGTGGCGAAACTGCCGGCGGAATAGACGCAGAGTAAGAGCGCTGCTAGCTTGGGTCCCCAGGATCTCATGGTGCTTTCAGTGGTGTGCGGTGAGCGTGCCGAGATGCGGCCGTCCGGAAAAGGGCGGCACCATAGCCCAGCGGGGCGCCCGCGCATCGGCCAGAGGTTGGACAGCAGATTCCTTGATCTGAACTGTCGATTGCGGCGCGCCGATGGCACGATGAAGCAGGCCACTCGGCCCGAGCGTCCGGCCCGAGCGGCCCGAGCGTCAAGCCTCAGGTTTCAAGCCCCCAGCCCCTTGCTGCAGTTTGATCAACTGGCTGACCCGCGCCACAGAGAGTCCCAGCTCGCGGGCCATCGCGCTCATCGTCAAGCCGGCTTCGCGGTGGCCCAGCCACAGCGCCTGCTCCCGGCTGCTGCATTCGGCCAGGTATTGGCGCAGGGTCTTGGGGTGCGCGGCCTGGCGTTGCGCCTTCGGGGTGCCGGTCTTCTTTTGAAGTTGGGGCTCACCGCCCGCCAACGCCTGCATGCGCGCCACGAACGCCTCATCCCCCAGGTAGATCTGCTGCCGCAGCCCCTGCTCCCATAGCGGTTGATCGCGCGCGGCGGCCACCAGCTGGGCATAGCGCCTTGCCGCCCGCGCCTGCAGGGCCGGCGTGCTGGCGGGCTGTGCCAACAGATAGGCGTGCAGGCCGGCGCAATCCAGCCAGGGCGGCGCCTCGACTCGCAGGCAATGTGCGCGGTAGCTGGACCAGGCCCAATCGCCGGGCTCGCCCACCATGCGGGCGCGCACCGGGTTGAGCTCGACGTAGCGGCAGACCTCGAACAGATAGGTCTCGCGGTCCACCAGCACCGCCTTGTAGCGCCCCTGCAGCAGATGGCCCACCTTACCGTGGCGGCGGTTGTAGGCCTGGGTGTAGCGGCCGTTCAGTTGCTGCATCAGTGCCGCAAGATTGGCGCGGCGCGTGTGCAGCACGAAGTGGTAGTGGTTGCCCATCAGGCAGTAGGCCAGCATCTGCGCATCAAAGCGCTCCAGCGTCTGGGCCACGATGTCCAGCAGCAACTCGCGGTCACCGTCGTCCTCAAAGATCGGCTCACGCCGATCCCCCCGCGAGGTCAGGTGGTAGATGGCGCCAGGGAATTCGATGCGCAGGGGGCGGGACATGCGCTGAATTTAGGCGGCGGGGGCGGGGACTTCAAATTTGAGGCCTGACCCTGGAGCCCTAGACCCTGGAGCCCTTGACCCTGGAGCCCCTGGTAGGCCAGCATCTGCGCATCAAAGCGCTCCAGCGTCTGGCCCACGATGTCCAGCAGCAACTCGCGGTCGCCGTCGTCCTCAAAGATCGGCTCACGCCGATCCCCCCGCGAGGTCAGGTGGTAGATGGCGCCAGGAAATTCGATGCGCAGGGGGCGGGACATGCGCTGAATTTAGGCGGCGGGGGCCGAAACTTCAAATTTAAGGCCTGACCCCATAGCCCACCCAAATTTAAGGCCTGAC
This sequence comes from Inhella inkyongensis, assembly GCF_005952805.1. Classification (GTDB taxonomy): domain Bacteria; phylum Pseudomonadota; class Gammaproteobacteria; order Burkholderiales; family Burkholderiaceae_C; genus Inhella; species Inhella inkyongensis. The sequence goes on from NZ_CP040709.1 coordinate 955,645, forward strand.
CCCATAGCCCACCATAGCCCATAGGCGCTGCCCCGAAGCCCTGTGACCCCGCTGCCCGTGATGACCCCGAAGCTATGACCCCGAAGCTACGGTCGACTTGCTTTGGTTCCACACCAGCGGCGCCTTGCGGGTGGACGCGGGACGCTCAGACCTCAGGGCCGTCCGCCCTCGGCGAATGCTTGGCTGCCGGCTGCACTTGGGAATGCAATTTTTCCGCCCTCGGCAACCAGCAGCGTCTGAGGCCCGCCGGTTGACCCCCCGCCAGGGATTTGCGGGGCCAGTTCAACCCAGGCAGCCAACATTTCTTTGCCTCCGCACATCTTTTGAAATAGCGCGTGAAAGAATTTTGCGAATTCCTGTCCATTTCTATCAAATGTAAAAACGAGGTTCGCGGTCTTGGGGCCCGGCAGTTCCATGGCCTTCTGGATCGAATCCGCGGAATTGGCTGCGGCCACGATCACGATGGCGGAGTTCGTCATTTGAACGATTTGTCGAATACCGGATTTCCCTTCAGGTGTGATGGTCCCATCCTCGCCCAATTTCGCATAGACGAACAGAACTTCCGCGCGCGGAATTTGGTGCGGCGGCGGAGCAATCGATCGCTGGAAGAGACCTGAAATCGCATGGACATCGTCGTTGACGGTCGAGGTCATGCTCTCGCCGATCAGGTTTGCGAATCCGATGGTCAGAGGTATTCGAACCGTCGAGACCACAGGCATCGCACTCGCGCTCTTGCGTCGATCGGCCTCATCAAAGGCCCTTTTGATCTCACCTAATCTGGCTTGGGTCTTTTCGATGAACTTGCCCAATGCATAAGTCAAGAAACCCATACAGGAGCCGAACCCTGCAATGACCATGATGGCGTCAGACCTCCCGCCTGAAAACTTGAGCCAGACGGCAAAAGCTAGAGAACCAAAGCAAATGACGATGGCTGCGACTTGAAACTTGGCAATCGTCTTGGCAAGCCGCGCTCGCGCCAGGGTGCTCTCAATGTATTTTTTAAAGTCCTCCGACTTTTCTTGTTCCGGCATGTCACTGATCCTGTTTGCTCAAATGTGAAGCGCCTGCCCCAACGCCCGCAACGCACATTCCTGCACCGCCTCGCCCAAGGTCGGATGCGAGTGGATCGTCCCCCCGACATCCTCGAGTCGCGAGCCCATCTCCAGGCTGAGCCCGAACACCGCCGACAGCTCCGACACTGCGGCGCCCACCGCCTGCCAACCCAGGATCAGATGGTTGTCCGCGCGTGCGACGACGCGCACGAAGCCTTCCGGAGCTTCCAGGGACAAGGCCCGGCCATTGGCCGCGAAGGGGAAGCTGGACTGGATGATCTTGAATCCTGCCGCCTCGGCGCTCGCCGGCGTGTGGCCGGCGACGACGATTTCGGGGTCGGTGAAGCAGACGGCCGGGATGCTGGCGGGCTCGAAGCGGTAGTGCGTGTGGCCCGCGATGACCTCGGCCACCAGCTCGCCCTGGGCCATGGCGCGGTGGGCCAGCAGGGGCTCACCGGTCAGGTCGCCGATGGCCCACACATCCTTCATCGAGGTGCGGCACTGCGCGTCCACCTTCACGGCGCGGCCGGCCATGTCCAGCATCAGGCGCTCCAGGCCCCAACCCTCGGTACGCGGCTTGCGACCCACGGCGACGAGGATCTTGTCGGCCGGCAGTTCGATGAGCGCGCCCTGCGGGTCGCGCACGGTGAGCGCATCGCCAGCAGCGTTCAGGCCCTCGACGCGGTGGGCCGTCAGCAGCTTCACGCCCAGTTTGGCGAGTGACTGCGCCACGGGCTTGACCAGGTCGGCGTCGTAGGCGGGCAGGATGCGGTCCTGCGCTTCCACCACCGTGACCTCGGCGCCCAGTTTGCGCCACACGGTGCCCAGCTCCAGCCCGATGTAGCCGCCGCCCACCACGACGAGGTGCTTGGGCACTTCGGCAAAGGCCAGGGCCTCGGTGGACGAGACCACGCGGCCGTGGCCCGATTCGAACGGTAGGAAGGGCAGCTCGATTTCCTGCGAGCCGGCGGCCAGCAGCAGGTGCTCGCACTGGATGCGTTGCGGGGCATCGCCGGCTTCGGCGCCGGGCTGCTTGATCTCGACGGTCTTGCCGTCGATCACCTCGGCCCAGCCCTTGATGACGGTGACACCATGCTTCTTGAGCAAGGCGCCCACGCCGCCGGTGAGCTTGGCGACGATGCCGTCCTTCCAGTCCAGGGTGGTGGCCAGGTCCAGCTCCACGCCGGTGGTCTTGATGCCGAGGGCCGACTTGCCGGAGGCTTGGGCTCTAGCCTGCGCAAAGGCCTCGGCTGCGTGGATCAGGGCCTTGCTGGGGATGCAGCCCACATTCAGGCAGGTGCCGCCGAGCGACGCGCCTTCCACCAGGGTGACCTTGAGGCCGAGCTGGGCGGCGCGGATGGCGGCCACATAACCGCCGGGGCCGCCGCCCACGATGAGCAATTGGGTTTGCGAATAAACGGGAGGCATCGCGAACTCACTCAATGAATAGGGTGGCAGGGGTTTCCAGGAGCGCGCGGATGCGCTGCACGAACAGCGCGGCGTCCATGCCGTCCACCACGCGGTGGTCGAAGCTGCTGCTGAGGTTCATCAGCAGGCGCGGCACCACGCGGCCGTCGCGGTCGAACATGGGCCGCTCCACCATCTTGTTGATGCCGATGATGCCGACCTCGGGGTGGTTGATCACCGGGGTGGTGACGATGCCGCCCAGCGCCCCGAGCGAGGTGATGGTGATGGTGCTGCCGCTGAGCTCGTCGCGGCTGGCCTTGCCGGTCTTGGCGGCGTCGGCCAGGCGGGCGATCTCGGCCGCGCAGGCCCAGGGGTCCAGGCTTTCGGCGTGGCGGATCACGGGCACCATCAGGCCGGCGTCGGTCTGCGCGGCCATGCCGATGTGGACCGCGCCATAGCGGGTGACCACATTGGCTTCGTCGTCAAAGCGGGCGTTGACCTGTGGGAAGTCGCGCACGGCGATGACGATGGCGCGTGCAATGAAGGGCAGCAGCGTGAGCTTGGGCCGGGCCTTGCCATGCTGGGCGTTGAGGCGCTGGCGCAGGCCCTCCAGCTCGGTCACATCCACCTCTTCCACATAGGTGAAGTGGGGGATCTGGCGCTTGGCCTGCTGCATCTTCTGCGCGATCTTGCGGCGCAGGCCGATGACGGGCACGGCCTCTTCATCCAGGCGCAGCGCGTAGCGGCTGTCGGCTTCCGCGCCGCCGCCAGCGCCCGAGGCGCCGCTGGCGGCGAAGGCGTCCAGGTCTTCGTGGGTGATGCGGCCGGCCGGGCCGCTGCCTTGCACGAACTGCAGCTCCAGCCCCAACTCCCACGCACGGCGGCGCACCGCCGGGCTGGCGATGGGCTTTTCATTCGCGGCGCGGCGCGGGGCGGCGGGGCCGCGGGTGGCGGGCTTGGCGGCTGGCGCGGCGGCCGCCGCGGGCGCTGGGGCTGCCGCGGCGGCTGGTGCAGGCGCCGGCGCCGGTGCGGCCACTGGGGCCGGCGCGGGCTTGGCGACTGGGGCGTTCGCGGGCGCCGCAGGGGCGGCGGCGGCTACCGCACCTTCCTTCACATTGCCCTCGCCCTCGACCTCCAGGCGGATCACCTCGGAGCCCACGGCCATCACCTGGCCGACCTTGCCCCCGTGCGCAATCACCTTGCCGGCCACCGGGGAGGGGATCTCCACCGTGGCCTTGTCGGTCATCACATCGGCCAGGATCTGGTCCTCGGCCACCATGTCGCCCGGCTGCACATGCCAGGCCACCAATTCCACTTCGGCGATGCCCTCACCGATGTCGGGCATCTTGATCACATAGGCACCCATCGCTCAGGCCTCCATCACACGTTTGAGGGCCGCGCCGACTCGGCCCGGTCCGGGGAAATACGCCCACTCCTGCGCGTGCGGGTAGGGGGTGTCCCAGCCCGTGACGCGCTCGATGGGCGCTTCCAGGTGATAGAAGCAGTGCTCTTGCACCAGAGACATCAGCTCGGCGCCGAAGCCGCTGGTGCGGGTGGCCTCGTGCACGATGACGCAACGGCCGGTTTTCTTCACCGAGTTGACGATGGCGTCCAGATCCAGCGGCCAGATGGAACGCAGGTCGATGATCTCGGCGTCCACGCCGGCTTCATTGGCGGCGGCTTCGCTGACCCAGACCATGGTGCCGTAGGCCAGCACGGTCACATCCTTGCCGGGGCGGAAGATGCTGGCGCTGGTGAGCGGCACCGTGTAGTAGCCCTCGGGTACTTCGCCCATTGGGTGTTTGCTCCAGGGCACCACGGGTTTGTCGTGGTGGCCGTCGAAGGGGCCGTTGTAGAGGCGCTTGGGCTCCAGGAAGATGACGGGGTCGTCGTTCTCGATGGCGGCGATCAGCAGGCCCTTGGCGTCATAGGGGTTGCTGGGCATCACGGTGCGCAGGCCGCACACATGCGTGAAGATGGCCTCGGGGCTCTGGCTGTGCGTCTGCCCGCCGTAGATGCCGCCGCCGCAGGGCATGCGGATGGTCAGCGGCGCGGTGAAGTCGCTGTTGCTGCGGTAGCGCAGGCGTGCGGCCTCGCTGACGATCTGGTCGATGGCTGGGTACACATAGTCGGCGAACTGGATCTCGACCACCGGACGCAGGCCGTAGGCGCCCATGCCGACGGCGGCGCCGACGATGCCGCTTTCAGAAATCGGCGCGTCGAACACGCGCGACTTGCCGTATTTGGCCTGCAGGCCTTCGGTGCAGCGGAACACGCCGCCGAAGTAGCCGACGTCTTCGCCAAAGATGACCACATTGGGGTCGCGTTCCATCATCACGTCCATGGCCGAACGCAGGGCCTGGATCATGGTCATGGGCTTGGTGGGGCCGTTCCCTGCGGGCACGGCCAGTTTGTCCTGTTGGACGATGTCGTTCATGGCGTGCTCCTGATCAGTAACCCAACTGCTGACGCTGCTGGCGAAGATGTTCCGGCATGTCCTTGTAGACGCCCTCGAACATGCTGGCCACGCTGGGGATGTGGCCATCCAGCAGCGAGCCATAGCGTTCGGCCTCGCGCTGTGCGGCGATCACCTCGGCCTCCAGCGCCTTGACGGTGGCCTCGTGCTCGTCGTCGCTCCAGTGGCCCAGATGGATCAGGTGCTTCTTCAGGCGCTCCACCGGGTCGCCCAGCGGGAAGCGCTCGGCGTCGTCGGCGGGGCGGTATTTGCTCGGGTCGTCCGAGGTGGAATGCGCGCCGGCGCGGAAGGTCACCCATTCGATCAGGGTGGCGCCCAGGCCCCGGCGGGCGCGCTCGGCGGCCCACAGCGAAGCCGCATGCACGGCCAGGAAGTCGTTGCCGTCCACGCGCAAGCTGGCGATGCCGGAGCCCACGCCACGCGCGGCAAAGGTGGTGTGCTCACCGCCGGCAATGGCCTGGAAGGTGGAGATGGCCCACTGGTTGTTCACCACGTTCAGGATCACAGGCGCGCGGTACACATGGGCGAAGGTCAGCGCGGTGCTGAAGTCGGACTCTGCCGTGGAGCCGTCGCCGATCCAGGCCGAGGCGATCTTGGTATCGCCCTTGATGGCGCTGGCCATGGCCCAGCCCACGGCCTGGATGTACTGCGTGGCCAGGTTGCCGGAAATGCTGAAAAAACCGGCGCGCTTGTAGCTGTACATCACCGGCAGCTGGCGGCCCTGGATGGGGTCCTTCTCGTTGCTGAGCAGCTGGCAGATCATTTCCACCATGGACACATCGTCCCGGCACAGCAGCAGGCCCTGCTGGCGGTAGGTGGGGAAGTTCATGTCGCCCTGGCTCAGCGCCATGCCATGCGCGACGGCGATGGCTTCCTCGCCCAGGCACTGCATGTAAAAGCTCAGCTTTTTCTGCCGCTGCGCGATCTGCATGCGGGCGTCAAAGGCGCGCACCTTCAGCATGGCCTTGAGCCCACGGCGCAGGAAGTCAGCGCTGAGCTTGGGGTCCCACGGGCCGCAGGCCTGGCCGTCTTCGTCCAGCACGCGGATGAGCTGGTGGGCGAGGTCCTGGGTGTCCTGCGGGTTGACGTCCACATCCGGGCGGCGGACGCTGCCGGCGGGTGAGAGCTTCAGGTAAGAAAAGTCGGTGGCACAGCCCGGCCGCCCAGTGGGCTCGGGCACGTGCAGACGCAGCGGGGCGTACTGACTCATGACAGCGCAAACTCCTGGCGTCCCTTGTGGGGCGCCGTGGTGACAGGCAACGGCCCCGTCGCAAGGCCGGGTAGGGCGCTGCGGCGGGGCCGGGGGGTGGTCAGCCGCAGCCCCAGGGTAAGGGGGTGCGGCGCCATGGCGGCAGCGTAGCGCATGGCGGCCGCGCGTTTCCCCTATGAAAGCCCGGGGTCTTGGGTGTGAAAGGCCTGATGAGAATCAAGGCCGTCGGGCGTCGATTCAGCCTTTGCGCTGTCGATTCGTCGCGCGACCGTGGAGCGCCTGCGGCGGCACGCCGACAGTGGCGCCCATCGCAACCCAAGCCAAACATTCAGGGAATTTATGAGCGCACATCTCGTCAGCCTCGATCAGCAACTGCAAGCTTTTAAGAATCGCCGCTTCCTGGCCATGCCCTTGGCCGGTACGCTGGCCTGGGCCTTGATTCTGGTGGCCGGCCAGGTGCTGGCGCCGCGCTGGCACCTGCTGACCACCTATTTGTTGACCGGCTGTATCGCCTATCTGGGCATGGGCCTGTCCAAGCTGACGGGCGAGGACTTCATGGCCAAGGAGAACCGAGGCAACCGCTTCTCGGTGCTCTTCATGCTCTGCATGGGCCAGGCTCTGCTGGCGTTTGCCATCGCCATTCCCTTTGCCATCATCGAGCCGCGCTCGGCGGTCTTCATGGTGGGCATGCTGGCGGGCTTCATGTGGCTGCCCATCACCGGCTTGATCGGCCACTGGATTGGCGCGGCGCATGCCATCGGTCGCACGGTCATGATCCTGGCGGCCTGGTTCCTGGTGCCCGATCAGGGCATGGTGGTGGTGCCGCTGATCGTGCTGGGCTGGTATGCGCTGACCATTCCTGTGCTGGAGCGCCGCTGGGCGCAGATTCAGCGCCAGCAGCCGCGCGCGGATGCGGCTTCGTCGTCGCTGATGGCAGCCTGAGCGCGCGAGGGCGCGGCCTGTCGCAAGGCGGGGCCGTGGCGTGAATTGGGCGCGGCATAGTCGCGCCCAATCCAACTCGCTTCTGCTTCGCCATGACCCTCTCCCGTCGCGCCGCCGCTGTTTCTTTGATAACCCTGTCGCTGGGGACGATGGCTGCGCCGCCACAGGCCGCCGGGCCGGCGCGCGTGATGCTTCTGGGCACCTTTCACTTCGACAACCCGGGGCAGGATGCGGTGAAGTTCCAGCCCATCGATGTGCTGCAGCCCGCCCCGCAGCGCTACTTGGACGGATTGGTGCAGCGCCTGGTGGCTTTCAAGCCCACGCGGGTGATGCTGGAGTATTCGCAGCAGGCGGATGAGCGCTTCAACCAGCGCTATCAGGCCTATCGCAAGGGTGAGTTCAAGCTGCAGCTCAACGAGATCTATCAGATCGGCTTCCGTGTGGCCCACGGCGCCGGCTTGGCCCGGGTGGATAGCGTGGACGAGGAGGTGCCCGGCACGGCCGATGAGGCGCTCTTCAAGAACATGCCCAGTCGCGACCCGGCGGCCTGGCAGCGGCTGATGGACAAGGTGGCCGAGATGTCCCAGCGCTTCCAGAAGCAGCACCGCGAGCAGGGCCTGGGCCAGATCCTGGCGAGCTCCAACACCCCGGCGGCCGACCGTGAGAACAAGGGCTTCTACATGCTGTTCAACGCCGTGGGCGGTGGCCAGCGCGAGTACCTGGGTGCCGACTCGGCCGCCGCCTGGTGGCAGCGCAATCTGCGCATGTACGCCCGCATCCAGCACCTGGCCCAGCCGGGCGAGCGGGTGTTGGTGATTGCGGGCTCCGGCCACACCGCCATCCTGCGCGATCTGCTGGCTGCCGATGACCAGCGCGTCGAGGAGCCGGTGTTGCGTTATTTGGTCGAGTAATTCACAACTTCCTCCAGCCGGTGATTCACCCCGTGTTGAGGCCTTTGGCTTGCGGCGACACTGGGCTGACTCGAAGGGGAGGAGCGAGTGGGTTGGATGGCGAGCTGGGCAGTGCGAAATGCATGGGTTTGCGGGCTGGCACTGGCGCTGACCTGGAGCGCAGGCGCGCAGGCGCAGGGCCGGCCTGCGCTGGACGGCGGCGTGGTGCGCGCCTGCGACGACGCCAATGAGTGGCCGCCCTATACCCAGCGCGACACCCACAGCCCCTTGGGCGTTGGGGGCTATTCGGTGGATGTGCTGCGCAAGATCCTGGCGCGCCACGGCCTGAACCTGGAGATCGTGTTGCTGCCTTGGCGGCGCTGCCTGGAAGAGGTGCGCCAAGGCCAGCGCTTTGTGATGCTGCTCAATGCAGCGCGCACGCCGCAACGCGAGCGCGACTACTGGCTCTCAGAGCCCTATTACGAGACCCGCACCCACTATCTGTGGAGCTTGCGCACCCACCCCAAGGGCCTGGACCTGCGCAGTGCCGAGGATCTGCGCCCATTGCGCATGGGCGCGGTGGCGGGGTATGAGTCGCTCAATCTGGATCGCTGGGGCCTGACGGTGCACAGCCGTGCGCCGAACTTCGTCAGCCTGATTCAGATGCTGCACCGCGACCGCATCGATTCCGTGTTGGTGGCCGAGGAGATGTTTCGGCTTGGCCCCGATGGGCGGGTGCAGCCGCCCTGGGACGACGCCGAGCTGGGCCACGCCGCCTTGCCGGGTGCGCTGACCACGCCCTTTCACATGCTTTTCAGCCGCCGCAATCCACAGGGCGAGGCCTTGCGCGCGTTGGTGAACCACGAGCTGAGCAGCTTGCGGCGCAGCGGCGAGTTGCAGCGTTTGCTGAAGGCTTATCTACCGAGCCGCTGAGGCCCGCCCCCAGGTGTTGTAGGCCAGGCTGCGCGGGCGGGTGATGTAGCCCGACTCCCACGCTCCGGTGAAGCCGGCCTCGCGCAGCAGCGCGGGCACATCGCGCGTGAGCCGGCAGCCGCCGGCCCAACGACTCCAGCCGGGTTCGAGCCGACGTTGCCAGCGCTGCACGTCGGCGTCAGGTGCCAGCCCATGTTCGGCGAACAACAGCTGGCCTTCAGGGCACAGCACGCGGCGCATTTCGCGTAGCGCCTGCAGGGGATCGGCCACGCTGCACAGGGTGTAGGTGCAGACCACCGTGTCGAAGTGGTCGTCCTCCCAGGGCAGGCCCTCGGCCCCCAGGGCATGCAGGGTGACCGGCAGGCCCAGGGCCTGGCTGCGGCGCAGGGCTTTGGCGTGCATCTGCGCGGCGGGGTCCACCGCATGCAGCTGCCGGACGCGCTGGCGGTCGTAGTGCTGCAGGTTGAGCCCGGTGCCCATGCCCACTTCCAGCACACGGCCTTGTGCCAGGGGAATCAGCGCGGCGCGGCGTTGGCGAATCGGCCCCAGGCCGCAGGCGAAGTCCAGCAAGCCGGGCAAGAGATGGCGGTCGTACCAGCTAGACATGGATGGAGACAAAGAATCGAGAGCTGCTGGCAGTGTGGCGGAGAAGGGCGATGGGGATGCCTGCTAACCCGATCCCAACGGGGCGGGGTGATTCTTGAGTGTGCCGCCTCGTTGACTTGGCGAGTGGCTCTGCCTGGCTCTACTTGACGCTCGCCCGGCAACTCTCAATCGCCCGGTTCAAGGGCACCGCCAGGCCCTTGGGGTCGCCCGGGCTCAGGTAGAAGCCCGTGAGGCGGGACTTGCCCACGGTGGTGAGCACGCCCTCGGGCCAGAGCGCCTCCAGTTCTTCAAAGATCGAGCGCGGCACGACCACGGCATCCACCATTTGCAGACGCAGGGTCTTGCCCAGCTCCTCGTAGGTGGTGGCGCCCACCACGCGGGCGTAGCCGGCGGCGGTCTGCTCGGTCTCTTGCGGCGAACCCAGACGAGCGGCCAGGCGCAGTGCTTTGTCGCTTGGGTTGATGGGGCGCATCGAGACCCAGAGGTCCGGGTTGTCCCAAAGCGGCAGGCTTTGCAGCATGCGCGCCGCGCGTTCCTCGCTGAAACCCATCGGAAAGGCCAGATCCAACTGACGGTCCACCACCTGCTGGATCAATCGGCGCGTGGGCAAGGCTTGCCAGATGAAGCGGGCCTCGAGCGTCTTTTCAATGCACTGGAATAGACGCCGCTTGCCCTCGGCCTCCACTTGCAGTACGCCGTCCTTCAGGCCATAGCCGGGCAGGCCGTCGACGGTGCCCGCGCGCAGGATCAGCGGGGTGGCCTGGACCGGTGGCACCCCCGCCCATGTCGTCCACAGGGGGGTCAGAGCCAAAAAAGTCCGAAGACCTCGGATCAGGAGGGGGCTAGGGCGCACGCTGGCCACCAATTCTTGTTGTGAGGGGCACCCCTAACGCGGGGCCAACCCGGGTTGTAGCCCATATGGGGCTGCGAGGCATCGGCGAAATCACGGGCGTTCAGGGGGCGTTCTGCACCGACTTGGTGAGCGCGCACCGCAGCCTGGCGGCTTGCGGGTGACGAAGGCCCCATTTGGTGCAGGGACGGGGCCGGTGGAGCGCGCAGCCGCCCTTGGAGGCTGGCATGGAAGCTGCTGAAAGGGTGGGTGTCTTCTTCAACGACCGGAGTGCCCATGTCCCCCGCCCTGACCCTTTCGCGCCTTGTTCTTGGCCTCTTGCTGGCCAGCGCCGCTCTTGCGCCCGTCCAGGCCGCCGACAGCCTGAGCTTTAACGCCAGCGTGGTCAGCGATTACCGCTACCGTGGCATTTCCCAGACTCGCCTGAAGCCTGCGGTGCAAGGCGGCTTGGACTACGCGCTGGATAGCGGCTTCTACGTCGGCGCCTGGGGATCGACCATCAAGTGGGTAAAAGATGTGGGCGGTGATGCCCCGGCGGAGTTCGACTTTTATGCCGGCTACAAGACCGAGATCGCCAGTGGCCTGACCCTGGACGCCGGCCTACTCCAGTACGCCTACCCGCGCAACCAGCTCAACCCCAGCGCCAACACCCTGGAAGGCTACGGCGCGCTGAGTTGGGGGCCGGCCACGCTGAAGGTGTCGCGCAGCTTCAGCAATCTGCTCGGCTTTTCCGACAGCAAGGGATCGATGTACTACGACCTGAGCGCCAGCTTTGACCTGGGTGGCGGCTACTCGCTGGCGCCGCACATCGGCCGGCAGACCGTGAAGCGCAATGGTGCAGCCTCCTACACCGATGCCTCAATCACGCTCATCAAGACCCTGGATGCGTTGACCCTGAGCCTGGGCGTGGTGGATGCCAAGACTGGCGCCTACTTCAGCCCGGTGGGCAACAAGGATTTGGGCAAGCGCGGCGTGGTGCTGGGGGCCAAGTACGTGTTCTGAGTCTTGGGGGACACCCGCAGGGGGCTCAGTGCGAAGTCCCTTCGCTGCGGGTGATCTTGTTGAACAGGTTGTACTTGCCCACGGGCTTGCTCATGGGCAGGCGCTTGACTTCCTTGAAGGTGGCGGCGTCGAACACCACCAGGGCGCCGTCCATCTCCCACACGCTGGCCAGGGCGAAGCGGCCATCCTTGGTGAACTCGATGTGCGCCAGGGTCTTGCCGGGCTCGCGCACCTCGGCCACCACCTCCAACGTGCGCTTGTCGATGATGGAGAGGCGGTCCTTGGCCTTGGGCGCCATCATCGAATCGACCCAGGCATAGGGCGTTTTTTCATGGCTGCGCATGAAGAAACCCGGGCCGGGGGTGGGGATGGTCTTGACGGTCTGCCAGCTGCCGAGGTCGATGACGTCGATGGCACCGTCCTTGAGGTTGGGGCTGGCCAGTACGCGACGGCCTTGGTAGTCGAAGGTGATGCCCGAGCCCAGGTGCGGCATGCCGGCGATCGGCAGGTTGGCGACCTTGCGGCCGGCGTCCAGGTCGACCACCTGCGCGCGCGCCTCACCATTGCCCTGCGGCCGACTGGCGCCCAGCGCGTGGCGGTAGGCGGGGTCGAAGAAGAAGTCGTCCAGCGGCTCTTCCAGCGCGATGCGGCGCGGCGCAGCGAGCTTCTTGCCCGAATAGGAGATCTCCCAGAGTTCGGGTAGATCCTTGAGCGCGACGACAAAGCTCTGGCGCGGCGCGGCGTCGTAGGCGGCCGAGACGCGTGAACTCTCGACGCCGGCGCGGGTGGCGTGGCTTTGCACCAGCTTCAGATCACTGTCGAACAGCACGATGTTGTGCGGCAGGTAGTTGGCGGCGATGACCCAGCGACCATCGCTGCTGACGGCCACATTGCGCATGTTCAGCCCGGCGCGCACCTCGGCCACGAGCTTGAGGTTCCACAGGTCGTATTTGCTGATCCAGCCGTCGCGCGAGCCAAAGAACACGAAGCGCCCGTCGGGGCTGAACTTCGGGCCGCCGTGCAGCGCGTAGCGCGTGGGGAAGCGGTGGATGGGCTCGAAGCGGTCGCCATCCACCAGGCTGACATGGTGGTCGCCCCCCTCAACGACGACGAAGAGGTTCATCGGGTCGGCGCTCCACACCGGCTTGTGCGGCAGCTTTCGGGCGTCGGCATGTTGGATGCGCGAGGCCTGGATGTCCACTTCGCTCCAGCTCGGCGTGGGGCGCACGGGTTCATAGATCAGCTTGGAAAGCGCTTCGATATCGGCCGGTTGCAGCTGCTCTTTGAAGGCTGGCATCTGCGTGGCGGCGCGGCCCTCGGCGATGGTCTTGCGCGCCTCGGCCGGCCGCAGCCGCGCCAGCGACTCCGGCAACAAGGCCGGCCCCATGCCCCCGGTGCGCTGCGCGCCGTGGCAGCTGGCGCAGTGCTGTTGGTAGAGCTTGTGGGCATCGATGGCGGTCTCGGCCAGTGCGCTCAGGCTGAGGGTGGAGAGGGCGAGGGCGAGTAGGCGCTTCATGACGAGTAATCCATTCAATCCGTTGCAGTTCTCAGTGCGTCTCCATCAGGTCGGTGGGGTGCCGCATGAAGTGAAGTAAAGGATGAGATGACGGCCGCGAGGCCGGCATCGGGGGACATGAACGGAATGCGGTACCCCACTGGCCTGATGGGCTCGGTGATCGCGTGCAAACGGGCTTTCCCACACTGAGCGGGCGCTGCGGGCACAGGGTGGGTGTCTCCGTTCATGTCCCCCGACCTGGGCTCGCGCCCAGGCCTCCTCCTTGACTTCACTGCGACACCCACCCTGCACCCGCAGTTCGGGGTACCGAGTGGCTCGAAGTGGTGTGGAGGCCATGTCAAGCCACTTCGCTCACGAACCCAATTTCTTCATCCGTGAGATAGCACCCGGGATCCGAAGCCCAGGCGTCCCCTGTGGTTTGTTGCGCCCGCACGCGGGTGTTGCCGCCGCAGATGGACAAGTGCGCGCAGTCGCCGCAACGGCCGTGCACGGCGCGCGGCTGCTGCTTCAGGCCGGCCATCAGTGGCTCGGTGGTGTCGCTCCAGATTTCGGAGAAGGGGCGCTCGCGCACGCTGCCGAGTTTGTGATGCCACCACATGGTGTCAGGGTGGACGATGCCTTCGTTGTCGATGTTGGCCACATAGAGCCCGCTGGCATTGCCGCCCCAGGCTTGCAGGCGCTGTCTCACGTCCTCCACCCAGCGGGGTGCACGCTGCGCCAGCCACTGCAGCAGGAAGGGGCCATCGGCGTCGTTGTTGCCGGTGACGTATTCGCGCTCACTGCCGGCTTGCGCGTCGGCCCAGGCGGCGTCGAAGAGCTGCTCCATGGCCTCGCGCGTGGCCACGAAGTGCGCGTCCTTGGCGCGGTGGATGTTGCCGCGGCCGGCGTAGTTCAGGTGCGAGAAGTAGAACTTCTGCGCCCCCTCGTCCTTCATCAGCCGCAGCAGGGCCGGTAGCTGGTCGGCGTTCATCGCCGTCATCGTGTAGCGCAGGCCCACCTTCACGCCGCGCTGCTGCAGATGGCGCACGGCCGCCAGGCTGGCGTCAAACGCGCCTTCCTTGCGGCGGAAGCGATCGTGCACGGCGGCTATGCCGTCCAGGCTGATGCCCACGTAGTTGAAATCGGCGGCGGCGATGCGATCCGCCATGGCGGCGTCGATCAGCGTGCCATTGGTGGAGAGGCCGACATAGAAGTTCATCGCCTTGGCGCGTGCGGCGATGTCGAAGAGGTCCGCACGCAGCAGGGGCTCGCCGCCACTCAAGATGAGCACCGGCACGCGGAAGGCCTTGAGGTCGTCCATCACGGTGCAGACCTCGGCGTAATTCAGTTCGTTCGGGTAGTCGTGGTCGGCCGAGAGCGCGTAGCAATGCTTGCAGGTCAGGTTGCAGCGCCGCACCAGATTCCAGATCACCACCGGCCCGGGCGGGCTTCCATGACGCTTCGGGTGCGGGTAGACGCCGGTGCGCTCGGCCTCGACCACTTCACGCAGGTACTGGCTGATTCGAAACATGATTAGTCGTCCTTCAGTCGCAGGCCGGTCTTCTTCAGAATGGCGCTGGAATACAGCACGTCGTCGGCGCGGCAGGCCTTTCCTAGCAGCGCGCGCAGCTCGATGCGTTGGGCTTCCACCTCGGCGCGGCTGCGCCCGTGCAGCATGGCGAACAGGTTGTAGGGCCAGCCCGGGGCGCGCGGCCGTTCGTAGCAATGGCTGACGCCGGGCAGGGCGCCGATGCGCGGGCCCAGTTCGGGGAGTGCCGCGTCGTCGATGTCCCACACCGTCATGCCATTGGCTTTGAAGCCCAGGCGGTAGTGGTTGGGCACGGCGCCGATGCGGCGCACCAGGCCGCGCGTCAGCATGTCGGCGAAGCTGCGTTGTACGTCGGCCGCGCTGCAGCCCAGTTGTTCGGCCACGACTTCGTAGGGGCGTGCTACCAGCGGCAGGCCGCCTTGCGTGGCTTGGATCAGGCGGCGTTCGAACTCAGTCAGCACAGGCCTGCTCCAGTGGCAGCTTGAGTTCGACAAAGAACTCGCGCAACTTGGGAAAGCGGTAGACGGCGAGGCCCGTCTCGATCTCGATGGCCGCCATGCAGGCCTCGGCTTGCTGGGGGCTGCTGGCCCCCACCACGAACCACTGGTTGAGCAGCGGGTGCTCGCGGCGATAGTTGTGTGCCACCTCGGGGTGGGCGTTCACCTGGGCGGTCACTTCGGCATAGCGGGCTTCGGGCACCGCCAGCGCGGCCAGCACGAACTGGCCCCCCGCGCGCTCAATCTGGAACAGCGGGCCGAAACGCGTCAGCCAACCTTGCTCCAGCAGGCGCTGCAGGCGCGCGATGACCTCGCTCTCGCTCAAGCCCAGCTGGGCGCCCACCTCGGCATAGGGGTGGTCGCTGAGCGGAAAGCCGCCATGCAGATGCGCCATCAGGCGCAGGTCCGTGGCGCCGGGAAATTCAGCCATGCGGAGCCTCGGCGCTGAAGTAGCGCCCGCCCTGCTGCTTGAAGCGGCGGCGGCTGAACAGCAGCTTGTGCGGCAGGCCGTCCAGGCCGGCGGCATGGCGCGCGCTGTCCACGGCGGCCTGCACTTCGGCGCGTTCACGGCCGTGCACCATGGCGTAGAGGTTGTAGGGCCAGTCGGCGGCGCGCTCGCGCCGGTAGGCCAGGGTCACGCCGGTCTGCGCGGCCAGGCGCTGGCCCAGCGCGTCCACCTGCTCGTCGGGCGCATCGAACACCGCCATGGCGTTTTGGTCAAAGCCCAGCTCGTGGTGGCGCACGATCACGCCCAGGCGTTTGAGGGTGCCCTCCATCTGCCACTGCTGCAGCTGATTCAGCACGCTCGCCAATGGGCGCCCGGTGCGGATGGCGGCCAGGTCGTAGGGCCGGTGCACCAGGGGCAGGCCGTCCTCCAGCCAGGCGGCCAGCGCGCGGTCGCGCCCCAGCACCGGGGGCGCCTTGCGGCTGCAGCCGCCGCGGGGCGCCAGGCGTTGCTGCAGGTCAAAGCCCAGATCGATCCGGTAGGGGCGACGCATGGGCAGGCGCAGGCAGCACAGTCCCAACTCGGCGTCCAGGGTGTCCAACTGGGTTTGCAGGCTGGGAGCGTCGGCGCCGGTGATCACGAACCAAAGGTTGTAGCGATCCTCGCGCTCGTAGTTGTGGTTGACGCCGGGCAGGGCATTCACGCGCTGGGCGGCGGCCTCCAGTTGCTCGGGCGGCAAGGCGTAAGCGCACAGCAGGGCTGCGCCGCCCACGCCCGGAGCCCAGACGCCGCCGATGCGGCTGAAGGCGCCCGCGGCCTGCAGACGCGCCAGACGGGCCAGCACCTCGTCGGCACTCAAGCCCAGGGTGGCGGCCAGGGCATCGAAGGGCCGGGCGACCAGCGGGAAGTCGCGCTGCCAGTCGTTCAGCAGGCGCTGATCCAGGGCGGAGAGATTCATAGTCCGAGTCAAAGGCCCAAACGCGCTGCGCGCGCACTCATGAAGATGCCGCTGGGCGCGGGCAGGTCGAGGCTGGCCAGGGTCTTGAAGCTGGCGGTGTCCACCACCTGAACCTTGTTGTCGTCGCGGCAGCTGATCCACACCGCCTCGCCGCGCGGCGTGAACTCCAGGTGCAGCACGGCCCGGCCCGGCTCGAAGCTGTGGATGACGCGCCGGCTGGGCACGTCGATGACCTGCACCTTGTGATAGTCGGGCAGGGCGAAGTTCACCCAGACCTGGCGACCGTCGGGGCGCGCCATCACGAACACCGGCTGGCCGGCCACGGGAATGCGGGCCACTTCCTGCCAGCTCTGGGCGTCGGCCACTAACACCTCATGGCGGCCGATGGCCGGCAGCCAGGCTGTGCCGCCGGCCAGGGCCCAGCCGCGCAGATGCGGCATCTTGTAGACCGGCAGCGGCTGCTCGCCGCGGCCGTAGCCGCCCAGGATGCGGCGCACCTCGGGGCGTTCGGCCCACAGGTCGATTAAAGCCAGGCCGTCCTCGCCGAACAGGCCGGCGATGTAGTGCCGGCCATTGGGGCTGACCAGGGCGTCGTAGGGCTGGCGGCCGATGCCGTCGAAGCGCTGCACCTGGGGGCGATCCGGGTCGCTCAGATCGGCGATGCAGATGGCGTCGGCGTCGAACAGCGAATAGATGAAGCGTTGGCCGGGCAGATCGGCCAGGCCCACCACGCGGCTGCGCTGGCCGTTGGCACCCAGCGCGGGAATGTCGGCGCGCAGGGCCAGGGTCTCGGCATCGAAGACCTTGATGCCGCCGGGTTGGTAGTTCTGCGCCACCACCAGCCGGCCGTCCTGCGAGATGGCGCCGCCGATGGAGTTGCCGGCCTGCATCACACGCGCCTCGATGCGTTGCGTCAGCAGATTGACGCGGGTGAGCCCCCCATCGCGGCCGAAGACGAAGGCGCGCGCGCCGTCGCGGGCATAGACCGCGGCGGCGTGCGAGAGGTCCCCCAGCCCTTTGATGATGCCCAGCACACGGCGCTGGCTGCTGTCGATGACGGCCACCTCGCCGCTGGCGCGCAGGATGACCAGGCCGAGGTCGCCGCTGCCGCGGGGGGCGAACTGGGGTGTGGGTGGGGCCGTTTTGCAGCCCACCAGGGCGGGAAGAAGCGCGGGCAATAAGGTCGGCAGTAGCGTGGCACTGCCCTGTTGCAGCAGTTGACGGCGGGTGCTCATGGCTTGACCTTGGCTGGGGGTTCTTCGGGGGCGCCGGCGCGCAGCAGGCGGGCCATCCAGGCCGCCTCGTCTTCCGTCATCAGGCCGCGCCAGCCCGGCATGGGGGTGCCTGGGCGACCGTAAAAAATGGTGGCGGCCATGGATTCCAGCGGGCGCTCGGCCAGGGCCTCCCGCGTCAGCGCCGGCCCCAGGCCGCCGGTGAGCTTCATGCCGTGGCAGCTGCCGCAGTCCTGGCGCAGCATGCGGATGAGTTGCTGCTGGCGGGCCGGCGCCGGTTCCTGGGCCCAGGCCGGCAGCGCGATCAGCAGCAGAAGAGTCGGGGCGAGGCGCATGCCTGCATGTTCAAAGTCGGGCCCCTGACCGGCCTTGAACTGCTTCAAGAAGCGCGACAAACGCCGGGCGCGCATTGATGAAGGTCAAAGCAGGCAGCCGGCCCAGGCGGCGTAAGCTGCGGGCGCCGCGCGTGTCAGGGAGGGGAGTGCCGTGCGCCTGGAAACGCCCTATACCGAGATCCAGACCTTGGTGATCGACGACATGGCCACGCAGCAGACCACGCTGCGCGGCCAACTGGCCATGCTGGGCATTGCGCACATCGATGCGGCCAGCTCGGCCGAAGACGCGCTGCGCCAGATCCGCGCCAAGCGCTACCAGCTCATCCTGTGCGACTACAACCTGAACGCCAAGACCGACGGTCAGCAGCTGTTTGAGCATCTGCGCGAGGATCGCTTGCTGCCGCTGGATACCCTGTTCTTCATGGTCACGGCCGAGAGCCAGTACAACGCCGTGGCCGCGGCCAGTGAGCAGGTGCCCGATGCCTATCTGCTCAAGCCCATCACGGCGGGGGACATCGAGGACCGGCTCAAGACCCAGCTGGAAGAGCGCCAGGCCCTGCTGCCCATCACGCGCGCCTTGGCGCGCGAAGACTCGGCGGGGGCGATTGCCGCCTGTGATGCGGTGCTGGCCCGCAAGGACCGCTGGTTCATGCAGGCCCTGCAGCACAAGGCGCAGCTGCAGCTGCAGCTGGGGCTGGTGGACGAGGCCCAGGCCCTGTACGAGCAGGCTCTGAGGCAGCGCCCCGGTTTGCTGTGGGCGCAGGTGGGGCTGATGCGCACCTACAAGGCGGCGGGCGCGTTCGAACCCTGCCGCAAACTGGCCCAACAGGTGCTGCACAGCCGCGAGGGCGAGCGCTGCCTGGCGGCCTTCGACCTGCTGGCCCAGGCCCTGGAGGCCCTGGGCGAGGGCGCTGCCGCGGTGGCGGTGCTGCAGCAAGCGGCGCAGGCCGTTCCTTCTGCGCGGCGCCTGCGTCAGCTGGCCGAGGCGGCCTATCGTGAGGGCGATCTGGCCCAGGCCCAGGCCGGCTTTGCCAAGGCCCTCAAGCTCAGCCAGGGTTCGATGATGGGCCAGCCCCAGGACGTGCTGGCGCTGGCGCAGACCCAGCTGGAGCAAGGCCGTCACCAAGAGGCCCTGGACTTGCTGGCCGATGCGCAAAAGCGGGGCGGCAAGGGGCAGTTCGCCGAGTCCTCGGTGTTGGCGCTGCAGGCTCAGGCTTGGGCGGCGCAAGGTCACACCGAGCGAGCGGCGGCGGCGGCCCAGCAGGCCCTGGCGGGCGCCCAGCCGGCCGGCGAGTTCGCGGCCTTCTGCCTGGCCCGCGCCGCCTTGGCCACCGGGCAGACGGATGCCGCCCGTGCACTGCTCAAGCGCCAGCTCTGCGCCGACCACGAGAACGCGCGTGTGCGCCAGATGGTGGGGCGGGTGCTGACCGACGCCGGCCAGTCGGACCAGCTTGAAGCCCTGGTGGCCGAGGCCACGCAAGGGCTCAAGACCCGGCTGTTCGAGGCCAAGCGCCTGCTGCGGGCCGGCCAGCTGGACCCGGCGCTGGAAGCCATCGAGGCCGAATTGGCCGATTACCCCGCCAACACCACGGTCTTGATCGAGTGCGCGCAGATGAACTGCCTATGGCTGCGCATGAACAAAAGCGTGGAGAGTGGCCGGCTGGCGCGGGTGCAGGACTATCTGAACCGCCTGGAGACCCTGCTGCCCGGCCACGAACGCGTGGCGCGCATGCGCCGCTACCTGCGCGACACCCTGGTGGCCCTGCGTTGCGACGAAGCGGGGCAGCCCCTGCCATGAGTCGCGAGCTCACCGGACTGTTGGTGCACGATCTGAAGAACCAGCTCGGGCATCTGGAGGCCGAGCTGGCCGTGCTGGGGCAGCAGGTGCCGGCCGTGGCGGCGGCCCACCAGCATTGCGCCCAGCTGCGCCAGCGCCTGGTGGCCTATCTGACGATCTACGGCGGCGATGAGCGGGGCCTGGTGGCGCAGCTGGAAGATGAATCGCCCGCCGCCTTTCTGGCCAGTCTGGCGCAACTGGCCTCGCGACCCGAAGGGGCGCCCCTGGCGCTGGTGCTGGAGCCGCCGCCCCCGCCGTTTTGGTATTTCGATGCCCGCCTGGTGCGCCTGGCCCTGGAGGCCGCGCTGCACAACGCTTGGCGCTTTGCGCGCACGCAGGTGTGGCTCAGCGCCCAGGCGCAGTCCGGCGGCCTGCTGCTGGTGGTGGAGGATGACGGCGCCGGTTTGGGCGCCAAGGACCCCAGCGCGCAAAGCTCGACCGGCCTCGGCATGGCCCTGTGCGCAGCGGTGGCCCGAGCCCATCGCCGTGAGGCGCTGGTGGGCCGGGTGAGCCTGGTGCCGCGCCCGGGCGGCGGCACCCGGTTCGAGCTGTGGTTGCCCTGATCGGCCGCAAATTTCAGTTTTGCGCAGTGCAGCAATTTGGCGCGCTTCCGCGCCAGAATGGCGGTCTTTCGAGCTTTCCTTTCTGTCAGGAGTCACGCTATGTCTGCCGATCCCATCGTCATCGTTTCCGCGGCCCGCACGCCCATCGGCGGCTTGTTGGGCGACTTCGCCGGCCTGGCTGCCTGGGAGCTGGGGGCGACGGCCATTCAGGCCGCCGTGGAGCGTGCCGGCGTGCCGGGTGACGCCATCGACGAAGTGCTGCTGGGCAACTGCCTGATGGCGGGCCAGGGCCAGGCCCCGGCGCGCCAGGCCCTGCGCCGCGCCGGCCTGCCGGACTCCGCCGGCGCCGTGACGCTTTCCAAGATGTGCGGCTCGGGCATGCGCGCCATGATGTTCGCCCACGACATGCTGGCCGCAGGCAGCGCCAATGTGATGGTGGCCGGCGGCATGGAAAGCATGACCAATGCGCCGCACCTGATGTTCGCGCGCAAGGGCGTGAAGTACGGCATGACGCAGATGTACGACCACATGGCCATCGACGGCCTGGAAGATGCCTACGAGCGCGGCAAGGCCATGGGTGTGTTTGCCGAACAGTGCGTTGACAAGTACGCCTTCAGCCGCGAGCAGATGGACCAGTACGCCATCACCTCGACCCAGCGTGCCAAGGCCGCCAACGAAGACGGCAGCTTTGAATGGGAAATGGCACCCGTCACGCTCAAGTCGCCCAAGGGCGACACCGTGATCAAGTTTGACGAGCAGCCCTTCAAAGCCAAGCTGGACAAGATTCCCGGCCTCAAGCCCGCCTTCAAGAAGGATGGCGCCATCACCGCCGCCACCAGCTCCAGCATCTCGGACGGCGCGGCGGCCCTGGTGATGATGCGCGAGAGCGAGGCGGTGAAGCGCGGCCTCGCTCCCATCGCCCGCATCGTCAGCCACGCCGTGCACGCCCGCGCCCCCGAGTGGTTCACCACCGCGCCGGTGGGCGCCATCGAACTGGCCCTGAAGAAGGCCAACTGGGATGCCAAGAGCGTGAACCTGTGGGAAGTGAACGAGGCCTTCGCCGCCGTGACCCTGGCCGCGATGACCGAGTTCAAGCTGCCGCACGAGATCGTCAACGTGCACGGCGGTGCCGTGGCCTTAGGGCATCCCATCGGCGCCAGCGGCGCGCGCATCGTCGTGACCCTGCTGGGCGCGCTCAAAAAACGCGGCCTCAAGCGCGGCGTGGCGGCTCTGTGCATCGGGGGTGGCGAGGCCACGGCCATGGCGATTGAGATGATTTAATCGGCCCACGCCAATCCTTGGTTCAGGCCCTCTGTCGAGGGCCTGAATTTTTTCGACATGCGCCATCTGCTGATTCTTCTTGTTGCATTGCTGGCCGGTTACGGCCTGTGGCAACTGGCCGGCCGCGCCACCTTCAAGCGCCTGACCCGCCATCTGTTGCGCGTGGCGGCGTTGGCTCTGGTGTTGCTGGCGCTGCTGGTGCTGGCCTATCAAACGACTGCGATCAAACTGCTATGAACTTCCGTACCCCTTTGCTTCTGGCCCTGACCGCAGCGTTGGCCGCTTGCACCCAGATTGATACCGGCAATGTCGGCGTCGAGCGCACCCTGGGCAAGGTCAGCCCCGAGGCCCTGCCGCCGGGCGTCTACTTCTCGCTCTTCAAGACCGTGGACGAGTTCAGCGCCAAGGAAGTGAGCTTCCAGCTCAACGACATGACGCCCAAGAGCCGCGACAACCTGACCATGAAGGACGTCGACATCGACATCTACTTCAAGGTCAACCCGGCCGCCGTGCCCGGTCTCTACACCAAGTACCAGGGGGATGTGGTGCGCCACAAGGACGTGGTGCGCGAGGGTGGCACCAAGGACAAGGTGATCGCCTACAGCCGCGTCTCGCGCGAAGCCCGCGAGGCCGTCTACAAGTCCATCGCCCAGCTCGACGCCACCACCATGCACACCAAGCGCAGTGAGCTGGCCGAACTGGTGCGCAGCGGCCTGCAAAGCGAGCTGGACGCCAACGACAAAGGCGCCTTCGTCATCACGGCGGTGAACGTGCGCAATCTGCTGACCGACCCGGCCATCGAGGCGGCGATCCGCCAGCGCGCCGAGACCGACCAGGCCATCGAGAAGAAGCGCAAGGAAATCGAACTGGCCAAGGCCGAGGCCGAGCGCCTGATCGTCGAGGCCGAAGGCCAGGCCAAGGCCAATCAGATCGTCAGCGCTTCGCTGACCCCGGCGCTGAAGGAAATCAAGCTGGCCGAGCTGCAGCGCGACGCGGCGATTGCCATCGCCAGCAAGCAGGGCAACACCGTGCTGCTCGGTGGCGGCGCCCAACCCTTGATCAACGTTGGGAAGTAAGCCATGAAGGTCTTGGTGATCGGCGCCTCGCGGGGCATTGGCCTGGAATTCGTCAAGCAGTACCGCGCCGAAGGCCACGAGGTCACGGCCACGGCCCGCGACGAGGCGGCGCTGCAGACCCTGAAAGCTTTGGGCGCCAAGGCCTTGCCGCTGGAACTGCTGGATGCCAAAAGCTGCGCCGGCCTGGCCTGGCAGCTCGACGGCCTGCAGTTCGACACGATCTGGCTCAACGCCGGCGTGTTCGGCACCGATGTGGCCGCGCCCAGCGCGCCCACCCAGGCCGAGTTCGACCTGGTGATGCACACCAATGTGCTAGGCCCCATGCGCGTGCTGCCGGCCCTGACCGACTGCCTGGCGCAGAACGCCAAGCTCGCGCTGCTGTCCAGCCGCATGGGCTCGATGGCCCTGCGCACCAGCCCCAACGCCTGGCTTTACCGCGCCAGCAAGGCGGCGGCCAACTCGCTCTTGAAGGATGCCGCCATCGCCTTTGGCGGCCGCGCCAGCTGCGTGGCGTTCCACCCCGGTTGGGTCAAGACCGATATGGGCGGCTCCAGCGCCGACCTGAGCCCGGCCGAAGCCGTGGCCAGCATGCGCGCCGTGCTGGCGCGTGTGGGGCCGCAGGACAACGGCGCGTTCCTGAACTTTGACGGGAAGCTGCTTCCCTGGTGACGGCGATGCAGCTGCACGACATCGAAGCCTTCTTCAAGGCCTATGCCGACGCCTTCAATGATCTGAGCGGCGACGCCGTGGCTGCACATTGGGCCAGCCCCAGCGCCATCGCCAGCGGTGAGGCGGTGACCTGGTGGCCGACGCACGAGCCCATGGCCGACAACATGCGCCGGCTCTGTGCGGTCTACCGCGAGGCCGGCTTCGAGCACTGTCGCTTTGAGGTGCTGCAGGCCACGCCGATGGGGGCCCACGATGCCTTCGCGCTGCTGCGCTGGACCTTGACTCGCCAAGACGGTGCGCTGCTGCAGCGCTTTTCCACCGGCTACCACCTGCACCGCAGTGGTGGCCGCACCAAGGTGCTGCTCTGCACCGCCTTTGATGAAGACCTGGCCGCGATGCGTGCCAACTCAGAGACCCAGCCATGATCCTCTCCGAAGACCACCTCGCCGTTCAGGATGCCGTGCGCGCGTTCGTGCAGGCCGAAATCGCCCCCCACGCTGCAGCCTGGGACAAGACCCACCAATTCCCCGCTGAGCAACTCAAGGGCCTGGCCCAACTGGGCTGCTACGGCGTGGCCGTGCCGCCGGAGTACGACGGCGCGGGCCTGGACTATCTGGCGCTGGCCGTGATCCTCGAAGAGATTGCCGCCGGCGACGGCGGCACCTCCACGGTGGTGAGCGTCAACAACTGCCCGGTTTGCTCCATCCTGATGGCCTTTGCCAACGAGGAGCAGAAGCAGGAGTTCTTGAAGCCCCTGGCGCGCGGCGACATGCTGGGGGCGTTTTGCCTGACCGAACCCCATGTGGGCTCGGAGGCCGGCGGCCTGAAGACCGTGGCGGTCCGTGAGGGCGACGACTACGTGATCAACGGCGTCAAACAGTTCATCACCAGCGGCAAGAACGGGGATGTGGCCATCGTGATGGCGGTGACCGACAAGGCCGCCGGCAAGAAGGGCATCTCGGCCTTCCTGGTGCCCACCAAGACGCCGGGTTACACCGTGGCCCGCATCGAAGAAAAGATGGGCCAGCACAGCAGCGACACGGCTCAGATCCTGTTCGAGAACTGCCGCATCCCGGCGCGCTACCGCCTGGGCGAAGAGGGCCAGGGCCTGAAGATCGCGCTGTCGGGTCTGGAGGGTGGCCGCATTGGCATCGCCTCGCAATCGGTGGGCATGGCGCGTGCTGCACTGGAGGCGGCGATTGCTTATGCCAAGGAGCGCGTGAGCTTTGGCCAGCCGATCTTTCAGCACCAGGCCATCCAGTTCAAGCTGGCCGATATGGCCACCCAGGTCGAGGCGGCGCGTCAGCTGATCTGGCATGCCGCCAGCCTCAAGGACGCCGGCCGCCCCTGTCTGAAGGAAGCGGCGATGGCCAAGCTGTTCGCCAGCGAGATGGCCGAGAAGGTCTGCTCGGCCGCCATCCAGGTGCTTGGCGGCTATGGCTATGTGAACGACTTCCCGGTCGAACGCATCTACCGCGATGTACGCGTGACGCAGATCTACGAGGGCACCAGCGAGGTGCAGAAGATCCTGATCGGGCGCGCGCTGGCGCTCTGATCAAGGGGCCGGGGCGCTGACCACGCGGTCGCGTCCCTCGGTTTTGGCGCGGTAGAGCGCGGCGTCGGCGCGGCGCACCGCCACTTCGGCGTCGCCATCCTCGGCCGCCACCATGGTCAGGCCCAGGCTCAGGGTGACGCCGAGTTGCTCGTCATGGGCCAGCTGGCGCAGGCGCTCGCACAAGGCTTGCGCGGCGGGCTCGGGGGTGTCGGGCAGCAGCAGCAAGAACTCTTCGCCGCCCATGCGCGCCACCAGGTCTTCGCGCCGCAGATGTTTGCGAAACAGCGCGGCGGTGGCGCGCAGCACCGCATCGCCACCGGCGTGGCCCAGGGTGTCGTTGACACGCTTGAAGTGGTCCAGATCCACCATGACCAGGGCCAGCGGATGGCGGCGGCGCAAGTGGCGGTGCCACTGGTTGCGCAGGTACTCGTTCATGGCCCGACGGTTCAGCAATCCTGTGAGCTCGTCGTGCATCGAGGCTTCGCGCAGGCGGGCGGTGAGTCGGTGCGTCAGCACCGCCATGAAGCCGATGGCGAACACCCCGGTGGCCATCAGGTAGCTGTAGAAGATCGCGATGTTGAAGGTGCTGTTCATCTGCAGCTCTTGGGCAAGTGGCCAATGCCAAAGCTGACGGGCGGCCGCGCCCAGGTTGTGCAGCGCAAAGCCCAACATCGGCGCCATCAAGCCCCAGCTGGGCCAGCGGCCGAACTCCGCTCGCAGCGGCTGGCGCAGCACGAAGAAGGCCAGCAGGAGCAACAGGCCCTGACCGCCATAGGCCACCACCACACGCCAAGGGGCGGCGTCCTGGCTGGGGGGCAGCAGCAGCAGGGCCGCAAGGGGCAGCAGCCACAGTGCATTCCATGCCCGCGGGGGGGGAGGGTGACGCAGAAAAATCAAGCAGCCGCGCACCATCAGCAGCATGGCCAAGAGCGTGGCGAGGTTGGCGCCGTTGTAGGCCCACCAACTGCGCTGCGCATCGCGCTGGGACAGCAACCACAGGCCGAGCGCCAGCATCGCCTTGAAGCCGGCCCAGCTCAGGATGGCGGGGCGCTCACTGGGCAGCATGCGCGCGGCGATCAACCAGGCCAGGCCATAGAGCCCCACCTGAAAGGTCACCAATCCGTGAACTTCCGCGCCGATCTGCATGACGAGCTTCGTGCCGAGGGAGTCTGGATCCTGCCATCGCGCCTTGGGCGCCGGCGTGAAATAGGGCCGCTGCGAGAGGCGACCCCCGCAGCCGAGGGGCCTCGGCCCAGAACTCCCACTTTGGTGGCGCCTGTGCGATAAATCGCCTGATGAAACCCGCGATCGATTTCTATTTCGACTTCAGCAGTCCCTATTCCTACATCGCCAGCGAGTGGGTGGGGGCGGTGGCAGCGCGCCACGGGCGGCTGGTGAATTGGCGCGCCATCCTGCTGGGGGCGAGTTTTCAGGTCACGGGCCTGCGCCCGCCGGCCGAGTTCCCGCTCAAGCGGGATTACCTGATGCGGGATGTGGCGCGCTCGGCGGCCTTTGCCGGTGTGCCGCTGCGCATGCCCGAGGCCTTCCCGATAGCGACACAGAACGCCGCCCGGGTGTTTTGGTGGCTGCATGCGCAAGAGCCGCAGCGCGCCGTCGATTGGGCGCGCGCCGCGCTGCGCGCCTACTTCACGCGGGGCGTGAATCTGAGCGAGCCGCAGGCCCTGAAAGCCCTGTGTGCCGAACAGGGCCTGGACGCGCAGGCCGCCGAGGCGGCTTGGAACGACCCGCAGTGGAAGGCGGCGCTGAAGGCCGCCAATGAGGCGGCCATTGCCGTGGGCGTGTTTGGCGCGCCTTATTTCGTGATCGACGGCGAGCCCTTCTGGGGCAATGACCGCCAGGCTCAGATCGAGGCCTGGCTCAACAGCGGCCCGCCGCGTGGCCTGGAGTGACCATGGAAGACCGCGATCCCGCAGCGGAGGCCGGGCCCGTCGTTCCCGCCGAGGTGGCCTGGCTGCTGCCCGGCGCCCTGGTCGGGCCGGCCGAGGTGCTGCCTCGGGTGCAGGCCATTTGTGCGGCCTACCCCGAGCTGTTCCAGGCCATGTTCGTGCTGCTGGCCACCCACCCCAGCCTGCCGCGTGAGATCCTGGCCGCTGTGACCAAGCAGCAGCGCAGCGACATCGACGACCTCAGCCGCGAGGACGTGGTGGGGCTTTACACCGCCATCCTCAATGGCGGCCGCCAGGGCTTTGACGCGGTGCTGCGCGCCCGCCGCAAGAGCGAGCGCGGCAAGGGCGGCGGCTTTTCCTGGGTCAAGGAGTAGCCAGGGCAACCGGCGTGCTGCTGTTCGCGCTGCTGGCGGCGCGGTAACGCGCCAGCATCTCGCCCCACTGCTTCTTCACCGCCTGCACGTTGGCGTGCTTCACGTGGCCGTAGCCGCGGATGCGTTCGGGCAGGCGCGCCAGTTGCACGGCCAGTTCCAGTTTGTCGGTCGAGAGCCCGCGCAGCAACTCATCCACCAACGCCTCGTACTCGCTGATCAGTGCGCGCTCCATGCGGCGCTCAGCCGTGTAGCCAAACACGTCGAGGGCGCCGCCGCGCAGACCCTTGAAGCGCGCTAGCACGCGCAGTCCCTTCCACATCCAGCCGCCGAACTGCAGCTTCTTGACGCGCCCGTCGCTGCCGGGCTTGGCCAGCAGCGGCGGCGCCATGTGGAAGCTCAAGGACTCCCAGTTCTCGAACTGGTTCTTCAGCGCCGCTTCGAATTGACCGTCGGTGTAGAGGCGCGCCACCTCGTACTCGTCCTTGTAGGCCATCAGCTTGGCAAAGTAGCGCGCCACGGCCTTGGTCAGGCGCTCGGGCTTGCCGGCCGCGCCCAGGCGGCCTTCGGCCTGGCGCACGCGCTGCACCAGGGCCGCGTAGCGTTCGGCATAGGCGCTGTCCTGGTAGGCCGTGAGCAGGGCCGTGCGGCGCGCAATCAGGCCTTGCTCGCCATCCAGCTTGTCGCTGAAGAAGTTCAGCTGCACGGCCGTCTCACCGCCCAGGCGCGCCAGTGCGGCCGGAGCGCCATAGGCCAGACGGCCCAGGGCAAAGGCGGTCTTGTTGGACTCGACGGCCACGTTGTTGAGCTCGATGGCGCGTTCAAGCGCGGCCAGCGAGACCGGCACCAGGCCGGCCTGCCAGGCCGCGCCCAGCATCACGATGTTGCTGGGCATGGTGTCGCCCAGGAGCTTTTGGGCGATCGATTGGGCGTCGATGGTCTTGAGCCGGTCGGCCTGCCCGCCACTGGCGAACTTCATCTTCTCCAGCAGCTCATGGGCGTGCAGAGTGGCGTCGGGGTTGCGCACGAAAGCGGCGGTGGGCAGCTCGTGGGTGTTGGCCAGGATCACGGTGCGGCCGGCCTTCACCGTCTGCAGTGCGTCGTTGCTGGCGCCCACCACCAGATCGCAGGCCAGCAGCACATCGGCCTGCTGGGTGTCGATGCGCACCTGGTTGAGTTGGCTGGGCTCGGGTGCCACGCGCACGAAGCTCAGCACCGCGCCGCCCTTTTGCGCGAAGCCCATGAAGTCCAGCACCGAGGCGCTCTTCTTTTCCAGGTGCGCGGCCATGGTGATCAAGGCGCCTACGGTCACCACGCCGGTGCCGCCCACGCCGGTCACCAGCATGTCAAAGGGGCCGCTCCAGTTCCAAGCCGGCGGCTCGCCCACGGCGGCGATCTCGCGCGCCAGATCACTGGCGTTGAAGGCCGCCCCCTGGCGCTTCTTCAGACTGCCGCCGTGCACCGAGACAAAGCTGGGGCAAAAGCCATTGACGCAGCTGAAGTCCTTGTTGCAGCTGGTCTGCTCGATGGCGCGCTTGCGGCCCAGATCGGTCTCGACCGGCACCACTGAGAGGCAGTTGCTGGCCTGGCCGCAGTCCCCACATCCTTCGCACACGGACTCATTGATGAAGAGACGGCGCGGCGGATCGACGAACTCCTTCTTCTTGCGGCGGCGGCGTTTTTCGGCGGCGCAGGTCTGGTCGTAGATCAGAGCGGTCACGCCCTTCACCTCACGCAGCTCGCGCTGCACGGCGTCGAGTTCGCTGCGGTCGTGGAAGGTGGTGCCAGGAGGGAAGAGGGCGCGCTGGTCGTCGTATTTGTCGATCTCGTCGCTGACGATGGCCAGGCGCTTGACGCCCTCGGCCTCGATCTGGCGCGCGATCTGCGGGACGCTGGTGGAGCCGTCCACCGGCTGGCCGCCGGTCATGGCCACCGCGTCGTTGTAGAGGATCTTGTAGGTCAGCGTGGCCTTGGCGGCGATGGCCTGGCGGATGGCCAGATAGCCCGAGTGGTAGTAGGTGCCGTCGCCCAGGTTCTGGAACACATGGGGGGCACGGGTGAAGCGCTGCTGCGCCACCCAGTCCACGCCCTCGGCGCCCATCTGCACCAGGCCCGAGGTCTCACGCTCCATCCAGTTGGCCATGAAATGGCAGCCGATGCCCGCCAGCGCGCGCGAGCCTTCGGGCAGTTTGGTGGAACTGTTGTGCGGGCAGCCCGAGCAGAAGTAGGGCAGGCGGCGCGTGGCGTCTGCGGCGTTGGAGAGCAGCTTGGGCGCGGTGAAGTCCACCACGCGGTCGCGGCGGTCCAGTGCGGGCGAGAGGCGCGCCAGCCACTCAGCCACCACGCCCATCATGCGGCTGGGGCGCAGCTCGCCCACGTCGGACAGCAGTGCGTGGCCGGCGGCATCGGTCTTGCCCACCACTGCCGGGCGGCGGCTGTCGGGCCAGTGGAACAGCAGTTCCTTGAGTTGGCGCTCCACCACTGGCGCCTTCTCTTCGATCACCAGCAGATCGCTCAGGCCCTCGCAGAAGGCGGCCAAGCCTTCGGTCTCCAGGGGGTAGACAAGGCCGACCTTGTAGACCCGCACGCCGGCCTGGGCGAGTTGTTCGACGCTGATGTCCAGTCGGCGCAGCACCTCCAGGAAGTCGTAGTGCGCCTTGCCCACCGTCACGATGCCCAGCCGCGCCTGCGGGCTGGCCACCACCAGGCGGTCCAGCGGGTTGGCGCGCGCAAAGGCCTTCACGGCATTGAGCTTGTGCGTCAGGCGCGACTCCAGCTCCAGCGAAGGCAGGTCCACCAGGCGGATGTGCAGGTTCACCGGGCTCTGGAAGTCGGCTGGCGGCGTGAAGTGGGTCTTCACCGTGTCCAGGTCCACCGTCATGCCGGATTCAACCACCTCGGAGATGGCCTTGAAGCCCACCCAGGCGCCCGAGAAGCGCGAGGCGGCCCAGCCCCACAGGCCGAACTCCAGGTACTCGGCCACGTTGCCGGGGTGGATGACGGGCATGGACCAGGCCTGCAGTGCCAGATCGCTCTGGTGCGGGGTGCTGGAGCTGACGCAGCCATGGTCGTCGCCACACACCACCAGCACGCCACCCTGCGCACTGCTGCCGTACACATGGCCGTGCTTGAGCGCATCGCCCGCGCGGTCCACGCCCGGGCCCTTGCCATACCAGAGCGCGAACACACCGTCTACGGTGCGCTCGGGGTCCAACGCGGCGCGCTGGGTGCCCAGGCAGGCGGTGCCGGCCAGGTCCTCGTTGATGGCGGGCAGGAATTCCACCTTCGCCTTTTCGAGGAATTTCTTGGCCTTCCACATCTGCTGGTCCACCATGCCCAAGGGCGAGCCGCGGTAGCCGGACACAAAGCCGGCGGTGTTCAGCCCGGCCGCCTCGTCCACCTTCTTTTGCATCAGGGGCAAGCGCACCAGGGCCTGGGTGCCGGTGAGGAAGACGGCGCCGTTGTCAGCGGCCAGGTTGTCCGAGAGTTGGTAGGGGCGCAGCGTGGGTTCGGACATGGTGTGGGTGATCGAAATAGAGCGCGCGATTTTTAGGGAGATGACCCGGGGAGTGTTTGCGAACGCATCACAGATTCGCGCTCTTTTGAGTGAATTGCACTCCAAAATTGAGCCTATGGAAAACGAACGTTTCGATCGCGCCACCTGCCAGATCCTGGAAGCTTTGCAATCCGATGCCCGCCTGTCCAACCAAGCCCTGGCCGAGAAGGTGGGTCTCTCGGCCACGCCGGTGTGGCGACGCGTCAAGGAACTGGAAGAGAGCGGTGTCATCCGCCGCCAGGTGGTGCTGGTGGACCGCGAAAAGCTCGGTCTGTCGATCTGCGTGCTGGCCAATGTGTCCTTGGTGCGGCACAGCGAGGGGGCGGTCGAGCAGTTCGAGGCCTTGGTCCGCGCCAGCCGCGAGATCATCGAATGCCATGGCATCACGGGCGAGGCCGACTACGTGATCAAGGTCGTGGTGCCCGATATGAAGGCCTACGACCAATTCCTTCAGGGCAAGGTCTTCAAGGTGCCGGGTGTGGCCAGTGTGCGCAGCAATGTGGTGCTGCGTGAGGTCAAGTACGAAACCGCGTTGCCGGTGCGCTGAGCCGGCAGCTTGGGGTCGGCTTCTGAGGGAATCTGCGGTGTGCGAAAACCCGTTGCGCGGCGCTAGCATGGCTGGGCCGAGGCTGACCCCCAGCCTTTGGGATGGAGCGCGAAATGGGAGAGCCGAGTCCTGCACTGGCGACCGAGGCGGTCGCTGCCATCCAAAAGGCGGTCGAAGAACTGCCGGACGCCTGTGAGCGCCTGCGTTATGTGAAAGACATGACGCAAAAGGCCGCCAACAAGGTTTTTGACCTGAGCGACGCGACCAAGGCCGATGCCGAGCAGCTGCTGGCGCTCGCGGCCCAGGCTCCGCCCGACTTGCAAGCTGCCTTGCGAGCCCTGGCGGAGCGCCAGCAGGCCTTGGCCACCGAGCTGATGATGTCGCAGGACTTCCAGGACCTCTCGGGTCAGGTCATCAACAAGGTGATCAATCTGATGCTCAGCGTGGAGCGGCCGATGGAGCAGGTGCTGGATCACGCGGGCAAGGTGGCCGGCGCCCAGCCCGAGTCCGAGGAACTGGCGGGGGTGCAAACGCCCGACAAGGCGCTCAAGCAAGACGACGTCGACGATCTCTTGGCCTCCCTGGGCTTCTGATGCGCGCGCCCAGTCGTCTCTTTGTGTGGTTCTCTGCGCACCCGCTGTGCAGTTTCATCGCCCTGCTGTTGGGCTTTGTGCTGTTTGGCGCGGTCACCTTGGATCTGATTCGGGTGCTGAATCAAAACCTGCGCTTTCTGGCCGAGCATGGCTGGGACGCGGTGCGTGAAGCCGGGCTGTGGCAATTGTTCGTTCTCTTGCTGCAGTCAGCCCTGGGCCTGGTGGGTTATCTGGTGTTCAAGTTCAACGAGCATGTGCTGGTTCAGCGCCTGGCCTTTAGCGGGCCGCTGCCTTCGGGAGGGTCGAAGTGAACATCGTCATCGTGGATGACAACCTGGTGAATGTGGCGCTGCTGCGCGGCTTGGTGCGGCAGATCGAGGGCGCCCAGAGCGTGGAATTCACCGATCCGCGCGCCGGTCTGGAGCATGTGCTGCGGACCGATGTCGACCTGCTGATCGTCGACTATCAAATGCCGGAGCTGGATGGCCTGGACTTTGTGCGCATCTTGCGCAGCGACACCAGCAAACAGGATTTGCCTGTCCTGATGGTGACGGCCGATCACGAGATGGAGCTGCGCCACCGCGCGCTGCAACTGGGGGCCAACGACTTCTTGACCAAGCCGGTGGATCGGGTGGAGTTCCAGGCGCGCACCCGCAACATGCTCGCGCTGCGGCGCTCGCAGCGGGCCCTGTCGGAGCGCGCGGTCAGCCTGGCCACCGAGGTGGCGCTCGCCACCGACGCCATCGTGGCGCGCGAGCTTGACACCATCTTGCGCCTGAGCAAAGCGGCCGAGTACCGCGACCCAGAGACCGGCGCCCATGTGATGCGCATGGCGCATTACGCGCGGCTGATCGCCCTCCAGCTGGGTCTGCCCGAGGCCGAGCAGGAGCTGCTGCTGCACGCCGCACCGATGCACGACATCGGCAAGGTCGGCACACCGGACCACATCCTGCTCAAACCCGGCCGGCTTTCGCCCGAGGAGTTGGTCATCATGCGCCAGCACGCCCGCATCGGGCATGACATCCTGGCCGACAGCGCCAGTCCGTATTTGCAGGCGGCGGCCATGATTGCCTTGCACCATCACGAGCGCTGGGATGGCCAAGGCTACCCGCTGGGATTGGCAGGCGAAGCCATCTCGCTGTGGGGCCGCATCGTCGCTGTGGCTGATGTGTTTGATGCGCTGAGTTCGGAGCGCCCCTACAAGGCGGCCTGGACCCTGGAAGCCGCGCGTGATTTCCTGCTGGAGCATGCCGGCGCCCACTTTGATCCCCGTTGTGTCCAGGCCTTTGTGGAGGCATGGGATCAGGTCTTGGAAGTGCGCCAGCGCTTCCAGGACGAACCACCCCCACCTGCTGAATCCACCCTGATGGAGCTGCTATGAAAGTCACCCAAATCACCTTGGACCACTGCCCAGAGCCCGCCGAGCTGGCGCCGTTGGCAGCCTTGCAGCCGCAGCTGGTGCTGGCCTTTGGTGCGGTGGCGCGCTTTCGGGATGCCGCCTTGTTGGGGAATTTGAAGGCCGCTCTGGGTGAGGCCACCTTGGCCGGTTGCACCACGGCGGGCGAGATTGGCAATGAGGGGGTCAGCGATGGCAGCTTGGTGCTGACCGCACTTCACTTTGAAAACCCGGCGCTGCGGTTGGCCTGCACCGACCTGGCCGGGATGGATGACTCGCAGGCCGCTGGCGCGCGCTTGGCTGCGCAGCTGAGCGCGCCGCTGGGCGGCATGGCGTTGCGCCAGGTGCTGGTGTTGGGGCAGGGGGTGGCCATCAATGGCAGCGCCTTGATCGAAGGTTTGCGCTCGGGGTTGCCTGCGGAAGTGAGCATCTCGGGCGGGCTCGCTGGCGATGGTGGCGCCTTCACGCAGAGCTACACCTTGAGCAACGCGGCGGTGTCGGATCGGCAGCTGGTGGCGCTGGGCTTCTACCACCCGCGCACCGTGGTGCGGCATGGCAGCTTTCATGGCTGGCAGCCCTTCGGTCCCGCGCGCCGGGTCACCCGCAGTGAGGGCAATGTGCTGTTTGAGCTGGACGGCGAGCCGGCGCTGGCGGTCTACAAGAAGTATCTGGGCGAGTACGCCAGCGGATTGCCCGGCACTGGCCTGCTCTTTCCCTTTGAGATGCTGGGCCAGGACCATCAGGCGGTGGGTCTGATCCGCACCATCCTGGGCGTGGACGAGGTGCAGGGCAGTCTGGTGCTGGCCGGCGACATCGTGCCGGATGGTTATCTGCGCCTGATGCACGCGTCCACGGATTCGCTGGTCGATGGTGCAGAAGCCGCCGCGCAGGCCCTGTTCGCGGGCGGGGGCGTGGATGGGGAGAAGCTGGCCCTGTTGGTGTCCTGTGTGGGCCGCAAGCTGGTGATGGGTGCACGGGTGGACGAGGAAGTCGAGGCCGTCGTGGATGTGATGGGTGCGCAGGCCCAGGTCACGGGCTTTTATTCGAATGGCGAGATCAGCCCCAATCTGGAGGGGCTGACCTGTCATTTGCACAACCAGACCATGACCATCACCCTGCTGGCGGAGCAGGGCTGATTCAGTGTTTGACAACAAGCTGCTGGCGCGTCAGCTCAAGCGTGGGCTGGGGCTGGAGGGTCCGGACGCGCTGGCGGCCTTGACGCAGGCCCTGGCCGCCAGCCCCGACGCGACCGTGCAGCAGCTCGCGGAGCGCCTGCCCCGGTTTTTTTCCATGGTGGGCGAGGCCTATGCGCAGAGTGAGCGCGACCTGACCCTGCGCACGCGCAGTCTGGAACTCTCCAGCGCCGAGCTCAGCGGCGTGAATGAGCGGCTGCGGCAGGAGTCCGCCGCGCAGCGCGAAGTGCTGGAAGCCTTGCGGGGCACCAGCAATGAACTGCTGGCCCGTGCCGGGAGGCCCCTGCTGGCGCAAGGGACTTCGGACCTGCTGGGGCTGTCCAGCTTGATTTCTGATCTCGTGGATGAGCGCGAGCGAGCCCAGCACATGCTGGCCGCCAACGAGGAACGCT
Organism: Inhella inkyongensis; assembly: GCF_005952805.1. Lineage (GTDB taxonomy): Bacteria > Pseudomonadota > Gammaproteobacteria > Burkholderiales > Burkholderiaceae_C > Inhella > Inhella inkyongensis. The sequence continues at coordinate 990,460 of NZ_CP040709.1, forward strand.
TCCGCAGCTTGTTGGCCAATTTGCCAGGCTGCGTCTACCGTGCCACGGCCCAGGACACGCCGCGCCTGCTTTACCTGTCCGAAGGGGTGGCGACCTTGACCGGCTACCCGATGGCGGACTTCATGGAGGGCCGGCGCCGGCTCACCAGCCTGATTCATCCCGATGATTTGGCGGCAGCCACGGCCGAGCTGTTGGAAGCGGTGGAGCAGCGCCGACCCTATGCGCAGGAGTACCGCATCGTGCGGGCCGACGGCAGCATCCGGTGGGTCCAGGGGCGCGGCCAGGCCGTGCGCAGCCCCACCGGCAAGCCGATCTATCTGGACGGTTTCATCCTGGATGCGCATGAGGCCAAGCTGACTCAGCAGGAGGTGCAGCGCGCCCGCACCCAGTTGGTGGATGCCATCGAAGCCCTGGACGTGGGCTTTGCGATGTACGACGAGCAAGAGCGGGTGGTGATTTGCAACAGCCGCTACAAGCAGTTTTATCCCGGCGTGGCCGATCACATGGTGCCGGGCGCCCCGTACGAGGGCATGTTGCGCCGCTATGCCGCCATGCAGTTTGGTGAAGGCCTGGCGACCGAGGATTTTGTGCGCGAGCGATTGCAGGCTTTCCGGGCCGGGCAAGGGGTGGGCGAGGCACAAGTGGGCTCGGTTTGGCTGCGCATGGACGACAGCCGCACACCGCAGGGCATGACGGTGAGCTTGCGCACCGACATCACGGCCATGAAGCGCCTGATGCTGGAGCTGACCGAGGCCAAGAATGCTGCCGAGGATGCGCTGCGCATCAAGAGCGACTTCCTGGCCAATATGAGCCACGAAATTCGCACACCCATGAACGGCATCATCGGCATGACCGAGATGGCGCTCGACACCGAGTTGCCCGCCGAGCCGCGCGAGTACCTGCAACTGGTGAAGAGTTCGGCCGATGCCCTGCTGGTGATCGTCAACGACATCCTTGACTTCTCCAAGCTCGAGGCCGGCAAGATGCAGATCGAGCGCATCGACTTCGATCTGCCGCGACTGATGGCCGAAACGCTGCGCCCCATCGCCCTGACGGCACAAGACAAGGGGCTGGCGCTGAACTTCCGCATCGCGCCGCAACTGCCCAATTTGGTCAAAGGGGACCCCGGCCGGCTGCGTCAGTTGCTGACCAACCTGGTTGGCAATGCGGTCAAGTTCACGGCTCAGGGTGAAGTCGATGTGGACGTGCAACCCGAGCCCGGCGGATTGCTGCACTTCTCCATTCGGGACACTGGGATCGGCATTGCGCACGACCAGTTGGATTCGGTGTTTGGGGCCTTCTCTCAGGCCGACACCTCGACCACCCGCAAGTACGGTGGCACCGGCCTGGGCCTGAGCATCTGTTCGCGCCTGGTGGCCTTGATGCATGGACGCATCTGGGTCGAGAGCGTGCTGGGTGAAGGCTCGACCTTTCATTTCACGGCCGATTTGGGCGTTCAGCCCGTTGAGCGCGAGGCCCATCCGGAGTTGCGCGGCAAGCGTGTGTTGTTGGCTGAAGGCAATGAGACCGCTCGGGCCTGGAACGCCGAGCTATTGCAAGCCTGGGGCATGGCAGTGCATCCGGTCGGTGACGGCGTGCAGGCCGAGATCGCGCTGGCCCAGCAGCCCTTTGACCTGGTATTGGCCGATGCCGACCTACCCTTGATGGATGGGCGGGCGCTGGCGGGTTCGTTGGCTTCGCGGCCGCAGTTGCTGGCCCGCACCCTTTTGATGGTTCGGGCGGCGGATCAGCGCCAGATTGCGGGCGAATGCCAACGCCTGGGCGTGCCGGGTTGGGTGCCGACCCCGGCTTCGCCCTCGGAGCTGTTCGACGCCACAGTTCAGCTGCTGCACGGTGAAGCCGTGAAACCGCGTGCGCTGCGCAGTGCTGGGAGCCGCCTGGCGCAAGCCGGCCTGCGCAGCCTGCGCATCCTGCTGGCCGAGGACAACGCCGTGAACCAGACCCTGGCCCTGCGCCTGCTGGCCAAGATGGGGCACCGGGTGGAGTTGGCCGTCAATGGCCTGGAGGCGGTGCGCCTGAGCCAGGAGCAGCCCTTTGACCTGATCCTGATGGACATGCAGATGCCGGAACTGGGGGGGGTGGAGGCCACTCAGCGCATCCGTGCCCGCGAGGCGGCGGCCAGCAGTGGCCAGCACATTCCCATCGTGGCCATGACCGCCAATGTGATGGAGGGGTATCGCGAGCGCTGCTTGGATGCCGGCATGGATGGCTATGTTTCCAAGCCGATCCAGACCGAGTTCCTGATGCTGGAGATGCAACGGGTGCTGTCTGAATTTCCAGTTGCGGCCGCATCGCCAGCATCGACTGCCTTGCAGTCTGTCAACCCCGGCACCGTGGCGGACGGCAGGCGCAGCACCGATGGTGTTGACTGGGATCGTGCCGAGGCCCTTGAGCGTCTGGGCGGCGATCAAGAGCTACTGGAGGAGTTGTGGAGCATGCTGCTGACCGACGCCCCAGAGCGGCGGGCTGAGATGGCGCAGGCCTTGGCGGCGAAGGATGCGGCCGCCCTGGCGCGTGCAGCCCACAGCTTGGCCGGCTCGGCGGCCAATCTGTCGGCCCATCGACTCAGCCGTTTGGCGCGTCGCATTGAAGCTGCGGCCAAGTTGGGTGATCTGGGCGAAATGCCCGCCCTGTTGAGCGCGCTGGATGAGGCGCTGGCGCAATTGGCGGCCTTGTGAGGGGCCCGTTGGGCGGGTCTTTTTCGCCACAAACTGTTGCGAAAAAGACCCGAAACAGCCCTGACGAACCCGCAGTGTGCAGAAGCTGTCACCCCAGCGTCACCGACTCCATCAACAATTCGACCGTTTGGAAAATTTTCCCTCCGGCCACCGGACCCTCAGCTCCCGCAGCGCAGACGCGGCGAACCCTTAGGGCTCCCAGGTGGCCGGTTTGCGTATAGCAGACCGCGTTTTTACTTAGGAGTTAACCCGATGAGCTCGTCTCTCTTTGCTCGCACCGCCCTGGCCGCGGCCGTCGCCATCGTGGCGGCCGCCCCGGCCCTGGCCCAGAACACCACCGCCGCCATTGGCGGCCGCGTGCTGACCCCCGATGGCAAGCCCGTGGCCGGCGCCACCGTGGTGGTGCTGCACCGCGAGTCGGGCTCTGCTGTGACCCTGACCACCGACGGCGAAGGTCGCTACAGCGCCCGCGGTCTGCGCGTGGGCGGCCCCTACACCGTGACGGTGAGCAAGGGCGACGACAAGTCGGTGAATGACGAGGTTTACCTGGCGCTTGCCGAGACCACCTTGGTGGATCTGCGCGTCGGCAAGGCTGAGACCACCCTTGAGCAAGTGGTGGTGACGGGTTCGGCTACCTCTGGCAAGTTCGGCGCCGGCAATACCGGTGCAGGTACCAAGATCGGCAAGACCGAGTTGGAGTCTTATGCCTCGCTGAACGGCAACCTGCAGGACTTCGCGCGCATGGATGCACGCGTGGCGCAGACCGACAAAGAGCGTGGCGAGATGTCGGTGGCGGGTCAGAACTCGCGCTACAACTCCATCACCATCGACGGCGTCAAGATCAATGACACCTTCGGTTTGGAGTCGAACAATTTGCCGACTCGCAAGCAGCCTATCCCGCTGGAAGCGCTGCAGTCGGTGCAGGTCAATGTGTCGAATTACGACGTGACCCAGCAGGGCTATACCGGCGGTAATGTCAACGCGGTCACCAAGTCGGGTACCAATGACCTCAAGGGCACGCTGAAGCTGGCCTACCGTGACGACGGCATGGCCGGCAAGCGCTACAACCGTACCAACGACACTTACTTCAGCTTCCTGCCTTTCCAAGAGAAGACCATCGGTGCCACCTTGGGCGGCCCCATCATCAAGGACACGCTGTTCTTCTTTGCCAGCTACGAGGAGTTGAGCAGCAACCGCATTCAGCCTGAATTCGGTCCGGTGGGAAGCGCGTTGACCAATGTCGCGATCTCCCAGAAGGTGATCAACGACGCAGCGGCCTTGGCCAAGAGCAAGTACAACCTGGACATCGGTAATACCGACGTGCAGGCGGATCTGACTGTCAAGGATTCGCTGGTCAAGCTGGACTGGAATATCAGCGAGAAGCACCGCGCGAATGTGCGCTTCGCCCGCACTGAGCAGAGCGATACGAATAACGGCGGCTTCGGTGGCTTCAGCGCTACCGGTTTGGCCCTGTCCTCCAGCATCTGGCAGCAGGAGAAGACCATTGAGACCGCAGTGGCTCAGTGGTTCGCAGACTGGAGCGAGAACTTCTCGACTGAGCTCAAGGTCTCCAACCGCGACTACCACAGCGAGCCGCGCAATTCCTCGGACATGCCTTCGGTGGGCTTGCGCTTCACCGGCGTCGCCCCTATCGGGGCCCCGGCCGGTGTTGACACGGGAACCCGATTCCTGAATTTCGGTACTGAACGCAGCCGTCACTTCAACATCCTGGATACCAAGACCATGGACGCCTATCTGGGCGCCACTTGGTTTGCTGGCGACCACGAGGTGAAGTTCGGTGGTGACTACAGCGATAACAAGGTCTTCAACGCCTTCTTCCAGGACACCAAAGGCAACTACACCTTTGGCTGCCAGGATGGTTGGATTTACAACACCATCCCTGGTATCGCTGCGGGCACCCGACTGCCGACTACAGGCACCGCCAACCGCTGCAGCAGCCTTACGGCGGCTCAGATGGAAGCTGCTGTGCTGGAGAACTTCAGCCTCGGCCGCCCCAGTGCCTATCAAGTGCAAGCCCCCGCAGGCAGCTTCACGCTGAACGATGGCATTGCCAAGTTCAAGATTCAGAACCTGGGCTTGTTCTTGCAAGACACCTGGACGTTGTCCAACAAGCTCACCCTGAGTGCTGGTCTGCGCTATGACCAACTGGGTCTGCCGGATCGCCCCGCCGCCAACGCCTCGGCCGCCGCTGCGACCGTGGCGGGTTCAGCTGGCGCGACGAATGCGTCGGTGGTGCGCAATACGGGTGGCTTTGGCCTCGACAACACCCAGGTGCCGGATGGCGCTGATTTGTTCCAGCCGCGCTTCTCGTTCAACTACGCGTTTGACGCGATGGACAAGCGCAAGTCGCAGCTGCGTGGCGGTTTCGGCCTGTTCCAGGGCGCGGCGGCCAATGTCTGGATCTCCAATGCCTACTCGAACACGGGGGTGTTCACCCGTTTTGTGGGCTGCGGCAACTCCGGCCAGCGCAACTGCTTGGACACGACCGACACCGGCGTGTTCAACCCTGATCCGAGCAAGCAGGTGCTGCTCGCCGGCACCACGCCGGCCGCCAATGTGGACTTTTTGGCCGGAAACCTGGCCCAGCCCTCGGTGTGGAAGTTCAACCTGGGCTATGACCTGGAGTTGCCGCAGGGCTTTGTCTTCGGTGCCGAGTGGTTGGCCACCAGCGTCAATGACTCGATTTATTACCGCCATCTGAACCTGGGCGCCGCCACCCGCAAGGGCCCGGACGGTCGCGATATGTTCTACACCCCGGCGGCCTACAACCCGACCTGCTGGACCGGCAATGGCTCGCTGAGCACCAGCGGTACAACTTGCTCGGGCAACCGCAACCGTGCCCTGTCGAACGCCAGCTTCGGCAATGTGCTGATCGCCGAGCGCAGCGGTAAGGGCGGCGGCAATAGCGTCACGCTGTCGATCGGTCAGCCGCGTGTCGGCGACTTCAGCTGGAATCTGGCCTACACCCGTGCCAGCGCCACCGAGGTGAGCCCGCTGACCTCGTCGGTGTCGAACTCCAACTTCAATGCCCGTGCCATCTTCAATCCCAATGAAGAAGTGGTGGCGAACTCGGCTTATCTGGTGCAGGACCGTTTCAATGCCAATGTGCGCTGGAGCAAGGCCCTGATCGGCAAGCTGAAGACCACCTTGGGCGTGGTGTACGAAGGCCGCAAGGGTAAGCCCTATAGCTGGACCTATGGCAATGACATGAACGGCGACGGCATCTCGGGTAACGACCTGATGTATGTGCCCAAGGACGCCAGCGATGTGATCATCAAGAGTGGCCAGACCACCGGTTCCAGCGCGATCACCGACGCCCAGGCTGCCGCAGCCTTCTGGGCCATGGTGGACGGCACACCGCAATTGCGCAAGAGCAAGGGCCAGGTTGTGGAGCGCAATGGCAGCTTCTCGAAGTTCACCAACAGCTTTGATCTGCGCCTGACCCAGGAACTGCCGGCCTTTGCCAGTGGCCACAAGGCCCTGCTGAATCTGGATCTCTTGAACTTCGGCAACCTGATCAATCGTCGTTGGGGTCGCATCGACGAAAGCGCCTTTCAAAGCGCAGGCGGTGCTCGCCGCACCTTTGCAAACTTTGGTGGTATTGATCCGACGACTGGCAAGTACGTGTACTACGTGAACGGTTTTGTGACTGACGCTATCACTCGCCAGGCCGCTGGTGAGTCGCAGTGGGCCATGCAAGTCACGCTGCGTTACGAGTTCTAAGCCTAGCCGGATTGGCGGCCCTTACGGGGGCCGTCCAGTACAAAGCAAAGAGCCCGCCATTGGCGGGCTCTTTTTTTTCGCTGATGCCTACTCCAGCGGCACCACTACTTTGACGCTGCTGTCTACCGCACTCTTGTCGATGTAGCCGATGGCATCGACGTTGGCGGCCACGAACTTCTTGATGTCGGCGGCGGTGGCCAGCTCCTTCGGGGGCGTGGCTTTGCCGGAGAAGGCGAGTCGGGCCCAGGTGGCCTTGACCTGAGCGCCGGTCTTGCCGGCCGCCTTGCTATAGAACTGTTCGCGCGCGGCGTTGGCCTCGGGCAGGTCCACGGGTTGGCTGATGCCACCGGGCAGGCTGGTGCTGCGGCCCATATAGAGCGAGGCCACTTGCTCGGCGGTCAACTTGACCTCGCTCTTGGGGTTGACGATCACCACCACTTGGGCCGAGGCCTGGGTGGCAAAAAGGCTGAACAGCAGGCCCAGCCAGGGAAGGGGTTTGTGCATATTGGGCCTCGCTGCGTTCAGAACACGCGGTCGTAAGCGACGCTGATCACCCTGGCAGGGCCGGTCAGCGGTGCCAGTGCGGTGCGGTCGCGCACCCGATCCAGTTGCAGCTTCAGGGCGCCGCCTTGATGGATCTCGTAGCGAAGAGCCAGGGTGTTTGTGGATAGGGTCACCGGCACGTAGTCAGCCAAGTCGAAGCGGCTGCTTTCGGCGTAGCGGCTTAGGCCGGCGGTGAGGGTGAAATTGCCCCACTGGCGGCCCAGGGTCATCAAGTAAAACTTGGCGTCGTAGCCCACGGCTTGCATGCGGCGGGCCTTGCCAAATTCACTGCGCCACTGCCACTCTTCCCAGTCGCCATTGAGCACCAGACCCAAAAAGCTCTGATTGGCCTTGGTGCCGCCGTTGTATAGCTCGGCGTAGTCGCCGCTGGCGCGGTCGCGGACACGAATGTTGGAGCGCGTGTAGCTGATGCGGCCGGTGAACCAATCCTTGCTGGCTTCCACGGACAGGCCGGTGATACCGCCCCATTCGACGTCTTTTCTGTCTTCGGTGAACAGGGTGTAGTAGGGGTTCTCTTTGCTCTTCTCACTGCCGGTGTAGAGCTCGGTGCGCAGCGTCCAATCGCCCAGGTTCTTGGTGTTGCTCAGGCTCAGGCCGTTGTAGTTGACGACGTCCCAGCCATAGACATCAGGCGAGGGTCGCACGGTGTTGTAGGCATAGCCAGCGTCCTGGAAGTCAGAGTAGTAGTAGAGCGGGATGCGCTTGCGGCCGAGCTGAATCTTCCACTCAGGGTTCAGGGCGTAGCTGAGGTAGGCCCACTCTAGGTTCAGGTGCTGGTCCTTGAGCGTGCGCGCGGTGATTTGCGCCACAGCGCTGAAGTCGCGACTGATCTTCCATTCGCCTTGCAAGCCCAGCCGGCTTTCCTGGTCCAGCGCCCAGCTCTCGTCATAGACCGCCGCATGACCCCAATCGACGATGCTGCGGGTGCAGGATGACTGGTACTTCGGCGCGAGTGCGGTCGCGCTGCAATCGCCCTGGGTGCGCCCTGCCACCACGGACAGGAAGCCGCTGGTCTTGAACTCTTGCGCCAGGGCCGCGCCACTCAGCGCCTGCAGCGCAAGCGCCACGCCGCCCAAGACCCCCAAACGTCGACCGGAACGAATCCATCGCATTGCCGTCTCCATGCAGCTGCGGGGCAGCGGTTCGTCCTTATAACAAGGCGGGAGTGGCGTCGATATTGCGACTCACCCTTGCCTACCTCCTCACCTACCGTTCCGGTGGCGCATTGCGGCGCTGGGCCAGGGCCCACTGCGTACGTTGCTGGGCCAAGGCGTCGACACCCGCGCGCGCGTTGGCACTGAGGGCGCGCAGCCTGGGGGCCTCCACGGCCTGACTGGTGGTGGCCGGGGTCACGTTGAGCAAGAAGACGTCGGTGCGATTGTTGGCATCACGCTGCGGCAGAGCCAGCAGGGCTTGATAGCGATCGCCGCGCGCCACCAGGCCCATGTAATCGCCCAGGAAATAGCCGCGGGCATTGGGCGCTTGAGACAGGTCCACGGGCCCCCAGACCTTGGTCTCGCGCCAAGTGATGCCATCGCTGCTGGTCAGTAGCCACGCCGAGGCCAGCAAGGTGCTGGGGTCGGCGGTGTCTTCGCGCAAGTCAAAGTGCAGCAGGCCCACCTGGCCGTTGCGTCCGGCGGCCAGGGTTGGGGTGAAGGCGGCGACATCGGTGCGTTGATTGACCACTCGAGGTGCGGTCCAACTGATGCCGCCATCGTCCGAGGTGGCGACCACGATGCGGTCATGCCGCCCGCCCGGTTCGGCGCTGTGCCAACTCACCCACAGCCGACCATTGCTGCCCACGGCAATGCTGGGCAGGATGGCGCCGTCGCGTACCAGTAGGCTGGCGTTCTGCGGGTCGCGCGTGCCCACCGCCCGGTGCTCTGCAATGCGCACCGCCGTGCCCCAGCTCTGGCCGTTGTTGGTGGAGCGCACCACACCCACCCAGTTGGTGCTCACGCCGCCGACGGTGTCGATCTCCACAAACACATTGACCAGCACGCCCGGGGCCACGGCCACGATGCGGTTGCCGATGGTCTGCGCCACACCGCCGGGCTGGATGGGCGTGTAGATGGCGCGCGCGGGCTCCCAACTGGCGCCGGCGTCCTGCGAGCGCGCCATCAGCGTGGGGCCGTTGCCCACCGAGTCCAGCCGATCCCAGACGCCATAGACGAAGGCCGGGTGATAGGGGTCGGCGGTCAGAGCGTTCTTGTCGTGGAACAGGCTGCCGGTGTCGCGCACCAGGGTTTGCACGGGCTCCCAGGTCTGGCCGTTGTCCAGCGAGCGGGTGGCAAGCATGGCGCTGACCGAGCCGGGCTGTTGGGTGGCACCCGATGCCGCCAATGCCATGGCGTAGAGGATGCCGCTGGGTCCAAAGTCCACCCAGGGATCGCTGGCGCGCTCGTAGTCGCCCGCGCTGCCCGTGGTAGCACCGCCGCAGCGCGAGAAGGGGTGCAAGGTACGCCGCCAGCTTTGACCGCCGTCCAGGCTTACGCCGCTCATCGTGGCGCGCGCGGCCCCGCCGCCCCAGCGATCCTGCTGCCAGCCGCCGGCCAAGATGTCGGGATTGCTGGGGTGAATCGCCAGCCACGGCTCCACCTCGGCGTTGGCGTACAGCGTGCCGCTGCCGCCGCCGCAGGCGGCCGCGATCGGGCTGTCGGCCGAGGCCTTGCCGGTGGTGGGTAGGGGAAAGCTCGGGGCCGGCGCAGGGGGTGGGGCTGGGGAGGGCGCTGGCGCGGTGCTACCGCCACCGCCGCCCCCGCAGGCCACCAGCAACAGACCCAGTAGATAAAGCAGACTGTTCTTGAATTTCATTGCGCATCCATTGTTTGCTTTGCGGGCCGGGCACCGAACACCGCGCTGCCGATGCGCACCCAGCTGCTGCCTTCCAGCACCGCCGCTTCCAGGTCGGCGCTCATGCCCATGCTCAGGGTATCCAGGGCCAGGCCCCCATCCCTTAAGTCACTCAGGGCTTGTGCCAATACATGGTGGGGGCGGCGTTGCGATTCCAGGTCGGCGGCCGGCTCGGGAATGCTCATCAGTCCGCGCAGCCGCAAACCCGGCAGCGCGGCCACGGCTCGGGCGAGCTCTGGCAACTCGGCCAAGGCCACGCCACTCTTGCTGGCCTCGCCGCTGACATTGAGCTGCAAGCACACTTGCAAGGGCGGCAGATGGCTGGGGCGTTGGGCGCTGAGGCGTTCGGCAATCTTCAGCCGGTCCACGCTGTGCACCCAGTCGAACTGTTCGGCCACCACCCGGGTCTTGTTGGACTGCAGCGGGCCGATCAGGTGCCACACCAGGTTGGCGCGCAGGTCGGCCAGTGCCGCCATCTTGTCCAGCGCCTCCTGCACATAGTTCTCGCCGAAGTGGTGCTCACCTGCTGCCAGGGCGGCGCGCACAGCGTCGGCGGGCTGGGTCTTGGAGACGCACAGCAGCTGGACCGCACTGCGCGGTCGGCCGGCCTGGATACAAGCGGAATCGATGCGCGCGTGCACATCACGGAGTCGGTGTTCGAGCGTGGCCATAATGGCCGCGAGCCTACCTCCAGCCCAAAGCCCACTGCCATGGACATCACCCAACTGCTTGCGTTCTCGGTCAAGAACAAGGCCTCGGACTTGCACCTCTCGGCCGGCCTGCCGCCGATGATCCGGGTGCATGGCGATGTACGCCGCATCAATGTCGAGGCCCTGGACCACCGGGGCGTGCACGACATGGTGTACGACATCATGAACGACAGCCAGCGCAAGGTGTACGAAGACGTGCTGGAAGTGGACTTCTCGTTCGAGATCCAAGGCCTGGCGCGCTTTCGCGTCAATGCCTTCAACCACAACCGCGGCGCTGGCGCGGTGTTCCGCACCATTCCGAGCAAGATCCTGACGCTGGAGCAGCTGGGCGCGCCCAAGGTGTTTGGTGACCTGGCCATGCGGCCGCGCGGCATGGTGCTGGTGACGGGGCCGACGGGTTCGGGCAAGAGCACCACCTTGGCCGGCATGGTCAACCACCTGAACGAAAACGAATACGGCCACATCCTCACCATCGAGGACCCGATCGAATTCGTGCATGAGAGCAAGAAGTGCCTGATCAACCAGCGCGAGGTCGGCCCACATACCTTGAGCTTTGCCAACGCCCTGCGCAGCGCGCTGCGTGAGGATCCGGACGCGGTGCTGGTGGGCGAGATGCGCGACCTGGAGACCATCCGCCTGGCGCTCACTGCGGCAGAAACGGGCCACTTGGTGTTCGGCACCCTGCACACCAGTTCGGCGGCCAAGACGGTGGACCGTATCGTCGACGTCTTCCCGGCGGCCGAAAAGGAAATGGTGCGCGCCATGCTCTCGGAGTCGCTGATCGCGGTGATCTCGCAGACCCTGTGCAAGACCAAGGACGGCAGCGGCCGCACGGCGGCGCACGAAATCATGATTGGCACCTCGGCCATCCGCAACCTGATCCGCGAGAACAAGGTGGCGCAGATGTACTCCGCCATCCAGACCGGTCAGAGCATGGGCATGCAGACCCTGGACCAGAACCTGACCGACCTGGTGCGTCGCAACGTCATCAGCCCGGCCGAAGCCCGCGGCAAAGCCAAGTTCCCGGAGAACTTCCCCGGCTAAAGCCGGGGAAGTTCCGCAACCCACTCGGCAGAGCGCCTACCCAGCGGGGCGCCTAGCCCAAGGACCATTCAATGGAACGCGACCAAGCCTCGAAATTCATCAACGACCTCTTGCGCCTGATGGTCAGCCGCAAGGGTTCGGACCTGTTCCTGACGGCCGAGTTCCCGCCCGCCATCAAGGTGGACGGCAAAATCACCAAGGTCAGTCCGCAGCCGCTTTCGGGCCAGCACACCATTCAGTTGGCGCGCGCCATCATGAATGACAAACAGACGGCCGAGTTCGAAAAGAGCAAGGAGTGCAATTTCGCCATCTCGCCCCAAGGCATCGGGCGCTTCCGCGTCAACGCCTTCCTGCAGCAGGGCCATGTGGGTCTGGTGTTGCGCACCATTCCGGCCACCTTGCCCACGGTGGAGAGCCTGGACCTGCCGCACATCTTGAAGGATCTGGTGCAGACCAAGCGCGGCCTGATCATCCTGGTGGGCGGTACGGGCTCGGGCAAGAGCACCACCCTGGCGGCCATGATCGACCACCGCAACGAAAGCACTTACGGCCACATCATCACCATCGAGGATCCGGTCGAATTCGTGCACCCGCACAAGAATTGCATCGTCACGCAGCGCGAGGTGGGCATCGACACCGATGGCTGGGAAATGGCGCTGAAGAACACTCTGCGCCAGGCCCCCGACGTGATCCTGATGGGTGAGATCCGCGATCGCGAGACCATGGACCACGCGGTCGCCTTTGCCGAAACGGGCCACCTGTGCATGGCCACCCTGCACGCCAACAGCGCCAACCAAGCGCTGGATCGCATCATCAACTTCTTCCCCGAAGAGCGCCGCACGCAGCTGCTGATGGATCTGTCGCTCAACTTGAAGGGCCTGGTGTCGCAGCGCCTGTTGCCGCGCCGCGAGGGCAAGGGCCGGGTGGCGGCGGTGGAAATTCTGATCAACACGCCGCTGATCTCTGAGCTGATCTTCAAGGGCGAGGTGGGCGAGATCAAGGATGTGATGAAACGCTCGCGCGAGCTCGGCATGCAGACGTTTGACCAAGCGCTTTTTGACCTCTACGAGTTGGGCAAGGTCACCTACGAGGACGCCTTGCGCAACGCCGATTCGGTCAACGACCTGCGCCTGAACATCAAGCTCAACAGCGAACGCGCCCGCAGCGGCGATCTGTCTTCCGGAACTGAACACCTCACCATCGTCTGATCCTCATGTTGAATGCCTCTCGTCTGACTCTTTGTGCCCTCTCTCTCGCCCTAGGGGCCGCCCACGCGGGCGTGATCCAGGATGGTCGTCTGCCGCCCCAGCAAGCGGCGGCCGCCGCGCAGGATCCGCTGGCGCCCAAGGGCGCCGCAGCCCAGGCTGCCTGGGCGGCCGCACGGGCCGCCATGGCCGCGGGCGACCTCAAAAAGGCCGAGCAGAAGTTCCAGGAGGCCGCCAAGGCCGACATCAGCGCAGCAGCGCCCTTGGTGGGGCTGGCCGAAGTGGCGCTCAAGCGTGGCGATGTGAAGGCCGCGCAGGCTCAGCTGCAGGCGGCCAGCCAGCGTGATGCCAAATCGGTGTTGGTGCGTCTGGCTCAGGCCCGTCTGCAGGTGGCCAGCGGTCAGCTGGCGCCGGCCCAGGCCAGCTACCAGGCCTTGCTGAAGGACCAGCCGGATCATCGCGAGGCCCTGTTCGATCTGGGCGACCTGTTGCTGCGTCAGCGCAAGGCTGCCGAGGCCCTGCCTCTGTTCCAGCGTGCCAGTCAGTTGCAACCGGTGGAGATGGGAGCCTGGGTCGGTTTGGCGCGCGCGCAAGCGCTGCTGGGCCAGCGCAAGGAAGCCATGGCCACGCTGGAGCAGTTGGCCCAACGCCTGCCGGGTCAGGCCATGCCCCTGGTGGCAGCGGCCGAGATGGCCCTGGCCCTGGGCGATAAGGCGCAGGCCGTCAGCCTGGCTGAGCGCGCTGCCAAGACGGACGCCAAGGCCCAGGCGCCGCAGCTGGTGCTGGCCGATGCGCTGGCCGCCAATGGCCAAGGCGCCAAGGCCCAGGAAGTGCTGCAGAGCCTGTTGACCCTGCCGGACGTGAACGCCGCCGTGGTGCACACCAAGATTGCCATCCTGAAAGAAGGCGCCAAGGACTTCGATGGCGCCATGGCCGGCTACCGCACCGCCTTGCGTGCCGACCCCAAGTTCCATCCGGCGTTGAACAACTTGGCTTGGCTGGCCTCGCAGCGCAAGCAGGACCTGGACGAAGGCCTGCGCTCGGCGCGCAAGGCCGTTGAACTGGTGCCCAACCAGCTGGCCTATCTGGACACCCTGGCCGTGCTGCTGCTGGCCCGCAAGGAACCCAAGCCGGCGCTCGAAGCCCTGGAGCCGGTGCTCAAGGCGCAGCCGCAGAATGGCTTGCTGCAATTGCGCAAGGCGCAGGCCTTGCAAATGCTGGATCAGGTGCCGGCCGCGCGAGCCGCACTGGAGCTGGCCTTGAAGGCTGACCCCGAGCTGAAGGAAGCGCGCGAGCTGCAGACCCAGTTGGGGGCTCGCTGATGACGGCGCCCCGTCTGGCCTTTGTCGGCCTGGGCGCGATGGGTGCCCCCATGGCCGGCCACTGGGCGCAGGCCGGTCATTCGGTGCGGGTATTCAACCGCCGCCCGGAAAAGGCGCAGGCCTGGGTGGCGCAACATGGGGGTGTGGCGGCCGCCAGCCCGGCGCAGTTGGCTGAAGGGGTCGATGTGGTGGCCCTGTGCGTCGGCCGCGACGAGGATGTGCGTCAGGTCGTCACCGGCCCGGATGGCCTGCTGCAGACCTTGGCAGCGGGTGCAGTGATCGTCGACCACACCACCACCTCGGCCGAGTTGGCTCGCGAGATGGCGAAGGTTTGCGCCGAGCGTGGCGTGTCCTTCGTTGACGCGCCGGTCTCGGGTGGCGAGGTGGGCGCACAGAAGGGCCAGCTCACTGTCATGTGTGGTGGCCCCCAGGCGGCCTTTGCGAAGGCCGAGCCGGTGCTGCGCCTCTATGCCAAGGCGGTTACCCATCTGGGCGAGAGTGGCGCCGGGCAACTGGCCAAGATGGTCAACCAGATTTGCATCGCCGGAGTGCTGCAAGGTCTCTCGGAGGCCCTGGCCTTTGGTCAGCGCGCCGGGCTGGACATGCCGGCCGTGCTGAAGGTGATTGGCCAAGGGGCAGCGCAGAGCTGGCAGATGGACCAGCGTGGACCGACCATGCTCGAAGACCGCTTTGACTTTGGCTTTGCGGTGGACTGGATGCGCAAGGACTTGGGCTTGGTGCTGGACGAAGCGCGGCGCAATGGCAGCGCGCTGCCGTTGACCGCCTTGGTCGATCAGTTCTATGCCGACGTGCAGGCCCAAGGCGGCGGGCGCTGGGACACCTCATCCCTCATCAGAAGGTTGAGTGAGCAGCGAAATCGGCAGCGCTGATCAATTGCCACCCTGGAACCGCCTTGGCCGGGCCGCGCCCCTTGAGGGAGGCGCATAGGCGCGGCTATTTTTTGGCCGGCCGCAGGCGGGCCAACTCGTCCTCGGTCAGGATCTCAAACACCTTGACCACCTTGGCCACGCCCGGGATGCCGCGCACCAGCTCCACCGCACGGTGCGCCTCGCGTTCGGTCACGCGGCCCATCAGATAGACCTCGGAGCGTTCGACCACCACCTGGAATGCGTTGGATTGCAGGTCCTGCGCATCTACCAGGGTGGCCAGCACCTTGGTCTTGACGGCAATGTCGCCGGCGCGGGACTTGAGCGAACTCAGGAATCCGTACTGCAATTCGTTGACCACCCGGCTGACGTTGTCGACACGGGCGGCAATCTCTTCGGCGCGGGCTTTGTCGGCTTCTTCCTTGACCTCGCCGGTCAAGAGCAACACGCGGTTGTAGGCGTTCGCGTTGATGTGGACCCGGTCGCCCAGTTGCTCTTTCAGGCGCAGGGTGGCCTTGACCTCAATGCCTTCGTCTTCCAGTTGGGTGCCGGCGGTGCGGCGGTCGGTGGCGACGAGGGCGCCGCCCACCATGGCGCCGCCCACCACCAGCGGGGCGCAGCCCGTCAAGGCAGTCAGGGCGGTCAGCGACAACAGCAGGGGCAGCGCGTACGAGCGAATCTTCATTTAGGCCTCCAGGCCAAGCAATTGGGCATCGATGGCGTCGCACAGCGCGTGCAAGGCCAGCCGGTGGGTCTCGCTGACGCGCGGCCAGCGTGGGTGGTTGACGCGAATCAGCAGGTCGGTGTCGCGCAGCAGGGTGCGCAAAGACTGGTCTTGCGCGCCGCAAAGCGCCACCACGGCCACGTCCTGACCATGGGCTGCCTCGATCAGGGGGCTGGCGTCGGCTTCGGCTTGCGGGTCGATCCAGATCAACAGGTCGCCCGGGTGACCCAGCGACTGCAGCTGGCGCGCCAGGGCCGGCACGCCGCCCTGCGCACCCAGCTGGGGCGCCAGGGCCAGTGCGCTCAGGCCGGGACGATCTTGCTCAAAGCGATCCATCAGCAACTGCGCGGCCCATTGGGCATCCAGCTGGGCCAGGCCGGCACCAGCCAGGAATAGGCGCCCCCCGTTGGTGACCGCCAACATGGCCAGTTGCGCGGCGGAGGCCAGGGGGCGGGTGAGCTGCTCGGCGGCCTGGTAGAACAGGTCGGCGCTCTCGAAAAACTGTTGTTGGATGCGGGCTTCAAGCATGGGCGGCGGATCTTAGCGGCCCGCCTCGGCCTGATCAGGGCTTACCCGGCATCAAAGGCGGCCTGCAGCCACTCGATCTGTTCGCCGTCGATCGCCACCACATCGAAACGGCAGCGCGGCAAGGGGTGGACATTCAGCAAATAGGTTTGGGCCGCACGCACCAGGCGGCGGCGCTTGGCGGCGTCGATGCTGGCCGCCGCGCCGCCCTGCTGGTTGCTGCGCCGCTGGCGAACCTCGACGAAGACCAGCACGCCTTGGCGGTCACGCAGGATCAGATCGATCTCACCCCCGGGCCGACCCGGGCCGCCACCGACTCGATAATTCCGCGCCACCAGCCTCAGGCCCTGCTGCTCCAAGTGCTGCAGGGCACGCGCTTCCCCTTCCTCACCCTTGGCGCGGGTGGTCTTGAACCCGAACATGTCCACTGCCCCCGACCTTGTTGCCGCCGCCGCCCAGGCGGCTGGTGCGCAGCAGTATCCCGCCGGTGCCCTCTATGTGGTGGCCACGCCGATTGGCAATTTGGCCGACTTGAGTCTGCGCGCCCTGCATGTGCTGCGCCTGGTGGATGCGGTGGCCTGTGAAGACACGCGGGTGAGCGCCCAGCTGCTGCGCCACTACGGACTGCACAAGCCCTTGCTGGCCCTGCACCAGCACAACGAGCGCGAGGCCGCTCAGGGTCTGGCGGAGCGACTGCAGCGCGGCGAGCGCATTGCATTGATCAGCGACGCCGGCACGCCGGCGGTGTCGGACCCCGGCGCGCGTCTGGTGGCCGAGTTGCAGCGCGCCGGGCTGCGCTGCATTCCCATCCCTGGCGCCAGCAGCACATTGGCGGCCTTATCGGTGGCCGGTGACGAGCTGGCTCAGGGCTTTCGCTTCGTCGGCTTTCTGCCGCCCAAGGGTGAGGCGCGGGCGCAGGCGCTGGCGGCTCTGGAGGCCAGTCCCGACGCTCTGGTGCTGTTCGAGGCGCCGCATCGCGTGGCGGACTTGGCGGCGGAGTTGGCCCAGCGCTGGCCGCAGCGTGGGGTGACTTGGTGCCGCGAGCTGACCAAGCAGTTCGAGTCGGTGCACCGCCTGCAGTGCGCGGAGCTACCCGCGCTGCTGGCGCGCGACCCCCACGCCCAGCGCGGCGAGTTCGCGCTGGTGCTGCATGCGCAACCGCCGCAGCAGACCGAGGGCCTGGCCCCCGAGGTCGAGCGCCAGCTTCAGATCTTGATGGAGGAACTGCCGCTGAAGCAGGCCGTGGGTCTGGTGGCACGGATCAGCGGCGTGGCGCGCAACACCTTGTATGCGCGCGCCCTGGAGCTCAAGGCGCCGTAGCCATCACTGCGTGCGGCCGTTGTGCTTCTTGCGCCGGATGTCGCGGCTGGCAGCGTCCTGCGCGGTTTCAATGCGGCGGCGCTCCTTGCCCGTCACAACGCCATCGGCGGCGGCCTTGTTTTCCAGTTGGTCGATGCGAGCCTGCTCCTTCTCCAGTTTCAGGGTTTCCTGCGCAGTCAGCGAGCCATTGGCCGCACCGCGCTGGATGCGTTCTTCCTGGCGCGCTTCGCGCCGTTCGGCGCGGGCGGTCTGCGCCTGGGCGTCGATGTGGGTGACCAGCAAGGCAGTCAGCAGCAAGGCGAGGGCGGAAGTCTTCATGGCAGTCCTTTGCGTGAGTGGGTGCCGGCGCAATGAAGCCGGCTGCCGTCCACAACGGCATCACGGTGCGGTGGCCGACCGGGTTTGCGTAAACCTCGGTAAAGCGATGTGAAGCGGTTCATCCCGCCATGAGCAAGCACAATCCGCACATGAACGCACCCGACGCCATGGTGGCCGCGCTGGCCACCGCTCACAGCCGCTTGCTCACGCCCTTCGGGCTCGATGAAGCCGCGCTGGAACGTACGCTGAAGTTGATTACCGCCCACCGAGTGGACGATGCCGATCTCTATTTCCAGACCACCCGCGCCGAGGGCTGGAGCCTGGAAGAGGGCATCGTCAAGAGTGGCAGCTTCTCCATCGATCAGGGCGTCGGCGTGCGGGCCGTGGTGGGCGAGAAGACCGCCTTCGCTTATTCCGATTCCCTGAGCGAGGCCGCCCTGGCCGACTGCGCGCTGACCGTGCGTTCGATCGCGGCCGCCGGCCAGAGCCGACGCATCGCCGTGCGCCCGCGCCAGGCCCAGGGCCTGCAGCTCTATGGCGCCCACGACCCCATCGCCAGCCTGGACAGCGCCGCCAAGGTGGCCCTGCTGGAGCGCATCGAGCGCATGGCGCGCGCCAAGGACCCGGCGGTGGTGCAGGTGATGGCCGGCCTGGCGGCCGAGCACGAGACCGTGCTGATTGCCCGCGCCGACGGCCTGCGGGCCGCCGATGTGCGGCCCCTGGTGCGCCTGTCCATCACCGTGATCGCCGAGCGCAACGGCCGCCGCGAAGTGGGCAGCGGCGGTGGCGGCGGGCGCTTTGGCCTGGCCTACTTCACCGACGAGGTGCTGCGCAGTTATGTGGAGCAGGCCGTGAACGGCGCGCTCACCAATCTGGAGAGCCGCCCGGCCCCTGCCGGCGAAATGACCGTGGTGCTGGGTCCGGGCTGGCCCGGCGTGCTGCTGCACGAGGCCGTGGGCCATGGCCTGGAGGGCGATTTCAACCGCAAGGGGTCCAGCACCTTCTCAGGCCGCATTGGCCAGCGCGTGGCCGCCAAGGGCGTGACGGTGCTGGACGACGGCACCCTGCCGGACCGGCGCGGCAGCCTGAACATCGATGACGAAGGCCATGCCGCGCAGCGCAATGTGCTGATCGAGGACGGCATCCTGGTCGGCTACATCCAGGACGCGATGAATGCTCGGTTGATGAAAGTGGCTCAGACCGGCAATGGCCGGCGCGAGAGCTACGCCCATGTGCCCATGCCGCGCATGACCAACACTTACATGCTGGGCGGCGACCGCGATCCGGCCGAGATCATCGCCAGCATCGACCGGGGCCTCTACGCCACCAACTTCGGTGGCGGCCAGGTGGACATCACCAGCGGCAAATTCGTCTTCTCGGCCAGCGAGGCCTATTGGGTGGAGAAGGGCAAGATCCTCTATCCCGTGAAGGGCGCCACCATCATCGGCAACGGCCCCGAGGCCCTGACCCGCGTGTCCATGATCGGCAACGACATGGCGTTGGACAGCGGCGTGGGCGTGTGCGGCAAGGAAGGCCAGTCGGTGCCCGTCGGCGTGGGGCAACCCACCCTTCGCATTGAAGGCCTCACCGTGGGCGGTACGGCCTGATACATTCGCCGTCATGTTCCGCGCTGCCGCTGCTTTTTATTTTTGGTTCTATCCCTGCCTAGGCGGTGGAGAGATCTGAGCGCGCAACGCACCAAGAATCCCTACAAACCGCCGGCCTCAAAGCCCGGCGGTTTTTTCTTTTCAGGACCCGCCATGAACGCCAAAGCCCTGCCCGAACGCGTGTACAGCCAGGAAGACCGCACCAGCCGCACCGACGACGAGCGCATTGCCGGCATCACCCCGCTGCCGCCGCCGGAGCACCTGATCCGCTTCTTCCCGGTGGCCGGAACGCCGATGGAAAAGCTGGTGCTCAACACCCGGCAGGCCATCCGCAACATTCTGGCGGGCAAGGATGAACGCCTGCTGGTGGTGGTGGGCCCTTGTTCCATCCACGACCCGGCCGCGGCGCTGGAGTACGCACGCCGGCTCAAGCCCCTGCGCGAGAAGTACCGCGGCACGCTGGAGATCGTCATGCGGGTCTATTTCGAGAAGCCGCGCACCACGGTGGGCTGGAAGGGGCTGATCAACGACCCCTACCTGGACGAGAGCTACCGCATCGACGAGGGTCTGCGCATCGCGCGCCAGTTGCTGCTGGAGATCAACCGCCTGGGCCTGCCGGCGGGTTCGGAATTCCTCGACGTGATTTCGCCGCAATACATCGGCGACCTGATCGCCTGGGGCGCGATTGGCGCGCGCACCACCGAGAGCCAGGTGCACCGCGAGTTGTCTTCGGGCCTGTCGGCGCCCATCGGTTTCAAGAACGGCACCGATGGCAATCTGAAGATCGCCTGCGACGCCATCCAGGCGGCTGCGCGGCCGCACCACTTTCTGTCGGTGCACAAGAACGGCCAAGTCGCCATCGTGCAGACCAAGGGCAACAAGGACTGCCACGTCATCCTGCGCGGCGGCAAGGCGCCGAACTACGACGAGGCCAGCGTGGATGCGGCCTGCGCCGAACTGGCCGCCGCCAAGCTGCCCACGCGCCTGATGGTGGACTGCAGCCACGCCAACAGCAGCAAGAAGCACGAGCGCCAGCTGCTGGTGGCCGAGGAGCTGGCGCGCCAATGGCGCGCCGGTCGCCGCCAGGTGTTCGGCGTGATGGTGGAAAGCCACCTCAGTGGCGGTGCGCAGAAGTTCAGCCCCGGCAAGGACGATCCGGCCCGGCTGGTCTATGGCCAGAGCATCACCGATGCCTGCCTGGACTGGGCGCAGACAGAAGAGCTGCTGGCGGGCTTGGATGCGGCGGTCCGGGGGGAATGAACCCGCGACTGATCCAGAATTCGCCCCCTTGAAGCCGGCGCCCCTGGCCCCATATGGCCGGCGCCGGTTTGTTTTTTGAGGGATTTGATCCATGAGCACCAAGCACACCCACGCCTTCCAGGCCGAAGTCAAACAGATCCTCCATCTGGTGACGCACAGCCTGTACTCGAACAAGGAGATCTTCCTGCGCGAGTTGGTCTCCAACGCCAGCGACGCTTGCGACAAGCTGCGCTTCGAGGCCCTGGACCAGAACGCGCTGTTTGAGGATCAGCCGAACCTGGAGATCCGCCTGATCGTGGACAAGGAAGCGCGCACGCTGACCATCCGCGACAACGGCATCGGCATGAGCGCCGACGAAGCCATTGCGCACCTGGGCACCATTGCCAAGAGCGGCACGCGCGACTTCATGTCGGCGCTGGATGAGGCCAAAAAGGGCGACGCCAACTTGATCGGTCAGTTCGGCGTGGGCTTTTACTCGGGCTTCATCGTGGCTGATCGCATCACCGTCGAGAGCCGCCGTGCCGGTCTGGACGCCGCCCAGGGCGTGCGCTGGACCAGCGAAGGCACGGGCGAGTTCGAGGTCGAGGCCATCGACAAGGCCGGCCGTGGCACCGATGTGATCCTGCACCTGCGCGAGGGCGAGGACGATTTCCTGCAGCCCTGGAAGCTGCGCTCCACGGTGGCCAAATACAGCGACCACATCGGCCTGCCCATCCTGCTGCGCAAAGAGACTTGGGACGCCGAGAAGAGCGCCTATGTGGTGACCGACGAGTGGGAGACCGCCAACAAGGCTTCAGCCCTGTGGACGCGCTCCAAGAGTGACATCACGCAGGAGCAGTACGACGAGTTCTACAAGACCCTGAGCCACGACAGCCAGGCGCCGCTGACCCACACGCACAACCGCGTGGAGGGCCGCAGCGAGTACATCCAGCTGCTCTACATCCCCGCCAAGGCTCCGTTTGACCTCTGGAACCGCGACAAGAAGCCCGGCGTCAAGCTCTATGTGAAGCGCGTCTTCATCATGGACGACGCCCAGGAGTTGATGCCCAGCTACCTGCGCTTCGTGCGCGGCGTGATCGACTCGGCCGACCTGCCGCTGAACGTGAGCCGTGAGCTGCTGCAGGAAAGCCGCGATGTGCGCGCCATTCGCGAGGGCTCGACCAAGAAGGTGCTGGGCATGCTCGAAGCGCTGGCCAACAGCGAGGACCAAGCCGACAAGGACAAGTACGCCGGTTTCTGGAAGGAGTTCGGCGCGGTGTTCAAAGAGGGCATGGGCGAGGACTTCCAAAACCACGAGCGCATCGCCAAGCTGCTGCGCTTTGCCTCCACCCACGCCAGTGAAAACGTCAGCCTGGCCGACTACGTGGGCCGCATGAAGGAGGGGCAGGAGCACATCTACTTCATCACCGCCGACAGCCTGGCGGCCGCGCAGAACAGCCCGCAGCTGGAAATCTTCCGCAAGAAGGGCACCGAGGTGCTGTTGCTGGCCGACCGTGTGGACGAGTGGATGGTCAGCCACTTCCAGGACTTCGAGGGCAAGACCCTGCAGTCCATCGCCAAGGGCGCGGTCGACTTGGGTCAGCTGCAGGACGAGGCCGAGAAGAAGGCCGCCGAGGCGGCTGCCGAGGCCTTCAAGCCGATGCTGGAGAAGCTCAAGGAGTCGCTCAAGGAGCGCGCCAAGGACGTGCGCGTCACCACCCGCCTGGTCGACTCGCCGGCCTGCATCGTGGTGGAAGAGGGTGACATGAGCGCCCACCTCAGCCGCCTGCTCAAGCAGGCCGGCCAAGACGCTCCGGCGGCCAAGCCCACGCTGGAAGTGAACCCCGAGCACGCGCTGGTCAAGGCCCTGGACGGCCATGCCCGATTCGACGACCTGGCCCAGGTGCTGTTCGACCAGGCCCTGCTGGCCGAAGGCGGCGCGCTGGAAGACCCGGCGGCCTATGTGCGACGCGTCAACGCCCTGCTGTTGGCCTGAAGCTCAGGCAAAACCATCGCCGTCGAAGTTGACGAAGTCATCGTCATCCTTCGGCGGCGGGGCGGGCGGAGCGTCTTGCATGGCTTCGAGTTGCTCGGCCAGTTTGGCCACTTGGTCCAGCCAGTAGTTGGGTGTGCCGAACCAGGGGAAGGCGATGGGGAAGGCCGGGTCGTCCCAACGTTTCGCGATCCAGCCGCTGTGATGAATCATGCGCAGGGTGCGCAGGGGTTCAATCAGCGTCAGCTCGCGGCGGTCGAAGTCCAGCACCTGCTCGTAGCCGGCCAGCAGGGCGCGCAGTTGTTGCTGGGCCTGAGCCGGGTCGCCACTGAGCAGCATCCACAGGTCCTGCACCGCAGGGCCGGTGACGGCGTCGTCCAGATCCACGAAGTGCGCGCCGCCGCCCGGTGTCCACAGCAGATTGCCGGGATGGCAGTCGCCATGCAGGCGCTGGGTTCGCAGACCGGGCTGGGCGCCAAAGGCCTGCTGCACCGCCTGCAGGCAGCGTTCCACCATGCCGTGCCAGCGTCCCTCCAGCTCATAGGGCAGGCAGCCACTGGCGCGCACGGCTTCCACGGCCAGGTCGCCGGGTGAACGGCCTGCCCAGCGGGGGCGATGGGTAAATTCCCGCTGACGCCCCACTCGATGGATGCGCGCAATGAAGCGCCCCAGGACTTCCAGGACCTCCAAGTCTTCCAGCTCGGGTGCCCGACCGCCCTGACGCGGCGCGGCGCAAAAGCGCAAGCCCTGCCACTGCGCCAGCGTGGGCGGTTCGCCCAGCAAGCTGGCGCCGCAAGCTTGCAGCGGCAGTGGTGCGGCCAGAGGCACTTCATCGGCCTGCAGGTCCAGGGCGAAGCGGTGCTCTTCGAGCAGCTGCTCGTTGCTCCAACGCGCCGGGCGGTAGAACTTGGCGACCACGGCCGCGCCGTCCTCCAGATGCACCAGGAATACGCGGTTCTCGTAGGAGTTGAGTTGCAGCAGGCGACCATCGCCGCGCAGGCCCACGGTGTCCAGGGCATCCAGCACGCGGCCAGGGTCGAGTTCGGCGTAATCGAGGTTCAAGGGGGAGGGGGGGGATCGGCAGGGGGCGGCGCATCATCGCCGAGTAGATCCCGTACCTCGGTCTGTACGCTGTCCACGAAGTCCTGCAACTGCTTGGCCTGGTGCTTGAGGCGGAAGTCCAACTCGCCCAAGCCCTCCTCCAGCGCTTGCTCGGCATGGCTGCGCCAGTTGTCCTCGGGTAGGTGAAGCCGGGCGCTGACGCTGCCCTCCGCCACCTCTTCCACCCAGGCGCCGGCCTTTTCGGCGATGCGCAGCATGGCCTGGTTCTCGCTCAGCGCGTGGATGAGCAGAAAGCGCATATTGCGATTGCGCGCGTGCAGGCAGGCCAACTCGAACAGCCGGCTGCCCAGACCGCGCCCGCGGTAGCGTTCCAGCACCGACACACCAAACTCGGCGGTGTCGGCCTCGGGGCCGCTGAGGGTGTAGGCCAGATGGGCCATGGCCACCAGCTCCAGGCGGCGATTGAAGACCCCCAGCAACTCGTCACGACCAAACTCCAGGCTCAGGGCATAGCGTTCGATCTGCCCGTCGCTGGCGGCGTAGCCAAATCGCAGATAGCGATCCGGCCCGCCCAGGGCCAGTAGGTGCTTGAGGATGCGGCGGCGATGGCGCCGGCCCAATGAGCGGATCGGTACCCAATTCCCGCGCAACGCAGCCAGCGCGGTGCGCAGCGGTGAGTCGCCGGCGGGGTTGGCACTCTTGGGAGCACTCATGGCGGCCATTATGTGCAGGCTTGGTCGGCTTCATGGGTGCATCTTGCTCAATCCAAGAGAACCCTGATAAACTCGCCGGCTTTTCCGCGCTCAGTGGGCTTTGGGTGTGGGACTTGCCATGAGAGGCTGCGGGGGCATGCGAGTGCTTTCGAACATAAGCAGCGCCGAGCGGCAGGGTTCAAGAAGCCTGTTTGAAAGACATTCATGAAGACCTTCAGCGCCAAGCCGGCCGAAGTGACGCACGAGTGGTTTGTGATTGACGCCACCGACAAGGTGCTCGGACGTGTTGCCAGCGAAGTGGCACTCCGACTGCGCGGCAAGCACAAGGCCATTTACACGCCTCACGTGGACACCGGTGATTTCATCATCGTGTTGAACGCCGACAAGATCCGTGTCACCGGCACCAAGTCGGAAGACAAGATCTATTACCGTCACAGCGGTTTCCCTGGCGGCATCTATGCCACCAAGTTCAAGGACATGCAGGCCAAGCACCCCGGCCGCGCCTTGGAAAAGGCCGTCAAGGGCATGCTGCCCAAGGGCCCCCTGGGTTACGCCATGGTCAAGAAGCTGAAGGTCTACGCCGGTGACAGCCACCCGCACGCCGCTCAGCAGCCCAAAGTCCTGGAGATCTGAGCATGATCGGTAATTGGAACTACGGCACCGGCCGTCGCAAGTCCTCGGTTGCCCGTGTCTTCATCAAGAAGGGCACCGGCCAGATCACCGTCAACGGTCGTCCGATCGCCGAGTACTTCGGCCGTCAGACCTCCATCATGGTGGCCCGCCAAGCCCTGGTGCTGACCAACAACGCCGAAGCCTTTGACGTCAAGGTCAATGTGCACGGTGGTGGTGAGTCCGGCCAGGCCGGCGCAGTGCGTCTGGGTGTGACCCGCGCGCTGATCGACTATGACGTGGCCCTGAAGCCCGAGCTGAGCAAGGCCGGCTTCGTGACCCGTGACGCCCGTGAAGTCGAGCGTAAGAAGGTCGGTCTGCACGGCGCCCGTCGCCGGAAGCAGTTCAGCAAGCGCTGATACACCGACGGACAGCCTTGGCTGTTCATCAAGAAAGGCCGCAGCTTGCTGCGGCCTTTTTGTTTGCCCTCGATAATGCGGGCCTCGCAAGGAAAATCCATCATGAACGCTGTTGCCGAAACGCTTGATATCCCCGCTCCCTTGGTGTTCACGGACAGTGCTGCCAATAAGGTGGCCGAGTTGGTGGCCGAGGAGGGCAACCCGGACCTGAAGCTGCGTGTCTTCGTGCAGGGCGGCGGCTGCTCGGGCTTCCAGTACGGATTCACCTTTGACGAGGTGGCCAACGACGACGACACGCAGATGAGCAAAAACGGCGTGACCCTGTTGATCGACGCCATGAGCCTGCAGTACCTGATGGGCGCCGAGATTGACTACAAGGACGACCTCAGCGGCGCGCAGTTCGTGATCAAGAACCCGAACGCCACGACGACCTGCGGGTGCGGATCCAGCTTCTCGGCCTGATCCTTTCGGCCCCAGACAAGCCGCCTGCGGGCGGCTTTTTCGTTCAGGCGGGGTGCAGGGCGCCCAGCAGGCGCGGGCCTCGGGCACCGGTGACGGCGGGCAGGTTGCCCGGCAGGCCTGTCATGAAGCGCTGAGCCAACCAGGCGAACGCGGCGGCTTCGACCTGCATGGGGGGCAAGCCGCGCTCCGAGCTGTCCACCAGGCTCACGCCGGGCAAACGGCGCCGCAATCGGCCCAGCAGGTCGGTGTTGAAGGCGCCTCCACCGCAGACGATCAACTCTTGCGCCTGTGGCAGATGGGTTTGCAGGGCGTTGGCCACGGTCCAGGCCGTCAGTTCGGCCAGGGTGGCCTGAACGTCCTGCGGCGCCTCGTTGCGCACGTGTTGCTGCAACCAGGCGGCGCCAAAAAGGTCGCGCCCGGTCGAGCGGGGCGGAGGTAGCGAAAAGAAGGCTTCGCTGCTCAGGCGCTCCAGCAGCAGTCCGTCGACCTGTCCTGTGGCCGCCCAGGCGCCGGCCGGATCGAAGGGGCCGCCGCGATGGCGCTGGTGCCAGAGATCCAGCAGCACGTTGCCGGGGCCGGTGTCAAAGCCCAGAGTGCGGCCATCCGCATGCAGCAGGCTCAGATTGCCCATGCCGCCCAAGTTCAGCACCGCGACATCGTGCTCGGTGCGGCCAAACACGGCGCGATGGAAGGTCGGCACCAGTGGCGCGCCCTGACCGCCGGCCGCCACATCGCGGCTGCGCAGATCGGACACCACGGCAATGCCGCTGCGTTCCGCCAGGCGGGCGGCATTCAGCAATTGCAGGGTGAAGCCCAGTTCCGGGCGATGCCGCACGGTCTGGCCATGAGCGCCTGCAGCGCGGACGGCTTGGGCCGACACTTGCGCGGCAACCATCAACTCATCCAGCACGCTGGCGTAGGCGTCGGCCACCGAATTGGCTGCCAGGGCGGCGCGATGCAGCTCATCTTCCCCGCCGCGCTGGTTCAACGCCAGCAGCTCGCCGGCTAGCTCTGGAGCGAAGGGCTGATGCCGATGTGCCAGGCAGCGCGGGCCGGCTGAGCTCACCTCCAGCAGCACAGCATCCACGCCATCCAGCGAAGTGCCGGACATCAGCCCGGCATAGAGCTCAGGCGAGCGCAATGCTCAGTCCGCTCCGGTCACGCCCTGTCCCAAGGTGGCGGCCACCTTGAGCTGGCCCCGGGCCTCGGCCACTTGGACCTTGAAGGGCGCGCGCGCATGGGCGGGCAGCGGCGTGGATTCGCTGGCCTTGGCCAGGACGCGTGGATCCTTGTGCTGGCCACCGACGCGGAACTCAAAGTGCAAATGCGGACCGGTGGCCCAGCCGGTGGCGCCCACGGCGCCTACGCGTTGCCCCTGATCCACGCGCTGGCCCTTGCGCACGTCGATCTTGCTCAGGTGGGCATACACCGTGGTGCGGTCGCCGCTGTGGCGCAGATGGACCACATTGCCGAAGCCGTTCTGCCAACCGGCGAACTCCACGATGCCGTCGCCCACGCTGCGCACCGGGGCGCCGTGCGGGGCGCCGTAGTCCACGCCGTTGTGGCGGCGCCAGGTGTTGTGGATGGGGTGGAAGCGCATGGCAAAGCCACTGGTCACGCGCGAGAACTCCATCGGGCTGGCCAGAAAGGCGCGGCGCTTGTTCTGACCTTCGAAGTCGTAGAAGCTGGCCTTGCCGCTCTGTGGGTCCTGGAACCAGACCGCTTGGTGGGAGCGGCCGGCGTTTACGAACTCGGCAGCCAGCACGCGGCCAGCCCCGGCGCCCCAGCTGACGGGCTCACCATCGGCGCTCAGGCCTTCAAACACCAGGGTGAAACGGTCACCCTTGCGTAGCTCGCGGTGGAAGTCGATTTCGCCCGAGAACATCTCGGCCAGTTGAGAACCCACGCTGTCGGGCAGGCCAGCTTCGTCGGTGGCAGCAAACAGAGAGCTTTCGATCTGGCCGCTGGCCAAGCGCACCGAGGTCTCAAGGCGCCCCATCTCCAGTCGGCTGCTCAGTTCGCCATCAGCCAGGCGCTCCACCACCAAGCGGCTGAAGTGCGTCTGGGCCAACTCCGGGCTGCTGGCCGCGTAGCGAGCGACCAGCTTTTGGACCTTGCCGTTGGCATCGGCCGTGAGCTCAACCCGCTTGCCGGCGCGGCCTTTCAAGAGCAGTTGTGCGGTTGGATCGCTGCGCAAATGCGCCGCGAAGCGGGAGTCGAAGGCACCCAGGCGGCTGAGCAGGCTGTCGGCCGTGTCGCCGCTGCGCGTGCTGTCGTGCCGCCGCAGGCCGATGCTGTGTTGCGCCAGCTCGGCCAGTTGCTCTTCCAGAGGCAGGACGGGCAGGGCTTCCTGCACGGTGCGCTGTGGCAAGTCCGAGGCATTGGGCACCAGCGGCGCAATGCCGAAGGCGGTGACGCCAAAGCTGCCGATCAGGCCCAGCAGGGTGCCCGTCAGCGCACGCGGGTGGCGCGCTGCAAATTGTTCCAAGGGTCTGAGCACTTGGCTCAGCCGATCAATCCAGTTCATGCAAGAACCACGAGGTGCGGGGCGCGATGGTCCTGTTTCAGGATCCGGCGCAGCCACCAGGGGTTGCAAGGGTCGGCCTCCCCGGTCCGACGGCGGTAGGGGGCTTGCACCGGCTGCGCGTGCTCGACTGACCGGGAGGCCAGGAGCGCGAGCGGGTCACTCACCTAGAATCGCGGCCCTTGATGAAGGGCTTTGGCGTCGGCGGGTCTTCAGACCTCTTGGACCGGCGTAGCGAAACAAGGCCGCGATTCTAACGGCGACCGCCCGGACGCACCGCCGGGAAAGCCCGGCCCGTCGATTCATGACTTTTGTCACGGTTTATGCCGTGCTTTCCTTCACACGCCATGTCTTCAGCTGCCAGCCCCGAGTTCCCGATTACCGACGCCGTGCGCGAGGCGCTGGCTGTGAGTCTGCGCGGCACGCAGGAGTTGCTGCCCGAAGAAGCCTGGGTCCGGAAGCTGGCGCGTTCGGCCGCCACCGGCCAGCCGCTGCGGATCAAACTGGGCCTGGACCCGACAGCACCCGACATCCACCTGGGTCACACGGTGGTGTTGAACAAGATGCGCCAGTTGCAGGACCTGGGGCATCAGGTGATCTTCTTGATCGGCGACTTCACCAGCCTGATTGGTGACCCCAGCGGCCGCAACAGCACCCGCCCGCCGCTCACGCCCGAGCAGATCAAGGCCAATGCTGAGACCTACTACAAGCAGGCCAGCCTGGTGCTGGACCCGAGCAAGACCGAGATTCGCTACAACTCGGAGTGGTCCATCGGCCTGGGCAGCATGGGTTTGATCCAGCTCTCGGCCAAGACCACGGTGGCGCGCATGCTGGAGCGCGACGACTTCACCAAGCGCTATGCGGCGCAAACGCCGATCTCGCTGCACGAGTTTCTCTACCCGCTGATGCAGGGCTATGACTCCGTGGCGCTCAAGAGCGACCTGGAACTCGGCGGCACCGATCAGAAGTTCAATCTGCTGATGGGGCGGCAGCTGCAGCAGGAATATGGGCAGGAGCCGCAGTGCATCCTGACCATGCCCTTGCTCGAAGGCCTGGACGGCGTCGAGAAGATGTCCAAGTCCAAGAACAACTACATCGGCATCACCGAGCCGGCCAACAGCATGTATGCCAAGGTGCTGTCGATCTCGGACGAGCTGATGTGGCGCTGGTACGAGCTCTTGAGTTTTGAGTCGCTTGCGGCGATTGAAAAGCTCAAGGCCGAGGTGGCTGCGGGACGCAACCCCAAGGAGGCCAAGGTGGCGCTGGCCACCGAAATCACCGCGCGCTTCCATGGTGCGGCGGCGGCCGCAGCGGCGCAAGAAGACTTCGAGCGCCGTGCGCGCGGCGGCATCCCCGATGAGATGCCGGAGCTGAGCCTCAGCGGCGCCCCGATGGGCATTGGCGCCCTCTTGAAGGCCGCCGGCCTGGTGCCCTCGAACGGCGAGGGCCTGCGCAAGGTCGAGCAGGGCGGCGTGCGCATCGACGGCGTGGTCATCAGCGACAAGGGCCTGAAGGTCGAGCCCGGCACCTATGTGCTGCAGGTCGGCAAGCGCCAGTTCGCCCGCGTGAGTCTGAAGGCATGAGGGAAGAACCCGTCTTCAAGGCCACGCTCAAGCGCAGCGCCATGCTGCGCGCCTGGTGGCTGCTGCCCCTGCTCATCGTGGCGGCGCTGTGGTTCTTCGAGCCCTGGAATCGCAAGAGCGCTTTGGAAGTGCTGGAGAACACGCCGCGCCCAATGCCGGCGGTGATCCCGATCGGGGTGGTCAGCGCCGCCAGCGCCGCGTCCAAGTAAGGGCGCCGCAAAGAAAAAGGCCCGCTTCAAGCGGGCCTTTGTTTTGGCGCTCTGAAACCGCGCACCGGAGTGCGCGGGGGTCTTGCCCTATCAGGGGTAGGTCACCGTCAGGGTGTAGGCCTGGCTGGTGCTGGAGCCGCTGTAGCTCTGGACCTTGATGTACACCGTGCGCGCGGTGGCGGTGTTGGTGTAGGTGAAGGTCTCGCTGCTGGTCGCGCCTTCCGAACGGGCCAGACCGGCGCCCGTGCTGGTCACCAGATAGACGTCGTAGTCGGTGCCGGTCGGGCCCACCATGTCGACGCGGATCTTCTGGTTGGTCTTCAGGCTGACCTTGAAGTAGTCCTTGTCCGTGGTGCTGCCCATGAAGCCCGTCACCGTGGTGGCCGTGCCCACTGCATTGGCCGTGGCGATGGTGTTGTTGCTCTCCGTCTCGCTGATGCCGGCCAGAGCGTTGCTGATGCTGAAGCTCACGCCCGTCGAGCTGGCGCTGTTGCCGGCGGCGTCAAAGGCCTTGGCCACCAGGTTGTGGCTGCCATTGGCCAGGGTCTTGGAGTCCAGCGTCATGCTGAAGGGACTGGCCGTGACCGTGCCCTTCAAGGCGCCGTCGACCCAGAACTCGACCTTGCTCACGCCGACGTTGTCGCTGGCGGTGGCCGACAGCGTGATGGTGCCGCTGCTGCCCGATTCGCTGGCGGTCACGGTCGGTGGCGTGGTGTCGCCGGCCGGTGCTTCGCCCTGGTTGACCCAGATCGGCGCCGACCACAGGATCTTGCCGTCGTCCTGCGTCAGCTTGGCGTAGTAGACATGCTGGCCGGCCGTGGGCGTGAAGCTGTGCGTGGCGTTGTTGGTCAGCACGGTCATCGTGCCCTTGCGGCCCGGCACGCCTTCCCAGATTTCGACCAGGGACACCGTGCGACCGGCGCTGTTGGCAAAGCCGGCATTCAGGTTCAACACGCCGCTATTGCTGATGCGCGAACCCATGATGTTGCCGTTGGCGCTGAACACCAGCTGCGAGTTCTTGTCGTGGGTGGCGAACACGCGGCGCGCGCGCAGAGCCTCGATGAAGCTGGCCTTGGTCAGTGCCGTGCCATTGGGGATCAGCACCGCCGTGCGGTTGGTGTAGGCCGAGCCCCAGTTGGCGCAGTGGTTGTCCTGGTTGGTGGCCGGGGCCACGTGGAAGCCCTGCTCCAGGATCTTGCGGTAGGCGCTCTCGTAGCCGCCGCCCGGGACCTGGCTCTCGTTGTCCACGTTGGAGAAAGCGCTGGTGTTGGAGATTTCCGCCAGCACCATCACCTCGTCGCCATCGGCGGTGTAGCCCAGGGACTCACCATTGACGATGAATTGGCCGCTCGAATCCGGGTGGTTGAACTGGCCCACCACGCCGGCCGCGCGCATGGCGGTGTAGAGACTGGCGTAGTCGTTCTTGGCGATGTAGCGGTGGCCCAGCAGCTCGTTGCTGGCGTTGTATTCCCAGGCGTAGAGCTCGTCGCTGTTGAAGATGTTGAGGTGACCGCCATTGCTGATCACGCCCCACTCCATGCCGTAGAGCGCCAGGAAGCCGGGGTTGCTGGCAGTGAAGCTGTTGGCCGTATTCAGGCCGGCCTCGTAACGGCCCTTGGCCGTGGCCGGGCTGGCCGAGGTGTTGGTGCTGGAGCTGCCATCGAAGTAATGGTTGTGCTCGGTGTTGGCCAGGAAGTCCAGACCCTTGCTCTTGGCATAGGGATAGGCATCGGCCGGGCCGTATTGGCCGCTCTGTGCGGCCTGCGAGCTGCTGCAGGTGGCCAGGGCGCCGCCGCCGTCCGAGTCATTGGTCTGGCCGTGCAGGGTGCCGTAATACACGGTGTAGGGCCAGCTGCCGGTGGCGGCTGCGGCCAGGGCCTTGCGGCGCGGCTCGCCGCCTTGGGCCAGTTCGCTGCCCAGGGGCATGGCCTTGAAGGCCGGCATGCGGGCCTTCGGGATCGCGCCCAGTACGAATTTGGACACTTGCTCGTGGGCGCCATGGCCCTCGTGCTCATGCGCCAGCAGGGCGTCGATGTTGGCGAACTGCTCGCCCGCATCGGCCGAAGCGGCCACCAGGCGTGCCTCGTACACCCCGTCCGCCAGCGTTGCATTGGCGCCGCGACCGGCCCACTCCAGGTTCAGCGTGATTGGCTTGCCCTGGTAGGCCTCAATGCCGCTCCAGCTGTGCACGCGCTGGCCATTCGGGGCGATCAGGTCCAGGCGATAGCCCAGCTGCTGGCCCGTGGGGGCGCCCAGATAGTCCAGATTGACCGTGAAGCGGCGCGCGCCGTTGGCTTGGGTTGACGCAAAGGGCGTCAGCAGCTCGACCTCGAACTCATGGTGGTCCGGGTACTTGCTGCTGGGGTGGGCGGCCAGCGCCTTGGCGCGGCCTTCCTCGGCCTGGGCCTGAACGGCGGGCGTGTCCTGGCTGGCGCCGCCACAGGCGGTCAGCAGCACGGCGGCGGCAATGGCGCTCAGCCAATGCTTGGAAGCGGTGGGGGTGGTTTGATGCACGGTGTCCTCGTTGGGCCCGGGGCCCTGAATGCAGACGAACGCCGGCGCGGGGCCGGCGTTGTGGGTCTATCGGCGGTTCTTTAGGCGCTGCGGCGGCGACGGGCGACGGTGGTCACCACGCCCAGGCCGGCCAGCATCAGGGCATAGGTTTGCGGCTCGGGCACGGCGGGGATGGCGGTGCCGGAGAGGGTGACGTTTTCGTAGCGAATCGTGCCTGACGCGCCGAAGCTGCTGCCGGCGGCCGTGGCCTGGTAGGCCGAGCCACCAGGCGCGTAGGAGGCCACCAACTGGATGCCAAAGTTCGCGTTGTTGTTTGCACCGACGATGCTGGCAAAGCTGAAGCTATGGCTGGTGAATCCAGTGCCAGCCGGAGTCAGGAGCGTGGTCGCCGTGATCCAGGTCGTGCCATCCAGCGTGTACTTCAGTGCCGAGTAGGCCGACGCCGTGTTGCTATTGCGCTGGCTGAAACTAAAGCTCAGATCGGTATACCCAGTGGTATCGATCATGAACTGCACCCCCATGGACTGATTGGCGCCGTTCGCCGCATAGGTGGCGGTATTCAAGGCCTGGGTGCTGGAGAGTCCTGCTGCAAAAGTGGTGGTCACACCACCCACGGTTGCAAACGAAGCGCCATTGGCGCTCTGGGTGTGCTTGGTCGTGCCGGAATTGAAATCCCACAGCGCCACCACCTCAACGGCTTGGGCACTCAGGGACATGCTGGCGAAGGCGGCCAGCGCAAGGAGTCGAATCTTCATGGTGTACGGGAGGCGGTGCAGGCTGTTGGGGCGAGGGATGCCGTCGGCCTGCGCCACGTCATTCCCCGGCGATTCGGCCCCGATGGGGTGCAAATCGCAAAGCCGCACAGCGTACGGGGGGAATGTGACGATTCGTAGAGAGGAACCCCAGCCTTCGCCTGGGTTTGTGCGTCTAAACCACTCGGGATTTTTACCAAGCGGTAAACCCGCTCAGGCTAACCCTGATTGCTGACGCCGCTGGCCACATGGCCGCTGGGCACATGGGGGCTGGCGTTGGCGATGTGGCCGAGCTGGTCGTCAAAAAAGAAGTCGGGCTCGAATTCGCGCAGGAATTCGCCTTTGGGCAGGCCGCCCAGGAACATGGCCTCGTCCACCTCGATGCGCCAGCTCATCAGGGTGCGCACCGCACGCTCATGCGCCGGGGCGCTGCGGGCGGTGACCAGGGCCGTGCGCACCCGCATGGGGTGCTGGTGTTGCAGGCCGTGCAGGGCTTGCAGCAGGGGTTTGAAGGGGCCGGGGGGCAGGGGGTCGAGCGCGTGGCTGGACTCATGGCGCTGAAAGGCCGCCAGGCCCTCGGACTGAAACACGCGCTCGGCTTCGTCGCTGAAGAGCACGGCGTCGCCGTCAAAGGCGATGCGCAGCTCGTTCGGGTGGGCATCGCTGGCGCGCGCGCTGCTCGGGTAAACCCTAGCGGCCGGCACACCCGCGGCCAGGGCTTCGCGCACATCGGCCTCGTTGGCGCTCAAGAAAAGCTGGGCCTTGAGGGGTTTAAGGAATCGCCAGGGCTCACGGCCGCGGGTGAACACACCGCGTTGGATGGCCAGCCCATAGGCCTGGGCCGAGCGGTAGACGCGCAGGCCCGAGATCGGGTCGTTGCGGCTCAGCACCACCACCTCGACACGGGCGGGCTCACCCGGCGGGTTGAAGGCCAGTAGCTTTTTCACCAGCGAGAACGCAACGCCCGGCTTGGCGGGCACTTCCAGGCGCTGCTGCTGCAGCGCCATGTAGGCGTGGTCGTCGCTGGCCTCGAAGAGCTGGTTCTCTTCTTCAAAGTCGAACAGCGCCCGAGAGGAGATCGCGACGACCAGGCAGTTGTCCAGCGAAGCAGCCACCTCGTTCAGCCCTTCAGGCCGAGCTTTTCCCAACCCGCGTGGCCCAGCTTTTCCAGCGTGGCGATATTGGCGTCAAAGATGCTGTCGGGTTCCGGGAAGGCAGCCACGGCGCGGTCGATGGATTCCTCGCGCAGCAGATGCAGGGTGGGGTATGGCGAGCGGTTGGTGTAGTTGCTGATGTCGTCGGGCTCGGTGCCTTCGAATTGGTAGTCGGGGTGAAAGCTCGCCACCTGCAGCACGCCGTCCAGGCCGATGTCGCCCACCAGGGCATCAGCGGCTTCCAGGAAGTCGTTGTAGTCCAGGAAGTCGGTCAACACCTGCGGGTGAATCAGCAGGGTGGTGTCGGTTTCTTCCGGCGGTGTATCTACCAGACGGTTGAGCTCGGCCGCGAGTTCATAGAGCAGGTCTTCCACGGTGGTCGCGTGGCTCACCACATAGCGCACCTGGCCCTTGACTTGCACCTGTTTAGCGAAGGGGCAGAGGTTGAGGCCGATGACGGCTTTGTCCACCCAGGCACGGGTGTTGGCAATCACTTGTTCGTCGTTCGTCATGCTTGTTGTTCCTGGAACCAGTTCTGGACGAGCTGGACCCACATGCTGCCGCCGACCGGGATCAGCTGGTCGTTGAAGTCGTAGCTGGGGTTGTGCAGGGTGCAGGGCCCCAGGCCATGGCCGCCCTCGCGGTGCTGGCCCTCGCCGTTGCCGATCAGGAAGTAGCAGCCCGGCTTGTCCAGCAGGTAGTAGCTGAAGTCCTCGGCGCCCATGGTGGGCTCGAAGCGCTGCACCTCGGCGCCCATGGCCGTGAGGGCGCGGCGCACAAACTCGGTCTCGCGCTCGTGGTTCACCGTGGGCGGGTAGTTGCGGCGGAACTGGAAGTCGCACTGCAGCTCGAAACCGGCGGCCAGGTTCAGGCTCAGCTCGCGCATGCGGCGCTCGATCAGGTCCAGTACCTCGACGCTGAAGGTGCGCACCGTGCCTTCCAGGGTGACCGACTCGGGGATCACATTGGTGGCCTCACCGGCGTGGATCATGGTGACGCTGATGACGCCGGTGTCGATCGGTCGCTTGTTGCGGTTGATGATGGTTTGGAAAGCCTGCACCAGCTGGCAGGCGGCGGGCACGGGGTCCAGGCCCAAATGCGGCATGGCGCCATGCGCGCCCTTGCCCTTGAGCACGATCTTGAACTCGTTGCTGCTGGCGAACACCGGGCCGCTGGCCAGCGCAAAGGCGCCGGCCGGCATGCCTGGCCAGTTGTGGATGCCGAACACGGCGTCCATCGGGCAGCGCTCCCACAGTCCGTCCTTGATCATCTCGCGCGCGCCGCCGCCGCCCTCCTCGGCGGGTTGGAAGATCAGGTAGACCGTGCCATCGAACTCGCGGTGTGCAGCAAGGTGCTGGGCGGCAGCCAGCAGCATGGCGGTGTGGCCGTCGTGCCCGCAGGCGTGCATCTTGCCGGTGTGCACGCTGGCGTGGGCAAACTGGTTGTGCTCGGTCATCGGCAGGGCGTCGATGTCGGCTCGCAGGCCGATGGCACGGTTCGATTCGCCGCCCTTGATCACACCGACCACGCCGGTTTTGCCCAAACCTCGGACGACCGGGATGCCCCAGGATTCCAGCTGGCGGGCAATCAGGTCCGAAGTGCGCTGCTCTTCGAAGCAGAGCTCGGGGTGGCGGTGGATGTCGCGTCGGATGCGGGTGAGTTCCTCACCGGCGGCCAGCAGTTCGCTCAGGGGTTTCATTGCCAATGTCTCAGGGCGCCAAGGCCGCAATCATCTCAGGTGGCGCCATGCCATGATTTGCGCATGAGTGCTTCTCCGTCTACCGAGTCGCTGCGTACCGTCCACGGTGCCTGCCCCCATGACTGCCCCGACACCTGCGCGCTGCAGGTGCAAACCGATGGCCAGCGGGTCATCAAGGTCAGCGGCCGTGCCGACCATGCCAGTACCCACGGCGCGCTGTGCACCAAGGTCAGCCGCTATCCGGAGCGCACACACCACCCGGAGCGACTGCTCACACCGCTCAAACGCGTCAGCGCCAAGACCGAGCCCCCGCGCTTCGAGACTGTGAGCTGGGAGGCGGCGCTGGCCGACATTGCGACGCGCTTGAACGCCATCGCGGCGCGCGACCCGCAGGCCATCCAACCCTATTCCTACGCGGGCACCATGGGCCTGCTGCAGGGCGGCTCGATGGCCGACCGGCTCTGGAATCGCCTGGGGGCCGCACGCCTGGAGCGCACCATTTGCGCCAGTGCCGGCGCCGAGGCGCTGAACCTGACCTACGGCAGCCGCGTGGGCATGCACCTGCGTTTTTTTGCCGAGTCCAAGCTGATCCTGATCTGGGGCAGCAACAGCATCGCCAGCAATCTGCATTTCTGGACCTATGCCAACCAGGCCAAGCGCGCCGGCGCCAAGCTGGTCTGCATCGACCCGCGCCGCAGTGAAACCGCCGACAAATGCCATCAGCACCTGGCCCTGCGCCCGGGCAGCGATGGGGCGCTGGCCCTGGCGCTGATGCACGAGCTGATCCGTCACGATTGGCTGGATCATGACTATCTGGCGCGTCATGTTGAAGGCTGGCCCGGGTTGCGTGAGCGGGCGCTGCAATGGCCTCCCGAGCGCGCGGCGGCGTTGACGGGCCTGAACGTGGCCGAGATCGAAGGCCTGGCGCGCGACTACGGCCAGACGGCCCCAGCCGCCATTCGCCTGAACTACGGCATGCAGCGCGTGCGCGGCGGTGGCAATGCGGTGCGCCTCATTGCGCTGCTGCCCTGTCTGGTCGGGGCCTGGAAACACCGTGCCGGCGGGCTGTTGCTGTCCAGCTCGGGCTGGGTGGCGCCCTACAAGAACAACGAGGCCTTGGAGCGTCCCGATCTGTTGGCCGGCCGCCAGCCGCGCAGCGTGAACATGAGCGCGATCGGCGACGCCCTGCTGGATCTGAACGATCCGCCCATTCAGGCCCTGGTGGTCTACAACAGCAACCCGGCAGCGGTGGCTCCGGACTCAGGCCGCGTGATCCGCGGCCTGCAGCGCGCCGATCTGTTCACGGTGGTGATCGAGCACTTCCTGACCGATACCGCCGACCTGGCCGACTACGTATTGCCGGCCACCACGCAGATGGAACACCTGGACGTGCACGCCAGCTACGGCCACACAGATGTGCTGATCAATGAGCCTGCGATTGCGCCGCTCGGCCAAGCCAAGCCGAATACGCAGATCTTCCGCGAGCTGGCCCTGGCCATGGGATTTGACGAGCCCTGGGTGCACGAGGATGACGAGGCTTTGGCGCGCATGGCGTTTTTTGCCCCCCCCGATGCGGCGGACGCCGCCTCCCCCCAAGGGGGCGGGCCGCCTCGGGAGCGGCCCAGCGCCGGCCCCGGCATTCCCTTCGACGCCCTGCGCGAACAGGGCTTCTACAGCCTGCCTTTGCCCGAGGCACCGTTCGCTGATGGGAGTTGGCCCACGCCCAATGGCAAGGTCTGGGCCGCGCATCCGCAGGCCGGCGTGCCGGACTTTGTGCCCAACCAAGAATGCGCCGAGACAGACTCGGCGCGCGCCGTGCGCTACCCGCTGGCGATGATCTCGCCGCCGGCGCGCAACTTCCTGAACAGCAGCTTTGTGAACGTCAAGAGCCTGCGCGATATCGAGCGCGAGCCCCTGCTGGAGATGCACGCGCAGGACGCCGCCGCGCGCGGCTTGCAGGACGGCCAGATGGTGCGGGTGTTCAACGCGCGCGGCGAGCAGCTGTTGCGCCTGGCGCTGAATGGCCGGGCCCGGCCGGGCGTGGTCAACGGCCTGGGCGTGTGGTGGCGCAAATTTGGGGTGGACGGCAAGAACGTCAACGAGCTCACCCACCAGGGCCTGACCGACATTGGCGCTGGCGCCTGTTTCTACGACTGCTTGGTGGAAGTCACAGCCGCCTGAATCGGTTGACGCTGCTAAATTGGCCCCATGTCATCCATCCGCATCCACCGCGATCACCACCTCGGCCTGAAGAAGGCACGTGAGGTGGCCTGGAAATGGGCCGAGGACGCCGAGGCCAAGCTTGGCATGGAGTGCACGGTCTATGAAGGCGAAGACAGCGACACCATCGAGTTCACCCGCAGCGGGGTGAAGGGCGAGCTGGTGGTCGACGCCGAGACCTTTGAGCTCAAAGCCAAGCTAGGCCTGTTGCTGGGTGCGCTGCGCGGCACCATCGAGGCCGAGATCGAGCGCGAACTCGATGAGTTGCTGGCGGCGCAGAAGGGCGCCAAGGCACCTAAAAAGCGGAAGTAAGAGAAACCTCTCTTGGCGCGCTGAGGGGACGGGGTGAGCGGCTCCGCTCATGTCCTCCTTCGACAGCCTGCCGGCTGTCGAATTCCCCCTCTACTTCGCTGCGCCGCTCACCCAGCCCCCGCAGTTCGAAGCACTGAGGCTGGTGCCGAGAAGCCCAGAGGCTGACGGGATTGGCCGGCGATAACGCCTCGGGGATCAAGTGCCGCCGTGGAACCGGCTTTGCCGGGCCACTGGCGTCGCCCCCTGGGGGGAGGCGGCCTCTTGGGCCGCTTCGGGGGGGGTTATTTCAAGTCTTCGATCAGATCGATGTATTCCTGCATGGCTTCATCGGTGCTCTTGCCCTTCAGCTCCTCCCAGGCGCTCCACTTGGCGCGCCCCACCATGTCCATCATGCCGGGCTTGGAGGTTTCGTTGTCGCCTTCGGTGCCCTGCTTGTAGAGCGCATAGAGCTTAAGCAGGGTGGCGTTGTCGGGGCGTTCCGACAGCTTCTTGGAATCGGCCACGGCTTTTTCGAATTTGGCTTTCAGGCTCATCGTGTCTCCTTGGGTCAACAGCCCGTGCATGGGTGGGG
Source organism: Inhella inkyongensis (assembly GCF_005952805.1). Classification (GTDB taxonomy): domain Bacteria; phylum Pseudomonadota; class Gammaproteobacteria; order Burkholderiales; family Burkholderiaceae_C; genus Inhella; species Inhella inkyongensis. Next base: position 1,030,017 of record NZ_CP040709.1, read on the forward strand.
GGTGTGGCCCCATGTTAGCGACAGAATGCCAGCCTAACCCCAAGAGAGCAGCGCCCCATGAGCCAAAGCCCCGAGCGCATGAGCCGTGTCGATACCGCCTGGCTGCGGATGGACACCCCTGAGAACCTGATGATGATCGTCGGGGTCTGGTTTCTGAAGCCCCGTCTGAGCCTGGAAGCCCTGCAGGCCCGCTGCACCGAGAAGTTGCTGCCTTACCGGCGCTTTCGGCAGAAGGTGGTCGAGGACGTGATGGGCGCGCACTGGGTCGAGGACCCGGAGTTCGACATCGCCAATCATGTGCAACGCGTTGAACTGGAGCGCGAGCCCGGCCAGACTGCGATGCAGGCCCTGCAAGCCCATGTGGCCCTGCGCGCCGCGCAGCCGCTGGATCCGCGTCAGCCGCTCTGGGCCTTTGAGTTGTTCGAGGACGTGGACGGCGAGTCGGTGCTGCTGGCGCGCATCCATCACTGCATTGGCGACGGCATCGCGTTGATCTCGGTGATGCTCTCCATCACCGATGGCGGCGCGCTGCCGCCCAAGCGTCGGAGTGATGACGAAAACGCGGATGAGCATGAAGGCGAGCACGACTGGATCGTCGACCACCTGATCAAGCCCATCACCGACATGACGGTCAAGACCGTGCAGTTGGCCAGCAAGGGTGCAGCCAAGAGCATGGACCTCTTGATCGCTCCGGACACCCCGATGGATGCCAGCCTGCACATGGCACGCATCGGCTTTCAGGCCATTAGCGACGTGACTGCCTTTGCGCTGATGCCCGACGACTCGCACACCCGGCTCAAGGGCAAGCCCGGCAAAACCAAGGCCGTGGCCTGGGCCGATGGCATGCCCCTGGACGCCGTCAAGGCGGTTGGCAAGGCGCTGGGTGGTTCGGTCAACGATGTGCTGCTGAGCTGCGTGGCCGGGGCCATCGGTGCCTATCTGCGTGCCAAGGGCGACGACCCCAACGGCCAAGAGATCCGCGCCATGGTGCCGGTCAATCTGCGCCCATTGGACAAGGCCTACCAGCTCGGCAACCGCTTCGGCCTGGTGCCCCTGGTGCTGCCAATCGGCATCGAGAACCCGGTGGAGCGCATGTATGCGGTGCGGGCGCGGATGCAGGAATTGAAGGGCAGCTTTCAGCCCATCATGGCCTTCGGTTTGCTGGCCGTCGCCGGTCTGCTGATCAAGCCGGTGCAGCACGCCATGCTGAATCTGTTTGCCAAAAAGGCGACGGCCGTCATGACCAATGTGCCCGGCCCGGCCAAGTCCCTGAAGTTCTGCGGCTCCAATGTGGAGCGTGTGATGTTCTGGGTGCCGCAGAGCGGTGACATTGGCATGGGCGTCAGCATCCTGACCTATGCCGGCAAGGTGCAGTTCGGTCTGATCACTGACTCAGAGCTCTGTCCCGACCCCGAGGCCATCATTGCCCAGTTCGCTCCGGAGTTCGAGAAGCTGACCCTGATGACCTTGATGCTGCCCTGGGTGAACAAGGACGTAGAGGTCGGCTGAGCCGGTTCTATTTTTTTGCGGGCCCAAGCTTCTGGAGCCAGAAGGCCTCCATCTTGCGATGTCGGCCCACGGGCTTGATGGCGCCGTCCAGCCCGTGCTCGCCGTCTGGGTCCAGGAACAGGTCGACCAGGGCTTCCTTGCCGGATTCCAGCAGCGCACGGTAGACATTGACCGTGTCCTGATAGAGCACATTGGCATCCTGCATGCCGTGGATCAGCAGCAGGGGGCGCTTGAGTCCGGGCGCCAGGGGCAGCAGCGAGAACTTGCGCAGATTGGGCTTGCTGCGATCCACCTTGCCGATGGTGCGGCCGCTGTACCAGCTGTTGTAGTTCTCCCATTCGGTCGGGCCGGCGCCGGCGATGCCGGCGGCGAACAGCTCGGGCTGGGTGTAGAGCGTGTACTGGGTCTGGAAGCCGCCAAAGCTCCAGCCGTGCAGGCCGATGCGCTGGCGGTCCACGCCGAATTGCTCGGCCAGCAGCGGCAGTAGATCGGCCAGGTCCTCGCTCTGTGCCTGGCCCGGAGCCTCCCAGTTGGCACTGGCAAAGCGGCGCCCGTAGTTGGAGTGGCCGCGCGTGTCCACCGTCACCATCACATAACCATGCTGCTGGGCCATATAGAGGCCGAACAGATAGGCGCTGTTGTGCATGTCGTCGGTCTCGACGTTGTTGTTGTCGTTCAGCGGGCCGCCATAGGTGTAGACCACGGCGGGGCGGCGGTCGCTGGGCTGCCAGCCGGGGGGCTTGAAGACATAGGCGGCGATGCGGTCGCCGTGGCGGTTGCTGTAGTGAAAGCGCTCGGGCCGCAGGCGGTCGAGGGCCGACCAGGCCGGGTCGTGGCTTTGCGTGAGCACGCGCGCCGGCTGACCCGGACGCAGCAGCTTGAGTTCGGGCCGTTGCGCCCAGTGGCCGGCAACGGCGGCCAGGCTCTGCCCGTCAAACGAGACGGCCGCATTGCGGTGGTAGTCCGGGGCCTGGCCCAGGGCCTGTAGGCTGCCGTCGGCCAGGTTCAGGCGGTAGGCATTCATCGCGGCGGCATCGTCGGCATTGGCCAGCAGATAGAGCTGCCGACTGTCGGGGCTGAAGCCCAGCAGGCGGTGGGCCTCGAAGCCAGGCTTTAGCAAGGGGCGCAGTTGACGGCTGGCCAGGTCCAGGGCATAGGGTTGGCGCCAGCCATGGTCGTCCAGCACGGTCACCAGGGTCTTGCCATCGGGGCTGAATCGTGGGCGCAGCACATTCACCAGTTCGTGGCCGACATCGCCGCGCCGTTCGATCACCACCTCGGGGCGAGCCTGTTCGTCGGCGCGACCCAGATAGACGCGCAGCAGCTCCTTTTCGCGTTCCCAGGTGGCAAAGCTGTAGTGACGGCCGTCGCGGCTCCAGGCCACGGGGCTGAGCTCGAACCAGACATCGCCTCCCGGATGGCTGAACACCGGCTCGGTCTGGGGCAGGGGGGCGCCACCCGGGGGCGGGAGTTTGCGGATGTAGAGGGCCATCGGCGCCACCAGGCGCTTGTCGTCCGAGACCTCGCGGTCGACCTTGCGCGCGCTGGCGAAGCGTTCGCCATAGCCCATGATCTCGACCTGCCGGCCCGGCTTCGGAGGCGGCTTGCCTTCCTCGCCCAGCGGGGCGCGGGCGACCAGCGCCATCCACGCGCCGTTCTCGCTCAGGCTGGTGGCCTCGATGCGGTACTTGCGCTCGGCCTCGTCGGGGTGCACCAACTCGCGGTTCAGCATCTCCACCCGCAGGCTGTCGAAGCGGGCGCGCATCACCCGGGTCTCATCCTGGAACACCAGACCCTGGTCGTCCGGGGTGTAGGCCAGGACGCGCAGATTGCGCGGGGTCAGCAACAGGGCTTCTGCCTGGGGCCGGCCGGCGCGCCAGCGCAGCAACTGGCCTCGGTACTGGAACACCAGCTCGTCGCCCTTCTGGGCCCAGACGAACTGGGTGACGCCCGGATAAAGGTCGGTGGGTTTGAGGCGGTGCTTGGCCTGATGCTTCTTCAGTTCATCGCGCCATTCCCAGTCCTCGCGTTGCGGTGGCTGGGGCGCGCTCGCGGCCGAGGCCGGCGCCGTCGCGCTGGCGGCGGGGGCGGGGGCGGTGGGCAAGGGCTTGCCGGCGCGCCGCGCGGCCAGCTCGGCCATGGCCTGCTTTTCGCGCTCGGCCTCCAGCTTGTCGGCCGCCTTTTGGGCCTCGTCACGCTGCTTCTTCAGCGCCTGTTCCTGCTTGAGGGTTTCGAGGGCGCGGCGTTCCCACTGGGCCAGGTCCACGGCCTCGCCACGCAGATAGGCGGCCTGAGCTTCCTCGCGTGCCTGGCGTTCGGCCCATTCGCGGTCGCGCTGCTCGCGCTTGCGCGCAAAGCGCTGCAGTTCCTCGGGGCTGTCCACAGCGGCCATCAGGGCCGGCGAACTCAGGCGTTGGGTCTGGCCGCTGCGGATGTCGTGGACATACAGATCGCTGCCTGGCTCGCCCAGCGGGTTCCACAGATAGGCCAGGTAGCGGCCGCTGTGGCTGAAGGCCGCCTCGCGTGCTGCCTGACCCCGAAAGGGCTGGGCGCGATAGAGCTGTTCCAGGCTGAAGGGGGCGGTCTGGGCCGGAGTTGGCAAGGCCAGCGCGGCAAGCGACAGCGCCAGCAGGCCGCAGCAGGCCTGGCGGAAAAGGGCAGGGGACATGGGAAGGGCGCAACCCGTAGGCCTGACATGGGCCGTTGCGCGCGGCGGATTCTAGGAAGCAGGGTACGGCCATGCCGATCGTCAGCACGAGCCGGCGTCTCTATGCTGCGCTTGCAGAAATCCCTGAACACCCGCCCACGCCATGCACATTCAATTCGAGTCCCCCAACCAGCCCGAGGTCCTGACCCTCATTGCGGAACTGGACGCCTATCAAGACAGCCTCTATCCGGCTGAGGCGCGCTACGCCTTGGACCTCAGCAGCCTGGTGCAGGAAAACGTCCTTTTTGCGGTGGCACGCGATGTACAGGGGGTGGCGGTGGGCTGCGCGGCCCTGGTGCTGGCGAATGAGGAGGGCGAGCTCAAGCGCATGTTCGTGAGCGAGGGCCACCGGGCCCAGGGCACAGCTGCGCAGCTGATGGCCGCGCTGGAGTCAGAAGCTGTGGTCCGGGGGTGTCGCTTGATCCAACTTGAAACCGGCCCCTACCAGCCGGCCGCGTTGGCTTTCTACCGGAGGCAGGGCTTCGAGGCCTGTGCCGCGTTTGGCGACTACCCCGAGCACCCCTTGAGCGTGTTCATGTGCAAGAGCCTGGCGCCCGCTTGAGGGCTCGCTTGAAAGCCTTATAGCGCCATCGGCGTCGTGCAGGCCCAGGCGGAGTCGCACTCGGGCAGGCCCAGCTCGCTGTCGCAGGCCGGGTCGTCGCCCATGTTGTAGAGCGTCGCGGGGTTGGGAGCGGCGGCGTTTCGGGAGGGCAGTTTTGCCGAGACGCCAAAGCTCAAGTGCGGCAGGGCCGCATCCTGATGGGAAGAGGTCGTAAGCAGTTGCATCACGCCATCCTAGGGCGCCTGTATGACAGTCGCCGTGCAAATTCCGCAGCGGCGCTTCTTGGCTTCTAGGGGCTGTCCCGGGGGTGGGTGATGCCGGCGATGCAGGCCCTGCGGCCTGCATCGCGCCGGGGCTTACTTCGCCGTGGCGGGCGCCCGTTTCTTGGCGGGGACTGCGGCCTTCACGGGTGCCTTCGTCGCCGGCGCCGCCCGTTTTTTTGCGGCGGGCTTGGTGGCGGGTTTGGCCGCAGAGACGTCCGACGAGGAGGCGCCATTCCAGGTCAGTCGCGCCTTCTTGGCCAGGGTCACCACCTTGGCGATGTCCTTGTCGGTGAAGACACCGTTCACGCCCGAGATCGCGGCCAGCTTCATGCCGTGCTTGATGCCCAGCTTGTAGATCTCCTTGACCTTTTCCCACTCGGTGTCGCGACCGATGGTGAATACCTCGAAGCGGCCCTCCAGGGCCAGCACGATGGTTTCGGCCAGGCAGGCGTAGATCACGTTGTTCGGCAGGCCGATGCTCTTCATGCCGCGCACCTTGGTGGGCAACTCGATCTCCCCACTCTCAATAACGAGGACGTCTGGGCGCTTGGCCACTTCCTCGGGCGGCAGATCCAGCGGACGGGCCACATCGGTGATCACGCAGCCGGGCTTGACCTTGGTGATGTCCAGGATCTTCTTGCCGGCTCCGCTCGTGGACGTGACGATCATGTCCATGTCGGCCAACAGCGAGTCGTAGTCGATCGAGCACACCACCTTGGCGTCCGGGGTGTCCTTGAGGATGCTCTTCTTGAGCTCCTCGAGCTTCTTCATGTCGCGGCCGGCGATCACCACCTCGTCAAAGGCCATGGCCAGCAGGCGGGCCGAGACCGAGCCGATCGAGCCCGAGGCGCCGATCACCATGGTCTTGGCGGGCACGCGCTTTTGGCCCTTCTTCAGCTCCACCAGACCCATGCGACGCATGGCGTCGGCGGCCGCCCACAGCGCGCCCGAGGCCGAGTAGCTGTTGCCGGTGGTGATAGGGATGGAGGCCCGCCGCGCCACGGTGATGCCGGCGTCGCCCACCACCTTGGTGAAGGCGCCCAGGCCCATGATCTGTGCGCCCAGTTTCTCGGCCATCTTGGCGGCCTGCAGCAGGCGGCGGTAGGTGAACTCGGGGCTGCGGGCCAGCATCTCTTTGGGCGTGCCGCCCACGCTGATCAGCCAGCCCTCGGCCTCGGAGCCGCAGGGGCTGACGATGTTTTCCATCTTGCAATAGACCATGGGCGGCATGTGCGCGGCCAGGGTCTCGACCTTGTCCATCACGAACTTGGGCGTGCCCTTGGGGATGGGCAGGCCCTTCTTGATGAACTCCTGGCTCAGCGGATGGATCACGAACGCGAAGCGGCGGATGTTGCGGAACTTGCCGGTGGGATGCAGCAGGCGCGGCGTGATCTTGAGCTCGTCCAGGATCTCGCTGAAGTCGTCGTCCGAGACTTCTTCAGGCGCCTTGCCCAGCGCGGCCAGGATCATGGCCTCGATGACGTTGATGCCCACCACCTGGTCAAACAGCTTGGGGCTGACGTCGATGACGAGGTTGACCTTGCATTGCTTGAAGAACTTCAGGCGCTCGTCGTCCACCGCCGAGGTGATGACGGTCTTGCCGGCCAAGTTTTCGGCCGTGCCCACGGCGCGCAGTTCGGCATAGGTGCCGACGATCAGGTGGGCGCGCTCGACCTCGGCCATCACCTTGCGCTTCTTCAGCCCGGAGAGCGAAGCTTCGAGCAGCTCGCGCGGTTTGCCCGGCATGGCCCAGCGCATGCCCTTGGCAAAGAGCTCCAGCTGTTCCAGCGAGGTCAGCATCGCCGGGGCGCCGGTCTGAAAGAGGGCGTCGGCGAAATTCAGGTTCTGCGTGTAATCACTCAGCGCCACGGCCATGTCGTAATTGCGCATGCCCGAGAGGAACAACACGATGTTGTTGTTGAAGTAGCTGCCCAGCTGGTGCTGCACATGGCGCACCGCACGCACCTGTAGCAGGCGGCGCAGGGTGGCCCCGGTGGTGGCGGGCACGCGCGTCACCACATTGAGCAGGCGCTTGGTTTCCTTGTTCACCACGGTGCGCAGGCCCACCTGGTAGTGGTCGCCGATTTCGCCCAGACCGATGGCGTCGGCGGTGGCCTGGTGGCGGCGCATCAGCTCCCAGGCCTGGGTGGTGTCGTCGTCGGCGCCCAGGCGCTGCACGCTGAATTTGTGGCCCAGGAACTGGGTCTGGAATTCGAAATCCTGCTGCGAGGAGCCGAGGGTGACGGTCACAACCTTTTTCATGCTTTGCTTCTCCAGGATCAGGGGGTTTTCTTCTTGGGGGCGGCTTGGGCCCGCGTCGCCTTTGCAGGCTTCGCTGGGGCTTTGGGCAGCAGATGTCGAATCAGGCCTTCGCAGACCTCTTGCGTCATGTAGCGGGGCACGGGGTAGCCGCTGTCGGCTTCGGCGCGGGCGCCGCGGGCGATGTCGGCAATGTCCTCTTCGCGCAGGGCGTCCAACTGGGTGGGAATGGCCAGATCGCGATTGAGTTGCTCGATGGCCTCCAGGAAGCGTTCCGCCAGATCGTCGTCGCGCTCATGCATCTCGCCCAGGCGGGCGGCCACCGCCAGCTTGGCCAGGCGCGGAACGATGTCCGGCGCTGAGAAGCGCATTACGAGGGGCAGCAGCATCGCGTTGGCCAGTCCGTGGGGCGTGTGATAGCGACCCCCGAACTGGTGGGCGATGGCATGCACATAGCCGACATTGGCTCGGGTGAAGGCCATGCCGGCATAGGTACTGGCCAGGGCCATCTTCTCGCGCGCTGCCAGGTCCTTGCCTTTGGCGTAGCAGGTGCGCAGATTGGCAAAGATCAGGCCCACGGCCGCCAGCGCCAGGCCATCGGTATAGGGCGTGGCCCAGCGGCCCACAAAGGCCTCGACGGCATGGGTGAGCGCATCGATGCCGGTGGCGGCGGTGATGGCCGGCGGCAGGCCGGTCATCAGCTCGGGGTCCAGTGCCGCCACGCGCGGCACCAGGCGCGGGTCGACGATGACGATCTTGTCCTTGCGTTCGGGGTCGGAGATCACCGCGGCCACCGTCACCTCGGAGCCGGTACCGGCCGTGGTGGGCACTGCGTACAGGATGGCCGGATGGTGGCGACCCTTCAGATACCCGGCCAGCCGGCGCAGGGGCTTGGGGTTGGCGGCCGCGCAGGCAATGGCCTTGGCCGCGTCCATGCTGGAGCCCCCGCCCACGGCCACCAGGGCGTCGCAGTCCTGGTCGCGGTAGAAGGCCAGACCGCGTTCAATCAGCGGGATGGGTGCGTCGGGGGTGATCTGGTCGAACACCGCGTACTCCGTGCCGGCGGTGTCCAGTGCGTCGGTCAGGCCCTTGAGCAAGCCCAGCTTGACGATCATGGCGTCGGTCACGATCAGCAGCTTGCGGTGCCCGAAGCCGGCGATCAGCTCGCCCAGTCGCCTGATGGAACCGGGCCCCACCAGCAGCGTGGGTTGGGGGATGGGGATGTAGCGCGTGACCTTGCCTGCGCCCTTCATCAAGGTGCCCAGGCCGGCCGCGCGGGCGGCATCGGGAATCAAATCGAGGATCACGCCGTAGTCCTTTGCTTCGCACAGGTGCGCTGGATTCTGCGGCAGCTTTGCACTGACTTTGCGGCGCGGGCACCACAGGGACAATGCGCCCTTTGCAAATCGAGGCTTAGGCAATGGCGATTCAATGGTTCCCCGGGCATATGCATGCCACCCGCCAGGCCATCCAGGAGCGCATGAAGGGGGGCATTGACGTGGTGATCGAGATGCTCGACGCCCGCTGCCCGGGCTCCAGTGCCAATCCGCTGCTGGCGGCCATGACGGATCACAAGCCCAAGCTCAAGCTCTTGAACAAGCAGGACTTGGCGGACCCGGCCCGCACCGCGCTCTGGCTGGCTCACTACAACGCCCAGAGCCAGACCCGCGCTTTGGCGTTGGATAGCGGCCAGGCCGCACCCACCAAGGCCCTGGTGCAGGCTTGTCGCGAGCTGGCGCCCAATCGCGGCGGCATGGTCAAGCCGCTGCGGGTGCTGATCTGCGGCATCCCCAATGTGGGCAAGTCCACCTTGATCAACAGCTTGATGGGCAAGCGTGCGACGAAAGTGGGCGACGAGCCCGGCATCACCAAGGTTGAACAAAAGCTGGTGCTGGCCAATGACTGCTATTTGTTCGACACCCCCGGCATGCTGTGGCCGCGCATCAGCCTGCCTGAGGCCGGCCAGAACCTGGCCGCCAGCGGTGCCATTGGCCGCAATGCGTTCAGCGAAGAGGTGGTGGCGCTTGACCTCTTGATCAGCCTGCGGCGCGACTACCCGGCCCTACTGCAAGCCCGCTATGGCCTGGTCCCGGCGCAGATGGCCGACCCGCAGGTGGATGAGGAGCAACTCCTGGTGGCCATCGGCCGCAAGCGCGGCGCTGTGCAGAGCGGCGGGCGGGTCAATCTGCAAAAGGCGGCCGAGGTCTTGATCTACGACTTCCGCCAAGGCGTACTGGGCCGCATCACGCTGGAAACACCCGAGGAGTTCGCCCGCTGGGCCGAAGCCGCTGCGGTGGCCGATGCGGCGCGCGAGGCCAAACGCGAGGCCCGGGCGGCCAAGCGGCGCAAGGGCTCGGGTCTGCGCGATCCGAACAGCGGCGACCCCGAGGGTGATGCGGGCGACGAGGACGCAGAGGACGCGCGAGAGTTGAACTGAGCGCTTCCGCGCCGTTGCAGAATGCTCTGGGGTAATCAAGCCTGGAGCATGCGAATGAAGCGGCTGGTCGGGTCAGGTTCAGGGTCAGGATGGGTCTGGCGGGTGGGCCGGGCGCTGGCGGTGGCTGGCCTTGGCTTGATGCTGGGTTTGGGCCAGATGCAGGCTCAGCCCGCGTCAGCACCGCCGGTTCAGCCGGGTGCGGAGTCTGAGCGTGTACTGGTGGTCGGCAGCGAGATCGACTACCCGCCGTTTGCACTGGGGCAGGTGGATGGCGTGCCCGACGGCTTCACGGTGGAGTTGTGGCGCGCCGTGGCCGAGCAGATGGGCCTGCGCTATCGCTTTCGGGTGCGGCCTTTTGACGAGCTGCTCGGCGAGTTCCGGGCCGGCAAGGTCGACGTGATGATCAATCTGGCGCAAAGCCAGAAGCGCGAGCAGTTCGCCACCTTCACCGCGCCCCATGTGGTGTCCTACGGCGCGGTGTTTGCGCGCAAGGGCCAGCTGCGCTTTGACAGCGAAGAGCAGCTCAAGTCGCGCGAGATCATCGTCATCAACGCCGACCTCCCGCATGACCATGCGCTGGCCCAGGGCTATCAACGCCTGACCACGGTGCGCGATGTGGCCGAGGGCATGCGGCTGTTGGCCAGCGGGAAGCACGATGGCATGTTGGTCAGCCGCCTGGTGGGCCTGCAGGCCCTGAAGCTGGGCAATATCCAGGGTATTGAGGCTGTGGGGCCCCCCATCAAGGGCGTGGTGCAGCGCTTTGCCTTTGCCGTGCGCATTGGCGATGCGGAACTGCTGGCGCAACTGAACGAGGGTCTGGCGCTGGCGCACACCAATCAGACGCGGGCAAGGCTTTATGAGAAGTGGTTTGGCGACATTGACCCGCGCACCCTGACGCTGCGGGAGCGTCTTTCGGTTTGGCTGCCGGCTGCGCTGGCGGTGGCATTGGCCGTGGCGGCGGTGTTCTATCAGCGCCGGGTGATGCGACGGGCAGCCGCCAGTGCGGCTTTGCTGCAGGAGCGCGAGCAGCGCCTGGCCCAGGCCCAGCGCATCGCCCATCTGGGCAACTGGACCTGGGCAGTGGAAGGTGGCGCATTGCAAGCCTCCGATGAGCTGACCCGCATCCTGGGCCAAGACCTGGGTTGGGCGCCCAAAGGCCTGGAGGGCCTGCTGGAGGCGACGGCTCCGGCCGACCGGCCTGCTCTGGAAGTTGCGCTGCAACAGGTGCGTGAAGGCGATGGCCTGGTGATGCTGGAGCACCGCGTGTTGCGGCCCGATGGCGCCCAGCGCTACGTTCAGCACCGGCTGCAGGCCGAGCGCAGCGCGCAGATGCAATTGCTGCGTTTGCAGGGCACGGTGCTGGATGTCACGGATCGCCATCTGGCCGAAAGCCTGGTGCGTGGGCAGCGGCGCGCCTTGGAGTTGGTGGTGGGGGATGCTCCGCTGGGCGACGTGCTGAGTGCCGTGGTGGAAGGCCTTGAAGCGCAAATGCCTGGGGCCATGGGCGGGGTGTTGTTGGTGGATGCCGAGGGTGAGGTGCTGACCGGCGGTCCGGCGCCCAATCTGCCGCCGGCCTACCGTGAGGGCCTGGAAGGTTTGCGGATCGGGCCGCGCTCCGGTTCCTGCGGCACGGCCTGTCATCGGCGTGAGCCGGTGATCGTGGAAGACATCGCCGTGGATCCGCTGTGGAGCGACTTCCGCGACTTTGCGGCCAAGTACGGCATCCGTGCCTGCTGGTCCTACCCCATCCTGAGCAGCAAAGGTGAGGCCTTGGGGGCGCTCTCCCTGAGCCACACTCGGCCCAGCTCACCGCGCCAGGATCAGATGCAGTTGCTGGCTGCCCAAGCGCAGATTGCCGCCCTGGCCATTGAGAAGCGACGCGCCGATGACGCGCTGCGCCTGCTCAACGCCACCTTGGAGCAGCGTGTGGCCCAGCGGGCCACCCAACTGGGCCAGGCCAACGCGCAATTGCAGGAGGAGATCGCCGAGCGCCGCCGCGCTGAAGGCGTGCTGCAGCGCGCCAAGGCCGAGGCCGAGGAGGCCAACCGCGCCAAGTCCTTGTTCCTGGCCACCATGAGCCACGAGATTCGCACGCCGATGAATGGCATCGTTGGCACCCTGGATCTGCTGAGTGAGACCGTGCTGGCGACCGAGCAGCGGCGCCTGCTGACGACGGCCCGTGAGTCCACCGCCCTGTTGCAGCGCATCCTGGATGACATCCTGGACAGTGCGCGCATCGAGTCCGGTCGTCTGAGTCTGGAGATGGCCGTCTTCTCGCCTCGGGCCGCGGTGCGCGGGGTGGTCGAGACCGCCGCCGCGCAGGCAGCGCGTCAGGGGGTGGCTGTCCATCTGGATGTGGACGATCGGGTTCCCGATCGGGTGCTGGGTGACGAGGGGCGCTTGCGCCAGGTGCTTTTCAATCTGATCGCCAATGCCATCAAGTTCAGCGCAGGCGCAGCCACACCGGGGCGGGTGGCGGTGCGCTGCGAACTGATCGAGCGCCACTCGCAGGGGCTGCGTCTGCGCTGGTTGGTGGAGGACAACGGGATCGGCATCAGTGAAGCGGCCCAGGCCCAGTTGTTCCAGCCCTTCAGTCAGGGCGATGGCGCCACCACCCGCCGCTACGGGGGGACTGGCCTGGGCCTGTCGATCGCCAAGCGCCTGGTGGAGCTGATGCAGGGCAGTATTCGCGTGCTCAGCAGTCCGGGCCATGGCTGCCGCATGGAGGTGGAGACGGCCTTCCAGGAGGCGGCTGCGCCGGATGCCGCGAGCGGTCCTGCCCCGGCCCGAAACCTATGGGCAGGGCATGGTCAGCGTGTGTTGGTGGCGGAGGACAACGACGTGAACCAACAGGTGCTGGTGCAGCAGTTGCAGATGCTCGGCTTGCAGGCTGATGTGGCGGCCGATGGCCGCAAGGCCTTCACGCGCTGGCGCGAGGCCCAGGCGAGTGTGCCCTACGCGCTGCTGCTCACCGATTGCCATATGCCCGAATGGGATGGCTTTCAACTGGCGGCGGCCATTCGTGGGGCCGAGGCGGGCGGTGCCCGCCATCTGCCCATCGTGGCCGTTACGGCCAGCGCCATGTCCGGTGAGGCGGAGAAATGCCGGCAGGCCGGCATGGATGACTACCTGGCCAAGCCCTTCGACCTGGCCCACTTGCGCCAGGTGCTGGCCAAGTGGCTGGGAGCCTGAGACCCTGCGAGCAATTGCGCCGGCTTGGGGGCACTTTGACGCCCCCTGCGGTCACGGCCGGAATACTCACAGCCTCTGAGGCTCAGTCCTCCAGCTCTTCCTTGGCCATCTCGATGTCCAGACACTCCATCGCGTCCACGGGTTCGCAGGCGGCCGCTTCAGCGTAGAGCTTTTCGGCCTCGGCCATGCGTTTGTCGCCTTCGATCATCACCAGCCCGTTGGCGCGCTCGACGCGGGCGATGGCGCAATCCGGGTGCAGCTTCAGGGCTTGCTCGAAGAGCTTCAATCCGGTGGCGGCGTCGGCGCCTTGGGTCTTGCCCAAGAGCTTGCCGACCTTGTCGATCACCTCGGCGTGGAAGGCGCCCAGCGCGATGTGGGCGTCGGCGTGTTTGGGCGCCAGTTCAATGGTGCGTTCCAGCGCGCCCTTGATCTTTGCTCCCAGCCCTTGCGCCAAGGCCTTGGCCACGCTGATGCCCTGGCCATAGCGGCCCAGGGCATAGGCCATCCAGTAGTAGCCATTGGCGTCTTTGGGCTCTTCGGCTTGTCGACCTTCGGCGCGCTCGGCCACTTCCAGGAACAGTTCGAGCTTGGTCTTCTCGTTCTTCTCAAGGTAGGTGGCGTAGATGGCCTGTGCCTTGTTGGCGCAGTTGATGCCAGCGCCGCCGGCCTTCAAGCCGGCATCCACGGCCTTCTTGAAGTCGCCGGCATGGAAGTGGATCCAGGCCTGCTGCACCGCCTCGTCCTTGGGCCAGGGCTCGGCATCGCCCTTGTGCAGGCGGGCCCAGTGCTTCTTCAGCCCGGCCAGGTCGTAGACGAAGGCGCTGTTGTCGTAGGGGAAGGCGGTCCATTTGGCCATGGTGAACTCCTTAACTTTGGTAATTGCCGGCGAGCTTGAAGAGGTGCTCGCGGGATTCGGGCTCGAGATAGGGCATCAACAGGCTCAGCACATGGAAGGCACCGCGCATCAGGGCGCTGCCGGCACGCTCGGGCTCCAGCGCGTGGCGCGGGTCCTTCACGTACTCATAGCTCAGCCAGTAGCTCAAGAGCACCACCATGCTGGCACCCACTGCGGCGGCCTCGCGCGGGTCCATCTTCAGCGCGCCGCCGATCTTGAGCCCCGCCAATACGCCGCGCATGGCTTCCTGCTTGCGCGCCAGCACGGTCTGGAAGTGCGTTTCCAGCTTGCGGTTCTTGCTCAGCAAGTCGTTGAGGTCGCGGTATAGGAAACGGTGCTTCCAGATCAGCTCGTAGAGCGTGTGGAAGAAGAACCAGGCGTCCTCGACATTGCGCACGTTGTCGGCCGCCAGCAGCAGGTCGGCCAGTTCGGCGTCGAAGCGCAGGAAGAGCGCATTGATGAGCTCGTCCTTGGCCGGGTAGTGGTAGTAAAGGTTGCCCGGGCTGATGCTCAGCTCGGCCGAGATCAGCGTGGTCGAGACATTAGGCTCGCCAAAGCGGTTGAACAGATCCAGCGTCACCTCGAGGATGCGCTCGGCCGTGCGACGGGGCTTCTTGGGTGGGGCCATCGTGTGGTTTTCGCTCTTGAGCGGCGGACGATAACCCCAGAAACGGGCATTTCTGGGGCCAAAACTAGAATGAAGGCATGACCGCGACACCCGCCATCCGCTTCGAGCGGGTGCATAAAACCTATCGCGGCGCCCCCCAAGCGGCCCTCAGCGATGTCAGTTTCGACATCCAGCCCGGGGAATTCTTTGGCCTTTTGGGCCCGAATGGCGCCGGCAAGACCAGCCTGATCTCCATCCTGGCGGGGCTTTCGCGCGCCGATTCCGGCCGCGTGGCGGTGCTGGGCCACGATGTGGTGGGCGACTTCGCCGCCGCCCGCCGCCACTTGGGCGTGGTGCCGCAGGAGTTGGTGTTCGACCCCTTTTTCTCCGTGCGCGAGACCCTGCGCTTCCAGAGCGGCTATTTCGGTGTGGCCGCCGATGAGCGCTGGATCGATGAGCTGCTGGATAACCTGGGCCTTCTGAACAAGGCCGATGCCAATATGCGCCAGCTCAGCGGCGGCATGAAGCGCCGGGTGCTGGTGGCCCAGGCCCTGGTGCATCGCCCGCCCGTCATCGTGCTGGATGAGCCGACGGCCGGCGTGGATGTGGAGCTGCGCCAGACCCTCTGGGCCTTCATTGCGCGGCTCAACAAGGAGCAGGGCACCACGGTGCTGCTGACCACGCATTACCTGGAAGAGGCGGAGGCCCTGTGCGGGCGTATCGGTATGCTCAAGGCGGGGCGTCTGGTGGCACTGGACCGTACGGCCGCTTTGCTGGCCCACCGCAGCCACCAGGTGCTGCGCTTCAAGACCGACCAGGCCCTGCCGGCCGACATCGACGCCCGGGTCACTGGTCGTATTGCGCAGATCAAGGCGCAGGACGCGGCTGAAGTGGAGCGCTTGCTGGCCCGGCTGCGTCAAGCCCAGGTGGGCATCGAGGACCTGGAGATCGGCCGCGCCGATCTGGAGGACGTGTTCCTTGAAATCATGAATGCGAGCCACGGCTGATGGGCACTTGGACCCTGTTCAAAAAAGAACTGCTGCGCTTCTGGAAGGTGAGCTTTCAGACCGTGGCGGCGCCGGTGCTGACCGCCGTGCTCTATCTCCTGATCTTTGGCCACGTGCTGGATGGTCGGCTGCAGGTGCACGGCCTGGCCTATGGCACCTTTTTGCTGCCCGGCCTGGTGATGATGAGCGTGCTGCAAAACGCTTTTGCCAACAGCAGCTCCAGCCTCATCCAGAGCAAGATCACCGGCAACCTGGTCTTCCTGCTGCTGACGCCGCTGAAGGCGCGCGACTGGTATCTGGCCTATGTGGGAGCGGCTCTGGTGCGTGGGCTGGCGGTGGGCGCCGGCGTGGCGCTGGCCACGATCTGGATCGTGCCCTGGGCCGGCTTTGCGCCCCAGCATCTGGGATGGGCCTTGGTGTTCGGTTTGCTCGGCGCCGCGCTGATGGGCAGCTTGGGCCTGATCGCTGGACTGTGGGCCGACAAATTCGACCAGATGGCGGGCTTTCAGAACTTCATCGTCATGCCCCTGACCATGCTGGCCGGGGTGTTTTACTCGGTCGATGGGCTGCCGGGCGTCTGGCGCACGGTCTCGCACCTCAATCCCTTCTTCTTCATGGTGGACGGCTTCCGCTACGGCTTCTTCGGCGTGAGCGACAGTTCACCCTGGCTGAGCTTGGGCGTGGTCGCCACCGCCTTTGCGGCCGTTGCCGCCCTGGCCCTGCACCTCTTGAAAAGCGGCTACAAGCTGCGCCACTGATTCCCATGAGCGACCCCACCCCCCAAGAAGTCCGTGACTTCATTGCTGCTGGCCTGCCTTGTACCCATCTGGACGTGGAGGGCGACGGCCGGCATTTCTTTGCCACCATCGTCAGCGCCGAGTTCGAGGGCCTGAGCCGGGTGCGCCGCCACCAGCGCGTGTACGCCGCCCTGGGCGAGCGCATGCGCGAACAGATTCATGCCCTGTCGATGAAGACCCTGACCCCTGCGGAGCACCAAGCCTGATGGACAAGCTACTCATCCGCGGCGGCAAGCCGCTGAACGGCACCGTCACCATCTCGGGGGCCAAGAACGCCGCTCTGCCCGAGCTCTGCGCCGCCTTGCTGACCGAAGAGCCGATGGTGCTGGACAACGTGCCGCGCCTGCAGGACGTGCAGACCATGATCAAGCTGCTGCGCAATATGGGCGCGGGCGTGGAGTGGCAGGGCGACAGCCACCGCTTGCAACTCAATGCCGGCACGGTGACCAGCCCCGAAGCCCCCTACGAGTTGGTGAAGACCATGCGCGCCAGCATCCTGGCCCTGGGGCCCTTGCTGGCTCGCTTTGGCGAAGCCACGGTCAGCCTGCCGGGTGGCTGCGCGATCGGCTCGCGCCCGGTGGATCAGCACATCAAGGGCCTGCAGGCCATGGGTGCAGACATCCGTGTCGAGCATGGCTACATCATTGCCAAGGTGAATGGCCGCCCGAACGGGAAACTGCAGGGCGCGCGCATCACCACCGACATGATCACGGTCACTGGCACCGAGAACTTCCTGATGGCCGCCTGCCTGGCCGAGGGCGAGACGGTGCTGGAGAACGCCGCCCAGGAGCCCGAGGTCACCGACCTGGCCGAGCTGCTGATCAAGATGGGCGCCAAGATCACGGGCCATGGCACCAGCCGCATCGTGATCCAGGGCGTGGAGCGTCTGCATGCGCCGCAGGAAGCGCACAGCATCGTGCCCGACCGCATCGAGGCCGGCACCTTTCTGTGCGCTGTGGCAGCGGCCGGCGGCGATGTGGCCCTGGTGGGCTCACGCGCCGACCATCTGGACGCCCTGATCGAAAAGCTGCGCGAGGCCGGGGCCAGCATCAATGCCATCAACGGTCAGCTGCGCATCAGCATGAGCACGCGGCCTCTGGCAGTGGGCTTTCGCACCAGCGAGTACCCGGCCTTCCCCACCGACATGCAGGCTCAGCTGATGGCGGTGAATTGCGTGGCCAGTGGCATGGCGCGCATCAGCGAGACCATCTTTGAGAACCGCTTCATGCACGTGAACGAGCTGGTGCGTCTGGGCGCCCATATCGAGGTGGATGGGCATATGGCAGTGGTCAGCGGGGTGGAGCGCCTGAGCGGCGCCACCGTGATGGCCACGGACCTGCGCGCCTCGGCCAGCCTGGTGATCGCCGGTCTGTGTGCCGATGGCGAGACCGTGGTGGATCGCATCTACCACCTGGATCGTGGCTACGAGCAGATGGAAGCCAAGCTGCGCGGCCTGGGCGCCGATATCGAACGGATCTCGGCATGAGCCTCACGCTGGCGCTCAGCAAGGGCCGTATCTTTGACGACACCCTGCCGCTGTTGAAGGCGGCCGGCATCGAGGTGCTGGACGACCCCGAGAAAAGCCGCGCGCTGATCCTGCGCACCAATCTGCCCGATGTGCGCGTGGTGCTGGTGCGCGCCAGCGATGTGCCGACCTATGTGCAGCATGGCGGCGCTGATGTGGGTGTAGCGGGCCTGGATGTGCTGTTGGAGCACGAGGCGGGTCCTTATGGTGGACAGATCGGCGGTGGGGCATTGCTGCGTCCGCTGGATTTGCGGATCGCGCGCTGCCGGCTCTCGGTGGCTACCCGCACGGATTTCGACTATCAGGCCGCGGTGCGCCAGGGCGCACGCATCCGCGTGGCCACCAAGTACACCCAGCTGGCGCGCCAGCACTTTGCCGACAAGGGCGTGCACGTCGATCTGATCAAGCTCTACGGTTCGATGGAACTGGCGCCCCTGACGGGTCTGGCCGACGCCATCGTCGACCTGGTCAGCAGCGGCGCCACGCTCAAGGCCAATGACTTGGTCGAGGTCGAGCACATCCTGCCCATCTCGTCACATCTGGTGCTGAATCCGGTGGCCGCCAAGCTCAAGCGCGAGCGCATCCGGCCGCTGCTGCAGGCCCTTCAATCCGCTGTGTCGTCCTCTCCCGCTCTCGCATGAACATCACCCGCCTCTCGACCGTCCAAGCCGATTTCGACGTCCAACTGCAGCGCCTGCTGCATTGGAGCGAAGAGACCGACAGTGGCATCGAGCAGGTGGTGGCCGGCATCCTGGCCGAGGTGCGGACCCAGGGCGATGCGGCGGTGCTGGCGCGCACCGGCCAGTTCGACGGTGTGTGGGCCAGCTCGGTGGCCGAGCTGGAGATTCCCGCGGCCGAACTGAAAGCCGCTTTTGAGGGCTTGCCGGCGGCCCAGCGCCAAGCGCTGCAGACCGCCGCCGAGCGCGTGCGCCGCTATCACCAGGCGCAGGCCCAGGCCTGCTGCCAGGGCTTTGAATTCACGGACGAGGAGGGCAACCGGCTCGGCCAGCAGGTCACGCCGCTGGACCGTGTGGGCATCTATGTGCCCGGCGGCAAGGCGGCCTATCCGAGTTCGGTGCTGATGAATGCCATCCCCGCCCAGGTGGCCGGGGTGGGCGAGATCATCATGGTGGTGCCCACGCCCAAGGGCGTGCGCAACGAGCTGGTGCTGGCGGCCGCGCATCTGGCCGGCGTGCACCGGGTGTTCACGATGGGCGGCGCGCAGGCCGTGGGGGCCCTGGCCTTCGGCACGGCCACGATCCCGCGCGTGGACAAGATCACCGGCCCGGGCAATGCCTATGTGGCGGCGGCCAAGCGTCGGGTGTTCGGGCAGGTGGGCATCGACATGATTGCCGGCCCCAGCGAAATCCTGGTGTTGGCCGATGGCACGGTAAATCCGGACTGGGTGGCCATGGATCTGTTCAGCCAGGCCGAGCACGATGAGCTGGCGCAAAGCGTCCTGCTCTGCCCGGATGCCGCCTACATCGAGGCCGTGGCCGCAGCCATGGAACGGCTGCTCCCCGAGATGCCGCGCGCGGCGGTCATCCGCGCCAGTCTCGAGGGCCGTGGCGGGCTGATCCACACCCGCAGCATGGAAGAGGCCTGTGCGCTGAGTAACCGCATCGCCCCTGAGCACCTGGAAGTGAGCGCCGCGCAGCCGCGCCAATGGCTGCCGCATTTGAAGCATGCCGGCGCGATCTTCCTGGGGGCCTTTGCCTCGGAGTCCTTGGGCGATTACTGCGCCGGACCCAACCATGTGTTGCCCACCAGCGGCACGGCGCGCTTCAGCTCGCCGCTGGGGGTCTATGACTTTGTCAAACGCTCAAGCCTGATCGATATCAGCGCACCGGGTGCGCAAGTGCTGGGGCCGGTGGCCGATGTTCTGGCGCAGGGCGAGGGGTTGGCGGCGCACGCCTCCTCGGCTCGCCTGAGGTTGGATTCGGCTCTGCGGTGACTATGCTTGCGGCTCCCGAAATCTGATTCAAGGAGCGCGCATGAAACGTCGTCAACTCTCCGGCCTGCTGGGCATGGCCGGTCTCGCCACCTTGGCCCTACCGCAGCAGGCCAGTGCCAAGGGTCACGAAGGCAAGGGGATGGGCCACGGGGCGGGCCATGACATGCTCGGAGCCGGTGCTTTTGCCCCTGTGGTGAAGGCGCGTTTCCAGGCGGTGTTGCGCAAAGCGGCCAAGTCCAAGCAGCGCCCCTACGCGGTGTTCGACTGGGACAACACCTCGATCATGAATGACACCGAGGAGGCCCTGTTGATGTACCAGATCAACCAGCTGGCCTTCGCCATGCCGCCCGAGCAGTTCCAGGGCGCGATCACGCGCAACGTGCCTCCCGGCAATTTTCTGCCTGCCTTCAAGAATGCAGCCGGCGAGCAGACCTCGCTGGAGACCGTGGTGGCCGATCTGATGAGCGACTACCAGTTCCTGTGGGCCAATTACAAAGGCATGAAGGGATCGCGCAGCCTGGAGGAAATGCACGCCACCGAGCAGTTCCAGGACTTCCGCGCCAAGCTCTACTTCCTGTACGAAGCCATCAACGATACCCATGGCACGGCAGTTGGCTATCCCTGGGTGGTCTATCTATTCGGTGGGCTGACGGTGGAGCAGGTTTCGGCCCTGGCCGAGGCCTCGAACGACCATGGTTTGGGTGATGCGCTGCGCAAGGTCAAGCACACCAGCCCGGCCTCATTGCCTGGCAAGGCGGGGGTGGTGACGGTCTCGCAGAACTTAGGTCTGCGCCTGACCCCGGAAATTGCCAACATCATGGCGGCGCTGCGTCACCATGGCGTCGATGTCTACGTTTCGACCGCCTCCTTGGAAGACGTGGTGCGGGTGTTTGCCAGCACGCCGAAGTACGGCTACCACGTCAAGCCCGAGAACGTGATTGGCCTGCGTCTGGAGATGGAGGGCAATGTCTACAAGCCCGAGTACCGTAAAGGCTGGCCGTTGAACTGGGGGCCGGGCAAGACCGAAGTCATCAAGCGCGAGTTGCAGAGCAAGAAGGGTTACGGTCCCTTGATGGTGTTTGGCGACAGTGATGGCGACTACGACATGCTGCGCGACTTCCCCGATACCGAGTTCAGTTTGATCGTCAATCGGCTCAAGAAGGGGCCGATCGGGACGCTGTGCAAGCAGGCGGTTGAGCAGGCCGCATCGGCCGCGCCACGCTTTGTCCTGCAAGGCCGTGATGAGCGAACCGGTCATTGGTTGCCCGAGGATCAGATGATCAAGCTCGGCACTACAGTGAAGAAGCTGTTGCCCTGAAGTCGCTTTGGAGGGGGCCTCGCCCCCTCGAGATGTCACCTTTGCAGGAGTGAGCATGTCTTTGTTGTCGAATGCCAGTTTGCGCACCCGTTTTCTGATGGCGGTGGCCGCCGTGGTGTTGTTGGCCTTTGCCGGTGCGATCGGCGTGTTGATCTTCAAGGCCAGCGCGCAGCAGCAGGACTTGATCGAGGCGCAGGCTGATCAGATGGCGGAGGCCCAGGCCCAGGAGGCAGCGCGCGCCCTGGAGTTGGCGCTGGACATGACGCGCAGCACGGCGGCCGCCCTGCGCGGTCTGCGTCTGCAAGGCGGGGTGGATCGGGCGCAGGTGGATGCGCTGCTGAAGTCGGTCTTGGAGGCCCATCCGACCGTGCTGGCCATGGGCACCGCCTGGGAACCCAATGCCTTTGATGGCAAGGATGCCGAGTATGTGGGTAAGCCGGTGCATGACGACACCGGGCGTCTCATTCCCTACTGGAATCGCGGCAGCGGCACGATTGCGGTCGAGCCCCTGGTGGACTATGAGAAGCCGGGCGCGGGGGATTGGTATCTGATCCCGCGCAAGACCGGTGAGCCGCTGCTGACCGAACCCTATCTCTACAAGGTAGGGGGGCAGGATGTGCTGATGACCACCACGGTGGTGCCCATCAAAGAAGGCGGCAAGTTCCTCGGCGTGGTGTCGGTGGATTTGGCCTTGAGCGCATTCCAACGCCGCATCGAGGCCATCAAACCCTATGGCACGGGTTATGCCGAGCTGATCTCCAACGGGGGTCTGCTGGTGGGCGGGCGGCCGGGCGCCAAGCTGGGCGAGCCCGCAGCGCTGAGTGCCGAAGCCAAAGCGGCCATTGCGGCCGGCAAACCCCTGGTGGAGCGGGTGCAGGATGCCGATCTGGGATGGGTGACGCGTCTCTACCATCCGCTGAAGATTGGCGAGACCCACACGGCGTGGTCCTTTGGCGTGACGGTGCCCGATGCCCAGGCTCAGGCCGGACTGCGCCAGCTCCAAGGCTGGGCGCTGGGGCTGGCCCTGTTGGGCATCGCGGCCACCAGCCTGGCGCTTTACGGGCTGCTGACCACCCTGGTGCTGCGGCCACTCGGCGGGGAGCCCAAGACCGCCAAACGCGTGGCCGAGCAGGTCGCGGAAGGTGATTTGACGGGGGACATTGAGCTGCAACTCGGCGACCACAGCAGCGTGATGGCGCAGTTGCAGCAGATGCAGCATTCGCTCAGCCAGGTGGTGGCCTCGGTGCATCAGGGCTCTGACACGGTGGCGAGCGCCAGCGCCGAGATCGCACGCGGCAATATGGACCTGTCGACGCGAACTGAGCAGCAAAGCGCCGAGTTGCAGCGCACGGCGGCTTCGATGCAGGAGTTGGAGCAGCAGGTGCAGCGCAGCGAGAACCAGGCCCAGCATGCGCGCCAGTGGGCCGAGGAAGCCTCGGGCGTGGCCGAGCGCGGCGGTCAGGTGGTGGGCGACGTGGTGCGCACCATGGCGGACATCAACACCAGCTCGCGGCGCATCAGCGACATCATCAGCGTGATCGATGGCATCGCCTTCCAGACCAATATCCTGGCGCTCAACGCCGCCGTCGAGGCCGCGCGTGCGGGTGAGCAAGGGCGTGGCTTTGCCGTTGTGGCCGGCGAGGTGCGCTCGCTGGCCGGCCGTTCAGCCGAGGCCGCGCGTGAAATCAAGACCTTGATCAACGCCAGCGTGGAGTCGGTGGAGGCCGGATCGGCCCTGGTGGACCGTGCCGGCCAGACCATGGGCGAGGTGGTGCAGGCCATCCAGCGCGTCAGCCAGGCCATGGCCGAGATCACCCAGGCCAGCCAGGCGCAGTCAGCCGGGGTCACGGTGGCCAGCCGGGCCATCGAGGCGCTGGATGCCAACACCCAGCAGAACGCCGCCTTGGTCGAGGAGATGGCCGCAGCGGCCGAAGGCCTGCAGCGTCAGGCGCGCGATCTGGTGGATGCGGTGGCCGTGTTCAAGGTCAGGGGCGCTTAGCGCTGCTGCTGTTCGCCCACCAGTTGCATATACATCTCCAACTGCGCGTCGAGCTCTCGAATGCGGCCGGCCATGCGCCGGCCCAAGGCGGCCAGCAGATGCGCGGCGACGGCTGGATTGACTTGCAGCAATTGATGCAGGGCCTGGCGCCCGAGGGCGGCCACCTTGGCCTCGCTCAATGCCGAGCAAGAGGCCGTGCGCGGCCCGCCGTCTAGCAGGGCCACCTCCCCCAGCAGATCACCGGGCCCCACCACCGCCACCTCGATGGACGCGCCGGCCACCACGGTGTGAACCGAGATTTGCCCTTCGAGCACCAGCAGCAGATGCCCGGTGTGCAGTTGGTCGCCCTCTTGCATCAGGGTGGCGCCCTTGGGCACGTCGACCAGGCGCAGATAGGGCAGCAATTGCTCGGCGTCCGCGCGGCTGAAAGGGCTGATCGGCCCCTCTTCGGTCAGCATCTGGACCGCCAGTTGGGCCAGTCCTGGGGCCTCCTGCAGCGATCGGGTGCGAGATCCGCTCATGGGCAACTCCGTCAGAAGAGGCGGCAAGCCTACCTGCAGCTTTCGCGCGGGACGGACCCGGGATAACGCGACACGAAAATCGTGCAACACGAATTTCGTGTCCGAATTCGTGTCCAATAGCGGCATGGCCTTGCGCAACATCACGATCACCATGGAAGAGAGCGTCGCCGAATGGGTGCGCATGGAGGCCGCGCGCCGCGACACCAGCGTGTCGCGTCTGGTGGGTGAGTTGCTGGCCGAAAAAATGCGCCATGACGATGCTTATGCGCGCGCCATGGCCGACTGGCAGCAACGCCAACGACGCTGGAAGGGTGCGGCGACGCCCACGCGGGCCAAGCGGCAGCGCGGGAGTGGCGAGTGAGCACGGCGCCGGTGTTTGTCGACGTGGGCGTGTTGCTGGCCAGCGAGGACGGCCGCGAGCCCGAGCGCCAGCGCCGCGCACTGGCCTGGCTGGCCCAGCTGTGGGAGCGCCGCTGCGGTCGCCTCAGCATCCAGGTGTTGAACGAGTTTTATGTGGCGGCCACCCGCCAGGCCAAGCCCATGATGATGGGGGACGCACGCGCCGAGGTGCGCCGCTACCAGCACTGGCAGCCCTGGCCGCAGGACGCGGCCACCTTCGAGGCCGCTTTTGCCGTGGAGGCCCGCTACGGTCTGAGCTACTGGGACAGCCTGGTGCTGGCCGCGGCCCAGGCCCAGGGTTGCCGCTATGTGCTCAGTGATGAGTTGCCCGAGGGGCAGAGCTTTGACGGCGTGACCGTGCTCAATCCCTTCAAGACCGGTGTGGAGGTGCTCGATGCGCCATGACGCCATCGCAGCGCAGGTGCTGCGCCAGGACGTTCAGGCCCTGCAGGCCTATGCGGTGCAGCCCTCGGCGGGTTTTATCAAGCTGGACGTGATGGAGAACCCCTATCGGCTGCCGGCGCATCTGCAGGCCGAGTTGGGCCAGCGCCTGGGTGCCGTGGCGCTGAACCGCTATCCGGCCGAACGCATTGAGGACTTGCGCGCGGCCTTGGCCGCACACGCCCGGCTGCCCGAAGGCTGCGCATTGATGCTGGGCAATGGCTCGGACGAGCTGATCAGCCTGCTCACCCTGGCCGTCGCCCGCCCCGGCGCCACGGTGCTGGCTCCCGAGCCCAGCTTTGTGATGTACCGCCTGGCCTGCCAGCTTTTGGGTGCGCAAAGCGGTCCGCGCTTTGTGGGCCTGCCTTGCCGCGCGGAAGACTTTGCGCTGGATGTGCCGGCCCTGCTGGAGGCCATCGCCAAAGAGCGGCCGGCCCTGCTGTGGCTGGCCTACCCGAACAACCCCACCGGCACGCTCTGGGATGCCGGGGCGATCGAGCAACTCATCGGTGCCATGCAGGGCCACGGCCTGGTGGTGATGGACGAGGCCTACCAGCCCTTTGCCGAGCGCGACTCGATGGACTGGCTGCGCCGCCATCCTCATGTGCTCTTGATGCGCACCCTGAGCAAATTCGGCCTGGCCGGCGTGCGCATCGGCTATCTGATGGGCCGCAGCGAGTGGGTGGCGCAAATCGAGAAGCTGCGCCCCCCTTTCAATGTGAGCGTACTGAACGCCGAGGCCGCGTTGTTTGCGCTGGAACATGCGCAAGTCTTTGCGGAGCAGGCAGAGGCGATTCGCACTGAGCGCGAGCGCCTCTTTGGGGCGCTGCAGGCCCTGCCCGGTGTCACCCCCTTTCCCAGCCAGGCCAATATGGTGCTGGCGCGCTTTCCGGATGCCGCGGCCACCTTTGCACGGCTCAAGGGGCAGGGCATCCTGGTCAAAAACGTCGGCGGTATGCATCCGCTATTGCACAACTGCCTGCGCCTGACCGTTGGCACGCCCGCCGAGAACACCGCTTTGATCGAGGCCTTGAAATGACTTGCTCCCCCGTCAATGCACGCCGTCGCGCCGAGGTCGAGCGCAACACCGCCGAGACCCAGATCCGCGTCACCCTGGACCTCGATGGCAGCGGCCAGGCCCGACTGAACTCCGGCATCGGCTTCTTTGATCACATGCTGGACCAGATCGCCCGCCATGGCCTGATCGACCTGACCGTTGAAGCTCAGGGCGATCTGCATATCGATGGTCACCACACCGTTGAGGATGTCGGCATCACGCTGGGGCAAGCTTTTGCGCAGGCCTTGGGCGACAAGCGCGGCATTCAGCGCTACGGCCACGCCTATGTGCCCTTGGATGAGGCGCTCAGCCGCGTGGTGCTCGACTGCTCGGGCCGCCCCGGACTGCATATGGATGTGCGTTTCACGGCCGGGCAGATCGGCCAGCTCGACACCCAACTGGTGTTCGAGTTTTTCCAGGGCTTCGTCAACCACGCCGGCGTCAGTCTGCACATTGACAACATCAAGGGCCAGAACGCGCACCACCAGTGCGAGACCATCTTCAAGGCCTTTGCGCGCGCCCTGCGCATGGCCATCACGCTGGACCCGCGAAGCGCTGGCGTCATCCCTTCGACCAAGGGCAGCCTCTGATGCCCACCGTGCTCGTCCTCGACTACGGCATGGGCAATCTGCGCTCGGTGGCGCAGGCTGTGCGCGCGGCGGCGCAGGGCCTGGCGCTGGACGTCGTGGTCGGGCATGAGGTCGCCCAGGTGCAGGCAGCCGATCGCATCGTGCTGCCCGGCCAGGGCGCGATGCGCGACTGCATGGCGCACTTCGCCGCCAGCGGCGCTCAGGCCGCGGTGCTGCAGGCGGTGGCCCAGGGCAAGCCCTTGATGGGGGTGTGTGTGGGCATGCAGATGCTGCTGGAACACAGCGAGGAGCAGGACACGCCAGGTCTGGGCCTGCTGCCGGGGCGGGTGCGTCGCTTCGATCTGGCGGGCCGCGTGCAAAGCGATGGCAGCCGCTTCAAGGTGCCGCAGATGGGCTGGAACCGGGTTCGCATGAGCCGTGAACACCCCTGCTGGGAAGGGATTCCGAGCGGTTCGCACTTCTACTTTGTGCACAGCTACTTCGCTGAGCCGGCGCGGGCCGAGGACGTGGCTGCCCGCACCGACTACGGCGGCGACTTCGCCTGTGCGCTGGCCCGGGATAACATTTTTGCCACGCAATTCCACCCCGAGAAAAGCGCAGACTTGGGCCTGCGCCTCTACCGCAACTTCCTCACCTGGACGCCATGCTCCTCATCCCTGCCATCGACCTGAAGGACGGCCACTGCGTGCGCCTGGCTCAGGGCGACATGAATGCTGCAACCACCTTTGGAGAAGACCCGGCCGCAATGGCGCGGCGCTGGCTGGATGCCGGCGCCCGGCGCCTGCACCTGGTCGATCTGAATGGCGCATTCGCCGGCAAACCCGTCAATGAGGCGGCGGTCAAGTCCATCCTGCGCGAAGTGGGTGATCAGATCCCGGTGCAACTGGGTGGCGGCATCCGCGACCTCGACACCATCGAGCGCTATCTGGATGACGGCATCAGCGCCGTCATCATCGGCACGGCGGCCGTGAAGAACCCGGGCTTCATCCGTGACGCCTGCACCGCCTTTGGCGGCCACATCTGGGTGGGCCTGGATGCACGCGATGGCAAGGTGGCCACCGAGGGCTGGAGCAAGCTCAGCGGGCACGAGGTCGGTGACCTGGCCAAGAAGTTCGAGGACTACGGTATCGAGGGTGTGATCTATACCGACATCGGTCGCGACGGCATGCTCAGCGGCATCAATATCGAGGCCACGGTGCGCCTGGCTCAACAGTTGAGTATCCCGGTGGTGGCCAGCGGCGGCCTGGCGGGTTGGGCCGACATTGAGGCCCTGTGCAAGGTCGAGGACGAGGGCATCAGCGGCGTGATCTGTGGCAAGGCCATCTACACCGGCGCGCTCGATTTGGCCGAGGCGCAGGCGCGCGCCGACGCGCTGGCGACCTGATGCTGACGAACTGTGCTGACTAAGCGAATCATTCCCTGCCTGGACGTCAAGGGCGGTCGTGTCGTCAAAGGGGTGAATTTCGTCGGCCTGCGTGACGCGGGCGACCCGGTAGAAGCCGCGGCGCGCTACAACGAACAGGGTGCCGACGAACTGACCTTCTTGGATATCACCGCGACCGTTGATGGGCGTGACCTGATCCTGCCCATCATCGAGGCGGTGGCCGATCAGGTCTTCATTCCGCTGACCGTGGGCGGCGGCGTGCGCGAAGTGGCCGATGTGCGTCGCCTGCTGAACGCCGGGGCCGACAAGGTCAGCTTCAACTCGGCGGCGGTGGCACGCCCTCAGCTCATTCGCGAATGTGCGGACAAATATGGCTCGCAGTGCATCGTGGTCGCGATTGATGCGAAGGCCAATGATCGCCAGGGCTGGAACGTCTACACCCACGGCGGGCGCCAGGACACCGGGCTGGATGCCGTGGCCTGGGCGCAGCAGTTGCAGGCCCTGGGTGCCGGTGAAATTCTGCTCACCAGCATGGACCGAGATGGCACGCGTGCCGGCTTCAATCTGGCGCTCACTCGCGCCGTCAGCGATGCCGTCGATGTGCCCGTGATCGCCAGTGGCGGAGTGGGCACGTTGCAGCACCTGGTCGATGGCATTCGCGAGGGCGGAGCGGATGCGGTGCTGGCGGCCAGCATCTTTCACGATGGCCAGCACACGGTGGGCGAGGCCAAGGCCTTCATGCGCGCAGCGGGCATTGAGGTCAGGCTTTGAAGAAGTCGGTTGGCGAAGTCCGCATCGTTGGCGGCGTTTGGCGCCGCTCCAAGCTGCCGGTGTTGGATCTGCCGGGCCTGCGCCCGACCGGCGACCGCCTGCGCGAGACCCTGTTCAACTGGCTGGGCCAGGACCTTGGCGGTTGGCGGGTGTTGGATGCCTTTGCGGGCAGCGGTGCGCTGGGCCTGGAGGCGGCGTCGCGCGGCGCCAGCCGAGTGCAGTTGATCGAGCGTGACTCCAAGGCCGCAGCCAGCCTGCGCCAGGTGCTTACGCGCTTGCCCGGCGCGGCCGAGCGGGTGCAGGTTCAGTGTGGCGATGCCTTCGCCGCGCTGCGAGGCGGGCCCTTTGATCTGATCCTGCTCGATCCGCCATTTGAGGCGGATTGGTTCGAACGTGCGCTGAGTGCGGCCGTGCCGGCCCTGAGTGATAACGGCTGGGTCTATTTGGAGGCACCGCGCGAGCTGACACCGCCGGTCGGGCTGCATCTCCATCGGCATGTAAAGGCCGGTGCCACCCATGCCCACCTTTTCAAGCAGGACAATCCTGGCCCATGAAAGCCGTCTACCCGGGCACCTTTGACCCGCTCACCCTCGGCCACGAGGACATTTTGCGGCGTGCTGCGCGCCTATTCCCCTCCGTCATCCTGGCGGTGGCCGCAGCCCATCACAAGAAGACTTTGTTTACGCTGGAAGAGCGCCTGGTCATGGCACGCGAGGCGCTGGCCGATGTACCGCAGATCGAAGTGGTGGCCTTCGAGGGCCTGCTGAGTAGCTTCGTGCGCGCGCAAGGCGGGCAGGTGGTGGTGCGCGGTATCCGCGCGGTCAGCGACTACGACTACGAGTTCCAGATGGCCGGCATGAATCGCCAGCTGATGCCAGAGGTCGAAACCGTGTTTCTGACCCCGGGCGACGACTACCAATTCGTCAGCGGCACCTTTGTGCGCGAGATTGCGATGCTGGGGGGTGATGTGTCCAAGTTTGTCGGGGCCGGCGTGCTGGCGCGCTTGCAGGCCAAGAGGGCAGGCTGATGGCGCTGAAGATTACGGACGAATGCATCAACTGCGACGTCTGCGAGCCAGTCTGTCCGAATCAGGCCATCTCGATGGGGCCGGAGTTCTATGTCATCGACCCTGCCCGCTGCACCGAGTGCGTGGGCCATTTCGACGAGCCGCAGTGCGCCATGCTGTGCCCGGTGGCTTGCATCCCCAAAGACCCCGCGCATGTCGAAGATGCACAGGGGCTGATGCAGAAGTACCTGCGCCTTACGTCGCAGCCGGTGTGAGGTCTTCGTCCGGGTAGCGCGCATAAATGGCGCGCACGGCGTCGAGGCGGTTGGTCAGCAACTGCACCAGGCGCGGGTCGAAGTGCAGGCCGGCTTGGCTCTCGACGTAGTCGATGGCGGTCTCGAAGTCCCAGCGCTGCTTGTAGATCCGGTCCGAGAGCAGGGAGTCCAGCACATCGGCCAGACCGACGATGCGTCCGGGCAGTGAAATCTGTTCTCCTGCCAGACCCTGTGGATAGCCCTGGCCATCCCAGCGCTCGTGGTGCTCGTGAGCGATCTGCGCGCCCAGGCGCAGGATGCGGCGATCACTGCGGCTCAGCAGGTCATGCCCGAGGCGGGCGTGTTCCTGCATCGTGGACCATTCCTCGGCATCCAACTTGGCGGGTTTGTTCAGGATGGTGTCCGGCACGCCCACCTTGCCCACATCGTGCAGGGGGGCGGCCAGGCGCAGCATTTCGATGTCCACGGTTTCCATGCCCCAGGCCTGGCCCAGCAGGGCCGAGAGCTCGGCGATGCGTTGCACATGGGCGCCGCCTTCGCGGGCGCGGCGCTCCACGGCCTCGCCCAGGATGTAGACGGTGTCGCGCTGGGTATCCTGAATTTCTTCGCGCAGCAGCAGGCTCTCGTAGGTGATCGCCACATTGGCGCAGAAGATTTCCAGCAGTTCCTGGGCCTCGGCGTCCACCGGGTCCGAAAACTCCATATAGAGCAGGCTGACATTGCCGCCATGGGTGCGGTAGTAGCCCACGCAATGATGGGCATCGAAATGCCCACGCTGCTCGCGCTCGGCGCGGTCCAGTGCCTGCTTGACGTGGTCGGGCAGCTCGGCGAGGCGCTCGGGCTCCAGCAAGCCGGCGTATTCGGGGGTGGCGGCCAGCACCAGCAGCCGACCCTCTTGGTGTGAAGCGGCATAGGCCGCGACCCGATTGGCACACAGGCCGCGCGCCTCGTAGCCCAGCAAATGGGCCACCTGGTCGAGCACGGCCGAGGCGAAGACGCGCAGGTTCTTCGAGTCGTAGATGCGCTGAATGGCCTGGATCGAGCGCCGCAGCGCCTGCTTGCTCTGCTCAATGATCAGGATGTCGCGGTAGGAGCGCAGCGCCGCAAAAAAGACCGTGTTGAGCTTGCGCTTGGTCAGCTCGGTCTTTTCTTTGTAGTCGTTGATGTCGTAGTGTTTGATGACATGCTCTTCCGGCGCCTGGCCGGGCTGGCCGGTACGCAGCACGATGCGCGAACGCACATTGCGCATGTCCTCGCGAATCTCCCGCGCCAGATCCAGGCCCGCGTGTTCGCTCTCCATCACCACGTCCAGCAGGATCAGGGCCACGTCGTCCCGACCCTGCAGAAGGCGGCGCGCTTCGGCCGCGCTATAGGCGTGCAGGAAGAGTAGGTGCCGGCCGCCGAATTCGAAGTCGGCCATCACCAGCTCGGTCACTTCGTGGACCTGCGGCTCGTCGTCGACGATCAGGATCACCCAGGGGTCCAACACCGCATGCGGGGTTGGGGCCTGGCCCTCGGGCGCGAACTCCAGATCGACGTCGTCCTCAGCACTCATCGGGCTCATCCCAGTTTGATCCGGCCATGATGCCAGAGCAGTTTGACGGGACGCGGCTCTGGACTTACGGGTTTGCCCGCGCCTTGCGCGGCTCGTCTTTCTGGGGTTTGCGCTGCTTCTTTTGCGCGGCCTTGGCCTTGCTGCCCTGTGCGGGTGATGAGGCGGGCTGGGGGGTGCTCAAGCCGGCGGCGCCGGGCCGGGCCTGGGACTCAAAGCGCTCGCGCTGACGCTGCAGCTGTTCGGCGGCCCTGGCGTCAGCGGCGGCGCGGCGGCGAGCAGCCTCGGTCTGGGCCGGGTCGACCGGGTCGGTCGGGAGGGCAGACTGCGAGGATGCCTGACCCGGTGGGCACGGTCGATCCGTGAGCAGGCGACCCTCGGGGCCACAGCGGTACAGCTGGGGGGCTTGGGCCAGTGCTTGTGCAAGGGCTGGCGTCCCGCTCAGCAGCAGAAAGATGCTGAGTAAGGCGGGCGCTAGGAGCGTGGGCGGCAGAAACTCCAGCCCGCGCCGGGGCGAGTTGCGGGGCCAGTCTAGACGCCGGGGAGGCGTGTGGCGGGCCCCCACAACGAGCCGGCAACGACGAATGGCCCCGCAATTCGCCCCGGCCCACGGGGTTTCCATTCCCAAGGGGCTGATGCGTCGTTGCGCCGCTTGCCCGGGCGGCCAGCCCGGGCTGCGCGCCGCGCCTAGCCTGACCCCCTTGGGGATGAAAACGCGGCGCTGGATTTCTGCCGCCCACGCTCCTCGCTGCCACATCATGCGCTGGCCTCGGGCCCCTCCGCCGCCGGTTTGCGCGCCGGCTTGGGGCGCTGCGGTTTGGCGTGCAGGGCTTGGGTGGCGCGGTCGAACTCGCCCGCCAGCAGCAAGGGCAGGGCGGGCAGGCTTTTGTGGATGCAGTCCTGCAGCAGATCGCGTTCGGCTGCCGGCGCGCGGCGCAGCACATAGCCGGCCACCGCATCGCGCTGGCCCGGATGGCCGATGCCAAGGCGCAGGCGCCAGAAGTCCTGCGAGCCCAACTGGGCCGCCATATCCTTGAGCCCGTTGTGCCCGGCCGCACTGCCGCCCCGCTTGAGCTTCATCTCGCCGGGCGGCAGGTCCAACTCATCGTGCGCGACCAGGATCTCCTGCGGCTGAATCTTGAAGAAGCGCGCCAGCGCCGCCACCGACTTGCCCGAAAGATTCATGTAGGTCATCGGCTCCAGCAGCCAGACATCGCCCTGTGCCGTGCGCGCCCGCGCGGCCAGGCCGAAGTAACTGCGTTCGGCCTGCAGCGAGACCTTGAGTTCGCGCGCCACCGCATCCACCCAGGCAAAGCCGGCGTTGTGGCGGGTGTCTTCGTATTCAGTGCCCGGGTTGCCCAGGCCAACCAGCATTCGCAACATGGGGGGGGATTATCCGGAGCAGGGTGATACTGCTGACGCTGAAATACTCCGGCTGTGTGCTGAGGAGATTACTGGCTTGCTACGCGCTCGATCGGAACCCGGCTGGACGGCCCTGCTGCCCTTGGGCGAGAGCCTGCGTGCCGCGCATCTGGTGGCGGGCAAAGGCGGCCAGCCGCCCCGCCTGATCTGGACCTGGCAGGGGGCCTGGGGTGAGGACGAGGAACTCTGCGCGGCCACCTTGTCGGCCCTGCGGCGCGCCCATCCCACTCAGACCCGGCGCGTGTGGCTGCTGGAGCGCGCCCACTACCAGATCGTGCCCACCGAGGCGCCGCCCGAGTTGCCCGCTGCCGAGTGGCGCGATGCCCTGCGTTGGCAGCTCAAGGGCCAAATCGAGTTCGCCGCTGAGGATGCGGCCTTGGACCTGCTGCGCATTCCGGTGGATCCGGCGCAACGCCGTCAGACGCCTCTGCTGGCGGTGCTGGCACCCAAGGCGCGCCTGCGTCCCTGGGTCGAGGCCTGTGAGCAGGCGCGGCTGCCGCTGGCCGCCATCGACATTCCCGAAACCGCATTGCGCAATGTCTGTGGCCGCTTGGAGCCTGCTGGGCGCGCCCAGGCCCTGCTGAGTTTTGGCAGCGGTCAGGGGGCGCTGGTCGTGACCCAGGACGGCGAATTGCTGATGTATCGCCAGATTGAGTTGAGCGCCGAGACCCTGGTGCACGACGACGACGCCCGCCGCGAGGCCGCGTTGGACCGGGCGGCCCTGGAAGTGCAGCGCACGCTGGACAGCTTTGAGCGCAGCTTCAGTCACCTCAGCCTGGGGCGGGTGCTGGTGGCGCCCGGGCCGGGCATGGCGGCCCTGGTGGCTCATCTGGGCGGCCTGGTGGCCACAAAGGTTGAGGTGCTGGACCTGGCCACCGTGCTGGATCTGACGGCCGAGCCCGGTCTGCAGGGCGCCGAAGGCGCGCGCTGGCTGCTGGCCCTGGGCGCGGCCCTGCGCGAGGACTGACGCGCATGGCCCAGCAACTCAATCTCTTTGACCCCAGCCTGCGCCCCGAGCAGCGTTGGTTGCGCGCCAGCACGGCACTGATCCTTTTGGTCCTGATGGCCCTGTTGCTGTGGGGCGCCAGTCTGGCACTGCGGCAGGCCGCGCGCAGCACGGAACAGCAAGCGGCGACCCGCGAGGCTGAGCTGCGCACGCTGAGTGCCGCGCTGCAGGCCACGCCAGATGGCGCCCAGATGCAGACCTTGGAGCAATTGCGGCAGCAGCTGGCCCAAGCGCAACAGTGGGAGATCCAGATGCGCACCTTGCCCGCCGCGCCGGCCGGGCAGCAGGTGCTGGAAGCGCTGGCCCAGGCCAGCGGCGATGAAATCTGGCTCACGCAGATGCAGTGGCAGGCCAGGGATGCTCAGCTGTCGCTGGAGGGGCGCCTGATGGAGCCCAAGCGCCTGCCGCTTTATCTGCGCCGCTTGGAGGCCCAGCCGGCATTGCGTGGCCAGTCCTTCTTGCGGGTGCAGCTGCGCCCCGCGCCCGATTCGGTGGACGCGGCTGTGCCGGGTCCGGCTCACTTTCAGCTGCACAGCAGCCCCAGCCTGGCGGGAACGCAATGAAGAAGCCCACTGAGCTGCAGCGATTGCGGGCCCTGGGGGCTGCCTTCGATCGGCGCCCCAAGCGCGAACGGTGGTTGATGTTGGGCGCAGGGCTGGCCCTGTTGCTGGCCTTGGGCGACGCGCTCTGGCTGGCCCCTGCCCTCAAGGCCTACAAGGCAGCGCAAGGCCGGCTCGCCCAGGCCGAGCAAGCCTTGGCGCAGACGCGCCAGCTCAAGGACCAGACCGAGCGCGAGCAGCTGGTGGCCCAGCAGCAGCGTGCGGCCGAGATCCAAGCTTTGCAGCAACGCCTGCAGGCCTTGCAGGGCCAGCCGGCCGCCCTGGAAGGGCCGCGCATGCTGGCCGTGCTGGAGGAGTTGGTGCAACGCCAGGGCAGTGCACTGAGCCTGCGCGCACTCAGTGCCTTGCCCGCCGCCAGCCCGGCGGCCTCGGCGCAACCGCCGCTCTATCGCCATGCCGTGGAGGTGGTGCTGGTGGGTTCTTACGCTGCCCTGCACCGCTACGTGCAGGAGCTGGCCCAGGCTGAGTCACGCATGCGCGTGCGCAGCATGGCTTTTGTGGTGCGCCAGCACCCCGAGATCGAAATGACCCTGCAGATCGAGACCCTGAGCCCGCAGGCGGCCTGGCTGACGCTATGAGGCTGCCGCGACTTCTGCTGAGCTGGGCCGTGCTGAGCGGGGCGACGGCAGCCTGCGCCTTGCCCGACCCGACCCAACCGCCGGCCCGGCTGGCTGGTCCGGCCGGCGCGGTGGCGGGCCCGTCGGGTTCCGGTGACTGGGCCCCTTTGGCGCCGCCCGCTCGGCCGGTGCTGCAAAGCCTGCGCCTGGGGCCGCGCCCCAGTGCGCTCATCGACGGCCAGTTGCGCCAACCCGGCGAGCGCTTGGGCGCCTATGTGCTGCTGCGCA
This sequence comes from Inhella inkyongensis, assembly GCF_005952805.1. Taxonomy (GTDB): domain Bacteria; phylum Pseudomonadota; class Gammaproteobacteria; order Burkholderiales; family Burkholderiaceae_C; genus Inhella; species Inhella inkyongensis. Next base: position 1,064,937 of record NZ_CP040709.1, read on the forward strand.
TCGAAACGGATGCCGTGGTGTTGCGCGACGAGCAGGCCCGAATTCACCGCATCCTGTTGCTGCCCGCTCCGGCCAGCACGCCCCGCAAAGAGGTCCGCCCATGAAGCCTTGGGTCTTTTCGTTGTGCCTGGTCGCCTTGGCTTGCGCCCAGGGCCTGCAGGCCGCTGGCCCCAACTCCCGCAGCCTGGGGGAGCCGCGCAGCGCCAATCCCAGTGTGCTGCCGCAGTTGGATCGCTTCGACATCGCCTTGGTGGATGCACCGGCGGCCCAGGTCTTTTTGCAGATCGCCCAGGGCTCGCCCTACCAGGTGTTGGTGGGGCCCGAGGTCAACGGCAAGATCAGCCTGAATCTGCGCCAGACCACGGTGATCGAGGCGCTCGATGCCATCAAGGAGCTCTACGGCTACGACTACAAGCTGGCGGGCGACAAGGTCTACGTCTATTCCAACGCGGTGCAGACGCGCATCTTTCGCATCAACTACCTGCCCGGCCGGCGCCAGGGCGAGAGCGACACACGGGTCTCAACCAGCGCGTTGGCGGTAGGCGGCAGCAACCAGGGCTCTGGCGGCTCGGGGAACAACACCGGGACGGGCAACAGCGGCAGCAGTGGTTCCGGCAGCAGTCAGCTGCGCAGCTTCGAGTCCGCCCAGGTGCGCACCACCTCGGACGCCAACTTCTGGAGCGAAGTGCGCGAATCCTTGACCCTGCTGGTGGGGCAGGGCGGTGGGCGCTCGCTGGTGCTCAACCCTTCGGCTGGCGTGATCGTGGTGCGCGCACCCGGCCCCGAACTGGTGCAGGTGGAGCAATACCTGCAGGCCATCCAGGTCAGCATCGAGCGCCAGGTGATGCTGGAGGCCAAGATCCTGGAAGTGAGCCTCAGCGACGATGCCAAGACCGGCATCAATTGGGGCGCCTTCGGCCAGGTGCTGAACGGTGCGCGCGGCGGGCAGCTCAGCATCGGCGTGGGTCAGCCCGGCGGTCTGATTCGCCCGGGGGGCAGCCTCACGGACGGCAGCAATGTGGTGGTCACGCCGGGTTCGACCATCGATCTGAATCCTTTGGGTCGGGGCTTTTATGGCCTGGCCTTTCAGGCGACCAACTTTGCCGCCATGTTGAACTTCCTGGAGAGCCAGGGCGATGTGCATGTGCTGTCCAGTCCCCGCATCGCCACGCTGAACAACCAGAAGGCGCTCTTGAAGGTGGGCTCGGACGAGCTCTATGTGACCGGCATCAGCAACAACAACAGCAGCACCACCAACACCAACGGCAGCACCAGCAATAGCAATGTGCCGACTCTGCAGCTCACGCCCTTCTTCTCCGGCATCGTGCTGGATGTGACGCCGCAGATCGACCCCAATGGGCAGGTGATGCTGCATGTGCACCCGTCCATCAGCTTGGTGACCGAGCGCGAGAAGATTCTCAATCTGGGCACCTTGGGCAATTTCCGCCTGCCGCTGGCTACAGCGTCCATCAACGAAACCGATTCCATCGTGCGTGTGGGCGATGGCCAGATCGTGGCCATTGGCGGCCTGATGACCCAGGAACTGCGCGACGACCGCAGCGGCCTGCCAGGGCTTTCCGGCCTGCCGGTGGTGGGTAATTTGTTTGGGCAGAAGAGCAAGGTCAATCGCAAACGCGAGCTCGTGATCCTGATCAAGCCCACAGTCATCCCGGCCGATGGACGCTGGCCGGCCGAGCTGAGCGCGCCCAAGTTGCCTGAGCCGCCGACGCCGGAACGCAAGCAGCCATGAACTCACCGGCGCCGCAGCGCATTCGCCTGGGTGACCTGCTTGCGCAGGAGGGGCTGATCCAGTCGGCTCAGCTGCAGGAAGCCTTGGCCCTGCAGAAGGCCACCGGGCGCAAGCTGGGCCGCATTTTTGTGGACAACGGCTGGGTCACTGAGGCCCAGATCGCCAAGACCGTGGCGCGTCAGTTGCGCGTGCCGTTCCAGGATCTGGCCGACACCGTGGTGCGCCCCGAGGCCGTGCGCGCCCTGCCCGAAGGCCAGGCGCGCCGCATGCGCGCCATGGTGTTGGAAAGTGACGCCCTGGGCGCGCGCGTGGCTATGGCCGACCCCACCGATATCGCGGCCTTTGACGAGATTGCGCGCATCGTCAAAAAGGATGTGCAGTTGGTGGCCGTGGCCGAGAGCCAGTTGCTGGCCTTGATCGACCGCAGCTACACCCTGGGCGAGGACATTGCAGGCCTGGCCAAGGAGCTGACCACCGAGATGGGCGCGGTGGAGGACGAGCTCGGCGAGCTGCTGGGGCTGGGCTCGGCCGGCGCCGAGGACGCCCCGGTGGTGCGCCTGTTGCAGTCGGTGTTTGAGGAAGCCCTGCGCAAGCGCGCCAGTGACATTCACATCGAGCCGCAAGAGAAAAGCCTGCGCATCCGCTTTCGCATCGACGGCGTGCTGCAGATCCAGACCGAGGCCGACGCCAAGATTTCCAGCGCTGTGGCGCTGCGCCTCAAGCTCATGAGCGGGCTGGACATCAGCGAGCGCCGCCTGCCGCAGGATGGCCGTTTCCATGTGAAGCTGCGAGCCTCCAGCGTGGATGTGCGCATTTCCACCATGCCGACCCAGCACGGCGAATCGGTGGTGATGCGTCTGCTGAACCAAAGCACCGGCTTGCTGCGCCTGGAGGGCTTGGGCTTGCCGCCCCATGTGGCGGCGGCGATTGAGCGCGCCATTGCGCGGCCCAGCGGCATGTTCCTGGTGACCGGTCCGACAGGTAGCGGCAAGACCACCACGCTCTACGCGGCGCTTAATGCGCTCAATAGCGCCGAGCGCAAGATCATCACGGTGGAAGACCCGGTCGAGTACCGCCTGCCGGGCCTGAATCAGGTGCAGGTGCACGAGAAGATCGATCTGAGCTTCGAGCGCGTGCTGCGCGCCGCCTTGCGTCAGGACCCCGACGTCGTGCTGGTGGGCGAGATGCGCGACCAGGTGACGGCCGAGGTGGGCCTGCGCGCCGCCATGACTGGCCACCTGGTGCTCTCCACCCTGCACACCAACGACGCCGTCTCCACGCCCATCCGCCTGCTGGACATGGGGGTGCCGCGCTATATGGTGGCGCTGTCGCTGCACCTGGTGCTGGCGCAGCGGCTGTTGCGAACCCTGTGCACGCACTGTGCCGAACCCCATGCACCAACACCTCAGGAGCGCGCCTGGTTCGATTCCAACGGCGAGAGCCTGGAGGGCGCCACCCTCAAGAAGGGCCGTGGCTGCGTGCACTGCAGCGACACCGGCTATTCCGGCCGCACGGGGGTGTACGAGTTCGTGGAGATGGACCCGGAGTTGATCAATCTGCTCAACCGCGGCGACAACGAGGGCTTTGCGCGTGCCGGCCGCGCGCAGATGAAAGGCAACACACTGCGCCACGACGCCATGCGCCTCGTGCGCGCCGGCCGCACCACGCTTGAAGAGGCGCTGCGTGTTTCCACGGCTGTGGACGAGGACTGAACATGAGCCCCCAGTCTCCCGCTGGTCGCCACCTTGCAGGCCGCGCTGGGCCGGGGGCCCAGCCGTTCGGTAGGCGCCAACAGCCCATTGGGCTTTTGGCGGCCGACCTCACCCCCCCAAGGGGGCGCGCTCCGTTTGGGGCGGCCCGGCGCGGAGCCTGCTAATGCCCCGCTTCGCTTACACCGGACGCAGCGCCCAGGGCCGTGTGAGCGGCGAACTGGAAGCGGCCAGCGCCGGTGCAGTGGCCGATCAGTTGCGAGTTCAGGGCATCACGGTGCTCTCGGTCCAGGGCGCTGCGGGCGGCGCAAGCGGGCCGCCGCTGATGGAACGCCTGCAGGCCTGGCTGCGCCGCGGCATCCAGCCGGTGGACATGTTGATGTTCACGCGCCAGCTGCACACCCTGCTGCGTTCGGGTGTGCCCATCTTGCGTGCGCTGGCGGGGCTGACCGAGTCGGCTACCAGCGAGCGCATGAAGGAAACCTTGACGGCGGTGCGGCAGAGCCTGGAGTCGGGTATCGAACTGAGCCGCTGCTTTGCGCAGCAAAGCCATGTGTTCGATCACTTCTTCATCGCCATGGTGCGCGTGGGTGAAATGACCGGGCGCTTGGATGAGGTCTTCTTGCGCCTCTTCCACCACCAAGAATTCGAGATGCTGATGGGCAAGCAGGTCAAGTCGGCCCTGCGCTACCCCCTCTTCGTCATGGCCGCCATGGTGGCGGCCATTGGCGTCATCAATGTGATGGTGATCCCGGCCTTCGCCGGCGTATTCGCAAAGCTGGGGGCTGAGTTGCCCTGGGCCACACGGGCTTTGCTGGCGACCTCGCGCTTCACGCTGGACTACGGCTGGGCACTGGTGCTGGCGGCGGGGGCAGGGACCTTTGCGCTGAAGCGTTGGATCGGTACGGAGTCCGGTCGCCTGGCCTGGGACCGCTTCAAGCTGCGCCTGCCCATCGCGGGCCAGATCGTGCTGAAGGCCCAGTTGGCCCGTTTTGCACGCAGCCTGGCGCTGGCCCTGCGCAGCGGGGTGCCCGTGGAACAAGCCCTGACGGTGGTGGCGCAAACGGCCGAGAACCAGCACATCGCCCAGAAGATCGAGGGCATGCGCGGCGCGATTGAGCGGGGTGAGTCCCTGCTGCGCGCGGCGGTTGCGACCGAAGTGTTCACGCCCGTGGTGCTGCAAATGATTGCGGTGGGCGAGGAGACCGGCGCGGTCGACGAGCTGATGCAAGAGGTGGCGGACCTCTACAGCAGCGATGTCGAGTACGAACTCAAGACCCTTGGCCAGCAGATCGAACCGATCTTGATCGTATTCCTGGGCGTCTTGGTGCTGATCCTGGCGCTCGGTGTGTTCCTGCCGATCTGGGACCTGGGCCGGGTCTCCTTCAAGCGATGAAGGAGCGGCGCGGTGCGGTGCAACTGGAGTGGGGGGTACTCATGGTGATCATCGCTGTGCTGGCGGCGGTGTTGCTGACCCGCCTGCAAGACGTCATCACCGAGGCCCGGCGTGTGCAACTGCGCCTGGGCGTGGAGGCCGTACGCAGCAATGCCATGTTGTTGCAGTGGCGTTGCCCCGATGCCGCAGATTGGGCCTGTCTGCGCCAGGCGCTGGCGGGCGCTCAACGCGTGGGCGCCGACGGCAAGGCGCGGCCGCAGGCCAGGGAATTACCCGACTTTGAGGGCGACCGTCGTTTGCTGGCCATTGCGGCGGCGGCCGGACTGACGCAGCATCAGGGCCCTGGCACCCAGTGGCTATGGCAGGCCCAGGGGCCGCATGGCCTGTTATTGAGCCTTCAAGGTGTGACCGAATGCCAGTTTCTGCTGCGCTGGGACCTCAAGTCCGGCGCCGCTGTCGTCGAAGATGTGTTGGATCGTTGCTAGCTTTTTTACTGGAGAGAACCATGCGCAAATCGAATCTGCAGTCCGGCTTCACCATCATTGAGCTGATCGTGGTGATCGTGATCCTGGGCATCCTGGCGGCGACGGCGTTGCCGAAGTTTGTTGACTTGGGCTCTGACGCACGCAATGCCGCGGTCCAAGGGGTCGCCGGCGCAGCCGGCTCGGCCATGACAGTCAATTACGCGGGCTGCTCGGTCACGAACCACAGCACGGCGGGCGCCAATGCCAAGAAGTGCCGCACGGTTTCTTCGTGTGCGAGCACCGGCGATGTTCTTCAGGGCGGTGTGCCGAGTGGTTACACGGTTGCGGCCTCTGGTGCGGCACCTGCCGCGGGAAATGGCAACGATTTCCAGTGCTCCGTCGCACCGAGTGATGGAAGTGCCAGCGCGGTGGGGTTTGCCGCCGTCACAGCTGGCAACTGAGTTCTAGCCAGCCTCGTCGACAACGGGGCGGTCGATTGTGAAGGTGTACGACGCGGCTAGATGCTTGACTGGGCTGGCGCGCCAATGTTGGTTGTTGGGAGTGCTGACTTCCCTCCTGCCAAATACAGGCGCGTGGGCGGCCAACGTGTGCGTGTTCAAGGCGGCGGGCAGTTGTGCCAGTCAGTCCGGCCGTGGAAACCGCGCTTGGAACAACGCCAGTCGAGCCGTTTCCAGCAACAACTCTTGGGCGGATGTCACGCTGCCCGGGACCAACGATTCGCACTATTTGGTGTGCCAGAACTTTGGGCATGCCATTCCGGCTGGGGCGACCCTCACGGAAGTTAAGGTATGGGTGGAGCGCTCAGCTTCCGATAGCAACACCATCTTCGATGGCGAAATTCGCTTGGCCAAGGCAGGTGTGATTCAGACCAGTGGGTCCAATGGCGCGTCGAATTTCTACTGGCCGACTTCCGATGGATGGATCGTCTATTACGGCCCGCCGTCGGCATGGGGCGTCAGCCTCACTGTTGCTGATATCAATCATTCGGGATTCGGTGCGGTAATCGCAGCCGACAAAAGTGGTGGCGGTCCCGAAACCGCCTATATCGACCAAGTGGCCACTGAAATCTGCTACGACACTGCGCCCACCGGCCCTCATCACCTGCAAATTGAAGCCAGCAGCAACACGGGAGTGACCTGCGCCCCGGCCACCTTCACGGTGCGCGCCTGTGCCGATGCGGCCTGCACAACCTATTACACCGGGGGCGTCTCTGGCAGTCTGGCCAGCAGCAATGGAGCTTGGCTGTGGCCAACGGGCGCCAGCTTCAGCATCGCCGCCGGCAGCAGCAGCGTGACCCTGCAAGGCCAATTGCCGGTGGTGGGCAGCAGCACCCTGTCAGTGGCCAGCAGTTCCCCGAGCGCCACGTCGGCTGCCACTTGTTTGCTGGGCGGTAGTACCAGTTGTGTGTTCAGCGCCAGTGCGGCGGGCTTTTTGCTTTCGGCGCCCCATCATGTGTCGGACACCGCTCAGACACTCACTGTGGCCGCGGTCAAACAGAGCGACAACAGCCCCTCCTGCACACCCGCTTTCGTCAATACCAGTAAGACGGTGACGCTGGGCTGCAGCTATGTGAATCCCGGCACGGGAACCCTGCCGGTGACCCTGGGTGGGGCGGCCAGCCGTGTGGCCGGCGCCAGCAGCGCCAGTTGCGGCAGCGTCAGCCGCAGCTTGGCGTTCAATGCGTCCGGGCAGGCCAGCACGAGCTTGCGCTATGCCGATGTGGGCCGAATCGGGCTGAGCGCCAGTTACACCGGTAGCGGTGCCGATGCCGGGTTGGTGATGAGCGGCAGCACCGAGGCGGTGGTGGCGCCTCAGGATTTCGAATTCAGCAACCTGCCGGCGGGCAGTCTGACAGCGGGTGTCGGATTCGGCCTGCGCATCAGCGCGCGCAATGCCAGCGGCGCCGTCGTGCCTAACTTTGGTCAAGAACTGACAGCCGAGGGGGTGAGCCTTAGCCACACCCGCATCAGTCCGACGGGTACGGGGGCGGTGAACGGCGCTTTCTCTGGAACGGTCGGCAGCTTCAGTGCGGGAGTGGCCAACCCCACAGGCTTGGCCTGGAGCGAAGTCGGTACCTTGGCACTTACAGCCCAATTGACCAGTGGCAGCTATCTTGGCGCGGGGGGCAACCCCAGCGGCAACACAGCGGCGGGCGCCATCGGTCCTTTCCGTCCGCACCACTTCCGAGTGCAGGTTACTCCCGCATGCGGCGCCTACAGCTATGCCGGGCAACCATTGCAGACCGTGACCGTCACGGCACGCAATGCGCAAAACGCAGCCACCCAGAACTACGACGGCAGCAGTAACACCTCGCCCAACTTCGCGCAGGCGATTCGCTTCTCTGAGGTCAGTGCTTCGGGCTTGGGCAGCTTCAGCCCCAGCACCTGGGCGGCGAGTCGTTTTGTGGCCGGAGTGGCCACTGCCAGCCGTCCCTTGGCGACGACCTTGCAGTACGACTTTTCCGCTAAGGAGAGCGGTCCTTTGACCTTGGCACTGAGGGCTGCGGAGGACATCAGCGGCGGTGTGAGCTCAAGCGCTGGCACTGGCACCGAACCCAGCCTGCAGATTCAAAGTGGGCGCATGCGTATCGAGAGCCGCATCGGGTCGGCTGGATCTTCGCTGGGCCTGCCGCTCCGCCTGGAAACTTGGAGCGGTTCGAGTTGGGTACTGGCAACGGCAGATAGTTGCACCGTCCTCGCGGCACCATCGGTGGCGCTTTCGGGTCGCGTAAACGGAAAGGGCGATACGGCAGTTTGGACCAATTCTGTGAGTCTGGGGAGTTTTGTGGCTGGGCGTGCCACTTTGACCCTGGGAGCCACCAATCCAAAGAGCGTGGGCTCGATGGCGGTGGCGATCAATCTGGGTGAAACCAGTGCTGACAGCGCCTGTCTTTCGGTTCACCCGAGTACGACCGGCGCCAAGATGCCCTGGCTTCGCTCGCGCTTTGGCAGCTGCGCCAGCGCCTGGGCCAGCGACCCGAGTGCTCGCGCCAGTTTTGGGCTGATCAATGCGGAAAGCCAGAAGCGCATCCATGAACGCCAGCTTTATTGATCGCCGGGGCTTCACGCTGATCGAGCTGGTGGCGGTGCTGCTGCTGGTGGGCGTGTTGGCGGTGGCCGTGCTGCCGCGCCTTAGCGGCCTGGGTGAGCTGCGCATCGATGCCTGGCGCGAGCAGGCGGCGGCCGGGTTGCGCCTGGCGGCGGCCACGGCCGTTGGCCACCGCCGCCTGGTGTGCGCCAGCCTGAGCAGCTCGGGTGAGCTGGCCTTGGAGGTGGCCCAGGCGCCCGATGCCACCGCCTGTGGCAACCCACTGACCGGCCCGGACGGCCTGGCTCAAGTGGCGCAGGCGGTGGGCAACACGGTGACGGCGACGCCGGCCGCCACCCTGTACTTCCAGCCCAATGGGCGCGTCAGTCAGGATGCTGCGGGCGCCCAGGTCAGTAATTTCGTGATCTCGGCCAGCGGCATGAGTGATTTGCTGGTTTACGGGCAGAGTGGCCATGTGGAGTGAGCGTCAGCGTGGCTTCACCCTCGTTGAGATGATCCTGGCCATCGTCATCCTGGGTGTCGGATTGGCAGGGGTGCTGATGGCCTTTCAGCAGACGGCACGCGCCTCGGCCGACCCGTTGGTGAATCGGCAGCTACTGGCCTTGGCCGAAGGCCTTCTGGAAGAGGCGTTGAGCAAGCCCTACAAGGTGGGCGCAGGCACCGGCGGCACTTGTCGAGCCAACTTTGATGATGTGCGGGACTACAACGGCTACAGCGCGGCGCCCTGTGAGGTGGGTGGTGGCGCGGTGGCCAGCCTGTCGAGCTACAACCTGGCCGTAGCGGTCTCGGCCCAGACCCTTTCGGGTGTCAACAACGCATTGCGTGTTGAGGTCACGGCCAGCCGTGGCACGGACACGCTCAGCCTGGTCGGTTGGCGCACCGACTACGCCGGGCCATGAGGGCGGCTTCTCAGAATCGTGGCTTCACGCTGGTGGAGCTGATCCTGGTGATCTTGATCATCGGCGTGCTGGCGGCCAGCTTGACGGTGTTTGTGCGGCCTGCTGTGCAGAGCTTTGTCGACCAGCGCGTGCGCAGTGAAATGCAGGGCGCGGCGCAAGGGGCGCTGCAGGCCATGCAGCGCGATGTGCGCGCGTCGGTGCCCAATTCGGTCCGGACGCCCAGCGACCAATGCTTTGAGCTGGTGCCCAGCATCGGCGGCGGGCGCTATCGCATGGATGTGGACCCCAATGACGCCAGCGCCGCGGTGCTGGATACCAGCACCTCGACCTCGGCCTTCGATGTGTTCGGGCCGCTCAATGGCCGCTTTGCGGTGGGCGACTTCGTGGTCGTGGGCAATCAGAACGGTGACGAGGTCTACGCCGGCAGCAATCGCAGTGCCATCACGGGCAGCAGCGTGCCGGCCACCGGGACGCTGCGCCTGAGCATCAATGCCCAGCAGTTTCCGCTCGGCTATGCGGGCGGGCGTTTTCTGGTGGTGGCCAGTGGCGAGCAGTCCGTCTTCTACAACTGCGTGGGCGCCGGGCTCAGCAATGGCGAGGGCACCGGCACCTTGTACCGGCGGGTCAGTCCCTTCAGCAGCAGCTACCCCAGCAGTTGCCCGGCCGCTGGCGGCGAGGTGCTGGCCACCAAGGTGGCGGCCTGCAGTTTCAGGTACGACGCCAACGCCCTGACCGAGCATGGGCTGATGAATCTGCGCTTGGAGTTGAGCCGTCAAGACGAACGGGTGGGTCTGCAGTTCTCTAGCATGGTGAGCAACATCCCATGACGCCGCGCACCCAGTCCGGATTTGGCGCGCTGGCGGCCGTGGTGGTGCTGGTGCTGCTGGCGTTGCTGGCGGCTGCCGTGGTGCGCTTGTCCAGCGGGGCCCAGCAGGGCATCGCCCAAGAGGTGAGGGCGGCGCGCGCGCAGGCTGCGATGCGCGCCGGCGTCGACTGGGGGCTTTATCAGTTGCTGCGCGGCACTTGGGTCGGTTGCGCTGGTGGCAAGACGCAGGATCTGGACCTGCGGGCTGACCACGGTGTCTGGGTCACGGTCAGTTGCAGCTTGCACGGTCCTTTCCGGGAGGGCCAGGACCCAGCGACCCTGCTCGCGGTCGAGAAAAAAGTCTACGAGCTGAGCGTCGTGGCCTGCAGTGCCGCGGCTGGCCCCTGCCCGAATGCAGCCGCAGCCATCACGTCGAGCTATGTGGAGCGCGCGCGGCGGCTGACGGTCAGTCCGGACTGAGCTTGGATTGGGTCAGTATGCTGGCGGGATGCACCTGCCCACACCCTCCCGACGCCAGTTGCTGCTGGCCGCCAGTCTCCTGCCCCTGAGTGCCCCAGGCTTTACCCGGCCTGCGACAACCCCCCTGATGGCTCTGAGCCAGCGCTTCATCGAAGGCCTGTGGCGGCTGGACCCCACGGCGGCGTTGTGGGCCGGTCGCTTCGAGTTTGCCGCGCGCCTGCCCGCTCCCGATGCGGGCTGGCGCCAGCGCCGGCTGCGCTTCATGCAGCAGTGGCAGCGGCGTTTCGACGTCATGGATGCGGCCCATCTCGCAGCGGCCGAGCGCACCGATCTGGCCCTGCTGCGCTCGCGGGTGGCCGCCGAAATTTGGCAGCTGCAGGTGCTGCAAGAGTTCCGCTGGAACCCCGCCGACTACAACGTGGCGGGTGCCTTGGACCTGATCCTGAACACCGACTACGCCCCTTGGTCGAAGCGCGTGGACGACGCCGTGACGCGCCTGCGTCAGGTGCCGGCCTATTACCGCGCTGCGGCCGCCGCACTGGGGACGGTGACGCGCGAGCACACGGAATTGGCCTTGCAGCAGGCCCCCGGCGTGCGCGCGGTTTTCGATGAGCTGCAGCTGCGGGCCCAGGGAAAGCATGCCGGACTCTCATCAGCCTTGGGGCGCGCCCATCAGGCTTTGCGAACTTACGAGGCCCAGCTGCAGAATTTGTTGAAGGCCGGCAACTTCCGCAGCTTCCGCCTCGGGGCCGAGCTGTACGAGGCCAAGTTTGGCCATGAGATTCAATCGGCGCACAGCGCCCATGCGCTCTATGAGCAGGCCCTGCAGCGGCGCGAAGCGGTGCTGGCGCAGATGGACGAACTGGCCCGGGGCCAATGGCCGCAGTGGATGGGCGCAGCGCCGCAGCCGGAGGATCGTTTCGCCCGCATCGGCGCGGTGATCGACCGGCTCAGCAGCCGCCATGTGGCGCGCGATGACTTCGTTCCCGCGATTCGCGCGCAGATCCCTGAGCTGGAGGCCTGGATCCGCCAGAAGGACTTGTTGAGCCTGGATGCCGACAAACCTCTGGTGGTGCGCGAGACCCCGGTCTATCAGCGCGGCGTGGCCGGCGCCGGCATCGAAGCCCCGGGCCCCTACCGGCCGCAGGGTGCGACCTATTACAACGTCACGCCCCTGGATGGCCTGAGTGAGGCCGAGGCGCAGAGCAGCCTGCGTGAGTACAACCACTGGATCCTGCAGATCCTCAACATTCACGAGGCCATTCCGGGGCACTACACCCAGTTGGTCTATGCCAACCGTTCGCCCTCCTTGGTCAAGAGCCTGTTTGGCAATGGCGCGATGGTCGAGGGCTGGGCTGTTTATGCCGAGCGCATGATGATGGACTCGGGCTATCAGGCCTCGCCTGAGATGGCGCTGATGTACGGCAAATGGCATCTGCGCACCATCACCAACACGCTGTTGGACTACCGCGTGCATGTGCTGGGGTTGGACGAGGCGGGCGCCCTCGATCTGTTGCAGCGTCAGGCCTTCCAGACCGAGCGCGAGGCGCGTGAAAAGTGGCGCCGCGTGCAGCTCACGTCGGTGCAGCTGACCAGCTACTTCAGTGGCTATAGCGAAATTTGGGCGCTGCGAGAGCGCCTGCAAGCCCGCCCTGGCTTCGCGCTCAAGGCTTTCCACGAGCAATTCCTCAGCTTTGGGAGTGCGCCGGTGCGAGAGATTGCGAAGCTGATGGAGGGCTGAAGCGACAAAGGCTCGCCAAATCGGGCTTGAATTGAAAGCTCCGCGCCAAGGCGGGCTGCAATGAAAAAGCCCCGCCAAGGCGGGCGGAAATGAAAAAGCCCCGCTAAGGCGGGGCTTTGAGCGCAACGGCGGGGGAAGAATTACTTCTTGCCCTTGCCCTTGCCCTTGGCGGGTGCAGCGGCCGGAGCGGCGGCAACCACGATCTCTTCGACCTTGGGCTCGACCGGGGTGGCGATCACCGGGTTCGGCTTGCCGTGGGTCACGACCTTCACGCCGGCGGGCAGCTTGATGTCGTTCACGTGCACGCTGTGACCCTTGGTCAGGCCGCTCAGGTCCACCTCGATGAACTCGGGCAGTTCCACGGCGACGCAGGTGATTTCCAGTTCGGTGACGATGTGGCTGACCGTGCACTTGTCGGTCTTGACGGCCACCGACTCGGCTTCACCGATGAAGTGCAGGGGCACCTTCTTGGTGATCTTGGTGGTGTTGTCCACGCGCTGGAAGTCCACGTGCAGGACTTGCGGCTTGAAGGGGTGGTACTGCACAGCGCGCAGCAGCACCTTGGAGTCTTGGCCGTTCAGTTCCATGTCGAGGATGGAGCTGTGGAAGGCTTCCTTTTTCAACGCGAAGTACAGCGCGTTGTGATCCAGTTCGATCATGGTGGGCTCGCCGGCGCCGAAGACGATGCCGGGGACCTTGCCCGAGATACGCAGGCGGCGGCTCGCACCAGTGCCTTGCAGCTTGCGCTCAAAAGCGACGAATTTCATGGTTCACTCCAGTGAGTCGGTGCCTCGCGACCAAGGCCCCGTTTTGCAAAAAGGGCCGCTGAGAGCGGCCCCAAGGGATGACGCCTTGCAGCGTCGGATTCTTCAGAAGTTGTTGTTCTGCTCGCTAAACAGCGAGGTGACGGACTCGCCGTCGCTGATGCGACGAATGGTCTCGGCGAACAGGAAGGCCACCGACAGCTGGCGGATCTTGCCGCAGGCCTTGGCCGCGGCCGTCAGCGGAATGGTGTTGGTGATCACCGCCTCGTCCAGATGCGAGTTGGAGATGCGCTCGATCGCCGGGCCGCTCAGGATGGGGTGGGTGCAGTAGGCGTACACACGCTTGGCGCCACGATCCTTCAGCACTTCCGCGGCCTTCACCAGGGTGCCGGCGGTGTCGATCATGTCGTCCATGATCACGCAGTTGCGGCCCTCGATCTCGCCGATCACATGCATCACTTCGGACACATTGGCGGCCGCGCGGCGCTTGTCGATGATGGCCAGGTCACAACCCAGCTGCTTGGCCAGCGCGCGAGCGCGCACCACGCCGCCCACGTCGGGGCTCACCACCACCAGGTCCGGATAGTTCTTGCTCTTCAGATCGGAGAGCAGCACCGGGCTGGCGTAGATGTTGTCGACCGGGATGTCGAAAAAGCCCTGGATCTGGTCAGCGTGCAGATCCATGGTCAGCACGCGCTCGATGCCCACGGTTTCCAGCAGATTGGCCACCACCTTGGCGGTGATGGGCACGCGGGTGGAGCGCGGGCGACGGTCCTGGCGGGCGTAGCCGAAGTAGGGGATGACGGCGGTGATGCGGCGCGCGCTGGCGCGCTTCAACGCATCGGTCATCACCATCAATTCCATCAGGTTGTCGTTCGTCGGCGCGCAGGTGGGCTGAATGACGAAGACATCGCGGGCACGGACGTTTTGCTGAATTTCGACCGACACCTCTCCATCGGAGAAGCGACCGATGGCCGCGCGGCCGAGTTCGGCGCCGAGATGGGTGGCGATTTCCTGCGACAGCGCCGGATTGGCGTTGCCGGTGAACAGCACGGTGTTGTTGAGCACGGGGCGTTCCTTATGCGGCAGCGGTTACGGCGGCTGTTTGTGGCAGCTTGATCGCTAGGTCAGAAAAATTTGGCAGGGGAGGAAGGACTCGAACCCTCGCATGTCGGAATCAAAATCCGATGCCTTAACCAACTTGGCGACTCCCCTACACAGGACCTCGACTGACGCCGAGACCCTTGAAACCTTCAGTCTTCCAGCCAATCTGCCAGGGGCAGGGCTTCCAGACTGCGACAGATCCTACCAACCCACTGCTCTGGTACTTCGATGCCGAAGTCTTCGAGCTTGGTCGCCATGGGTCGATCCTCACTGCCAATCTCCGCAAACACCGCGCTGCCCGAGCCTGTCATCCGGCTGACGCCGAATCGGCTGCTGAGCTTCTTGATAGCTTGCTCAACTTCTGGACACTGAGCGCTCGCGCTCATCTCCAGATCGTTTTTTGCTTGCCGCCAAGTGCTTGCTGCGAAGCCCGCGACTATAGCCTGGGTTTTTGAGGTCTGCAAGAGCGGACTTGAAAAAATTGCTTTGGTCGGCAGGCTCTGGGGCGGTTTGATGACCGCCAGACGCAGGCTGGGCAGGGTCACCGGGGTCAGGATCTCGCCAATGCCTTCAACGAAAGCCGGGCCGCGGCCCAGAAAGAAAGGGATGTCGGCTCCCAGGCTCAGCCCCAGCGCCATCAGCTGCGGACGGCGCCAGTTCAAACCCCACAGCCGGTTCAAACCGATCAGCACCGTGGCGGCATCTGAGGAGCCGCCGCCCATGCCGGCGCCCGAGGGCAGGGTTTTGAGTAGATGGATGTCCGCGCCCAGCGTGCAGCCGCTGGCACTCTGCAGGGCGCGGGCGGCGCGCAGGCACAGATCGTCGGCGGGCAGTTCTCCGGCTTGCGGGCTGAGATCGTGGCGCTGCAGCTGGCCATCGCTACGTACTTCCAGGTGCAGGGTGTCGGCCCAATCAATGGGCACGAACAGGGATTCGAGCAGGTGGTAGCCGTCGGCTCGCTTTCCCACCACATGCAGGAAGAGATTGAGTTTGGCCGGGGCCGGCAGGTCGTACAGAGCCTTCATGGGGCAGGGGTGAGCAGGATGCGCAATCGAATGGCGCCCTGGCCGCCTTGGGCGGGACGACTCAGGGTCAGTGTCTGTTCTTGGCGCTGGACCTTCCAGCCCAGTTGCTCAAAGCCGTCTGGGCCGGCTTGGTGCGGGTGCTCGGCCTGGGGGCGGCCTTCGAGCCAATCGAACAGAGCGGTCAGCGGCAGGGCCGGGCCCTGGAGGGCATCGCCGAGTGCCTGGGCCAACTCGTCCAAGTGTGCAAAGCGGCGGCGGCCCTGGCCGTCATCCAGCCAGACGCCGTCTGTGCCCCAGGCCGCATGGGCCAGGGCGGTGCCCAGCGGGCTGTTGAGTTGGATCTGCCCACGCTCCGGGCCGCCTTGCAGTTCGAAAAGGGCCGAGCCAGCCTGGGCGCGGCGCTCTGCGCTGGCCTCCACCTGATAGCCGAGCTTGCCGGCCCAGCCGCTGGACGGGGCCGGGGGCGGGCTGGCACAGCCGGCCATCAGCAGGGCAAGTGCCCAAAGGGCGAGGCGCCTCACTTCAGGCCCAGGCGGCGGCGGGTGTCGCGCAGCACCTCGTTGTCGGCGTCTTGGCTTGCCGCCTGCTGTAGCAGGGCGCGGGCCTCGTCCTGCTGGCCGCGGGCCCACAGCACCTCGGCCAAGTGGGCGCCGATCTCGACTTCGGGCCGAGCGCGGTGGGCGCGTCGCAGCAGTTGCTCGGCTTCTTCGAGCTGGCCCTCGCGAAAGGCCAGCCAGCCCAGGCTGTCCACCAGGGCCGGCTCGTGGCCGCCGAGTTCGATGGCAGCCTCCAGCAATTCGCGCGCCTCCGGCAGGCGCAGATTGCGGTCCGCCAGCGAGTAGCCCAGGGCATTGCGGGCATGGTGGTGGCGGGGGTCGAGCTCTATCACGCGGCGCAGCAACTGCTCCATCTGATCGTGCTGCTTGAGGCGTTCGGCGCTCATGGCCGATTCATAGAGCAGATCGGTGTTGTCGGGCTCGGCGGCCAGGGCTTGTTGCAGTATCTGGTGCGAGTTGGCCCACTGGCCGGCGTCGCGCAGGATTTGAGCCTCGGCCAGCAGGCGGCGGCGCGCGATGTCCTGGCCCTCGCCGGGCAGCGCGCGCACCATGGCGCGGGCGGGCTCTAGCTGCCCTTGGCGGGCCAGCAAGGCTGCGCGGCGGTAGGCCAGCTCAAAGGCGCGCTGTTCGTCCTGCACGGCATCCAGGGCGGCCTGGGCGCCGCTGAAGTTCTTTTGTTGCTCCAGTGCCTGGGCCAACAGCAGGTGGGCGCCGGCATGGGTCGATTCGCGCGCCGGGCCTGCTGGCTGTTGCGCCAATTGGCTCAGGTGCTGGCGCAGGGCGGTTTCGGCTTCGGCCGGGCGGCGCAAGTCCAGCAGCAGGGCGCCGATGGCCATCGAGTGCGCGGGCTCCTCAGGCTGGCTCTTCTGCAGTTGCTGGAACAACGCCAGGGCCTCGGCGCTGCGCTGGTCGCGTGCCAGGGTACGGGCATGGGCGAGCTGATAGGCCGGGTCGGGCGTCGGCAGCAGCAGGTCTTCCGCGGCCGGGTTCAGGCGCAACAGGTCCAGGGCCAGCCAATGCGGCAGCGCCTGCTGGGGGTCCAACTGGCGGGCCTGGCGCAATTGATTCAGGGCCAGAACGCCGTTGCGATCCAGCAGGGCCAGTTGGGCGATGGTGCAGGCCGCCAGCGCACGACGTTCGGCCGGGTTGGCGGCGTTGTCACGTTCGCGTGCCAGGCCGGGCTCGAAGCTGTCCATCGCATTGCCCTGGCGCAGCAGACGGGGCAGGGCTTGCAACTGCTGCATGCGAGAGGGGGCGTCGGTGCTGCCTTGCAGCCAATCCAGGATGCCCGCCGGCATCTCCTCGCCGCGGCCCAAGGCGCCCTGGAGTTGCAACTGGGTCTGAATGGCTTCCATTGAGCGCGGGTGGGCAGCGCGCCAGGCCTTCAAGGCTTGCAGAGCGCTTTGGCCGTCGCGGGCCTGCAGCGCCACGCCGGCAGCGCGCCGGAACAGGGCTTCATCGGCCGTGCGGCGTGCGGCGTCTAGCAGCAGCTGAAAGGCCACCGCAGGTTCACCGGCCTGCAACTGCAGCTCGCCCATCAGCAGTTGGTAGAACAGCGGCGCGTCCATGTCCGAGCTGGGGGCCTGGGTCTGCGCGGCGGCGGGTAGTGCCAGGGCCAGAGCGGCAGCCAGTGGGACCAGAGGGGCAAGGCGACGGATCAGGGGCATTGGATGGGCTCGACAGAGAGGCGCGCAGATTGTGCCGCCTGCCTGGCGGGCGAGCCGGAGGTCAGGCCAGGGTTCCTACACTCCCGCCCCATGCCCGAGTTGCCCGAAGTCGAAATCACCCGCAGGGGCTTTGCCGATGCCCTGGTGGGCGCGCGCCTGCAGGCCCTGCGTCTGGGCAAGCCGCTGCGCTGGCCCTTGGGCCTGGCGCCGCAGGCTTTGGTGGGGGCCTGCGTCGGCCACGCCAGCCGGCGCGGCAAGTACATCTGGCTGCCGCTGGCCCAGGAGAGCCACCCCGATGCAGGCCTGTTGCTGCATCTGGGCATGTCGGGATCGCTGGCCTTTACCCCTGAGCCGCAAGCGCTGGGGCCGCACCAGCATCTGGCCATCGACACCAGCCAGGGCTGCCTGACCCTGACCGATCCGCGGCGCTTCGGTGCGGTGGTTTGGTCGCAGAGCCTGGATCACGCCCCTGCGGCCAGCCTGCTGGCCGGCTTGGGTGCCGAACCTTTTGACGAAGGCCTGAGCGCCGCGCGTCTGCGCGCTGGCTTCCAGGGGCGTCGCCAAGCCATCAAACAGGCCCTGCTGAGCGGTGATGTGGTGGTGGGCGCCGGCAATATCTACGCCTGCGAGGCGCTGTGGCAGGCGCGCATCCATCCCAGCACCCCGGCGGCGCGTCTCAGTCTGGTGCGCTGTGAACGCCTGCTGGCGGCCGTGCGCAATGTGCTGGCCGCTGCCTTGGATGCTGGCGGCAGCACATTGCGCGATTTCTCCAGCAGCCTCGGTGCCATCGGGCGCTACCAAAGCCTGGTGGCCGTCTATGGCCGCGAGGGACAGCCCTGCCCGCGCTGCCAGCAGGCAGTGCGCCGCATGGTGCAAGGCCAGCGCTCGACCTTTTACTGTGCCCGGTGCCAGCGGCCATGAAAGAAAGGAGCCCCCAGTCTGCGCCGCACAGCGGCTCCGCCACCTTGCAGGCCGCCTCTGGGCAGAGCCCAGCCTCTTCGGCAGGCACAAACGGTCCTAAGGACCCTTTGTGTCCCGCCTCAGCCCCCCGGGGGGGCGCGCTCCTGCTTGGGAGCGGCTCGGCGCAGGAGCGGGATTTCTCTCCCCTCTTGCTGTCCTGGCAGCGCGCGCATGGGCGCCATGCATTGCCCTGGTCGGGCAGCCGCGACCCTTATCGCATCTGGCTCTCCGAGGTGATGCTGCAGCAGACCCAGGTGGCCACGGTCAAGGCCTATTACGCGCGATTTCTGGAGCGCTTTGCCAGCGTGCAGGACTTGGCCGCCGCACCGCTGGACGAGGTATTGGCGCTCTGGGCCGGGCTGGGTTACTACTCACGAGCGCGCAATCTGCATGCTTGCGCTCAGGCGGTGGCGGCGCTCGGCGGCTTTCCGCGCCGTGCGGCCGAGCTGGAGCAACTGCCGGGGATCGGCCGCAGCACGGCGCGGGCCATCGCGGCCTTCTGTTTTGACGAGCGGCTCTCTATCTTGGACGGCAATGTCAAGCGGGTGCTGGCGCGCCTGCTGGCCTTTGAACAGGACCTGGCCCGCGCGCCCGCGCAGCGCGAGCTGTGGGCGCTGGCCGATGCGCTGGTTCCCGCACAAGCGAGCGACATGCCAGCCTACACGCAGGGCCTGATGGATCTGGGTGCAACGCTGTGCACGCCGCGGCAGCCGCGGTGTGGCGAGTGCCCGGTGCAGGCCTTGTGCCAGGCGCAGGCGCAAGGGCGCCAAGCCGAGTTGCCGCTCAAGAGTCGGCGCCTGGTCAGGGGGCGGCGCGAAAACTGGTGGTTGATGCTGCAGCGCGAGCACGACGGTGCGGTGTGGCTGCAGCAGCGCCCCGATACTGGCGTCTGGGCCGGCTTGTGGAGCCTGCCCTTGTTCGAGTCCGAGGCCGAGCTGCTTTCGCAATTTCCGCCGCAGGCCCTCGAACCCTTGCCGCGCATTGACCATGCGCTGACTCATTTCGATTGGGTGCTGCACCCGCGCCGCCTGCTGTGGGCGGCCGCGCCCAGCCCCCTGCCCGAGGGCCGCTGGGTGGCCCCCGATGAATGGGCCGCCTTTGGCATGCCCGCGCCTTTGAAGAAGATGCTTTGATGACTGTGCTGCGATTTCTGTTCCCGGCCCTGTTGATGCAACCGGTGCTGGCCCAAACCCCGGCCGAGTCGCCTGAGCGCCCGCAGTACCAACCCGCCGCCATCGAGGCCAGCTGGACCCCGCTGCGTCTACCCAGTGGCGAGCGCACGGCCCTGGCGGGCCTGAGCTATATGGTCGCGGTGAACGAGGACTGGGGCCTGGGCCCGGCGGTCTTCGGCGCGGCGCGGGGCGCCTATGGTGGCTTTTTCACGGCGGGTGTGCAGGTGCAGCGTCGCTGGGATCTGGGCGGGCCCTTGCACCTGGCCACCAGCCTCTATGTGGGGGCCGGTGGCGGGGTGAGCTCGCCCCAGGTCAACAGCGGAGGCGGGCTGATGCTGCGCCCCGAGCTCAGCCTGCGCAGCCGCGTGGGTCGAAGCGGCTATGTCGGCCTGGGCTGGAGCCGCGTGCATTTCCCCAGCGGCACCATCCGCGACAGCCAATTGGCCTTTACCTTGGGCATGGCCAATGACTTCAGTGCTTTTTCGCCCAGCCGCAGCGGCGCCGTGGGGCGCGGCGGTGAGCGTGAAGGCATGGGCTTTGATGAGATTGCGCTGAGTGCCGGCGTGGAGCGCTTGCGCAGCGGCCATACCCGGACCGGTCAGCCCCTGAAGCGCGGCGTGGGCCGGGCTGGCGCTGAACTGCGCCAGTACGTGGCGCCCGATTCCTGGTGGGGCCTGGAGGCCAGCGGTGCGGCCAAGGGCGGGGCCGATGGCTATATGGAGATCCTGGGCAATATCGGCCAGGACTTTGCGCTGGGCAGCGAGAACCTGCGCGCCGGCCTGCAACTCTCGGCGGGCTTGGGCGGTGGCGGTGCGGTGGATACCGGCAGCGGTTGGCTGCTGCGCGCCGGGCCGACCTTGCGCTGGATCACGCCCTGGGGCCCCTCGGTGCAGCTGCTGGCCGCGCAGATGAAGGCGCGGGGAGATTACTCGGCACGCCAGTTGCGTCTGTCGCTGGCCATTCCGCTGGATCAGCCGCGCGGCTTGGGGCGGCTGGACGAGCAAGGCCGGGTGCGCGAGCAGACCTGGGCCTTGAGCCTGCCGCACTTTCCGCGCATGCCTTTCAAGGACGGCAAGCGCGAGGCCATCACGGGTTTGGGCTTGCAGATGCATCGTGATTTCAACACCCAGTGGTATGGCACGGCGCAGGCCGGCAGTGCAGCCTGGGGCCGGGCCGGTGCGTATTCCTATGGCTTGTTTGGCCTGGGCTGGAAGACCCAGCCTTTCGCCGGCGGCAGCCTGCGCGCCGGCGTGGAGGCCCTGGTGGGCGCGGCCGGTGGCGGCGGCGTGCAGGTGGGCAGCGGTGCCGCTGCCCAGGGTGAGGCCTGGTTGCAATGGCAGGGGCTTGGCGCGCAAGAGCGTTGGCGCGCTCGTCTGGGTTTGGGGCGCTGGGCCAGCCGGGGCGGGGAGTCCACCCCCATGGTGAACCTGAGCCTGGGTTACTCCTTCGGCGTGCTGGGCGCGCGTTGATCAAGATGCCCCGGTTTCAGCTGCTCGGCGAAGGCTGCGCGTTGCTGGAATTGGGGCCCGGCGTGGACGCTGATTTCGGGGTCGGGGCGCAACAGCGGCTGTTGGCCTTGGCCGAGCAGTTGCGCAGTCAGGGTCTTTGGCTGGAGGTGGTGCCCGGGCGGCACAACCTCGGTTTGCAGTTCGATCCGCTGCGCCACGCCGGCGCTGAGGTGCTGGCGCGCTTGCAGCAGGCCTGGGCGCTTTGCCCGACGCCAGCGGCCATGGGGGCGCGTGAACTGCAGATCCCGGTCCATTACGGCGGCGATGCCGGGCCGGATCTGGCCGAGGCCGCCGCGCATTGCGGCTTGAGCGTGGCGGCGTTTGTCGATCAGCACAGCGCGCCGACCTATGAGGTGGCCTTCTTGGGCTTCCAGCCGGGCTTTGCCTATCTGGAAGGGCTGCCGCAGCAGCTGCACTGTCCGCGCCGTGCCGAGCCGCGCCTGCGGGTGCCGGCGGGTTCGCTGGGCATTGGCGGGGCGCAGACCGGCATCTATCCCGCCGCCAGTCCTGGCGGCTGGCAGTTGATCGGCCGCACCGATCTGCGACTCTTCGATCCGCAGCGCCAGCCGGCCTGTCTGTTGCAGCCGGGTGATCGCATCCGCTTTGTGCCGCAATGAGCGTCGTGATCGAGCGCGCTGCGGCGCTGACCACGGTCCAGGATCTGGGGCGGCAAGGGCTGCGCCACCTCGGGGTGGCCCGTGCCGGTGCCTGGGATGCCTTTGCCTTGCGGCGCGCCAATGCCCTGTTGGGCAATGCGCCCGGGGCGGCCGGCATTGAACTTGTTGCCGCGCCCCTGCACCTGCGATTTGAAGTCGACACCTGGTTTGCGCTCTGTGGCGCGGCCTTTGAGCTGCACCTGGACGACCGACCCCTGCGCACCGAATGGCGTTGGCCGGCGCGCGCGGGTCAGGTCTTGCGGGTGCAGGGGCCCGGCGCATATCAGGGTCGCTGCGGCCTGCTGGCCATGGCGGGCGGCGTGGACTTGCCGGCGCAACTGGGCGCGGTGGCCACCGATCTGCGCGCCGGCCTGGGTGGGCTGGAGGGGCGGGCGTTGCGCGCTGGTGATCGCCTGCCCCTGGGCGCTGCCCGAGCGCTGCAGGGCGTGCGGGGTCTGAGTCCTGCGGCCTGGACGCCCGAGCTGCGGGTGCTGCCGGGTCTCGAGTTTGAGCAACTTTGCGAGCCGCAGGCACTGCTGGCGCAGGAATGGACCTTGAACCCGCAGAGCGATCGCATGGGCGCGCGCTTGATGGGCGAGACCCTGGCCCTGCGCCAGCCGCTGGAGATGGACTCGCACGCGGTCTGGCCCGGGCTGATTCAATTGCCGCCCGGAGGCCAGCCCATCGTCTTGCAGGCCGATGCCCAGACCACCGGGGGCTATCCGCGTCTGGGCATGGTGATCGCGGCCGATCAATGGAAACTGGCCCAGGCCAGACCGGGACAAGGTCTGCGCTTGCGTGCGGTGACGGGCGAGCAGGCCGTGCAGGCCCTGGCGGAACGTGAGCGCGAGTTGGAGCAGTGGCAGTGGCGATGCAGATTGAGTTGAATGCCGATGTGGGCGAGGGCGGTGCGGCCGATGCTGAGCTGTTGGCCCTGGTGCACCGCGCCAACATTGCCTGCGGCTGGCATGCGGGCGACGGCGCCACCCAGCGTGCCGCCCTGGCGGCCTGCCGTACCTATGGAGTGCGGGCCGGCGCCCACCCCAGCTTTCCGGATCGCGCCGG
Organism: Inhella inkyongensis; assembly: GCF_005952805.1. GTDB lineage: Bacteria > Pseudomonadota > Gammaproteobacteria > Burkholderiales > Burkholderiaceae_C > Inhella > Inhella inkyongensis. Next base: position 1,087,728 of record NZ_CP040709.1, read on the forward strand.
CTTTGGTCGCCGCGAGATGGCGCGCGCGCCGGCCGATGTTGAGGCCGATCTGATCGTGCAGATCGCCGGCCTGCAGGCCTTGGCTGCGCAGATGGGACTGCGCATCGAACATGTGAAGCCCCATGGCGCGCTCTACAACCAGGCCGCGCGCGAGCCCGAGCTGGCCGATGCCGTGGCGCGTGCCGTGCGCCATTGCGGGGCGGACCTGTTGCTGGTCGGCCTGGCCGGCAGCGAGCTGTTGCGAGCGGCGCAGCGCCACGGCCTGCGCAGCCAGGCCGAGGCCTTTGCCGATCGTGCCTACTTGCCCCATGGCAGTTTGGCGCCGCGCACCCGGCCCGGTGCCCTGCTGCATGGCCCGCAAGCTGTGGCGCAGGGCTTGGCCCTGGCGCGCGGGGAGCCCATTGCCACGCTGGACGGCAGCCTCTTGACCGTGCAGGCCCAGACCCTGTGCGTGCATGGCGACGATGCGGGGGCGCTGGATCTGGCGCGGGCCCTGAAAGCTGCGCTTTAAGCCGTTTCAGGCCCTGCCTGCTGCACTGTGTCGCATCCCGCTTGGGCGGGTGAGGGTGCATTCCTACAGTGGCGCCATCGAGATCTTCAGGAGCCCCTCATGAAATCGCCACTGATGCTTTGTCTGGCCTTGATGGCCGGTACCGCCGCAGCCCAGGAGGCCAAACCCCACGGCGGCTTCAGCGCCGGCATTGAGATGCGCGAGCAGGCCACATCCAAGGACCTGGGGTTGCCGATCTACCCTGGCGCCCAAGTTCAACGGGATACCAAGGATGACAAGGGTGCCGTCACCCTGGGTCTGTGGGGCGGCCTTTTTGGGGTGCATCTGGCCGTGGCCCAGTACCGCAGCAGCGACTCGCTGGACGAAGTGGCCGGCTTCTACCGCCGTGCCTTGGCACCCTATGGCAAGGCGCTGGAGTGCCGGGCCGACAACTCGGGCAAGCTGGCGCCCCAGCCCGCGCCCGGCCAGCTGGGTTGCGAGGATGCCGAGCCCGGACGCGATGGGCTGGTGCTCAAGGTGGGCAGCAAGAAGGATCAGCGGGTGGTGGCCTTCCAAATCAAGGGCAAGGAGCTGCACTTCCAGTTGGTGCGGCTGACCGCACGAGGCGACTGAACAGTGATTGATCAACGACCGTAGAACCACTTCTCGTAGATCTTGCGGTCCAGCCCTTCCTCGCTGATGGCGCGGAAAACCGCATTGACCTCGGCCTCAAGGCCGATCTTGGGAGACTTCTTGGAGAAGGCTACGGCCAGCGCGGTGGTGTTGAGAACCAGGGTGCCGCCAAACTTGTCCATCACGCCTTGCTTGGCGGCGGCGTAATCGATGGAGGACAGTGAGCCCACCACCCCATCGATGCTGCGCCCTGCGCCCAGCATGCGCACACCGGTGCTGTAGTCCAGCACCCATTCCTTGCGCATCTCGGGATCGATGTCGTAGCGCGGGTCCACCTTCAGGCCCCGTGGGGTGCCCAGGCTCAGCTTGCGCAGCTCCTCGTAGCTGCCCACCTCGGCGCCCTTGCGAAAGCGCGCACCGAAAACGAGCGGTGGCTTGAAGGCCTGGCCCCTGTTGGCATAGCGCGCACGGGCATCACCCCAGGCCATGATGGCAAAGTCGGTCTCGCCGCTCTCCAACTCCTGCTCGACGCGGATATAGGGCGTCAGCGTGAGATGCACGGTGTGACCGCTGCGCCGCTCGAACTCACGCGCCAGGTCCACCACCACGCCGATCAGCTTCTCTTTGGCCTGCGGGTCCGGGTTGCGCATGCCCCAGGGTTCGAACTGGATCACGGCCAGCTTGAACTCGGCGGCGCCAGCTGGCTGGAGGGAGGCCAGTGCCAGTGCCAGTGCCAGTGCCAGGGCCAGGGCCAGGGCCAGGGCCAGGGCAGATTTAGCGCGCATCCAGCTCACGATGGCGCTTCAACACCTGACCACGGTGCGCGAATTGCAGCGTGAGCTGTTCCACCAGATAGACCGAGCGGTGCTGGCCGCCGGTGCAGCCGATGGCGACGGTGAGATAGCTGCGCTGGTCGGCCGCAAAGGCGGGCAGCCATTGGTCCATGAAGGCGGCGATCTGGCTGCGCATCAAGCTGACCTCGGGCTGCATATCGAGGTATTGCGCCACCGGCTCGTCGCGACCGGTTAGCGCCCGCAATTCGTGCACGTAATAGGGGTTGGGCAGCACGCGCACATCAAACACAAAGTCGGCATCCGAGGGCACGCCGTGCTTGAAGGCGAAGCTCTCGAACACCAGGGTCAGCGAGCCGCCGCGCACACTCACAAGGTCTCGCACCCAGCCGCGCAGCTGGGCCGGGCGCAGCAGGCTGGTGTCGATCACCGTGCTTTCGACGCGCAGCGCGGCCAGCAGCTCGCGTTCGATCTCGATGGCGTCCAGCAGCAGGCGCGAATCGTCGGCGGCGCCATGGGCGCGCTCCTCGGCACTGACGTCGCGCAGCGGATGCGGGCGGCGCGTCTCGCTGAAGCGGCGCAGCAGGGCCTCGGTATTGGCGTCGAGAAAAATCGAGCGCACCGCATGGCCTTCGCTGCGCAGTTGCTTGATCAGGGGCAGCAAGTGCGGCAGCGAGCCCTTGGAGCGCACGTCCACGGCAATCGCCACCCGGCGCGGCTCGCGCTGCTCTTCCAGGGCCAGGAAGTTCATCAGCAGCTCGGGCGGCAGGTTGTCGATGCAGAAGAAGCCGGCGTCTTCCAGCGCGTGCATGGCAATGGACTTGCCGCCGCCGCTCATGCCGGTGACCAGCACCAGTTCGTGGTTCATCGTGCCGCCCCTTCCAACAGTTCCTGCGCATGGGCCAGGCCGGCCTCGCTGCGCGTGGCGCCGCCCAGCATGCGCGCGATCTCCTGCACGCGATCTTCGCCGCGAACCGGGCGCACCTGGGAAGTCACGCCGACGGCCGAGCTGGCCTTGCTGACCACCCAGTGGGCATCGGCGCAGGCCGCTACCTGCGGCAGATGGGTGACAGCCAGCACCTGGCGTTCGCGCCCCAGTTGTTGCATCAGGCGGCCCACGGTCTCGGCCACGGCGCCACCCACGCCGGCGTCGATCTCGTCAAAGATCAGGGTCGGCGCGCCGGCCTTTTCAGCGCGCGCGGTGCACACCGCAATGGCCAGCGCGATGCGCGAGAGCTCGCCACCCGAGGCCACTTTGGCCAGTGGCCGTGGCGTGGCGCTGGCGTGGCCGGCCACCAGCAGTTCGGCGGACTCCAGGCCGAAGCTTTGCGGCTGCTCCTGTGCCAGCAGCTCGATCTCCAGCCGTCCGCCCGCCATGCCCAGCTGCTGCATGGCCTGCGTGACCAGCTTGGCGAGCTTGGGTGCCTGCGCGCGGCGCAGCTTGCTGGCGGCGGTGGCCACGCGGTCGAAGTCCTTGCGCGCGGCGTCCACCTGGGCCTGCAAGGCGGCCAGATCGCTCTGCGCATCCAGGGCCGCCAGTTCCTGCCGCCACTGGGCTTGCAGGGCGGGCAGCTCAGCCGGTGGGCGGCGATAGCGCCGCGCCAACTGCATCCAGCTGGAAAGGCGCTCGTCCAGCTGACCCAGGCGATCGGGGTCAGGCTCGGCCCCGCGCAGATAGGCGCGCAAGGTGTGGGCGGCATCGTCCAGCTGGGCTTGTGCACCTTCCAGCGCGTCCAGGGCCGACTGCAAATCGGCGTCAAACGCCACCACCTCGCGCAGGGCTTGGGCGGCAGCGTGCAAGCGGGTCTCGGCGCTGTCCTCGGATTCGCTGACGGCGCCCAGCGCCAGCTGGCTGGCGTCGATCAAGGCCTGGGCATGAGCGAGGCGTTGGTGCTCGGCGTTCAGTTCTTCCCACTCGTGCTCGCCAGGCGCCAGCTTGCCAACCTCGTCGAGCTGCCATTGCAGGCGTTCGCGCTCGCGTGCCAGGCCATCCTGCTGGGTCTGCGCGGCCTGCAGGGCGATTTGTGCCGCACGCCAGGCCGCGTGGGTACGGGCCAAGCTGGCACTCTCAACTTCGGCAAAGCCATCCAGCAGGGCGCGCACGCTGGCCGGGCGGGTCAGTTTCTGCCAGGCATGCTGGCCATGGATGTCGATCAGGAATTCGCCCACCTCGCCCAACTGCGCCACCGTGGCCGGGCTGCCATTGATCCAGGCGCGGCTCTTGCCCTGGGCGTCGATCACGCGGCGCAGCAGCAGCTCGTCGCTCGCGAAGCCGGCTTCCTCCAACCAGGCGCGCGCCGGCACGGGGCAATCGAATTCGGCGCTCAACTCGGCGCGCGCACTGCCCTCGCGCACCACACCGGCGTCGCCGCGCCCGCCCAGCAGCAGTTGCAGGGCGTCGAGCAGGATGGACTTGCCCGCGCCGGTCTCGCCGGTCAGCGCGGCAAAGCCGGCCTCGAATTCAAGTTCCAGGGTCGGGACGATGACGAAGTCCCGCAGGGTCAGGCGACGAAGCATCTCGAAGTCTCAGGATCCACCCTCGTACCAGCGGAGCTTGCGTCTGAGCGTCGCGTAATAGCTCCATCCGGTCGGGTGCAGGAACAGGCTGTGGTGCTGGCTGCGGCGCACGGTCACGCGGTCACCGTGCTGCACATGGGTCAGGGCCTGCATGTCGAAGTTCACGCTGGCATCGCGGCCGGCCACGATCTCCAGGCTGACCTCGCCGGTGTCGGGCAGCACGATGGGGCGGTTGGACAGCCCATGCGAGGCAATCGGCACCATCAGCCAGCCCGCGATGGAGGGGTGCAGTAGCGGCCCGCCGGCGCTCAGCGCATAGGCAGTGGAGCCGGTGGGTGAGGCCACGATCACGCCGTCCGCGCGGATGTTGGCGACGAATTCCTCGCCCACATGGATGCGCAGCTCCACCATGCCGGCGCTGGCGCCGCGGCTCACCACCACATCGTTCAGGGCCAGGCCGGAAAAGATGTTCTCGCCCTCGCGCCAGACCGCGCCTTCGAGCATGGAGCGCTGCTCGGTCTCGTAGTCGCCGTCCAGGATGGGGGTGAGTGCCTCGCGGAACTGCTCGGCCGGGATGTCGGTGATGAAGCCCAAGCGCCCCTGGTTGATGCCTACCAAAGGGATGCCAAACGGCGCCACCTCGCGGGCAAAGCCCAGCATGGTGCCGTCACCGCCCACCACCACGGCGAGGTCGCATTGCTGGCCGATCTCGTGGGCGTCCAGCACCGGATAGCCGCTCAGATCGGCCGAGGCCGCGCTCTGGCGCTCCAGGCTCACGCGCAGGCCCTTGCTGCGCAGGAACTGGCGGATTTGCTCGACGATGGGGCCGCTGGTGGGGGCCTGATGCTTGGCCACCAGCGCGACATGGGAGAAACGGGGCCCTGACATGGCGGCGGATGATAGGTTCCCCGGACTGCTCTCCAATGACGGCTGACGCAGAATTCGCCCCATGCTTGACGACCGCGCCCGTTCACTGCTGAAAACCCTGGTGGAGCACTACATCGCCGACGGCCAGCCCGTGGGCTCGCGCACGCTCTCCAAGGCCTCGGGCCTGGAGCTGAGTGCAGCCACCATCCGCAATGTGATGGCCGATCTGGAGGAGCTGGGCCTGATCGCCAGCCCGCACACCAGCGCCGGCCGCATCCCCACGGCCCTGGGCTATCGCATGTTTGTGGACACCATGCTCACGGCCCGGCCGGGCCTGTTGCAGCAGGAGGTGAGCGCGCTGGAAGGTCAGTTGCAGCCTGATCAACCCCAACGGGTGATCACCCATGCGGCGCAGATGCTGTCCAGCCTGTCCAACTTCGTGGGCGTGATCACCGCACCGCGCAAGCCCTCGGTGTTCCGTCAGATCGAGTTCCTGCGCCTGGCCGAGCGCCGCGTGCTGGTCATCCTGGTCAGCCCCGACGGCGATGTGCAAAACCGCGTGGTGATGACGGCGCAGGACCACAGCCAGACCGAGCTGACCGAGGCTGCCAACCGCCTGAACGCCCAGTACAGCGGCCTGACCCTGGAGGTGGTGCGCGAACGCATCCGCACCGAGGTCGAGCAGCTGCGCGGCGAGATTGCCGGGCTGATGAATGCGGCCGTGCAGGTCAGCGGCGAGAGCCTGGGCGAGCAGGTGGTGATCAGCGGCGAGCGCAATCTGCTTTCGGTGCAGGACTTTTCCAACGATCTGGGCAGCCTGCGCCGGATGTTTGGGCTGTTCGAGGAAAAGACCGCCCTGATGCGCTTGTTGGACGTCAGCAGCAGGGCGGAAGGCGTGCGCATCTTCATCGGTGGCGAGAGTCAGGTCGTTCCCTATGAGGAACTCAGCATCGTCAGCGCGCCCTACGAGGTCGACGGCCAGATCGTCGGCACCCTGGGTGTGATCGGACCCACCCGCATGGCCTACGACCGCATGATCCAAATCGTCGATGTGACCTCGCGCATGGTCGGTCAGGCCTTGAGTCAGGCTCGAAGCGGGTCCTGAGGAGCGAGACCGGACGGCATCAGCCGGGGGGCTGATGCCGCCTGCCGAGCGCCAAGGCCGCTGGCTTTGGCCGTGCGACGCCTGACAGAGGACCGGCCGCATGCAGGCGGACGGGCATGTCGGCGCGCTGATTGCGTCAAATCAAGGGCGACTGAGCACGCTAGGCCTAGGCTGGGGCCATGCCCAGCTTTGAACACGACACGGTGCCTGCCGCTCTGGACGCACTGGACGAAGCCCCCAGCGCGCCGGTGCCGCCGGTCTGGGGCAATGAAGCCGAAGGCCTGTGGGCCGAGCTGCAAAAGGTGCCTCGTCACCACGCGCCGCATTTGGGCGAGGCGCTGGTTGAGGCCGGCTTTCTGACCCCAGCGCAGCTGCGCCAGGCCCTGCGCTATCAGGACCAAATGGCCCAGCACGTGCCTCTGGGCGAAGTCTTGGTGCTGCAGGGCTTGCTGACCGCCGCGCAGTTGCGACACATGCTGGCCGCCTGGATGGGCGTGCCCACCGTGGACCTTGGGCGCTTCCAGCCTGAGGCCGAGGCGCTGGCGCTGCTGCCGCCCCTGCTGGCGGATCGGGAGGCGGCACTGCCCCTGATGTGCCGCGAGGACACCCTGGTGGTGGCCGTGGCGGACCCCTGGGACCCCCGGCTGCTGGAGATGCTGCGCTTCACCACCGAGCACCGCATTCGGCCGGTGCTGCCCTTGCCCGGAACCCTGGCGCCGGCGCTGGCCCGGGCCTACCGGCGCGTGCCCACGGCCTCCGCCGGCGAGGCGGTGGCGCCACCGCCGGGCGTCAGCAGTCTGTCCGAGCTGGCCCAGGAGCTGGCCCGCTCCAATGAGCAGGGCGAGACCCAGGCCGATGTGGTCTCGGAGTCCGACAACACCCTGGTGCGTCTGATCAATCGCCTGATCCAGGACGCCATCGAGTTGCGTGCCTCGGACATCCATATCGAAACCTTCGAGCCCCCGCGCCCCGTGCGGGTGCGGCTGCGCATCGACGGTGAGTTGCGCCGCCACCTGGAGCTGCCGGCGCGAGTGCGCTTTGCCATCGTGGCGCGGCTCAAGGTGATGGCCGAGCTGGATATTTCCGAGCACCGGCGGCCGCAGGACGGCAAGCTGGACTTCGCGCGCTTCGGCCATCAGCGCATGGAGCTGCGCATGGTCACGGTGCCCACCAGCGGTGGGCTGGAGGACGTGGTGCTGCGGCTGCTCGGCGGGGTCAAGCCGCTGCCGCTGGATGGCATCGGGCTGTCCGAGCGCAATCTTCAAGCCCTGCGTGGCGTGATGTGCAAGGCCTATGGCCTGCTGCTGATCTGCGGTCCTACCGGCTGCGGCAAGACCACCACGCTGCACTCGGTGATGCGGGAACTCAATGAGGACCACCGCAAGATCTGGACCGCCGAGGACCCGATCGAGATCACCCAGGAGGGCCTGCGCCAGGTGCAGGTCAATGCCCGCATCGGTTGGACCTTCGCCGCTGCCATGCGCACCTTTTTGCGCGCCGATCCGGACATCATCATGATCGGCGAGATGCGCGACGAAGAGACCGCGCGCATCGCCGTCGAGGCCTCGCTGACCGGGCATCTGGTGATGTCCACCCTGCACACGAACTCGGCGCCCGAGTCGGTGACCCGGCTGCTGGAGATCGGTCTCGACCCCTTCACCTTCTCGGACTCTTTGCTGGCCGTGCTGGCTCAGCGCCTGGTGCGGCGGCTGTGTACCGATTGCCGGGTGGCAGAGACCCTGGACGAACGGGGCGAGCGCTCGCTGGCGCGCCTGTATCTGCAGGGCGCGGCGGATGCCGATGTGGACGGGCTGCTGACCCGCTGGCGGGCACGCTTTGGCACACCGCTGCGCCAGTACCGGCGCCAGGGCTGCGCCGCCTGTGGTGGCAGCGGCTACCGCGGGCGGCTCGGCATCCATGAACTGGTGGTGGCCGACGATGCCTTGCGGGAGCTGATCCGCCGCCGCGCGCCGGCCGCCGAGATGTTTGCCGCCGCGCGTCAGACCGGCATGAACACCCTGCGCCAGGACGGCATCGAAAAGCTGCTGGCCGGGCTGACCGACCTGCCCGAAGTGCTAGCGGCCACCAATCAATAGCAGTCCCTTCAAGGAGAGCACCATGAGTTCCCCCCTGAACCCCATCCCAGGCACCCCGTGGGCTGGCTTGTCCCCCTTGATGCTGGCCAGCCTGGGTGAGTCCCTGGCCCAGCGCGCCTTGGCGTTGCAGCGCACCGCCGGCATGCCCGAGGGGGCTGTGCCCCAGCTGCGGGCCTTGGAACAGCTGGGCCTGGAGCTGCAGAGCCTGGTGCATGCGCTGGGAGGAGCCAGTCGCTCGGCGGCCGAGCCGGTGCCGCTGCGGGCGGCGGCCGAAGCCGCGCGGCGTCAGTGGCTGGCCGAACTGGCCCGGCGCGGGCTGACCCTGCGGGTCAGTGGGGCGGAGCTCAGCCAGGAGCTGGAACCGGCACGACTTCAGCATGCACTGGATCTGCTGATTGCCCACGGCCTGGCCGCCGGCGTCGATCTGCAGCTCGCCGTCGCGGCCGACGACGCGCAAGGCGCCATCCTGAGCCTGGGTGGTGCGGGCGCAGGCCCTGACCCCGCCGAACTGCACGCCCAGTTGCTGCAGTGGCTGGCGCGCGCCCAGCAATGGCCGCTGCGCCGTGACGCCGATGCGCAGGGCTGGCGGCTCTCCCTCTGTTTGGCTGCAACGCCGAATGCTCTGGCCATCGATGAGCTGCCCACCTTGCCGCGCCGCCACTGGACGCGGGAGGACCGCGTGTTGGTGATCGAGCCCGATGAGCGCACCCGCGTGCAGGCGGCGCAGCTGATCGGACGCGCCGGCTTGCGCGGCGACTGTGTGGCCACCCTGGCTCAGGCCGAAGCCGCATTGCGCGATGGCGACCCGCGCACCGTGGTCACCGGCATTCCCTTGGACGCGCCCGAGGCACAGGCTTTGTTCGGCGCGCTGCGCCAGCGCCTGCCTGGCCTGCGCTGGGTGGAACTGGTGGACCAGCCCCATGTCTTCAGTGCCGGCAGCGCCGAAGGCGGCTGGCCCGCCCGCATCTCGCGCGGCGATCTGGCTCACACCCTGCTGGCCGCCCTGGCCGACTGAAGAGATTGAGAGAGAATGCGCGCCCCCGATGGGGAGGGCTTTGAAGCCCTGTGCGGTAGGGGGCCGTTAGCTCAGTTGGTCAGAGCAGAGGACTCATAATCCTTTGGTCATTGGTTCAAGTCCAATACGGCCTACCAAGTCTGCAATTCAAAGCGTCCATTCGGACGCTTTTTCGTTTCCGGGAGGGAATTCGATGGCCCGTTTGAACGACAAGGTGGCCCTGATCACCGGCGCGGCGCGCGGCATTGGTGCGGCGATTGCCGAGGCCTTTGTGCGCGAGGGCGCGCGGGTGTGGGTCACCGATCTGGACGCCGCCGGTTCGCAGGCCCTGGCCGAACGGCTGGGTCCGCAGGCGCGCGCGGCGCGGCTGGATGTGCGCGAAGAGGCACAGTGGCAGGCCGTGCTGGCCGATGTGCTGGCGCGCGACGGCGGCCTGCAGGTGCTGGTGAACAACGCCGGCATCAGCGGGTTGGAGGGCGGCGCGGTGCACAACCCCGAGCAGGCCGAGCTGCTTGAGTGGCGCGCGGTGCATGCCACCAATCTGGACGGTGTCTTCCTGGGTTGCAAGCATGGCATCCGGGCCATGCGTGCCAGCGGAGGCGTGGGTTCCATCATCAACATCAGCTCGCGCTCCGGGCTGGTCGGTATTCCGGCTGCCGCGGCCTATGCCAGCAGCAAGGCCGCCGTGCGCAACCACAGCAAGACGGTGGCGCTCTACTGTGCCGAGCAGGGGCTGAAGATTCGCTGCAACAGCATCCACCCGGGGGCCATCCTGACGCCGATGTGGGAGCCGATGCTGGGCGAGGGCGCGCAGCGCGAGGCCAATCTGGCCGCCTTCACGGCCGATACGCCCTTGCGCCGCTTTGGCCGGCCCGAGGAGGTGGCGGCGGTGGCGCTGATGCTGGCCAGCGATGAGGCGGCCTACATGACGGGCAGCGAGTTGCACATCGACGGCGGGCTGCTGGCCGGCACGGCGGTTCGGCCCCAGTCAGGCCCTCAGGAGAAGTAGCCCATCCGTTCCAGCGCGCGCTGTTGCTCGCGCAGTTGGGCCAGCCAGCGCCGGGCCGTGTCGCGGTCGCGCAGGTTCAGCAGTTCGCGTCGGGTCTCTTGAATCTCCGTGCGCTCGTCGCGCACGGCTTCGTCCAGCAGCTTGCCGAGCTTGTCGGGCTGGGGGGCGCTGCGCGGTTCGAGATCAAAGTCGCGGCACAGGCTGATCTGGCGGCGCTTGAGCTCCAGCTCCAACTCGTCGTGCTGCTGTTGCAACATTTGGGTGAAGTGCCCCAGCTGCGCGGTGGTGGCCTGGGCGATGTGGGCCGGGTCGACCTGCTCGATCTCCAACTGCAGCGCATAGAGCGCCAGCAGGTCCTCGCGCCCATAGGCTTCGTTGACGCGCTGCATCAACTCGGTGCGACGCTTTTGGTCGGCGGAGTCGCTGGCGCGGTCCGGGTGCAGGGCGCTGGCCAGTTTGCGGAACACGGTGCGCAGGGATTGCTGAACCTGCGCCTGGGCCGCCGCCGCAGCCGCCTCTTTCTTGCGCTGAGCCGCTGAAGACTTGCGTTTGGGCTGGGGTGCGGGTGCGGCGGCTTCGGCTTGCGCCTGGGCCTGGTCCAGGCGCCGGTGGGTTTCGCGCAGCAACTCCGCCGCGGTCTCGGCCTGGATGTCGTCCAGATCCAAGCCGCTTGCGCGCGCCAGCTGCGCGCGCAGGGCCTCCAGCTCTTCGCGCTCCTGGGTATCCAGATCGACCTCGGCATGCGCGTCGTGGCGACGGCGCCAGAGATCGGTCTGGGCCTCACCCAGCAAGCCACTGGCCAGGGCCCGCTGGGCGTGGCCGGCTGCCAGGCTGGACAAGATCTCTCGCTCGCTCTTGTTCAGCCCCTTGCCGTCCAGCAGGGCCTCGATGCGTTGCAGCAGTTGCTCCTGCAGCTGCAGGTGCTCAGCCCTGAGGGGCGGGATGCGCAGCGCATGCGCCTGGGAAAAGGCCGGCAGGGCTTGGTCCCATTGCTGCAGGGTCTGGCGCAGGGCTTCGATCTTGCGCTGCAGATTGGCGAACTTGCGCTGTGCGGGGCTGCTGCTGGCGGCCTGGGGCTGGGTTTGGAGGGGGCTCATGGCGGCCGTCTGAGGTGGGGGCGCATTTTGCCGGGCCCAGAATGGCGGCCATGCGGATGGAGCACCCCTACAGCGCCGGACTGGCGCGCTACTTTCAGGCCTTTGCCAACCGCGAGCGGGCGCAGGCCTATGTTGAGTTGCTGCGGCGGGATCTGCCGCCACAGGCGGCGTTGCTGGACATCGGTGCCGGTCTGGGCCAAGTGGCGCTGGGCCTGGCCGAAGCCGGTCACGCGGTGTGGGCCTTGGAGCCCGACGCCGACATGCGCACGGTGATGCTGACCCTGGCCAGCCAGCGCCCGGGTCTGCCGTTGACCGTGCTGCCTTGGCGGGTGGACGCGCAGACGCCGGACTTGCCGACCCCGGTCGCGGCGGCAAGCGCCTTCAGCCTGCTGCATCTGTTGCCCGCTGAAGCGCAGACCGGGCTGTTGACCTGGGTGGCGCGGCAACTGCAGCCCGGTGGCTGGCTGTGGCTGGAGCTGCCGATGCAAAGCCCCGAGCGGGTGGCGGGCGACTGGCAGCTCTATGGCGAGCGCACGCAGGGTGCCGGCCGGCTGAGCATGCGCACCCGCCTGCAGGGCTCGGATGCGCAAGGCTGGCGTACCAGCTGGCGGTTTGAGTTGCGCCTGGGCCCCCATGGCTCCGTGGTCGAGGAGGCCGAGCAGCGCTGGCACTGGCAGGCGCTGACCCCCGACGCGCTGCAGGCCCTGTTGGCCAAGGGGCCGGGCTGGCAGGTGCTGGACGACTGGGCCGACGAGCACGGCACGCCCTATCGAGCAGGCACCAGTCCGCGCCGGTTGCTGCGTCTGATGCCGCGTTGAGCCGCAGCGGGCGCGGCGGGCTGCGCCTTGGCGGCGCGTGGTCACAATGCGCCCTTTCCAGTCAGGCGGGCAGTGGCATGAGCAGGGGGCGAGCGAGGAGGGTCTGGGGCGCGGTGGTTTTGCAGGGGATCTGCTGGGCTTTGGCGCTGCCTTTGGGGACTGCCGCACAAACTGCCCCACAAGCCGCCCCACAAGCCGCCCCACCGTCCATCTCATCCAGCCCGGCCTTGCGCCTGGGCTACACCAGCACCTGGAGCATGCCCTGGGGCGAGGTGCAGGCCGGTCAGGTGCGGGCCGGCATTCACAAGGAGATCGCCGAGGCGGTGGCCCAGCGTTTGGGTCAGCCGCTGGTGTTTGTGTTGTTGCCGCAGCGCCGTCCGGGCGAGCCGGATCGCCCACCTGCTTTCGACTTGGGTTGTGGCATGGACCCGAGCTGGTTCGCCGAGCCGCAGCAGTTTCACTGGAGCGAGCCCCTGTTCGACACCAGTGATCAGCTGCTGGGCCATGCCAGCCAGCCCGAGCCCGCCACGCTGGCGGCCTTGCGCAAGGGCACGCGGGTGGGCACGGTGCGCAGCTACCACTACCCGACCTTGCAGGTTCGCCTGGGCAAGGGGGAGCTGCGCCGCGAGGATGCCCTGGACCAGGCCAGTGTGCTGGCCAAGCTGGTGCGGCAGCGCTCCGATGTGGCGGTGGCCAGTCCGCAGTCCATCGCCTGGTTCATGCGCCAGCAGCCGCAGGCGGCGCAGGCCGTGGCGCCCTGGCGCCTGAAGGTGCAGGAGTCGGCCTACCACTGCGCGGTGCCGCGCAGCAGTCCGGTGGATGCCCAGCGGGTGCTGGAAGCCGTACAGGCACTCAAGCGGGACGGCGAGATTGCGCGCATCTTGGCGCGCTACGCCCCCTGACGACGCGCTCTTTACTTCACGCCCAGGCGCCACAGCCCGGTGAGCTCCTCGCGCCGCGCCGCGTGCAGCGGGTCGCGGCCATCCTGGGCCTTGGGGTGGCGTGGGCGTGTCTCTTGTAGGTCGATGACGCGCAGGCCGGCCTGGTCAATCCAGCCCAGCAGATCGGCGCGGTCGCGCAGGCCCAGGTGTTCGGCCAGGTCGGAAAGGATCAGCCAGCCCTCGCCGCCGGGCAGCAGGTGGGCGGCCAGGCCGGCCAGAAAGCCGCGCAGCATGCGGCTGTCGGGGTCGTAGACGGCGGCCTCCAGCGCGCTGCTGGGCTTGGCCGGCAGCCAGGGGGGGTTGCAGACGATGAGCGCCGCGCGGCCCGCTGGAAAGAGGTCGGTGCTGGAGAGCTTGACGCGGTGCTGCAGGCCCAGGCGTTGCAGGTTGTCCAGCGCGCAGGCCAGCGCGGTGGCGCTGGTGTCGGTGGCCTCGATGCGCGCCACGCCGCGGCGCGCCAGCAGCGCGGCAATCACGCCGGTGCCGGTGCCGATGTCGAAGGCCCAGGCGCCTTCGTCTTTCAGCGCAGCCGGCAAGGGCGCGTCTTCCAACAGGTCCAGATACTCGCCGCGCACCGGGCTGAACACGCCGTAATAGGGATGGATGTGCACGGTCTCGCCGTTCTTGCGTAGGCCCAGTTGCGGCGTGGGCACACCCTTCTGGCGCCACTCCCAGGCGCCGATCCAGCCCAGCAGCTCGCGCAGGCTGGCCACATAGGGCTGAGTTTGATCGCCGATGGCCGCGCGGGCGGCCAGCTGGGCGTCGGGGGCGCGGCGCAGCGGCAGGCTGTGGTCGACACCGAACTCGAACACCAGCTGACCCAGGATGCGGGCGCGCTCGGCCTGGGCCTTGCGGTGCTGGTGGAAACCGGCCTTGGCGCTCTCGGCCGGAGGCTGCGGGCGGCGCGCGCGCTGCAAGTCGATGCGGTGGGCCAGGGCCTGAAGCATCTGGCGCGCCTGGTGGTAGTCGCCCCGCCACAGCAGGGCATGGCCCTCGCAGGCCAGCTTGTAGGCGGTGTCGGCCTTCAAGGTGTCGTCCACCACGCGCACGCGCTTGGGGCAGGGGGCGCCGCTGCCGCTGTGCCAGCGGGCACTGCGGGGCTCGCCGTCTTCGTTCCAGTTCAACAGGGCTTCGGTCATGCGCACAGCTTTCTGGCCAGGGCCTGGCCGACCCAGCGGCCATGGGCCAGGCAGGCGGTCAACAAATAGCCCCCGGTGGGGGCTTCCCAATCGAGCATCTCGCCCGTGGCCCAGACCGCCGGCAGGGCCTTCAATTCGCCGTCGGGCGACAGGGCGTCGAAGCGAATGCCGCCGGCCGTGCTGATGGCCTCGGCCACCGGGCGCGTGGCGCTCACGGTGAGGGGCAGGGCTTTGAGTGCCGGCCCCAGGGCTCTGGGTTCGTTCAGGGTGGAGGCATCCAGCAACTCGTGCAGCAGGGCACTCTTGGCGCTGCTGAGCGAGAACAGGCTCTTCAACTGGCTGGACAGGCTCTTGCTGCCGCGCCCGCGGGCGAGCGCCGTGGCCACCTGTTCGGCACTGTGCTGCGGCAGCAGGTCCAGCGCCAGCGTGGCCGCGCCCTCTTCGGCAATGACCTCGCGCAAGGCGGCGCTGAAGGCATAGACCAGGCTGCCTTCGATGCCGTGCTCGGTCAGCACGAACTCGCCGGCCTGGCGGCGGCCGCCGAATTGGATCGCCACCGGCTTGAGGGGTTGGCCAGCGAAGCGGCTGCGCAGGTGCTCGCTCCAGCCGCCCAGCACCTCAAAGCCGCAGTTGCTGGCGCGCAGGGGCGACACGGCCACGCCACGCTCGGCCATCAAGGGCGCCCAGGCGCCATCCGAGCCCAGGCGCGGC
Organism: Inhella inkyongensis; assembly: GCF_005952805.1. Taxonomy (GTDB): domain Bacteria; phylum Pseudomonadota; class Gammaproteobacteria; order Burkholderiales; family Burkholderiaceae_C; genus Inhella; species Inhella inkyongensis. The sequence continues at coordinate 1,102,957 of NZ_CP040709.1, forward strand.
CAGCTGGCGCCGCCCAGGGCCAGCACCGTGGCCTGTGGGCGCAGCAGCAGCTCGCCGCCCGGGTGGGCCAAGCGCAGTGCGCCGTCTTCCGTCCAGCCCAGCCAGCGGTGGCGGTTGTGGAACTGCACGCCTTGGCTGGAGAGGCGCTGCAGCCAGGCACGCAAAAGCGGCGCGGCCTTCATCACCGTGGGGAAGACGCGGCCCGAGCTGCCGACAAAGGTTTCCTGCCCCAGGCCCGCGCACCAGGCGCGCAGGTCGTCAGGCGTGAAGGCGTCCAGCATCGGACGCAGCATGTCGCCGGCCACGCCATAGCGGGTGACGAAGCGTTCATAGGGCTCGGAATGGGTCAGGTTTAGCCCGCCGCGCCCGGCGAGTTGGAATTTGCGCCCGACCGAGGGCATGGCATCGAAGAGCGCGACCGCAACGCCGGCACGGCTCAGTTCATCCGCCGCCATCAGGCCGGCGGGGCCGCCGCCAATGACGGCGACCTGGGGAGAGGGATGGGACATGGGGCGCAGTGTCGCTGCAGACCTTTGTTGACAGGCGAAGCCAATTGAATACACTTGCATTCATTCGTCAACGATGAAGGGCTGCGATGGTCACCGCCACCCCCACGATGGAGCCCCTGTCGGCTCGCATACCCAGCGACCTCTACCTATGGCTGGCCCAGTTGCAGGTGGAGGGCGCCACCACCAACAGCGACAAGCTGCGCGTGCTGCTGGGTCAACTCAAGCGCCAGCACGATGGAGCTTTCGACTATGTGGCAGCGCATGCGTGGGCGCGTGAACTGACGCACCGTCTGCGCGAGTCTCTGGTGCGCATCGAGGGCAAGGAGGGGCGGCACTCAGAGGTGCTGAGTCAATTGATTGAGCACCTCACCACATTGATGGCCTTGGTGATCAGCCAGGCCCCCCCCGATGCCGCCGCCGCCACCCAGTTGGAAGATGCGTTGGTTCGGCGCGCCAGCCTGATGGGTGAGGCCTTGCTGCGTCAGGCCACGGCGGCCCAGGCTTTTGATCCCCAGGTTGTGCAACGCCACCTCGGCGGCAGCCTGGCTCTCTTCCGTACCATCCCCCACCCGCAAGGAGACTGATATGGCGGATTCCCTCAAGACCCGTGTGGGTCGTGTCGTGGCTGGCGGTCTGCACGCGCTGATCGACAAGCTGGAAGACCAGGCCCCCGAGGCCATGCTGGAGCAGGCGCTGCGCGAGGCCGATGGCGTCATCGACGAGGTGCGCGCCGAGCTTGGCCGCGTGAGTGCGAACCGGCATCTGGCCCAGCAGCAGCATGCGCGCCTGAATCGCGACCACGAGGCCCTGCGCCAGCAGATTGACCAGGCCTTGGCCCAGGGCCGAGAGGATCTGGCGCGCGCAGCCGTGGCGCGCCAGCTTGACATTGAGGCCCAGATTCCAGTGCTCGAAACCACCCTGGCCGACTTCGCTCGCCAGGAGCAGGAGTTGCAGGGATTCACGGCCGCCCTGCTGGCCAAGCAGCGTGAGATGCAACAGGCTTTGAGCGAGTTTCGCGCCAGCCGCGCCGCCACGCAGTCGCCAACCAGTGCGGTGGGGGCTGCGAGTGCGGAACAGCGCATGGACAAGGTGAGCCAGGCCTTTGATCGCCTCTACGAGCGCCAGACCGGCCTGAGTGCCACCCAGCGTGCAGGGTCGCTCCAGCAGGGCGCGCAACTGCGCGAACTGGAAGAGCTGGTGCGTGAACACAAGATTGCCGAGCGCATGGCGCAGATCAAGGCGGGTCAGGCGTGAACCTCTTTCTGGCCCCTGAGACCCTGCCCTTCGGCGTGGCGGTGGCGCTCATCGTCGCCATCGCGCTGCTGGAGGGGCTGGGCATGATGTTGGCGCTCAGCCCCAGCAATCTGATCGATCAATGGCTGCCCGAGGCCGCCAGCGAGGGTGCTTGGGATCGCGTGCTGGGCTGGTTGCATCTGGGGCGGGTGCCGGCCCTGGTGCTGCTGCTGCTCTTCTTGCTGGGCTATGCCTTGTTTGGCTACGGCCTGCAAAAGGTCAGTTTGGGTTTGCTCGGCTTTTACCTACCCGCTTGGATCGCGGGGCTCTTGGCCGTGCCGCCGGGTTTGGCCACCGTGCGGGGCTTGGGCAGCCTGATCGCCCACATCATTCCGCGCGACGAGACCAGCGCCGTGAGCGAGCAAACCCTGGTGGGCCGCAGCGGCGTGATTGCCGGCGGCGTGGCCCGCAGGGGCCTGGCTGCCCAGGCCCGTGTGCGCGACGCGCTGGGCCGCACCCACTACCTCATGGTGGAGCCCGATCTCGACGACGAAGTGTTCGAGGACGGCACGCAGATTCTGATCGTGCGGAAGCTCGGTGCCTTCTACCGCTGCATTGCCAACCCCCATCCTGAGCTGCTTTGAATCTGGGAGAACTGAAGACATGAACAACTTGATCGAAATGGGCGGACTGGCCGGTGTGGCCCTGCTGGGCTTGCTGACCATCGGCTTCGTGTTTGCGCGTCTGTACAAGCGCAGCACCAAGGAGACCGCCTTTGTGCGCACCGGTCTGGGCGGTCAGAAAGTCATCATGGACGGCGGCGCCATCGTGCTGCCGGTCTTCCATGAGCGTGTGTTGGTCAATATGAACACCCTCAAGCTGGAAGTGCTGCGGCGCGAACGCGAGAGCCTGATCACCAAGGACCGTATGCGCGTGGATGTGACCGCAGCCTTCTTCGTGCGCGTCAAGCAGACCGAGGAAGCGGTGAGCACGGCGGCCCAGACCTTGGGCACCCGCACCATGAGCCCCGAGGAGCTCAAGGCCTTGGTGGAAGACAAGTTCGTCGACAGCCTGCGCGCCACCGCCGCCACCATGACCATCCAGGAGTTGCAGGACAAGCGCCGCGACTTCGTGCAGGCGGTGCAGAACGCCGTGGCTGAAGACCTGGAGAAGAACGGCCTGGAGTTGGAGTCAGTATCCCTGACCAGCTTGGATCAGACTGACAAGCAGTTCTTCAATCCCAACAATGCCTTTGACGCCGAGGGTTTGACGCGCTTGACCGAACAGACCGAGGCGCGCCGCAAGCAGCGCAACGATGTGGAGCAGGACACCGAAGTGCAGGTGCGCACCAAGAACCTGGAGGCCTCGCGCCTGAAGCTCACCATCGAGAAGGATCAGGAATTCGCCAGCCTGGCACAGACGCGCGAGATCGAGACCGCGCGTGCCGAGCAGATGGCGCAGATCGCTTCGCAGCAGGCCGAGCGGGCGCGTGAGGCCGAGTCGGTCAAGATCGAGGCCGAGCGCCAGGTCAGCCAGCGCCGCATCGAGGCCGAGCGCGAGATCAAGGCCGCCGAGATCGAGAAGAACCTGGTGCTGCAGACGCGCGAGATCGAGCAGGAGCGTCAGACCGAGATGAAGCGCGCCGAGCAGCGCAAGCAGGTCGAGATCGCGCGTCAAGACACGCAGATTGCCATCGCCACCAAGAGCCGCGAGCAATCGGTGGCTGACGCCGCGGCGGCCACCGCACGTGCCGAGTCGGTCAAGGCCGAGGAGGGCGTGAACACTGCCCGCCAAGTGGCCGTCGCCGAACGCGACAAGGCCATTCAGCTGATCGAGGCGAGCAAGGAGGCCGAACAGAGCGCCATTGCGGTGCGGGTCTCGGCCACCGCCGAAAAGGACGCCGCCATCGACCGCGCCGAGGCCCTGACCATCGAGGCCAAGGCCAAGCAGGCCGCAGCCCTGGCCGAGGCCGAGGGCCGGAGGGCGATCAATGAGGCGCTCAACACCCTGTCGGCGGCGCAGATCGATCTGCAGGTGCGCACCCAGTTGCTGCAGCAGTTGCCGCAGATCCTGGAGCAGGCCGTGCGCCCGATGGAGAAGATCGACTCGATCCGCATCTTCCAGGTCAATGGCATGCCCGGCACCCCGGGCGCAGCGGGAGGGTCAGGTGGGGCGGCCGGCGAAGGGAATGGCGCCACCTTTCCCGAGCAGGTGATGAATTCGGCCCTGCAATACCAGCTGGCCAAGCCCATCGTCGACGCCGTGATGAAGGACGCTGGCCTGAACAACGAGGGCATCACGGGCATGGCTCAGGCTTTGAGTGGCATGCTGGCCCCACCGGCTACGGCTACGGCTACGGCTACGGCTACGGCTGCGCGCGAAGCTGGCTAAGGAAGCCTCGAACCACCGCCCGCCAGTTGGCATAGCCCGGCACATGGCAGGTCTGCGGCAGCAGATGCAACTCGCTGCCGCCGCCCAGTCGGCGCTGCAGTGCCTGGGCGTGGCGCAGCGGGCTGACGGGGTCATCCTGGCAATGCAGTTGCAGCACCGGCGCTTCGATCTTGGGTGCGGCGAGGTCGGCGCGGTGCGGATCGCGCATCAGCCATTGCAAAGGCAGCCAGGGGTAGTGGCCCTGGCCGAGCGCCAGCGCGGAATCGAAGGACGAATCCAGCACCAGGCCGGCCACGGGGACGCGCGCCGCCAGCATCACGGCCTGGGCGCTGCCCAGCGATTCGCCAAACAGCACGATGCGTTCGGGCTCGATGCCCAATCGGATCAGGGTGTCGTAGCCGGTGTCGGCGTCGCGCTTCCAGCCGGCCTCGCTGGGGCTGCCGGTCGAACCGCCGTAGCCGCGCCAACTGAGGGCGAGCACGCCGGCGCCGTCCTGATGCAGGGCGGCCAGGCGGCCGGCGCGGGCGTCCAGGTTGGCACCATTGCCATGCAGATAGAGCAGCACCGGCGCCTTCCGGTCGGGGGGCTCCAGCCACCAGGTGACCAGGCGCTCGCCGTCGGCGGTCTGCAGGATCAGGGTCTTGGCGGCGGCTGGCGCGGCCTTGAGCGGGTTGGCGTCGGGGTGGAAGAGCAGATTGCGCTGCCCGGCCCACACCGCCAGACAGAGCAGTGCGTAGACCAGGGCGGCCAGGCCGCCCCAGGCGAGCAGGGCGCGCAGGGCCTTCACAGCGGCGGCCAGCCCTGGGCCTGCCGGTAGGGGTTGTCGATGGCCGCGGCGTCGATGGCGCCGTGGAAGAACAACAGGCAGGGGGCGTCGGCAAAAAGCTCACCGTGCTGGCTGCCGGCCGGGGCGAACTGGTACTCGCCTTCGCGCAGCAGCAGGTCGCCCAGGAAGAGTTCGCCCTCGACCATCAGGCACTCTTCGTCCACGCCATGGGGATGGGCGGGCACCCGGCCGCCGCTGTCGAGGCGCGCCAGCAGCGAGATGGCCTGGCCCTCCGCATGCAGCGGACAGATCTCAACCCCAGGTCGCAGGGGCTGCCAGGCCTGTGGCGCTTGAACCTGCGCCTGCTGCGGTGCCCGGAAAGGGCCTTGGGGGCCATGGCGGCGCAAATAGAGCCGCAGACCCGTGGCGCCGGCCTGGAGCAGGGGGGCCTGGCTCTCGGTGAGCAACAAGTGATGGGAGGCACGCAATGCCTGCGCATCCGCATCGGTCCCAAATTGCCCCTGGCCCGCCAGGACGAGCAGCTCCAGGGCGTTGTCGCCCGGTTGCGCCAGACTCAGCACGGCCAGCGGGTCCAGCTCGACCACCCAACTTTGTTCCCTTAGGGGCCAGGCGCGCAGGCCGGCTCCCCAGGACTGGGCGGCGGCGGACTGCGGCCGGCGGCGCGTGAGCAGTCCGGCCTGGGCGGCATGGCTGGCCGCCACGCGCAGGCGCAAGCGCTCGCCCAGGGCGGCACTGGGGCCGCTGGTGAGTGGTGCGGACAGGGCTTGGATCAGGGGCGCGGCCTCGCCCGGCTGCGGCGCGCGGGCGTGTGCCAGGGGCAGGGCTTCGCCCAGGGCATCGGTGTTCATCGCTGGCCCTCCAGCAGGGGTTTGAGGGTGGCGAGGGCGCGCCGGATCTGGGATTTGATGGTGCCCAGCGGTAACGCGGTCTGCTCGGCAATTTCTTCGTGGCTCAGGCCCCGGAAGAAGGCGAGGCCGAGCAATTGGCGGGGTTGCGCGCCGAGTTGCAGCAGGGCCTGGTGCAGGGCCTGGTGGCTACGGCTGGCGGCCAGTAACTCGGCGCCGTCGTGCTCTGCATCGCCGCCATCGGGCTCGAAGCCCTGTTCTTGCAAGGCCTCCAGTGAGCTGCAGGACTCCGTGCTGCGGGCGCGGGCGCGGTAGGCATCGAGCGCGCGGCTGCGCGCCAGGGTCAGCACCCAGGCCTCGGCATTGCCGCGTGCGGGATCGAAGCGGGCGGCCTGCCGCCACACCTGCCAGAAGCAGTCCTCCACCACTTCTTCCGCGGCGGCGGGCTCGCGCAGGATGCGCAGAGCCAGGGCGTGTACGCGTGCGCTCAGGGCCTTGTAGAGCCGCGCGAAAGCGGCCTCGTCTTGGTCGACGATGGCCAGCAGACAGGCCTCCAGCGAAGTGGCGTTCGGGGTCTGCGGAGGACTCAGGGCTTGAGCGATGTCGTCCATCGAAAAGGCGCCCAGCAGCGCCGGCCAAATCGGCGCGGCCTGAGGCTGGGACTGGGTCCACATGGCGGGGCTCTATTGTGGTTGCCGATCAGGGCACATCGATGATGTCTCGATGCATGGGCGCGAGCTTGGCCAGCATGCGGTTTTGTGCCGCAAAGGGAATGCCACGCGCCGCCATGGCCTGCTGCAACACCTCCACCAGGGCGTTGAACTCGGGTTTGCTGATCTCCATGCCTTGGTGGGCGGCGCGCATGTCAGGGCCCTGGTACTGACAGGGGCCGCCTGCCAACTCACAGAGTTGTTCTGTCAGTTGGTTCGCGAGGTGCTCGGCATTGAGGCCCTGGAAGCGCCGGCCGATGCGGGCGTCCTGCGGCAGGCGGGCAGCGAAATCGACCATCACGGCCTGGATGCCCGCTTTGCCGCCCCAGGCGCGATAGAGCGAATCGTCCTGAGCCCAGGCGGGCAGGCTGATGAGACTGAGGATCAAGAGCAGGCGGCGCATCAAAAACTCCCTTGGATGGATAGATAGGCGCCGCGCTGGCGCTTGGGGCGCAGGGCCGGGGCGATGGCGCCCAGATCGACTGCGGCTACGGTCAGGGTGACTTGCTTGTGGGGTGCCCAGGCAAGAAAGACGTCAAACCAGTCGTCCTCGCGCAGGGCGCCCGCGCCAAGCACGCTGCGCTCCAGCGCATTGGGTTTGGCGCGCACCTCCAGGCCCGCGGCCAGGCGAGGCGAGAGCAGCCAGGCCAGCGAGAGCTCGGGCTGCAGGCGCCAGCGGCGGTCCTGTGCGCCGCCAAAGCCCAGCAGGCCGCCCTGGTTGGCACGCGTGGCGCGCAGGGTCAGATTGCCGAGCAGACCCCAGTCCAGCCACAGCTTGGTGGCTGCCACATAGAGCTCGTTGCCCTGACGGTCGGCGCCGAGCGGACCATGCAGGGTGGGGGCCAGGGCGCCGGCCTGGGTTCGCTTGTGGAGCAGGCCCACAGCGATCTGCGGCATCCAGCGATCGGCGTCCAGCACGGCATCGCCGGCCACCTTCCACTTCAAGCCCAGGATCTGCTGCTGCAGCACCAGGCCCTCCAGTCCCAAAGCCGCCAGGCTGCTACCGGTGTGCAGGCGCTGGCGCGCCAGACTGAGTTCGATGCGGTCGTCCCAGACCCAGGCCAGCCCCTGGACCTCTAGCCGGTAGTCGCGTGTCTTGAGGTGGCTGGCGAAGGCGGCAAGGCCTTGTTCGCCCTCGCTGGCTGGGGTGGCGGTCAGGGCCCAGGGGCTTAAGCCCCCGCCGCCCGCACCGTCCACCGAGGCCACGCCGCCGGTCAGGGCCAGCTTGCCTTGGGCGCAGGCACTCTGGCACAGGGCCAGGCTCAGAAGAAGCAAGGGAAGAATTCGTGTTGGGATCATGGGCGGGCTCGGGTTGATGCCCCTGATACGCCGGCCAGCCCGGATTGGATGCAGGGCTCAGTGCAACCGCGTCCGATCCAGCACCCGTAGGCCGCCGTACTCGATGCGCAATACCTCGGTCTGCTGCAGTTGCTGCAGCGCCTGGTTGACGCGCTGGCGCGACAGCCCCGCCAATTGGGCCAATTCTTGTTGGGTGATGCGCAGCAGGCTGCCGACACCGGGACAGCGCAGGGGGTCGAACAGCTCGGCCAGGCAGAGCGCGACACGGCGATCCGGCCCCAGGCTGCGCTCGCGTTCTTGCTGCCGGATGTCGCGTTCATGGCTGAGCTGCTGGTTCAGCTGCCCCAGCACATGGTGACTGAAGGCCAAAGATTGCCGCAGCAGGGCTTCAAAGTGCGGTGCGGGCAGGCGCGCCAGCAGGCAGGGCCGCAGCGCTGTCGCGTTGTCGCGGTAAGTGCCATGGCGTAACAACTCGGGCTCGCCCCACCAGGCACCATTGGCCAGTCCGCTGGCCAGGCCGGGCAGGGCCGGCGAACTCAGACTGAGCAGCCCATCCAACAGACCCAGCCAATGTGCAGCTGTCGTTCCGGCCTGGCAGGCGGCACTGCCACTGGCAAGGCTGAGCACCTCCAAGTGCGCTGCCACCTGTTCTTGCTCGACCGATTGCAGCGTGCTCCACCAGCTCAATGAGGCCAATTCCTCCGGGTGTGCGGCACGCACCGTCGGCGGGTCGGAGGGGCAGCTTGTGTGCAGCATGGCGACCTGCATTGAACGATCTGTGTCGCCGCTCGGGCATTCGGGCATCCCCGAGGGCGGCGCGCCCCCACAATGAACACAAATCGATGCAGCGGAACGACACATGAGCGCAGAAATACGAGTGAGGCAGCATGAGTGAGGACAGCTGGGGCTTTGCCCCGCCCCCCTACCGACCGGCCGACGCCTGGGTGCAACTGAAGCGGGCCTTGCGCGAGCTCGGACTGACGGAACGACAAGGCGGCCTGGAGCTGGGCGGCCGCAAGGCGCTGGAGTGCGAAGTCGGCGAGCAGCAGTTGCAGATTCGCCTGGCCAAACGCCTGAGCGTGCGAACGCCGGATTGGGAGCTGCGGACGCTGAAGAACCATGCCGACCAACGCAAACTGCTCGACGAGGTGCGCCAGCGCCTGGCGCGTTGGCGTGACGAGGCGGAGGGTTGATGCTTGCGGTTTTGTCCGCATTGCGGGGGTCGGCGGGCTCGGGCATGGTCGCGCCATGAGAGGCTTTTGGCGCGGCATCCTGTTGTGGCTGGCGGTGGCAGGAGGCGCTGCGGGCGCCAGCAAGCCGGTCCCGACAGCCCCGACAGCCCCGACGGCCCGCATTTGCATGGCGGCTTCGCAGCCGGTGTCGCCGGCCTTGTGGTTGGAGGCCGGTCTGCCCTTTGGCGGCGTGATGCAGGTCGACACCCTGTTTTTGGGCCTCTTGGCTCAGCGCCTCGGGTTGCGTTTGGAGCCCTTGGTGCTGCCCTGGCGCCGCTGCCTGCTGGATGCGCAAGAGGGGCGGGTGGACGGGGTGATGGCGGTCAGCCACAGCGATGAGCGGGCCCAGTGGCTGGCTTATCCGGAGAGTCAAGGCGGCTTGGACCTGGCCCAGCGTGTGCGCACGGATCGCTACCACTGGTATGTGCGGGCGGACAGTCCGATGCGCTGGGATGGCAAGACCTTGCAGGGTCTGGGCAGTGGCAGTGTGGGGGCGGTGGCCGGTTACTCGGTGGTGGGGGTGCTGAAGCAACAGGGTTTCCGGGTGGATGAACAAGTGGGCAGCACGCAAGCCAGCCTGCGCATGGTGGGCCTGGGCCGCCTGGAAGCGGCCGCATTGCTGGTGACCGAAGCGGATCCACAGCTGCAAGCAGATGCCGAGCTGGCGAAGGCGCTGCGACGTCTGGAACCTGCGTTGTTGGAGCGGCCCTATTTCCTCGGCTTTGGCAAGACCTTCAAGGCGCGTAACGAGGCCTTGGTGCAACGGATCTGGGCAGGGTTGGCGCCGGTGCGTGAGTCGCCTTGGCTGGCGCGCGCCGAGGGTCGCAGCCCGCGCTAGGAAGGATGGCAAACATGGCCTGGCGATGCTTGTTGTACTTGCTGCTGGGCCTGCATCTGTCTGTCGCGGCTCAGCCCGATCTGGACGGTGGGCGGCGCGGCCTGTATCTGCGCTTGTGTGTTGATGAAGCGCCCAGTGCGCCTTGGCGGGTTCCCGATGCCGATGGCCGCGTGCGGGGGCGAGGCCTTGAATTTGAGTTCCTGCGCCTGTTGGCCGAGCAAAGCGGCTGGGAGTTCCGCGTGCTGCTGCGCCCTTGGCGGCGCTGCCTGCAGGATGTGCGCACCGGGCAAGTGGACGCGGTGCTGGGCATCAGCCACACAGCCGATCGGGCGGAGTTTGTCCAGTTCCCGCATAGCAACGGTCAGGTTGATCCCCAGCTTGCCGTGCGCGTGGATCAATACGCCTTCGTGGCGCCGTCCGCGAGCAAGCTGCGCTGGGATGGCGCTCAGCTGGAGCTGCCCCCGGGTGCCAAGGTCGGGGTGCCGGCGGGTTACTCCGGCGCGCAGCTGTTGCGCCGTTTCGGGGCTGCCGCGGATGAAAGCTCCCGCACCGCCGAGGGGACCTTGGAGCGATTGATGCAGGGTCAGATCCAGGCCGCTTTGTTGCCCCGTGCCGAGGCACAGCGTCTGCTGGCCGAACGGACGCAGTGGGCGCAGCGCTTGAGCCTGCTGGAGCCGGCGTTGCCCGCGCGTGCGTATTACCTGGGGGCTTCGTTGGAGTTCGCCCGTCGCCATCCAGGCCGATTGCGTGACCTGTGGCGCGATGTGGCCCTGGTGCGCGATTCTGCGGAGTACCGGCGCGTGCTGGCGCAAACTCCTTGAGGACGGGCATGCTGCGAATCCTGCTGCTCGCCCTGGCCATATCCTGGCCAGCTGTCCAGGCCGAGACCTTGCGGGTCTGCCTCAACGACGTCGGTCATCCACCTTGGCGCGACAGCGATGCCCAGGGCAAGGCCAAGCGCAGCGGGCTGGACTTTGTATTCCTGAAGTTGCTGGGTGAGCGCAGCGGCGTGCGCATCGACGTAGACCTGCTGCCCTGGAAGCGCTGTTTGGCCGATGTGAAGTCGGGCAATCAGGATGCGATTCTTGGCATCAGCTACCTGCTCGAGCGCGAAGAGCTCGGGCATTACCCGCAGCTTTCCGGTCAACCCGATCCCAGTCTGGCGGTGCGCTTTGACCGCTATGCCTGGTACGCGGCGGCCGACAGTGGAATCCACTGGGACGGCAAGATCTTGCACGGCGTGACCGCAGAAACCTTGGTCGGGGTGCCGTCTGGGTATTCGATCGCCGTGCAGGTCAAGCAACTGGGCCTCAAAGTGGATGACGCGGCCCGGACCTCCCAGGCGAATTTGGAGAAACTGGCGCGCGGCAGGGTGCAACTGGCGGCGCTGCAGGCCCGTGAAGCGGATCAGTTGCTGGCCATGAGCCCCAAACTGGCTCAGCAGGTGCGTCGCCTGGAGCCGCTGTTCCAGGACCGCGCCTACTACATGCTGTTCTCGCGTCTGTTTGTGGCCCGAAGCCAGCGCCCCTTGCCACTGTGGTGGCGCGAGGTGGTGGCCGTGCGGGACTCGGCCGAGTACCGCCGTGCCGAGTCCGCGGCACTCAAGGCCTTGGAAGACGCCATCAAAGATTGAGCGGAATCGTCACCGGGCCGTCGTTCACCAGGTGAACCTGCATGTCGGCTCCGAAGACACCGGTTGCCACGTGGGGGTGCTGGGTCCGCGCCTGTTGCAGCAGATCGGCAAACAGAGTCCGGGCCTGATCGGGGGGTGCGGCGGCGGAAAAGCTGGGGCGGTTGCCGCCCTGACAGTCGGCAGCCAGGGTGAACTGCGACACCAGCAGCAGCCCCCCTTCCATGTCGTTGAGGCTGCGATTCATCTTGCCCTGCGCATCTGAAAAGATGCGTAGCTTGAGCAGCTTGCTGAGCAAGCGTGCGCTGGTGGCGGGGCTGTCTTGTGGCTCGGCGCAGACCAGGACCAGCAGCCCAGGGCCAATGGCGCCAACCACTTCGCCCGCCACTTCAACGCGCGCCTCGCGCACCCTTTGGATCAAGGCCTTCATCAGATCAAGTCGCGCGGATCGTTGAAATGGGCCTCCACATCGGAAGGCAGGAGTTGGATGCTGGCCCGCAGGCCCGGCACCGCCGCCATCAGCGCCTGCTCCACCGAGGTGCGCAGCGCCGCTGCGCGGCCCAGGGTCCAGCCGGCGGGCATGTGCATGTGCAAGTCCACATAGCGGCGGCTGCCGGCGCGGCGGGTGTGCAGGTGGTCAAAGCGAATGGTCGGGTGGGCGAACTCGGCCAGGGTGGCGTCGATCTGGGCGCACAGCTCCGGTTCAAGGGCCCGGTCCATCAGCCCGTCAACCGCCGCGCGCATCAGGTGCAGGCCTTCACGGGCGATGTTGGCCGCCATGGCCAGCGCCACCGCGGCGTCCAGCCACAGCCAGCCACTCAGCGACACCCCGATCAGCCCGATCACCACGCCCACCGAGGTCCAGACATCGGTCATCAAATGGCGCGCATCGGCTTCCAGGGCCATGGAGCGGTGCTGGCGCGCGGCCTTCAGCATCACCCAGGCCAGGCCGCCATTCAGGGCGGAACTGACCAAGGCCAGCACCAGGCCCAGGCCCAACTGCTCCAGCGGCTGGGGATTCCAAAGCCGATTCAGGGCGGCCCAGGCAATCCCCAAGGCGGCTCCCAGGATCAGCAGGCCCTCAAACCCGCCGCTGAAGTACTCGGCCTTGTGGTGGCCGTAAGGATGATCCTCATCGGGCGGCCGGGCCGCCAGGGTCACCATGGCCAGTGCAAACACGGCGCCGGCCAAGTTGACCAGGGACTCCAGGGCATCCGAGAGCAGGGCCACCGAGTCGGTGAACCACCAGGCGGCGGTCTTCATCGCAATGGTGACCAAGGCCACCAGCACGGATAGTTTTAAGTAAGAGCGCGCCTGCATGGGCGGCATTCTGACCCTTCCTAGAATGGGTCAAGCTCTCCGGTCGACCATGAAACTCTGCCTGCTCTATGTGCTTTTGATTTGTGCGTTGTTGCCCCAAGCGAGGGCGGCGGAACCGCCGTTGATGCGCGTGTGCATGGCCGAGGTCGAACATGCGCCCTGGCGCATCGCCGAGGCCGATGGGCGGGTGCGAGATCGGGGCCTGGACTTCCAACTCATCGAAGAATTCCGGCGCCTGAGCGGCTGGCGGATCCAAGTGCAATTGCGGCCCGGAAAGCGCTGTCTGGTGGAGTTGCAGCAGGGCAGTACCGACGCCAATGTGGGCCTGAGCCATACCGAAGAGCGCGCCCTTTATCTGCGCTACCCGCCTCCTGCGGGCAAGCCAGACCCAGCCCTGGCCCTGCGCGTGGATCGTTATGCGCTGTACCGCCGTCCCGGTTCAGCGGTGCACTGGAACGGCCAGAAGCTGAGCCTGCCCGGCGGCGCCGTGGCCACGCAGCTGGGCCATGCGATTGCGGTCGATCTGCGTGCGATGGGCGTGCCTGTGGATGAACGGGCGCGCAATACGGCGGCGGCCCTGGAATTGCTGCTGGCCGGCGAAGTGGCCGCTGCCGCCTTGCACCAGAGCGATGCCGAGGCCATTCGCCGCCAGCGTCCGGAGTTTGCGGCGCTCGAAATGCTGAGTCCGCCGCTGGCACAAAAGCCCTACTTCGTGGTGTTCAGCCAGGACTTCGCGCGCCGCCATGAAGCCGATCTGGAGACGCTCTGGCGTCACTTTCGCGCGGCGGCTCAACTACCGGCCTACCGACGCGCCGCGCCTTAAGGCGATCCCTAGAATCGCCGCCTTCTCTAGAGGTCCATGATGAGCAGCTCCCCCCTCGCCCCTGACGTCACCCACATCGCCCCGCGCGAGAAGGCGGAGATCCTGAGCCAGGCCCTGCCCTATATCCAGCGCTTTCATGGCAAGACCATCGTCGTGAAGTACGGTGGCAACGCCATGACCGACCCGGCCCTGCAGCAGGACTTTGCCGAGGACGTGGTGCTCTTGAAGCTGGTGGGCCTGAACCCTGTGGTGGTGCATGGCGGCGGGCCGCAGATCGAGAACGCCCTCAAGCGCCTGGGCAAGCAGGGCACCTTCATCCAGGGCATGCGGGTGACGGATGCCGAGACCATGGGCATCGTGGAGTGGGTGCTGGCCGGTGAGGTGCAGCAGGAGATCGTCGGCCTGATCAACAAGGCCGGCGGCAAGGCCGTGGGCCTGACGGGCAAGGACGGCGCCATGATCCGCGCCAAGAAGCTCAAGATGGTCGATAACAAGGACCCTTCCATCGAACACGATGTGGGCCAAGTGGGTGACATTGAGTCCATCGATCCCAGCGTGGTCAAGGCCCTGCAGGACGATGCCTTCATCCCGGTCATCTCGCCGCTCGGGTTTGGCAAGGAAAACGAGAGCTACAACATCAATGCCGATGTGGTGGCCGGCAAGCTGGCCGAAGTGCTCAAGGCCGAGAAGCTGGTGATGCTGACCAACACCCCCGGTGTGTTGGACAAGGAGGGCAAGTTGCTCACCGACCTGTCTGCGCGCCAGATCGACGCGATGTTCGAGGACGGCACCTTGAGCGGCGGCATGCTGCCCAAGATCGCCTCGGCCCTGGATGCCGCGCGCGCCGGCGTGCGGGCGGTGCACATCATCGATGGGCGGGTGCCGCATGCGCTGTTGCTGGAGGTGCTGAGCGATCAGGCCTACGGCACCATGATCAGGAGCCATTGACCCCCCCGAAGCGCCTGCGGCGCCTCCCCCCGGGGGGCGCCACGAGCGGCCTGGCGGAGCCAGTTCCGCCGTGGCCCCGGATCTTCCCTGACTGACCCTATGCATCTAGTTCAACCCGCAGAGCCGAGTCGACCGGGGCGCATGGCGCCGGGGCAGCGGCGTCAGCAAATCCTGCAGGTGCTGGCCACCATGCTGCAGGAGCCGCAAGCGGAGCGGGTGACCACGGCCGCGCTGGCGGCGCGCTTGTCCTTGTCGGAGGCCGCGCTGTACCGGCATTTCGCCAGCAAGGCGCAGATGTTCGAGGGCCTGATCGAGTTCATCGAGACCAGCCTATTTGGCCTGGCCGAGCAAATAGCGCAACTGCCCCAGAGCGCGCCGGAGCGTGCGCAGCGTCTGGTCTGGGCCTTGCTGCAGTTCGCCCAGACCAACCCTGGCATGGCGCGGGTGCTGGTGGGCGACGCCCTGGTGCTGGAGCATGAGCGCCTGAACGCGCGTGTGCACCAGTTGTTCGAACGCCTGGAGTCCACCTTGCGGCAGTGGCTGCGGGAGTCCGATCCCAGCGCCACGGCGACCGTCGATGCGCAGGCACGTGCTGCCGTGTTGATGGGCTTTGCGCAGGGGCGCCTGTTGCGATTTGTGCGCTCGGGCTTCAAGCGCTCGCCGATGGACCAGTTCGACGCGGTGCGCCTGCACTTGCCGCATTCATGAATGGGGATGTGCTGGCCCCAGCCGATCTGCTGGCGCGCTGTGTGGAGTTGCTGGAACGCATGGAGGCGCGGCAGCTGGGCGGTTGGAGCGAGCCCGACTGGGCGGCGGCGCGGGCCTGGCGCCTGCGGCGTCAGGGTTCGGGTTTGAGCTTGCAGCCGGTGCAGCGATTGAGCGCGCTGCGCTTTGATGAGCTGTTGGAGATTGAGCCGCAAAAGGTCCGCCTGCGTCGCAATCTGGCCGCCTTTGTGACCGGCCGGCCGGCCAACCATGTGCTGCTCTCGGGGGCGCGTGGGTGCGGCAAGAGTTCGCTGATCAAGGCGGCTCTCAACGAATGGCCGGCACTGCGGCTGATCGAGATCGACAAAGAGGATTTGGTGGAGTTGCCGCAGCTGACCGAGCGTCTGGCCGGGCGGCCCGAGCGCTTCCTGCTGTTCTGCGACGACCTCAGCTTCGAGGTGGGGGAGGGTGGCTACAAGGCGCTGAAGTCTGTGCTGGACGGCACGGTGGCGGCTGGGGCCGACAACCTGCTGCTGGTGGCCACCAGCAATCGCCGTCACCTGATGCCCGAGCAGTTCAAGGACAACCTGGGCGCTCACAGCAGCGCCGATGGCGAGATCCACCCGGGTGAGGCGGTGGAGGAGAAGATCTCGCTGTCCGAACGCTTCGGGCTGTGGATCAGCTTCTACCCCTTCAGCCAGGACGAGTACCTGGCCATCTGCGCGCTGTGGTTGCGCCACTTTGGTTTCGAGATGACGGAACAGCGCGCCGCCCGCGCCAAGGTCTGGGCCCTGGAGCGTGGCTCGCGCAGCGGTCGCGTGGCCCAACAGTTTGCGCGGGCGGTGGCGGGTGAAGAAGGAAGAGATGACTGAAGAACAAGCACAAGAGCGCAAGGCCGTGGATGTGGCCGTGGGGGTGCTGGTGCGCCGCGATGCGCAGGGGCGGGAAGATGAGTTCCTGCTGACCTCGCGCCCGCCGGGCAAGGTCTATCCCGGCCATTGGGAGTTTCCGGGCGGCAAGTTTGAGGCGGGCGAGGACGCCGAGGCCGCGTTGCGGCGCGAGTTGCAGGAGGAGTTGGGCATCACCATCGGTTCGGCCCATCCCTGGCGCATCGAGGTCATGGACTATCCGCATGCCCGTGTGCGTCTGCATTTCTTGAAGGTGTTTGATTGGTCCGGCGAGCTGCAGATGCACGAGGGCCAGCGCATGGCCTGGCAGCGCCTGCCGGTGCAGGTGTGGCCGGTGTTGCCGGGCACGGTGCCGGTGCTGGATTGGTTCGCGTCCGAGGCCGGCTTTGCTGGCGTCACCCATGCAAGCCGCCTGCCTGCGCAGCCCACCTGGCTAGATGCCGTGGCCTGGGACGAGCGCGGCCTGGTGCCCGCCATCGCCCAGGAGGCCGGCAGCAAGGACGTGCTGATGGTGGCCTGGATGAACCGTGAGGCCCTGCTGGAGACCTGGGCGCGCGGGCAGGCGGTGTACTGGAGCCGCAGCCGCCAACGCCTGTGGCACAAGGGAGAGGAGTCCGGCCATGTGCAAACCGTGCTGGATGTGCGCCTGGACTGCGATCGCGATGTGGTCTTGCTGACCGTGCGCCAGGAGGGGCATGAAGGCCACGGGGTGGCCTGCCATACCGGCCGCCACAGCTGCTTCTTCCATCAGCTGGACGGCGAGGGCTGGGCGGCGGTGGAGCCGGTGCTGGTGGACCCTGAGAGGATTTATCGATGAATGACAGCGTGCTGGCCCGCGTGGCCGACACCATTGCGGCGCGCCGCGCCCAAGGCGACGCCCAGTCCAGCTACGTGGCCAAGCTGGCGGCCAAGGGCTTGGACGCGATGCTCAAGAAAGTGGGCGAGGAAGCCACCGAATTCGTGATGGCCGCCAAGGACGGCGACGCCGCCAAGCTGACCTTTGAGGCGGCCGATCTGTGGTTCCACAGTCTGCTGGCCTTGGCCGAACTGGGCGTGAGGCCCGAGGCCGTCTTGGCCGAGTTGGCGCGCCGAGAGGGACTTTCGGGCCTCGAAGAATTCGCCAACCGTTCAGAAAATCGAAGCAAGGAATGACGATGAACGAACCTCAAGTGTTGTTGAGCGCCGAGCAGGAGCACAGCCTGCACACCGTCGGCGTGATCAGCTACATCCTGCACGGCATCGTCGCCGTGGGGGCGGTGCTGCCGGGCTTCCAGCCGGGTGTGTTGCTGCTGATTGCAGCCATCGTGCTCGATCTGGTCAAGCGCGACGAGGCGCGTGGCAGCTGGCAGGCCAGCCACTTCAGCTGGCGGCTGCGCTCGGTGCTCTACGCCGGTCTGGCCTATCTGATCACCGCGCCGCTGTGGCTCTTCTTCCTGATCCCCGGTTGGATTGCCTGGTTCTGCGTCTCGCTGTGGTTCCTGTTCCGCATCATCAAGGGCTGGAGCGCCCTGCAGGCGCGCCGCGCCATGTCCGAGGAGTAAGCCATGACGCATGACCCGAATTGCATCTTCTGCAAGATCGTCGCGGGCCAGATTCCGTCCAAGAAGGTGTTTGAAGACGAGGATCTGATCGTCTTTCATGACATCCATCCTTGGGCCCCGGTGCACATCCTGATCGTGCCCAAGGCCCACATCGTCAGCCATGCAGAGTTGACCGAGGAGCATCAGGCCTTGGCCGGCAAGATGATGGTGCTGGCACCGCGATTGATGAAGGAGTTGGGTGTCACTGGCGGATTTCGCACCGTGATCAACACCGGGCGGGATGGCGGGCAGGAGGTCATGCACCTGCATATGCATGTGATGGGCGGGCCTCGGCCTTGGAGCAAGGGCTGAAGCCCACGCGGCGAAAGTGGTCCAAGCCTGCCCTGTGTCAAGGTGGTGACACAGGGGACGCCTACAATGAAGGCATCAATTCCTGGAGTGAGTCATGGGTGGTTTGAGCATTTGGCACTGGCTGATCGTGCTGGTGGTCGTGGTGCTGGTTTTTGGCACCAAAAAGCTCAAGAACGTGGGGTCTGATTTGGGCGCCGCCGTCAAAGGCTTCAAAGACGGCATGAAGGATGGCGCGGCCTCGACTGAGGAGCCGCAGCAGCGCGTGGGCCAGAGCCCCGACGCCGGCCAGGTGGTCGACGTGCAGGCGACCGAAAAGAAGTCGTCCTGAAACCGCGCTCGCTCTCATTTCTCTCATTGGCGGTAGGTACCCATGCTTGACCTGGGTCTGGACAAGCTCGCGCTCGTGGGTGCGGTGGCGTTGATCGTCATCGGACCGGAGAAGCTGCCCAAGGTGGCGCGCACGGTCGGCCATCTGTTGGGCAAGGCGCGCCGCTATGTGTCGGACGTCAAGGCCGAGGTCAATCGATCGATGGAGCTGGAGGAGCTGAACAAGGTCAAGAACCAGTTTCAGACCGCAGCCCAAGAGGTCAGTGCCGGCTTTCAGGACGTCCAGAGTGGGTTGAACGAGGTGCAGACCGAGTTCAACGAGGCCTTCAGCGAGAGCAATGACTGGGCCGCCAGCGGCCCGAGCTACCAGCACCCCAAGAAAAATTGGCGCGTCAAGCGAGCCGCCACACCGATGTGGTTCAAGCAACGCGCCGGCGTGCGCCGCCATGTTCAATCTGGCGCCGCGCGGGTCGCGCGCTTTAAGCCCCGCTGATGAACAAGACCGATTCCGACGACGAACTGGCCGGCACCGAGCAGCCCTTTGTCGAGCACCTGATCGAATTGCGCGATCGTCTGGTGCGGGCGCTGCTGGCCATCTTGATTGGTTTTGGCGTGCTTTGCGCTTGGCCCGGTCCGGCGGGACTTTATGACCTGCTGGCCGAGCCCATGATGCGCAGCTTGCCGCAGGGCACCAAGCTGATTGCCACGGGGGTGTTCTCAGGCTTCATGGTGCCGCTCAAGATCACACTGATGGGCGGCTTCTTGCTGGCTTTGCCCTTCGTGCTTTACCAAGTCTGGGCCTTTGTGGCGCCGGGTCTTTATTCGCACGAGAAGCGCTTTGTTCTGCCCCTGGTGGTGTCATCCACCGCCTTGTTCTTTGTCGGTGTGGCGTTTTGCTACTTTCTGGTGCTGCCTGCGCTCAGCGCCTTCTTGGTGAAGGTGGCGCCCAGTGCCATTCAGGTGGCCCCGGATATTGAGCAGTACTTCGGCACCGTGCTGACCCTGTTCTTGGTGTTTGGCATTGCCTTCGAGGTGCCGGTGGCCGTGGTGGTGCTCGCGGCGCTGGGCATCGTCAAGGTGGAGCAGTTGCGCGAATGGCGCGGCTATTTCGCGGTGGGCGCCGTGATCGTGGCGGCCATCGTCACGCCGCCCGATGTGATCTCTCAGTTGGCGCTCTTCCTGCCGATGATGGTGCTGTACGAGATTGGCATCTTGGTGTCGGCCGTGTTGAACCGGCGCCGCGCCTCCGAGCAGACTTCGACCGAGGTCTGAGGCCGCGCCCTCGCCAGCAAGGACTTTGCGCATGGCCCTGTGTTCTGAGATCGCGCGCTATTTGGACGAAGCGCTGGGTGTCTCGCAGTTCAAGGACTACGGCCCCAATGGCCTCCAGGTTCAGGGCAAGCCCGAGATTCGGCGCCTGCTGGCCGGGGTGACGGCCAGTCGGGCCTTGATCGAAGCCGCTGTGGAATGGCAGGCCGACGCCCTGTTGGTGCACCACGGGCTGTTCTGGCGGGGTCAGGACGGTCGGCTCACGGGTTGGCTGAAGGATCGCATCAAGCCGCTGATGGTGCATGACATCAATTTGCTGGCCTATCACTTGCCGCTCGATGCCCATCCTGCGTGGGGCAACAACGCCGCCCTGGGGGCTCGCCTGGGCTGGCAGGCCGATCAGCGTTTCGGTGAACAGCAGTTGGGCTTTGCCGCGCTGCTGCCTCAGCCGTGCTCGGCTGAAGCCTTGCAGATGCAGTTGCAGCAGACTTTGGGGCGCTCCGTCTCGCTCTTCAGTGGAGACGGCCGCCCGCTGCGCCGCGTGGCCTGGTGCACTGGCGGGGCCCAGGGGTACTTTGAGGCCGCGATTGCCGCCGGTGCCGACGCCTTTGTGACCGGCGAGATGAGCGAGCCGCAGTTCCATCTGGCGCGCGAAACCGGGGTGGCCTTTTTGGCTTGCGGGCACCATGCTACCGAGCGCTACGGGGTACAGGCTCTGGGCGCGCATCTGGCCGAGCGCTTTGAGTTGGAGTTCCAATTTTTGGACTTGGATAACCCGGCATGAAACCGGTCCTGCTCACGATGGGCGATGCTGCCGGCATCGGCCCCGAGACCGTGGTCAAGGCCTGGGCCCAGGGGCCGAACGCGCCCGCCACCGTGGTGGGCGATGTGGCGGTGCTGCGGCGCGCTTTGCGGCAGTGTGGTTTGTCCATGCCGGTGCAGCAATTGGAGGCACCCGATGAAGCGCCGCTGCCTGGTGCGCTGCCGGTCTGGCAACCCAGTGGCCTGCCGGCGAGTCTGATCGACGGGCCGCAAGGCCAGGTACGTGCGGACTGCGGCGCGGCGGCGGCTCGTTGCATCGAGGCGGCCGTCCGGGTGCTGCAGGCCGGGCAGGGGCACGCGCTGGTGACCGCGCCCATCCACAAGGAAGCCCTACACGCAGCTGGCCAGCCCTACCCGGGTCATACCGAGATGTTGCAGGCCCTGGCCCAAGTGCCCGCGGTGCGCATGATGCTCGTGAACAAGGAGCTGAGGGTGGTGCTGGTGACGGTGCACTTGGCCCTGCGCCACGCGATCACGCAGGTCACCCGTTCGGCGGTGCTGGAGACGGTGCAGATGCTGGACGCTGCCTTGCGTCAGCGATTTGGCTTGGCACGGCCGCGCATCGCGGTGGCCGGGCTCAACCCCCATGCGGGCGAAGGGGGCTTGTTTGGCGACGAAGAAATTCAGTTCATCG
Organism: Inhella inkyongensis; assembly: GCF_005952805.1. Lineage (GTDB taxonomy): Bacteria > Pseudomonadota > Gammaproteobacteria > Burkholderiales > Burkholderiaceae_C > Inhella > Inhella inkyongensis. Next base: position 1,124,079 of record NZ_CP040709.1, read on the forward strand.
CTCCAGCCATTCGTGATGCGCAGGCGCTGAGCATCCAGGCCAGCGGCCCCTGGGCGCCGGACACCGTCTTCATGCGCGCTCGCGCCGGCGAGTTCGATGCCGTGGTCGCCATGACCCACGATCAGGGCCTGATCCCCATCAAATACCTGGGCCTGGACGAAGGTGTGAACCTGACCCTGGGTCTGCCCTTTTTGCGGACCAGCCCGGACCACGGAACAGCCTTTGACATTGCCGGCAGTGGCCGCGCGGACCCGGCCAGCTTGCTGGCGGCCTGGCGCTTGGCAGCCGAACTGAGTTAGGGAAGCGCTGAACAAGTCCCTGCGGGCGCGCCGCGACTTTTCGGGATGCCTGGCCAAGGCGCGAGCCGCAACTCAGGCTGGTGGCCTGAGTAAGGCACGCAACGCCGGCCAGCGCCCGAAAAGTCGATGGCCCGCAAGGGTTTGCGCGATAACCGGCCATCTCGGTCGTTGGCGCGCTCGGCTGTCGGGCCACCAGCCCGACCTTCGCGCGCCGCCTACGATCCGGCCGGTTCTCGCGCAAACGCGTCCCGCGAGGACTTATTCAGCGCTTCCTTAGCGGCCGCCGCTCTTGGCCGGCAGCAGGGCCGCCAATTGCTCGCGCGCGCGGGCCGTAGCGCGTTCCAACAGGAAGGCCGACTCGAAGGCCTTCAGGCGCTCGCTCTCGCACAGGCGCCGCAGCATGCGGGCGGTCATCGTCACGGTCTTGGCGATCTGCTCGCCCTCGGTGAAGATGAAGAAGCTGCGTTGTGCGCTGATGTGGGTGAGTTTGACCTTGCGCCAGCCCTCGCCGGTGTGCATGCGGTAGACGCAGCCCAGCTGCAGGTGCTCGAAGAGTGCCGCACCCTGCGTCGGCTCGGGGGCTTCGGCACTCGGCAGGCCATCGATGCTGATGTCCACGGCCTGCAGCGGCGCTGCTGCTTCGGCACTCAGGTCGATGTCGACCTCCCCCGTCCAGGCCACCTCGGCTTCGGCCACCAGGCCCACCTGATGCGCCTCATCGGGGGCGAACACCTGTTCCAGGTCGATGTCCAGCGAGATTGTGGCGCGCAGGGCCTCGGCTTCGTCGGGCACGGCCAGACCAAAAGCCGCCTCGATGCGTTTGATCAGCAGGTTCTGATCCAGCACCGACAGTGCTGGGGTCTTCAGGGCCTCGGCGTGAACGGGCAAGAGGTCGGCAAACAGCTGCTTGCGCAACGCCTCGGGCGTGCCCACGTTGTCCAGGCCCAGATTGACGCCTCGCACCAACAGCGGCAATTGGGTCAGGAAATCCTTGCGTGCGGCCGAGCCGCCCTTGGGCAGCACCGAGACCGCCAGATCCCGACCCTGGCGGCGCGCCATCAACTCCTGCTGCTCGCCCTGGTTGGCGGCGTGGACGATCACCGCGCTCCAATCGCGGCTGAGGAAGCGCCGCAGGAACTCCGGCAGCGGCAGCTCACCCAGGGCCTTTTCCAACTGCTTTTGGTACTGCAGGCGTTGGCGCGCCTGCGCCTCCTTGCGCTCCAACAGGGCGGCGGTGTCCTGCCCCTGGGCCTGGAGCAGCTTTTGCCCTTGGTCAGCGATGAAGCTCTCGAGCGCGTCAAGCTGCTTTTCGTAAGTGGCCAGGCGCTCGAAATCGCCGCCCGCAATTTCCTCGACCAGCTCGGCCACGCGCTGCAGGAAGCCCAGTCCGGGGTCGCGGCTGAAATCTTCGAAGGCACAGGCCAGGGAGGCCAGGCGGTTGACGAAGCGCCGTACCGGGTGGCTGCGCTTGGCAAAAAAGCTGGTGTCACCGAGTGCTGCGCGCAACACCGGCAGCTGCAGGCGGCCGATCAGGCGCGCCATCTGCGGCGGCACTTTGGGGTCGGCCAGGATGGCGTCAAACAGGCTGGCCACCACATCGATCACCATGTGATCCAGAGGTGTCTGGGTGGCCTGCCGCAGCTCTTCGCGGTGCAGATGGATCAGATTGCCGGCCGCCGGTGCGCTGGCGTCAGCCAAAGATGCCTGGCTGAGCATCGGCGCGCTGAAGTGCAGCCGCCGCAGCAGGTCCATGACCACGGGCTCGACATGGCCCAGACCGCCCCGTGCGCCGATGGGGGCAGGCGCGGCGGTCGCTCCACCCAGGGCTTGACGCTCTGCAGCTGTCATGGCGCCGGCCTGACTGCTGCCAAGGGCGCCAGCTTGGCTGGTGCTGAGTCCGTCGCCGGAACTGGATCGTCCGCCGCCTTCGGCACTCACGGTGCGCATGTCCTGTGCGGTGAGTCCGCGCTGGACGAACTGCATGGCGAGGTCGGAGTAGCAGATCTTCATCAGCAGGGACAGACTGCGGGTTAGCTCCTCGCTCAGGGTCTGGCGCAGTCCGGGCTGGTCGGTCATGCCATCGACCGCGGCCAGCAGGGCGCGTGCGATCAGTTCAGGGCGCACCGGGTTGCGATCCGGTCCGGCCTCAGGGTCACCCAGCAGGGCGCCGGTGTAGGCCTCGACCTCGCGCAACTCCCACTCGCAGCTATGGCCCAGAGCCTTGCCGATGCGGTCAGCCGCAACGATGGCGTCGACCGCCGTGTCGTCGAGCAAGGACAGTTCGCTCCAATTGCTTGGCCGTCCTTGCGCCACGGTTTCGCTCTTGGGGTTCCACGCCTGAATGAGGTTTTGTTGAAACTGGCCCAGGCACTGGCTGCGTTGCTGACGCAGCAAGGCCTGGGTCAGCAGCAGTTCATCGCGTCGCGCAGCCTTGAGGGCCGAGCCGGCCAACTGGCCCGCCGCCTCCTGGGTTCGCTCGATGGCTTCCTCGAAAGCCTGTGCCAGGCGTTGCAGTGCCAGTTGAAGCGAAGGATTGAGGGCAGACATGGCGAGCGAGGCTTGGGGAAGTCCAGAAACAGGCAGGGCGCCCGCAGGCGCCCATGATGCCGCAGAGCTAGCGGAATTAACGCTTCAAAGCGTCTCGGATTTCGCGCAACAGCACGATGTCCTCGGGCGTGGGGGGCGGTGCGGCCGGTGCGGCGGCGGGCTCCTCGCGCTTGAGGCGATTGATCTGCTTGATCATCATGAAGATCACGAAGGCCAGGATGATGAAGTTCAGCAACACGGTCAGGAAGCTGCCGTAGGCCAGCACGGCACCGGCTTTCTTGGCTTCGGCCAGGGTGGTGGCGGTCTGTCCGGCAAGGGCAATGAAGTAGTTGTCGAAATTCAATCCGCCCACCAGCATGCCCACCACGGGCATGATGAGGTCGCCCACCATGGAGTCGACGATCTTGCCGAACGCTCCGCCGATGATGACGCCGACCGCCAGATCGACCACATTGCCTTTGACGGCGAATTCACGGAACTCAGAAAAAATGCTCACGGGCAGCTCCAAGGGACTGGGTACAGGGCGGCGCGCATTGTCGCGATGGGCCAAGCCGGCGATCTAGGTTCCTTCCCCAGGTTGCAGCTTTCCGAGGGGGGGCTTGACCCTGCCGCTAGAATCCGCGCCGCTTTGCGAGCGTGCCTGGGCGAACCCCGGGTGCGCCTGCATTTTTCTGCGCTCCCGATCGGTGGGCGCGGAAAACCCAGAACCGAAACAAGAAACCGCCAGAGGATGCTCATGAGCGAAGTGGACAACAGCAAGCGCACGTGGATGATCGCCACCGGTTGCGCCGGCGCAGTGGGCGGAGCGGCCGTGGCCGTTCCGTTTGTGAAGACCTTTTCCCCTTCCGAGCGTGCACTGGCCGCCGGCGCGGCGGTTGAGGTGGACATCGGCGCCATGAAGCCGGGCGAGAAGCTCACGGTGGAGTGGCGCGGTAAGCCGGTGTGGATCGTGCGCCGCACGCCCGAGCAGCTTGAGGCCCTGAAGAAGACCACTCCCCAAGTGGCCGACCCCGAGAACAAGCGCACCGCCTACCCGACGCCGGACTACGCCAAGAACGAGCACCGCTCCATCAAGCCCGAGTACTTCGTGGCCGTGGGCATTTGCTCGCACCTGGGTTGCTCGCCTTCGGACAAGTTCCAGACTGGCGCGCAGCCTTCGCTGCCCGATGACTGGAACGGCGGCTTCCTGTGCCCCTGCCATGGCTCGACCTTTGACATGGCCGGCCGTGTGTTCAAGAACAAGCCCGCTCCCGACAACCTCGAAGTGCCGCCGCATATGTATCTCTCAGATACCAAGCTGCTGATCGGCGAAGACAAGAAGGCATAAGGACCCAAGATGGCCGAATTCAAAGACGCGCCCGCAGGCGCCTCGGTGGGTGTGAAGACCATGACCTGGCTGGAGAACCGGTTCCCGACCGCGTTCGACGCCTACAAGGTCCATATGTCGGAGTACTACGCACCGAAGAATTTCAACTGGTGGTACATCTTTGGCTCGCTGGCCCTGCTGGTGCTGGTGATCCAGATCGTCACCGGCATCTTCCTGGTGATGCACTACAAGCCGGACGCCAACCTGGCGTTTGCTTCGGTCGAGTACATCATGCGCGACGTGCCCTGGGGCTGGCTGGTGCGCTACATGCACTCCACCGGCGCCTCGGCCTTCTTCGTCGTGGTGTACCTGCACATGTACCGTGGCCTGATCTACGGCAGCTACCGCAAGCCGCGCGAGCTGGTCTGGATCTTCGGCTGTGCGATCTTCCTGTGCCTGATGGCCGAGGCCTTCATGGGCTATCTGCTGCCCTGGGGCCAGATGAGCTATTGGGGCGCCCAGGTGATCGTGAATCTGTTCGCGGCCATTCCCTTCGTCGGCCCGGACCTGGCTCTGATGATCCGCGGTGACTTCGTGGTGTCGGACGCCACCCTGAACCGATTCTTCAGCTTCCACGTGATCGCCGTGCCGCTGGTCCTGCTGGGCCTGGTGGTGGCGCATTTGCTGGCCCTGCATGATGTGGGTTCCAACAACCCCGACGGTGTCGAGATCAAGAAGGGCCCCAAGGACGCCAAGGGCCGCCCGCTTGACGGCGTGCCTTTCCACCCCTACTACACGGTGCATGACATCTACGCGGTGTCGCTGTTCCTGATGGTGTTCTGCTCCATCGTGTTCTTTGCGCCGGAGTTGGGGGGCTACTTCCTGGAGTTCAACAACTTCATCCCGGCCGATCCGCTGAAGACCCCGGCTCACATCGCCCCGGTCTGGTACTTCACGCCCTTCTACTCGATGCTGCGTGCGACCACCTCGGCCTTCATGCCCTTCATGTGGCTGTTCTTCGTCGTTGTGGGCCTGGTGACGGTGCGTCGCTCCAGCCTGCCGGCGCTGTTCAAGAGCGGCTACTGGGGCTTGATGGCAGTGCTGTTCTTCCTGTTTGGCGTGCCGGCCGTGATCGGTGGCTGGATGGGCATGGAGATCGCCAACCCGCTGTTGGCTGGCTTTGACGCCAAGTTCTGGGGCGTGGTGGTGATGGGCGGTACTGTGGTGATCCTGTTCTTCCTGCCCTGGTTCGACAAGGCGCCGGTGAACTCGATCCGCTATCGCCCGGACTGGAACAAATGGCTTTACGCCGTTTTTGTGGTGGTCTTCCTGATCCTGGGCTATCTGGGTGTGCAGCCGCCGAGCACGGCGGGCACCATCGTGTCGCAGATCGGCACCTTGTTCTACATGGGCTTCTTCCTGCTGATGCCCTGGTGGAGTGTGAAGGGCGAGTTCAAGACCCCGCCTGATCGCGTGAACTTCACCGCCCACTGATCGCACGGAGACGACAACCCATGAAAAAAATCATCGCCTCCCTGTTGACCGCCCTGAGCCTGAGCGCTTTTGCCGCCGGCGGCGGTGTGGCCTGGGACCGCTTCCCCCCTGAGAAGATGAGCGACATGGCGTCGTTGCAAAACGGTGCCAAGCTGTTCGCCAATTACTGCCTGAACTGCCACGCGGCGGCCTTCCATCGCTTCAACCGTCTGCGCGAGATCGGTCTGACCGAAGCGCAGATCAAGGACAACCTGATGTTCACCACCGAAAAGGTGGGCGAGACCATGAAGGTTGCGATGGATGCCAAAGAGGCCAAGGAATGGTTTGGCGCCACCCCGCCCGACTTGACCCTGGTGGCGCGCTCGCGCGCCGATGGCGCCAAGGGCAGCGGCGCCGACTACCTCTACACGCTGTGGCGCAGCTACTACCGCGACGAGACCAAGGCGACCGGTTGGGACAACCTGGCTTTCCCGTCGATCGGCATGCCCCATGTGTTGTGGGAACTGCAGGGCGAGCGCAAGCCTATCTTTGAGGAGCGTGAGTCACACGGCCACAAGGAGAAGGTCTTCAGCGGCCGCTGGGAAGTCGTCAAGCCGGGTCTGATGACTGCGCAGCAATACGACAGCGCGGTCGGTGATCTCGTGGCTTATCTGAAGTGGATGGCCGAGCCACAGGCTGCGCAGCGCTTCAACCTGGGCGTGTGGGTGCTGGTGTTCCTGGGTGTGTTTGCGCTGTTTGCCTGGCGCCTGAACGCGGCCTACTGGAAAGACGTGAAGTAAGCCCTGCGGGGCTTGTCGCGCAGTGCCGGGGTGCTGGCCCTTGCACTGCGCTTGTTTTTTTGTTGATTGACAGGAGTCCACCCTCATGATGGTTCTCTACTCGGGCACGACTTGCCCTTATTCGCACCGCTGCCGCTTCGTTCTGTTCGAGAAGGGCATGGACTTCGAGATCCGCGATGTGGACCTGTTCGCCAAGCCCGAAGACATCGCGCTGATGAACCCGTACAACGACGTGCCCATCCTGGTGGAGCGCGATCTGATTTTGTACGAGAGCAACATCATCAACGAGTACATCGACGAGCGCTTCCCGCACCCGCAGCTGATGCCCGGCGACCCGCTGGCCCGTGCTCGTGTGCGTCTGTTCCTCTTGAACTTCGAGAAGGAACTGTTCGCCTATGTGAACATTCTGGAGAACCGCGCGAACGGTCCCAAGCCGACCGACAAGCTGTTGGAAAAGGCTCGTGGTCAGATTCGTGACCGCCTGACCCAACTGGCGCCCATCTTCCTGAAGAACAAGTTCATGCTGGGCGACGACTTCTCGATGCTGGACGTGGCCATCGCTCCGCTGCTGTGGCGCCTGGATTACTACGGCATCGACATGAGCAAGAACGCCGCGCCGCTGTTGAAGTACGCCGAGCGCATCTTCTCGCGCCCGGCCTTCATCGAGGCGCTGACACCCTCCGAGAAGGTCATGCGTCGTTGATGATGGATCAGGAGCAGTCCTTGCCCTCGACGCGCCCGTATCTGATCCGGGCGCTGTACGAGTGGTGCGTGGACGGTGGCTTCACGCCCTTCCTGGCTGTCCAGGTGGGGCCTGGTGTGCGCGTGCCGATGGAGTTTGTGCGCGATGGGCAGATCACGCTCAACATCGGCGCGGACGCGACTCAGGGTCTGCAGATTGGCAACGAGTGGATCGAGTTCAAGGCTCGCTTTGGCGGCGTGGCGCGCGAACTGCTGGTGCCTATCGACCATGTGCTGGCCATCTACGCCCGCGAGAACGGCCAGGGCATGGCCTTTCCTGCGCCGGAGCTTGAAGCGGAGGCGCCTGAGTCGGCGTCGGCCGATTCGGCACCTGTGCTGCGCCTGGCGCCCGAGCCCGAGACTGCAGAGTCCAGTCATAATCCGCCCCCCGACGAACCGCCGCCCAGCCCTCGGCCGGCGTTGAAGCGGGTTAAATAGCAATTGCAAAGGCGGCGCAAGCTGCCGTCGCGAGCGGTCCGAGCTTGAGAGCGAGAAGCGCAGCCGTACATCTGTACGGCGAGCATCGCAACTCCAAGATCGGGTCGCGCAGCAGGCAGATTCGCTGCCTTTTGCCGGCTTAGCTCAGTTGGTAGAGCAACCGCCTTGTAAGCGGTAGGTCATCCGTTCGATTCGGATAGCCGGCACCACACCCCAAATCACCCAAATCCGCCCAGCACCTTGATGCGCAGCTGTGCCTGCGCGCCAAAACGCTCGGCCAGCAAGAGCTCGAGATGGGGCTTGAGTTGCCGCAACTTGGCAGCAGCGGCAGCATTGCGGGCCAGCAAGGTCCAGCCGCTGTCGTCCAGCGGACCGGCCAGCAGTGCGCCATGTAGGCTCTTGGGAATGGCCGCACGCACGCATTCGAGCCGGGCTTTTGAACCGGCCGCCAGTTCGTTCAGATGGGCCAGGCCTTGATGGGCTTGCAAGGCATCCACCACCTTCATGGCGGGCGGTACTTGCTGGGAATAGCGACGCAAATAGGCCATGCCGGCAGTGTAGGACGCACTGATAAACTCGCGCGCTTTGCCGTTTGGTCGCCGCTCTTGCAGCCGGCCGCGGCGTCCCCATTTGCAGGGTCCTTGCCTGAAGCGTTTGCCCAGGCTCCCCATGCCCCGGAATCCCCAGAACATGTTGCCCAAGCTCCTCACGTCCCTATTCGGCAGCCGCAACGAGCGCCTGTTGCGCCAATATCGCAAGGTGGTGCAGACCATCAACGCGATGGAGCCCGCGATGGAGGCGCTCAGCGATGACGGCCTGCGCGCCAAGACCGAGGAACTCAAAGGCCGGGTGGCCAAGGGTGAAAGCCTGGACGCCGTGCTGCCTGAGGCCTTTGCGCTGGTGCGCGAGGGCAGCAAGCGCGCCCTCAAGATGCGCCATTTCGACGTGCAGTTGATCGGCGGCATGGTGTTGCACGACGGCAAGATTGCCGAAATGCGCACCGGCGAGGGCAAGACCCTGATGTCCACCTTGCCCGTGTTCCTGAACGCCCTGACGGGTAAGGGCGTGCATGTGGTGACGGTCAACGACTATCTGGCGCGGCGTGACGCCGAGTGGATGGGCAAGCTCTACAACTTCCTGGGCTTGACGGTCGGGGTCAACGAGAGCCAGGTGCCGCGTGAGGTCAAGCAGGCGGCCTACAACGCCGACATCACCTACGGCACCAACAACGAGTACGGCTTCGACTATCTGCGCGACAACATGGTGCAGACAGTGGAAGAGCGGGTCCAGCGCGGTCTGGCCTACGCCATCGTGGATGAGGTCGATTCGATCCTGATCGATGAGGCGCGCACGCCGCTGATCATTTCGGGTCAGGCTGATGACCACACCGACGTCTATCTGCGTATCAACGCGATGGCGCCGCAGCTCAAGAAGCAGATTGGCGAAGAAGATCCGCGCACCGGCGAGGGCGTGATCGAGGCCGGCGACTTCACGGTGGACGAGAAGTCGCATCAGATCTTCCTGACCGAGGCGGGTCACGAAAGCGCCGAGCGCCTGCTCAATGCCGCCGGCCTGCTGCCCGAGGGCGCCAGCCTCTACGACCCCAGCTATATCTCGCTGGTGCACCACCTCTACGCCAGCTTGCGCGCTCACCATGTGTTCCAGAAGGACACGCATTACGTGGTGCAGAACGGCGAGGTCATCATCGTCGACGAGTTCACCGGTCGCCTGATGACGGGCCGGCGCTGGAGCGATGGCCTGCACCAGGCCGTGGAGGCCAAGGAAGGCGTGAAGATTCAGGCCGAAAACCAGACCCTGGCCTCGATCACCTTCCAGAACTACTTCCGCATGTACGGCAAGCTCGGCGGCATGACGGGCACGGCCGATACCGAGGCCTACGAATTCCAGGAGATCTACGGTCTAGAGACCGTGGTGATTCCGCCCAACCGCCCGACCATCCGCAAGGACGAACTGGACCTGGTCTACAAGACCACCAAGGAAAAGTACGAGGCGGTCATCAAGGACATTCGCGCGGCGCACGAGCGCGGCCAGCCGGTGCTGGTCGGCACCACCTCGATCGAGAACTCGGAGATCGTCTCCAAGTTGCTGGACCAGGCCAAGCTGCCGCACAACGTGCTCAATGCCAAGCAGCACGCCAAGGAGGCTGAGATCATTGCCCAGGCCGGTCGCCCGGGCCAGATCACCATCGCCACCAATATGGCGGGTCGCGGTACCGACATCGTGCTGGGCGGCAACGTCGAGAAGCAGATCCAGATTCTGGAAGCCGACGAGAGCGTGCCGGCCGCGGAAAAGGCGGCCCGTATTCAAAAGCTCAAGGACGAGTGGGCCGGCCTGAACGAGCAGGTGAAGGCGGCCGGCGGTTTGCGCGTCGTGTCCACCGAACGCCATGAAAGCCGCCGTATCGACAACCAGCTGCGTGGCCGCTCGGGGCGTCAGGGTGATCCGGGTGCTTCGCGCTTCTACCTGTCGCTGGACGATTCGCTGATGCGCATCTTTGCTGGCGAGCGCGTCAAGGCGGTGATGGAGCGTCTGAAGATGCCCGACGGCGAGGCGATCGAGGCTGGCATCGTCACCCGTTCGCTCGAGGGCGCACAACGCAAGGTCGAGGGCCGCAACTTCGATATTCGCAAGCAGTTGCTGGAGTACGACGACGTCTCCAACGACCAGCGCAAGGTGATCTACCAGCAGCGCAATGACATCCTGGAGACCGCCGATCTGCTGCCGCAGATTCGCCATCTGCGGGAGGGTGCGGTGACCGATCTGGTGCGTGCCCATGTGCCAGCCGAGAGCCTCGAAGAGCAATGGGATCTCCCCGCCCTGCAGCGTGCCCTTAAGGACGAGTGGCAGCTGGAGCTTGACCTGGTTGGCATGACCAAGGCGGCCGATAGCATCACCGACGAGGACATCCTGGAAAAGACCCTGGCCGCCGCGCATGCGATGTTCGATGCCAAGGTCGCGGCCATCGGTGCCGAACAGTTCATGCCTTTCGTGCGCATGGTGCTCTTGCAGTCCATCGATCATCGTTGGCGGGAGCATCTGGCGGCGCTGGACTATCTGCGCCAGGGTATTCATCTGCGCGGCTATGCGCAGAAGAACCCAAAGCAGGAATACAAGCGCGAGGCCTTTGAGCTGTTCTCGCAGTTGCTCGACGCCGTGAAGCTGGAAGTGACGCGCGTGCTCATGAATGTGCGCATCCAGACCGAGGCCGAAGCCCAGGCCGCAGCCGAGGAGGCCGCGCGAGCCGCTGCCGCCGAGATGCCGCGCAACCTCACCTACACCCATCCGAATGAGGATGGCTCCGTCTCGCAAGAGGCCGCTGCCAGCTCAGAGTTCCTGGGCGTGGGCCGCAACGACGCCTGCCCCTGCGGCAGCGGCAAGAAGTTCAAGTTCTGTCACGGCAAACTGGCCTAAAGCCTGTCGGCGGCCCGCCACGGCGGGCCGAATATCCCCCGGGCGTGTGACCTATGCACGCCCAAACCCCTGCGACACGGGGGGTGGTGAAAGCCAAATCCCCGTAGCATTCGTTCACACAAAATTTTTGATGGCGCTTTTGCCTTCAATCCCTGGAGACTCCAGATCATGAAAAAAGCCCTGGCCCTCGCCACTTTGATCGCTGCACCCGTGCTGGCATCCGCGTCTCCGGTGGAATTTACGGTGTCGACCCCGTTTGACCTCGCCAACACCTCGTCGACTGAGTTGACGCTGGCGGGCGCAACCTACCGCATCTTTGTGGACACCATGGCCGAGGGGGGCAACGACATCAGCCTGACCTCGGTTCGCCTGTTCAATGGCAGCCAGAGCATCGTGTTCGATGCGGCGGCGGACGGCACTCAGTTGCAATTCTTGGGTTCGAATGTTGTCCCCATGGACCCGGCAAATGGCATCTTTGCTGATCAGTTCTTGACCCACTTTGAGCTGCTGAGTCCGCAGACCTTGTCGGCTGGCATCTGGAAGATTGAAGTAACTGGCACCGACGACGACAACAAGCGCTACGACGAATACTCCGTGCGCCTGGTTCCGCAAGCCAATCGGGTGCCCGAGCCGGCCTCTTTGGCCCTCGCCTTGGCGGCCCTGGCGCCCCTGGGTGTGCGCTTTAAGCGCCGCGCAGGCTGAGCAGGAAAACCATCATGCAAGGGCGTCGCCTCTTTTCTGCGCTGGCTGCAGCCGGCTTGATGCTGGTGGGGGGCGCCGTGCAAGCTCTGGAACTGAGCTACGGTGGTACGGCCGGGGTGTCCGTGACTGCCAACAGCTCCACCGGAGGTTCGAATCAACTGGTTAGCCGCTACACAGCCGGCACCATGACTTACCAAGACCGGGCCGGCAACAGCTTTGCTGCTTTTTGCGTCGAGCCCAGTCAGCGCTTTGCAAATGGTGCAAACGGGTTCGTAGACTTCACCATCGGTAGCTTTTCAGCGGCTACTGAGGCGCGTCTTGAGGCTCTGTACTCGACCAGTTTTGCTTCCACAGTTGGCAATAGCGCCCAGGCTGCAGCATTTCAATTGGCCATCTGGGAAATTGTCAACGAGGCGCCGGGCCAGCCCATGTCGCTGGCCTTTGGAAGCGGCAGCATCTATCTGACCGGCACCCATGTCGGAAACGCAGCCCAGAATTTGGCCATGACCAATACGCTGCGCGCCTCCGCTCAAAGTATGTTGACGGCGGCTCAGAACTACACAGGCCCCAACCTCTATCAGGTCAGCTACCTGTCCAACGGGACCTTCCAGGACATGGTGATCGCCCAGGCCGTCCCCGAGCCGGCTACCTACGCACTCATGGGCTTGGGTCTGTTGGTGATCGGCCTGCGCAAGCGGCGCCAGGACTGAATTTCCCGGGACGGATAAAAGGGCAGCTTAGGCTGCCCATTTGTTTTGCCGCGACACCCTTCGATCCCTTTCTAGAATCGCCGGCCCCATTTGGAGTCCCCCATGCCCGTCGATCTCACCGCCCCTCTCCCTTCCGAGCTTTTTGCAGTGCCCGGCGTGCGCATCGGCAGCACCATGGCGGGTGTGCGCAAGGTCGGCCGGCGCGACCTATCGGTTTGGTTGCTCGATGAGGGCAGCGCTGTGGGTGGGGTGTTTACGCAGAACCGCTACTGCGCCGCGCCGGTTCAGTTGTGTCGTGAACATGTGGCGCTCGGGAGCGTCCGCGCGTTCTTGATCAACACCGGCAACGCCAATGCCGGCACGGGGGCCGATGGCTTGGCGCGTGCGCGTCGTAGTTGCGGCGCATTGGCAGCCAAGCTCGGACTGCTTCCCGAGCAAGTGCTGCCGTTCTCGACCGGTGTGATCATGGAAACCTTGCCGGTCGAGCGCATCGAAGCTGGCCTGGATGCCGCCCTGCTGGCCGCGGCGCCCGACCACTGGTTTGAGGCCGCCCAGGCCATCATGACCACGGATACCCTGCCCAAGGCTGCCTCGCGCCGTATCGAGATCGAGGGTCGTAGCGTCACGCTGACGGGCATTGCCAAGGGCGCCGGCATGATCCGCCCCAATATGGCCACCATGCTGGGCTTTGTGGCCACCGATGCCTGCGTGGCTCCGGCTCTGATGCAGGCCTTGGCGCGCGAGGCGGCTGATGCGTCCTTCAATCGCATCACGGTCGACGGCGACACCTCGACCAATGACAGCTTTGTGGTGGTGGCCACGCAAAAGGCCGGCCACGCGCCCATCACCGATCTGGACAGTCCCGCTGGTCGCGCCCTGCGCGCGGCCTTGAATGACTTGGCCGTGCAATTGGCCCAGGCCATCGTGCGCGACGGCGAGGGTGCCACCAAGTTCATCCGCGTGCAGATCGACGGGGGGCGCGATGAGGCTGAATGCCGCTTGGCCGCGTATGCGATTGCGCACTCTCCCCTGGTCAAGACGGCCTTCTTCGCCAGCGACCCCAATTTGGGCCGCATCCTGGCTGCGGTGGGCTATGCCGGCATTGCTGATCTGGATCAGAGCTTGATCGAGATGCACCTGGGTGATGTGCACGTGGTGACGGCCGGCGGCCGCCACCCTGAGTATGTTGAAGCCGATGCGGCGCGGGTGATGAAGGGCAGCGACATCCTGGTGCGGGTCAATCTGAACCGCGGGAGCGCCACCAGCACGGTGTGGACCTGCGACTTCAGCGAAGACTACGTCCGCATCAACGCCGACTACAGATCCTGACCCCCCTCGATGCGGCCCAAGAGGCCGCCTCCCCCCGAGGGGGCGACACCAGCGGCCCGGCAAAGCCGGTTCCGCGGTGTCTGCTTGATAAAGGCCGAATATCCTGCGCCTCAGCGCTGGCTAGAAGTCAATGGCGCGGGTTTTCCAGCCGCGCGCGACCATGGTGGCGTTGACGATCTGCGCTTCCTCGCGAGTGCCAAAGGGCCAGACGGCTGCGCGCCAGCCCAGCGGCGTCTCGAACACCTCGCCCTCCAGGATGTGGGCATCGCGGGTGGTGGCGGCCACATGGGCGCGCATGCGCTCCAGCTGGGCCTCGGCTTCGGACCGCTTGGCATAGCCCGGGCTCACCAGGGCTACTTGGGGGCCTTGCGGTGCCGCGCGCGGGCGCAGATTCTCCGGATCCTGCGCGCCTCGGTAGGGGCGTGAGGCCGCCGCACTGGCCGGCTCGGTGCGGCTTTCTGCAGCGCCGGGCTTGCCTTGCAGCACGGCCTTCGGGCTGCGCGCGGTGCTGGGCCGGGTCGGGCCCAGGCGTGGACGGATGTCGGGGGGCGCCGTGCTGCTGGCGGGCGACTCTGCGGCCGGGGGGCTGCTGGCGGCTGATGCGGCCGAGGATGGGGGCGCGGCAGGGGCGGCAGCCGATGCAACGGGTGCGTGGTTAGGCGCGCTAGGCCCCGTGGTGGGAGGCGTTGCGGCGCTTGGTGCCGAGCCCGGCAAGGCCTGGGGCACGACGGCGGAGGGCGCCGCGCTGGCGGCGGCCGGGGCCGGCTCGGCCTGTGACTTTGGCGTGGGCTGGGCGGCGAGGCTGACCCACAGGGCCACGGCGGCCAGACTCAGGGCGCTGGCGGCCAAGCCCAGAACCAGAGGGCGCGCAAGGTGGCGGCGCGCCGCCAGCACCTCCAGGCCACGCGGACCCTCTCCGACCAGCACCCGCAGGCGCTGGCCGCGCACGTCGATGGCGGCGGCCACCAGCCAGCGCTCCAGCGGCCAGGCGCCCGAGCAGGCTTCAGCCAGGGCGCTATCCACCGCCACTTGGCGCTGCGGCCATTCGGCCAGGCGCTCGTCCAAGCCGGTCCAGGCGCAGCGCAGGGCAAAGGCGGCCACGCGCCGGGCCTTGAGGCCTTCGACAAACTCTTCGCTGAAGACCGGCCAGGGGCCTGCAGTTCGGCGCAGCAGCGATTGGGGGCGGCGAATCCAGCCCGCCAGCTTGTCCTTCCAAGGCGCTGCGGTGGGCGAGGTGGGGGTGGCAGCCTGCGTGGCCGCATCCAAACTGGGTTCGACGGCCTGGGCTGGACCCATAAAGGGTAGGCTGACCCAGCCCATGCTGTGCACGGCCTCGGGCCCGATGCGAACCGCGAGCGGATGGCGGTTGTGCCAGGCACGCACGGCCTCCTGGATGGCGGCGGGGGTCAGGCTCATGCGTGGGCGTGGGGTTGGCTCATGGTGAGCGGCGGACAATGTGGGCCATGGATTCTGAACGCTCTGCTCTTGCTCCCGCTGCTGCTGCGGCCCCCGATGAAGCTTTGATGCGCTTTGTGTCGCTGTGCGAACAGGCCCTGCAGTCCGGCGCCTGGCAGCGTCTTCAGCTCAGCCACCCGGGGACGACCGTGGGCGATCTGCAGCGCATTCTGATGCGCCCGGTGGCGCTGCGGGGTCAGGCCCAGGTCCAGACTGTGTGGCGGCATGCGACCAAGGACCTGACCCGCAACCTCACGCCCGACCAGGCCCTGCAGTTGTTGCGTGAGCAGCTGGGGGTGGGCCTGCGTGCGGGCCTGCTGGTGGATGCCCAGGCGCAATGGCAGTTGGACTTCAATCGGAAGGGCCGGGCGCGGCTGGCGCGCCATGGCGCGATGGCCGCAGCCCCAGGCCCGAGCCAGCCGGCCGCAGAGGCACAGACGCACAACCGCAGCAAGGAACGCTGGCTGGACCTGGCCCATCCGGCCTGGGCGGCGCTGGGGCTGGCCCAGTTGGGCCGCGATGGCCAGCCCAGCCTGGTGCCGGCCATGGCGCGCAAATGGCGGCAGATCAATCACTTCATCGAAATCTTCGACGCCGCGCTGCGTGCCGCCGACCTGGCGCCGGGCCAAACGGTGCGGGTGGCCGACTTCGGCTGTGGCAAGGCCTACCTGACCTTTGCCGTGCACGAGCATTTGCGCCGTGGCGGCTGGCAGCCCGAGGTGCGCGGGGTGGAGTTGCGTGAGGACCTGGTGGCGCAGACCGAAGGGCTGGCACGCCGCTTGAACCTCCAGGGTTTGAGCTTCAGCCAGGGCGATGTGGGTCATGAGGCGGTGCAGCCGCTGGACGTGATGATCGCGCTGCACGCCTGCGACACCGCCACCGACCACGCGCTGCACCACGGCCTCCGTGCTGGTGCGCGTGTCATTCTCAGCGCCCCTTGCTGCCATAAGCAGCTGCGGGGGCAATTGCAGCCCCCTGGCGTATTGCGCCCCTTGTTCAAGCATGGCGTGCACCTGGGCCAAGAGGCCGAGATGCTGACCGATGGCCTGCGCGCCCTGCTCTTGGAAGGGGAGGGCTATGAGACCCAGGTGTTCGAGTTCATCGCGCTGGAGCACACGCAGAAGAACAAGATGATCCAGGCGGTGCGCCGTGCCCAGGCCCTGGGTGCGCGGCAGCAGGAAGCTGCAGATCAGGCCCAGGCCCTGAAGTCTTTCTGGGGTGTGCGCGAGCAGATGTTGGAGACCTTGCTGCGCCAAGGCTAAGTACCCACCCCGGGGAAGCGGCCCCAGGGTGGGCCCAGCCGCGACCCTGAACCTGTCTGCGGACGTCAAAGCGTGGAGCCACAGGACCGGGGACGCTACCCACAAGCGACAGACGCAGGCCGGCCCGCGGCGCAGCGCCAGGGCTTGCCGCGGCCTGTGCGGAAACAGCAGGCTGCGCGTCGTCATGGGCGGCATCTTCGGCGCGTCGGGCGCGTGCCAAAGCGCGAGTACGCCCGGACTTTTAGCCCTACTGATTGCTTGGTGTTGGCCGGGCTTTTCTGCGCGTCTCCGGTTTCGTCTGCAGGGCCTGCAGTTGCGCCGAACTGGGCTGGGCCAGGGCAAACAGCGGCGCCTGCCCCGGCCGCAGTAGGGCGAGATAGGGCGTCATGCCGCGCCACTGTGGGTCGATGCCGTGGCGCAAGGCCAGGGCGTTGCCAGCGCCAAAGCTGAAGTGACGGGCTGCTGTAGCCTGTTCTGCAGGCTCGCCCGCGTCGGTCTCGACGCGCCAGAGCGGTACCTGGGGGTACTGTTGCTGCAGGCGCGCGATCAGGCCCGGGCAATGGGCGCAGTCCGAGGCGCTGAAGACCACCCAGGTGGGTTCGCGCACCTCGCGTTGCAGGCGCGGCCAGGTGCCGGCCTCGAAGGGCTCGGTCGGGGCCGCCGCGAGGGCCATGGGCGCCAGGCTCAAGCTGAGTGAGAACAGCAGGGATCTCATGCGGGCAGCCCCAGCAGGCGCAGTTGCTCGGCATCGCGCCAGGCACAGAACAGGGCTTGGCCCTGGCGCAGCAGGCGTGGGTGATCGCTGATCTGCTGGCTTTGCGCCAACTCGTGGGGGCGCCAATTGCGGCCGTCGTCCCGGGAGAGCAGGGCGCGAAGACGCGTTCGTTGACCGTCGAACTCGCGCCAGACCAGGGCCACTCGCGGGCCGACGCTGATCAGATCAGCGTGCTCCGCGCGGGGCAGGGTGCGGAACGGGCCCTGCGGGCGACCGCCTGCATCCAGCCGCCCCCAGCGCACGGCGCTCACGCCGGCACGCTGTCCAAACCAGCAGGCATGCCAGCCGCCATCGGCCGCCGCCGCCAGGCCGGGGCCGTGGTGCGGGCAGGCGTCCAAGGCCCAGCGATCCAGGCTGGCGCGTTGCAGCGCCGGGCGGTCGTCGGTGTCCTCACCCCCACTCAGAAGGGCGAAGGCGTGGTCGCGTTCTTGAGCAAACGAAGGGCCGCTTCCGAGTTTGCTCACCCCCTCGGGGGGCGGACGATGCGCGGCGTCGGCCTGGGGGCGCTCATCGGGTTCGAACACATGGCGCCACATCGCACCCAGGCCCCCATTGGCCCCCGGTGCCAGTGCAATGCGGCAGCACTCGCAGGCATGGTCGGCCAGCTTCAGATCGGGGCCGAAGCTGGCGCCGCCATCCAGGCTGAGGTTGCGATAGACCGCAGCGCCTCGGTAAGGGCGTCCCTCGGCCTTGGCGGCTTCCAGGTCGCGCTTGTCGATCCACACCGTGTGCAGTCGGCCCTGGCCATCGAAGGCCAGATTGGCAAAGCGGTGCGTGATGGGTTGGCGATCCTGGTGCACGGTGATGGGCGGCGCAAAGCTAGCGCCGCCATCGGTGCTGCGCAGCAGGCGGACATCGCCGGTGAAGGGCTTTGCGCCCGGCCGCACATAGGCCAGCAGCACCAGGCCCGGGTGTTGGACCGGCCCGAACAGCAGACGCGGCACGGCCTCACCTTCGGCGGCGACCTTGTCGCCCGCGGTCACCAGCAGCTTGCCGTCCTCCAGTGCCCCAGCGCCTTGGCGCAGGCGCAACTGGCCCTGGGCATCCAGGCCGGCAAACCAGGGGCGGCCTTGCGCATCAAAGGCGGCAGCGGTGGCCAGCGCCAATTTGGGTTGGGCCTGCAGCCTTGTTGCGGCCAGCGCGGCCGTGGCGCCCATCAGTGCCTGGCGGCGGGTCAGTGTCATGGCGTGCTCCAGCGCAGTTCGGCCAACAGAGTGCGGCCGGGGTAGGGGTGGCTTTGGAAAGCCTTGGCGTTGGTGGCGTTGTTCAGGCCCAGGGCCAGCTCCCAGCCGCGTGCGGGGCGCCATAGCGTGCGCAAGTCCAGCAGGCTGAAGCGCGACACGCCGCCATAGACGTCGGGGTGGACGTCGCTGTTCGTGGCGCTGTTGTAGGCGCGCCCGCTGACGCGCCAGCTGGCCGAGACCAGGCCCCAGGGCAGCCGGTAGCTGGCCTGCACATTGGCGCGCAGCTTGGGCACACGGGGCCAGAACTTGCCGACCTGGGCCGGGTCTCGGACGTTGGCCAGCACCTTGGATTCCGCCAGGGTCAGATTGCTGTCCAGGTTCAGGCCCTTGAACCCCAGGTCCTGCACCTGCCACACCAACTCCAGCGCGCGGGTGCGCACCCGATCCACATTGCTGACGCGGGTGACCGAGGGGCTGACGGTGGCATCGCTCTGCCGCAGGATGGCGTTGCGCACTTCGTCCTGTACCAGCGCCACGCGCAGCTTGTTGCGGTCGCTGGGCTCCCACTCGGCGCTCAGCTCCAGCACCGTGCCCTGTTCGGCCTGCAAATTCGGGTCGCTCAGGGTCTGACTGGTGGCGGTGAAGGTGCCGTTGTAGAGCTCCTCGACATTGGCAAAGCGCAGGCCGCGGCCCAGGCTGGCCTTGAACAGCCAGTCCTCGCGGGCGGCCCAGGCCAGGCTGGCCTTGGGCGACTCGCCCTGCTGACGTCGTTCGGCGTGGCGAAGTGTGCGCAGGTACTGTCCGTCGCTCTGCAGTTCGCAGCTTGTCAGGGGGGCGGTGCGGCAACTCGCGGCTCGCAGGACTTGTTCGCCGGAAAAGGCCTGAAAGTGCTCACTGCGCCAACCCAAGGTCAGGGTCCAGTCCGGCGCCAGCGCCCAAGCGTCTTGAAGATAGAGCGCGCGGATCTCGGTGCGGCCCCGGTAGGCCTGGTTCAGCGTGAGGCCTTCCACGCGCCAATCGCCGCTCTCCAGGGTGGGACTGTCCAGTCGGTAGCGGTTTTGGTGCAGGCCAAGGGCAATGCGGTGCTGTTCTCCGCGCCAGAGGCCTTGCAACTCCAAGGTGCCCCAACCGGTGCCGTCGCGCCGCGTTACCGTGCCCTTGCCGCCCGAGCTGAAAGCCTCGGGGTCCGGGAGGCTGGCCTGGTGGGCGCGATCGTGCGCGATGCGATAGCCCGAGGCCACCAGCGAGGCATTCCAACCCGGCGTCTGGCGGGTCTTCAGGCTCAGCCCCCACTGCCGATGCGCCTCCTTGCGCAGGCTCGGCGCAAAGGCCGCAGCCGGCAGGGTGAAGCCGCGTTCGGGGTGAGCCGCATCGCGCACTGCGCCACGCCAGACAAGGGCTCCTTGTGCGTCGCGCAGGAAGCTGCGGTTGTGGCTGTCGCTGTCGTGCTGCCAACCGGCCAGCAGCCAGCTGGCGCGCCAGCGTGGCCCCAGATCCGCGCCGAGCTTGAGCTTGGCCGTGTGCTGCACGGTGTGGTCGTAGGCACCGGCGTTGGCACCCAACATCGCGCGCTCTATACCCTGGGGGTCGCGGTCGTAGCGGATGCCGCTGACCGTCACGGCGTTGGCGGCCGGTGCATTCCAGCCCTGGGGCCCCGCCAATAGGTTGAAGTACTGCATGGGCTGCGAGTGCGCATCCTGCTGGTTCAGGCTCAGGCTGGCCCACAGTCCGGAGCCTCCCCCCGCGTCCCAGCGCTGGGCCAAGTAGGCGCTGGCCTGCTGGCTGGGCAGGCTGTCGCGCTGCCCATAGAGCTCGAAGTCTTGCTGATGGCGGCTCCAGCGCGCGCTGGCCTCGAAGCGCTGGGGTTCGCGTTCCGTCACGAAGGCGGTGGCGCCGATGGAGTTCCCGGGCAGCAGGGCCGAGAAGGGGCCTTGCAGCATGTCCACGCGGGCGATTGCCTCTAGTGTCACCATGTTCCAGCGCGGGGCGTCAAAGCGGCCGAGGAAGTTGGAGATCAGGTACCCGTCCACATAGGCAAGACCGCGGCTGGGTTGCAGGCTGCCGAAGCTGCGCCCGCTGATCAGCGCGTTGCGGTCACCCACATAGCGCTTGCGGATCGTCAGGCCGGGAAGTTGGGCCAGCGCATCTTCGGGGTTGATGAGGTTTTGCAGGCGCAGGTCCTCCGCGCTCAGGCCGCTGAGGTTTCCGGGGGTGTCCACCGGCAGTTGAGCGCGAATGGCACGGCCCACCAGGACCACGGTTTCAAGTTGGGCGTCGCTGGCCACGCCTTGGGCCAGGGTGGGCAGGGTGAAGCAGGCGGCCAGGGCCGCGCAAAGCGCGCGCGGGCGCGCCGTCAAAGCGTTCGACATGGAAGGGGGTCTCGACGTGAAGGAGCTCGCCCGGCGGGCAGGCGAGGCGGGGCTTCAGCGCGAGGGTGGGGGTGCGCGGGCCGGCGGTAGGCCGCACAGGCTGGGGCGGGCTGCGTCAGTCGGCAGGGTCGCGCTCTGGACCTGACTGAGGGCTGCGAGGTGCGGCAGTGCCGCTGGGGCTGGGTTGCCGCCCAGGCTCTGGCTCAGTGAGCCGCAGGCCGAGCAGTGCTCAAACCAGCCGTGCGCGGGGGCGCGTTTGCTGGTTCCGCTATCAGGCGCCCGACAAACCCCAGTGAGCGGGTCGCCCTGGCCCAGAGCCACGCTGACCACGGGGGCCAGCAGACCCAGCACCATGGCCACCAGCGCCAGGTAGCGGGCGGTCAGGCTGGGGGAATTTGGGCGACTCAGACTCATCAGGACGTCATTCTAGGAAGGGGGTCTGCAGGGCCGCCTTGTTCTGCTTCAACCTTGTCTTCTGCGTCGTATCAAGGTCGGTCTTTGGGGCTTCGCCGGGTTTACCCGAGCTTGTTCTGCGTCAAGGCGCCCCCAGGGCGTTTGGGCCATGCGCATAGAATGCGCCGCCTTTTCGGCCGAGCCCTTTGGGGGTCTCGGCCTTGCGTCCGTGGCTCAAGCGAAAGCCGCCCGGCGCGACCCGCAGCAACCGGAGTCGAACCGCAGAATGAACAACGCACACAAAACCCTGCAGAGCATCGGGCGTCTGGCGCAAGCCGGCCTGGCTCTGACGACCCTGGTGGGGGCGCATGCCGCCCTGGCCGCATCCAAGGTGAATGACCTGCCCGGCGGTCCGGCGGTCAATCAGATCGATCTGCACCCGCCGGTGACCAAGATCGCGGCGTGGCAGATGGATCTGCACGTCATGATGATGTGGATCTGTACCGCCATCTTCGTCGCCGTGTTCGGCGTGATGTTTTATTCGATCTTCAAACACCGCAAATCGCGCGGCGCCAAGCCGGCCGACTTCCATGAGTCGGTGGCCGTCGAGATCGCCTGGACCGTGGTGCCCTTCCTGATCGTGATCGCCATGGCCCTGCCGGCCACCAAGGTGGTGGTGGCGATGAAGGACACGACGAACGCCGACATCACCATCAAGGCCACCGGCTATCAGTGGAAGTGGGGCTATGACTATCTGAACGGCGAGGGCAAGGGCATCGGCTTCCTGTCCACGCTGGATCCGGCCCAGCGCGAGCAAAGCGACAGCGGCAAGCCCGAGCCGGTGGATAACTACCTGCTGAAGGTGGACGAGCCCCTGGTGGTGCCGGTGGACAAGAAGATCCGCATCATCACCACCGCCAACGACGTGATCCACGCCTGGATGGTGCCGGCCTTCGGCGTCAAGCAAGACGCCATCCCCGGCTTCGTGCGCGACACCTGGTTCCGTGCCGAGAAGGTGGGCGACTACTACGGCCAGTGCGCCGAGCTGTGTGGCAAGGAACACGCCTACATGCCCATCCATGTGAAGGTGCTGTCGGCCGCTGACTACAGCGCCTGGGCCGAGAAGAAGCTGAAGGAAGCAGCGGCCAAAGCCGACGATCCGAGCAAGGAATGGAAGCTGGAAGAGCTGATCGCCCGTGGCGAGAAGGTCTACAACGCCAACTGCGCCGCCTGCCACCGTGCGGACGGCAAGGGCGCCGGTCCGATCAAGCCGCTGGACGGCTCGGCCGTGGTGCTGGATGCCGACAAGGCCAAGCAGATCGCCATCCTGCTCAACGGCGCAGGCAACGGCGCCATGCCGGCCTGGAAGCAGCTCAGCGACACCGAGCTGGCTGCCGTCATCACCTACACGAAGAACAGCTGGTCGAACAAGACCGGTCAGATCGTGCAGCCGGCCGAGATGGTCGCTGCCCGCAAGTGATCACTAAGGATTTCATATGAGCGCAGTGCTTGATCACGGCCACGGCCACCACGATCACCACGACGACCACCACCACGCCCCCACGGGCTGGCGCCGTTGGGTCTTCGCCACCAACCACAAGGACATCGGCACCCTGTACCTGCTGTTCGCCTTCACCATGCTGATGGTGGGTGGCGTGTTGGCGCTGCTGATCCGCCTGGAGCTGTTCGAGCCGGGTCTGCAGTTCTTCAACCCCGAGCGCTTCAACCAGTTCACGACCATGCACGGTCTGATCATGGTGTTCGGCGCCATCATGCCGGCCTTCGTGGGCTTCGCGAACTGGATGATTCCGCTGCAGATCGGTGCATCGGACATGGCCTTCGCGCGCATGAACAACTTCAGCTTCTGGCTGATGATCCCCGCCGCGATCATGCTGGTGGCCAGCTTCTTCATGCCCGGTGGCGCTCCCGCCGCGGGCTGGACGCTGTACGCGCCGCTGACCCTGCAGATGGGCCCGTCAATGGATGCTGGCATCTTTGCCATGCACATCCTCGGCGCCAGCTCCATCATGGGCTCGATCAACATCATCGTCACCATCCTGAACATGCGCGCTCCGGGCATGACCTTGATGAAGATGCCGATGTTCGCCTGGACCTGGCTGATCACCGCCTACCTGCTGATCGCCGTGATGCCGGTGCTGGCCGGTGCCATCACGATGACCCTGACGGATCGTCACTTCGGCACCACCTTCTTCAACCCCGCCGGCGGTGGTGACCCGGTGATGTACCAGCACATCTTCTGGTTCTTCGGTCACCCCGAGGTCTACATCATGATCTTGCCGGCCTTCGGCATCGTCAGCCAGATCGTGCCGGCCTTTGCGCGCAAGAAGCTGTTCGGCTATGCATCGATGGTGTACGCCACGGCCTCGATCGCCATCCTGTCCTTCATCGTGTGGGCCCACCACATGTTCGCCACCGGCATGCCGGTGACGGGTCAGCTGTTCTTCATGTACGCCACGATGCTGATCGCCGTGCCCACGGGCGTGAAGATCTTCAACTGGCTGGCCACGATGTGGCGCGGTTCGATGACCTTCGAGACCCCGATGCTGTGGTCGGTGGGTTTCATCTTCGTGTTCACCATGGGTGGCTTCACCGGCCTGATCTGCGCGATGGCCCCCATCGACATCCAGATCCAGGACACCTACTACGTGGTGGCGCACTTCCACTACGTGCTGGTGGCCGGCTCGCTGTTTGCGCTGTTCGCGGGCGTTTATTACTGGGGCCCGAAGTGGTCGGGCGTGATGATTTCGGAGTTGCGCGGCAAGATCCACTTCTGGGGCTCGCTGATCTTCTTCAACATCACCTTCTTCCCGATGCACTTCCTGGGCCTGGCCGGCATGCCGCGTCGCTATGCCGACTACCCGATGCAGTTCGCTGACTTCAATGCGGTGGCCTCGATCGGTGCCTTCGGTTTCGGTCTGATGCAGGTCTACTTCTTCCTGGCCGTGGCGCTGCCCATGCTGCGCGGCAAGGGTGAGAAGGCCCCGCAGAAGCCTTGGGAAGCGGCCGAGGGCCTGGAGTGGGAAGTGCCGTCGCCGGCGCCCTTCCACACCTTTGAGAACCCGCCCAAGCTGGACGCCACCGCTACCAAGGTGATCGGCTGATGAGTCCTGAGCAGCAAAAGGCCAACCGCAAGCTGGGCCTGATCCTGCTCAGCGTGGCCCTGGCCTTTGGCCTGGGCTTCATGGCCAAGATGATTTGGTTGTGATGAAGGCCACCTGGGTCCAGCGTCTGCGCCTCGCCAACCGTCAGCTGGTGTTCAAGCTGACGGTGATCGTGGCCCTGATGTTTGGCTTTGGCTATGCCTTGGTGCCCATGTACCGCGCGATCTGCGAGGCCCTGGGCATCAATGTGCTGAGCCTGGCCGAACGCAAGGAGCAGGCCAAGAACACCCAGGTCGACAAATCGCGCCTGATCACCATCGAGTTTGATGCCAACTCGCGCGGACCCTGGGACTTCAAGCCGGCCATCAGCCAGCTCAAGGTCCATCCGGGCGAGATGGCGACGGTGATGTATACCTTCCGCAACCGGCAGGACTACGCGATGGCGGCGCAGGCGATCCCGAGCTATGCACCGATGCAGGCGAGCAGCCACTTCAACAAGTTGGAGTGCTTCTGCTTCAACGAGTACACGCTGGCAGCCGGTGAGAGCAAGGAGTGGCCGGTGGTCTTTGTGGTGGACCCCAAGCTGCCCAAGGATGTGCACACCATCACCTTGTCCTACACCTTCTTCGAGGTGCCGGGCAAGAAGCTGGCGGGGCTCTGAGTGGCTGAGCCGATTGATGAGTTGAAGGAGGCTGTCGCGCGTCCGATGTCCTTTGGGCAAACGGTGCGCGCAGTGGCCTGGAGTTTTTTTGGCGTGCGCAAGGGCGCTGAGCACGAGGCCGATATGGCCAAGCTCAACCCGGTACACGTGATCATTGCTGGGGTGATTGGCGCCGCACTGTTCGTGCTGACGCTGGTGGCCCTGGTGCGCTGGGTGATTGCCTCGGGCGTCGCCAGCTAATCTGTTAGAGAAGAACCGTTCGAGGAGAACCTTAGATGGCAGCAGCAAGCCCCGGGGCCGCGCCCCATTACTTTGTGCCTGGCCCGTCCCGTCATCCGGTGATGGCGTCCATCGGCCTGTTCTTCGTCGTCCTTGGCGCGGGCCAATGGGTGAATGGTCACGGCTGGGGGGCGTACTCCCTACTGTTCGGCCTGCTGTGGTGGGGCTTCGTGCTCAAGCAGTGGTTCGGTGACGCCATCCGCGAGAGCGAAGGTGGCCTCTACAGCGACCGCATCGATGTCTCCTTCCGCTGGAGCATGGGCTGGTTCATCTTCTCGGAAGTGATGTTCTTCGCCGCCTTCTTCGGCGCGCTCTACTGGGCCCGCGTGCACTCGGTGCCCACCCTGGGCAATGCCGAACACGCGCTGCTGTGGCCCGACTTCAAGGCCCTGTGGCCGAGCAGCAACCCGGGCTTTACGGCGGCGCCGGCCGGCACCATCGAGGCCTTCCAGACCATCGGTCCCTGGCCGCTGCCGACCGTCAACACCGCCCTGCTGTTGACCTCGGGCGTGACGCTGACGATCGCGCACCACGCGCTGATCGCTGGCAACCGCAGCAAAACCATCAAGTTCATGTGGCTGACCGTGCTGCTGGGCATCATCTTCCTGTTCGTGCAGGGCTATGAGTACGCGCATGCTTACCGCGACCTGAACCTGAAGCTGAGCTCTGGCATCTTCGGCTCCACCTTCTTCATGCTGACCGGCTTCCACGGCTTCCACGTGTTCGTCGGCATGCTGATGCTGCTCTTCATCACCCTGCGCCTGCAAAAGGGCCACTTCACGCCGCAGCGCCACTTCGGTTTCGAGGGCGCGGCCTGGTACTGGCACTTCGTGGACGTGGTCTGGCTGGGTCTCTACGTCATCGTCTACTGGATGTAAGACAGAACGCCCAGTAAAAAGGCGCCGCGGATGCGGCGCCTTTTTCATTGGGAGTGCAACGACTTTCGTCAGCGGCCCAGAGGAACGCCTCGAGGTTCGATCCAGCCCTGGCTCCAGGCCAGCAGGATCATCAGAAACAGAGCGACCGAGATGCCGACCCGCCAAGCCAGAGCGCGGGCCATGGTTTTGGGCGCATCCTCTTTGGACTGCGGGCGCTTGAGCATAAAGAACCCGGCCGCGGCCAGGGCACCCAGAATGCCGATGAAGGCGATCAGAAATATCCAGTTCATAGGGCGCACTGTATGAGGACTTCGCGGGCAGCCATGCTGGGCCTGACACTGCTTGGGGTGGCAGCCACGGCGGCTCTTGGGATGTGGCAGTTGGGCCGTGCGCAGGACAAGTTGCAGCGTCAGGCCCAGTTGCAGGCGGCGCAGCAGGCCTCGGCCTTGACCGCTACCGAGTTACTGGCAGAACCCCGCGGCCCCTGGTTGCAGCGCGAGGCCGTCCTGCACGGGCGCTGGATGCCCGAGCAGCAGATCTGGCTGGACAACCGTCCGCACGACCGGCGTGTGGGCACCTTGCTGCTGACCCCACTGCGCTTGCAAGGCGGGGCCGTGATCTGGGTGCAGCGCGGCTGGCAGGCACGGGCGCCGGGTCAGCATGCCGTACCGCCCTGGCCCCCGACGCCGGATACAGACGTTCAGGTGCGAGGGCGATTGGCCCTACACGCCTCACAGGCCTATGCGATGGGGCCTGAAGGCAGCGGCGCACTGAGACAAAATCTCGACCTCGCCGCCAGCCGGTCGGCCCTGGGCGTCACGCCACTGCCCTGGGTGCTGTGGCAGATCGGTCCGGACTGCGCACCCCTGCGCTGCGACTGGCCGGAGCCCGATAGCGGCGTTCACAAACACTGGGGCTATGCCGCGCAATGGTTTGCGCTGGCGGCCCTGATCCTGGGTCTTTATGTCTGGTACCAACACCTCCGCCCCGCACGCGCCAAGCGCTGATCCGGCCCAATTGACGGTGCATGACGTCGGTGCCCTGGAAGGGCTGACGAGCGCCGAGCGCACCCGCCGTGGGCGCTGGATGATGGCCTGGGTGGTGTTTCTGTGCGCCTTGCCCGTCATTGCCAGCTACTTCACCTTCTATGTGATCCAACCGCGCGGGCAGGGCTATGGCAGCTTGATTGACCCACCCCGATTGATCCCCGAGGCGCTCGCTCTGCGCGACCTGCAGGGGCGTCCGGTTGCCGCGAAGTCTTTGCACCAGCAGTGGTTGCTGGTGGTGGTGGATGGGGGTTCCTGCGTGGGCGAGTGCGAGAAGCATCTGTACCTGCAGCAGCAACTGCGCACCATGCTGGGCAAGGAAATGGACAAGCTGGACAAGGTTTGGCTCGTCAACGACGAGGCCCCGCTGAGCGCCGAATTGCAGGCCAAGCTGGGGCAAGCCCAAGCTCTGCAGGTGTTGCGCGCCAACCCCGAGGCTCTGGCGCGATGGTTGGAGCCGGCTGCAGGTCAGCCGCTGAGTGCCCATCTCTATCTAGTGGATCCGCGCGGGGAATGGATGTGGCGCTCACCCGTGGCGCCCGATCCCCTGCAGGTCAAGAAAGACCTCAACCGCCTGCTCAAGGCCAACGCCGGCTGGGACCGTCCGGGCCGATGAATACCGTCGATTTGTCGCCGCTGCTCCAACTGCTGTTACTGGGTTTGGCCCTGGGCAGTCTGCCTCTGGGCTATTGGCTGCTGCGCGGGCGCGGCCAGGCGCCGCGCCAGCGCCTGCGTGCCCTGTTGCTGGTGACCCTGTTCCTGACCTTTGACCTGGTGGTGTTCGGCGCGTTCACTCGGTTGTCGGACTCTGGCCTGGGTTGCCCGGATTGGCCCGGTTGCTTTGGCGAAGCCAGCCCTTTGGGCGCGCACAGCGAAATTGCCGAGCAGCAGGCCTTGCGCCCCCAGGGGCCGGTCACCCGTGGCAAGGCCTGGGTGGAGATGGTGCATCGCTACTGGGCCAGTGCCGTGGGCTTTTTGATCGTGGTGGCCGCCGCGCTGTCCTGGCGCTGGCGTGCGCAGTTGCCGGCTGGCGCGCCGTTATGGGCCAGTTTCACGCTGCTGTGGGTGTTGCTGCAGGGGGCTTTTGGTGCGTTGACCGTCACGATGAAGCTGTTCCCGGCCATCGTCACCTTGCACCTGCTGTTCGGGCTCGGTCTGCTGGTGCTGTTGATGCGTCAGGCCCACGCACTGGGGGATATGCAGCCCCTGGACGGCCCTGGCCTGCGCCCCCTCGCGCTGGCCTGCGCGCTCGCACTCGGGCTTCAGATCGCGCTGGGCGGCTGGGTCAGCACCAATTACGCCGTGCTGGTGTGCTCCGACTTCCCGACTTGTCAGGGCCAGTGGTGGCCCAAGATGGATTTCGCCCAGGGCTTTGCGCTGTGGCGTGAATTGGGCCAGACCCATGGCGGCGACTGGTTGGGCTTCCCGGCGCTGACCGCTATCCATGTGACCCACCGCCTGGGAGCGCTGGTGCTGACGGGTCTGCTGCTTGGGCTGGTCATTCGCCTCTGGGCTCAGGCGCCGCGTCTTGCCCGCACCCTCTTGGCCTTGCTGGCTCTGCAGGTGCTGACGGGCGTCTCCAATGTGGTGCTGGGCTGGCCGCTGGTGGCCGCTTTGCTGCACAGCGCGGGTGCGGCCGGGCTGGTGCTGGTCCTGACGGCTCTGTACGGGCGACTACGGCCCACGCCGCAGCCCGAAACTTCATTCAACAAGCAGGTGATGGCATGAGCGCCACGATGTCGACATGGCGCCAGTACTACGCGCTGACCAAGCCCCGGGTGGTGCAGCTGATCGTTTTTTGTGCCCTCATTGGCATGGCCCTGGCGGTGCCGGGCTGGCCCAGCGGGTCGGAGTGGCGCACGATAGGTGCGGCGTGTGCGGGCATCTGGCTTGTGGCGGCTGCGGCTGCGGCCTTCAACTGCTTGATTGAGCAGCACATCGATGCACGCATGAAGCGCACCGCCTGGCGCCCCACGGCGCGCGGTGAGCTTTCGCCGCGCCAGGCCCTGGTGTTTTCGGCCCTCTTGTGCAGCGCCGGCGCGGTCGTGTTGCTGGTGTGGGTCAATGCACTGACGCTGTGGCTGACCCTGGCCACCTTCGTCGGCTATGCCGTGATCTACACCGTCTGGCTCAAGCCCACTACGCCGCAAAACATTGTGATCGGGGGGGCTTCGGGCGCCATGCCGCCGGTGCTGGGCTGGGCGGCAATGCGCGGTGAGCTGGGTGCCGAGGCCTGGCTGATGTGTTTGATCATCTTCCTCTGGACTCCGCCGCACTTCTGGGCGCTGGCGCTCTATCGCGTCGAGGACTATCGCCGCTCGGGTTTGCCGATGCTGCCCGTGACCCATGGCAGTGACTTCACCCGCCTGCAGGTCCTGCTCTACACCTGGGTGCTGCTGGCGGCCACACTCCTGCCCTTCCTGATCGGCATGAGTGGCTGGCTTTACCTGGTGGCGGCCTTGGGCTTAGGCCTGCGTTTCTGCTGGTTCGGCTGGCGCCTCTATCGCGACTATTCGGACGAGCTGGCGCGCCGCACTTTCTGGTTCTCGATCTGGTACTTGACCCTGCTGTTCGCAGCCCTTTTGGTGGACCACTATGCCGCTGCCTGGCTTTACTGATCGACTCATGGTTCGACACATCGATCGACGCACCCTGTTGGCCGCCAGCCTGGCATTGGCGGGCTGTGATTCCCAGCCCAAAGCGGCCTTTCAGGGGATCGACTTGACGGGGGCGGCCTACGCCCGCGAGCTGAAGTTGAGCGACCCGGCCGGTCAGCCGCGCAGCCTGGCCGACTTCAAGGGCAAGGTGGTGGTGCTGTTCTTCGGCTACACGCAGTGCCCGGATGTGTGCCCGAGCACTTTGGGCGAGCTGCAGCTTGTGAAGCAGGAACTGGGCAAGGACGGCGAACGGGTGCAAGGCCTGTTTGTGACCGTAGACCCGGAGCGCGACACGCCCGAGTTGCTGGGGCAGTACATCGCCAACTTCGGCCCCGGCATGACGGCGCTACGCGGTAACCCCGAGCAGACGCAGGCGGCAGCCAAGGAGTTCAAGGTCTTCTACGCCAAGGTGCCCTCGAAGGATGGCCAGAGCTACACCATGGATCACACGGCGGCCAGCTTCCTGTTCGATCCGCAGGGCCAGGTGCGGGTCTACGCCCGCTACGGGCAGGGCCCCAAGGCCCTGCTGCATGACCTGAAGTTGCTGTTGGCGGGGGCCTAAGGGCTTCTTAGGCGGCCTGCAAGGCCGCCCGCATTTTCTTCATCGCCGCCACTTCGATCTGGCGGATGCGCTCGGCGCTGACGCCGTACTCGGCGGCCAGTTCGTGCAGGGTCTTTCCGCCGCTGGCGTCATCGTTCACGTCCAGCCAGCGCGCCTGCACGATGCGACGGCTGCGTTCGTCCAGTTGTTCCAGCGCGCGGCTCAGGCCGGTGCTGGCCATCTCGTCGCGCGCGCGGCGCTCCAGCAGGCGGCTGGGTTCCTGCAGATCGTCGGACAGATACGAAATCGGGGCGGGCGGCGCGCCCTCGTCGTCATCGGCCGGAGCCTCCAGGGCGACGTCACCGCCGGCCAGACGGGTCTCCATCTCGATGACTTCTTCGGGCTTGACGTTGAGGCTGCGCGCCACCTCGGCAATCTCGGCCTCACTCAGGGCCTGACGCTGAGGGCTGTCGGTCTGGCCCTTGAGCGCATGCTTCATCGAGCGCAGGTTGAAGAACAGTTTGCGCTGGGCCTTGGTGGTGGCCACCTTGACGAGGCGCCAGTTACGCACGATGTATTCGTGGATCTCGGCCTTGATCCAGTGCATGGCATAGGACACCAGGCGCACGCCCTGATCGGGGTCGAAGCGCCGCACCGCCTTCATCAGGCCGACATTGCCTTCCTGGATCAGATCGCCCTGCGGCAGGCCATAGCCCATGTACTGACGCGAAATGGCCACTACCAAGCGCAGGTGGGACATCACCAGGCGGCCGGCAGCGTCCAGGTCACCCGTCTCGCGCAGCGCCTTGGCGTGTTGCGCCTCCTCTTCGGCCGTGAGCATGGGCAGGGCCTGGACGGCACGGATGTAGGCATCCAGATTGCCGAGCGAGGGCACCAGGGCCCAGGGGTCGCGGACGGCGAGGGCAGTGGTCATGGGGCGTTTCCTTCTCAAACCGGGGGCGAAGGGCCCCGGCTTCAGAAGATATTAGCACTCGATTGGCAAGAGTGCTAACAGTCAGGTTTTGACCTGAACCTATTCGGTGAGACCAAATTCCGGACTGGCCACCATGCCTTCGATGTCCAGCAGGATCAGGATGCGCTCGCCGATCTTCCCGAGTCCGGTAACGAAGCGCGAATCGATCGCCGCGGCCATTTCTGGCGCGGGGCGGATCTGATCGGCCGTCAGTTCCAGCACGTCAGACACCGAGTCCACCACCATGCCCAATACGCGGTTGCCGATATTGAGCACGATCACCACCGTGAAGCCGCTGTATTGGGCGTCACAGCCCAGGCGCAGCCGCATGTCCATGATGGGCACGATGACGCCGCGCAAATTGACCACGCCCTTGACAAAGCTGGGTGCATGGGCAATTCGTGTGGGCGCCTCGTAGCTGCGGATCTCCTGCACCTTCAGGATGTCGATGCCGTACTCCTCGGCACCGATCCGGAAGGTCAGAAACTGCTTGCTGGGTTTGCTGCCGGTGCTTGAAGCGCCGGTCTGAGAAGACACCACCAGGTCGGTCGAGCTCATGGTTGCAGCGAGTTCCTATAGAGGGGTTGCGCGGCCGGATTTGATGAAACCATTGTGCCAAGCCAGCAGGGGCGCTGACTTGGCGTACACCCTATCTTTAGACGTTGAACAAGAAGTTCATGACGTCGCCATCTTTGACGACATATTCCTTGCCTTCAGCGCGCATCTTGCCTGCATCTTTGGCACCTTGTTCGCCTTTGAAGCTCACGAAGTCCTCGAAGGCAATGGTCTGGGCGCGAATGAAGCCGCGTTCGAAGTCGGTGTGGATCACGCCGGCGGCCTGGGGTGCGGTGTCACCCTTGTGGATGGTCCAGGCGCGCACTTCCTTCACGCCGGCGGTGAAGTAGGTCTGCAGCCCCAGGAGGCTGAAGGCGGCGCGGATCAGGCGGTTCAGGCCCGGCTCGGTCTGGCCCATTTCGGACAGGAACATGGCCTTGTCCTCGTCGTCCATCTCCGAGAGTTCGCTCTCGGTCTTGGCGCAGATCGCCACCACCGGACCGTTCTGGGCTGCGGCGTATTCCTTCAGGCGGTCCAGGAAGGGGTTGTTCTCAAAGCCCGACTCACTGACGTTGCCCACGAACATGGCCGGCTTGGCCGTGATCAGGCACAGGGGCTTGAGGATGGCGCGCTCTTCCTTGCTGAAGTCGATCGAGCGCACCGGCTTGGCCTGATCCAGTGCAGCCTGGCATTTCTCGAGCACCTTGACCAGGGCGATGGCCTCTTTGTCGCCGGCGCGGGCCACCTTGTTGTAGCGGTGCAGGCTTTTTTCCACCGTGCCCAGGTCGGCCAGGCAGAGTTCGGTCTGGATGACCTCGATGTCAGAGATCGGATCGACCTTGCCGTTGACGTGGATGACGTTTTCGTCCTCGAAGCAGCGCACCACATTGACGATGGCGTCCGTCTCGCGGATGTGGCTCAAGAACTGGTTGCCCAAACCCTCGCCCTTGCTGGCGCCGGCCACCAGGCCGGCGATGTCCACGAACTCGACGATGGCGGGCACAACGCGCTCAGGCTTGACGATCTCAGACAGCGCATCCAGGCGCGGGTCCGGCAGTTCCACGATGCCCACATTGGGCTCGATGGTGCAAAAAGGGTAGTTCTCGGCGGCGATGCCGGCCTTGGTCAATGCGTTGAAGAGGGTGGACTTGCCGACATTGGGCAATCCAACGATGCCGCACTTGAGACTCATCGGGCTTCCTTTTGGGTATGGGCCCGGGGCCGGGCAAAGCGCGCGATTTTAGAAGGCCATGGCCCTGTTCCGGTCGACCCTTGGGTCAGCTTTCTAGAATGCGCGCCATGCAACACGATGTGCTGATTCGCGGAGATGGCTGTGTGGGCCGGGCTTTGGCCCTGTCCCTGTCGCGCCAAGGGCTGCGCGTGGCCCTGCAAGGCCGAGCCGCTGCCGCCCCGCAGGCTGGGGATTTGCGCGCCTATGCGCTGAATGCCGCCTCGCGCCAGCTGCTGATGGATCTGAAGGTGTGGGAGGCCCTGCCGCCAGCGGCACGCACGCCAGTGCATGAGATGAAGGTGCATGGCGATCAAGCCGAGGCGCGCATCGAGTTCTCGGCCTGGAGCGCCGAGGTCGAGGAACTGGCCTGGATCGTCGACGCTGCCGAGTTGGAGTCGCAGCTGGACGCCGCCCTGCGTTTTGCGCCCCATGTGGAACGGGTGCAGGCCGAGGTGCCCCACGCCCTGCTGGCTCTGTGTGAGGGCCGTGAGGCGAGCTCACGCGCGGCGCTGGGCGTTGAGGTCGACCAGCACCGCTATGGCCACAGCGCGCTGGCGGCCCGTCTGGTGGCGGACCGCCCGCATCAGGGTGTGGCCTGGCAGTGGTTCCAAGACGGCTCGGTGTTGGCGCTGTTGCCGCTGGATCGCCCCGAACCGACCTGTTCCTACGCCTTGGTGTGGTCGCAGCCGGCCGAACAGGCGCAGGCCTGGGCGACCGCGAGTGGGCCTGAGCTAGAGGCCGCGCTGGCCGCTGCCACACAGGGGCAGGCCGGCACCCTGCGCTTGGCCAGTGAGCGCAAGACCTGGCCCTTGCAGTGGCTGCGCGCTAAGGAGGTTTGTGGGCCTGGCTTTGTGCTGCTGGGCGACTGCGCGCATCAAGTCCACCCCTTGTCGGGCCAAGGTCTGAACCTGGGCCTGGGCGATGTGGCGGCCCTGGCCCAGGTGTTGCAGCAACGCGAAAGCTGGCGCCCCTTGGGCGACGAGCGGCTGCTGCGTCGCTATGCGCGCCAGCGGGCCCTGCCCACACTGCTCATGGGTGGGGGCGCCGATGCCCTGTGGTCCGGTTTTGCCCATGCCTCGCCCTGGGTGCGCAGTCTGCGCAATCAGGGTCTGTCTCTTGTGAACCAATTGCCCCCCGTGAAGCGCTGGTTGGCCCAGCGCGCGATGGGCTGACGAAGGATTGCCATGTTGCTGCGTTCTCTGACTTTGGCCGTATTGGCCTCCATCGGCCTGGCGGCCCACGCCAATGAGGCGGCGATTCGCAAGAACCTGACTGAGCGCCTGCCGACCTTTCCGAAAATCGATGAGGTCCGCGCCACGCCAATCCCGGGCTTGTTCGAGGTGCGTTTTGGCACCGAGATCCGCTACACCGATGCCAAGGGCGAGTACCTGGTGGAGGGCGATCTGATCGACCTCAAGACCAAAAAGAGCCTGACGCAGGAGCGCGTTGAGAAGCTCACCGCCGTCACCTTTGACAGCCTGCCGCTGAAGGACGCCATCGTCTGGAAGCGTGGCAACGGTAGCCGTCGCATGGCCGTGTTTGCCGACCCCAATTGCGGCTACTGCAAGCGCTTCGAGCGAGGCCTGCAGGAGATGAAGGACGTCACCGTCTACACCTTCCTGATCCCCATCCTGGGCAGCGACTCGCGCGAGAAGACCCGCAACATCCTGTGCGCCAAGGACAACGCCGATGCCTGGTTGGGCTGGATGTTGAAGGACAAGCAGCCCGTCAAACCGCAGGGCAGCTGCGACGATGCAGCCATCGAGCGCAATATGGCTTTTGCGCGCAAGCACCAGATCCATGGCACGCCGGCCATCATCTTTGAAGACGGTAGCCGCGTGCCCGGCGCCATTCCGCCTGAGGCCATTGCCGAGCGCCTGAGCAAGGCCGAGAAGGCGGAGAAGTCCTCTTGAGCCACACCCCGCCTCCCCAACTGGCGCAGCGATTGGCTTATGCGGGGTTGATCCCCTTCGTGCTGGGGGCTGCACTGGCCTGGATCCTGCCTCCGCCCGATGCCAGCGTCTCTGGCTTGGATGAGCACACCTATGCGCTGCTTGGGCTGTCGGCCTTTGCTGGCGTGGTGTTGAGCTTTCTGGGGGCGGTGCACTGGGGGCGTGCCCTGCAGGCCGCCGAGACAGCGTCCTTTCCCTACCGCTGGGCGGTGGTGCCGGCCCTGATCGGCTGCACGGCCCAGCTGATGCCGCCCTATGCGGGCCTGGTGGTGCAGGGGGCGGCGCTGTGGGCCTGCTATGGGGTGGATCGCCAACACTACCCCCGCTGGGGCGCGCAGGGCTGGCTGACGCTGCGCTTCCGCTGCACGCTGGTGGCCAGCCTGTGCTGCTTCCTGGCCGCCGCCGCAACCTGAAGCCGACTCGCTCCCTGTTCGCGCTGGGCTGCGCCGTGGCCCTGGCCCATGGTTTGGCGCTGTGGTTTTTGCCCCCGCCGCAGACTGCGCCGCCGCTGCCGGAGCGACTGAAGGTGGCCTTGGTGCGGCCCATCGCGCTGCAGTCGCCACCTCGCGTGACGCAGGGCGCTGGCAAGGTGCGTCGACTGACCGAGGCCGCAGCGGCGCGTGGGGGGGTGAAGACCGACGTCGAGTCTGTGCAGCCGGCCTTGCCGGCTCAGGAAGCTGATTTGCCGCTGCGTACGCCGCCGCCGCTTGATCTGGGGGCCGAGCGCGCGGATGAGCCGGGCCCCGAGTGGCCGCTGTCTTCGCGCCTGCGCTACGGGCTCACCGGGCACTACCAAGGTCCGGTGCACGGCGACGCTGAAGTGGAGTGGTTGCGCCAAGGGGCGCGTTACCAGGTGCGGTTGATGGTGAGCGTGGGGCCGCGGTTGGCGCCCTTCATGCGGCGCACCTTGGTCAGCGAAGGGCGGCTGGGGGCGCAGGGCATTGCACCGCAGCGCTTTTCTGAAGAGACCCGGATGCTCCTGTTCGCGCCGCGCCGTCTGGGCGTGGAGTTGGGGCCGACCGAATTGGCCTTCAGCAATGGCCGCCGTGAGCGCACACCGGCTGGCGTGCAGGACAGCGCCAGCCAGTTCGCGCACCTGAGCTGGTTGCTGCTCACGGGACGCGTCCAGCCCGCCGTCGGCGTGGCCATTGATCTGCCCCTGGCCCTGCCGGCGCGGCTGCAGCCCTGGCGCTATGAGCTCGAAGGCCTGGAGACGGTGGAGACGCCGCTCGGGGCCTTGCCGGCTTGGAAGCTTGCGCCGCGCGTGACGGACCGTCGTGGTGCCTTGCTGGCCACGGTGTGGTTGGCGCCGCAGCTGCAATACCTGCCGGTGCGCATCGACATCCAGCAAGACGAGCACACGCAAATTCGCCTGGTGCTGGCCGAGCCACCGCTGCAAGAGGCCGCGCGGCCGTCGGCCGACAATGCAAATCATCCTGAAGGAGACCCCAAACCATGAATTACGAATGCATCCTGGTTGAGACCGTTGGCGCGGGCGCGCGCAAGACCGGCCTGATCCGCCTGAACCGCCCCAAGGCCCTGAATGCGCTGAGCGACCCGCTGATGGACGAACTCGGCCACGCGCTCAAGGCCTTCGATGCCGATGAGGGCATCGGCTGCATCGTGCTGACCGGCAGCGAGAAGGCCTTTGCCGCCGGCGCCGACATCCCCACCCTGATGCAGCACGACTTCATGTCGGCCTTCAACAGCCAACTGATCAGTAAGAACTGGGAGCACATCCTGCAGGTGCGCAAGCCGGTGCTGGGCGCGGTGCAGGGCTTCTGCTTGGGTGGTGGCTGCGAACTGGCCATGATGTGCGACGTGCTCTACGCGGCCGACACGGCCAAATTCGGCCAACCCGAGATCAAGCTGGGCGTGATTCCCGGCGGCGGTGGCACGCAGCGCCTGCCGCGCTGGGTGGGCAAGAGCAAGGCGATGGACTTGCTGCTGACCGGCCGCATGATGGGCGCGGAAGAGGCTGAACGCTCTGGCCTGGTGGCCCGCGTGATCCCGGCCGCCGAGCTGATGGACGAAGTGCTGAAAGCAGCCGAGACCATCAATGGCTATGCCGCACCGGTGGTGGCTTTGATGAAGCAACTCACGAATCAGGCCTTCGAGGTGCCGCTGACTCAGGGTGTGCAGATCGAGCGTGGCATGTTCCACGCCGTGTTCGGCACGGCCAATCAGAAAGAGGGCATGGACGCCTTCCTGAACAAGCGCGCGCCGAACTGGCCGCAGCCCTGATCAGGGGCTGAGCCAGCGAGCACCGGCGGCATCGAAGCCGGCGCGGCGCTGGCCGCCGCTGCGCAGGCCCAGCCAGTCCAACTCGGTGACCTGCAGGCGCACCAGCGCGAAATGATTGCGCTGCTCGGGCAGTGGGGTGGGCGGAGTGCCGTCGAGCGCGCTGCCCGGAGGCAGGGGGGAGAGGTAGTCGTAGGCCGCCGGGCTCAGGCGCAGCCGGGCCCAGCGGCTGGAGACGGCCAGGCCCTCCGTCAGCACCTCGGCCACCACCTTGGCGCGCAGCTGCCAGCCCAGGCGTGGGCACCAGCACACCAGCTGGGCCCTGGGGGTGTCGCGAAGCTGTGCGGCCTTGGGCGAGCGGGCGTCGGTGAAGAAGATCAGCTGCTGCTGCGCGGCGTCCACTTCGCGCAGCACGATGCTGCGGGCGTCCACGCTGTCGCCGGATCGGGTCGCCAGCGTGGCCAAAGTTGCGACTCGCCAGCCATGCGCCTTGTCGGCCACGCAGCGCTCCAGTTCGACCCAGAGCGCGGCGTGCAGGGCCGCCAGATCGTCGAACGATTCAGCGGCCCCGAGTGGCATCTCAGTTTTCCCGACGAAGAGCGGGGAACAGGATGACGTCGCGGATCGACGGCGAGTCGGTCAGCAGCATCACGAAGCGGTCGATGCCGATGCCGCAGCCGCCGGTCGGGGGCATGCCGTATTCCAGCGCGCGGATGAAGTCAGCGTCGAAGTGCATGGCTTCGTCGTCGCCGCCATCCTTGGCGTCCACTTGGGCCTGGAAGCGCGCGGCCTGGTCCTCGGCGTCGTTCAGCTCCGAGAAGCCGTTGGCCACTTCGCGCCCGGTCATGTAGAGCTCGAAGCGCTCGGTGATGCCGGGGTTGGCGTCATTGGCGCGCGCCAGCGGGCTCACTTCCAGCGGGTGGTTCATGATGAAGGTGGGCTGCCAGAGCTTTTCCTCCACCGTGGCCTCGAACAGGTTGTACTGGAGCACGGCCAGATTGGCGCCCTCGGGCACCTTCTCGCCGGCGGCCTGGATCTTGGCGATCAACACCTCGGGGTTGTCGGCCTCGGCCTCGGTCAGGCCGGCGTGCTGGATCAGCGCGTCGCGGATGGTCAGGCGGGCAAAGGGCTGGTCCAGGTGGACTTCCTTACCGTTGTAGCTGAGCGCCGCCGAGCCGGTGGCCGCACGCGCCACATGACGCAGCAGCTCTTCGGTGAAGTTCATCTGGTCCTCATGCGTCCAGTAGGCCGCATAGAACTCCATCATCGTGAACTCGGGGTTGTGGCGGACCGACAGGCCTTCGTTGCGGAAGTTGCGGTTGATCTCGAACACGCGCTCGAAGCCGCCGACGATCAGGCGCTTCAGGTAGAGCTCGGGCGCGATGCGCAGGAACATCTGCTGGTCCAGCGCGTTGTGGTGGGTCTCGAAGGGCTTGGCATTGGCGCCACCGGGAATGGGGTGGAGCATGGGCGTCTCGACCTCCAGGAAGCCGTGCTCCACCATGAAGCCGCGCAGGGCCGAGACCGCCTTGGAGCGCAGCGCAAAGCGCTCGCGCGCAGCCTCGTCGCTGATCAGGTCGACATAGCGCTGGCGATACTTCAGCTCCTGGTCGGCCATGCCGTGGAATTTGTCGGGCAGGGGGCGCAGGCTCTTGGTCAGCATCACCAGCTGCGTTACCTTGATCGAGAGTTCGCCGGTCTTGGTGCGGAACAGGGTGCCGCGTGCGCCAACTATGTCGCCCAGGTCCCAGTGCTTGAAGTCGGCGTACAGCTCTTCACCCAAGGCATCGCGCTGCACGTAGAGCTGGATGCGGGAGGTGCTGTCTTGCAGGGTGACGAAGCTGGCCTTGCCCATCACGCGCTTGAGCATGATGCGGCCGG
This sequence comes from Inhella inkyongensis, assembly GCF_005952805.1. Lineage (GTDB taxonomy): Bacteria > Pseudomonadota > Gammaproteobacteria > Burkholderiales > Burkholderiaceae_C > Inhella > Inhella inkyongensis. The sequence goes on from NZ_CP040709.1 coordinate 1,163,311, forward strand.
CCACGCTGACCTCGATGGCCTGCGGCTCCAGTTCCTCATTGGGGATCTCGCCGTAGCGTTGGCCCAAGGGCAGGGCGCGGTGCTCGGGTTTGAAGTCGTTCGGGAAGACCACCCCTCCCCGCTGGCGGCGCTCGGCCAGTTTGGCGCGGCGCTCGGCGATCAGTTGGTTCTCGTCGGCGTGGGGCGCGGTGGTGGGTTCCATGGCTGTTGCTTGCGTTTTAGCGAAGTGGCGGATTCTAGGGATCGCCCTAGGGGTCACTCCTAGAATGCCGCCCCTTATGACGCATCTACGCTGCACTGCCATTGCCGGCCGCAAGATCCGCTTCGCTCTGGTTGGCTGCGGGCGCATCGCCGCCAACCACCTGGAGGCGCTGAGCCGCCACGCCGAGCGCGCTGAACTGGTGGCGGTGTGCGACAACAACCCCCAGGCACTGGCCGCCGCTGTGGCCAAGACCGGTGCGCCGGGTTTTGCGTCACTCACCGATTTGCTGGCGGCCAGCAACGCCGACTGCGTGGTGCTGACGACCCCGAGCGGCCTGCATCCGGCCCAGGCCATCGAGGTGGCGCGTTCCGGCCGCCATGTGATGACCGAAAAGCCCATGGCCACGCGCTGGCAGGACGGGCTGGATATGGTGCGTGCCTGCGATGAGGCCGGGGTGCATCTTTTTGTGGTGAAGCAAAACCGCCGCAACCGCACCCTGCAGCTGCTCAAGCGCGCGCTGCAGGCGCATCGCTTCGGGCGGCTCTATTCGGTGGCGGTGAATGTGTTCTGGACCCGCCCGCAGGACTATTACGACAGCGCCGCCTGGCGCGGCACCTGGGAGTTCGATGGCGGCGCGCTGATGAATCAGGCCAGCCATTACGTCGATCTGCTGGACTGGCTGATCGGCCCAGTGGAGTCGGTGTCGGCCTACACGGCCACGCTGGCGCGGCGCATCGAGGTCGAGGACAGCGCGGTGGTGGCGCTGAAGTGGCGCAATGGCGCGCTGGGCACGGTGAATGTGTCGATGCTGACCTATCCGAAGAATCTGGAGGGCTCGATCACCGTGCTGGGCGAAAAGGGCACGGTGCGCATCGGTGGCCTGGCGGTGAACGAGATCCAGCATTGGGAATTCGACGCCCCGCATGCCATGGATTCCGAGTTGGATGCGGCCAATTACGCCACCACCTCGGTCTATGGTTTCGGTCACCCGCTCTATTACGACAACGTACTCAAGACTTTGGCCGGTGAAGCCGCGCCCGAGACCGATGGGCGCGAAGGCCTGAAAAGCCTCGAGCTGTTGATCGCCATGTACCTGTCGGCCCGCGACGGCCGTCGGGTCAACCTGCCTCTTAGTTACTGATCCGCTGCTGATGCCCACCACCATCCATCCCAGCGCCATCGTGGACGCGGGCGCGCAGTTGGGCGCGGACTGCCGGGTCTGGCATTTCGTGCACATCAGTGCCGGCGCCCGCATTGGCGCGCGCTGCTCCTTCGGTCAAAACGTCTTTGTCGGCAACGATGTGCGGATTGGCGACAACGTCAAGATCCAGAACAACGTCTCCGTCTATGACGCCGTGACCCTGGAAGACGATGTGTTCTGCGGCCCCAGCATGGTGTTCACCAATGTGCACAACCCGCGCGCGGCCGTGCCACGCAAGGAAGAGTACCGCCGCACCTTGATCAAACGCGGCGCCACCCTGGGCGCGAATAGCACCATCGTCTGCGGTGTCACGGTCGGTGCCCATGCCTTTGTGGGCGCTGGCGCCGTCATCACCAAGGACGTGCCGGACTTCGCGCTTATGGCCGGCGTGCCGGCGAGGCGCATCGGCTGGATGAGCCGGCACGGCGAGCGCCTGGCCTTTGACGCTGAAGGGCGGGCCCAATGCCCGCACAGTGGCGACCGCTATCAACTCGATGCCGGCGCCGTGCGCCTTTTGGAAGCCTGATGCAGTTCATTGACCTCAAGGCCCAGTACGCGGCCCTGCGCGAGTCCATCCAGGTGCGCATGAATGCCGTGCTGGAGCATGGCCAGTACATCATGGGCCCCGAAGTGGCCGAGATGGAGGCCGCCCTGGCCGCTCGCGTGGGTGTGGATCACTGTATTTCCGTGGCCAGCGGCACCGAGGCCCTGTTGATTGCGCTGATGGCGCTGGACATCGGCCCCGGCGACGAGGTCATCACCACGCCCTTCACCTTCGCCGCCAGCGCCGAGACCATCGTGCTGGCCGGTGCCACCCCGGTGTTCGTGGACATTGAGCCCGACACCTGCAACATCGATGCGGCGTTGATTGAGGCGGCCATCACGCCGCGCACCCGGGCCATCATGCCGGTCAGTCTCTACGGCCAGGTGGCCGACATGGCCGCCATCAATGCCATCGCGGCACAGCATGGCCTGGCGGTGATCGAGGATGCTGCGCAGAGCTTCGGTGCTACATACCAAGGACGGCCCAGCTGCGGCCTGTCCACCTTCGGCGCCACCAGCTTCTTCCCCAGCAAGCCCCTGGGCTGCTATGGCGATGGCGGGGCGCTGTTCACGAACGATGCGGCGCTGGCCCAGGCCGCGCGCGAGATCCGCGTCCACGGCCAGAGCAAGCGCTACCACCACAGCCGCATCGGCGTGGGCGGGCGCATGGACACCCTGCAATGCGCCGTGGTGCTGGCCAAGCTGGAGCGTTTTGACTGGGAGATCGAGCGCCGCCTGGCATTGGGGGATCGCTACCACCAGCTGCTGGCCGATCTGTCATTGCGCCGCCTGGTCGTGCGGCCGGATCGCGATTGCGTTTGGGCCCAGTACACGGTGTTCGTGGAACAGCGTGCGGCCGTGCAGGCGGCGTTGCAGGCGGCGGGTATCCCCACTGCGATCCACTACCCGATTCCGCTGCACCACCAGCCAGCCTATGCCCGCTTTGCGCCGCAGGAGGCCTGCCCGCATGCGGTGCGGGCCGCCGCCCAGGTGCTGAGCCTGCCCATGAGTGCGGATCTGAGCGAGGCCGATCAGGACCGCATCGTCGCGGCGCTGCGCCAGGCCCTTTGAGCATGGCGGGCCGCCTGCTGCCGGCCGTGCTGACCCTGCTGGCCGGCGGGGCGGCGGCGCAGGCCTTGCCGCTTTTGCTCGGCCCCTGGTTGACCCGGCTCTACACACCGGCCGACTTCGGCGCCTTTCATTTGTTTGCCGCCGTGGCGGCCAATCTCGGGGTGGTGGCCTGCGCTCGTTACGAATTTGCGCTGCCGCTGGCGCAAGACGAGGCCGAGGCCCATGGGCTGAGGGCTTTGGCGCTGCGGGTGCTGGTGGCGGTCACGGTGCTGAGCGTGGTGGGCGGCGCTGCCGCCGCTGGTGTGCTCGGCCCGCACTGGCTGCTGCTCGGACCTTCTGTGGGCCTGCTCGGCCTGGTGTCCCTGGCCGGCTTCTGGGCCACTCGGGCCTTGCGGTTCCGGGCCGTGGCGCTGGCTCGGTTCTTGAGCCAGGGCTCCGCGCCCATCTGGCAGTTGCTGCTGCACGGTGTGGGGGTGCTGGGCCTGGTGTTGGGGCCGCTGCTGGCTTCGGTGGCGGCGTTGCTGACCTTGCGCCTTCCTTTGCGCGCACCTGTGCAAGATCGGCCCGTGCAGGACTGGCGTCTGTTGGCGCGCGCCCATCGCGACTTTCCGCTGCTCAACACCCCGCATGCGTTCATGGGTGCCTTGCAGGACACCTTGTCACTGGCCTTGATCGCGCAGACGCAAGGCCTGATGGCGGCGGGTTTTTGGGGCTTGGCGCTGCGCTACCTGAAGGCGCCAGCCGGCCTGATGGGTTCTGCGGTCTCACAGGCCCTCTATCCGCTGCTGGCCCGCTCTGACCGCCAGACCGGACGTGAGACCCTGCTTCGCACGATGGCGCTGCTGTTCGCCTGCAGCTTGCCGCTGGCGGCACTGCTGATGGCCTTTGGGGCTGATGCGTTTGCCTGGGCCTTTGGCGAACGCTGGCGCCCGGCTGGCGAGTTGGGGGCGGCGCTGGCGCCCTATCTGGCCCTGCACTTCGTGGCCTCGCCCCTTTCGGTGGCGCCACTGGCCTGGGGCTGTCAGGCCTGGGCCTTGCGCCTCAGCCTGGTGGGGCAGGGCTTGCATCTGCTGGCCATCGGCCTGGGCTTGCAGTGGGGTGGGCTGACCCAGGCGGCCTGGCTGCTTTCGCTCTTCATGGCGGCCTACTTTGGCTACTTCTTCTGGCGCCTGCCCGGGCTGGCGCGTGACGGCACTGCAAAGGAATCGGTATGAGCAAGGCCAATCTGGCGCGGCGCGCCTGGCAGCCGCTCAAGCGCTTGTTGTCCCTGGCCTGGGGGCCGCGCATGGTGGGGGGCTTTGTGCGTGGCGATGGCGAGTACCTGCCCCACACCCGCATCAGCAACGCCTGCCATGTGTTTGCACGCGAACGCCTGGATGTGGGCGACCACGTCTTCATCGGCCACTTCAGCGTGCTGGATGCGACCTATGGCCTGCACATCGGTGAGGGCTGCCAGATCGGTTTCTTCACCGGTCTGTTCACGCACTCCAGTCACGCAGCCATTCGGCTCTATGGCCGCCAGTATGTGAAGCAGGCGGAGAAAAAAGCCTACTTCACCGCCCCGGTGACGGTGGGGGCCTTTAGCTTCATTGGGGCGCATGCCACGGTGCTGCCGGGCAGCAAGATCGGGCGCGGCAGCATCGTCTCGGCCTACAGCCTGGTGAACGGCGAGTTTCCGGACTTCGCCATCCTGGCCGGCAGTCCGGCCAAGGTGGTGGGCGACACCCGCCACATGGACGCCAAGCTGCTGCAGCAGCACCCCGAGCTGCAGGCCCACTATCTGGACTGGGCGGGCGAATTGCCGATGTCGGAGAAGACCGCGCCATGAAGCTGGTGCTGATTGGCGATGGCGAGAGCCCGCACCTTTTGAAGTGGGCGAGGGCGCTGGCGCCCGAGGTGGAGCTCTGGGCCCTGTCCTCACGCGGCTTCTTACCCGGTTTTGACGCCCTGATTCCCCCCGCGCGACGCCTGGCACTGGGCACGGATCCGCGCCATGCGGGCGGCAATACCGGTTTGCTGCGAGCCCTGCCCAAGGTGGGGCGCTGGCTCCAGGCCGTGGACGCCGATTGCTTGCATGCGCATTACCTGACCTCGCACGGCACCCTGGCCTGGCTGGCGCGGCGCCTGTATGGGCTGCGCGCACGCCTGGTGGGGTCGGCCTGGGGCAGCGACATCCTGGTAACGCCCGCGCGCAATGCGCTCTATCGCGCACTGACGCGCCGAGTCTTGCGCGCTTGCAGCCTGTGCACCTCAGACTCCGAGCACATGGCGGCGCGCATGCGCGCCCTGGGGGCGGCCGAGGTGATGGTTTTTCCTTTTGGCCTTGAGGCTTTACCCCCTGCGCCGGGGCCCAAGCAGCCCTGGCGCTGCTATGCGAACCGGGGCCTAGAGCCCATCTACCGTCCCGAGCGCGTGCTGCAGCGCTTTGCCGCCCTGGCCCGCGCCGTGCCCGAGGCCGAGCTGGTGGTGGCCAACGATGGCAGCTTGCGCGCTGCCTTGGAGGCGCAGACTCAGGCCCTGGGCCTGCAGGGGCGGGTGCGCTTTTTGGGTCGTTTGAATGCCGAGCAGCAGGCGGCCGAGTACGCGGCCGCGCAGTTCTTCCTGAGTCTGCCGGAGAGCGATTCGGTGGCCGTTTCGGTGCTGGAGGCCATGGCCCAGGGCTGCCTGCCCATCCTCTCCGCTCTGCCGGCCAACCGCGAGTTGCAGGCCGCCGGGCCGGGCGTGCTGGTGGACGAGGACCTGGGCGATTGGGCGACGGCCCTGAAGGCCCTGCAGCCGCAGGCCGCTGAGCTGGGGCAGCGCAACCGCGATTGGGTGGCTGCGCACGGGCTGTTCGCCCCGGCGGTGCATGGATTCTTGGCGCGCCTGCGCAGGTTCTCATGAACATCCTCTACCTCAACCACTACGCCGGCAGCCCGCGCCACGGCATGGAGTTCCGCCCCTATTACCTGGCGCGCGAGTGGGTGCGCCTGGGTCACCGCGTTCACATGCTGGCGGCCGACCACTCGCATGTGCGTGCCACCCAGCCCCCGGCCGGGGATGAGCTGATCGATGGCATTCACTACCGCTGGCTGCCCACGCCGGCCTATGCGGGCAATGGCCTGGGGCGGGTGCTGAATATCTGGGCTTTCTGTCGCCAGGTGTGGGCGAGGGCGGATGCGCTGGTGGCGGAAATGCGTCCCGATGTGGTGATTGCCAGCAGCACTTATCCGATGGACTTCTGGGTCGCGCGGCGCCTGGCGCGCAAGGCCGGGGCACGCCTGGTGTTCGAGGTGCATGATCTGTGGCCGCTGTCGCCCATCGAGCTCTCGGGCATGTCGCCGCGCCACCCGTTTGCTGTCCTGTGCGCCTGGGCCGAGCGCAATGCCTACGCCCAAGCCGATGCGGTGGTCTCCATGCTGCCCAAGGTGGCCGAGCACGCGCTGGCCCACGGTTTGCCGGACCTGAGTCGGCTTCACATCGTGCCCAATGGCATTGCGCTGGACGACTGGGCGGATGAGCCCGAGTCGCTGCGTGCCGACTTGGCTGCCGCGCTGGCGGCGGCACGTGCGGCGGGGCATACCGTGGTGGGCTATGCCGGCTCCATGGGCGAGCCCAATGCTTTGAATGTGCTCTTGGACGCGGCGGAGCGATTGCGCGATCGACCCTTGCACTTCGTGCTGGTGGGTGGCGGGCATCTGGCCGCCGAGCTGCGTGCCCAGGCGCAATCACGGGGCCTGGAACGGGTGCAGTTCTTTGCCCCCATCCCCAAGGCCCAGATTCCGTCTTTTCTGGCGGCCCTGGACATCGCCTATATCGGTTGGCAGCGCGTGCCCATCTACCGCTTTGGCATCGCCCCCAACAAGCTGATGGACTACATGATGGCTGGCTGCGCGGTGCTGCACAGCGTGCAGGCCGGCAACGATCCCGTTCAGGACGCCGCCTGCGGCCTGACCGTGGCGCCCGAGGATCCAGAGGCCGTGGCCCAAGGGCTGCTGCAGTTGGCGGCCCTGGCGCCCGAACAGCGCCGCGCGATGGGCGAGCGCGGCCGTGCCTATGTGCGCGCTGAGCATGCCTATGCGGTGCTGGCCCAGCGTTTTTTGAAGGCCTGTCAGCATGAGTGAGTACCAAGAACTGCGCGCCATCGAGGCCCGCTACGCCCGCCGCGCCGCCCAGCCCGGGCTGCAGGATCGCTACAGCCCGCTGCGCCCCGAAGTGAACCGACTGCTGCAGGAGCGTCAGCGCGCGCTGGTGCGCTGGCTGGCCGCGCGTTACCCGCAAGGGGTGGCCGACCTGCGCCTGCTGGAGGTGGGGTGCGGCGCCGGCGGCAATCTGCTGGAGTTGCTGCAGCTGGGCTTTGCGCCCGGGCATCTGGCCGGTGCCGAGCTCTTGCCTGAGCGTCTGGCGCTGGCGCGGCCTCGCCTGCCCGCCGCCCTGAGCCTGCACGCCGGAGATGCCTGCGCACTGCCGTTGAACCCCGCCAGCCTGGACCTGGTGCTGACCTCTACCGTGTTCTCCTCCATCCTGGACGCTGGCCTGCAGCAGCGCCTGGCTCAGGCCATTAGGGGCTGGCTCAAGCCGGGTGGGGCGCTGATCTGCTATGACTTCGTCGTCGACAATCCGCGCAATCCCGATGTGCGCGGTCTGCGCTTGCGGCGCCTGCGTGAACTGTTCCCTGATGCCGAACTTCGCAGCCAGCGCGTGACGCTGGCGCCGCCGCTGGCGCGTGGGCTGTGCCGTGTGCACCCGGCCCTCTACGGTCTGGCCAACGCCTTGCCCTGGCTGCGCACGCATCGGCTGAGCTTTTTGGTTAAACCTGAGACTTCCGCATGAGTTCCGAGTCCGCGCTTCCCTTCTTGCCCTTCGCCTTGCCCGAGATTGGCGAGGAGGAGATTGCCGAGGTGGTCGACACGCTCCGCAGCGGCTGGGTCACCACCGGCCCCAAGGCCAAGCGCTTCGAGCAGGCCTTTGCCGACTTCCTGGGCGATAGCGGCCTGCATTGCATCGCCGTCAACAGCGCTACGGCTGGCCTGCATCTGGCCCTTGAGGCCATTGGCATCGGCCCGGGCGATGAGGTCATCACCACCACCCACACATTCACCGCGACGGCTGAGGTGGTGCGCTACCTCGGGGCGGACGTGAAGCTAGTGGACATCGACCCGGCCACGCTCAATATCGATCTGGACCAGGTCGAGGCCGCGATCGGCCCCAAGACCCGCGCCATCATCCCGGTGCACTACGCCGGCTTGGCGGTGGACATGATTCGGCTGCTGGACATCGCCCGCCGCCACGGCCTGCGGGTGGTGGAAGACGCGGCGCATGCCCTGCCCACCACCTTGGAGCGCGAACTGATCGGCACCCTGGGCAGCGACGCCACGGTGTTCAGCTTCTACGCCAACAAGACCATGACCACGGGCGAAGGCGGCATGTTGGTGACACGCAATGCCGAGCTGGCCGCGCGCGCCAAGGTGATGCGCCTGCATGGCATCAACCGCGATGCCTTCGACCGCTTCACCGCCAAGACGCCGTCCTGGTACTACGAAATCGTCGCGCCGGGCTTCAAGTACAACCTGACCGACATCGCTGCCGCCCTGGGGCTGCATCAGCTTAAGCGCCTGCCGGCCTTTCAGGCCCGGCGCGAGGCGATCGCCCAGCGCTATCTGGCTGAGCTGAAGGACCTGCCGCTGATCTTGCCGCCGCAGGCTCAAGCCGGAGACACGCATTCCTGGCACCTGTTCGTGCTGCGCCTGCGCGACGACGCACCGGTGAGCCGCGATGCCTTCATCGAGCGCATGTTTGCGTTGGGCATCGGTTGCAGCGTGCATTACGTGCCCCTGCATCAGCATCCCTATTGGCGCGAGCGCTATGACCTGACGCCGGCGATGTTCCCGCACAGCCAGAAGGCCTATGAGGCCACGGTCAGCATTCCGCTCTACACGGCAATGACGGATGCGGATGTGGCGCGGGTGATTGCGGCGGTGCGCCAGAGCCTGAGCTAAGGCCCATGGGCAAGCGCGTGATGGATCTGCTGGTGGCGACCGCGGCCTTGGCTCTGCTGGCGCCGCTGCTGCTGGGTCTGGCGTTGTGGATCAAGCTGGATTCACCCGGCCCGGTGCTGTTTCGGCAGCAACGTGTGGGCCGCCATGGGCGGCTGTTCTGGATCCATAAATTCCGCACCATGCGCGCCGATGCCGAAGGCCTGCCCCTGACCGTGGGCCAGGATGCGCGCATCACCCCTGCCGGGCAGTGGTTGCGGCGCAGCAAGCTGGATGAGTTGCCCCAACTCTGGGATGTGCTGCGCGGTGCCATGAGTTTGGTGGGTCCACGCCCCGAAGTGCCGCGCTATGTGGCCCATTACCCCGAGCATTTGCGCGCCCAGGCATTGGCAGTGCGACCGGGGCTGACCGATCCGGTGTCTCTGGCGCATCTGCACGAGGCCGAGTTGCTGGCGGCCGCGGCCGACCCGGAGCGCATCTATATCGAGCAGATCCTGCCGGCCAAGCTGGAAGCGGCTGTGGCCTATGCCCAGCGCGCCAGCCTGGGCTCGGACTTGCGCGTCATCGGCCAGACCATCTGGCGTCTTTGGATCCGGGCATGAACCTTTCTTTGCGTTTTTGGGCTGCCCTGGATGGCTTGCTGGTGCGCCTGCGCCAGCGTCGCGCCACGCTGTCCCTGCTGATGGACTTGGCCGTGGTGGCGTTGAGCTGGCAGGCCACCTATCTATTCCGCCTGGGTTTCGAGCGCTGGGCCTCGGCCCGGCCGGCTTATGACGCGGCGGTGCTGGCGGGCTTGTTGCTGCTCTACGCGCTGGTGTTCCTGCTGCTGCAGGTGCCGCGCTCGATCTGGCGCTTCTCGGGCTTCGGGGAGGTCAAGCGCCTGGCCTGGGCTTGTTTGTTGGCCGGAGCCCTGGGTGGCGCGGCGGTGCGAGCCTTGGGCCTGGAGGGCGTGCCGCGTGCGGTGCTGGCGCTTCATCCGGTGATGGCACTGATGGGCTTGGTGCTGGTGCGAATCCTCTACCGCATGCTCTACGAGCACATGCGCGCGCGCCTGCATCGCGGTTCGGGTACGGTGCGGCAGCTGCTGATCCTGGGCGCCGGTGAGGCGGCCACGCGCCTGATCGCCGGCCTGCGCGATGGCGACAGTCTGATTCACGGCTTGCTGGACGACGACCCGACCAAAACGGGGCAGCGCATCGCCGGTTGTCCGGTTCTTGGGGCCTTGGACTCCCTGGGCGCGCAATGCGAGCGTTTGCCGCTTACGCACCTGGTGATTGCCATGCCCTCGCTGCGCGGCGCGGCGCGGCGCCGCGTGTTCGACCTGGCCAGCGCCACCGGCCTGCCGGTGCTGACCGTGCCCAGCGCCGATGAACTGCGCGACGGCATGCCCCTGGAGCGGGTGCGTGACATCAAGCCCGAGGACCTGTTGGGGCGTGAGCCGGTGCAACTGGATGAGGCGGGCATCGGCGAGATGATCGCGGGCAGTACGGTGCTGATCACCGGCGCCGGTGGCTCCATCGGCAGCGAGCTCTGCCGCCAAGTGGCGCGCTATGCGCCGCGCATCTTGGTGCTCTATGAGCTGAGCGAGTTCAATCTCTACGCCATCGAGCAAGAGCTGGGCGAGCGCTTTCCGACGCTTCAACTGGTGCGCGTGATCGGCGACGTCAAGGACCTGGCGCACCTGCGCGCCACCCTGGGCCAGTGGCGCCCTCAGCTGCTTTTCCACGCCGCGGCCTTCAAGCATGTGCCACTGATGGAGGAAGAGCACAACGCCTGGGCCTGCGTGCGCAACAACACCCTGGGCACCTATCACGCCGCCCTGGCCGCGGCCGAAGTGGGCGTGGCGCGCTTTGTGCTCATCAGTACCGACAAGGCTGTGAACCCCACCAATGTGATGGGCGCCAGCAAGCGCGCGGCCGAATTGGTGATTGCCGCCCTCGCGCGCGAGCACGCGAGCACGCGCTTCATGGCGGTGCGCTTTGGCAATGTGCTGGGTTCCAGCGGCAGCGTGATCCCCAAATTCAAGGAGCAGATTGCGCGCGGTGGTCCGGTTACCGTGACCCACCCCGACATCATTCGCTACTTCATGACCATTCCCGAAGCGGCACGCCTGGTGCTCCAGGCCGCCGCTATCGGCGAAAGCGGTCAGGTGCTGGTGCTGGACATGGGCGAGCCGGTCAAGATCGTGGAACTGGCGCGCACCATGATTCGGCTCAGCGGCCGTACGTTGGATGAAATCGGCGTCGTCTTCAGCGGTTTAAGGCCTGGCGAGAAGATGTATGAGGAGTTGCTCGTGAGCGATGAAAAGACGCGTGTCACTTCCGTAAAAGCACTTCGTGCAGCGTCTCTGCAAGAAGAACCGGCCTCTTCGCATGTGATCCTTAAGTGGCTCCATACCGCCAAAGATGAAAATGTGAGAGCGTCAGACCTTCTTGCGATGTTGGTTGCGGAATATCAACCCCCCAAATAATACTACTTATTGCCAATCGCTTTCTTAATCTCATCAAGCAGTTTCTGGTCGGTGACTTCTTTTCCTTGAATACCCCCCGGCAGGGTTACGGACTTCCCGCTCTCTGTTGTTCTGCTGGGTTCAGAATGCGAAGCGCCTTTTTGTGGCGCAGCCTTTTCAGGCGCGGCCTGATTAATGCGCTCATTCGAGTTGGGCGTGGGGCTGCTCTGAGTTTGGCGAGTAATTGGTCGGCTGGTTACAATGTCCGAAGAATCCATTTCATCAGGCTGTGAATCCGATTTGTTGGCAAGCGATGGCGTCTTCCGGACTGGAATCTTTGAGAAACCAAGATCAGAGCTTGCAGGGGAGCGCGGCGATGGATTCGGGTTCATCGTCGGCGCAACTTCTGTTCTGGGCTCTGGTTCAAGGGCCACCCGCGAAACTGGCAAACTTTGGACCCAACTTCCATAGCTCTTTCTTACTGCCTGCGCGACTTCCTCTGCTTCGTAATCATCATTTATCACATGCGGTGTGATCATGACGAGCAACTCCGTCTCCGAGGAAACATCAGACCTCTTTCCAAAAACACCACCTATTACAGGTAGGTCCTTAAGGAACGGTAAGCCATCCGCGCTGATTTTCCCGTTGTTCAAGATTAGTCCGCCCAGGAGTACCGTGGATCCGTCCCGCAGCGATATCTTGGTATCGATGCGGCGGTTGGAGATAGTGGGCGAGCTACTAACGCCAGTGGTCGTGGCTTCGGCGCTACTAACCTCCTGCGATACCTCTAAATCCATCCTGTTGCCTGAGTTGATTACCGGTCTAACCTGCAGGATCACACCGGTGGATCGATATTGAATCTGCTGGAGTACGCCTAGCTGATTACCTCCAAAAAGCCCACCGCTGGAGGTTTGTCCGGTGCTCTGCACGCTGGTAACTACTGGAACTTCACGCCCCACCGAAATGGTCGCGGACTCCCCGTTTCGAGCCAGAACTCTTGGATTCGAAAGAATTCGGCCTTTGCCTTTTGACGACAGAAGACTGAGATTGGCCATTACGGTTCTAGCGTCATTGACCATACCAAGATTGAATCCGCTTCCGTTCAGCGATCCAGAGCGGCTTCCAGCACTGCCCACCGCAGTCTGATTGTTGCCGGACCAGCTAACTCCGAGTTCTTCTTTGGCGTCAGTGGTCACCTCTGCAACCACTACTTCGATCCATGCCGATTTTGTCGGTCGATCCAGCTCCCGTAGCAGATCAATCAGTTGTTGTTGCTCTTCGGCACTGGTGCCGCGGATGATCAATGTATTTGTGGCGTTATTTACGGTTACGCGCCCAAAGCTGCTTCTCGTCGGCTGTTGCGCTGAGGCCCCCGACGGAGCTGTGGGCTGGCTTCCTGCTCCCCCGAGCACTTCGCCGAGAGTTAAGGCGAGGGATTTCGCATCAGCATACTTCACAGCATAGGTGAAAAGGCCGCCACGGACCGTAGCCGTGCCAATCGGCGCCTTATCCAGCTCTGCTGCCCAATGCAGCGTATGGTCGAGCAATGCTTGATTGGTTGCAAAGACAAAGACGCTGGAAATAGAAGGGACGGGCAGGAGTAAAACTGTTGCTTGCGTCGCGCCGGAATTGCCTCCGGCCGCAATGCCCTGGGCATTCAGCACATCGGTCAGCTTCTGAGCGAGATCCGTCGGGCTCGCGTAACTGGGTGTTACGCGTGCGGCAATTCGGCCCCGCATTCTTGGTTGATCGAAACTCTGAATAATGGTAAGCGCCGCACGCACCTCGCCTGCTTGTCCGCTTATCAACAAAGCGTTTCTTGCATTGTCTTCCTGAATCTGAACCCGCTGGCCCATGATTTGACGGAGCCACTGAACAACCTCGCTGTTCCGTACGTACTCCATCTCTACATAGTGATGGATGGCATTGAAGCTTGGTGTTCCATCGCCAAGCTGTTTTCCACTCATTAAAATGTTGGAGCTAATTGGACCTTGCTGCTGTGGCGAAATCTTTATCAACCCTTCCAAGTCTTCAACTTGTAGTTGATAGCTCCGCAAGAGGCTGACTGCCAATTCCGCCATGCGCTTTTTACTGAGCGGTCGAGACGTTTTGAAGGTCACGGGATCAGTGCGTGTTCCTACGGCCGGATCAAGTGAATATGGGCGCTTCAGTACGTTGCCGTACAAAATCTGAACAAACATTGGAAGAGGAGTTTGCTCGATGGCAATGCTCACTTCTTCAGTGTCGTCCGGGAAATTGGCTGATCTGCTGCTGATGGCCTTTTCACCTGAGCCTACTTGGCGGGGTGGCATGAAGGTTGGGGCTTCTGACGCCTGCAGGCTCGGAATTAGATTTGCTTCTTCTGGCTTGCTCCGACTGTCGGTCGCCTGAAAAACGGGAGTCTTCTTGAAGTGTAAAGATTCCAAGTCCTTCGGCTGAGAGGTGCAAGCGCTAAGCGCTAGTGTGGCCAAGCAGAGGCTGATGGGTGATTGAGCGCGGGTCATGGTGTGGCAATGTAGGCAAGTGTCAGCTGGCGACGACCATGCTTTAAGGTGACTTCGGAGTCTGAAATGGCAGTAATTAAGTAACCGCCGGGTAGCTTTTCGCCAACTTTTAAATATTGAACTTCTTGACTGCCTTCTCGTGACACTAGAAGTTGCCAGTGGCCAATCGAAAAAGTTGCTCCAACAAGGCGCCATGAGGGAGGAGTCAGTGTTGGCTCACGTGGTGGAAGAGGATCACGTAGTTCGAACTCCCACAACGGCCAGGGAATGCCAACGGACTCCGGAAGTTCGGTAGCGGGACTTGATGCCTGCGATCCGCGGGAAAATGCATCCTTCGCCGTCTTGGGGCGATATCCGGGTTGAAGGTAATTCTTGGAATCGGATTGGCCGATGGCAAGGCCATTTGCGTGACCATACAATAATGCGCCAAGCGTTAGTAGTATTCCGAGCGCCAGTAGTGAATGCTCGCGGACTTTAGAAAAATATATTTTCATGGGCTGCGAAATGGGATATTTTATTTTGCGCGAAATGAAACAAGGCGCTCTATATCAAATTCGAAAGTGTTATTGCGAACTACGATCGCGTTGATCTTCCACTGAAATCTCTGGTCATTGATGAATGCGTGATAGAGTCTTTGCAATTCATCGGGCTTGAAAGTTCCGCTAATGATCGCCCTTGCGCGGCCAATATCGAGTGATTTCATATCTGCGGATTGGTTGTCTTTTGGATCCTTTGTGTTTAGTGTTTGACTGAGATCGGCGAGCCGTACTTGGCATGTGATTGGGATGGTGTTGCAGTGCTCCCGGAGGCTATATATCAACTGAGCGCGAACCATTTGCTCGGTGTCTTGAGTTTCGAGCTTGGAGAATACCCTTGAGCGTTCGCTGGCCAGCTCTTGAGTGCGCAGCGTCCGTGCTTCAAGTTCACTTGGGTTCGCTCGATTAATCCTCGTGACTAGCTGCTTGGCACTTGCTGAGAGGACTGCAGTCTGTTGGGCCAGCTCGTCCGCACCCGCCCAAGCCACAATTCCGATCAAAAGACAAAGCAGCGACAGCAGTCGCGACGGCGCCTGTGAAAGTGAAACTTTATTCATGGTTTTTGACTGGTAGGTAGGATCAGCCTTTTCAAGGCTGTGGTCTTCATTCCGAAGGTGGCCCCAGTCAATTCTGTGTGCTCTCTGAGCTCGACATCGGCGAAGCCATGGATGGCTTCTAGGCGCTTTAGCAGCGCTGGGAGGTCGATTTCTCCCCCTGCGGTGGTAACCTGTATCCGCAGTTGGTCTCCCCTTAATTCGAGCTCTTTGATTACAACTCCAGAGTGCTCTAAAGCTGGACGCAGAGCTTCAAGAACATAGTCGAAAGGAACGCTGGCTGCGAAGGTCTTGTATTGGACAAGCCATTCATCATCTTTTTTGGCCTCGGAGCCGAGGCTGGCCATGCTGGAAATGCGCTGATCTGCCAGTGCAGCTTCCGCCTCCAGAATGGTGAGACGCTGCCGGGCGCCTAACCAGTAGGCGCCATGGTAGGCAAGCCAGGCCAGACTAAGCCACAGTACAGTTGTCGGTGTCCAAGTAAGCAATCGTTGAGTCTTGGCGCCTACAAGCTGAACGAGGTTCGCATTTGATCGGGTATCGAGTGGGCGAAGATCGGAAGCCCAGGCCCTGCGAAGTGGGTGCGGCGCTTCAATTGCAGTCATTTGCCAGCGGGAACTCTGAACGATCCCGTGCCGAAGCGTCCATAGTTCCGCCCCGGCGGCGCAGGGGCGGATCACTTCTCCATCCCCAAGAGGTTTCTCGAGGTAAAGGCTTTCTACGCTAAAGCGCAGATTCCTTGGTTGCCAATTAAGAGCCTCTAACGCTTGGCCGACCTCTTCAGCATCCCAGAACCATAGGCACAAGCTGTCTCCGTGAATGGCTGCAGAGCACCCTGACCGGGTGAAGGGCTGAAGGCGTTCTGCCTGCATCCTGGCGAAATTGCGGCGCTCGTTCCAAGAGAGCCCTTTGCATGGCAATGTCTCGAAGACACAGAGGCTTCGCGGCACCAGTAGCGTTCGCTGAAACGCCTTGACCCCAGTTCTGATGAGGCAAGGGCGACGGTCCTCAGCGAAGGTTAAAAGGTAGACGTGGTACAGCATTCTGGCTTGTTGGATCCTGCTCAAGAGCCTGGTGGTCGGGCGCCGGCAGCGCCGCTGCGGGTCGAGTTGAGCGATCCGGACAAGATGACACCCGGAGCTCGTGCAGGACCCACGGCGGCGCGGTGCGCGAGGGAGACAATTCCAAGGTGTAGCTCAGGCACCATTCTACGTTTTGCAATTGGTGGGTCACCCGAGCCGCTCGGCCCACGTACCCGCTTCCCTGCCATGTGAATGGATTGCTAGAGTCCGCTCCACGGGCCTGTGGCAGTGCCTCCGAGAGGCCGTCTTCGCGCGCTTGCACGAAGGCCAGGGCGCCTTCTTTGGTCATGCCGGTGAGCTCCAGAACAGCTGCTGGCGCAGTGTTGTGGTTCAGCACCCCATCGCCTTGCAAAATGGAGATCTTGTGACAGTCGCTTTTGGTCCAGGCATCCTTGACTGCGGGAAAGCCTTGTACGCGCCACAGCTCATCGACGCTCAACAGAGGTGAATTGCGCGGCGGCGGCTGGCTGGCTCTGCGGTATTCGAACGACTCAGCGCCTCGTATTCGTTTCAGATCATCACTATCGACGTAGTCGAGCAGCGAGTCTTTCAATGATTCGGCTTCAGTCTCCGCTGCTCCACAAAGTTGAATCAGCTTTTGCAAAGTTGACTCATTGCTCTTCATGAGATTGACTAGACCGCGGGCGTCCTGCACTGTGACCCACTCGCTATCGCTGGCGGCCAAGGTGCGTCCATCGACAAAGAGTCGACCTCGAGGGCCATTGAACGAGTGGAATTGAGGCGCGCCCGTCGCCATCAGCAGGCCAACTCTTGAGCGGGTGCTAACAAAGGCGCGCTCTGCCTGAACGCGATCCCGCAGGGCCTTGACACTTTGTGCGTTGGTGTAGGTGTGGCTTGCAACTGCGGCTGCAACGACTGAGAGTCCTGCTAGCACCCAGAGGACCATGGCCAAGGCAAAGCCTGAGGTGCGCACTACTGCTCCCACGGCAACTTCCCTGGGTTCTGTGAAGGGGTTGTGGCGCCTTCGAACGCATACCATTGCAGCCAAACGCCATCTTGGCTTCGCCGCACCCCGATTGCCCTGGGCAGTACGGCTTTATCGGCGGGGGGCGTATTGGCTCGATTCACAGGTGGCCAATGGCCTGTGCTTATGCCTGAATCGTTTTGATAAAAGAACTCAACCTGTTCTTCGAAGTGGGCTACATCTGCCCAAGGTGCATTGGCTTTGGTTCCGATTTCTCGGTATATCAAGCGACTGCCTTGAGCCGCAGGAGCAGCAGAGACCAGCTGTAACTCGAACCTGGTTACGCCCGACATTTCTCGATTCAGAGGCAGGGTCGAGAATCCACTGACCTCATCGGGTGAGCCTATAAATGCTTTCTCACCCGCTTCTGGCGGGGCACTCAGATTTTCGAATAGCTCACGTACACTCCAGCCTTTACCCCAATGGGAGTTCAGGCTTTCGCTGGTATTCTGGGCCGCCATACTGATCCGGGCGCTTTGATGAATGGCTTGGGAAACCAGAACCATCATCAAGCTGAGTATCGTGAGGGATACCAGCAGCTCAACGAGTGTGAGTCCTCGATCGCTAGAGCTGGGTGAGGGGTTAACGCATGTCAAATGGCACCCCTGTCTTTGATTCCCGGACGCGTTTCCATCCGACCAAAAACAACTCTTGTGTCGATTTGATGTTCAGTCGCTCCGAGGTGAGCTTCACCCGATAGAGCGCGACTTCATGATCACCGCTGCCGCCAGATTCCGCAGTGGTATTTAATGGCGCATTGATGATTTCACTAGTCCAGCTAAGGTTGAGTTCCCCGAGTTGAACTGTCCCGGTAGGCTCGCGCATCGGGTTAATGCCGCGTGCATACTCAAGGCTGTCAAGTTCAGCGAACAATCGGCTCTGCTCGAACTTCAGCTGGTTCAACCGAGCGGCTGTTTGCCCGACCCAGGAAAATAGCACCACGGCTGAACTGCTAAAGATCACCATTGCTGCCAGCACCTCGATCATGCTGAGTCCGCGCTTGTTCCGTGATCTCATTTAAGAAGCGGCGGGATCGGTTTGCCACTCGAACTGGCAAATTGGCCCTTTTATATGGATCAGAAGCGGCAAACCGCTGGCGGAGCTAAAGGCCACCACGCCTGGATCGCATAATCCATTGGACAAAAAACGCGCGGGCCTGACTCGTCGAACCGACCAGCCTGGTGGCAGTTGCACCGAGGCCAGCCCTTTAATTCCGGACTTGCTCGAAAAGCTAGCTTCGTTCAGTAGCAAGTCCATCCGCCGGGCGCCAGCCTGGAAGGCTTGGCTGCGCAGCGCTTCGATCACCAAGCCAGCCTCAGCGCGCCCGGTCAGTGCGGTCTGCCATCGCTGCAGAGATGGCAGCGTCAGGCTGCCGAGCAGCCCAAGCAAAACCATCACGACCATCATCTCTAGGAGGGTGAAGCCTTCTTCTGCGAGGCGCGCGCTCGCGCTAGCCCCCCACATCAGCATTCAGGCCTTCGCCGCCCGGTTTGCCATCTGCTCCGAAAGACATGATCGAAAAAGGCTGCCCATTAGGGCCAGGCACCGTGTAGACATAAGGTGTATTCCACGGGTCAAGAGGCAGGCTGCCATCAATGTAGGGCCCCTTCCATTGGCTGCGCAGTGGCTCGTTTGCAGGGGCCTCCAAAAGCAGTTTGAGGCCTTGATCGCTGCTTGGGATGACGCCGATGTCGAGTTGCATGATGCCAACGGCGCTTTGAAGCATTTTGATTTGGGTCTTGGCTGTTTGAACCTTAGAGGACTCAGCCTTGCCCAAGATGCGTGGGCCGACAAGTCCTGCGAGTAGGCCGATGATGACCATCACGATCAGGATCTCGAGGAGCGTAAAGCCGCCAAGACGGGTACGTGGTGGGCGGCTAGGGTGCAAATGTGGCGTCATGGGGGAGGGTGAGTGCGGCCTCTTGGGCTGGCATTCCTGTGCTAAAGCACATTGGTCAAGCTGGTGATGGCGAGCATCACTGAAATCATGATACCGCCCAGAACCACTGAAATCGCCAGAATGGTGATGGGCTCTAGCAGTACAAGAAAGCGCTTCAATCGCTGCTGACTCTGGTTGGCGTGAAGGCGGGCAAGCGAGGCGACCGTGTGGGGGAGGGTGCCCGAGCGTTCCCCGACACGAATCATGTTGAGGCCTGACACATCAAGCATTGCGTGTTCTGCCAGGGCGCTGCTCAAGGCTTTGCCTGCGCGCACATCGCTCAGGACCATTTGTCCTCGGGTGTGTAGGCTCTGCCTGCGAAAGGTTTGATTGGCTTGAGCCAGTGCTGTCAGCAGGGGTACCTTGTTTTGAAGAAGAACGGCTAGTAGTGAGGCCCAGCGGGCCAACTCCGAATGCAGGGTCCAGGGCCCCAGTACCGGCAAGCGACTGGCGAATTCCCAAGCTGCCGCGCGGACATCGCGTCGCTTGAATAGCGCAACGCCTCCTAGGATGACGCCGGCCACGATGCCGCCTACCACAATTTGGTTCTGCGTAAGCCAGAGTCCGGCGTTCAGAACCATGCGACTCAGCCAGGGCAACTCGGCCTTGGGGTTGGTCAAAATTGGGGCGAAACGCGGCACAACAAAGATGAACATCACCAGGGTGGCCACGATGCCGCTTGCCACCAAGACCATGGGGTAGATCAGCGCGTTGCGCGCCTCTTGCCGAAACTGGCGGTCTTGCTCCAAATGACTCGCCGCTGTTCGTAGCGCAGCGCCCAATTTGCCTGTGGTTTCCCCGGAGCGCACCAGTTGCTCAACGTAATTGGGCAGATCCAGGCCGCTGTCGAGGAGTGCTTGTGAGAACGAACTACCTGCGCGGATCTGACTTCTGACTTTGTGTAGGGGGTGCCCACTCGGATGGGCCTGGGCCAAGGTTCCTACCGCCTCGGCCAATGGCACGCTTGCCTCCAGCAGCGTGGCCAACTCATCTACCAATTGAGCGGCATCTACTGCTTTGCCGACTTTGGGTGACTGGCCATGGGGGGCAGTTGAGTCCCGGACTTGTAGCTTCACCAGGACTAGTTGCTGTCTGTGCAGCGACTGTTTGGCGGCATCGTCATGCTCCGCCAAGACCGTGCCAGTGCGACGGACGCCCTGTGCATCCAGTGCGACATAGCTGTATTGCTTCATGAGGGGGCGGATTGTGCCTCAGCGTTCCATTTCACTAGGGAAGTGGACAAGGTGCGCCTCTGTTCGATGTAAAGGTGGCTATGAGGGGCAGTTGCAGCGCACAAGCAGTGGTCGGCGTGCGAGGCGCACTCGCAGTGCCAACACGCCTCTATGCAGGGCCTTCTGTTGTTGAGTGGCAACGCAGGTTGGAAGCGCGGTGCCAAAACGCAGGCGTTAACCCTCAGAATCACCCTGCTTGCGCGCGGTGTTCGCCGCTTTTTTGGTGCTGAGCTTGCAGAAGGCTTCAGAAGTTCGCTTAGACTGCCGCCTGACAACGCATTACACAGCCTTGGCGCTGCTTGGCGTTTGTTGAGGCGGTGGTCTCACCAGGAAAGTGGGAGGAGCGCCGTTTGTTAACCAAACATGAGGTTCACTCAATGAAGGCAATGAAGAAATTGCATGTTGCTGCTGCTGTCGCCAGTCTGTTTGCTGCTGGCTCGGCAATGGCTGCCACCATCAGCCAGTCGGGCGTGACCGTTGCTCGCGAAGTTATCGCGGTCAACAGCCAGTCCATCATCGGCCCGGCCGCTAGCTTTACCTATGCGGGTAACCTGAGCGCGAACGCGGCGTCGAGCCAGGACTTCAACCTGGTGCTGAAGCTCGGCGGCGATGGCGCCCCGGCGTGGTTGCAGACCGCCGGCAACCTGCCCAACCTGGAGACCATGCAGGTCAAGGCTTTCGTTGCAGGCTCGCCTGTGAACGTTCCGGTGCTGGCTGCCGGTACCACTGCCGCTGGCAAGGCCGCCGTGGAAGTTCTGGAAGTCGAGGCGGTGGATGCCCAGACCCTGCGCGTCAAGTTCCGCCTTGAGAACAAGACCGCCGTGCCCGTGAACCTGACGACCGCTCAGGTGAACTTCAACGTCACCACCGCCGCTATTGCCGCTGCGACCGTGGGCGGCGTGGACTTTGACGCGCAGCCTGCTCCGGCGGCGGCCAAGTTCGCCAAGGTGACCAACCTTGTGCCTACCGTGGGTACCGTCGACAGCGACGGCGCTTCCGAAATCGCAACGGACGTGTGCTCGGATGGCGACAAGCGCGTCAGCCTGAACATCCGCAACTACACCGGTTCGGGTGTGGGCGTGATCGGTGAGTCGGGCGAAGCCGGTGTGACCAATAATGGTTACATCCTGTTCTCGCAGGCCCTGAATGTGATCGTTGGCAAGGGCGTTGCGGTCAACCGCTCGACCAACCCGGCGACCGAAAACAAGGCCCTGTCGACCGACACCGCTGGCTTCGGCACCACCACCACGATGCCGCTGGGCTACATCAAGTTCCGCAACTTGAATGTGGATGCTTGGGATACGGACATCGCCACCGACTTCTACAAGTTGCGCGCCAACAACGTCAACAACAACGGTGACCTGAACACCCTGACGGTGCTGAACACCGACGGTGCTGTGGACACCCTGGGCGCTGTGGTGAAACTGATGTCGAGCAACGGCTTTGCCGCTGGTTCGACCATCACGCTGAGCAACAGCCCGTTCTGCTCTGCGACCGGCGCCAACAACGTCAGCGCGGCTGGCACTGCTGTGGCGAGCAATGGTGGCAAGGACTGGACCGTCACCTTCACGCACGCTGACCTGGTCAGCATCGTGACGGGTGGTGCCGTTACCAACACGATCACCGCCATTGGTGACGCCCTGGCCACCGGCCCCCTGGGTGCTGGTGCTGACCCCGTTGCAGGTTACACCGCCACCACGGACCGCGCCTACATCTGCTACAACGTGCCCGGCAACGTTGAGATTCCGCAGTCGACCTTCACCGGTCTGGCTCGCCTGACCAAGGAAGTCGGCGCAAACGAGCAGACCAACCAGTCGTGCGTGCGCGAGCTGGCCGGTCTGGGCGGTGGCGTCAAGATCGACGTGCGTAACTTCCTGGGCTGGGATCCGGCCAAGGCCACCACCGAAGCCTACGGCGAGTGGATCAACGTGGTTCGCGTGATCAACAACAGCGAAACCCAAGAAGCCGACCTGATCGGTCAGTACATCCGTGCTGACGGCAAGTACGGCAAGTGGGGCGAGATGGGTACTCTGCCTGCTCGCGGCGCTCGTTACTTCACCGCCAAGGAAGTGCACAACCTGCTGCTGAACAACTCGTCGACCAACGGTGCCGATAACACTGGCCCTGGCGGTCTGACCGCTGCTTCGGGTCAGGAGTTGGCTGCCAACACCCGTCTGCGTATCTCGTCGACCAAGGCCGCTACGCTGCGCGTGCAGAACTACTTCTACAACACCCGTACGGGTGCTCTGACTGAAGTGTCCGGCTCGCAGGGCGCTGACTTCGTGAACCTCGGCGCTTCGCCTCGCGATCACATCGATCAAGACGCGCAGACCGGCATCAAGAAGTAATTTTCCAGAGCCGTGTTTGGTTGAGAGGGGGCCTTCGGGCCCCCTTTTTCATGAATACTTGATATGTCAGGAAGCCTGGGTATGGCAGAGAGTTGGGGGCGAAGGCGGGCGGCAATTCAACTTTCATGTTGCGTGCTGGTGGTGGGGTGCACTCTTTCCTCGGTCGCGCAGGTGATTGCGCCGGCGGTCCGTGCCGCAGTCACGGTGGACCAAGCTCTCCAGGCGATGGCGGTTAAGCCGGAGCCCAGTGGCTATCTGTTGCTTGATTTGCCGGATATCGCGCCGGCTGGCCCCCTCCAAGTGCGCATGCGCAGCGAAATATCCGGCACGGGCTGGTTGGTGCTACTCAGGGGCAAAAGAGGGCAAACGCCTCGCTTGCAGGCTCCGGGAGCAGCTCAGCCTGAACCTGTACTCATTCAAGCTATCCCAATCAAGGGGGGGCAAATAGCTAGTGCTGAGGTATCAATGGACTTCAAAAAGGGGGGCTTCTACACGCTCTTGGCCTACGCGCGAGGGCGGTGGTACGTGACTGAGCGAGAAGTTAAGTTGGCAAAGCCTGGGTCGGGGGCTGCGAAGGATCCTGCGCAGACGAGTCAAGGCCTTCATTGAGTCGGTTGAAATAGCTACTGCTGAATAGCCCCTTCCATGGTCAGTTGTTGACCCAGACAGTATTTGCTTGGTATCTCAATGGAAAAGTTGATAACTCCGCCGCTTCAGGTCTTAGGCGAAAGCTCATTGCTCCTGGCTCTGCTGGAGCAGGGACTGATTGACGAGCGAACCAAACAGGCCGCGGTGACGCTTTCGGAGAATTCGCATCTGCCTGTTGCCACCGCACTGCTTAGGCTGAATGCGCTGGCTGAGTTGCCACTCTATAGTGCGATGGGCGCTTTGCTGGACTGGCCCTTGATGCGGAGTGAAGAGACTGAGGGCCTCGATGGCTTCTCGCTCCAAAAAGCCGCGTCAGACTTGGGGCTGAATCCGCACTGGCTGCGCGCCAAGGGGGTCTGGATATTCCGAGGGAGCCAAGGATATTTGGTGGCCTTTAGGGATGCGCCTGCGTCGGAGGTCTGTGAGCTGTTCAACCGCTTGATCTCCAGGCCGTCCCCGCCGCTGCTGAATTGGAGACTAATTCTTCCTTCGGCCTATGAGCGACTTTCCAATTTCGCCGATGAGGAGGCCAATGCCCAAGTTGGTCCGATCGATGACCTTCAGGCGTTGCGGGAACTCGCTGAAGAGGGGCCGACCATTGAGTTGGTCAACGGCACACTATCTAAGGCTGTGACGCAGCGAGCATCGGATCTGCACTTCGAACCTGAAGAGGGTGACTTTGTGGTCCGCGCACGCATTGATGGGGACATGCAAGAGTTGGCTCGCTACGGGCGTGATCGCTTCGATGCAGTGGCTTGCCGGGTGAAAATTCTGGCGAATTTGGATATCGCTGAACGTCGGTTGCCGCAAGACGGTCGAATTGGGGCGCGTGTAAACGGAGAGAACTTCGACATTCGCGTCTCTATCCTCCCGGGAGCGCACGGCGAATCAATGGTTTTGCGTCTGTTGCGCCAGGAGCGCAAGCCGACGCAGTTGCAAGACTTGGGCATGAATGCCGAGCAAGCAGACATGTTTGAGGCCTGGGGCCGCCTGTCGAATGGCATCGTGCTGGTTACGGGGCCCACGGGCTCTGGCAAGAGCACCACGCTCTACACGGCGCTTGAGTTGGCCAATGATCGTAGCAAAAAGATCATTACGGTTGAGGATCCGATCGAGTACAAAATTCGAGGAATAACCCAGCTACAGGTCAATACAGATATTGGATTCACCTTTGCTGCCGCCTTGCGATCTATCTTGCGGCATGATCCTGACACCATTTTACTTGGTGAAATACGCGACAAGGAAACTGCAGGTATAGCTATCCAATCTGCTCTGACGGGCCATTTGGTGCTTTCGACATTGCACACCAATAGCGCAATTGGGGCGATTACTCGCCTTGTGGATATGGGGATCGAGCCTTTCCTGATTGCTGCGAGTGTGCGTGGACTCATCGCGCAGCGCTTAGTTCGACGGCTGTGTGACCATTGTGCCGAGCCGGACTCGAGCCCCGACGAGGCGCTTCAGGCCTTACTTAGACGGTTTGATTTTTTGGAGCATGCGCGGCCGCGCAAAGCGACGGGCTGCGCGCATTGCGCGGGCATTGGTTTTTTCGGGCGGCTTGCGATTTATGACATGCTGGAGGTCAATGAGCAAATGGGCCACCGTATTGCAGCGGGAGACGGCGAAGCTGCCCTGTTGGCCGCAACTGGGAGAAGCAGGGACGACGGACTGTTGCGCAGCGGGGTAAGGCAGGTGGCTGAGGGGCGTACAACTTTAGCTGAAGTGCTTCGTGCAAGTTCTTCAAACTAATATTGCTGCAGCAACTCCAGCAATATTTCTGCCGACCGTCTCCAGCTGAACATCGAGGCGCGACTTAAACCTTGAGTGCAAAGTTTTTCGCGGCCATTGATGTCCATCGCAAGAAGGCTTAGGGTTTGGATGATTTCTGCTTCATTCTTCGGGTCGAAATACAAAGCAGCTTCACCACATACTTCTGGCAGTGAGGCGTAATTGGAAACCGCGACGGCGCAGCCCGACTGCATGGCCTCCAGCGGTGGTAGGCCAAAACCTTCGTAAAACGACGGCAAAACGAAGCCCAAGGCTTGCTGATAGAGTGCCACAAGCTCTGCATCATTGACCGGACCCAGGAAGAGCTGCGACCCATCTCCGCAAGGGCTTAATGCTATGTCTGCAAAAACGGCTGCATTGCTCCCGCCGACCAAAACCAGTGGGTATTGAAGACGTAGCTTCCAAGACGCATGTGCGCGAAGGAGCCCCGCAAGGTTTTTGCTGGGATTATTACTAGCCACAGTGAGCAAGAAATTCTTTGGAGCTAACTTGTGCTTCTCAAGAATCCTAAGATCCGGGATCTGCTCCAGGATGTGGCTTGCTGCGCAAGGCAGAACATGCAAACGGTCTAAACGTAACCCAGTTATGCACGCGGCGAGTCGCTTTGCAGAAAAACAAGAAGGGGTCAACAGCAGCTCCGCCCGTCGGCCCAATCGCGTGAATAGGAACTGATACCAGCGCCGAAAAGCCCAACTGTATGCCTCTGGCCAATCGAATACTGCGGCATCATGCAGCATGCAGGCTTGTCGCCGGCCCATCCAAGGTGTGGAGCCAGAGAGATTCAACAACAGGCCGTCTCGTGCGCTCCAAGGCAAGACCAATTGCTCCCAGATGGGGCCGCTCAGAGAGGCGGGGCCAACACTTTTTCCCTCGATCACTCGCCAAGCAGGAGACTCGGTCCCATGCGGGTACAGCACGACGAATTGCAGGCCAGAATACGCAGTCTCGGCTAAAAGGCTGTCTAGCGACCGGAGCAGCTCGCCGGCTACCCGTTGGACACCCGTTAGACGCTGCGTCAGAAATTTGCCATTGACGTAGACAATGCGAGCCATGTGGATTCGTGGAATGCGTAGTGATGCATGTGTTGCCAGTCATGCATAGTGGTCGAATGTTGCCGCATCTCGCCACCTTGGTTCTGTGTCGGGGGCGGGTCTTGCAAAAAGTCCTTCAATGGTGGGCGCTTATGCCATTCACCCATTTCGCAGCAACCTGATGCTTAACAATGAGATCGTTCTTGATACGCCGGAGTATGTGGGCTACTACCAAAAGGCACGCTACGAACTGTTGAATCTCGCGGCAAACACGTGCCCCCAGCGGATCCTGGAGATCGGGTGCGGGGCAGGTGCCAACTTGAGCGAGGCGAAGAAGCGATGGCCCTCATGCCACACCGTCGGCGTAGAAGCACGCGCAGACGCTGCAGCCATTGCTGCGTCTTGCTTAGACAGAGTGATATTGGCAGATGTGCGTCTCTTGCCGAATGAGGCCTTCGCTGCGGCGGGATTTGATCTCATTATCCTTAGTCATGTGCTAGAGCATTTCGAAGATCCTTCTGCCATCTTGGCCAAATCTCTTAATTGGCTCGGCCCGAACGGGCAGCTATTGGTCGCCTTGCCGAACGTGCGGCATGCATCGGTGTTGGTGGATCTGGTTTTCCATGGTGAGTTCCGATATCGAAGCTCTGGAATCCTGGATCAAACCCACCTGCGCTTCTTCACGCGCCGCAGCGCCCAACGCATGCTTGAGCAAGCTGGGTTTGAATTGATGCAAGTTGTGCCTGAGTTCGGTGGAAACAAGTCCAAGGCACTCAATCGTTGGACCTTGGGCTTGGCAGAAGAATTTGCTGCCTACGCTTACAATTTTAGGCTGGCTCGGGCATGAGTCGCCGGGTCTATGCCAGCATAGTTTCGGCTAACTATCTAGCGCACGCTCTGGTTTTGCGAGATTCATTGCTTCTGCATCAGGCAGAAGCACGTTTCGAGTTGCTGCTTGTGGAGCGTCGCAGCTCTGCGCTGGTTCACAAACTGCAGAGCCTGGGCCTGAAAGCGCGCTTTGCCGAAGACCTGGGGCTGGCCCAGTTCGAGCGGCTGGCCTTTAAGTTTGACATCCTGGAACTGAACACCGCTCTGAAGCCCAGCTTTTTGCGCCGCCTGTTCGAAGAGGGCTGCGAGGAACTGATTTATGTCGATCCTGACATCTGCTTCTATGCACCGCCGCTGGCGCTGGAGGAAGCCTGGCGTGAGTACGAGGTGCTGTTGACGCCGCATGCGCTCGCGCCGATCTTGGATGGCGAGCGTCCCTCCGATATCGATTTCCTGCGCAATGGTGTATTTAACCTGGGCTTTGTGGCACTGCGAAAAGGGCCGACGGCACAGGCGATGCTGAGCTGGTGGGAGAATCGTTGCCTAGGCCTCGGTTTTAACGACGTTGGCTTCGGCACCTTTGTGGATCAGAAGTGGATGGATCTCGCGCCGGCGTACTTCGAAGGCGTGGGAATTCTTCGTGACAAGGGCTGCAATGTGGCCTATTGGAATCTGCACGAACGCGAGGTGACCCGACTGGGCGAGGAGTACCGTGTCGCACGGCAGCCCTTGGTGTTTTTCCATTTCAGCGGGCTCAATCCGGCCACTCCCAACGTCTTGTCCAAGCATCAAACACGCCATGCGATCGAAGCCGGTACTGTCTTACAAGGCCTAGTGGCGAATTACGCCAAGGCGCTGCAGACTGCGGGCCTCGGGCAGTACCAGGGTCTGGACTACAGTTTTGCGCGCCTGGACGACGGCCAAGCCATCACTCCCTTGATGCGGCGTGCGCTGTGTTGCCAAGGGGTCAATGAGGTGCATCCGTTTGCAGCGCAGTCGGCGTTCCAGCGAGAGCTGCGGCGCTGCGGCCTGCACGCCGGCCCGGCGCAGCCGGCCGGGGTGCGCACCGCTAATCTGCACGCGTTGGGCTGGAAGCTGCGCCTAGCGGATGGAATGGTACGGCTGCTGGCGCGCCTGATGCGTGCAGACAGAATGGCGCAATTGCTGCGCTATGCGGCATTGCTGAGTCGTGAGGCGCATCTGGCAAGCGTGCTGCTGCGCAGGCCCCTTCGCATGGACCACCTGCCTCGCGAATGAGTGCATCTGGTCGCCAGCCTACCATTCAGAATTCGAATCTAGAGTCCATGTCCTCCCCATTGCGTCCGTTGCATGTCGGCAAGTTCCTGCCTCCGCCTTTTGCGGGCATGGAGACTCATGTCGACACTTTGCTGCGGGCCATCGCGAATGAATCCGCGCCCACCCTGGTGGCGAGCGAGCCGACCGGTCGGCAAAGCCATCCGCTGGAGGGCTTGCCCTACCGCGTGATCTCGGTGCCCTATTACGGCATGGTGGCCTCGGTGCCGCTGTGCCCCGGAATGCTGAAGGCTGTGCGCACCGAGTATCGCCAAGGCCGTGCGAATCTGATGCACGTGCATGCGCCCAATCCATGGGGCGACATGGCCATCCTGCGCGCGCCCAAAGACTTGCCGGTGGTGATGACCTGGCACAGCGACATCGTGCGTCAACGCACGCTCTTGAGGTTTTACGGGTCGGTGCAGCAGGCAGCCTTGCGGCGCGCTGATCGGATCTTGGTCTTTACGCCTAATCATTACGAGAGCTCGGCGCAGCTCCATGTCGAGCGTCTGGACCAGAAAATCGAATTCGTGCCCATTGGCATCGACTTCGACGCCCTTGACAACACCCTCAGTGACACCCGGGTGCAGGCAGAGCTGCAGCAATGGGTCCAGGGGCGTCCTCTGATCCTGACCGTGGGTCGGCATGTCTATTACAAGGGCTACAACCATCTGCTGGCGGCCATGGCGCGCCTGCGCAGCGATGCGGTGCTGCTTATGGTGGGCACCGGCCCGCTGCTTGCGGACTTGCAGCGTCAGTGCCAGGAACTTGGCCTGGGCGCGCGGGTGCGTTTCATGGGCGAGGTTGACCGCGCCGCTCTGGTCACGGCACTGCGCCAATGCGATCTGTTCTGCCTGCCCTCGATCGAGCGCGCAGAGGCCTTTGGCATCGCCAGCGCGGAGGCGATGGCCTGCGGCAAGCCGACCGTTGTCTGCGATCTGCGGAATGGCGTCAACTTTCTGAACCGTGCCGGCGAGACAAGCCTTATAGCGCCCCCGCGCGACGAGGCTGCGCTGGCCGACGCGCTTGACACGCTGGCGCGCGACGCGGGCCTTCGCGAGCGCATGGGAGCGGCGGCACGCGCCTGGGTGCGTGCGCGCTTTGACATCGCAGCGATGCGCGAAGGCACTCTGGCCCTGTATCGCAAGCTCGTGTGAACGCCGCGGGGGAACCATCGGCCCATGCCGGCTACCGAGCAGATATCGATGGCCTGCGCGCTATCGCAGTGCTGGCAGTGTTGCTCTTCCACGCCTATCCCGCGGCCCTGCCCGGCGGCTACCTGGGTGTCGACATTTTTTTTGTTATCAGCGGCTACTTGCTGACCGGTATAGCCTTGCGCGAAAGGGCGGCCGGGAGTTTTCGCTGGGGGGACTTCTACGGGCGGCGTGTGCGCCGAATCGTGCCGGCCTTGCTGCTAGTGCTGATCGTGAGCCTGCTGCTGGGTGCCTGCGTGCTGCACCCGCGTGAACTCAAGCTGTTTGCGCAAAGCCTGACTGCCACCCTGCTATGGGTATCCAACCTCTACTTTTGGCGCCAGTCCGACTACTTCGCACAGTCGGCGGCTCAGCAGCCGCTGCTGCACACTTGGAGCTTGGCGGTCGAGGAGCAGTTCTATCTGCTCTTCCCACTGGGACTTTGGTGGTTGTGGCGCCGGCCAGGCCAAGCCCTGCGTTTGGCCATTGTGGTGCTGTTGGGGCTATTGGGCTTCGCTGCTTGGGCGCAGCAAGTCTTCCCGACAGCCAGTTTTTATGTCCTGCCAACGCGGGCCTGGCAGCTAATGGCTGGGGTGACATTGGCGGTCTGGCACCAGCGCGACACCACCATGGTGAGCCAGGGCCGATGGCTGCAGGTACTGGGCTTGGTTGCGTTGGCGCTGGCACTGGGATGGCCGCACCTTCTGGCCCCGATACTGGCGCTCGGGCCGCAATTGACCGCCGTATCGGGGGCGGCCTTGCTGCTGCAGGCGGGCCGCGTCGCGGCAGGACCGCAATGGCTGGCAAGCCGGCCATTGGTGGGCATTGGGCTGATCTCCTACAGCCTCTATCTATGGCATCAACCGCTGCTGAGCCTAGCCCATTTGCGGTGGGGCGAAGCGGCTCTCCAGCGCTGGCTGCCAGCTCTGCTGACATTGGCCGGTTTGCTGGCATGGCTGAGCTGGCGCTTCGTCGAGCGTCCGTGGCGCCGCCACGCTCAGGGCAAGATCTTGCCGTTGCGTCATCTCGGTTACGGTGCGGTGCTACTTCTCCTGGCCAGCTTGTGGCTGCAGTTCCAGGACGGCAGCTGGCGGCCCGCCAGTTCCCCACAGCGCGAATGGGTCAATCTGCACTACGAATATGCCGACGAGTACCGGCTCGGTAGTTGCTTCCTAAATTATTGGCAGGGCCCGGCACATTGGCGGACTTGCGCCGAGCCGGGGCAGGGCGGCCCCCGCGTGCTGTTGTGGGGCGACTCCTACGCCGCACATCTGCGCGCCGGACTGCTGGCCCGGTCGGACCAGTATGGAGAGTTGGTGCTGCGCGCCGCTACGGCTTGTCCGCCATTGCTGGCTAAGGCGGGTGATAGGTCTAAATGCGCAGAGCTGCAGCGCGACATGTTGGCGCAGCTCCAGCGCAGTCCGCCGGACGTGCTGATGCTGTCGGCACGTTGGACACCCGAGCTGCTAGAGCGCCTGGACGCGACC
This sequence comes from Inhella inkyongensis, assembly GCF_005952805.1. GTDB lineage: Bacteria > Pseudomonadota > Gammaproteobacteria > Burkholderiales > Burkholderiaceae_C > Inhella > Inhella inkyongensis. The sequence goes on from NZ_CP040709.1 coordinate 1,194,200, forward strand.
TTGTATCAGGTCCGTGCTGCTGGTGTGCGCGAGTTGGTGGTGATGGGCAACACGCCGCGCTGGCGTGGCGGGCTGCCGGGACGCCTGGCTGGTACCTTGGATGCGCAAGGGCGAGCACCCAAGCACCTGATGCCTGATCATGTCGAAGCTCAGCTGCACCTGCGCCAGCAATTGCGGCTGAGGGCTGAAGCGGCTGGTGCACGCTTTGTTGATTTGTGGGTCGCGCTCTGCCCAGAGGAGCGCCTGTGCGCTACAACCGACGATGCCCAGCAGCCGCTCTACTGGGACGAGGGTCACTTGACGCGACTCGGCTCCGAGCGGGCTCTGCGCGACCTATCGCTACCGCGAGCTCAGTAAACCTGCATAGGTGGCAAGCACCTTGCGTTCGTCGAATTCCTCCTCCATGAAGGCGCGCCCTGCCTGACCCAGGGCTTGCAGCTGTGCGTCAGACATCGCCAGCAGGTCGGAGAGCCCGGCCTCCAATGCTGATGCGCTCCGCGCTTCGCACAGCAGGCCGGTGCGGCCTGGCCGCACGGTATCGCGACAACCGGGTACATCGGTTGCCAGCACCGGGCGGGCCATGGCGGCAGCTTCAAGCAGGCTGCGCGGAACGCCCTCGCGATAGCTGGGCAACACTACACAGTGCGCGCGTGCCAGCTCGGGGCGTACATCGTCGAGCTGTTCGATATGCTGGACCCAGCCGGCCTGCAACCAGGTCTGCAACTCCGAGATCGGCACTGCCGTCGGATTGCCCGAGCGCGAGGAGCCCAGCATTACGAACTCGCAGTCCTTGCGCTGTGAGCGGATCGCCCGCGCGGCCGCGACAAACTCATTCACGCCCTTGTCACGCAGCAGGCGGCCAACGAAGAGAAAGCGGCGAGGACCGGTCGGCCATGCTTGAGGTTGGAAGCGCGCCAGGTCCACGCCTGAACCCGGCACGCGCAGGCTGCGATCGTGCGTGACGATGCCGAACTGTACAAACGCGTCCCGATCGTCCTCGTTCTGAAAGATTACGCGCTGGGCGCGCTGCAGCGCCTGTCGGTAGAGCAGGGTGACCACATGGGTCAGCAAACCGGGTTCGATGAAGGCTCGCCCCAGTCCCGAGATATTGGGTAGGAAGACAGCACGCCGCCCTGTTAGTGCCAGGCCGCTGTAGATATTGCCCTTGGGCGTGTATGACAGTACCGCCTCGACGGCCTGCGCATCCAGCAGGCGCCTCAGTGAGCGCACAGCATGCATTTCGCGCCAAGGGTTGGTGCTGGCGCTGGCCAATGGCCAAGCTTGAAACGCGAAGCCCTGGGCCGTTAGCTTGGACTCGTGTCCGTCGGCAGGCGAAACGAACAGCACTTCGTGCCCTAACCCCAGCAGATGTCGCGCCAGGCCGAGGCGGAAGTTCTGCAAGTACCAGGCAGAGTTGGCAACGATGGCGACTTTCAAGCTTGGGAATCCTTCGGCAACCTAGCCGCCGCACACGCCCCTTGGGGTTGCGGCGAACCACCTGTCCAGCGACCGGAAGTATCAGAGCGAATCACGCCAGGCTTCAAACATCAAAACGTCCCACAACAGGTACTGCCAATTACGCCGACCGCGCAAGTGCTCCTGCCAGCGCTGCTGCACCAGCTCAGCATCCAAAAAACCGGCGTGGCGCAGGCGCCGCGGATCCAGCAAGGCCTGCGCCCAGTCGCGCAGTGGGCCCCGCAACCATTGGTCAAGTGGCACTGCGAAACCCTGCTTGGGTCGGTCGATCAAAGCCTGCGGCACATGCCGATAGAGCAGCTGTCGCAGCAGCCATTTTGTCTGGCCATGGCGCAGCTTGAAGGACAGGGGCAGCTGCCACGCGAATTCCACGACCCGATGATCGAGCAATGGCACACGGGTCTCCAAGCTGACCGCCATCGCCGCGCGATCAACCTTGACCAGGATGTCATCGGGCAAATAGGTCAATTGGTCGGTCAGGGCCATTTGGTCGACGGCCTGCGTTAGGCTGGGAATGCGACCGGGTTCGAGCAAGGAGCTGGATTCTCGTGCGCCGAGTACTACTTGGCTGGGATTCGCCCAATGCGAGACCAGCGCACGGTACATCTGCTGCGGGTTCGTGACGGTCAAAACGTTGTCGGCGAATTTGTGCAGCTTATCGCCAGGATTGACATGGTGGCGCAACTGGGGCAACAGCTTTATCACTTGATCCCAGGCACCAGGCGAAGCAGCCAGCACACCACGCGCTAGCAGACGGCGCAGGCCCAGTGGGATGCGGTCCAGATGGTGCCAGATCCGCTGTGCCAGCAGGTAGCGGTTGTAGCCGGCAAACAGCTCGTCGCCGCCATCGCCGGATAAGGCCACAGTCACGTGCTGCCGTGCCAGGCGCGCTACCAGATGTGTGGGAATTTGCGAAGAGTCTGCAAAGGGCTCATCATAGATTTGCGGCAGACGCGGAATGACGTCCAGCGCGTCCTGGGCGCTGACATAGAGTTCAGTGTGTTCGGTTCCGAGATGGCGAGCGACGGCTTTGGCGTGCTCGGCCTCGTTGAGTCCGGGCTGCTCGAAGCCAATCGAGAAGGTGCGGACTGGGCGGTTGCCGATGCGCTGCATGAGCGCAACGATGGTCGATGAATCCACACCGCCAGAGAGGAAGGCGCCCAGGGGGACATCGGCGATCATCTGGTCGCGGATGGCGTCGGTCAGCAATGCTTCCAGTCGGTCGACGGCCTGTTGCGGATCGAGCGTCAAGCTTGATGGATGGCTGGCGATGCGGCCGAGGTCCCAGTAGGTTTGGCAAACCTCGCTGCCATCTTGCCCCACGGTGAGCCAATGGCCGGGTCTCAGCTTGCGAACGCCTTGGAAGATGGAATGCTCGCCTGGCACCGCGTTGTGCCGCATGTAAAGGGCCAGTGCCCCGCGGTCGACCTCGCCCTGCCAGCGAGGGTGGGCGCGCAAGGCCTTGAGCTCGGAAGCAAACACAAAGTCGCCGCATGGCAGCCGGCCGTAGTAGAGCGGCTTCTCACCCATTCGGTCGCGCGCCAGCAACAGGCGGCGCTGCTGGCGGTCCCAGACCGCAAGCGCGAACATACCGACCATGCGTGCCAGCGTGGCCTCGAATCCCCAGGCACTCAACGCAGCCAAGATGGTTTCGGTGTCAGAGTGGCCGCGCCAAGACTGGGGCTCTAACTCTTGTCGCAGCGCCAGGTGGTTGTATATCTCGCCGTTGAAGGCCAACACATAGCGCCCGCAGGCCGACGCCATGGGCTGATGGCCGGCTGGGGAAAGGTCGACGATGGCAAGGCGGCGATGGCCCAGGGCCACGCCCTGCTCAAACCAGGCGCCAGCGCTGTCGGGCCCACGATGGACTAGGGCATCGCTCATGCGCTGGAGCTTTGCCAGCATTTCCTCTTGTGGCGCTATGGCCTGGGTCAGGAATCCGGTCAGGCCACACATGGTAGGCTTGCTTTCACGACTTGCACAGGGATTGGTAGAGCTCTAGATAACGCTGCCACACATCGGGCAGGGCGAATTCGGCTTTGATGCGTTGGCGCTGAGCTTGACCGAGTGCGTGCCGGGCCTCTGGGGGCATGGCGGCAACGCTCAATACACAATTTGCTAAGGCTGAGGCGTCCTCTATGGGTGCGAGGCGGGCGCCGTCCTGTATGAGCTGCGCACTATCACCGCACCGTGTGCTCACGCAGGGAATTTCGCAGGCCATGGCTTCGCCCAGTACATTCGGGAATCCTTCGGCGCGCGAGGATAGGCAGAACAAATCGAGCGCCGACATCAGTGAAGCCACATCGGATTGCTGATCTAGACGGAGCATTCGGCCATTCAGGCCTAGCTCAGAGATCGACAGAGTCAATTCAGCGTCCTCTAGGACGCCGCGTCCGGCAAGAAGGAATCGCGCCTGTGGCATGGCCTTGGCGACCAGGGCCGCCATGCGGAGAAAGGTCGAGTGATCCTTTTGGGGATCTAGGCGGGCTACCAGTCCGATAAGGAACTCGGCATCGGTCAAGCCGAGAGACCTGCGCCATTGCCTGCGCGCTGGATCTGAGCGTTTGAACGCGTTGGTGTCGAATCCATTGGGGATCACAGTGAAGCGCGAACTTGCATAGCCAACGTTGACATGCACGTCGATGGCTGCCTTTGCATTGGTGACGATCATGCGTGGAAGCCAATTTGACAGCCAGGCTGCGCAACGAACCAGGCAACGGGTTCGGGCGGAAATGTCGGCCGCGCTCAGCCCCGTCTGCCGCACGTTCCAGACTACACGCTTTTGCCCGGCCAGTCTGGCCAGCAGACCTCCGAGCAGGTCGGCGTGGTACATCCAGGTTTGAACAACGGTCGTAGCTCGCTCCTGGCGAAGCAGCCGCCACAGGCTCCACCAGGTGGATAGCTGCCAGGGGAGGCGGTCCAGGCTCAGGCAGTGAACGCTGATCCCCGCCTGCTGCAGTCGCGGTCCGATGACACCCAATCCGCCCAAAGACACTACCTCGTGATTTACCCAAGGGCTGTCTGCGCAGCTTGTGAGGATCAGACGCTCCATGGCGGTCTCAGCCCCGCCTTGGCCGAGACCGGAGATCAAATGGAGAACGCGTAAGGATGCCAACTTAGCAGGCCTTGTTGAGAACGCGATGTATTAGTTCAATCAACTGTTGGCCGACTCGATCTCTGGAGAATTTGCTCTCCGCTACCGCTCGCCCCTCGGTGCCTAAACGTGCTGCCAGGGTCTCGTTGCACAGCAGAGTGAGCAGTGCATCGGTCCAATCGTCTAGGCTGCGGGCAGCCAAGCCCAGTTCGCCCAGCGCCAGCACTTCGGCGTTCATGCCGACTGGCGCGACCACACAAGGCAAGCCGCTGGCCATGTAGGTCAGCATTTTGAAGCTGCACTTGCCTCGCGCCCATGCGCTGTCTTCGAGCGGCATGATGCCGACGCTGAATTCATGCAGCACCTTGGCCTCGCTGGCTGCGGTCCAGGCACGGAACTCGACCTGAGCCGCCGGCAGACTTCGGAAAGAAGGCGGTTGGTCCGAGACGATCAGCAGGCGCGCTTCAGGAAGGCGCTGCAGTACCGCACCTAATGCAGGTTCGATGTCGTACAAATAGCCGAAGCCGCTCGAGGAGCCCGACCATCCAATGGTCGGACGGCCGCTTGAGGCGTGGCGACGTGGATGGAAGTGGTCTGTATCAACGGCCGTCGGTAGGAGTGCGACCGGTCCGCAGTTGGCAAAGTGATCTGCCAGGAATCGATTACCACAAATGATGAGTGAAGCCCGACGTGCGACCGCGAGGGCGCTGCCCCCACGTGGTCCGAGAAAGATGGCGTCGTCAACGTCGAATAGGAAGGGACGACGTAGTAGCCGCTCTGATGTGTGGAGCGTGGACAGTAGATTGCGCTGGAGGAAGCACAGGTCGGCGCGGCGGTTGACCTCCAGCGCTCGCCAAGTGGACTCAGCAATCGCTGCCGCCCCCCAGAACGGCCGTTGCCACTTGGCGCTCGGCGGATAGGCGCCGAAGCCCGCATGCAACTCCTCGACGCGCAGGCCGCTCGCTCGCAACTGCGGAAGGTGTTGGCTCCATCTAAAGCGTGTGCTTGGTGTTAGCAAGCCTTGCGTCAAGCCGATGAGTGTGGGGGCGTGCGCGGTCACTGGGCTTGCTGGCCAGCTGGCGTTCCGCGAGATGTTGGGACGAACACTCGGGGCAACAACCAGCACACAAAAGCCACTTTGACAAAGAAGTTTAGTTGAGCGAGGAAACCGTCCAGGAAGATCGACAAGACGGCGGCCGAGAAGAGATGCGCCGCCGCAAGAATATGGAATAGCGAGCGCCCCTGAGTAGCGCGACGGTGGTGGAAGGCCGACCAAGCTCCGTACGCGCTGAGAAGGCCCAGGGTGCCGGCTAGGCCATAGCTCGGAAACAACGAGAAGAAAATCGAGTAGACATTACCGACCCGGTCACCAACTCCAAAGTAGAGGAAGTCTTGATGCAGTTGGCCGACCTCGCACCAGCTCGGCGATTGCAGCGCCGAGCAGATCACGCGAAACGGGTCCCATGTTGGGTTGATCAGATGGGGGTTCTCGAAATACGCTGAGAACAGGATCGGGCCTTGCAGAGCGTAGTCGAACAAGTTCAGCATGATCAGTTCTGGGATGTCTCCTAAATCGGAGCTACTGGCGATGCCACCTTTCCCGACGAGTACCGCTCCTGCGCCGAACAACAGTGTGAGTAGGAGTAGTAGTTTGACGATGGCTAATACAGGCAGACCGGGGTTGTGGAGGAGTCGCAGGTATAGCAGAACCAGAGTGAGCTGGACGAGGGCGGCACGTCCGTTGGTCAGGAGATTGGTGACTACCCAAGGCAGGCAGACCAGGGCAACAGTCTTGAAGCTGATTTGTTTGCGCAGCACTCCGATGGCGAGCACCGGCGTCAAGATTAGGCCGACCACCAGATAGTTGCCCACCAGGCTGCCGACCGTCACTGCGTCGTATACGCTCTTGATGCGTAGTTGATAAGCGAAGGCGAACATGTCCTCCGCGCCTTCAGTGATCGCATAAACCTCTTGCCACCACAACGGCAGTATCAGTGCATGAAGTAGCCAAGAAAACGCGACTACGAGGTTTAAGCTGATCGGCAGCGGATTCGTGAGTGGAAAGGGTTGCTCACAGCGCGCTACTCTTCCTCCCAGCCATGCCCCAACGGAGAAGAATAAGCTGCCTGTGAGGAACAGCACCAGAGCCGGCAAGTGGACCGGGAAGTAGCCAAATGGTTGCGCGACTTCGATCAGGATCAGGGTGAAAGCCCAGACCGCCGGGAAACTGACGCCGGGATGCAGGACGCTGCGCGTTACGCGCCACGTCAAAAGTGCTATCAGGAAGATGCCGAGTCCAACAAACGCCATTCGGGTCGATGAAGAGGATCGCAGGAGGCGCCGGTCCGGCTATTCCTGGTCTGCAAAAGGGAGTATCGAGAAAGGGTGACATTCTCCCATGGCCGCTGCAGGGTTGCGGTCAGCGAGCCACGCCGAACAGCTCAGCGTCGCGCGAGTATCAGCGCTAGGCCCGGGACGCAGCCCAGCAGCATGAGCAACGGATGGCGTAGGGTTGCGCTGCAAACCGCATTTGATTTTGCGGACAACAGACCGAATCGCCAGAGATTGGCCGCCGCTTTGAGTCGATCGCGCATGCTGATTGGCAGGTCCAGGACTTCTATGTAATACATCAAGGTCGCAGTCGGGCTTTGGCGCCGAATCGCAACCATCTTGGCGCTGAGCCCATCGGATGAACTGAAGTAGTGGCGCAAGGATTCGTTGACGAAACGAATCTGATATCGGCGGCCGATTCGGTTCCACACTAGACCCTCGGGAACGAATCGCTCGCTTGGGATCTCTGGGAAGCGGAACTGACGCAATACGTCGGTCCGATGGAACCCCCACATTTCGCCTTCGCGGCGTAGTCGTGAAATCACTTCGAAAGGCGGCCCGTCTATGAAAGCTTCAGGCAGGGGACCTCCCAGCGCTCGCCCCTGTTGATCTTGGCAGAGGCAGGTGACACCCGAGAAAGACGGTCGTTGCGCTGCGGGAATGCTAAGCCAATGATGATGGAAGCGTGCGAGTGCGTAGGGGCTGCATGTGTCATCTGAATCAAGTGCAAGGAAGAGCTCTCCATTTGCCTCCTCGACGCCACGGTTATAGGCGAAGTGCTTTCCTTGGTTCACTTGGCGAATGTAACGAATCGGAAAAGACTGATGCTCGATCCAGCTCCGGACTAGGTCCTCGGTGCCATCGGTGGATCCGTCGTCGACGATCAGCCACTCAAAATCCTTTAGCGTTTGTTTGCACAGGCTGTCATGCACGCGATGCAGGGTATGGGCGCGATTGAAAGTTGCGGTGAAGACTGTGAACAGCGGAGCCGGGCTATGCGTGGCATCCATGGGATCAGGGGCGTGGCGTTGGGTGTTGGTCATGGTCCGGGAGTGGAGGGGTGGGGCTCGCGGATCGGTGGGCTCGTCAGAGCATGCGTCGCTGCAGTCTGTCGAAAACTTGGCGCCGCAACTGCCCGACGTTTAGGAGCAAAGCTAGTAATACGAATAGCAGGCAGCCAGCGATGGCCTGCACAGTGAGGCTCAAGAAGCCTAATGTCGGCGCCTGTGCAGGGCTCACTACCTCGTGCATCTGTGTAGTCACTGCCGTACAGACCAGCACTTTTAGTGCATCGAGGCCCAAAGCGGGTGTTAGCCCTGCCTTCCGACCCAACCCGTAGCTGATCAGTAAACCCACCAACATGACAAACGCAGCCACCTTGGCGGCGCCGAGCGCACCGTAGTTGGGCACTAGATAAAGATTGCCGCTCCAATTCAGCAGGGCCATGAACGCGATTATTCGTAAGGGAATGCCGGGTCGCTTTTGCAACTGAAAAGGAATGTCGAGCAGGTAGCCGCGAATCGCTGCCAATGCAGTGGCCAGCGCAATCCAGGGCATGATCAAGGCGGCCTGTGCTGCCAGATTGCCACCGAAGACCAGCGATGCCAGTGAGGGCGCCAATCCGAACACCACAGCGCAGGCGGCGCCAGCCATCATGAGCTGCGCCGTGGCCATGGTTTGCAAGATTTGTTTGACGTTGCTGTGCTCTTCTTGCTCCCAGGCACGCACCGCCCGTGAGAAGCCACTGAGATAAACGACACCTAGGAGCACGCCCAGGGTCTGTTGGCCGAGATCGCTGCCGGCGGCATAAGCGGCGACCGCAGCTGTACCGTGCCAGGATGCGATGATGAAGCGGTCGCCGGTATCCAGCAGCGCGATGCAGAAGAAAGTGAGCATCTGCGGTGTGCCGTAAGAGAACAGCTGCCGAGCCAGTCCACCATTTATGGGTGCGCGTGGCCATGCCGGCAGCCCGCTTAGGAGACAGGCCAGAAAGGCGGCCAGCGCAAAGGCCAGCATCGCCAGCGTGGCGTCGGGAAAGAGGTAGCAAATTGGCGCAGCCAACCCAATGAAGCTGGCTCCCCTGATGACTGTCAAGCGACCATAGCGCAGGGGCTCGGCGCGTGCCGATGCGAACTGCAGCTGAAGGGTAAACAAACTCATGGTCACTATGCCTGCGCCCACGGCCAGCACGTAGGTGGGCGAAACGCCCAGGTGCGGACCAAACGCTGCTGCTATTGAGGCAAGCACGCCCAGAGCTAAGGCTAGTGCGCGCCAGATCTGCAACGTGGTTGACACCAGTGCAGAGTCGGCCCGCCCCTCTTGGTCGCTATGGAAGCGCGAGTAGGCTGTGCTGAGCCACTGCAGCAACACAGCGCCGCCGGATGAAACGACGCTCACCCCGAGCGCATACTGCCCGTATTCTGACGGACTAAGGACACGAGTCATGATGGCCAAAGTGCTTAAGGCCATGATCCCATTTAATGCTCGCACTCCGAGGTAAAGAAGGGTGTCTCGAATCATGCGATAGGTGTGGTGGAGTGGGGTGGGGCGAAGGTGACGAGCGGCTCGCGCGAGCTCGCCGGCGCTCAAGAGCATTTTCCGCTGCTCTAGCGCATAGGTTCGTGGAGGTTGAGGAGAGTGAACCGCCCCGGGTGTCGCGGAGGCCAATTGGCTTAAGTCGGACCATCACGGCCTGACCCTCGCGGCGGCGATGGTAGTTGGCTTCGAGCTCGGCCGGCGGCAGATACCCCAAGGGCGCCATCAACCGGTGGTTGTTGAACCAGGCCACCCATTCCAGTGTGGCCAGTTCAACCGCCTGCTTGGTCGGCGGATTCAACCGGTCGTCGCAACACCCCTTACCAAGGAGGTGTCTATGGAGCGCCCCTCAAGTCGAATCCAGAACGCAACCTGGCGAGAGTCCATGCGTTCGCCAGGCGCGCCATCACTGCGGCGTGAGACGGAGCGGCAATTCTGGCGGCACATAGCGACAGGGATCACCAGCGAGAAGGCGGCCGAACCCAGTGGCGTCTCGCAGGCCGTCGGATCGCGCTGGTTCCGTCATCGTGGCGGCATGCCACTGTTCATGTCCAAGTCGGTTTCTAGTAGATTCCTGTCGTTCGAGGAGCGTGAGGAGATCGCACTGCTGAACGCCCAGGACGTCGGTGTGCGCGAGATCGCACGCCGCATCGGACGAAGCCCATCGACGGTCGCTCGAGAGCTGACCCGAAATACTGCAACCCGAAGTGGCCGCCTTGAGTACCGAGCCACAGTCGCGCAGTGGAAGGCGGATTGGATGGCACGACGACCGAAGTCGGCCAAGCTGGTGACTCATCCTCAACTGCGTGGCTACGTTCAGGACCGCCTTGAAGGGAAGGTCCGCGATGCCGATGGGCGTGCGATAGAGGGTCCGCAACAGGCGCCCTTCATAGGACGCAACAAGCCTCACCGTGGGGATCGCAAATGGGTAAACGGGTGGTCGCCGGAGCAGATATCTCGCCGGCTAAAGATCGACTTCCCGGGTGATGAGTTGATGCGGATATCCCACGAGGCTATCTACCAAGCTCTGTACATCCAAGGCCGTGGGGCGCTGAAGCGCGAACTGGTGAGCTGCCTGAGAACGGGCCGGGCACCACGGGTTCCGCGAGCCAGATCGCAGGCCAAGGCCTGGGTCCATGTCAGTGAGGATGTGATGATTTCCAACCGACCGGCAGAGGTGGAAGATCGCGCCGTCCCGGGGCATTGGGAGGGCGACCTGATCATTGGTTTGAACCGCTCTGCAATCGGGACTCTGGTGGAGCGTTCGAGCCGGTTCACGATCCTGGTGCATCTGCCCCGCGAGGAGGGCTATGGCGTGACTCCACGAACGAAGAACGGGCCAGCTTTGGCAGGCTATGGCGCCGTCACGATGGCCAACGCGCTCAAACAAACGGTGACGACTCTGCCTGCGCAGCTATGGAGATCGCTCACTTGGGATCGCGGTAAGGAGCTGTCAGATCACGCACGGTTTACCGTCGAGTCTGGCGTTGACGTAATCTTTGCCGACCCCCGAAGCCCATGGCAGCGCGGTACGAACGAGAACACGAATGGGCTCCTGCGCCAGTACTTCCCGAAGGGGACCGACCTGTCCCGGTGGAGTGAGCAAGAGATCCAAGCCGTCGCGAATGCGCTCAACAGCAGGCCAAGGAAAACGCTGGACTGGAAGACTCCGGCAGAGGTCCTGAACGAGTACCTACGATCAGTCGCACCAACCAGTGTTGCAACGACCGGTTGAATCCGCCTTGCGAACCCCTGTCGGAGTGGTGCACCAACCCATCCTCCTGGCCGGGCTTACGGTCGTACAGCGACTGCTCCAGCGCATCGAGCACGAACTCGGTGTGCATCGAACTGCTCTGGCGCCAGCCCACGATGCGACGGCTGAACACGTCCACCACGAAGGCCACATAGACCCAGCCCTGCCAGGTGGAAACGTAGGTGAAATCCGAGACCCAGGGCTGATTGGGCCGCTGGGCCTTGAATTGCCGATTGACCCGGTCCTGCGGACATGGCGCCTTGGGGTCGGGCACGGTGGTGCGCTGGCGTTTGCTCCGGCGTGCGCCCTGTAGGCCTTGCAGACCCATGAGCTGTTCGACGGTGCAGCGCGCCACCGTCTGGCCTTCGCGATTGAGTTGGCGCCAGACCTTGTCGGCACCATACACCAGCAAATTGCTCTGCCAAACGCGCTTGATCTCGGGCGCCAAGGCAGCATCGCGCTGGGCGCGCGTAGAGCGCATGGCTGGATTGCGCTGGCGCGCCGCGTGGCGCCGGTATGCCGCTGGGGCAATCTGCAGGGTGCGGCAGATCGACTCGACCCCCAGGGCGTGGCGATGCCGGTCGACGAAGTCCCTCAAGACTTGATGCGGCGGTCGAGCTCCGCCTGGGCAAAAAACGTGCTGGCCAGCTTCAAGATCTCGTTGGCCTTGCGCAGTTCGCGCACCTCGCGCTCCAACTCCTTGATGCGCTGGACCTCGGTCGTTGAGACGCCCGTGCGCTGGCCGGCGTCGAGCTCATGCTGCTGCACCCACTTGAGCAGGGTCTGGGGCACGCAGCCGATCTTGCCGGCGATGGATTCGACGGCTGCCCGCTGGGACGGGTACTCGGCGCGGTGCTCGAACACCATGCGCACGGCGCGCTCCCGAACCTCGGGCGAAAACTTCGGTGACTTCCTCATGATGGCTCCATGTTCTCAAACGAAGGAGCCTCCTCAAAACCCGGGGCGGTTCAAAAGAGCCGAAGGCTACAATCAAAGTGGTTCCCATTAAGCCAGCCGCCGTTCAGGCGGCTTGTTTTTGGGCTTGTCCTGTTCTTCTGTACGAATTCATGGTTAGTCCTCTAAGTTCTGGCCTTCCTACTCTTCGCTCAATACTGGGCGCGGGCCTGCTCTTGCTGGTCCAAGCCGGAAGCGTCTGGGCCGAAGGCGAAGCTGTGATTCCCAATGGCGCCGGTTTGGGGCCAGTGAGATTGCAGCAGTCGCCCAGCAAGCCTCGAGTCTTGGGGCCTCTGGTGGAGTCGCCCGACTCTTTGACCGCATCTTCGCAGACACTCGATATACGCTCTGACTTGAACTCGTCTCGCGTCGCGCGTCACAAATTGGATGACTACAAGCCGAGTGAGTTCGAGTTGATGGCCTCCCGTTTGGCTAAAGCTGGCTTGCCTGAGTCCTTACCAGGATTTCCGGGGGCTGAGGAGCGCATACCTGCGGTGCGGCGTTTTGGTTTTTCTTTGCTTTGGAAGGGCGTCAGCGGTGAGTCAATAACCGACGATGTTGACGTGCCGGAGGACTATGTACTTGGGCCGGGTGACGAAGTGCTGCTCGACCTCTGGGGAAGTGTGGAGGCTAGCCTGCGCCTGCGTGTATCTCGAGGTGGCAGTATTGCGGTGCCTCGTGTTGGTACGATTCAAGTGGCCGGTATGCGCTTCTCTGAGCTACCGGATCAGATTCGGCAGCGTGTTGCCAGGACGTTTAAGCAATTTGGCCTTGCGGTGTCTATGGGCGAGTTGCGCACTATTCGCGTTACGGTGACCGGCCAAGTGGCGCGTCCAGGAGAGCATCGAGTTTCCAGTCTGGCAAGTCTGACTCAAGTGCTCGCGAGCGCTGGTGGCCCGACTGCCGTGGGCAGCATGCGACAGATCCTGCTTCGCCGCGGAGGCAAAGAAGCTGGCAAGTTTGACCTTTATGACTGGTTGCTCAAGGGCCAAGTCTGCACTGACTGTCGCATCCGAAGTGGCGATGTTGTGCATGTTCCGGCTGTCGGTGCTCAGGTGGCTGTGATTGGCAGTGTGAATCACGCGGCAGTCTTCGAGCTCAAGGGTGAAGAGGCGGTCGAAGATCTGTTGGAGATGGCTGGCGGCCTGTCTGCAGTTGCCGATCGCAGCTCGGCGACGGTGCTATCCCTGGGTATGGCTCAGCCAGTGCGCGCGCTTGATTTGGAGCGCGATCGGCGAAAGGTCTTGCGCTCTGGCGAAGTACTGCGCGTGAGTAGCTTGGCCGACCTTAGTCGCCCCGGTTTCTCGCAGCTTAAGAGGGTCCGTGTCGAGGGCGAGGTCAAGCGCCCGGGGGACTATGTGCTGCCAGCCGGAGCCACGCTTAATGATGCTATGGCCGCGGCCGGTGGCCCCAGCGGAGAGGCCTTCATTTATGGTGCTGAGCTTCGCCGTGAAACGGCGCGCAAGCGGCAGATCGAGAACTTGGACAAGGTTCTGCGAGAGCTCGAGACTGAGCTTACGCGTGCTGCTGTGAACCGCAAGGAGCTCGCAATGACGGCGACGACACAGGATGAAAGCCTGCGTGTCAGCCATTTGCGTCTGATTGAGCGTTTGCGCCAAGCGCAGCCGACGGGGCGTGTCGTTCTCCAAACCGACCCCGAAGCGACGGGACTTCCCGCCATGCCGCTGGAAGATGGCGACCGGCTGATCGTGCCTTCGCGCGTGCAGCCAGTGAACGTTTACGGTAGCGTTTTTGGGGGAGGTAGCTATCAGTACACCGATAAGCAGACTCTTGGGCACTTCCTGCGCATGGCTGGAGGGGCGACTCGTGGCGCTGACTCGGGCAGTATGTTTGTATTGCGGGCCGATGGTTCGATCGTGGGTAAGCGAAAAGGCGGTTCTTGGTGGTCTTCGCGACCAGCTTTTGAGCAGATTGCGGCTTTGCCAGGCGACACGATTTTTGTTCCTGAGGAGATGGACAAGGTCCGCTTGACCCAGGAGCTTAAGGACTGGGCGCAGATCTTGTCGCAGTTTGGCCTGGGTGCTGTGGCCTTAAAGAACCTGACCCAGTGAGCATGAGCGAAATACAGACGAATGGCAGCCAGGAATTGGGCACCCTGGACTATGTGTTGGAGTTGGCGCGCCACTCCAGGCTGATCGTGCTCGGAGGTCTGCTCGCAGGCGTGCTGGCAGTTGCTGGGTCATTCTTGGTCAAGCCCACCTTCACGAGTCGGGCTGTGGTTCTGCCGCCAGTTCAGCCGCAATCAGGTGCAGGAGCGGCGTTGGCCTCTCTAGGGGCTTTGGCTGGCCTGCCAAGCTCTAGTGGACGGGGCCCCGATCAGTTCGTATCGTTGCTATTGAGTGCAAATGTCGCCGATCGCATGATTGAGCGATTCGACCTCATGCAGGTGTACGACAGTGAGCTGCGTATTGTGGCTCGCGAAGAATTCTGGCGAAACTTGCGCGTCATCATCGGTCGGCGTGACGGTCTGATCGTGATTGAGGTCGATGACAAGGAGCCATCACGCGCTGCCGCAATGGCGGAGGGCATGGTGGACGAGTTCCGCCGCGTTTCCAACGAGCTCGCAATTTCTGAGGCGCAACAGCGACGGAAGTTCTTTGAGGTGCGGCGCGCAGAGGCTGCAGAACGACTGCAGGCTGCTCAGGAGGTCTTGCAGAGGGTCGGTTTCGCTGCAGGCAGTCTTAAGGCTGAACCAAAGGCTGCAGCCGAAAACTATGCCCGCTTACGCGCTGAAACCACGGCTGCTGAAATCCGAGTGAAGATGCTCTTGAGTACCATGACAGAGCAGGCTCCTGAGGTTCAACAACAGTTGGGAGCCCTGGCAGCGTTGCGCGTCAGGCTCCAACAGCTTGAAAGGGTCGGACCTAAGGAGGAGAGCGGAGACTACATCACGAGATTTCGTGAGTACAAGTACCAAGAAGCCCTTCTGGAGCAGTTCTCGCGGCAATACGAGTTGGCGCGAGTCGACGAGGGGCGCGAAGGCGGATTGTTGCAAGTTGTCGATGCACCTCAGGTTCCCGAGAGGAAGTCCAGGCCCAAGCGCGCCATGGTCGGCATAAGTGTGAGCTTGGGAGTTGGATTGCTGCTGACGCTGTGGGTGATTGTGCGTTTCCAATTGAGATGCGGACAACGGAGCGACAGGCGGCAACAACTACTTAGGCAGATTTGGCCCGCCCTGCGTGGCCACCGCTAGGGGCCGTCAATCGTGTCTGAAATTATTACGGCGGCAGTCTTTGGGCTATTGACTGCCGCTCTGGTGGCTCTGCTCATCGTGCGTTCGGCGCGCATACATGCTTGGTGGTCAGCCGACTCGGATCTCAGCGGCCCCCAGAAGTTCCACGCTCGGCCCGTCCCCAGGGTTGGTGGGGTGGCGCTCTGCGTAGGATTTACGCTGGCTATTGTCTGGTGGGCCTTGCGGCATCCTGAACATAGTGGTTTCGTGGGTACTTTGTACCTGTGCGCGCTTCCAGCCTTCATCGCCGGCCTGTGGGAAGACTTGACCAAGAGTGTCAGCCCTTTGCAGCGCATGCTGGCTCTGCTGTTAGGCGCACTGCTGGCGGCAATCTGGTTGGGTGCGCGAATTACGCGCACCGACATCCCTTTGCTCGACCCACTGACTGCGAGCACAGGCGGCGCAGTCTTTCTGGCCTTGTTTGTGGTCGCTGGGGTCACTAACTCGATCAACATCATCGATGGGTTCAACGGTCTAGCCTCAATGTGTTGTGTGATCATGCTTTCTGGCCTGGGGTTGGTGGCCTTTGTGGTCGGCGATTCGGTAATTGCAATCTGTAGTTTGCTGATGGTTGCTGCGACCCTTGGCTTGTTCTTGGTGAACTTCCCCTTGGGCCTGATTTTTCTGGGTGATGGCGGAGCGTATTTCTTAGGATTTATGCTCGCCGAACTTGGCATTCTTTTGGTCGCGAGCCAACCCGAGGTCTCTCCTCTGTTCCCTTTGGTTCTGTGCGCCTATCCGATCGTTGAGACAGTGTTCTCGATGTACCGGCGCAAGGTTTTGCGGGGTCGGCCGATGGACAAGCCGGATGGTGTTCATCTGCATAGCCTGATCTACCGGCGCCTGATCAGGTGGGCAGTTGGTAGTCGCGATGCACGCGAGTTGGTGCGTCGCAATTCACTGACTGCGCCATATCTGTGGGTGGCCTGTGCCTTGGCTGCGGTGCCGGCGGTGATCTGGTGGAATAGCAGTCGTGCCCTCTCCATCGTGCTGCTTGTCTATGTACTGACATATGTGAGTCTGTATTGGCGCATCGTGCGCTTTCGCACTCCGCGCTGGCTGGTGCGGCGCGGATCCCACGCCTGAAACCGGCTGATTTGCCGAAGCGGCGACAATCGCCGCCTATGACCCAAGAAGCAACCCCGGCGCCTCAGCGCTTTGACACGCTGCCGCTGGACCCCAAACTGCTCCGCGCAGTCAGCGATTCCGGCTATACGGCGATGACGCCGATTCAGGCCAAGGCCATCCCCATCGTGCTGGACGGCCGCGATGTGATGGGCGCGGCGCAGACCGGTACCGGCAAGACTGCCGCCTTTTCTATTCCGCTGCTGCAACGCATGCTCAAGCATGAGAACAGCAGCATGTCACCGGCACGGCACCCTGTGCGTGCGGTGGTGCTGGCCCCCACTCGGGAACTGGCTGACCAAGTGGCGCAAAACGTGTTGGCCTATGCCAAGCACACCAATCTGCGCGTAGCCTGCGTGTTTGGTGGCGTTGACATCAAGCCCCAGGCGCTGCAATTGCGCGGCGGGGTGGAGGTGTTGATCGCCACGCCCGGCCGCCTGCTGGATCACATCGAGGGCAAGAATTGCGCGCTGCATCAGGTCGAGTACGTGGTGCTCGATGAAGCCGACCGCATGCTGGACATCGGCTTCTTGCCGGACCTGCAGCGCATCCTCAGCTACCTGCCCAAGACCCGTCAGACCCTGCTGTTTTCGGCCACCTTCTCGCCCGAAATCAAGCGGTTGGCTTCGAGCTATCTGCAGAACCCCGAGTTGGTGGAAGTGGCCCGGCCGAATGCCACCTCGGCCAATGTGGAGCAGCGCTTCTACGGCGTGGGCGATGACAAGAAGCGCGCGCTGCTGCTGCAGCTTTGGCGCGAGCGTGGTGCCAAGCAGGCCATCGTGTTCATGAACAGCAAGCTCGGCGCGGCGCGCCTGACGCGTGCGCTTGAGCGTGAGGGCATCAAGGCCAGTGCGCTGCATGGCGACAAGAGCCAGGACGAGCGCCTGAAGACGCTGGCGGCGTTCAAGGCGGGCGAAGTGGACTTGCTGATCGCTACCGATGTGGCGGGTCGCGGACTGGATATCGCCGAACTGCCCCTGGTGTTTAACTTCGACGTGCCTTTCAACGCCGAGGACTATGTGCACCGCATTGGCCGTACGGGTCGCGCGGGCGCATTGGGTGTGGCCATCACCTTTGTGTCGCCGACCGATGCGCGCCTGGTGGCGGACATCGAGAAGTTGATCAAGCGCAAGATGGACCTGGAGACCGTGGCCGTTGCGGACGAAGAGCGTGAGCGCCGTCCTGCCCGTGGAGACTGGGGAGATCGTGCGGAACGATCTGAGCGTCCAGAGCGTCGCGAGCGCTTCGAGCGCAGCGATGTCGGCCGTTCGGAATACCGCCCCGCCCCGCGTCGAGCGCCGGCCGATCCGTTCTTCGACAAGCCTTACGAGCCCAGCGCGCCGGTTGAGCCGCCGGCCTGGGAGCGCGCGGCAGCCACGGCGGCCAAACCGGCGGGTCCGTCGCGCTACATCAAGCCCAAGCGCCAGATGGCCGCTTTGTTTGCGCCTCGCGTGGTGGCGGCGGATCAGCCTTTGGAGTCCGCCAGCCAGGAGAACATTGCGGGTTGATCGTTGGGCAATCGGCTGGGCTGGCGGCGCCAGTCCGCCACTTTGGCAGTTCGGGTCCAGGCCTTCGGCGTGCACAAGGAAGTACTGACTGAGAGCAGGGTGCCGGGTTGCAGCGATTGCAACAACGCATCCAGCAGGGCTGGGTTGCGATACGGCGTCTCAATCGCCAACTGAGTCTGGCCTTCGCGGCGCGAGCGCTGCTCCAGCTCACGGATGCGCACTTGACGGCTTGCGGGCTCCACCGGCAGATAACCAATGAAGGCAAAGCACTGGCCTTGCAGTCCGCTGGCGGCCAGGGCCAGCACCAAACTGCTGGAGCCGGGCAAGGTGACGACCTCGATGCCCTGTGAATGCGCCAGGGCGACCAAGGCGCTGCCCGGGTCGGCCACCGCGGGCAGGCCTGCCTCGGAGAGCAGCCCGATGTCCATGCCTTCGTGCGCCGGTTGGAGCAGCGGTCCATGGGTCGATGCTGTACTCTCTGCTTCGGGTCGGCCTTTGGCGGGGCGTGGCAGCTCTTGAATGCTCAGCGCCTGCAGCGGCTGTGTCAGCGGAAATACGGCATCCACTCTCTTGAGAAAGGCGCGTGCCGTCTTGGCGTTTTCAACCACCCAGTGCGTGAGTTGCGCCGCCCGGTGCAGGGTGTGCCGGGGCAGCACATCATCCAGTGCGGCCAGCTCCGTGGCGACACCGAAATCCAGGGTGTTGGGTACCAGGTAGAGGCGGCCCTTGCTCATGCTGCCAAGGGGTCCAGCCCCGCCTCGCGCAATATCCGACCCAGCGCGATCAGGGGCAGGCCGATCAGTGCGGTGGGGTCGTCGGACTCGATGGACTCCAGCAGGCTGATGCCCAGACCCTCACTCTTGGCGCTGCCAGCGCAGTCAATGGCGGGCTCAAGAGCCAGATAGCGCGCGATTTGCGCGGCACTCAGCGTTCGAAAGCGAACTTTGACCGGAACGACGATGCTGCGCTGCCAGCCGTCGGCTGCACGCACCAGGGCCAGGCCGGTTTGGAACACCACAGTGCGGCCACTCAGTCGTTCCAGTTGGGCTTGCGCACGCGCCAGATCGCCGGGCTTGCCGATCGGCTCCCCTTCCAAATCGGCGACCTGATCGGCGCCAATGACCCAGGCTTGCGGCGATTGCCGAGCCACGGCCAGCGCCTTGGCCAGCGACAAGCGCTCGGCCAACTGCGCTGGTTGCTCGCCGGTCCGCGGGGTTTCATCGGTTTCGGGGGCCTGCACCGTGAAGGGCAGGTGCAGGCGCTCCAGCAATTCACGCCGATAGCGCGAGGTGGAGGCCAGGATCAGATGGGAGGCAGCATGCATGGCGCCATTCTTCCATTCGTACACTGCCGCCATGAAAGCCGAATTGAACTGGAAGCCTGAGCGCTTGGATGTTGAGGCCTTTGCCAAGCAAGGTGCGCGTCTGGCAGGGGAGTGGCCGGCGTCTGAGTTGACGCGTTGGGTGGAGTCGAATTTGCCGGATCAGGCTTTGGTGCCCGTACAGTGGACGCTGACCGGCGAGTGGCGCAAGTCAGTGGGCGCTGCGCCCGAGGTTTGGCTGCATCTGGATGTGGGTGCCGCAGCGCGACTCTGTTGTCAGCGCTGCCTGCAGGCTTTTGAGCAGCAGATTCGTTTCGAGCGGGCTTTCCGCTTTGTGCGAGATGAGGCTACGGCCCTGGAGTTGGACCCCGAGGCCGAGGAAGACTTGCTGGTGCTGAGCCGCAGCTTTGATGCGCGGGAGTTGGTTGAGGACGAACTGCTGCTGGCGCTCCCTATCGTGCCCATGCATGACGACTGCGAACCTCCGCCCATCCCGCAAGGCGAGCCCGAGCCAGAGCAGCAGGCCGAGGTCAAGCCCAATCCGTTTGCGGTGTTGGCAGCCTTGCGCGCCGAGCCAAAGAAATAGATTTGCGCTCCACTCTTTCGCGGACTCGAAAACTGTTCTAGAATCGCGGGCTTTTGTCGCTGCCGCTACTTCCAAAGGTGCTGGCAGGTTTGTCGTTTCTTGTGGGTTGGCCCTGCAGGGGCGAAGGTCGGAGTGAGTCAGCAGAGCCTGGCCACCCGCACAGCATTGGAGCAATCATGGCCGTTCAACAAAACAAGAAGTCGCCTTCCAAGCGCGGCATGCACCGTTCGCACAATGCCCTGGTTAGCCCGGGCACCGGCATCGAGCCGACCACTGGCGAAGTGCATCTGCGTCACCACATCAGCCCCACTGGCTTTTACCGTGGCCGCAAGGTGCTGAAGACCAAGGCTGACGCCGCCTAAGGATCCTCCTGGGGCTGTTGGGGTCAATGCCACGCGGCATGCGTGATCTCCAGTCCCTGTTGAGTCCAAGACTGCGCCCGACGTCCCCGCAAGGGGTCGGCGGGCGTTGTGCTTTGCGCTGAAGGAAATCTCAATGCAGTTGGTGCGTTTGGCGGTGGATTGCATGGGGGGCGACCAAGGGCCGGCCATGACCCTGCCGGCCTGCAAATCCTTTTTGGCCAGTCACCCCCAAGCCCATCTGGTGCTGGTGGGTCGAGCCGATGTGCTGGCTCAAGCCAAAGCTTGGCCGCGATGCACCCTGGTTGAGGCTACCGAGGTGGTGGAAATGCACGACCCGGTTGAGCTGGCGCTGCGTCGCAAGAAGGATTCTTCCATGCGCGTGGCCATCAGCCAGCTCAAGCCCGATGAGCAGGGTAGGGCGTCGGCCGATGCCTGCGTGTCGGCCGGCAACACCGGGGCGCTGATGGCGCTCTCACGCTATCTGCTCAAGACAGTGGACGGCATCGACCGCCCGGCCATTGCCAGCGCCCTGCCCAATCAGACCGGCGGCTCCACCACCGTGCTGGATCTGGGCGCCAATGTCGATTGCAGCGCCGAGCATCTGCTGCAGTTCGCCGTCATGGGTTCGGCCCTGGTGGCCGCCATCAGCGAGAAGGCTGCCCCCACGGTGGGCCTCCTGAATGTAGGTGAAGAGGTCATCAAGGGCAGCGAGGTCATCAAGCAGGCGGGCGAATTGCTGCGTGCGGCGCATGCTGCTGGGCAGATCAACTTCCACGGCAATGTGGAAGGCAATGACATCTTCAAGGGCACGACCGACATCGTGGTCTGCGACGGCTTTGTTGGCAACGTCGCGTTGAAGGCCGCCGAAGGCCTGGCTGGCATGATTGGCGCGCAGCTCAAGGCCGAATTCGGCGCCAGTTGGCTGTCCAAGCTCAGCGCCCTGGCGGCCCTTCCGGTCCTGAGGCGCTTCAAGCATCGGGTGGACCATCGTCGATTCAACGGCGCTGCGTTGCTGGGCTTGCGCGGTCTGGTGTTCAAGAGCCATGGCTCGGCCGATGCTTTCTCGTTTGAGTGCGCGCTGACCCGCGCTTATGAAGCCGCCCGGCACGATCTGCTGGACGGTGTGCACGCGCGCGTGGCCGCCACCCTGGCCGCAGCGCCCCAATGAGTGAACGCATGAACCTGACTTCACTGCCGCGCTTTGCGCGTGTTCTGGGCACCGGCAGCTATTTGCCTGAGCGCCGTGTTTCCAATGCCGATTTGGCCGCCGAACTGGCCGCTGATGGGGTGGAAACCTCGGATGACTGGATCACCGAGCGCACTGGGATCAAGGCGCGTCACTTTGCGGCGGCCGATCAAAACACCAGCGATCTGGCGCTGCCGGCTGCCCAAGCCGCATTGCAGGCGGCGGGCATCGGGGCCGATCAGCTTGATCTGATCATCGTGGCCACCACCACGCCGGACATGGTTTTCCCCTCCACTGCCTGCCTGTTGCAGGCCAAGCTGGGCGTGGCCGGCTGCGCGGCTTTTGACGTGCAAGCGGTTTGCTCTGGCTTTCTGTACGCCCTGTCGGTGGCGGACGCCATGATCCGTGCCGGCCAGGCCCGGCATGCCTTGGTGATCGGCGCTGAGGTGTTTTCTCGCCTGCTGGACTTCAAGGACCGCACCACCTGCGTTCTGTTTGGTGACGGTGCTGGGGCCGTGGTGCTCGGCGCCTCCGAAGAGCCTGGCATCCTGGCTACCGCCTTGCATGCCGATGGGGCGCAGGCCGAGGTTCTCTGTGTGCCTGGGTCCGTCAAAGGCGGGCATGTGACGGGTCACCCGGTGGTGCGCATGGATGGTCAGGCGGTGTTCAAACTGGCCGTCTCGGCGCTCGACAAAGTGGCGCGAGAGGTCATTGAGCGCGCCGGCATGAAGGCCGAGCAGATTGATTGGCTGATCCCGCACCAAGCCAATCTGCGCATCATGAAAGGCACGGCCAAGAAGCTGGGCCTGCCCGAAGAGCGCATGGTGGTGACGGTGCAAGAGCACGGCAACACTTCTGCGGCCTCTGTGCCGTTGGCTTTGGACCAAGCGGTGCGCAGTGGCCAGATTCAGCGCGGCCAAAACCTGTTGCTTGAGGGCGTGGGGGGCGGCTTCACCTGGGGCGCGGCCCTGCTGGCCTATTGATTCCAAGGAGTCTTCCATGACTGCAGCATTTGCTTTTGTTTTCCCGGGTCAGGGCTCGCAGGCCGTCGGCATGCTGGATGCCTGGGGCGACCACCCCGCTGTACGCGCGACTTTGGCCGAGGCCAGCGAGGCGCTCGGCCTGGACATGGCCGCTTTGATTCAACAGGGTCCCAAGGAGCAGTTGGACCTGACCACCAACACCCAGCCGGTGATGTTGACGGCCGGTGTGGCCTGCTACCGCGCATGGGTGCAGGAGACCGGGCTCACGCCAGTGGCCGCCGCCGGCCATTCGCTGGGGGAGTACAGCGCGCTGGTGGCTGCCGGCGTGCTGACCCTGGCCCAGGCCCTGCCGCTGGTGCGCCTGCGTGCCCAAGCCATGCAGGAGGCCGTGCCCGTAGGGCAGGGCGGCATGGCTGCCATCTTGGGGCTGGAGGCCGAAGCCGTGAAGGCCGGGTGCGCCCAGGCCCGCGAAGCCAGCGGCGAGGTGGTGGAAGCCGTTAACTTCAACGACCCCAAGCAGACCGTGATCGCGGGCAGCAAGGCCGGTGTCGAGAAGGGCATGGAGGTCTTGAAGGCGGCCGGTGCCAAGCGCGCGCTGCCGCTGCCGGTGTCGGCCCCGTTCCACAGCAGCTTGATGAAGCCGGCGGCCGAGCGCCTGCGTCAGGCCTTGTCCGTACTGGAACTCCAGGCGCCAGCCTTTGCCGTGGTCAACAACGTCGATGTGGCCGCGCCCTCCGATGCGGCCGCACTGCGCGACGCGCTCTATCGCCAGGCCTATCAGCCGGTGCGCTGGGTCGAAGTGATTCAGGCGCTGAAGGCGCGCGGCCTTGGCCATGTGATCGAGTGCGGTCCGGGCAAGGTGTTGGCCGGCATGGTCAAGCGCATCGACGCTGGCCTGCTGACGACCACGATTTGCGACCCCTCCAGCCTGGCCGAGGCCCGTGCTCTGCTGGAACAGAACCCTGGAGCCTGAGATGAGGAATCCGACTTCCATAGCCCTGGTCACGGGCGCCAGCCGCGGCATTGGCGCGGCCATCGCCCAGACCTTGGCCGAGCAAGGCCACAAGGTCTTCGGCACTGCCACCACGGCCGATGGCGCCGAGCGCATCACGGCTGCTCTCGCGCCTTGGGGCGGCCAGGGCCTGGCCTTGAATGTGAACGACGCGGCGGCCTGTGAGGCCGTTGTCGATCGCTTGGTCAAGGAGCAGGGCGGCCTTCATGTGCTGGTGAACAATGCTGGCATCACCCGGGACACCCTGGCCCTGCGCCTCAAGGATGAGGACTGGGACGCCGTGCTGGATACCAACCTGAAGGCCGTGTTCCGCATGTGCCGTCTGGTCATCAAGCCCATGATGAAGCAGCGCATGGGCCGGATCATCTCCATCACCTCGGTGGTGGGCGCCTCGGGCAACCCTGGGCAGGCCAATTACGCCGCCGCCAAGGCAGGACTGGCCGGCATGAGCCGCGCACTGGCGCGCGAGGTGGGCAGCCGTGGCATCACCGTGAACTGCGTGGCGCCGGGCTTCATTGCTACCGACATGACCGCGGCCCTGCCCGAGGCGCAGCAGGCCGCCTTGCTGGCGCAGATCCCGCTGGCCCGCCTGGGTGAGGCCAAGGAAGTGGCGGCTGCTGTGGCCTTCCTGGCCGGCTCCGGCGGCGGCTATGTGACGGGCAGCGAGCTGCACGTCAACGGTGGCATGTATATGTGCTGAACGAAAGACTGACTTGCCGCACGCGGTGTCAGGAGGCCCTGTGGCAACCCGACGAATGCGGCAGTTCAGTGGATTGCGTTGAGCTACAGCGCGCCTGATTAGGTGTGCTTCTCTAGACCCGGTAGAATGCTGGGCTGTTTTTTTGCAAACACCTCCTGGAGGAGTCATGAGCGATATCGAAGCCCGCGTCAAAAAGATCGTTGCCGAACAACTCGGCGTGCCTGAAGCGGACGTGACCAATGAAAAGGCCTTCGTGGCCGATCTGGGCGCTGACTCGCTCGATACCGTGGAGCTGGTGATGGCCCTGGAAGACGAGTTCGGCATCGAGATCCCTGACGATGAAGCCGAGAAAATCACCACGGTGCAGTTGGCCATCGACTACGCCGTCAAGGCCCAGAAGGCCTGATTCAGGCTTGAGCAGCGGGGCCTGGCTCCGCACTTCAATGGGGCCGTAAGGCCCTTTTGACCATCTGTAGCGCTAAGAAGTTTTTCGCATGAGCCGTCGTCGCGTCGTTGTCACCGGGTTGGGTCTGATTTCGCCAGTGGGCAATACGGTGTCGGAGGGCTGGGCCAACATCCTGGCCGGTCGCTCGGGCATTGCCACTGTCAGTCGTTTTGATGCCAGCAATCTGGCCTGCCAGTTCGCCGGCGAGGTCAAGGGCTTCAAGGTGGAGGACTACATCTCCGCCAAAGAGGCTCGCAGCATGGATACCTTCATCCATTACGGCTTGGCGGCGGGCATGCAGGCGGTTCAAGACGCAGGCCTGCCCACGGGCGAGGCCTTGAGCGAGGCCCAGGCCGAGCGCATCGGTTGCCTGGTCGGCTCGGGCATCGGTGGTCTGCCGATGATTGAAGAGACGCAGACCGAGTTGCTCAATCGCGGCCCGCGTCGCGTATCGCCCTTCTTTGTGCCGGCGTCGATCATCAACATGATCTCCGGCCACTTGTCGATCAAGCTGGGCTTTCAGGGCCCCAATCTGGCGGTGGTGACGGCTTGCACGACTGGTTTGCACAGCATCGGCGTGGCGGCACGTTTGATTCAAGCCGGCGATGCGGATGTGATGGTGGCCGGCGGTGCAGAGTCCACCGTTTCGCCCTTGGGCATTGGTGGCTTCGCGGCCGCCCGCGCCCTTTCCACCCGCAACGATGACCCGGCCAGTGCCTCGCGCCCCTGGGACAAGGGCCGCGATGGCTTTGTGCTGGGTGAGGGCGCCGGTGTTCTGGTGTTGGAAAGCCTGGAACATGCTCAGGCTCGTGGCGCGCGCATCTATGCCGAGTTGATCGGTTTCGGCATGGGCGCTGACGCCTACCACATGACCGCGCCCAATGTGGACGGCCCCCGGCGCTCCATGCAGGCGGCCCTGCGCGACGCCGGTCTGAACGCTGATGAGGTGCAGTATCTGAACGCCCATGGCACCTCGACGCCGCTGGGTGACGCCAACGAGACCAATGCCATCAAGAAGGCTTTTGGTGAGCATGCCAAGAACATGGTCGTCAGCTCCACCAAGTCCATGACCGGGCATCTGCTGGGTGGCGCGGGCGGCATCGAGTCGGTGTTCACCGTGCTGGCGCTGCGCGACCAGATCGCACCGCCGACCATCAATCTGCAGGACCCGGATCCCGAGTGCGATCTGGACTACTGCGCCAACCAGGCGCGCGAGATGCGCATCGAGGTGGCGGCCAAGAACAACTTCGGCTTTGGTGGCACCAACGGCACCCTGCTGTTCAAGCGCTTTCAGTAAGCCGTGAGCACCCGCCAACTGCCCGCCCTGAGCTGGCCGTTGGCGCACCCGCAGTGGCGGGCACTGGTCTGCGAGGCGGGGCATTGGGTCCTACTGCCCACAGACCCCGGCGCGGAGCCAACGCCCTTGCAGCGCGTGGACGTGGTGCTGGATCTGAACGAATTGCTTTGGCTGCGTCTGCGCTGCCCGGTCGGCCGTGGCTGGCGGGCGTTGTGGCCCGAGCAGTGGCACGTGATCCTGCGTCAGGCGCAGCATCCGGGGCTGTGGCCTATGGTGCGCGCGGCGCTGGCCGGCAGGCGACGCCGCCATTGGTGGGGCGCCCCTTGAAATCCAGCGCCGAGCCGTCAACTGCCGCGTGACTTCCGGGCGTTGAGGCGCCCGCAGCGGCATGATGCCGGTGTTTCCCTCCTGAACTGCTTGTTTTCGCCATGAACTTCAAAGCTGCCCGACTGTTGCCTGTGTCTCGTATTGCGTTGGCCTCTTGTGCGCTGGCCTTGGGTTTGCAGGGGCTGCCCACCGCTGTAGCGGCCCAGCACGCCAACTTGCCGGACTTCACGGAGCTCGTTGAGCGGCTCGGCCCCTCAGTGGTCAATATCCGCACCTCGGAGCGCATGCGCGGCGGCCAGACACCGGAGATCGATGCCCAGATGCAGGAATTCCTGCGGCGCTTCGGCATTCCCTCACCCCGCCGTCCGGCGCCGCGCGGCGGCGAGGAGGACGATCAGCCCCAGCGCCGTGGCGTGGGCTCGGGTTTCGTGCTGGCCGCCGACGGCGTCATCATGACCAATGCCCATGTGGTGGATGGAGCCGACGAGGTCATCGTCACCCTGACCGACAAGCGCGAGTTCAAGGCCAAGGTGCTGGGCGCGGATCGCCGCACAGACGTAGCCGTGCTGAAGATCGAGGCCACCGGCCTGCCGGCAGTGCGCCTGGGGGATGTAGGGCGGCTCAAGGTGGGTGAGTGGGTGATGGCGATTGGTTCGCCCTTTGGTGAAGGGGGTTGAGATATTCCAAGAGAACGGCGCGCGATATTTCCGGGATTTTGTGGAACTAGGCCGGAAGAAGTGGGACGAGCCAGAAAAAAGGCTTGCGCAATGAAAAAGACCCGCTGAAATCAGCGGAAAGCGCCGATCAGCCCAGGAAATGATCGCGCAGCAGTTGATCGATTGCGGCGACGTCGTCGGGTGCCAGTGTCCCAGCGTCTGGGTCGGCGGTAAGTAGACCGCGACGGGGCATGTGGGCGGTGCCGAACTCGTGATAGATCGCGTACACGTCACCCTTGTGGCTGGCGGCGGCGCCAAAGCCAATCAGCACGCTCGTGGAATCGGCCTGCCAGCTCAAGCTGCTCAGCATGTCACCGTGGCGCTCCAGAAGCTGGCCTCGGCCATTCTTGGGATAGGCGGCGGCTGTTGATGGTGCCCAAGGTGCCCAGGAAGAACCGGAAGGATCGGTGCGGGTCTCGAACCGATTGGCCACACGGCTTTCCATCTCCGCACCAATCGCCTCCATGGCGGGCCGCACATCCGCCAGCCGCTTCAGCAGTTGCTCAAGTGGGTTTGGGCTCGGCTGGGTTGAAGAGATCCTGATCATGGCGCGCCCTCCAGGTCATCACGCAGCTTGGTAGCCACATCGAAAGACAAGGCCGCCAGTTTGTCCGACGCGGCCTTCTGTACACCTTCGGCGCGGGCCACGCCGGGGTTGTAGCCAAAGCCGGGATCGACCCCCACCGGCACTCGCTCCACCACCCCGGTGCGCTTGTTGACCCACTCTCGCTCGCCCAAGTCCACGGCCGTCTTGCGCATTGGCCTACCACCGGGCGTCGTTCCCCTGTCGTAGTCTCGCTGGTTGACGGCCACCACTCGGCAGCGGCAGCGCCAGCCATTGGGCGGCATATGGCTGCGCCAGAAGTGGTCATCGACTGGAAGCGTCACGCCGTTCCACGCCCGGTGCGCCGGCCGCACCCGATCATCTGCAGCCGTCACATAGCGCAGATAGGGGTGGGTGCGCTTGGTCCGCTGAATTCGCTCCCACTGTCCAGCCGCATAGGCCATTCGGGTGTTGGTGTCGAAGATCAGCTTGAGTCGGGCAGGATCAAAGCGGGTGACCTGGCGCTCACCGCTCACTGGGTCAAGCACGTGCTTCTCGCCCCACCACCCAGCGCGAGACAGAAGCTGCTTGGCATCAAGTTCGAAGCCACTGCGTGAAAGATCGCCATCCACGGCCTCGGTTATCAGCCGCTGCAGGTCCGCCAGCAGGTCCGCACGGGCTAGTCGGCTCACGGTGAACTGCTGCGCATGTTCTTCCTGCCAAAGGTCCTGCCATGAATAGGTCAGCGTCCGTTCGGTGCGACCGGCCAAGTACTGCATAGCCTGGACGGGCGTCAGTTTGTGCAAGGCCGCGAAGGCCTGGGCGTCGCTCATGGTTTCACCAGCAGCAAGAACTCTTCATTGCGCCGCCGTGCACGGCGGTCGGCGTCTGGCCTAGCCTGCCTGAAGTGCAGGCCGACCAATCGCCCACCGCTGCCATGCCGCCTAGGTGCATCCACTCGGACAGAGGACACAACGCCTTGCAGGGCAAGCACGCGACCCGGGTAGCCCACTCCCTGCAGAGCCAGTGCACGGCCAAGAAAGCTCATTGGCGGCTCACTGTCGTGGTGGTCTGAGACGTCACCACCGACTGCACCACGGCCCCGGCCGAGCGCGTGCCGTTGGCGTCGTCCACCACCAGCGGTGCCCCGGGCTCCAGGCCGTGCAGCAGGGCCAGCTCGCGCAGGCGCACCAACTCTGCGGTCAGCTCGCTCCGGACCGCTTCCGCGATGCTTATCGCGCTCGGGCCGCTACCGCCAATGGCCGTGGTCACATAGGCCGCGCTGGTCTGGCGCTCCACATAGACCCCGGCCACCGGCAGGATGGTC
The DNA here is from genome assembly GCF_005952805.1 of Inhella inkyongensis. GTDB lineage: Bacteria > Pseudomonadota > Gammaproteobacteria > Burkholderiales > Burkholderiaceae_C > Inhella > Inhella inkyongensis. The sequence continues at coordinate 1,223,035 of NZ_CP040709.1, forward strand.
CCGCCCAGATTGCCCCGGATGGTGTAGTTGCCCGGCGCCGGGAACCGAAGCTGCCAGCCGTTGACCAGATCCACTGCTGGAAAGATCGCCCCGCCGCCGAGCGGGATCTCTTTGTAGGTGTGCGTCACCGGGTAGACGGCCGCCTCTGCGCTGTCCTCCCAGTCGCGCAGGGCGGCGTGAAAGGCGGGCAGGTCCAGGATCGAGCTGTCGGACTCGATCACCAGACTGCCGGGGAGAAAGGTCAGCGCCATCGCGTGCCTTTAGGCGTCGGCCGTGCGAACCGTGTTGCCCGAGCCGCCCGCTTCTGTCACGCTCAGGGTGGACTCGAAGGGGACGATGGGCGAGCCGCCGCCGTTGCGCACCTTGTAGCGCACCGTGAACGGCGCCGAGAACTGGAACGCCCCGCTGCTGATCGTGGCGCCGCTGGCCACCGCATCCACGAACGGGATGAACACCGGCAGGCCCGAGGCGTATCCGCCCGCAGGAACGGCCGGCGACAGGCCGCTGATCACGTTGCCCGCGCGCCCGGTGTAGGTGTGCGGCTTGCCGTTGATGCGGATGTAGCCGGCCCCCGTGGGCGTGTCCCCCGGCGCGGCGGTCAGCGTCACGCTGGTTGCTCCAACGCTGGCGGTGCTGGCCAGGGTCGTGTCGTTCAAGAACCCGCCCGAACCGTTGTCACGCGCCGCGATCACATAGTCCCCCGCCACCAGGCCGGCGATCTGGACTTGCACGCTGGTCGGCGGGCTCTGCGTCGTGCCGTCATGGGCGATGAGCTGGTAGTTCTTCGAGTCGGCCGACATGACGCCAGCAATGAACCAGCCCTGAGCCAGGAAGAACTTGCCGCCCGCGAAATTGCCGAACGGAGCGGCTGCGTTCTCCGCGTAGTTCGTGTTGAGCTTGCGGTAGCGCCAGCCCGGCACGCCCACTACGGTCGCCGTGCTGCTCTCGCTGCAGGCCCACATCAAGGCTTGGTATGCCTGGGCCAGCGTCGTGGTGCCGTTGAGGGTGATGGTGCCCTTGTAGAGCTTGGACCCGTTGCCGTTGCCGAGGTCTTGGTTCGTGTCGCCGGCCGCCACGGTCATCGTGTTCCAGACGGCCTCGGCGGCTGCAGCGCTCAGGGAGACGTTGCCGTCCGCCGCCGTCGAAATGGCCGCCACCTGCTCGCCGCCCGCCGACAGGCTCACATCGAAGTGGCTGAAGGTCTGGCCGTACTTGCGCGAGTAGACCGCCACCGACCCAGCCGGCAAGTCGCCGCCTGCGATCAGCGCGCCGCCGCTCTTGGCCTTGACCAGAATCTGAAAGTTCGCAATCTCCGAGTCCGCCCAGGACTTCGTGATCTTGGCGTTGTTCTGCGTGATGTAGATGGGCGTGTTGGCCGGGTTCGTGCCCAGCACCTTGAGGCCGGTGTAGAGCGTCTGCCCCGCGTCCTGCTCCACCGACCCGAAGTTGAACCACTGCGCCGTGGCGTCGTTCAGGTTCATGGTCGGCAGCAGCGTCAGCGCCATCGGGCGCGCGGCGTTGCGCTTACCGGCCAACTCGGACGGGTTGCTGCCCAGGATGCTCACCAGGTCGTCGCCGCTGGCGCTGGGGTTGTCCGCCAGGTCTTGCAGCCAGGCGTGCAGATCCAGGGTCGGGTAGCGCGTGTCCGTGCCGGGCACGAAGGCGCTGACCTGGCGGATGTTGCCCGATCCGTCGATGGTGAATTTGCTTGCGTCGATGGCCATGGCTTACCTCAATCCGGGATCTGGGAGACGTAGACCGACCCGCTGCCCAAGAAGGCCGTGGTCAGGGTGTCGAAAGGGATGTAGTACGGGGCGCTGGTGCCCTTGCGCACCTTGATGCGCAGCTGGTCGGCCGGCGCCGCGCCGCCGAAGGTGGGGACGCTGAAAACCTCAGAGCTGCTGGCGGCCGTGCGGAACTCGATCAGCGCGCCCGTGCTCTGCACTTCGATGCGGATGGCCGATCCAACGACCAGATTGGTCAGCGACAGCGTGAAGGTGCCGATGGGCTCCGAGGGCAGGCGCTCAATCGTCGTGATGAGGCTCAGGCGCCCGAGCACGTTGCCGGGCACATCGACTTGGGCAGTCGAGGGCGGCAGGCGCGAGCCGATCTGCCAAACCCAGGGCATCAGGCGATCTCCACTTCCGGGCTGACGTAGAACAGCAGCGCGGGGGTGCGCGATGCGCACAGGCTCCAGCGCACCAGCATTTCGCTGTTCTGCATCACCGGGAACGCGGTCGTGACTTCGAGCTTCTTGGCCGAGTGGCCGGGCACGCCGTTGGGGGTCCAGGTCTTTGCCGACGCGGCCAGTGCGGTTCGGCCGGACCCTGCGAGCTGCAGTCCACGCGCGCCGCCGACCGACTCCACTTTCCAGCCGTCCGCCGCGCTCATGTAGCTCACCTCAAGCTCCAGCTCGTCGGTGTAGATGGTGTCCGTGTCTGGCACATAGAGCTGCAGCGTCAGCGTGCGAACCGCAGCCGCAGAGCGGTGCATGATGCTGGTCCGCATCGGGGACACGCTGGCAGAGAGGCCAGACACGGCGCCCCAGGTCACGCGATGGCTCCAGGGGTCGCCCTGCAGCGTCAAGGCGCCGCAGTGTGGGAAGCCGCTGCCGCCCTTCCAGTCGCACACGAAGCCGATGGCCTCGTGGCGGTAGCCCCGGTTCTGGCCCTCGGTCTGGCTCCAGGTGAACTTCGCCGGCCCGGCCGTGGCCGTGAACCCGACGCTGGGGTCCGTCACGCCGACCACGCCCTGAATCTCGAACTCGCTGGTCTGATTGGCGACGTTGACGCTGAAAGGGTTCGTGCAGGTGTAGGAATTGCTGGCCTTCGGGGAGATAGAGCCGCCGATCCACTGCACGGAGTAGCCTGCCGCCGCCGTGGTGTTGACGAAGCTGGCGATGGCCGTGAGGGTTGCGGTGGCGCCGACCACCTCCACGCGCAGGCCGTTCAGCGTCAGCCGCGTACTGCAGCTTGCCGAGGCGTAGCGCCAGAGAATGCGGCTGACCGTCTGCAGCTCGACAAAGCTGCCGTTGAAGTCGTTGACGCTGAACTGCGCCCCGCTCTCATCGACCGCGAAGATGCTGCCGATGTTGTTCGACCCCTCCAGCAAGCCGCACCGGACGAACCCGAACTGGCCTCCCGCGCCCGGGTAGAGCAGGGATACCGAACTGTTCGCACCACCCGAGGCCGTGAGCGTCAGGTCGAGATTGCGGTATCCCCGGCTCGCATGCACCGTGCGGCCCGAAGCCGTGCCGGTGAACCGCATGGCGTTGGAGCCGGTGTTGGTGTTCTGGATCGTGACGCCCAGCTTGCCGTTGTCGCCGGCCCAGACCGTGCCGTTGTCGTAGAGGAACGCGCCCTGGCGCCAAGCCCAGGTGCCGGTCGTGGCCGCATAGGTCAGGCTCAGATCGGCACCGCTGCGGCGGGTGCGGACATGGCGCACATCATTGGCGCCCGGGTCGGTGCCCGCGCCAGACGCCGCAATCCACGCGCCGTAGGTGCCGGCCGTCTTGCCGAACACCGTGGCCGTGGTCATCAGGTAGGCAAACGGGCCGTCCGCGCCGCCTGCGAACTGCGTGATCGTCGGAGGCGTTGCCCAACTTGCCGAGGAAATGGCGATGAAGCTGTTGATCGCGTGGTTCAGGTCCGAGCCCGCAAACCGGGTCGCGATCTGCACGGTGTCCGTGGCGCCGGGCTTGACCCGCGCATAGGCGAAGTACGGCAGGGCCAGCAGCAGCGGGGACACCGAAGACGAGACGGCCGCATCACACTGGGCCGTGCCGGTGCCGAAGGTGTTAAGCAGCGCAACGAGGTTGGTCGCGCAGGCGGAAACCGAGGCCCCAATCGTCCACTGGTTCTTGGCCGCCGCTGCTGTCTTGGCGGTCAGCACAGCGCCGGCAATGGTGAGCGTATTGCTGTCCGCCGGCAGCGCGTTGATCTTGATTTCCGCGATGGCCACCGCCGCTGCATGCCCAGGCCCGGCCTTGCCGGTGCCGTCCTGTGGCAGGGGTTTGTCGGCCGCACCAGCACCCCAGGCGGGGGCCGCCGCGTAGGCTTGGTACTCGATGCCGATGGCCGAAATGTCGATGTAGTAGTCAGCCACGGTAGACCTCCCGCTCCGCCACCTGTTCGCTGAGTACGGCGGCGCCTTGCTCGTGGTTCAGCCGCAGCGGCAGGGTCACGCCGTCCAGCGTGACGGTCAGCGGAAAGTTCTCACTCATGAGGTCGCCAATGCCGCTGATCGTGTCCGCGTCTCGAAGGTCGACAAACGGGCCGTCACTGACCAGGACTTGATGAATCCCAAGGCGCCCCGCGAGCAGGGACGGTGCGCCGCTGCGCAGAATGGACTGCATGGCCCACAGATTCGCTTTTGGCAGCCGACCCCAGAATGCACGGCGGGTGATCTTGATAGGCTCAAGCGGCGCGGCCGGTGGCGCAGGCTCGGCCGGCACCTCGGCGTGGGTGTGCGTGGCGAACTCGAAGCCCGCCCACTCCACGACCGCCTCCGCCTGGTAGCGGTAAACGATCTTGCTGTCCGCCGTGCGGGTGACGATCCACTCTTTCATGCGGCCACCTTGAAGCGCAAGGTTTGCGGGTGGACCGACGAGCCCAGGTCGCCCATGTCAAAGCCCGCGCGAATCAGCGCGGCGGCGTCCTTCTCCGAGCAGAACCACCAGCGGGGGTTTTGCCAGTCGGCGCGGAACGGCACCGCGAAAGCGCCCGGATAGTCGTAGTCCTTGCCGATTTGCTCGCGCTGGAAGGTCAATGCCAGGTCGGGGCGCTGCACGGGCACGGCCACGCACTCGTAAGCGCTATACCGGCCGAACCACTCATACCAGGGCGTCTCAACCACGCCCCGGAACATCAAGGCTTCGTTGAACACGCGGCGCTCCGGGTCGTAAAAGGCGGTGTGCCCCCAGAGTGCGCCGACCTCGAACTTCAAGACGCCGGGCGCGGTGCAGCGGTTGACGAAGTTGGCGACGCCGTGCCGACGCGAAAAAGCCTGAAGGACATGCGGGCGGTGGGTGTCGCCGATCACCGGAAACTCATAGTGCATTGGGATCTTCCACCTGTTGTTTGAATTCGTAGTCGGTCACCGTGCCGGCCAGCTCGCCGTCTTCGCGGCGCTGCACCGTCTGCACCGCGCGCGATGGGTGCATCGGCACCACCGTCACCTCTGCAGGCTGCACGGCATTCGTCACCTGCACCACGGGCGCTGCTTGCTCGGGCAGGGCGTTATGGACATGCACCACGGGCGGGGCCTGCTCGGGCAGGGTGTTCGTCACCTGCACCACAGGCGGCTCAGCGGCCGGCGTGCTCAGGTGCACATGCACCTCCAACTTCTGGGGCTGGGTCGGCGGCGCCAGCTCGCTGAAGGCTGGGCCGGGCGGATCGGCCGGCTGAGGCTCAATGCCATCACTGCTGCCATCGGCCTGCAGGCCCGCCAGCGCGCCCACGCGGGCTGTCACAGTTGCCTGCGTCAGCGCCGTCTCCAGCGCCCGCACATCCAGGGTCTGCAGCAGCTCCGGCAAGCGCGCCAGCAGCTCGGCTGCGGTCTCCCCGCGCGCGGCAGCTTCGTCCAGCGCCGCCTGCAGGGGCTGCACCAACGGCGCCATCAAGGGCTCCCAGTCACCCATGGCCTCGTGCACTAGGGCGTCCAGGGCATCGGTCTCTGGTGCGGGAGCGAGTGCTTCGGCGAACTGCACCTCTGCTGCGGTCGGCGGCAGATTGGTTGGGGCGGCAGCCAGTGGCTCAGTCGGCTCCGGCTCGGTCTCTTCGGCCAGGTCACCCTCTTCCAGGTCATAGGTGCGACGGAAGTACTCGCGCGTGAGCTTGGCGCCAGCACGCACCAGGATCTCGTCGCGCTCGGCTTGCTGCTTGTCCACTTCCTCCTGCTCGAAGAGCTCGAAGGTGGGTGCGGCGGCGGCCTCGCCCTCGTTCAGGTCCACCACCCAGCGCAGCAGCTGGTTCACGGTGGCCTCCACCAGGCGGGCGTCGGCGTCGCGCAGGTCTTCCGTCACCTGCAGGCCGGCCGTGGCGCTGGCGCGGTTGCTGTTGCTCTCGGTGGTCTGGTTCTGGCCCAGCAGCGCAATCGAAATCTCGCTGCGGCAGAACATCAGCAGGCGCTCGTACAGCTCGGCACTGGCCGTTCGGCCGCTGGACTCCACCACATCTACAGAGGCATCGTCCGGGATCACCGCCACCGCGTCCTGCACCATGGATTCCAGTTGGTCCAGCAGCGCGTCCTGCTCCTTCTTGGCCGTGCTGCGCGGCACCTTGCCCACCAGCCAGGGCGTGCCGAATTTCTCGGTGAAGGTCACCCAGAATTTCAGCCCGCCGCGCTTGAACACCGTGGGCCAAAAGCACATCGAAAGGTCTGCGAAGCCGTAGGGGTTCGCATAGCTCGCATCCTGGGCCGGTACCAGGAACTTGCGGGCCGGCAGCAGCTCGCCGTCGAACGGCGCTTCGCGGCTCTTGAAGCGCAGTTGCGCCTCGGCATCAAAGTGGAACCACTGCGCCGGCTTGGCTTCCACCGCCACCGGCACCATGGCGCCCTGGCCGCCCGACCAGGTCACTTCCAGCGGCTGCCAACCCAGCAGCGGCGCCTGCAGGGTCTCGCGCATCAGGCGGCGCAGGTCCAGCTCACCCAGCAACTGCTCGCACAGCTTGGCGCTGCGGCTGCTGGCGCGGCCTCGCTCCACCCGCCACTCCATCTTCACCACACCCGCCTTGCGGCGCCGCACCGAGCCGCCCACCAGGGCGTCGCTCAGCAGGTCGGTATAGACCTGCACGTCTTTGCCCTGTTTCTTCAGGATCGGGTCCGGGTTGGGCAGGTACAGGCCCAGCGCCGAGAAGTCCGGCGAGCGCTGGCGCGTCGCGATCTGGTCGGCCAGCTGGCGGCGCGCGGTGCGCTCGCCTTCAGCAAAGCGCACGAACTCGGTGGGGCTCACATAGAGACCGGGGACGTTATTCATCATCATCCTGGGTAAGCGGCCAGGCTGGCGCCCAGGCCAGAGCGGCGCGGCCGGCTGGCCACCAGCGGCGGGCCCGATGGGCCTTCGCTCGCGTGCTTGGCCAGGGCCAGGGCCCAGAAGCGGTCGGCGTGGCCGTCGGGCGTGCTCTCGGCCACGAAGCGGATGTTCCCGGCCGCCGTGGTCACCTTCTGCACCTTGCGCAGATCGGCGCGGATCTTGGGGTCATCGGGAATGCGCAGCTTGCGGTCTTCCATGGCGCCGCGCAGCGGGTAAGCCAGTGCCTCCTTCACCGGGCCGGTGAAGCTCACGCCTTCAATGCGGCGCTCGCCAAAGCGGTCCTGCGCGTCGTCGGTCCAGCCAATCCCCAGGCCCGTTTGGTCAATGCACACCCGCTCGCAGATGGCGAACCAGGGCCACAGAATCTTTTCCTGCTCGCTCTTGCGCATGCGCTCCAGCGTCTCGACGTGGCGGGTGTAGAGCACATCACCAATCAGTTCCACCACCCAGAGCACCGTCAGGTCCTTCTTGCGGCCGATGTCCACGCCTGCGAACAGCCGGCCGGTGAAAGGGCCCTCCAGGCCGCGCTGCCAGTCCACCCCGGCCGCGTACTCGCAGGCGGTGATCAGCCCGTATTCCAGGAACTTCTCATCGTCGTCGGCCGGGATGCACATGTATTCCTGGTCGAACGACTCTTCATCCGCCGCGCCGCGCCGCACGAAGTCGAAGTAGGCCGCCTCGTCCATGTCCTGCTGCTCGTCGTCGGCAGGCAGGGCCTGCTGCAGCTTGTACAGAAAGCCCTGGTCCAGCGCGTCTTGCAGCGTCACCCGGTGCAGGCTGATCTTCTTGGGGTTGCCGCGTTCCTTGGCCTCGCGGATCAGCCCGTTGAAAAAGCTGTGCGAGCCCCGGTGCGTGCTCACCAGCTCCATGCTGCCGCCCCAGGTGATGCCGGGGTAGGCAATGGCCCAGAGCTTGCGCTGGTCGGCGTGCAGCGCGAACTCGTCCAAGATGCGGCTGCCGCGCTTGCCGGCCTGTGCGTCCGGATTGCTGCTCATGCTGTGGATGCGCCGCCCGCTGGCGAACTGCAGCACGTAGGCGCTGATCTTCTTGTCCGGGTCGATCACCACCTCGCCCAGGTCGCGCGCTGCCAGGTTCATCAAGCCGGCCCAGAGCTTGCAGTCTTCGATGAACAGGCGGGCCTGAATGTCATCGCGGCTGCTCACCCATTCGTCAAAGCGCGCACCTTGTGCGGCCGCGCGCTCGGCCGCGCCGTAGGCCGTGGACCAGCTGATGCCGATCTGCCGGCTCTTCTCCATCAGCTTGATGCGCGAGCCGTCCTTGATCCAGCGCGACTGAAACGGCAGAAAGACCGCATCGCGGTCCACCGGCAGCACCTTGGCCCGGCCCTTGATCTTGGCCATCACACGATCCCCAGCGCCTCGCGGATCGCCCGCTTGGTGTCCTCGGTCACGCCGCCCTTGTTGCCCAGCGCATCCAGCTTGGCGCGCTGTTCTTCCAGCAACTGCTTGCGCGCGGCGGCCTCCACCTCGCGCTGGAACTGCTTGAGGTTGACCGAGCTGCGCGTCAGCGTGGCGATGTTCTTGGCGGCGCTGCTCAGCATGGCCACCCGCTCGCCGGCATCGGCCTCGGGGTCATCGGCCTCCTGCAGCGCCAAGATGGCCTCGAACAGCTCGGTCTGCACCAGGGCGGTGAGCGCCTCGCTGCGCGCGTCCTTGTCGTCGCCGGCCTGCGCCTGGATGAGCTTGGCGGCTTCGGTGCTGGCCCGTATGGCGGCCAGCCGGCGCTCCAGCTTCTGGCCATAGCGATGCACCGCCGTGCGGCTGGGCAGCTCGCCGGCTTCGGCCGCGCTGGGCCAGCGTTCGCGCAGCTGCGCGATCAGCTCGTCCAGCGTGCAGCGGCCGGCGGCGATCTGCGCCTCCAGGAAGGCGCGGACGTCCGCAGGTAAGCGGCTGATGCGGCTCTTTTGACCCATGCCAGCTCAACCCGGCCAGTACTTCACAGGACGAGCAATGCCCGGGTCGCAGTCCACGGTGTACTCGGCCACGTCCACGCCGTGGCGCGTCAACTCGGCAGACCAGTGGCCATCAGGATGACGCTTGATTTCCACCAGCTTGCGGTCTTCCAAATAGTCCAGCTCACGGCGCAGCTCCAGCGCCGTGGCGTCCGGGAACACGCTTTGCGCCACGGACAGCACGACGGACTCAACAGCACCCATAGGACGGGCGTTGTTCAGCGTCAGGATTACCAGCCAGCGCAGCTGCTCGCGCCGCGCCCGAGCCATGTCAATCTGCATGCTTGCCTCCGTTCACCATGCCGCGCAGTAGGGCGTTTTCAAACTTGGTGGCCAGTCCGTCGAGCTTGGCCTCGATCACCGACTGACCACGGATGTAGTCCTCTCGCCGCACATAGTTCAGCGGCAGATCGGCCTTGAGCATCAGCAACTCACGCTCGATTCGGTCCCACTGGCTGGCCTCATTGGTGATCAGCTCTTCAATCGCCTCAAAGCGGCGGTCCTGGTGCCGCTGCTGCTGCGAGAGCAGCAGCTTGGCCACCGACCAAAACGCGCCAATCAGCAGCGAGACCAACGACACCACGTGCCAGGCATCCAGTTGCACAGTCATTGCAGCGGCCCTTTCACATCGGCGCGGGTGTTGTCATGCCAAGCCCTCAGCGCGTCGATGCGCTGTCGGCAGGCTTCGTACTGCTGCCCAACGTCGAGGGCCCAGCCGGCCAGGTCGCGGTCGCTGGCAGCGGTGGCAGTGGGGGCATCGGCTCCAGCAGCAGCCTGGGCGGGCGCGGGCACTCGGGCAACGCGAAGCCCTGGGGCACCGTCGAGCAAGCGCAAAGCGTCATCGCCCAAGCAAGGGCTGCCCCGCGTGAAATGAACCATCGCATCGCTGCGCTCCTTCGCCTGCTGGCGCTGTTGGTGTTCCAGGTGGCGCAACTCCGCGCTGAGCCGCTCGCCGTGTGCGTGCGCGGCGGCCAAGCGGCGCGCCTGCTCCACCGCCGCCAGGCGGGCCGCTTCCGCGTGCTCAGCGCGGGTCTGACTCAGTTCGCGCTGCAGGGCCTCAATGCGGGGCGCCTGCTCGGCCAGGCCGGCGCGGTAGCCTTGGCCCCGGCCGCAGGAGCCGCCCATCAGCAAGCCGCCCAGCAGGGCAACCGCCACGGCAATCAGCAGCGCCCTCATAGCCCAGCCCCCCAGCTCGCGTAGCGCGGTTGCAGCACGTTCAAGATGCGGTGGGGGTAGCCCAGGTTTTCAGCGCAGTGCAGTGCTGCGCGCCGCGCCTGGCCGCACGCGGCGTCCACGGCCGCTGGGGTATCAGGGCGGCCGGCAGCCAGCGCCACGCGGCGTTCGGCCTGCCAGTGGCCCAAGCCCCCGTTGTAGGCCCGCAGCGCCACCCAAATGCGTTCGCGCGGTGCGTACTGCGGCGGCGCACGGTCGAACAACCAGCGGTCATAGCCGGCCAGTGCGCGCAGGGCCCAGGTGGGGTTTGCGGGTTGGCAGTCGAGCGCGCTCAGGCCATGCAGCTCACACCACCACTTCGCCGTGGCCGGCATGAACTGCGCCAAGCCTTGGGCGCCCACATGGCTCACAGCCTGAGGCCGCCAGCCACTCTCTTGATGCACCTGCGCGGCCAGGGCAGCTACTGGTGCGTCCAGCCCCCAGTGCAGATGCGCCGCGCGGGTCAGTTCCGCGCGGTAGGGCGCGGCCGCTGCGGGCGTTTGGGCCAGCAAGGCCATGGGCCAGACCAGCAGCGCGGCCCAAGCCACCAACAGCACCAGCACCGCCAGGCGTTGCAAGCGTGCCGCGCGCACGGGGCGCCACCCCTCCGGGGCCTTCATGCGCCCAGCCATCACGCGCCCAACCCCATGGCCACCATCGTGGCCGCCACGATCAGGGCGCGGCGCAGCATGCATGTGCCCGCCAGGCGCAGCTGATCAGGGTCGCGCAGCGTCTCCAAAAGCACCGGCACTTCGCCTGCCCTTGCGGCCGGCGCAATCTCTTGCTCGCAAGGCAAAAAGTGGTCCGGCCGCGCATAGGGAAACAGGCTGCGGTCCAACCAGTAGCCCACCACGCCCGCCAGGCTGACCAGGCTGAGCTTGTACAGGCTCACCGGCAGTTGCTGCGGTGCCAGCAGGGCCACAAGCAGCGCCAGAGCCAAGGTGATGAACAGCCAACCGCTCAGGCGCGGCAGCACGGTAGGTGAAAGGGTTTTAGGTGCCATGCAGCCACTTTGATGCGGGCGCGCGCGCGCGCCCGAGTAAAGCGCTTTACTCGTTCACGGTGACGCATGCGCGCGAGCATGGCCACCTCACCGAACGGGCGTCAGCCCAACCCCAGCCTAGGAGCCACAAAGCATGAACCTCATCAAACCCACCGTGGGCCGCAAGGTCTGGTACCGCCCGAGCTTGTACGACCTGGCCGGCCCCGTGCCCATGAGCATCTCGGGCTCTGTGGCGGCTGGCAACGCACAACCCCTGGATGCCACCGTGCTGGCCGTGTGGGGCGACCGCTGCATCAATGTGCAAGTGCTGGACATCACCGGCAAGGCCTTCACCAAGATGTCGGTGACGCTGAAGCAGGAGGGCGACACCATGCCGGTCGATTCCGAGGGCAAAGAAGTGCTCGGCTATTGCGAATGGATGCCCTACCAGCAGAGCGCGGCCAAGAAGGACGCCTGCGAGAGCTGACACGATGCAACGCATGCATCGCCTGGTTGCAGCTGTCGGCTATGTGGTGCTGCTGCTGTGGCTGCTGGGCTGTGTGGGCGCGGGCGATTTCACGCTCCGGTTCACAGCCTGGCAGCCAGCGAAGCCTCCCGTGCCTTCCGTGGGCGAACAGGCAAAAAAAACCCCGGCAGTGCCGGGGTTCGAAGCCTTGATGCTGTCATCACACGCAAGGCCCTGCTCAGGGAGGTGAAGCAGGTGGCCGAAGCCAGCCCGCAGGGTAACAGAGGGCCCGGCTTGTTCGCCTTGTAGGGCACCGATGAAATCGGCCATCAGGCGGCGCGTAAGAGCGCCAGTGAGGACTGACACGATGAAGCACCACATCCGCCCAAGGCTGAAGCGCATGGCGCTCAAGGCCAGCCAGGCGCTCACCGCACTGGCTGGCGCGGCCCTGCTGGTGCCGGCCTTGGAGGGTCAGCGTGAGGCCCTGGCTTGGCTCATCGTCGGCCTCGGCCTGCTTCAGGCCGCCTGCGGTGACAGCGAAGCACAGCCAGCGAGCGACCCCACCCTGCCGGCCCTACGCGAATGACACCTGCGCTGATCCCCGGCGGGCTGCTTGCGGCCAGCGCCCACATCAGTCTTCGCCGCCAGGGCGAAGCGGGCCCGGCGCAGGCCCTTCAACTCGCTGCCGGTCTGTTAGCGCGGCTGCAAAGCCCTGCCACAGCTGCGGCATCTGCAAGCGGGGCGGCAACTGCGTGGCCAGGCGGTCCAGCGCCTGCTCGTACTCCTCCAACACCCCCGCCACCGCCGCAGGCTCCAGACGCAGAACCAAGCTGTGCAATAGCGCCTCGCAAGCCAGCAGGCGGTTCAGGATCTGCGTCTGTGAGTGCCCCAGTTCCCTGATCGCGCGGTGCGTTGGGTCTTCGGGTTGATCGCTCATGCGTGGGCTTTCCAAGGCTCAGGGGTTCACGGTGAGCACAGCGTTGCCGATCACGCTATGGGTCTCTGCCGAAGCGCCTGCAGGCGCTGTGAGCTCGCCGCTGCGGCTAGCGGTTCGATCTGGTTCACGATGCGGCGGTATTGATCTGCACGCGCCTGGTAGGCAGCCTGTTCGGCGCTGCGCTTGGCGCGCTTGCAGATCAGCACGCCGGCCTCCAGCACCCGGCTGACAAAGCCCGCACGCTGGCGCTGCCGCACGGTAGCGGGCTGGTGCCCGAACATCCCTTGCGCCCAGGCATGGCTGTTGGCCACCAGCCATTCAATCTCCTGCAGGGCCTCCTCGAATTGGCCCGCCTGCTGCAGATACTTGGCCAGCTTGTCGTCGGCCCAGCCCTCGCCCAGCAGCGCCTTGCGCCGCCGCAGCGCTGCAATGGCCCCGGCCCAGTCGCCCGCGCGTTTCAGCGCCGTGGCTTGGCGGTCGAGCTGGTACTCCTCGGCGTCCATCACGGCCGCCAGCGCTTCGCTGCGCGTAATCACCACCGCCCCGCGCGGGAAAGGGCCACGGCGCGCTCCAGGTACTGAACCTCCGCCTCCCAATCTGCGATCACGTGGCGCATGCGCCGGCGCACCAGATCCAGCCAAGTGGCCGACCCCAACACGCCAAGGGCCCAGACCGCCAAGGCCGGCACCGGCATGGGCAAAGCCTCACCTGAGAACAACGGTCGGCGAGTCAGGCCCAGGACGAAGAGCCCGGCACCCAGAGTCGTCCATCCCAGCAGCAGCAAACAGGGCGCATTCACATAGAAGCCCAGCCGAGCACGCCAGCTCTCAGCTTGCGCCTGGCGCAGTTGGGCTTCCAGCTCACACAGGGACGGGCGCTCGGGCTCTGCCAGCGGCTCCGCACAGTTGACATCACGCCCGGCCACGTGACCAAACACCGGCGCATGGATATTGATCGTGGTGTGGTGCGGCCCTTCTTCTGAATCGCTCACTTCTTTCTTCCCCCTGGGGTCTCGCCCCTGTTGTTGATATTTCGCCCGGCCACGCCGCCGTAGACCGGGGCGTTCACATTGACATTGGCGCCGCCGCCCACTTGCACGGTGTGCGCGCCGCTGTTACTCATGCCGCCTGCACCGGCAGGGCTACCGGCCCCTAAGCCTGCAGCGAACAACGCCGCCGTCTGGATGAGGTTCTGCCGGGCCTGCGCGTTGCAGCGGCGATAGCTGTCGAGCAGCACCTGCTCGGCAGCGTCGAGCTTGGCGCCGGCAGGGTCGCGCGATCCGGTCAGCAGGTAGTTCACATCTGCGCCGAACTCTGTCACGAGTTTCAACAGCGACGAGCCATCTGGCAGGCGCTTGTCCGCCTCCCAACCAGCTACCGATTTGCGATCAACCCCAAGCCGCTCGGCGAACTCCGTCTGGGGCATGTCGCCCCTCAAGTCACGGATCCGCATCCCTGCCGAAAACAAACTCTCGTTAGGGTTCATAAATTCCCTTGCAAGTGGGAAATGAATTCCCCATAATCACACCCAAGCCAGCCAAACCAAACCTAACCGCACCGCCCAGGCCAAAAAATGAACCGACTGTTTGCCCTCAGAAACCTCATTGCGTGGGCCCTGCTTCGGACCTTGTTTCCGCGAGCGCTCGCCCGAGCAGAAGGTGCAGCTGTGCTGCTGATTCGGGCGTCAGCTCCCACGTCACCGGCACCAGCTTTGGCCCCACCGGCCCCGCTTGAGCTCGCACTACTAGACCTTCACCCAGCAAGGTCCACGCCACGCCGTCAATCTGTTTCAGACAGCCTAGGGACGCGAGTAGTCCAAGTTCGCCAATCGCCTGCATCGACCCCCCCGGTTCGTTGAGTGTTCTTACACCTATTCACACCATTCTATGAAGCAGCTTCGCACCCCGGCCCAAGCCCGCGCCTGGCTGGACTTTCAGGGCATCTCCATCGCCCAGTGGGCGCGTGAACACCAGGTGCATCACAGCCTGGTGCGCGAGATCCTGGCCGGCCGCAAGAAGTGCCTGCGCGGCATGAGCCACAACATCGCCGTGCTGCTGGGCATGAAGGCCGGCGTCATCACCACGCGGCCGGGCCGGGTGCGGCCGGCAGGCGCGCCGGGCGAAGCCGCTCAGCAAGGGGTCGCCGCATGAAGCCGCCGATCCCCACCGTCATTCCACTGGACCAATTCGACCCAGCTTGGCCCGCAACACCGATTCTTGGTGGCTCGTACGCAAGGCATCCAGCGCCTGCGCCAGCTCGTGCAGCGTGTTGCGAGCGGTGCGCAGACTGCCCGCATCGGCCTGCGGCGGCACCGACTCCCGCCACCGCCGCGTCAGCGTGAGGCCGTCCATGTCTGTCTCGCACTCCACCGCCCAGGCCAGGGTCAGCACGGCGCGGGCCAGGCCCTCTATGCGGCCGGCCAGTTCATCGAAGTCAGTTGCGTCCATGGACAGCGCCTCCCTGTGTCGTTATTCGGAGCCTGCAATGTGCCACCCCGTTGGCGCTTGGACGCCTGGCACGGGCGGCCTTTGTTTGGATGCTGAGTGCAAGCACCTCGGAGGGCTCTTCCAATGAGCGGACGCGCTTGGAAAACCTACCAACCCAGCACCCTGCGCGACGCGCTGCAGGCCTGCAAGGACTACGCGCTGCAAAAGCACCGCCTGAGCGTCGAGCGCCTTGCCGAGCGCATGGGGCTGGAGGACCACTGGGCCCTCTACAAGTGGATCGCCAACGGCCGCATGCCGCTGGTGAATGTGCCGGCCTACGAGCACGCCTGCGGCTGCAACTTTGTCACCCGCTGGCTGGCCGCCACCAGCGGCAAGCTGCTGGTGGACATGCCCAAGGGCCTGGCGCCCCAGCCGGGCGACCTGGTGGCGCTGAACACCAGCTGCGCCCAGGCGCTGCAACTGCTCACCGAGTTCTACGCCGCCAACGGCCAGGCCGACGCGGCCCCGGCCCTGGAGGCCCTGCGCACCCACCTGGAACAGGTGGCCTTTCACCACCGCAACGTGGCCGCCTACCGCGCGCCCGAACTGGAGTTCTGATGAGCACCCCGATTCAAGTTAGAGCGGCCGACGTGCTGCGCGCGGTCATGGGCAGTGACGCTGCACCGCAGGATGTGCTGCTGCACGACGCCGAGCGCGTGATCGCCGCGACCCTTCAGGCCTTGGCGCTGGCTGCTCTGAGTCGCTCCGTGGCCGTGCATCTTGGTAACGGCCACGCACTGGTGATCACCGTGCAGCCATCGCGGCAGGCCGGGGGGCATGCATGAGCAACCCAGCCCGCCCCGAAACCACCACCGCCCTGAAACCCCTGCCCAGCCCCGTCAAGAAAACCTGCGACCTGTTTCGCCTGCTCTCAGGCCATGAGTTGCTCGGTCTGACCCCGGGCGAGATCGCCAAGGGCTTGGCCGTATCGCCCAGCTGGGTGTCCATCAACCTGCCCGCTCTGGCTGCCGAGACCGGCTTTGTCGAGCAGGTGCCCGGTACCAACCGCTGGCGCCTGGGTGTGCCCTTGGTGCGCATTGCCGTCACGGTCAGCGTGCAGCTCAACCAAGCGCGCCGGCAACTGGATGAATTGCAGCAGCGCTATGGCGGCATGGCGGACATGGATGCCATCCGCGACCGCTACAGCCGCTGAACCCTCCCTACAACCACACCACTCCCAACATGCCCAAAAAGCCCACCCCTGCACTGCAAGCCCAGGAAACCGCTCTCGCACCCCAGGTGCTGGAGGCCGACATTGCCGCCCACAACCAGCGAGCCGTGGCCAAGCTGGAGCAGAACCAGCGCGTCACGGCATTGGCGCACCAACTCAACTACCAGGGCAGCACCGACCCGGCGGTGCTGGAGAACTCAGCGCAGGACGCTATTCGCCGCCTGGGCGCCGCGATCTTTGAGTTGGGCGCTTACCTGCTGCTGATGAAAGAGGCTTGCGCCCACGGCGCCTTCCTGCCTGCTTTGGAGCGCCTTGGCATCGTTCCTGTCACAGCCCAGCGCTACATGAACGTGACGCGCCGGTTTGCAAATGCGTCCCCGGGGATGCATTTGGAGAAGGCCGGCATCAAGAAGATGGTTGAGCTGCTCCCGCTCGACGATGAGCAAATCGGCGAACTGACCGAGCTGGGCCAGACCGGAGAGCTGGCCTTGGACGACGTGGCCCGCATGTCGGTGAGGGAGCTGCGCGCCGCCGTGCGCGAGATTCGTAAGGATCGCGAAGCCGACGCCACCCTGCTGGAAAAACGCAACTCCCGCATCGACAAGCTGGAGCGCGACCTCGGCCGTATCGACCGCCTGGACCCCGCCGACAAACTGGCGCAGCAGCAGAAGGCGGCCACCGAGGCGCAGCGGCACGCCTCGGCCATCTTGATCGGCGAACTGCGCCAGCGCTTCATTGCCGTGGACAACGCCGCCGACGAACGCGCCCCCCAGACCCTGTTCCTGGCCGGACTGGTGGGCCAGTTGCAGGCCGACCTGGCCGCGCTGCGCGAAGAGTTCAACCTGCCCGACGTCAGCCGGGCGGCCGACGCCGAATTGGTCGCCGAGGTGGCGCAATGGAACAAGACCACCTGAGCCCGAGCGCCGCCGCCATGCCCATGAGCCCCACCACCGTGGCCCGCTGCGCGCAGCTGGCGCAGCAGCTGGCCCGCGCGCCGCACGGCGCTGGTGCGGCGCTGAAGCAGGCGGCCTGCGCTGAGCTGGGCGTCAGCCTGGCCACCTTGCACCGCTACCTGGCCCAGGTGGCCCAGCGCCCCGAGCGCAAGCAGCGCGCCGATGCCGGCGAGGTGGCGCTGCCCCTGGCCGAGGCACAGCTCATCACCGGCCTGCTCACAAGCAGTGCCCGCAAAACGGGCAAGCGCCTGCTTTCCATCGGCCAGGCCGTCGAGATCCTGCGGGCCAATGGCGAACTGCGTGCCGAGCGCATGGACGCTGCGACGGGCGAGCTGCACCCGCTGTCGGACAGTGCCATCGCCCGCGCCCTTCGCGCCCACGGCGTACACCCCGACCAGCTGGCTCGCGCCACCCCGGCGGTGGAGCTCAAGAGCCTGCACCCCAACCATGTGTGGCAGATCGACGCCAGCCTCTGCGTTCTCTACTACCTACACGCCGAGAAGGAGGCCGAGGCGGGCCTGCAGGTGATGCACCGCGATCAGTTCTACAAGAACAAGCCCAAGAACCTGAAGGCCATTGAGGCCGACCGGGTGTGGAGCTACGAGGCCACCGACCACCACAGTGGCGCGCTGATGCTGCACTACGTGATGGGCGCCGAGAGCAGCGCCAACCTGGTCGAGAGCTTCCTGCAGTTCGTCCATGCCCGTGAGGCCGACCCCGTGCACGGCGTGCCGCGCATCCTGATGATGGACATGGGCAGCGCCAACACCAGCGGCCTGTTCAAGAACCTGGCGCGCCGCCTGCAAGTCGAGCTGATTGCTCACATGCCCGGCAACGCGCGCGCCACCGGCCAGGTGGAAAACGCCCGCAACATCATTGAGCGCAGCTTCGAGTCGTCGTTGCGCCTGGCGCCGGTGCGCAGCCTGGCCGAGCTGAATGCACAGGCGCAACGCTGGGTGCGTTGGTACAACGCCACCAAGGTGCACAGCCGCCACGGCCGCACCCGCAACGACCAATGGCTGAGCATCACGGCCGAGCAGCTGCGCCTGGCGCCCGGCATTGAGTTGTGCCGCGAGCTCCTGAGCCACGAGCCCGAAACCCGCGTGGTCAGCCCCACGCTCACGGTCAGCTTCAAGGGCCGCGAGTTCGATGTGCGCGGCGTGCCCGGCGTGATGGTGGGCGAGCGCCTGGCTGTTGCCATCAACCCCTACCAGACTGACGCCGCCTATGCCGTGCTGCGCGACGCCGAAGGCGCCGAGCTGCTGCACGCCGTGCCGGTGGTGGAGCGCGATGCCGCTGGTTTCCGCGAGGATGCCAACGTCATCGGCGAGGACTACGCCCGCCCGGCTGACACCGTGCTGGACACCCGGCGCAAGGAAGTGGAGCGCCAGGTCTGGGGCGGCGATACCCAGGAAGAAACCGAGGCACGCAAGAAGTCGGCTCAGGCGGTGCCCTTTGGCGGGCGCATCGACCCCTACAAGGTCATCGACCAGGCGCCAGCGCCCACCTACATGCCGCGTAGGGGCACTGAGCTGCAGCCCGCAGCGGCCATGGCGGCCCGCGCACCAACCCGTGTACTCACCCTGTTTGAAGCGGCTCAGCACCTGGCCCAGGCCGGCGTGGCCCTGAACCCCGAACGCCATGCGCTGCTGCGCCAGTGGCACCCCGAGGGCGTGCCTGAAGACCAGCTAGCTGCTTTGCGCGACCGACTTGAAAAACGCACCGCGCTGCGCGTGGTGGCCGGAGGTGCCCCGTGATCGGCCTGCAAACCTGTCCCAAATCGTCCCTATTGGCTTTGCCGGGCCTGGGTGGGGCCATCCCCCCAGCGCAGCCCGTCAGCGGCTTGCAGGCCCTGATTTCTGAAGCTGACCTGACGCTGCGCGAAGTGGCGGCTGAGGTGGGCTTCAGTAAATCGGTAATCCAGCGCCTGGTGGCCAACGGTGAATGGCCACGGCGCGGCGTAGAGCGCCTGTACTCCGAGCTCTGGCGGCTGCTGACCCAGCGTGGCGTGAAAGCCAGCCAGCTGCTACTGGCCCTGACCCCCAAACAAATTGGCCCCGGCGTGCAGCAACACGCCGAGGCCGCCCCTGAAGTTGATCCAGCAACCCCCGAGGAGGAATCCATGCTACTGCAGTGCCAAGCCCTGAGCCCCCAAGCCCGCCAGCACTTCGAGCTGCCGCGCAGCCCCTTTGTGGACGACGTGCAGACCCCCGACGACGTGTTCCAGACGCCCAGCGTGCGCTATGTGCGCGCTGCGCTGATGGACTGCGCGCGCCACCACGGCTTCATGGCGGTGGTGGGCGAGAGCGGCGCGGGCAAGAGCACCCTGGCCGAAGACCTGGAAGAGCGCATCAAGGCCAGCGCCCAGGAAATTGTGGTCATCCGCCCCTATGTGCTGGCCATGGAACAGAGCGACGCCAAGGGCAAGACGCTCAAGAGCAGCCACATCGCCGAGGCCATTGCCGCCGCGCTGGACCCCCAGCTCAAGGTCAAGAGCAGCCCCGAGGCCCGCTTTGCCCAGGTGCATGCCCTGCTCAAGGCCAGCCGCAAAGGCGGCTGCCGCCACCTGCTGGTCATTGAAGAGGCGCACTGCCTGCCCACCGCCACCCTCAAGCACCTGAAGCGCTTCCTGGAGCTGAAGGACGGCATGCAGCGCCTGATCGGCGTGGCCCTGATTGCCCAGCCCGAGCTGCGCGAGCGACTGAACAGCCAGAACGCCGAGGTGCGCGAGGTGATGCAGCGCTGCGAGATCGTGGAGCTGGAGCCGCTGGATGCCGAGCTGGAGGGCTACCTGCGCCACAAGTTCGCCCGCTTTGACCTGAAGTTTGAGGACGTGTTCGAGGCTGACGCCGTGGACGCGATCCGCGCCCGCTTGGTGCACACCCCGCGCGGCGGGCGTGCGGCGGACACGCGCTCGATCTGCTACCCCTTGGTGGTGAACAACCTGGTGGCCCGTGCCATGAACGCTGCGGCGGCGGCGTCCTGGCCCAAGGTGGACGCCCAGGTGATTGCCGGCTGCTGATGAGCCATGTCCATGTACCGCGTGACCATCCAAATGCCCGACGGCTCGCAGGGCGAGCACCACGGCCGCTACCTCAGCGGGGTGGATGCCGCGCTGGCCGCGCTGGCCCTGTTCCCCCAGGCCCGGCGGGTGCAAGCCACGTGGTTGGCTGGGGAGGCGCTATGAAGCCCCGCAAGCACTTCTTCGCGCCCGGTGTGGTGCAGCACTGCCCGCGCCCGCGCCGCTGGCTGCAGGGTCTGCAGCGCGCCTGGCCGGCAGTGGTGGCGGCGACGGCCTTGGTGGCTGCGCTGGCCCTTGTGGCCTGCAGCGCCACGCTGGCGCAGTGGCTCAGCAGCTGGAGCACCCCATGAAACCCGCCGACCTGGCTTGCCCCGTGTGTGGCACCGAACTGAGCCCCGCCCAACTGTTTGCAGAGGCCGAAGCCCAGCAGGCCTTTGCCCGCCTGGCCGCCGTGAGCATCCCGCTGGGCGCCCGGGTGTTGCAGTACCTCACCCTGTTCACGCCGCCCAAAACGCGGCTGACGCTGGCCAAGCAGTGCAAGCTGCTGCTGAGCCTGCTGCCCGACCTGGAGCGCCAGGCCATCACGGCCAAGGGGCGGGATTGGCACGTGCCTGTGGCGGCCTGGGCCCAAGCCTTCGACCAACTGCAGGCCAGCCGTGCAGCCGGCCGCCTTGAGCTGCCGCTCAAAGGCCATGGCTACCTGCACGCGGTGCTGGTGGGCCTGGCTGACAAGCACGAAGCCCGGGCCGAGGCCGCCGCCGAACAAGAGCGACGCCACCGCCCTGGGGTGCAGGCCGCGCCCACCCAGGCCGCCGCGCCCGCTGCGGCCGCCTTGCCCACCGCGCGCCGTGACCCCGAGCTGTTGCGCCTGGAAGCCGAAGCTCGCCGCGCCGTGCCTATGCCCGAGGCCCTGCGTGCCAAGTTCCTCAAGTCCAAATCCGAAGGGAGCCCCCAATGACCGAAGCTGACTCTGCCGCCGCAGCCGAATTGGCCATCCAGGTCAACCTGTCCGTGCCGGACCACCTGGCTCCTGACGTGGTGGCCATGGGCCTGCTGACCTATCTGACTGCCCTGGCCGCCACAGCTACACGCGAACAGCGTCGCCGCATGGCCGTGATGGCTTGCAACGCCGCCGCTGAACTGGCCGAGACCGTGCTGCCCGGCCGCACTCCCCCCACCGCCAACCCAGGAGCCTGACATGGCCACTCGCCTCAAGACCAAAGCCACCGCCGTGGTGCCCCAGACCCAAACCGACTGCGCCGCCGACATCAAGCGCATCGGCGACCTGCAGCGCCAGTTCGAACGCCTGCGCGCCGACATGAATGACCAGATTGGCGCCATCACCAAGCAGGCCCAGCCGCAGTTGGAGGCGCTCCACACCGAAGTGCTGGCCCTGCAAGACGGCGTGCAGCGCTACTGCGAGGCCCACCGCGCCGAGCTGTGCGGCAAGGGCAAGACGGCCAACCTGATCACCGGCGAGGTTTCCTGGCGCCAGCGCCCGCCCAGCGTCAGCATCCGGGGCGCCGAGGCCGTGCTGGAGACCCTGCTGCGCATGGGCCTGGGCCGCTTCGTACGCGTGAAGCAAGAGCCCAACAAGGAAGCCATGCTGAACGAGCCCGAGGCGCTCAAGGGCATCGCCGGCATCAGCATCACCACCGGGGTGGAAGACTTCATCATCACTCCCTTCGAGGCCACCGCCGAGGTGCCGGCGTGAGCGGCATCGCGGCCGCCAAGGCCGGCATGGGCTACCAGGCGGCCACCGAGCGGCCGCGCTGCGCGAACTGCCTGTACAGCGCTCAGGAATACGTGGACCGCATGCCGCCCTACGACCGCTCGGGCCTGCGCTGCCGGCGTGGCGGCTACTTGGTGACGGCCTACGCGGTTTGCAGCCAGTACCAGGCGAAGTCGCCCACCAAGAAGGAGGCGGCATGAGTGGCCACTATGACGAAGAGCTGGGCGCGGGCACCGAGCCCGCCCAGGGCTGGAAGTGCCCGCACTGCCTTGGCAGCGCCCACCACCACAGCGATGCCCAGGGCTGCGAACGCCACGCCCAGGACCCGGGCACGCGCATCCAGATCGGCCCCACCGATGTCTAAACCCGCCCCCGCTGCCAGTGGCCGCCGCGCCACCTTGATCAAGCTGATCCATGTGGCCAAGCGCGAGCTGCAGCTGGAAGAGGACACCTACCGCACCCTGTTGCACACCGCCAGCGGCGGGCAGACCAGCACGGCCGCGATGAACGAACGCCAGCTGCAGGCCGTCCTGGAACAGGCCAAGCGCAGCGGCTTTGTGGTGCGCTCGGGCGGCGTAAAGCCGCGCCGCCTGGACCGCAGCCCTGAAGGCCGCAAGGTGCGCGCGCTGTGGCTGTTCTTGCACCACCTGGCCGCCGTGCGCGACCCCAGCGAGGCCGCGCTGGCCAGCTACTGCAAGCGCATTGCGGGCGTGGATGATCTGCACTGGGCCAGCCACCTTCAGATGAACCGGCTGACCGAGACCCTGAAGAAGTGGGCGCTGCGCGATGCGCTGCCGCACGCCATTGCGGCGCTTGAGCGTGAGCTGGCCGAGCAACCTGATGCGCTCTCGCATGCCATGAAATCGTCGGTGCTGGCCCAGGCCGCGGGCCTGCGCCGCCTGCCCAAGCCTGGCTACGACGCGCACCTGAACGTCTGGCGTGCGCTGAACCATGTGCTGGGCCGCCCGGGATGGGCGTCCACAGCCGACATGGAAGCACTGACCGAATGACCCCGCGCCGCGCCATCACCGCCGCCGAACTGGCCGTGCTCGAAACCCGCCTGCCCCCGGGCCTGGCTGATGGCATGCGCGAGCTGGCCCTGTGCCTGTTCGAAGCCCTGGTGCTGGGCAGCGGCCCGGCTGGCGCGGTGGCGCCGTCTGGAGCCTGGGCTGCGCAGCTGCAGGTGCTGGCCGACCTGGTGCTGATGCAACTGCAGCACCTCTCCAACGAGCTGGGCGGCCGGGGCAATATCTACATTGCCAAGGGCATCAACGTGCACCTCTCGGCCCGCGACCGCGCCATGTGCGCGCGCTTTCGGGGCAACAACTACCGCGAGCTGGCCCGCCAGGAAGGGCTGACCGAGATGCGCGTGCGCCAGATCGTGGACGCCTGGCAGCGCGAGCAATACCAGGCGCGCCAGAGCAGCCTGCCGGGGCTGGACGCAGACTGAGCGCCCGGGGCGTTGGTCGGTGTACGTTCGTACTCTTATCGATGCCTCGCGTGCGCGCGAGAACGAGGCCGACCCAGCCTGTAATCAGTAAAGCGCTTTAGTCGAGCGCCAAGGCCTGCGGACGCTGCAATGGCGTCCATGCCTCAACGACTGCACATCTTCAAGCCCGGCGAGTTCACCGCCATGAGCGGCGAGCGCCATGCGTTCACGCCCGCCATGTTGCGCGGCATTGCCGCCAGCTACAGCCCGGCCGTGCACGAAGCCCCCATCGTGGTGGGCCACCCGAAGGCCGATCTGCCCGCCTACGGCTGGGTGCAGGGGCTGGAATACCAAGAGAGCGACGACGCCAGCGGCCCGGCCGGCTTGTACGCCCAGGTGGCCCAGGTCAATGCCGACTTCGCCGACATGGTGGCGGCCGGCGCCTTCAAAAAGATCAGCGCCGCCTTCTACGGCGCCCAGGCCCCCGGCAACCCCTGCCCGGGCAGCCTGTACCTGCGCCATGTGGGCTTTCTCGGCGCCCAGCCGCCGGCCGTGAAGGGCCTGCGCAACCCCGCATTCAGCGACGCCGAGGACGGCGTGCTGTGCTTTTCCGAGCCCACCGATCCCTCTTCACCCACCCAGGAGTCCGCCGTGACCGAAGAAGAAGCCGCGCAATTGCGCGCCGAGAACGAGCGCCTTGCTGCGCAGAACGCCGCCCTGGCGGCTCAAGCCGCCGAGGCCGCTGCGGCCGGCCGCCACGCCGAGAACCTGGCCTTCGCCGAGAAGTTGGTGGCCGATGGCCGCTTGCTGAGCGCGGCCCTGCCCGTGATCGTGGCCACGCTGGACCACTTGGCCGCCGCCGAGACCCCCATCGAGTTCGGCGAGGGTGAAGCCAAGGCCCCGCTGCTCAAGGGCCTGAAAGAGCAGCTGCAGGCCAGCCCCGTGCTGGCGCCCCTGGGGCAAACCGCCACCACCGGCCGCGCGGCCGCCAATGGTGACCCGGCACCTGGCGAGGACCTGGCCTTTGCCGAGGGCGCCAACCCGGCGCGCCTGGAGCAGCACAAACAGATCCTGGCCCACGCCGCCAAACACCAGCTGAGCTACGCCGACGCGGCGGCCGCTGTTCTCAAGTAATCCAACCGGAGACCCCCCATGGGACGCCTTAGCAATCTGCGCATCGTCGACCCCGTGCTCACCGCCTTGGCGGTGGGCTATATGAACGCCCAGCTGGTGGCCGACCAGCTCATGCCCTTCGTGGCGGTGGAAAAGGAAGGCGGCAAGATCCCGCTGTTCGGCAAAGAGCACTTCAAGCTCTACAACACCGAGCGCGCGCTGCGGGCCAAGAGCAACCGCATCTCGCCCGAGGACGTGGGCTCAGTGGATGTGGCGATGGACGAGCACGATCTCGAATACCCCATCGACTACCGCGAAGACGCAGAGAGCGCCTACCCGTTGCAGGCGCGCGGCACCAACATCGTGGTCGAAGGCATCCGCCTGCGTCACGAACGCATGGTGGCTGACATGGCCCAGAACCCCGCCAACTACGGCGCCGGCAACAAGATCACGCTGGCGGGCGCCAGTTGCTGGAGCGACCCGGCCTCGGACCCCGAGGGCGTGATCAGCGACGCCAAGGCCGCCATTCGCGCCAAGATCGTCAAAGAGCCCAACACCATGGTGATCGGCTACGACACCTGGCGCCTGCTCAAGAAGCATCCGCAGCTCAAGGCCATCTTGAGCGACACCCGCCCGCGCCTGGTGCAGATCGCCGATTTGAAGGAAATCTTCGAGATCGAGAACATCGTGGTGGGCCGCGCCGTGCAGGCCAACGATGCCGGCGTGACCAGCGACATCTGGGGCGACACCGCCGTGCTGGCCTATGTGCCCGGTGCCGGCAGCTCGCCCCGCAGCCCCTACGAGCCCAGCTTTGGCTACACGCTGCGCAAGAAGGGCCAGCCGGTGGTGGATACCCGCACCGAGGACGGCAAGGTGGAGCTGATCCGCAACACGGACATCTTCCGCCCCTTCCTGCTGGGTGCCGACGCCGGCTACCTGGTCAGCAACACCCGCGCTTAACCGGCCCGCCCGCCGCACTGAAAGGAGTCCTCATGGCCAAGAAGAACCCGACCGCGTCGCAAGGCGCCAGCGAAGCCCCAGCCACCCAGACCTACCGGGTGGGTGGCACGCCCATCCTGCTCGACGGCGAGCGCTACGAGAGCGGCGATGCCATCGAGCTCACCGAAGCCAAAGCCCGAGGCCTCGACGTTCGTCTGGACGTGCGCCAGGCGCCCGCTGACACCGAGTCCCAGGAGTAAGCCCCCATGAAGACCGAAAAGATCCTGCTGACCACCACGGTGCTGGCCGTGGCCGCGCTGCCGAAGCTGCGCTTTGTGACCTTTGCCGGTGGCGTGCCCGCTGCCGGTGCCCGCACCCTGGGCGTGGCCGCCGTGAACGCCGACAACGGCGAGCAGACGCCGGTGAACACGCATGGCGAGCTGCTGGTGGAAGCCGGTGCCGCCATTGCGGTGGGCGCCGAGGTGGAAACCGACGCGAGCGGCCGCGCCATCACCAAGACCACCGGGGTGGTGTGCGGTGTGGCCCGCGATGCGGCCACGGCGGCGGGCGAGTTCATCCGCATCCTGCGCTGAGCTCGAACTGAACTGAGCCATGGCCTACGCCACCCTTGAGCACCTGCTCCACGCCGCCACCGGCGGCTGGGACGAGCTGGCGCAGCGCGGCTCGACCAGCGCGCTGGTCGACGGCGAACTGCTGCGCCTGACGGTGCAAGGGGGTGACCGTAGCGCCTATGGCCTGGCCGCCCAGGCCGACGCCGATGGTGCGGTGACGCGCATGACCGCCGCCCTGGAGCTGGCCAGCCGCCACGCCGACACGCACCTGTTCCCGCGCTATCGCACCGCCATGCCCCTGGCGCCTGCGCTGGTAGCGGGTTCCGACCTGCCCACCGTGGTGGCCACCATCGCGCTCAAGCGCCTGTACGGCACCACCGTGCCTGAGGAAATCCGCAAGGGCGCCCAATGGGCCGAGGACTACCTGATGTCCCTGGCAAAGGGCCAGGTGAGCCTGGGCGAGGCCGATACCGAGGTGGCTCAGCCAGCCGGCCGCAGCGTGGCCCGCACCCCAGCAAAGGCTTTTGACTGGGACCGCTACTGATGGCCAGCGTGGACTTCTGGGCGCTGGAAGCCGAGCTGCTGGAGCGCCTGCGCGCCAGCCTGAGCGGCACCCAACCGGGCCTGCACCTGCTGGGCGCGGCCGACCTGGCCGGCGTGACCGAAGAGCGCCAGCTCAGCCCGGCCGTGCATGTGATCTACCAGGGCTATCAGGTGCTTGAGCAACGCGGCAAAGTCGCCCGCCTGCAGCAGACCTGGCTGGTGGTGGTGGCCACGCGCAATGTGCGTGCGCTCAAGGCCGGTGCTGAAGCCGGCGGCCGAGCTGGACTGTTGGCCGGCCAGGTGATGCAGGCCCTGATGGGTTGGCAGCCTCCCAGCGCCGCCAAGCCGCTGGCCCTGAGCGCTGCGCCCGGTCCGCGCTTCCAGGCCGGCCATCAATACCTGCCGCTGGCCTTCAGCACCGAGTTGGTGCTCAAGGCGCCGACCTGAATCTTCCAACCGCCTACCTGAAAGGCTTCCCATGCTGACCACCCGAATTTTTCGACCCACCATGACCGCTGGCGTGGTCTATGCCCGCCTGCTTGGCAGCGCCGCACCGCTGCAGTCCATCGGCGGCATCGCCGAACTGATCTTGAATGTGGAAGAGGAGATCAAGAAGCAGAAGGACTTCAGCCGGGGTGGCGGTGGCAACCGTGCCCAGGTCAACCGGATCGACTCGGTGACCATGAGCGCCAAGTTGCAGGACTTAAACCCGGTGAACCTGGCGCGGGTGGTGTTTGGCAACACGGCCGCCGTGGTGAGTAGCACGGTGACGGGCGAAGCTGTCACCGGCTACAAGGGTGGCCTGATCAAGCTGGCACACCTGAACCCCAGCGTCGTGGTGCTCAAGAAGGCGGCCGTGACGATTGCGGCGGCTGGCAACTACGAGGTGCGTCCCGAGGGTCTGTTCGTGCTGGACAGCGCGACTGGCATCACCGACGGCGACGCCCTAACGGTGGACTACGCTTTTGGCGGCTACGACGTGATCGAGGCCCTGACCGAAGCGGCACCCACGCTGGAGATGTTGTTTGCCGGCGTGAACGAGGCCATGGAGGGTGCCGCCAACACGGTGGAGCTTCACCGCGTGAAGACGGGCGCACTCAAGAGCTGGGGCCTGATCAACGACGACTTTGCCGAACTGGACATCGAGGGCGAGGTGCTGCTGGACCCCACCAAGACGGGCGCGGGCACCAGCAAGTTCTTCAAGGTGCGAATGCAGTAACTCAGCGCCTTGCTGGCGGAGCGTGGGTGGCAATGGCCCAAAGCAATTGGGCTACCCACCCCGCCCACACCACTGCAGTCAGACCCAGCAGGGCCCAACCCAATGTGGCCGAGCCCTTGAAGCCGAGAAGGCTTAAACCCAACAAGACGAACAGCAGGCGAAACATGCCCGCATTGTGAGAGCAAAGCCCCATGGCCAGCAACGTGAAGTTCGGCATCCAGATCGACGCCGATGTCCAAGGCAAAGAGTCGGTCGAGCAACTGACCGCACGCCTGGACGAGATGGCCAAGGTGCTGGAGGGCGAGCTCAAGCAGGAAGCCCAGGCCGCTGCGGCCAAACTGCGCGAGCTGGGGCAGCAGCAAGCGGCCATTGCGGGTGTTGAGCAGCTGAAGCGCGAGGTGCAGAGCGCCAGCGCTGCACTCAAGCAGGCCGAGAAAGAGGCCAGCGACTTCGCGCAGCAGATCGGCCAGGCCGGCCCGCCTACGGCCCAGGCCGCCGCCCATCTGCAACGCCTAGAGAGTGCTGCTGAGCAGGCTCGCGCCAGCCTGCAGGCACAGAGGACGGCCCAGGCCGGCGCCGTGGCCGAGCTGCAAAAGCACGGCATTGCGGCCAGCCAGACCCAAGCCGCTCAGGCGCGGCTGAACACCGAGCTGGCGGAGGCCCGGGCCCGCGCCGAAGCCTTGGCCCCGGCCTGGGCTGGCACCGCCCGCGCGGCGGGGGCAGCCGGCGAACAGATGCAGCGCACCCACCGCGCGGTGGGCGAGGGAGTGCAGAGCATCAGCACCCAGTTGCAGCGCGTTCAGAGCGCCTACCTGGCGCTCTCGGGCGGTGGAGTGCTGGGCGGCATGATCAAGGACGCGGTGCAGACGGCGGATGCCTTCAGTTCATTGGGCGCTCGCATCAAGCTAGTCACCGGCGATGGCACGGCTTTTCAGCAGGCCATGGAAGGCGTGCAGCGGGTGGCCATGGCCACGCGCAGCGACCTGGAGGCCACCGGCACCCTGTTCACTAAGCTGGCCACCGCCGGCAAAGAGCTGGGCCTGAGCCAGAACCAGGCGCTGGCGCTGACGCAGACCATCAACCAGGCCATCCAGATCACCGGGGGCTCGGCCGATGCAGCCAAGGCGGCCATCACCCAGCTGACCCAGGGCCTGCAGAGCGGCACCCTGCGCGGCGATGAATTCAACTCGGTGATGGAGCAGGCCCCGCGCCTGGCCCAGGCCCTGGCCGCCGGCTTGGGCGTGGGCACGGGCGAGCTGCGCGCCATGGCCGAACAGGGCCGCCTGACCAGCTCGACCGTGATCGCGGCGCTGCGCGGCCAGTCAGAGGCCGTGGCGGCCGAGTTCGCCAAGCTGCCGCCCACGGTGAGCGGCGCGCTGCAGAACGTGAGCACCGCCTGGTCGGCATTCGTGGGCGACCTGAACCGGGGCACCGGCGCGACGCAAAAGCTGGCCGAGGGGCTCAAGTTCCTGGCCGACCACTTGAACGAGATCGCCGGGGCGGCAATCACGCTGGGCCAAGGGGCGCTGGCGGTAGGGCTGCTGCGCCTGACCCAGGGCTTTTTGACCTGGGCCGGCAACGCCAGGCTGGCCACCGTGGCCACGGCCGGCCTAGTGGCCGAGACCACCAAGTTGGCGGGTGCGATGGCGGCTGCCGAGTCCGCCAAGGTGGGCGCCGTGCAAAAGGCCGGGCTGCTGGCCACGGCCTGGGGCGGCGTGGTCAATGCGGGTCGAGGTCTGCTGGGCCTCATTGGCGGTCCCCTTGGGCTGGTGGCTCTGACGGCCACTTATGCCAAGGACCTCGGCGAGCTGGCAGCCAAGCTGGCGCTCAAGGCGCAAGGCCTGCGCAATCTGGAAGAGATTGAGGCGCGCCGCATGGCGCAGGAGCGTGAGGCGGCGGAAGCGGCCGAACGCGAAAAAGAGGCGCGAGACCGGCAGATCGAGGCTGACAAGGCGGCCGCCCTGGCCAAGTTCGGCTTGAGCAAGGCGGCACAGGGTCTGTTGCTGGACTTCGACGAGCTCATCAAGAAGGGCAAGACCACCGACGCTGCTCTGGGTGACATCGGCAAGAGCTTTGACCTGAGCAAGCACCTGGGCGTCCGCGACGCGGCAGGCGTTCTGGATCGGCTGCGAGTTCAGGGCCTGGCCAGCGCAGAGCAAGTGCAGGAGGCATGGGCGAAGGCATTGGCTGGGCAAAACTTGGCTGACTTTGAGCGAATGGCCAGGTCGGCTTTTGGTGGCGTGGAGCGAGGCGTAGCCCAGATGCAGCAGGCACTGGATGCAGGCCTGCGCGAAGCCATTCGACGGACGGGCTTGGACTTTGGGCAGATCAGCGGTGGCATGTCCAAAGCGGCAACGCTGGCTCTGGCTGATGTCGAAGCTATGGTTCGTGGGCTTGATCGCCTAAAGGCGCAAGGCGTCGATACCGGCTTGGCACTTTCCGCTGGCTTGTCGCGTGCCATTCAGACAGCAGACAGCGAAAGAGCTTTAGAAGCCGTTCGCCAGCGAATCGAGTCACTGCGTAAAGAGCTGGGGACTCAAGTCACCGATGGACTACTAGAGCAGGCCGCCAAGCAGGCTGAGAAGCTGAAGTCCAAGATGGACGAGGCTAAGCCAGGCATCAATAGTGTGACGGAGGCCATGAAGCTTCTTGGCGTGCGCAGCCAGGAAAGCTTGAGCAGCGCGGCCGACGAGGCGAAGCGGGCCTTTGAGTTCATCCGAGACTCAGGGACGGCCGCCCCGGTTGACGTGCAAGAAGCCTTTCGCGCCTATGCGGAGAAGGCCATTGCCGCCAATGCAGGCGTCGTAAGCGAAGCGCTGAAAGTCGAAGCGGCGATGTACCGCGTGAACCTGGCTGGGCGGCGCGCAGGCGATGGCATCGTTTCCGGCATGAACCGAGGCCGCGTGGCGGTTCTGCAGGCCAGCAACGCGATGGCCGAGGCCTTAAGTCGCGTCGGTGCGCTGACCGATGCCATGGGCAACGTGACACGCAATGCGGATGGCACTCGGCCGGGCGGAGCAAGCGGGATCACGCCGGGAAGCTGGGACGACTACGGGTACGACGAGAACAACCGCAACGCCGAGCAGCGCGCAAACCTGGCCAAACAAGGCGGTCCTGTTGACGCCTCTTACAACTTCGATGTGCGGTCGCGACTGGAGCGCGGCGAGAAGTTCACCGCCGACGAGATCCCCGCACTGCTGAATGCCTACCGAGTCGCGGTCTCGAACCAGGCATTGGGCCAGCCCGGCTCGGTCACGTTGGAGGGTCGCCGAGATGACGCCGCCTGGGTGGAGGTGTTTCGGCGTGCACTTGAACAGGCGCAGAGCGGCGCTCTGGGCGGCCGCGTGGGAGGTCGCCAAGCCGGAGCCGAGCAGGGTCCCGTCTATCAGACCGTGGTGAACCTGGGCAGCGGTCGCTCTTTCACGGTGAACACGTCGAGCCCGCAGGACCAGGACGCTCTAGCCAAGCTCCTTGAGCAACTCGCGGCGGACAAAGGTAGATCAGGCCCATGACCATTACGTTGAGCGACGGCATCACCCTGGTGGACTTGCCGGCTGACCTGTACTGGGCCGATGAGCTGAGTTGGAGCGCGGTGACACAGACCGTGGAGCACTCGCTGACCGGCGCGCTGATCGTCCAGTTCGGAACGCGCCAGGCTGGCCGTCCCATCACCCTGCAACCGCCGGAAGAGGGCAAGTCGAGCTGGATCAGCCGCGCGGCGCTGCAGCAGTTGCAGGTCTGGGCCCAGTTGCCTGGCCAAGCCCTGACTCTGACCCTGCGCGGCCTGGCCCGCCAGGTGATCTGGCGCCATCAAGACGGTGCGCTGGAGCCCAGGCCCGTGCAGCACTTTGCCGACGTGGCGCCCGATGACGCCTACACCGCCACGCTGCGGTTCATGGAGATTTAACGAATGACCATCCAAGCCGGAGACATCAAGCTCGTCGCCTCGCAAGTCATGGACGACGTGCCCGAGGGCGGCGGAGCTCCGTCGCCCCATTTGATCCCGGACGCCGGCAGCAACGGGGTCTTTGCCGACATCTCCGAGTTGGACCGGGCAGGCGGCCGGGTCAACTTGCGCAAGCTCTTCGCGCATGTGCGAACGGCCAACACGGACGGCTACTTTGGGTGCCACCTGATCGTCGCGGAGCCCTTCAAAGATCCGCGTGTGTCCGCGACGCTGTTCACCACGGGCGACGCTTTCGACCGGCGCGACGCAGCGGCCTCGCGCATGGAGTCCTACCTGGCCCGAGGTGCCACCTATAGCGGCTTCTTGTTTGGCGACCACATCGCCGGCCAGATGAGCGTGACTTTGCTGCAGCGCCAGGAGGTGCCCGCGCCGACCGTCGGCTCGACCTTCGTGCTGACCAAGAACATCGGGGCGATCAATGAGTTCTCGCAGTTCGTGCGGGTGACGGGCGTCACGGCCACCAAGCGGGCCTTTTCGTCGACCGAGACCGGTTCCTTGCAGCACTTCGAGCGGACGCAGGTTGTGCTCAGCCTTAGCGACCGCCTCGCCCAGGACTTCCCCGGGTTCGATGCCAAGCAGGTAGACAGCAACCTCAGTTACTCGGGCCGGACCAAAGTCAGCGAGACCATCGTGGCCGACGCTTCGCGCTATTACGGCTGCGTGCCCCTGGCCTCGCCCGTTGCCGTTGGCGACTTCTCGGCGCGGGCGCAAAGCATCTTTACCCAGCTCGTGCCCAGCACGCGCATTGAGGTGCCCATCGCCGACGCCCGGATGAACCAGCAACTCGCTTTGCCGGTGTCCTCGGGCAAGGCGGTCAGCCGCGCCGTGACCTCCATCTTCGCCGTCGGCAAGCCGCTCTACGTGGGCGGTGCGATCACCCCGGGCACGCTCACGGTTTCCCGCGCGGGGACGACTCTGGTCGACAAGGGCGGCCTGCTGGTCAATGGCTCGACCCAGGTCGGCCAAGTGGACTATGCAAACGGGGTGCTGACCCTGGCGACCTCGGTGTTTGGCGAGTCGGGCGGCACGCAGACGGTGGGCTACACCGTGGCGGCGATCCCCGCCCTGGTGAACCGAAGCTGGGCGGACCGCGTGACGCAGGCCAGCCAACGAATGAGCTACACCATCTCCCTGGACCCCGTGCCCGTGGCGGCGTCCTTGCGGGTCAGCTATCGGGCCTTGGGCCGCTGGTACGAGTTGGCCGACGACGGCTCGGGCGCACTGCGCGGCGTTGATAGCAGCTATGGCGCCGGCACGCTGAACCCCGCCACGGGCACCGTGGCCGTGACGCTGGGGGCTATGCCTGATGTGGGTACGGCCGTGGTCTACACCTGGGCTACGGCGAGCAAGGTGCGGCCCATCCCAGAGCCAACGGGCACGAGCGGCGGAGCGCCGGAGGTGCTGCCGCCCAGCACGCGAGTCAACAACGGCGCGGGCCTGACACTGGCCTTGCCGACGCCGCGCCCGATCAAGCCCGGCACGGTGTCCATCACCTGGAACGATGGCACGGCCCGTTCCGCGACCGACAACAGCGCACGCGGCCTGGTCGGCGCGGCGCGCGGCTACGTCGAGTACGCCTCGGGCAGGGTTTACTGGCAGCCCGTCATGCTGCCGCCCAAGGGGACGGTCCTGACGCTGAGCATCGGCGAGGTGAGCGCCGTGTCTCTGCCCTTTGTGGCGCTGACCGACGCCGGCGCCACGCGCACGCACACGCTTGGACCCAACGTCGCCCCCAATTCGTTCAAGGCGATGGCCTTCTTCTCGTTCACGGTGAACGGGCAGCCGCCCTACAACAGCACGGGGACGAACGTCAGCGTGGGCCTCTACGACGACGGGGCCGGCGTAGTGATGATGCGCCACGGCGACACCGTGCGCGTGATGGGCAGCCTGGACTACAACACGGGCGCGCTCAGCCTCGTCAAGACGATGGCGGCGATGCCGGTCACGTACCGCCTCTACGCGGCCGGGCCGAACGGCGTGCTAGATGTGCAGACGGCCAGCAGCAACCAGGACGTGAGCTTTTCTGGCGAGCTGGCGCAAGTGGCGTACACCGTGGCGGGCGCGGAGACGCCCCAGACCGAGCAAATCACGGTCGACGCCCTAGAAATCAGAGTGCAGGTCGGGATGGGCCTGGGCTACCCCTCGGCCTACCTGCCGGGCCAGAGGACGGATCTAAGGGGCTTTGAGCTCGGGGGCAACCGGCACGACATCGTGGGCGACTTGGTGCTGCGTAACGTCAACGCAGAAACGGGGATCGGTACGCAAGTCGGCACCTTTGACCCGCACCAGGGCCTGGCCCGGATCACGGAATGGGGGGCAGTGACCAACCCCACGGTCAGCGGTGTGGCCGCTGTGGTCGTGCCCTCCAGCCCGGCCTATGACGCCGAGGTGGCAACGGCGACCTTCCGCACGGCCGTCTCGCCCCTGGTGAGCGGAGGCTTCAACCTCGCGGGCAACTACATCGACGGCACGGCGTTCAGCGTGAGCGCCAACCCTGCGGGCGAAATCAGCACTGGTTCTGCCGCCACTCTGTCGCCTCTGGTCGACGGCTCGCGAGGCGTGTTCGCCAAGGTCGATTACGAGGCCGGTCTGGTCGAGGTGTACTGGGGCCGCCGCACCGAGCGCAACCCGGCCACGGACCCGTTCATCGTTGACGTCTCGCACATGGGCTTGCCGGGCGTGACCAAGATCGCCCTTGAAGCGGTGGCCGCCGACACGCTGCGATACAACGCCGTGGGCTACAGCTACCTGCCGCTCGACCCGGCCATCCTGGGCCTGAGCCCTGTTCGGCTGCCTGCCGACGGCCGTGTGCCCATCTTCCGCCAGGGTTCGTTCGCCGTGTTGGGGCACACCGGCACCGTGGGGCCGGCTACGCTGAGCAACGGACAGACGATCAATTGCGGCCGCACTCGACTGTCGCGCGTGCGCCTGATCGACGCGGCAGACCAAGTGATCGACACCGGCTACACCGCCGACCTGGACGCCGGCCTGGTGCAAATCGTCGACACGACCGGGTGGGCTCAGCCCGTTACGGTGGAGCACCGCATCGAGGACACGATGTTGGTCAGCGACGCCCAGATCAACGGACAAATCAGCTTCACCCGGCCCAGCACCCACGTCTACCCGGTCCCCGGCAGCTACATCTCCAGCGCGTTGGTCGCAGGCGACGTGCGGGCCCGCGCGCTGCCTTCGTTCGACCAAGTGACCTGGACCGGCGCCTGGGCGGACGCCCCGATCGGCGCGAACGCCACGGGCACATTCAACGAGACGCTGCACCCGATCACGGTGAACAACCTGGGCGCGCTGACCGAGCGTTGGGCCGTGCGGTTCGAGTCGTCGGGCACGTCCTTTACGGTGATGGGCGAGCACGTCGGCGTGATCGCCACGGGCTCGACGGGCGCGGACTGCGCGCCGCTCAACCCGGCCACGGGCACCCCTTATTTCACGATCCCCGCCGCGGGCTGGGGCCTGGGCTGGTCGGCCGGCAACGTGCTCCGTTTCAACACCGTCGGCGCCGTGGTCCCGGTGTGGGTGGCCCGCACGATCTTGCAAGGGCCCGAAACCGTGGTCGAAGACGACTTCACCCTTTTGGTTCGCGGCGACGTGGACCGCCCCTAAGGAAGCTCCCTCATGCCTGCAGACACCACCGTCAAAATCTTCCACAACGCGATGCCGGGAGCCCCCGTGTTGAGCGGCACGGCCGGCGCGTTGATTGCTGTGCTCGACGCCTGCCTGGTCAACGGGTTCGGCACCGGCAGCGTCGACTCCCTCGTGATCTCCGGGGGCGTGGCGACCGTGACCCGGGCGGCCGGCCACCCGTTTGAGGTGGGTTCGGTGGCGCTGATCGCCGGGGCTACGGTGTCGGGCGGCTCGGTCAACGGCGAACAACGCGTGCTGAGCGTGACGGGCGCGAGCTACACCTTTGACGCGACTGGGATCGCCAATCAGGCCGCGACCGGCACGATCACGCACAAGGCTGCGCCGGCCGGGTGGGCGAAGGCGTTCAGCGGGGCGAACCTCGCGGCCTACCGACCAACTGACCCGGCAGGGACGCGGTTTTACCTACGTGTGGATGACACCGCCGCCCAGAACGCGCGGGTTCGTGGCTTTGAGGCGATGACCGACGTCAACACCGGCACCGGCCCGTTCCCGACGGACTCCTTAATCCCGGGCGGCCAGTGGTGGGCCAAATCGAACAGCGGCAGCGCCAGCCCGCGCAACTGGGCGGTCGTGTGCGATGGGCGAACGATGTACTACACGGCGGAATACAACAGCAGCTACCCCGGGTCGTCGGTGCCGCTGGGGATGTTCGGGGACTTCGAGCCGGTCCGTGCGGGGGACGCCTACCGGTGCGCCATCGCAGGCGGCGTGTCGGACCGTTCCGGCAGCGGGCCGGGCGACCAATCCGACACCTTGGACTGGACGCACGGCTATTCGTCGGCCACTACAGCCGCGCGGCGTGCGGTGGGGGTCGGGGGCGCTACGCCGATGGTTCGGGCGGGTCAGACCCTGCTGCAGACCACCTCGCAGAGCATTTCGTCGGGGGCGAACTATGTCGGCCACTTGGCATTCCCCAACTACGCAGACAGCGGCGTGTATGTCTCCCGAATGGCCCTGGGGGACGATGGGGCCAACCTGCGGGGGTACATGCGAGGTTTCCGCTATGTGCCGATGGCGGCAGTGCATTCCATCGGCCACCGCGTCCGGGTCCCCGGGCAATCGGCGCTGCCCGGTCGGGAGTTGCTGTTCATGACGGCGGGATACCCGACTAGCCCCCGGGGGTGCTACGCCTTCGACGCAACGGGACCGTGGGCCTGACGCCGTGGCGCTGATCTTCTCCGAGTCCTTCGAGACTGGCATTCCGGGCGGCTTCGCGACGACGCTGACGGATTACGGCACGCTGACGGCCTCCTACGACGGCGCGGCCAAGGCGGCGCTGCTCACCAAGGACGGGTACAACGCAGTGTGGCGGCTGAACACCGCGCCGGTCGCAGCCACGGTGCGGGTGCTTCTGGACGTCGAGCACGTGTCCGCCGATAACGCCGGCAGTTCCTCCTCGGGCTTTGGCCCCGCCTTCAAATTCGTCGGACGGACGGCCTGGAGCATGGCCGGCGTGTCTGCAGAAGGCGGTTATCTGCACTTCGGCTCGGGCAGCGATGGCTCCCCGGTGGGGTTTGCGACAAACGACGCGGGCACCGTGTATTACGAGGGGCAGGGGGCCCGGCACGTCTACGAGTTCTTGCTGACTGCGGCGTCGGGCGCAA
This sequence comes from Inhella inkyongensis, assembly GCF_005952805.1. Taxonomy (GTDB): domain Bacteria; phylum Pseudomonadota; class Gammaproteobacteria; order Burkholderiales; family Burkholderiaceae_C; genus Inhella; species Inhella inkyongensis. Next base: position 1,260,046 of record NZ_CP040709.1, read on the forward strand.
CGATCCCGACGCGGTGGCTGCGGGTAAAGCGAGGCGGCGCGGTCCAGGCCACGGTCGCGCTGCCCACTTACCCCCGCACGGCGCTGGAGTCCCTCGGCATCTTCATGCGGGACTCGACGCAGAAAATCCACTCCATCGAGGTCTATGACGACGCTGACGGCTTCGTGAACCCCGACCTGGGCCTTCTCCCCTCCGGCGAGATTTTGCGAATCTTTGAGGCCTCGCCCCCGCCCGTCTCTTACCTGGCCGGGCCGATGGGCGCCAACGTCCTCAAGCCCGGGGGCACGGGCCGCGTCATCGGCACCGTGAAAGCGCACGGTTCCCCCGACCAGCCCCTGGCCCGCCGCGTTCGGCTGTTCCGCGACATCGACGGGCTTCTCGTAGGTGAGACCTGGAGCGACGCCACGACCGGCGCCTACGTCTTCACCGAACTCGACCGGACGCAGCGATACAGCGCGGTCAGCTACGACCACGAAGGGCACTACCGCGCCGTGATCGCCGACAACCTCATGCCCGAGCCCATGCCATGACCGCCCCTTGGATCTCCCCCGAGCACAACAACGACCGACTCGCCGGCACGCTGCTATTCCTGGAGCGCGGCCCGGCTGCGGCCAAGGTCCTGCTGCTGGACGGCACGCGGCCTGCGGGCGGCGGCGCGCTGACCAATGTCCTTGCCGCGATCTCGCTGGCCGACCCGCCCGGCTCCCTTGTGTCCAACAAGCTGGTGCTCGCGCCGGCCGCCGACGCCCTGGTGCTGCTGGACGGCACCGCCACCTGGGCGCGAGTCATCAACGGCGACGGCACGGCCGCCCTGGACTGCGACGTGAGCGACATGACCGGGGGTGCCCCGATCCGCTTGTTGACGACGGCCCTGCTGGCCGGGGGCGCCGTGCGCCTGACGGTTGCTGAGTTCACCTGATGGCCTTCGAGGCGGATCTCCGCTTCAAAAAGGCGCCGTACCCCACGCCGGGGCCGGTGCCGCTGGTCTTTGGGGAGCTGGACGGCCCGCTGGTCCAGGCCGAGCTATCGCTGGCCCTGGGCGCACCGGGCTTCTCTGCCGAGGTGCGGCGGGCCTACGAAGCATCGCTCGCTCTGGCCCTGGGCGACCCTGGGTTTTCCGCCGGGGCGGCGGTCTTCTCTGGCCTCACCTTTGACGCCGAGCTATCGCTGGCCCTTGGCGACCCTGGGCTGTCTGCGGTCGTCGGCCCGCCCAACGACGCCACGATCTCGGTCAGCCTGGGCGATCCCGGCGTGGCTGCCACGGTGTCGTTCGACTCTCTGACCGAGCGACCGGTGGCAGGCGCCTCGCGCTCCGAGCACCAGCGCGCGCAAGCTGCAGCGGGAGCCGGCGCGAAGTCCGCCCATCAACTGACGCAGCGGGCGCAGGCCGGAGGAGCGAACCGGCACACCCCCGCTCTGGCCCTGCAGCAGCCCGCGCGGGCCGGCCACCAGGCGGCGCTGCCGGCCCGCCGACAAGCCGGCGCCGTGCATTCGGCGGCTGTGCCCGTTCGCACCGACACCACGGGGCGCCACGCGGAGACGCTGCGCGGCATTCGACCCCGCGCCACCGCAACCCACGAGGAGGCGGCCCGCGTCACCGCGCGTCCTCGCGTGGGGTCGCACCAGGAGCGGCTGCGGCACGCTCGCCCGGCCTTGCGCGCGGTCGACCAGGCCGCCGAGCCGCGCCGCGCAGGCTGGGCACACGGCTCGGCCAGCGCGGCCCCGATGCGGCGCTACCGGCAGGCAACCCACCAGGAAGCCATGCGCCCGCCTGCTGGCAAGTACCGCCCGCTACCCCCGGGCTCGGGGCGAGTGCCTTGCTACTTGCCCAGCCCGCATCTGCGCTTCACCAAACTGCCAGGTGGCCCGGCGCTGCTGTTCACTTGCTCTGCCGGAGGCGGCCCTGCCGCCACGGTATCGATACCCGTTCGGAGGGTCTACATGGTCGCCAACACGCTTTCTCTGACCCGCGTGGCGGACGGGGTACAGATTCCGGCTCGCTCCGTCGCGGTCTCTCTGGATGTGGATTCGTGGACCTGGGGGTTCAGCGCATCGGCTTCGGCCCAGGCACTGCCGCTGCTGACGCCAGGCGTGACGGGGCCGACCGAACTTCAGCTGGATCTCAATGGCATGAGCTTTCGGGTGCTGGTTGAGGGCATTTCGCAGCGCCGTTCATTCGGACGGACCGAGCTGACGATTCGGGGGCGAGGCCGCAATGCGGTGCTGGCGGCGCCCTACGCAGCGCAAATGTCGTTCTTCAACGGCGCAGACCAGACGGCGGCCCAGGCAGCGACTGCGGCGCTCTTGACCAACGGGGTGCCGTCAGGCTGGGGGGTCGATTGGGGATTGGATGACTGGCTGCTGCCATCGGGCGCCTGGTCGTTCCAAGGCTCACCCATGGATGCCGTGCTGACGATTGCCCAGGCGGCCGGTGGCTACGTGCAGCCCCATGCCACCGAGGCGACGCTGCTGGTGCGGCATCGCTATCCAGTGCTGCCGCGCGACTGGTCCAGCCGGGTGCCGGACATCGAGCTGCCGGCCGACCTGGTCAGCGTGGAGGACATCAGGTGGCTGGACAAGCCGGCGTACAACCGGGTGTTTGTGGCGGGCGGGCAGATCGGCGGGCGACTTGGTCAGATCACGCTGGCGAGCACGGCCGGCGATCTGCCGGCGGCCATGGTGGTCGATCCGCTGGTGACGGATGTACCAGCTCTGCGCCAGCGCGGCCGAGCAATCCTGGGCGAAGGGGGGCGCCAGGCCATGATCTCGCTGCGCTTGCCTGCGCTGCAGCAACTCGGTCTGGTCCGCCCTGGAAAGTTGCTGCGCTATGTCGACGGCGGCACCACTCGCCTGGGTCTGGTGCGCAGCCTGCATATTGAGGCCTCACACGAGCAGGCCTGGCAGACCTTGGGAGTCGAGACCCATGTCTGACAACCTCTATGTTGGGCTCAAGGCCCTACTGGCAGGCCCATCCTTGCTGTGGGGCGAGGTGATCGCAACGGACGGCGAGCTGGCCACCGTGGAGCTGCCGGACGGTGGCCGTCTGCAGGCCCGTGGCCAGGCCACGGTGGGTCAGAAGGTATTCGTGCGCGGCAGCCTGATCGAATCAGGGGCCCCCGATCTGCCGTTCACTCAGATCGACCTGTAGGCGCAACAGGCAATTTCCTTTTCCGCTGCGAAACTCAGCGCGCTTCCATTTATCGCAGCGCTGCCCCATCAAATTTCGCGCCGCGCTTCACTTTGGCTTTGACAACACGGTAACGGCCGGCATCGTCAGCGCCAAAGCGCGCGACACCGGCGAGTTCCTGCCCTTCATCCAGACTGACGTTGCGATCAACCCGGGCAATTCGGGGGGGCCGCTGCTGAATATGAAGGGCGAGGTGGTGGGCATCAACTCGCAGATCTACAGCCAGTCGGGTGGGTTCATGGGCATTTCGTTCGCGATCCCCATTGATGAGGCGATGCGGGTGGCGGACCAATTGCGCGCCAGCGGCAAGGTGGTGCGCGGACGCATTGGCGTCGCCATCGGGCCGGTGAGCAAGGAAGTGGCCGAGGCCATTGGCCTGAGCAAGGCCCAAGGCGCCCTGGTCAGCAATGTTGAGTCGGGTGGGCCGGCCGAGAAGGCCGGCATCGAAGGCGGCGACGTCATCACCCGTTTTGACGGCAAGTTGATCGAACGCTCCACCGATCTGCCGCGTTTGGTGGGGGCCACGCGGCCAGGGAGCAAGTCCAGCATCCAGGTGTTCCGCCGTGGTGCCTACAAGGATTTGACGGTCACGGTGACCGAGCTGAAGGAAGCGCCGACCCGGGGCGGACCCGAGGTCGGCGAGTCCCGTGGTTCGAGCAGCTTCGGGTTGAGCCTCTCTGACCTGACCGAAAGCCAGCGCAAGGAACTCAAGCTGCGCGGCGGTGTGCGGGTGGACGCGGCCGACGGTCCAGCGGCCCGGGCTGGGCTGCGCGAGGGCGATTTGATTTTGTCCGTCGACAACGCCGAGGTCAGCAGTGCGCGTCAACTTCAGAACCTGCTGGGTAAGCTGGAAAAAGCCAAGGTCATCAGCATGGTGGTGCGGCGCGGCGAGGCCACCAGCATCGTGTTGCTGCGACCTGGGCGCTGATTGGCCTGCTGGCGGGCAGGAATGATGGGTGTTGCCTCGTGATTCCTGCTTTCTTTTGATGGAGTAGGGCGAAACCTTGTTGACGGCTTGTGTTCAAGCTGTGGATAAGTGGGGTGTTGGTCACCTGCAACGAGGGCTTTGAGCGCAGGAGCGGTCCGCCCGGCTGGGGGCTTTTGGCTACAATGGCCCCCCCAACAAGCAGTTGCCAGATGTTTTGTTGGAAGGCGCGTCTGCCCCTTGGACGTGCCTTTTTTTTAGCTTCGGCCCGGGTCTCACGACCCTTCACATTGCTGCGCAATGTGAGCCTGCGCTGCAAGCACTTCGTGCTTGTGATTCCGGAGCTTTCGCACGGACCCCATGGACCACATCCGCAATTTTTCGATCATTGCTCACATCGACCACGGCAAAAGCACGCTGGCCGATCGCATCATTCAACGCTGTGGCGGCCTGGCCGACCGCGAGATGGAGGCCCAGGTGCTCGACTCGATGGATATCGAGCGTGAGCGCGGCATCACCATCAAGGCCCAGACGGCGGCGCTGCGCTACAAGGCGCGCGACGGCAAGGTCTACAACCTGAACCTGATCGACACCCCGGGCCACGTGGACTTCTCGTATGAGGTCAGCCGCTCGCTGAGCGCGTGCGAAGGCGCGCTGCTGGTGGTGGATGCCTCACAGGGTGTCGAGGCCCAGACGGTGGCCAATTGCTACACGGCGCTGGACTTGGGCGTCGAGGTGGTGCCGGTGCTCAACAAGATGGACCTGCCGCAGGCTGATCCGGACAACGCCAAAGCTGAGATCGAGGATGTGATCGGCATCGACGCCGAGAACGCCATTCCCTGCTCGGCCAAGTCCGGCATGGGCATTGACGAGATCTTGGAAGCCGTGATCGAGCGCATGCCGCCGCCCAAGGGCGTGGTCGAGGCGCCGCTGCGCGCCATGATCGTGGACTCCTGGTTCGACAACTATGTCGGCGTGGTGATGTTGGTGCGGGTGGTGGATGGCACGCTGAAAAAAGGCGAGCGCATCCGCATGATGGCCACCAACGCCGTTTACCCGGCCGATCAGCTGGGCGTGTTCACGCCCAAGAGCGAGGCCCGCGAGCAGCTCAACGCGGGCGAGGTCGGCTTTGTGATCGCCGGCATCAAAGAGCTGGCCGCCGCCAAGGTGGGCGACACCATCACCTTGGAAAAAAAGCTGCCCAATAACCTGGGTCCGGCCACCGAGGCCCTGCCAGGCTTCAAGGAAATCCAGCCCCAGGTGTTTGCCGGCCTCTACCCGACCGAGGCCAGCGAATACGACCAACTACGCGACGCGCTGGAAAAGCTGCAGCTCAACGACTCGTCATTGCGCTTCGAGCCTGAGGTCAGCCAGGCCCTGGGCTTCGGCTTCCGCTGCGGCTTCCTGGGCCTGCTGCACATGGAAATCGTGCAGGAGCGGCTGGAGCGCGAGTTTGACCAGGACCTGATCACCACCGCGCCTTCCGTGGTCTACGAAGTGGTGTTGGGCGACGGCCAGGTCATCGAGGTTGAGAACCCTAGCAAGATGCCCGAGCCGGGCAAGATCGCCGAGATCCGCGAGCCCATCGTCACGGTGCATCTGTACCAGCCGCAGGAATATGTTGGGGCCGTCATGACCCTGGCCAACCAGAAGCGTGGCGTGCAGATTCAGATGAGCTACCACGGCAAGCAGGTGCATCTGACCTATGAGATGCCGCTGGCCGAGATCGTGCTGGACTTCTTTGACAAGCTCAAGTCGGTGAGCCGTGGCTACGCCTCGATGGACTATGAGTTCAAGGAGTACCGCGCGTCCGACGTGGTCAAGGTGGACATGCTGATCAACGGCGATCGCATCGATGCCCTGGCCATCATCGTGCACCGCACGCAGAGCCAGTACCGCGGACGCCAGGTGGCGGCCAAGATGCGCGAGATCATCCCGCGCCAGATGTACGACGTGTCTTTGCAGGCGGCCATTGGCGTCAAGATCATCGCTCGCGAAGACATCAAGGCCCTGCGCAAGAACGTGCTGGCCAAGTGCTATGGCGGTGACATCACGCGCAAGCGCAAGCTGCTGGAAAAGCAAAAGGCCGGCAAGAAGCGCATGAAGCAAATCGGCTCCGTCGAGGTGCCCCAAGAGGCCTTCCTGGCCATCCTGCAGGTGGAAGAGTGACCCATCCCGAATCGCAAGAATCGCATCCCGGCCTGAGCGCCTTGACCGGGCTGCTGTACGCCGGCCTGGTGGCTTATCTGGCGGGCTGGTACCTGGACAAATGGACTGGCAACTTCTCGTTGCTGCTGTTCCTGATGTCGGTGGTGACCTTCTTCTACTGGGTGGCCGAACGCTGGGTCTTCCTGCCGCAACGCCGTGCCGCAGCCGATGCACTGGTCAAGCAGGACAGTGAGCGCCGCGCCAAGCTGGCAGCCGAGGGCATCAAGGCGGACAACATCGATGTGGATGCGGCCCGCCGTGCCATCCTGCGCCAACCCTGGTGGCTGGACTGGACCGCAGGCCTGTTCCCGGTGATCGTGCTGGTCTTTGGTCTGCGCTCTTTCCTGTTCGAGCCTTTCCGCATTCCCTCGGGTTCGATGGTGCCCACGCTGCTGGTGGGCGATCTCATCCTGGTCAATAAATTCCATTACGGCGTGCGTCTGCCGGTCATCCACAAGAAGGTGCTGGAAAACAACCCGGTGCAGCGCGGTGATGTGGTGGTGTTCCGCTATCCCGAGGACACCCGCATTGACTACATCAAGCGTGTGGTGGCCATTGCGGGTGATGAAGTGAGCTGGCGCAACCAGCGTCTCTACATCAATGGCCAGGAGGTTGCCACCGAGTCGCTGGGGCCCTATTTCGACCAGGACAGCCTGAAGGAGCGCCCGCTGTTCAAGGAGAAGCTGGGTGCCGTCGAGCATCAGATGCTGGTGGACCGCGACGCCCCCAGCTACTTCCGCATGGACCGCGCTGATGGCCCCTTCCCCTTTGCGCAGAATTGCCAATACATCCTGGAGGGCGTGACTTGCCGTGTGCCGGCCGGCCACTACTACGCGCTGGGCGATAACCGCGACAACTCGCGTGACAGCCGCTACTGGGGCTTTGTGCCGGACGAGAACATCGTGGGCAAGGCCGTGATGATCTGGATGAACTTCAGCGATCCCAAGCGGGTCGGTCGATTCCACTGAGATTGTGCGGCGCGTTTTTGCGCTAACTTTCGCTCTTCCCCTGTTTGGAGTGCACAAGATGCGCCGTCTTCCTTCGCGCCAGCGTGGTGTGTCGCTGTTTGGTCTGTTGTTCTGGGGCGTGGTGATTGCGTTCACCGTGGTGGTGGGTGCCAAGATCGTGCCGACGGTGATGGAGTACTCAACCATCCTGCGTGCCGTCAACAAGGTGGCCCAGAGCAACCCAGCCACGGTGGCGGCCGCGCGCGCCGAGTTTGCGCGCACCAAGGACGTGGAGTACTCGATTCAGATCGACCCCAATTCCTTGCAGATCACCAAGGAAAACGACAAGGTCAAGATTTCCTTCGCCTACGAGCGCGAGATCGCGCTGGGCGGGCCGGTGTTCCTGCTGCTGAAGTACGAAGGCGAATCCAAGTGATCCGTGGCCACTGACAACACCGATCTGCAAGCTGCGCTGGGCTATCGCTTTCGCGATGCACGCCTGCTGCAGCGTGCCCTGACGCACCGCAGCCACTCGGCGCAGCACTACGAGCGCCTGGAGTTTCTGGGCGATGCCGTGCTCAGCCTGGTGGTGAGCCAGTTGCTTTATGCCCGACAGGGGCAGGCTAGCGAGGGCAGCTTGTCGCGCATGCGGGCTCATTTGGTGCGGGAGGAAAGCCTGCATGCTTTGGCGCTGCAACTCGGTTTGCCGCGCCATTTGCGGCTGAGCGAGGGCGAGGCCAAGGGCGGCGGCGCGGCCCGCGCTTCCATCCTGGCCGATGCCTTGGAGGCCTTGATCGGGGCCATCCATCTGGACGGGGGTTTCGAGGCCGCCGCGCAGTTTGTGCGTCGTCAGTTCGAGCCCCTGATGCAGGACGACGCCGACGCCGAGCGTTGGGCCAAGGACGCCAAGACCGCCCTGCAGGAGTGGTTGCAGGCGCGCCGGCACGCCTTGCCGCAATACCGCATCGTTGCCACCCAAGGGCAGGCTCATGCCCAAGTTTTTGAAGTCGAGGCGGCCGTGGCGCAACTGGGGCTGGCCAGCACCGGTCGCGGTGCCTCGCGCCGTGCGGCCGAGCAGCAGGCCGCTGCGCAACTGCTGGCCCGATTGAACGAAGGCACTCCGTGACCGAAGACCAAACCCCCTCGATTCCCCCGTCTGAGGCCGATACGGCCGGGCAGCGCTGCGGCCTGATCGCCATCGTCGGACGGCCCAATGTGGGCAAGTCCACGTTGCTCAATGCCTTGGTGGGCCAGAAGGTGTCCATCACCTCAAAAAAGGCGCAGACCACGCGCCACCGCATCACCGGCGTGCGCACGCGCGAGCAGACCCAGTTTGTGTTCGTTGACACGCCCGGCTTTCAGACCCAGCACGGCAACGCCCTGAACCGCAACCTCAATCGCACCGTCACAGGCGCCTTGGCCGATGTGGACTTGGTGTTGCTGGTGGTGGAGGCCGGTCGCTTTGGTCTGGATGACGCCAAGGTGCTGAGCCTGCTGCCCAAAGACAAGCCGGCCGTGCTGGTGGCCAACAAGCTGGACGCCATCCACCGCCGTGCCGACCTGCTGCCCTGGCTCAAGGACATGCAGGAACGCCATCCCTTTGCCGAGTTCGTGCCGCTCAGCGCCAAGAAGCAGGCCGATGTCGATCGCCTGTTCTCCATCCTGGCGCCGCATCTGCCCGAACAGAGCTGGTTCTTTGAAGAAGACGCGCTGACCGACCGCAGCGAACGCTTCCTGGCCTCCGAGCTGATTCGCGAAAAGCTCTTCCGCCTGACCGGCGATGAGTTGCCCTACAGCTGCACGGTGGTGATCGAGAAGTGGGATGAAGAGGCCGCACCTGAACCCGCGCCGGTGCCTGCCAAGAAGGGTAAAGGCGGACTGCCTGCCATTCCGAAGGCCCGGGTGCCTCTGCGCCGCATTGCCGCCACCATCATCGTGGAGCGTGATGCGCACAAAGGCATGGTGATTGGCGAGGGCGGTGAGCGCCTCAAGCGCATCGGCTCTGAGGCGCGCCAGGAATTGGAGCGTCTGACCGAGTCCAAAGTCTTTCTGGAACTCTTCGTCAAGGTCCGCTCGGGCTGGGCCGACAGCGAAGAGCACCTTCGCTCCTACGGCTACGAGTAGGACGTGCGCCCCCAGTCTGCGCCGGCGCTCCGCCACCCCCCAGGGGGACTGAGCCCGGACGCAACGAGTCCAGGGGACTCGTTGTGCCTGGCGAAGGCCGATCCGCGCTGCGGTCAGCTTGCCCGCCTTGGGGCGGCCCGGCGGCGGGCAGGGCTCGTATGAGGTCACTCAGCTTGCATGCTTATGTGCTGCACAGCTACGACTGGAGCGACTCCAGCCTGGTTCTGGATGTCTTTACCCGCGAGCAAGGCCGTCTGGCTGTGGTGGCCAAGGGGGCCAAGCGGCCCACTTCGCAGCTGCGCGCGGTGCTGCTGCCCATGCAGGCTTTGCAGATCCAGCTGACCCGCCCCAAGGGTGCCGAGCCGGTTGAGGTGCACACCCTGCGCACGGCCGAGTGGACGGCCAGCCATCCGATGCCGCGTGGCGCCGCCTTGTTGGCGGCCTACTACCTGAACGAATTGCTGATGCGGCTGTTGCCGCGCGCCGAGCCTTTTGCGGGCCTGTTCGAACCCTATGCCCATGCGATGGCCGGCTTGAGCCTGGCGCCCGAGGCGCCCGATGCCTGGCTGCGCGCCTTTGAGCTGACGCTGCTGCGCGAGCTTGGCTTTCTGCCCGATCTGACCGAGGACAGCCTGCGGCAAACCGGCCTGCAGGCCGAGCGTCTCTATGCCCTGTCTCCGGAGTTGGGTCTGGTGCCGGCGGGCGATGTGGCGGGGCTGAGTGGGGCCAGCTGGCTGGAGCTGGCTTTCACCCTGAGCCAGAGCCTGCCCGAACTGGCGCGCAGTGCCGCCGTGGCCCGCGAGCGCGTCGCCCTCAAGGCGGTGTTGCGCCGACTGCTGAACTACCATCTTGGCCATCAGGCCCTGCGCAGCCGCTCCGTGCTGCATCAGACCCACGACCTTCTCGCTCTGGCTCGCTCTTGAATCCTTTGATGGCTCCCTATTCCGCCGATGCGCGTTGTGCGCTGTCGGTCAACGTCAACAAGGTGGCGCTGCTGCGCAACACCCGGCACCTGGGCATCCCCAGCGTGACCCGCGCCGCCGAGCTCTGCCTGCAGGCAGGTGCGCAGGGCATCACCGTGCACCCCCGGCCCGATGAGCGTCACATCCGCGCCAGCGATGTGCATGAGTTGGCCGCCTTGCTCAAGGCCTGGCCCCATGCCGAATTCAATATCGAGGGCAACCCGACCCACAATCTGATGGAGCTGGTGCGCACCCTGCGACCGCACCAGGCCACTTTTGTGCCCGATGGCGTCGACCAGTTCACCTCCGACCACGGCTGGAGCTTGCCCCAGGATGCCGAGCGCCTGCGGCCGCTGATTGCCGAGTGCCGCGCCCTGGGTGTGCGGGTCAGCCTCTTCATGGACCCGCTGCCGCAGGCCATGGCCTTGGCGGCCGCGTTGGGCGCCGACCGGGTGGAGCTCTACACCGAGCCCTATGCCGCTGCGCATGGCCAAACCGGCCAGGCCGAGCAACTGGCGCGCTATGCACAGGCCGCCCAAGCTGCACTGGCGGCAGGCTTGGGGGTCAATGCCGGGCACGATCTGAATCGCGCCAACTTGACCGACTTCCTGCGCGCCGTGCCCGGTGTGCAGGAGGTGTCGATTGGCCACGCGCTGATTGCCGATGCCCTCGAGCTGGGCTACGCCGCCACGGTGCGCGACTACCTGGCTTGCATTCAGGCCGCGCAGTGATCGTCGGGTTGGGGACGGATCTGTGCAGCATCGAGCGCATGGCCTCGGTGTGGCAGCGCCAAGGCGAGCGCTTCGCCGCCAAGGTGCTGGGGCCAGACGAATTGGCCTTGTTCAATGAACGCCTGGCGCGCTCCGCTCCGCGCGGCATGGCCTTTCTGGCCACCCGCTTTGCCGCCAAGGAGGCGTTTTCCAAGGCCATCGGTTTGGGAATGCGCCCACCCATGAATTGGCAGTCCTGCCAGACCCTGCCGGGCACCCAGGGCGAGCCCGTGCTGCACCTGCAGGGCGAGTTGGCACGCTGGATGGCCGAGCGCCGCTGGCTGGCGCGGGTGAGCCTGTCCGATGAACGCCAGTTCGCACTGGCCACCGTTTTGATTCAAGAGATTGCCCATGATTGAAGCCACCGCCCACGCCCCCCTGGTCCTGGACATTGCGGGCACGACCCTGAACGCCGCGGATCGGCGCCGGCTCAAGCACCCGCTGACTGGGGGCCTGATCCTGTTCGGCCGCAATTTCGAGAGCCGTGCCCAGCTGACCGCGCTGACGGCCGAAATCAAGGCGCTGCGGCCTGATGTGCTGATCTGTATCGACCACGAGGGTGGGCGCGTGCAGCGCTGTCGCAGCGATGGCTTCACGCATCTGCCTCCTATGCGCCGCTTGGGCGAGCTGTGGATGCAGGACGCTTTGCAGGCTTGCGCCGCGGCGGTGGCCTGTGGCCATGTGTTGGCGGCCGAGCTGCGTGCCTGTGGCGTGGACTTCAGCTTCACGCCGGTCCTTGACCTGGACCATGGCGGCTCCTCGGTGATCGGCGACCGGGCCTTTCACCGCGACCCGCGCGTCGTGGCCTTGTTGGCCCAGAGCCTGATGCACGGGCTGCTCCAGGCCGGCATGCAGGCTTGTGGCAAGCACTTTCCCGGGCATGGCTTTGTGAAGGCCGACAGTCACCACGAGATCCCGGTGGACCGGCGCAGCCTCAAGGCCATCCTGTCGGACGACGCGGCGCCCTATCCGCATCTGGCGGGGGTGATGGCCTCGGTGATGCCGGCCCATGTGATCTACCCCAAGGTCGATTCCCGACCAGCGGGCTTCTCGGCGCGCTGGCTCAAAGACATCTTGCGCGAGCGCCTGCGCTTCACCGGCGCGGTGTTTTCCGATGACCTCTCGATGGCCGGCGCGCGGGAGCTCGATGGCCGCGCCATCAGCTTCACCGAGGGCGCGGTGGCGGCGCTGCAGGCGGGCTGCGACCTGGTGTTGCTGTGCAATGAATCGCTGGTGGACGAAGGTGCCGCCATCGACGCCCTGCTGGCCGGTCTGCAAAGCGCGCATGCCAGCGGCGAGTGGCAGCCGGATGAGGAAAGCGAACAGCGCCGGTTGGCGCTCTTGCCGCAATCCGTTCCGCTGCCCTGGGATGAGTTGATGGTGGACCCGCGCTACCACGCAGCGCTGGAAGCGCTGCCCGGCTGAGCGCGGGGTCAGCCGCTCAGCGCCCGCGACGGCGCAGTGTCAGCAGTCCCAGGCCCGTCGCAGCCAGCAGCAAGGCGCCGGGAGCGGGAACGGGCTGTGGGTTCGGCGGCACCGAGCCGCCCCCGGTCGGGCGAACCGGCGGCGTGCTTTGCAGTGCGGGGCCGAAGTACACGGCATGAGACAGGCCATTGACTTGCTTGCTCACAACGCCACGGACGTTGAAGTCCAGCGACTGGATGCCGGTGCTGCCACCGTCAAACAGGTAAAGGCTGTAGTAGTTGGCCTGCTTCAGGCCAATGACGAACAGCCCCTTGGCCCGCTTGTTGTCGTCAAACTCCAGGGTGAAGTCCTTGCCCAGGTCCTCGAACACGCCGTTGTTCTCGGCGTCGCTCTTGCTGTAAATCCAGCCGCCTGTGGGCCCGTAGCCGAAGGGCTTGAAGGCCTCCAGCATGGTTTGTCGCTGGAAGTCGCTCAGCTCGCCGGTCAGGTTCCCTTGAAAGGCACCGACGCAGGCCAGCGGGCGCAACAGCGTGAAGCCGGAGTCGCCGAGGTGGCAGTCGACGCTTGCGTTGTTGCCAACCGACTTGGCGAATGCGGGGCTCAACAAGGTGCCGAGCACCGCAAGGATCAGGGGGCGGATGGTCATGGATCGAGAGGGGGGAATGTCAGTGGCCGGGAGCGGCCCTGATCAGCCCGCGCACTCTAGGGAGTGATTGGGGAAAACCCTTGGCACTAAGTCACAGGGAGACAGCAAGAAAAAAGGCCGCCCCCCGGATGGGGGGCGGCCTAGAGACGGGAGCCGGGCGCTTAGGCGTCGAACGGCAACTTCACTTGGCTGAGATCCTTCTTGGTTTCCACCAAGATCAACGGACCTTGATCCAACACCGGTACGGGCGGACGCTCGCGCGGCACATGCACGGGCTTGGGCTCGGCGGCCATTTCGGCTTGCACCGCCGCGATCTTGGCGGCATCCGAGTGAACCCATTGCAGACCGGCGCCACTGGCCAGTTGCTGCAATTCGCTCAGAGGAAGGCGGTAGGCCGCCGGGGCGGGCGCAGCCTCCACAACCGCGGCCGTCGCATCGGCGGCGGGCGCTGGTAGTTCGGATCGAACCGGAGCCTGGGGCGCTTCGGCCGGTGCCGGTTCGGCCTGGGCTGTTTCAGCGCTCAGTTCAAGTTGCTGCGGCGCCGATTCGTTGACCACGGCACCGTTTTCAGCGCCGTTCTGTTCGCGCTCACGGCGCGGACCACGGCGACGGCGGCGGCGGCCTTCTTCGGGCTCGTGGCCCTCGGCCAAGTCGTCGTTGGGCGTGCCGGCTTCGGTCTCGACCCGGCCGACTTCGGCGTCCGAAATCGCTGCCGGGGCAGCGCTGCGTTCGGCAGCTTCGACGCTGTGCTCGTTGGCGTCGACGTTCACCTCGCCATCCGACTCCGTACCCGTCTCCCCATCGGCACCACGGCCACGGCCACGGCGACGACGACGGCGCCCTTGACGCTCTTCACTCAGGGACTGCGAGCTGGGTTCGCCATGCAGGGGCTCGATGCGCTCATCGGCATCGGGGGCCTTGCTGTCAATGAAGGCCGGCGGCGCATCGTGCAGTTCCTGGGCCGTGGCCGGCAGGGCTGCCAGTTGCTGGGCGGCTTGTGCGGCCTGGGCTTCGCTGTGCTCGCGGCGCTCGCCCCGCTCGCCCCGTTCGCGACGGCGCTTGCCACCCCCCTCACGCTGAGCTTCGCGCTGGCCATCACGCTGACCTTCCCGCTGTGCATCGCGGCCGGTCCCGTTCTGGCCTTCGATCTTGCTTTCGATCTTGCCTTCCTGTTGGCGTGCGGCGCGTTCCTGGCGGTCGCCGCGCTCGCTGCGGGCTTCGTCGTTGCGCCGCCCGCCGCGTTCACCGCGGTCGTTGCGATCACCACGGCCCTTGCGGTCGCCACGGTCGCCACGGCCACCGCGGTCGCCACGATCATTGCGTTCGCTCTTGGCTTTGACTTCGTTGGCTGCCGGTGCGGGCGCCGGCGCAGGGGCGGGCGCTGGGGCGCTGAACAGACTCTTGATCCAACCAAAGAAGCCACCACCCGCGGCGGTGACGGCGGGTGCCGGGGCCGGGGAGACGGCGGGGGCGGGGGGCGGTGCAGGCGGTGGGGCCAGCGGCGCCGGCTGGTCGGGTAGCACGCCCTTGATCAGCGGCTCCTGGCGCGGCTTGGCCTTTTCACGACGGGTGATGCCCACCTCGTCGCTGGGCTCCTCGATCATGGTGTAGCTGGCCTTGAAGGCGTCCAGACGCGGGTCGTCGTGGCGCAGGCGCTCCAGCTTGTAGTTCGGGGTTTCCAGATGCGGGTTGGGGATCAGCAGCACGTTGACACGCTGCTTCAACTCGATCTTGGTGATTTCGGCGCGCTTTTCGTTCAGCAGGAAGCTGGTCACTTCCACCGGCACCTGCACATGCACGGCGGCGGTGTTGTCCTTCATGGACTCTTCCTGGACCATGCGCAGGATCTGCAGCGCAGAGCTCTCGGTGTCGCGAATGTGGCCGGTGCCGTTGCAGCGCGGGCAGGTGATGTGGCTGCCTTCGCTCAGCGCCGGGCGCAGGCGTTGGCGGCTCAGCTCCAGCAGGCCGAACTTGCTGATCGAGCTGAACTGCACGCGGGCCCGGTCGTGGCGCAGGGCGTCGCGCAGTCGCGTCTCGACCTCGCGGCGGTTCTTGCCCTCTTCCATGTCGATGAAGTCGACGACGATCAAGCCGCCCAGATCGCGCAGGCGGCACTGGCGGGCGATTTCGTCGGCCGCTTCCAGGTTGGTGCGGGTGGCGGTTTCCTCGATGTCGCTGCCACGGGTGGCGCGCGCCGAGTTCACGTCCACGCTCACCAGGGCCTCGGTGTGGTCGATCACGATCGCGCCGCCCGAGGGCAGGTTCACCGTGCGGCTGAAGGCCGTCTCGATCTGATGCTCGATCTGGAAGCGGCTGAACAGCGGCGCGTCATCGCGGTAGCGCTTGACGCGATTGGCGGTGTCCGGCATCACGTGGGCCATGAACTGCTTGGCCTGTTCGTAGATGTCGTCGGTGTCGATCAGGATCTCGCCCACATCCGCATGGAAGTAGTCGCGGATGGCGCGGATCACCAGGCTGCTCTCCTGGTAGATCAGGTAGGCACCCTTGCCACCCTTGGCGGCGTCGTCAATCGCGCTCCAGAGCTTGAGCAGGTAGTTCAAGTCCCACTGCAGCTCGGCGGCCGAGCGGCCTATGCCGGCCGTGCGGGCGATCAGGCTCATGCCCTTGGGATAGTCCAGGCTCTCGAGGTTCTCTTTGAGTTCCTCGCGGTCCTCGCCCTCGATGCGGCGGGAGACACCGCCCCCGCGCGGGTTGTTGGGCATCAACACCACATAGCGGCCGGCCAGGGAAATGAAGGTGGTCAGCGCCGCGCCCTTGTTGCCGCGCTCTTCCTTTTCCACCTGGACCAGCAGTTCCTGGCCTTCCTTGATGACGTCGTTGATGCGGGCGTCACGGGCGGACACGCCCTCCTTGAAATAGGAGCGGGCGATTTCCTTGAAGGGCAGGAAGCCGTGGCGGTCCTCGCCGTAGTCGACGAAGCAGGCCTCCAGCGAGGGCTCGACGCGCGTGACGACGGCCTTGTAGATGTTGCCCTTGCGCTGTTCGCGCCCTTCGATTTCGGTTTCGAAGTCGATTAGTTTTTGGCCATCGACAACGGCCAGGCGACGCTCTTCGGGCTGCGTCGCGTTGATGAGCATGCGTTTCATCGGGTGTTCACTCTCCACGGTGGGTGCGCTGCCCTAGGGGCAGCATCAATGCACGCGCGGTGAGTTGAACCGAGGAAGGAATCGCCCTGGGCGACGCGATCAGCTGCTTGGAAAGTGGCTTCGCGAAGCGTTGGCACGGGCGTGATCCGGGTCTCCGGCAGGGTTGCCTTTGCTCGCCCCTGCGGCCCAGCGGCAACGCCCGGCCCACCGGCGCTCAAGATTGGCGCGGTGTTCGGGGCGGCGGCTGAAAGCCGGGGAGGGGAAGCGGGGCAACATGCGGTTGGAGGGGCTGGAACACGCTGGGCGCAGATGCCGGCCTTGCGGCCCTCATCCACGCACTGGAAACCTTGTTTGGGTGTTGCCCACGCGGTGAGGCGCGGCAACTGGTTCAATCTCACTGCACTGACAGGGCTTCTGGCTCAGACCGCCGGCGCCACCTTGGGGCGCGACCTGCCTCTCAAAAGCCCCGCTGCATCACGGGTGCCTTCTGCGCCGCGCATAAAATCTTGTGAATCAACGACTTACAACACAGATGGCAGGCCGCATTATAGAAGCCAAAGCACGGCCCGCCCGGAGCGCCGCAGCAAAGAAACCCCAAGGTCCGGCCCCGGCCGTCCAGGCGGCGCCAGCGCCCAAGCCTGCGGTCCGACTCATCACGGTTGACGAAGGCAGCGACGGGCAACGCCTGGACAACTTCTTGCTGCGCGAAATCAAGGGCGTGCCCAAGACCCTGGTCTATCGCGTGATCCGCGCTGGCGAGGTGCGGGTCAACAAGGGCAGGGCGCAGGCCGATACCCGCCTGGCCCTCGGCGACGTGGTTCGCATTCCCCCGGTGCGGGTGCCGGAGCCCAGCGGCCTGGCCGAGGCCGCGCCGCCGCGCGAGTTCCCCGTGCTGTTTGAGGACGAGCACCTGCTGGTCATCGACAAGCCCGCCGGCGTGGCCGTGCACGGTGGCTCGGGCGTGAGCTTCGGCGTCATTGAGCAATTGCGCCGTGCGCGCCCGCAGGCCAAGTTCCTGGAGCTGGTGCACCGACTGGACAAGGAAACCAGCGGCGTGTTGGTGCTGGCCAAGAAGCGCTCGGCGTTGACCCATTTGCAAGACCAGTTTCGGGGTCGAGAAACGGGCAAGACCTATGCGGCCTTGGTGTGGGGCGATTGGCCGGAAAAGCTCAAGGTCATCGATGTGGCGCTGCACAAGTATCTGGATGCCGACGGCGAGCGCCGGGTTCGCCAGGTGACAAGCAGCCACGATCCCGCCGCCGAAGTCGCCAAGCGTTCGATTACCTTGGTGAAAGTGGTTGAGCGATTGGGGTGGGCCACGATCTTGGACGTGACCATCAAGACCGGCCGCACGCACCAGATCCGTGTGCATCTTGCGGAAGCCGGCCATGCCATCGTGGGCGACCCCAAGTACGGCGACTTCACCAAGAACCGCGACATTGCGCGGGGCCCCAAGCGCTTCGAGCGCATGTTTCTGCACGCCCGGCGCCTGAAGTTCACGCACCCCGCCACGCAGGCGGAGCTTTGCTGCGAAGCGGCCTTGCCGCCCGAGTGTCAAACACTCTGCCAATCCCTCACGGCTGGATCCTGAGCGCATGAATTTGAATTACGAACTGTTGGTCTTTGACTGGGATGGCACCCTGTTTGACTCCACCGCCTGCATCGTCAAGAGCATCCAGTTGGCGGCGCGCGAGTTCGGCCTGCCTGAGGTGCCGGTCGAGCGTGCCCGTCATGTGATCGGCCTTGGCCTGGAGCCCGCCCTGAAGATTGCCGTACCCGAGCTGCCGGCCGAGCGTTACCGCGAGCTGGCCCACGCTTATCGCCGCCACTATTTCGCCACCGTGCATGAGGTCACCTTGTTTGAGGGCGTGCCCGAGCTGCTGCAGGCGTTGCAGGCGCGCGGCCATCGCCTGGCTGTGGCCACGGGCAAGAGCCGGCGCGGCCTGGATGAGGCGCTCGAACAGGTCGGCCTGCGGGGCTTGTTCGAAGCCACGCGCACGGCCGATGAGACCGCCAGCAAGCCCCACCCGCAAATGCTGCATGAGCTGATGGACGAGCTGGGGGTGCCCGCGCACCGCAGCTTGATGATCGGCGACACCACCCATGACCTGCAGTTGGCGGCCAACGCCGGCACAGCGGCCTTGGCCGTGGCCTTCGGTGCTCATGGCGAAGGGGAGCTGCGCGCTTTGCAGCCCCTGGCTGTTCTGCACGATGTGCCGGCATTGGCTGGATGGTTGAAGAGCCATGGCTGAAGCGGGACTGCGGGTGTGCCGCAGCGAGGAGCTGCTGGAGCGCGGCCTGGGGGTGCAGTGGGAGTTGCGCTACTGCGGCATGGAGGAGCGCGCCTTTGCGCTGCGCATCGATGGCCGCGTGGTGGCCTATCTGAACCGCTGTGCCCATGTGCCCACCGAACTCGATTGGCAGCCCAACGAATTCCTCGACAGCGAGCGCAAATACATCCTCTGCGCCGTGCATGGTGCGGTGTACTCGCCGGCTACCGGTGCCTGTGTGATGGGCCGTTGCGGTCGGGCC
The DNA here is from genome assembly GCF_005952805.1 of Inhella inkyongensis. Classification (GTDB taxonomy): domain Bacteria; phylum Pseudomonadota; class Gammaproteobacteria; order Burkholderiales; family Burkholderiaceae_C; genus Inhella; species Inhella inkyongensis. The sequence continues at coordinate 1,278,879 of NZ_CP040709.1, forward strand.
GGTCTGATCCCGGTGGCGGTGGCCGAGGTCGATGGCGAGGTGCATTGGTATCCTTCCGCTCACATCCAGCCTCTGCCTGAGGCTCCTTCTTCCGCGCCCGAGTTGGCGCCAGCCCCATGAATTCGAACGATCCGCCGGTGCTGCCGGACGCCACGCCCGAGCCGGCCGACATGTTGCGTGCGGCACCGCCCGCTGCCAGTCCTGCGCCGGCAGCCGTTGCACCCGCCCACGAGACCCTGGCCCTGCAATTGGCGCGCGAGTTCCTCGACGACCGCCGACGCGAGCGTCGCTGGCGCATCGCGTTCCGCCTGGCCTGGCTGCTGCTTGCACTGGCCTTCTTGTTGACCCTCTGGGCCGAACAGCACCCAGCCGCCGTGCATGGCACGCCGCACACGGCCCTGGTGGAGGTCCATGGTGAGATTGGCGTGGGCACCGAGGCCGGCGCCGAGGTGCTGGTGGCGGCGCTGAAGAACGCCTTCGCTGACGAGGGCGCGCGTGCCGTGGTGTTGCGCTTCAACTCGCCGGGTGGCAGCCCGGTGCAGGCTGGCATCGTCTACGACGAAATCCTGCGCCTCAAGGCCCTGCACAAAAAGCCGGTCTATGCCGTGGTCGAGGATCTCTGTGCTTCGGCGGCCTACTACATCGCCGCGGCGGCCGATCACATCTATGTGGACAAGGCCTCGATGGTGGGCTCGATCGGGGTGTTGATCGACGACTTCGGCTTTGATGGCCTGATGGGCAAGCTGGGCGTCGAGCGTCGGCTGATCACGGCCGGCGAGCACAAGGGCCTGCTCGATCCCTTCAGCCCCTTGAGCCCGCAGCAGCGCGAGTTGGCCCAGTCCATGATCGATGAGGTGCACCAGCAGTTCATTGCCGCCGTTCGCGAGGGCCGGGGCAAGCGGCTGAAGGAAGACTCGCAGACCTTTTCCGGCATGGTCTGGAATGGTGCCCGCGCGGTGGAGATGGGCTTGGCCGATGACCTGGGCAATCTGGACCATGTGGCACGTGAGGTCGTCGGGGCTGAAGACGTGATCGACTACACCCCGCATGAGAACGTGGCCGAGCGCCTGGCCAAGCGCTTTGGCGCTGCGCTGGGTGAGGGGGCTGTGAAGGCCTTGCGCCGCACGCCGGAATACAAATGAACTTCGATTGGGCCGCCGGCTACCCGAGCCGCCGCAGCCCGGTGTTCGGCCGCCAAGTGGTGGCCACCAGCCACCCGCTGGCCGCCCAGGCGGGCCTGCAGATGCTGCTGCGCGGTGGCAATGCGGTCGACGCCGCAATTGCCACCGCGGCTTGTATGACCCTGGTGGAGCCTTGCAGCAATGGCTTGGGCTCGGATGCCTTCGCCTTGGTGTGGGATGGCCAGGCCCTGCACGGACTGAATGCCAGCGGCCCCGCGCCGGCGGCCTGGAGCCCCGCGCGCTTTGCCGGACTGGCGCAGATGCCGCAGCGCGGCTGGGATGCCGTGACCGTGCCCGGCGCTGTGGCCGCCTGGGCCGCGCTGCATCAGCGCTTTGGCCGCCTGCCCTTTGCCGATCTGATGGCCCCTGCCATTGAGATTGCCGAGCGCGGTTACGCGGTGCCCGTTGGCGTGGCTGACAAATGGGCGCGCGCCGCCCGGGTGCCCGAGTTGGCGCAGGGCAGCGGCTTTGCGCAGGCCTTCCTGCCACGGGGTCGCGCGCTCCAAGTGGGTGAACGCTTTGTTTTTGCCGAAGCCGCGCGCAGCCTGCGCCTGATTGCCGACAGCCAGGGCGAGGCCTTCTACCGGGGCGAGATCGCGGCCGCGCTGGATGCCTTCTCTCGCGCCGAGGGTGGGGCGTTGCGCGCCAGCGACCTGGCGGCCTACCAGCCCGAGTGGGTGGCGCCCATCGCCACGGATTTCCAGGGCTATCGCGTGCACGAGATCCCCCCCAACGGCCAAGGCATTGCAGCCTTGATGGCCCTGGGGATGGCGCGGCATTGCGGGCTCGGAGAGCACCCGGTGGACGACTGGCGCACCCAGCACCTGCTGATCGAGGCCATGAAGCTGGCCTTTGCGGACACTTACGCCCAGGTGGCCGAACCCGCTGCCATGCGGGTGAGTAGCGCGCAACTGCTGGACCCCGACTACCTGCGCGAGCGCGCCGCACTGATTGACCGCGAGCGAGCGCAAGACTTCGGCGCCGGCAATCCGGTCAAGGGCGGCACCATCTACCTGACCACGGCCGACGCCCTGGGCATGCAGGTCAGTTTCATCCAGAGCAACTACATGGGCTTTGGTTCCGGGTTGGTGCTGCCCAGCTATGGGATCAGCCTGCAAAACCGTGGTGCTTGTTTCTCGCTGCAGCCCGGCCATCCCAACGAGGTCGCAGGCGGCAAGCGCCCCTTCCACACCATCATCCCGGCCTTCTTGACGAAAGACGGCCAAGCCCAGATGGGCTTTGGCGTGATGGGCGGCAATATGCAGCCCCAGGGTCATCTGCAGACCCTGGTGCGCATGCTGGTCTACGGCCAGAACCCGCAGGCTGCCTGCGATGCGCCGCGCTGGCGCTTCAACCAGGGCTTGCACCTCAACGCCGAGCCGCACTGGCCGAGCGCCACCCTGACCGGCCTGATCGCTGCGGGGCATCAACTGGGCGACATCCACGACAGCTACCAGGACTTCGGCGCCGGCCAATTCATCTGGAAGCTGGAAGACGGCTATGTGGCCGCCAGCGATCCGCGCCGGGACGGGGCGGCCGTGGCGGTCTGATTCGGCGCTGGCTTTCCCCACTTCGTCGTGGCGGGGCCGAGCTCGTCGCAAGGCTCTGGTGGGTCGAGTCGTCGGTCCAAACAATGCGCTCCATCCCAATCACCCCATGGATGAAGCATGCTGTTTCCGAAGCCCATTTCTGCCGTTGCACTGCTCGTCGGCCTTTGCAGTCACGGCCCACTCTGGGCCAGTGGCGCGCCCATCGAGCCAGACTTGATGGCCATCCCAGCGGGCGAATTTGTCATGGGGCATCCGGACAAGAAAAGCACGTCGCCGGCGCATGTGGTCACGCTCAAGGGCTTTCAGATGGGCAAGTACGAGGTCACGGTGAAAGAGTTCGCGCAGTTCGTGGCGGCCACCGGCTACAAGGCGCCGCAAGTCTGCGGGCAGATGGCCGGCAAGGAGTGGTTTGACGTGATCCCGGGCAGTTGGGATCGAAAGGCGCTTACTTCGAACGAATTCGAGCCCGTGGTTTGTGTCGGCGTGGCAGGGGCCGAAGCCTACGTGCGCTGGCTGGCCCAGGTGACCGGCAAGCCCTACCGCCTGCCCACCGAGGCCGAGTGGGAGTACGCGGCGCGCGCCGGAAGCACCACTCGGTTCTTCTATGGCGACGACGCCAACCCCGAGCAAAGCCAGGCCTGTCGCTACGGCAATGTGGCGGACCGCCGTGCCGAGGCTGCGATCAAGCGCGATTTTGATGGGCTGGAGTCCAAAGGCCATGTGGGCGTGGTGCCCTGCGACGACGGCGCTGACTACGCCAGTGTGGTGGGGATGTACGAGCCCAATGCCTGGGGCCTTCATGACACCCTGGGCAATGTGCAGGAATTCGTGCAGGACTGCTTCTTTGAGAATTACGAAGGGGCACCCAGCGATGGCTCTGCGCGCGTGGACGACGCCCTGGCCTGCAAGAAGCGCACCTTGCGTGGCGGCACCTGGCACTGGCCGGCTTTTCACTCCGCGCGGCGCGGCGGCTTTCCCGTCGAAATGATTGGTTCGCTGGAGGGCTTCCGCTTGGTGCTGGACAGCGCAGCCCCGGTGACGAAGGCCAGTCCTAGCAGCTTGGCCTTCCAGTCCGAACTGGCGCGCGCTCAGGCCAAGGAACGCGAACGCCGGGCTCGGCTCAGTCCGGTCTGAGGCGCTTGGGCCCCCCCGAGAATGCCGGCGTGTTGAACCCTTCTGCCCCATCCGCCGCGCGCCAAGCCTTTTGGGGTGTGCTCAACGGCCGCACCTTGCTGGTCGCCCTGGGTCTGACCGGATTGGTCGCGCTGACACGGCTGCTGAGTTGGTGGGGCAGCGGCCGTACGCAGGGGCTGCCTTCGCTGGCGGCGCTGACACAGGCCCTGCTGCTTCCGGCCGTGCTCGTGCTGCTGGCCGCGGCGTCGACGGAGGCCTTTCTGGCGCGCCGCCCGGCACGCCGCTCCGATTGGGGCTGGCGGGTGGGCGTGGTCGTGCTGTGCTTCGCCTTTGTGTCGGCGGTTCGGACGGTCTGGATGCGCGCACCGGGAGAGCCGATCTACTGGGGCTACTTCCTCAGCCGCACGGCCTTGTTCAGCCTGTTTGGCAGCGCGGCCTATGCACTGTTGGTGCTGGGTCGGCGCGATGCCCTGGCGCGGCGCCAGGTGCAGAGTGCCCAGCGGCAACGCGACCGGCTGCGCACCCAGCAGATGGAGGCGCAGTTGCTGGCTTTGAACACCCAGATCGAGCCGCATTTCCTGTTCAACACCTTGGCCACCGTGAAACGTCTGATCGAGACCCAGCCGGAGCGCGGCCGCCAGATGCTGGCGCGCTTGATCGCCTATCTGCGCACCAGCCTGCCAAGCCTGCAGGGCCAGGACAGCGATTTGGGCCAAGAGCTTGAGGGGGTGCGCAACTACCTCGAGCTGCAACAAATGCGCATGGGCGCACGCCTGCGCTTCGACATCCAGGCCGAGCCTGATTTGCTGGCCTTGCGTCTGCCGCCGCTGGTGCTGGCCACCTTGGTCGAGAACGCGCTCAAGCATGGTCTGGGCCCGCTGCCTCAGGGCGGAACGCTGGTGCTGCGCGCCTATCGTCAGGGGGCTGGAGTGGCTGTCATCGAGGTGGAGGACGACGGCCAAGGGTTCGGGCCCAGCATGGGGGGCACGGGTTTGGGTCTGGCCAACACCCGGGCTCGGCTGCAGGCCAGTTTCGGCACGCGCGCGCGGCTGGACCTGGAAGCCCTGCAGCGTGGGGTGCGTGCGCGAATCACCGTACCCCTGGTCTCATGATGAAGTCTCACCTGCTGCGCAGTTGGCGATCGGTGCGGGCTGCCGAGCTGTGGGTGGTCGCGGGCCTGGTCCTGTTTCTGTTGACGGAGCGGCTGGGGGTGCGCATCGACTTCGGCGCCCCGGCCTATCCAGTCCGCGCGCTTTTCTTCCAGGCCCTGATGCTGGGCTTGCAAGGCATGCTGATGTTGCTGTGCTGGCTGCCGGCCGCGCGCAGCGTCGCGCCGCATCGTTGGCGGATGCTGCGGCTGGCGGGCGCCCTGAGTCTGGGGGCGCTGCTGGCGGCTTGGGCGCTGCCCAGCCTGTTGGCGGCAACCTTGGGTCTGCCGCCTTGCGACGTCTGTGGCAAGCTGCAGCCGCAGGGCAAGCCCTGGACTGAAATCCTCAGCGAAAGCCTGATCCTGTTGCTGCTGGCCGGCCTGGCAGCGGGCGTGGCCGAACTGCTGGCCCGTCGGCGGCGCAACGAGTTGCAGCTTCAGCAGCTCTTGGATGAGCAGGCCCGGCTGATCCATGAGGCCGCAAGCGCACGCCTGGCCGCCCGCGCCGGGCGGGTGGATCCCCAGGTCTTGTTGAATGACTTGGAGGCGGTGCTGAAGCTAGCTGGCCTGGGCAGTGCGCAAGCCGGCGTGGCGCTCGATGGGCTGATGGGGCAGCTGCGCCAGGCCCTGCAAAGCAGTCGTCGGAGTTCTCCATGAAGCCTCCCACCTTCACGGCCGTGGTGGCCGAGGATGAAGACACCCTGCGCCAGGAGTTGATCGAACGCCTGGGCCAGGTTTGGCCCGAGCTGCGCATCGTGGCCGAGGCGGCCGACGGCCTGACGGCCCTGCGCCTGGTGGCCGCCCACCGGCCCAGCCTGGTGTTCCTGGATATTGAGATGCCCGGGCTGAATGGACTGGAGTTGGCGCGCCAACTCGGTCAGGCCGGTGTGGGCGCTCAAGTGGTGTTCGTGACGGCCTACGACGCGCATGCGATCGAAGCCTTCGAGGCCGGTGCGCATGACTACTTGTTGAAACCCTTGTCGCTGGCTCGGCTGTTGACGACCGTGACGCGCCTGCAGCAGCGATTGCTGCAGGTGCAGGCGCCACAGCCGGTCTTGGTGCCCCGCCGCACCGATCCACAGGTGGCAGCCGCACCGCTGCGCTGGATCAATGCCTCGGTGGGCGCCACCGTCAAGCTGCTGACGGTCGACGAGGTGCTGTACTTCCAAGCGGACACCAAGTACACGCGCGTGGTGTTGGCCGATGCCGAGGCCCTGATTCGAAAGAGCCTGAAGGAGTTGGTGGACGAGCTCGATCCGCAGCAGTTTTGGCAGATTCACCGCAGCACCCTGGTGAACCTGAGCGCCATTGCCAGCGCCTCGCGCGATCTGCGCGGCCGCCTGCATCTGCGGCTCAAGGAGCGGCCTGAGACGTTGTTGGTGGCCGAAAGCTATGCGCACCGCTTCAAGCAGATGTAGACCAATCTTTTGACTGGGATATCCGAGCACAGCTAGCATCGCCGCCTTCCCTGAAGGTTCCGGCCCATGACCAAACTACTTGACGCCACCTAAGCGCACCCCGCTTCATTGCGCGAGGAGCCCTCGCGCCTGCGTCATGTCGTTTGCCGGAGTCTGAGATGTTCAAGACCGCCCTGGCCGTGCTGAAGAAGCGCCTGGCCTTGCCCCCCGAGGATTTGTTGCGCGACCGCATTTACCGTCGCCTCTGGACCTCGATCCTCATTTCCTCCCTCGGAGGGCAAATCACCCTGCTGGCTCTGCCGCTCACGGCGGCGGTGCTGCTGCACGCCAGCCCGACGCAGATGGGTCTGCTGACGGCGATGGAGATTGCGCCCTTCGTGCTGTTTTCGCTGCCCGGTGGGGTGTGGCTGGACCGCGTGCGCAAGCTGCCGGTCTACATCGCCGGCGAGCTGACCATGGGCGCCGTGCTGCTGACCGTGCCCATTGCCCACTGGATGGGCTGGCTGAACATGGGCTGGCTTTATGGCGTGGCCTTCGTGCTGGGCACTTGCTACACCATTGCCGGCAGCGCCGCGCAGATCGTGCTGACCCAGGTGGTGCCGCGTGAGCGCCTGGTTGAGGCGCATGCCAAGAACGCGCTGGCCTCCAGCGGCCCCGAAGTGGTGGGTCCGGCGGTGGCGGGCCTGTTGATCAAGGTCGTGGGCGCACCGCTGGCGCTGGCGGTGGATGCGTTGATGCTGGTCTTCTCGGCCACCATCCTGCGCGGCGTCAAGGTCACAGAGCAATTGCTGACGCGCAGTGGCGCCAGTTTCAAGGAAGAGTTGGCGGTGGGCTTGCGCTTCGTGCTCAGTCAACCGCTGCTGCCCCTGTTGGCGGCCACGGTGGGCGGCTGGCAGCTTTGCCACAACGCGGCCCTGGTGGTGCAGATCTTGTTTGCCACCCGCGAGCTGGGCATGAGCAGCTCGGCCGTGGGCCTCTCCTATGTCGGTCTGGGCGTGGGGACGGTCCTGGCTTCGGTGTTCGGGCATCGCATCAGCGAGCGCCTGGGGCCCGGGCCCTGTCTGGTGGCCGGCATCGGCATCTCGGCTCTGGGCTGGGGCGTGCTGGCATTGGCGCCGCTGGGGCCTTGGGGGGTGGCGGCCTTTGCGGCCATGCTGAGTCTGTTCGGCGTGGGCGCGGTGCTGATCTTCATCAACTTCCTGAGCCTGCGCCAGGCGGTGACGCCGCAGCCTTTGCTGGGCCGCATGACCAGCACCATGCGCTGGCTGATCCTGTTGCCGGCTGGGCCGGGTGCTCTGCTGGGTGGTTGGTTGGGCGAGCACTTCGGCCTGCGCAGCGCCTTGGGCTTTGCCTGTGGTGCCGGCCTGCTGCTGGCGCTGGTGGCTTGGCGCAGTGCCCGCATCAGTGGCGTGCGTTCCTTGCCCACCATCGACCACGAGGCTGCAGCCGCAGCGGCATGAAATCAGGGCGCCGGTGGCGCCCTGATTTATTAGAACCGCTTGCCGAAGCCGATCGAGACCAGCAGCGGGTCGACCTTGAACTCGCCGACCTTGGCGCCGCTGGACTTGATATCGGTGCGGATCTGCACCTTCTTCACGTCGAAGTTCAGCAGCCAGCCGCCCGACATCGGCACGTCAAAACCGGCGCCGTAGGACAGGCCCATGCTGGAGCCCTCCACCGAGGGGTGCAGAGCGGCCTGGACGGCGGGGTCAAACTTGACCGATGAGAACAGGGTCAGGTTCACGCCCGCCCCCACATAGGGGCGGAAGCCCATGCCGGTGAAGTGGTACTGCAGCGACAGCGTGGGCGGCAAGTGCTTGAGGCTGCCGATCTTGGCGCCGGCTGAGCGGATGTCGTGCTTCTGCGGATAGGTCAGCACCAGTTCTGCCGCCAGATTGGGGCTGAAGAAGTAGCTGATGTCCAGCTCAGGGAAGGTCTTGTTGTTGACCGACAGGCCCAGGCCGGTGCTGTCCTTGTTGGCCGAATCCAGATGGAGCGCGCGGCCGCGCACGATCCAGTCACCGCTGTCCTGTGCCATGGCGGGGATGCTCAGGGCGGCAGCGGCCAGGGCGGTCAGCAGAAATTTGGCGTTCATCAAGTTCACTCCTGTGTCAGAAAAAGGGATAGGAGGGATTGAAGACGCCGCTCGGAATCAGTCGATTGACTCAGGTCAAACCCTTAACCACACAGATTTTGTGGTTAAGGCTGTCCATGATCTGGATCAGCCCAATGCGGAGGGGCGTGGCGGCCGGGCAACGAGCTTGGGCAGATCCATGCGGTCGGTGATCAACCCGTCAATGCCGGCGTCGATCAGGCGCTTGGCCTCGGTGGCCTCGTTCACGGTGTAGCAAAGCGCGCGCAGTCCGGCGCCATGCAGGGCCTGGATGCCCGCGCCATCCAGGCTGCGGTATTGACAGACCACGGCCTTGGCATGGAGTTGCAGCGCCAGCTCCGGGGCATCCGGGCGCCACTGGGTCAGCAGCAGGGCCAGAGGCCAATCGGCGTCGGCGGCATAGGCGGCGCGCAGGGCCTCAGGGTCAAAGGAGCTGAGCAGGGGCGGAACGCTGGCCTGCCAATGCTGGCGCAGCCAGCGGGCCACTCCGTCGCCTACCCGCTCGGCCTCGCCGGGGCTGGGTTTGAGTTCCAGATTCAGTGCCAGCCCCAGGGCCTGCGCCCAGGCGGCCAGCCCGGCAAGACTGGCCAGGGGTTCTCCCACAAAGGGGGCTGAGTGCCAGCTCCCCGCATCCAAACCCTGCAAGACCGCCCACTCCTGGGTGCATGCCAGGCCACTGCCATTGGTGGTGCGATCCAATTCGTCGTCGTGGAGCAAGAACGGGCGGCCATCCGCGCTGAGCTGCACATCGCACTCGAAGCCCATGAATCCTGCAGCGTGGCCGACATGGAAGGCCGCCAGCGTGTTTTCCGGGGCTTCCTTGCCAGCGCCGCGGTGGGCAATCCAAAACGGGTAGGGCCAGGCCATGGGCTTTCCTTAAGCAGGGCTTCGCTGAAGGCGCAGGATAGAGCGCGCCGCCCACCCTGCGGCCTGAGGGGACGAAGGGGCTGGATGAGAATAGCCAGTCCTCTCCCTGTCTGCCTTCATGAACGCCGCGCTGCCGCTGATCCCGACCCCTACCGAGTCCGAGTTCGAGACCGCGACCGACGAGGCCGCGCCGCGTCTGCGCGAGATTCCGTACAACTACACCTCGTTCTCCGACCGCGAGATCGTGCTGCGCCTGCTCGGGCCGCGCGCCTGGACCCTGGCCGAACAGCTGCGCGGCCAGCGCAACACCGGGCGCAGCGCCCGCATGCTCTATGAGGTGTTGGGCGATATCTGGGTGGTGCAGCGCAACCCCTATCTGGAAGACGACCTGCTGGCCAACCCGCGCCGGCGGGATGCTCTGGTCGAGGCGCTCTATCACCGCCTGCGTGAGGTGGACCGCCGCCGCGATCCGGCCAAGGACCCCGAACGCGACGCCTTGGTCGGCGAGCTGCTGGAGCTGGCCGGTCGAGCGGTTCAAGGATTTGCCGCGCGCTTTCGCGAGGTCTGGGACCTGCGCAAGCGCGCCGCCAAGGTGCTGGGCAAGCAGACGGCCAAGGACAACATCAAGTTCGACGGTCTTTCGCGCGTCAGCCATGTGACCGACGCCACCGACTGGCGCGTCGAATACCCCTTTGTGGTGCTGACGCCTGATAGCGAGGCCGAGATGGCCGGCCTGGTGGCCGGGTGCATTGAGCTGGGGCTCACCATCATTCCGCGTGGCGGTGGCACCGGTTACACCGGCGGCGCCGTGCCTCTGGTGTGGAAGAGCGCGGTGATCAACACCGAAAAGCTCGAGGCCTTGCGTGGCGTGGAGATGCTGCAGCTGCCGGGCCTGGACCGCGAAGTGGCCACCATCCACAGCGAGGCCGGGGTGGTGACGCAGCGCGTGGCTGATTTGGCTGAACAGCACGGCTTCGTGTTCGCGGTGGACCCCACCAGCGCGGAAGCCAGCTGCATCGGCGGCAACATCGCGATGAATGCGGGGGGCAAGAAGGCGGTGCTCTGGGGCACGGCGCTGGACAACCTGGCCTCCTGGAAAATGGTGACCCCCGATGCCAAGTGGCTGGAGGTGATTCGCCTTAACCACAACCTGGGCAAGATCCACGATGTGGAGGTGGCCAGCTTTGAGCTGCGCTACTTCGATGCCACCGGCAAGACCCTGGAGCGCAGCGAGCGCCTGGACATCCCGGGCCGGGTGTTCCGCAAAGAAGGTCTGGGCAAGGACGTCACCGACAAATTTCTCGCCGGCCTGCCCGGCATCCAGAAGGAAGGCTGCGACGGCCTGATCACCAGCGCACGCTGGGTCGTGCATCAGGCGCCCAAGGCCATCCGCACCGTCTGCCTGGAGTTCTTCGGCAACCCCAAAGAGGCCGTGCCCTCCATCGTCGAGATACGCGACTTTCTGTTCGGCCTGGCGCGCGAGAAAAAAGCCGTGCTGGCCGGTCTGGAGCATCTGGACGACCGCTACCTGAAGGCGGTGGGTTACACCACCAAGAGCAAGCGCGGCGGCTTCCCGAAGATGGTGCTGGTGGGCGACATCGTCGGCGACGACGAGGGCGAAGTGGCCAAGGCGACGTCCGAAGTGGTGCGCATCGCCAATGCGCGCAGCGGCGAGGGCTTTGTGGCCGTCAGCCCCGATGCGCGCAAGAAGTTCTGGCTCGATCGCAAGCGCACGGCCGCGATTGCCAAGCACACCAACGCCTTCAAGATCAACGAAGACGTGGTGATCCCGCTCGAGCGCATGGGCGAATACACGCTGGGCATTGAGCGCATCAACATCGAGCTCAGCCTGCGCAACAAGCTGGAGCTGATCGAGCGCCTGCTGGCCTTTTTCAAGCAGCCCCGCTTGCCCCTGGGCAAGAGCGACGACGCCAGCGAGATCGGCAGCAGCGAGTTACTGGAGGACCGCGTCAGCCAGGCTTTGAGCCTGCTGAACGACGTGGGCGATCTGTGGCAGCACTGGCATGACGAGCTCGACGTGCCGCGGCCAGGCGAAGAGAGCTTCTTCGAGCAATTGCAGTCTGGGTTGCAGCGGGCCAGCTGGAAGCGCCAGATCCTGAAGCCGTTGCAGACCCTGTTCAGTGGCGCTGCCTTCGAGCCCATCCTGGCCGAGCTCAAGACCATTCACCAGGAAGTGCTGCGCGGCCGCGTGTGGGTGGCCCTGCACATGCACGCCGGTGACGGCAATGTGCATACCAACATCCCGGTCAACTCCGACAACTACGCGATGCTGCAGACGGCCCACGAGGCGGTGGGGCGCATCATGAAGCTGGCACGGTCCCTGGGCGGCGTGATCAGCGGCGAACACGGCATCGGCATCACCAAGCTGGAGTTCTTGAGTGATGAGGAACTGGCCGGCTTCGCGTCTTACAAGGCCCGCATCGACCCCGAAGGCCGCTTCAACCGCGGCAAGCTGCTCCGGTTGGGTCAGGACAAGGACATCCCCTTCGCTGACCTGACCAATGCCTACACGCCCAGCTTCGGCCTGATGGGCCACGAATCGCTGATCATGCAGCGCTCGGAAATCGGTGCTATCAGCGATTCGATCAAGGACTGCCTGCGTTGCGGCAAGTGCAAGCCGGTGTGTGCCACGCACGTGCCGCGCGCCAATCTGCTCTACAGCCCACGCAACAAGATCCTGGCGACCTCGCTGCTGATCGAGGCCTTCCTCTACGAGGAGCAGACCCGCCGGGGCATCTCGGTCCAGCACTGGGAGGAGTTCGAGGACGTGGCCGACCACTGCACGGTCTGCCACAAATGCGCCACGCCTTGTCCGGTCAAGATCGACTTCGGCGATGTGTCGATGAACATGCGCAATCTGCTGCGCAAGATGGGGCAAAAGAGCTTCCGGCCGGGCAACGCGGCGGCCATGCTGATGCTCAATGCGACAAACCCCGAGACCATCAAGCTGGTACGCGCCGGCATGGTGGGCCTGGGCTTCAAGGCCCAACGCCTGGCCCACGACCTGTTCAAGCGCTTGGCCAAGAAGCAGACCTCGGCACCGCCCAGCACGGTGGGCCCTGCACCTGTGCGCGAGCAGGTCATCCATTTCATCAACAAGAAGCTGCCTGGCGGCCTGCCCAAGAAGACGGCGCGGGCCTTGCTCGACATCGAGGACAAGAACTACGTCCCGATCATTCGCAACCCGTCTGCTACGTCCGCGGACACCGAGGCGGTGTTCTATTTCCCGGGCTGCGGCTCCGAACGCCTGTTCAGCCAGGTGGGCCTCGCGACCCAGGCCATGCTCTGGCACGCCGGCGTGCAGACCGTGCTGCCGCCGGGCTATCTGTGCTGCGGCTATCCGCAGCGCGGCTCGGGACAGTTCGACAAGGCCGAGCAGATGATCACCGACAACCGGGTGCTCTTCCACCGCGTGGCCAACACCCTGAACTACCTCGATATCAAGACCGTGGTGGTGAGCTGCGGCACCTGCTTCGACCAGTTGCAGGGCTATCGCTTCGAGGACATCTTCCCCGGCTGCCGGATCGTCGACATCCATGAGTACCTGCTCGAGAAGGGCATCAAGCTGGAGGGGCAGGGCGCTTATCTGTATCACGACCCCTGCCACAGCCCCATGAAGCAGCAGGAGCGGATGAAGACCGTTAAGGCCTTGGTGGGCGAGGGCGTGCTCAAGAGCGAACGCTGTTGCGGTGAGTCCGGCACGCTGGGTGTGACGCGACCGGACATCAGCACCCAGATTCGCTTTCGCAAGGAAGAGGAGCTGCGCAAGAACGTGGCCCAGCTGGCTCCGCAGGGTGGCGACGTGAAGATCCTGACCAGTTGCCCGAGTTGCTTGCAGGGGCTGTCGCGCTACCAGGGCGACTTGCAGAACGGTTTGCTCGAGGCCGACTACATCGTGGTCGAAATGGCGCGCAAGATCCTGGGCGAGGACTGGATGCCGCGGTACGTGGCCCAGGCCAACGCGGGCGGTATTGAGCGGGTGTTGGTATGACGGCCTGCCCGCTCTGCATCGATGAAGGTGGCTTGCTCATTCACCGCGAGCCCTTGCTGCGCGTGGTGCGCGCCACCGACACGCCCGAGCACCCAGCCTTCTACCGGGTGATCCTGAATGCCCATGTGGCCGAGTTCAGCGCCTTGGCCGCGCCGGAGCGCCAGCGTGTGATGGATGTGGTGGTGGAGGTGGAGCGTCAGGTGCTGGCCCTGCTCAAGCCGATCAAAGTCAATCTGGCCAGCCTGGGCAATATGGTGCCGCATCTGCATTGGCATGTGATTGCGCGCGTTGGCGATGACGCGCAGTTTCCGGCGCCTATCTGGGCGCCCGCCGTGCGGGCGGGTGATCCTGCACGCCTGCAGGCCTGGCAGGCGGCTCTGCCGCGGTTGGACGAGGGCATCGCCGCCGCTCTGCGCTGAAGCGGCAATCGATCACGACGGAGTAGGGCGGCAGAAAGGTTTGCTTGCACTTCTCACCAGACAGTTGCGCTCCGTGCCGGGAGCATGGGACCCCTTGCTGTAACCCCTGCGGAGGCCCTGTGCGCCGACTCCTTCTTGCCCTCCCGACCGCGCTGGTCGCGCTGCTGAATTTGGTCTCCCTGCCGGCCCAGGCGGCCGATCCCGCTAACCCGGCGGCCCGCCGCGCCCATCCGGGGCGTGCGCCGTTCCCGCAAATCAGCCTGCCCGAGGTGGCCCAGGGCGAGCGCGCCGTGGCCTTGCTGGGCCAGCGCCTGCCCGAGGTGGCGCGCTGGTACGGCAAGTCGGAGGAAGAGTTCGCCGCGCTGTTGCGTCAGGACCATCGTTTGCGGCTCGACCGGCGCGGGCGCCTCTTTGCCGTTGACACACTGGAAGCCCCGCTGCCCACGCTGCCGGCCGATCAGCGCTCGGTGCTCGATGGCAACCTGCTGCCGCTGGAGCAGACTTTTGCGCTCCACAGCCGCCCCGGCGCCAAGCGAACGATCTATCTGAACTTCAAGGGTGCCACGCTCACCGGCACGGCCTGGAACAGCGCGGGGACCAGCATCACTGCCTTGCCCTATGACTTGGACGGCATTCCCTATTCCTTCAACACCACCGAGTTGCAGCGCATCCAGGGCGTGTGGCAGCGGGTGGCCGAGGACTTTGCGCCCTTTGACGTCAACGTGACGACCGAGGCGCCACCTCCCGAGGCCCTGAGCCGCGCCGGCAGTACCGACCAGGTGTTTGGCACGACCGTGCTGATCACAAACTCGAATGGGGTTTACAGCTGCAGCTGTGGCGGCGTGGCCTATATCGGTGCCTTTGACGACACCAGCGACTTCTACAAGCCGGCCCTGGTGTTCTACAACCAGCTCGGTGGCGGCAACGAGAAGTACGTGGCCGAGGCCGCCTCGCACGAGGCCGGGCACAACCTTGGGCTGCAACACGATGGCTACTCGGGCGGCGGCTACTACGGCGGCCATGGCACCGGGGTAACCGCCTGGGCGCCCATCATGGGTGTGGGCTACTCCAAGCCCCTGGTGCAGTGGAGCAAGGGCGAGTACAGCACGGCCACCAATGTCCAGGATGACTTTGCGGTGGCTGAGTCCTATGGCCTGCCGATTCGCCTGGATGACCATGGCGATCTGGCCGGCAACGCCACCGCAATGACCGGGGTCAGCAGTGGGGGATCGACGAGCTTCAGCGAAAGCGGGGTGATCGAGCGCAGCAGCGATGTGGATCAGTTCAGCTTCAACGCGGCGGCCGGCGCGCTCACGGTGAGCTTGCAGCCCGCTGTGCGGGCGGCCAATCTGGATGCCGTGCTGGAGCTCCGAACCGCAGCTGGCATCTTGCTGGCCAGCAGCAATCCCTTGGACACGCTGAACGCCAGTTTGAGCATCACCCTGGCCAGTCCGGGCACCTATTTCCTCAGTGTGCGCGGCACGGGCAAAGGCGACCCACTTGTGGACGGCTACACCGCTTACGGCAGCGTGGGGCACTATGCACTGAGCGTCACAGCCGCGGCCGTGAGTGGCAGCCCGCCGGTGGCGGTGGCCACGGGCACGCCCACCAGCGGCACGGTGCCGCTGACCGTGGCCTTCTCGGCCGCTGGCTCCAGTGACGCTGATGGCAGCATCGTGGCCTATGACTGGACCTTCGGCGACGGCGGCAGCGCCAGCGGCGCCCAAGTCAGCCATGTCTACACGGCGGCGGGCAGCTACAGCGCGCAGTTGCGCGTCACCGATAACAGCGGCCTGAGCGCCACCAAGTCGGTGGCCATCAACGTCAATCCCGTGGTGACCTTGCTGCCCATGGGGGTGGCCGATATCGCGATGGGCAGCAGCGTGAGCGGCAACAACCGCTGGCGTGCGACGGCGGCGGTGAGGGTGTTGGACAGCCAGGGCCGCGCTGTGGTTGGCGCCACGGTGAGCGCCCGCTGGTCGGGGCTGGTCTCGGGCAATGCCACGGCCACCACGGGCAGCAATGGCGTGGCCAGCTTCCAGTCCGGCACCACGCGCAACAGCGGCAGCATTGCCCTCACGGTGACCGGCATCAACCTGACGGGCTATCAGTGCGACAGCACCCGCAACGTTGAGACCAGCGACAGCATCAGTCGCTGAGCCAGCCAACGCTCGGGCCGCATGGGGTAGCCTTGCTCCATGCCGCCCGAGCCCTTCGTGATCACCGTTTTTAGCGCCAAGCGCTATGACCGCCAGAGCCTGGCGGCCGAGCTGCCTTCCTTTGCGGGCTTGGCGTTGAATTTTGTCGAGGCCCGCTTGGACGAGCACAGCGCGCAGGCGGCGCAGGGCAGTCAGGCGGTTTGCGCTTTCGTTAACGATCGTCTGGATGGCCCAGTGCTGGAGCGTCTTGCGGCTCTGGGGGTGCAGCTGATCTTGCTGCGCTGTGCCGGCTTCAATCAGGTCGATCTGGCGCGTGCGCAAGCCCTCGGGCTGACGGTGGCGCGGGTGCCCGAGTACTCGCCCCACGCGGTGGCCGAGCATGCATTGGCCCTGCTGCTGACTTTGGTGCGCAAGACGCACCGGGCTCACGCCCGGGTGCGTGAGGGCAATTTCGAACTCGACGGCTTGCAAGGCTTTGATTTGTTCGGCAAGACCGTCGGCGTGGTGGGCACCGGGCGCATCGGTGCTTGTCTGGTGCGTATCTTTCAGGGGCTGGGATGCGAGGTGCTGGCCCACGATCCGCAGCCCAACCCAGATCTTGGGGTTCGCTATCAGGGCCTGAACCCACTCTTGGCGAGCTCGCGCATCGTGCTGCTGCAATGCCCGCTGAACGCCCAGACCCAGCACCTGATCAATGCGGAGCGCCTGGCCCTGATGCCGCGCGGCGCGGTGCTGGTGAACACCTCGCGTGGCGCCGTGATCGACACCCGCGCCGTGATTGCGGCTCTCAAGAGTGGGCATCTGGGTGGGTTGGCACTCGATGTCTACGAGGAAGAGGCCAGTCTGTTCTTTGCTGACCGCAGCGGCGAGGTCATTGGTGACGATGTGTTTGCCCGACTGCAGACCTTTCCCAATGTCCTGATCACCGCGCACCAGGGCTTCTTCACGGACGAGGCCTTGGCCCAAATCGCGCGCACCACCCTGGGAAATGCCCAGTCCTTTCGCCAAACCGGGCGTCCATTGCACGAGGTTTGAGCTTCAAGGCGGGGTCAAGGGTTGACCCTAAGCGGGTTGCCCTGAGGCGGAAAGTCCCTGTGCGTTTTGCAACAAGCCTTTACTCATTCTTGAGGATTGACTTTTTAGACTGCGCGCCTCGCGTTGATCGGCCACCACCGGTCCACGATGTCGGGGGGACGCGCCTCCGATTTGCGACACGCAGTACGAGGGGCCCCAAGACGTAGCTCTCGCGTCTGCAGAAAAGGTGATTCACCAATCACCCGCGTAACAGCCCAGCCGGTGATCCCGGTCCGCAGTTCGCTTGGACCCTTGAAGGGGTCGTTCTGTTTCCAATTTGGAGCTCTGAATGTCGATTGCCAAGAATGTTCCCAGCCGCATCCTGATGGGGCTGCTGGTTTCCGCAGGTCTGGCCTCTGTGGCCCAAGCGGGTGGTGCCAATGTCTCTGCCGAGCGCGGCGCCTTTACCGATCGCCTGATCATCAAGTACCGCATGGAACCGGCTGCCGCCTCGCAGGGCGGCTTGGCGGGTAACAGCGGCATCGTGCCTCCGGGCCTGGCCCGCCTGGCCCAGGCGCAAGGCTTGAGCCTGAAGGAACACCGCACTACCGGCCTGGGTGCCAAGGTCTATACCTTGGGCAAGTGGGCTGCCGTCAGCGATTTGGCCGCCCTGGCTGCGCAGATGAAGAATGAGGACGACAACATCGAGTACGCGGAACCGGATCGCCGCATGTACGCGATGATGACGCCCAACGACACCAACTACTCGAGCCTGTGGGGCCTGCAGGGTGGCAACGGCGGCATGCGCGCCAACACCGCCTGGGACAGTTACAACGGCACGGGCGTTGTGGTCGCCGTGCTGGATACCGGCATTCGCGCGTCGCACCCCGACCTGGTCGGCCAGACCGTGGCCGGCTACGACATGATTGCTGACACCTTCGTGTCGAATGACGGCACCGCCCGTGACGCCGATCCCTCGGACCCCGGCGACTGGGCCACGGCCGGCCAGTGCGGCACGGGCGAGCCGGCCTCCAACAGCAGCTGGCACGGCACCCACGTGGCCGGCACGATCGCCGCCAAGGGCAACAACAGCCTGGGCGTGATCGGTGTGGCCTATGGCGCCAAGGTGCAAGCGGTGCGCGTGCTGGGTCGTTGCGGCGGCTACACCTCGGACATCGCCGACGCCATGATCTGGGCCTCGGGCGGTACCGTCTCAGGCGTGCCGGCCAATGCCACCCCGGCCAAGGTCATCAACATGAGCCTGGGCGGCGGCGGCGCTTGCGACACCACCAGCCAGAACGCCATCAACAGCGCCCGTTCGCGTGGCACGGTGGTGGTGGTGGCCGCGGGTAACGAGAACCAGAACGCCTCGAACAGCAACCCGGCCAACTGCTCGGGCGTGGTGACCGTGGCGGCCGTGGGCCCCACTGGCGGCCGCGCTTACTACTCCAACTACGGCACCGTGGTGGACGTGGCGGCTCCGGGCGGCGACATGAGCGCGTCCAGCAGCAATGGCATTTTGTCGACCCTGAACGCCGGCACCACCGGCCCGGGCGCTGATAACTATGCCTACTACCAGGGCACCTCGATGGCCACGCCGCACGTGGCGGGTCTGGCCGCTCTGATGCTGCAGGCCAAGCCGACCGCGACGCCGGATCAGATCGAAGCTGCGTTGAAGAGCTCGGCCCGCGCCTTCCCGGCCACCTGCAGTGGCTGCGGTACCGGCATCATCGATGCGCCGGCGGCCATCACAGCGATCCTCGGTGGCACCACCCCGCCGCCCACCGGCACCACGATGAACGAGACGGAGTCCAACAACACCACCGGCACCGCCAACACCGTCAGCACCAGCAACACCACGGTGAATGGCTCGTTGTCCACGACCACGGACACCGACTACTTCAAGGTGAATCTGCCGGCTGGCAAGACCCTGACCGCCACCCTGAACGGCGGCGCCAAGGACTACGACCTCTACATCTACAACAGCAATGGCACCCAGATCGCCTCCAGCGAGAACGGCGCCGGTCAGGCGGATACGGCCAGTGTGACCAACACCGGCACGACCACCATCGCCCGCTATGTGCGAGTGAAGTACTACAGCGGCGGTAGCGGCACCTACACGCTGAATCTGAAGTGGTAAGACCTCACGGTCTGAGCTGATGACAGGCCCCGCCTCGGCGGGGCCTTTTTCATGCCCCTCTACACTTCGGCCCCCCCTGAAGAGTTGTCCATGGCCGGTCTGCGCCCCGAATCACCCCGCCCCACCGCCGTGACCCTGCACCAGGCCAGCCAGCGCCTGGAAGTCGCGTTCGACGATGGCGCCTGCTTTCTCATCCCCTTCGAGCTGATGCGGGTCTACAGCCCGTCCGCCGAGGTCCAGGGCCACAGCCCTGAGCAGGCCGTGTTGCAGGTGGGCAAGCGGGGTGTCGGCATCACGGGCGTCGAGGCGGTGGGCCATTACGCCCTCAAGCCCAGCTTCAGCGATGGGCACGACTCCGGCCTTTTCAGCTGGGATTACCTTTATCACTTGGGCCGCGACGAGGCGCAGCTGTGGCGCGCCTACGAGGCCAAACTCAGCGCCGCAGGCGCTTCCAGGGATCCGGCATGAGCCAGACGCACTTTGGATTCAAGCAGGTCGATGAACGCGAAAAGGCCAGCAAGGTCCGCTCGGTGTTCGACTCCGTGGCCTCGCGCTATGACGTCATGAACGACCTGATGTCGGCCGGCGCCCATCGAGCCTGGAAGGCCTACACCGTGGCGGTGGCAGGCCTTCAGGGCGGCGAGGCCGTTCTCGACATCGCCGCCGGCACGGGCGATCTGACCAAGGCCTTTGCCAAGCGCGTGGGTTCGCGCGGCATGGTGCTGCATACCGACATCAACGAGGCCATGCTGCGCACCGGCCGCGACCGGCTGCTGGATGAGGGGGTGCTAACCCCCAGCCTACTCACCGATGCCGAGGCGCTGCCGTTCAAGAGTGAGAGCTTTGACTTGGTCAGTGTGGCCTTTGGCCTGCGCAACATGACGCACAAGGACCGTGCGCTGGCCGAGATGCACCGTGTGCTCAAACCCGGCGGGCGGCTGCTGGTGTTGGAGTTCAGCAAAGTGGCCGCGCCGCTCCAAAAGGCCTACGACTGGTATAGCTTTCAGGTGCTGCCGCGCCTGGGGCAGATGATCGCCGGCGACGCCGACAGCTACCGCTACCTGGCCGAATCCATTCGCATGCATCCCGACGCTGCCACGCTGAAGACCATGATGAAAACCGCGGGCTTTGGTCATGTCGACGTGCACAAACTCAGCGCCGGTGTGGTGGCGCTGCACGTGGGAATACGCTGCTGACTCACGGCACGCTGCCGTGCTGCAATCCATGCCACTGTGCTGGCATCCTGTCTTGATCTGAAACGAATGCTGTCCATGAATCTGCCGACCGCTTCTTCTTTGGTGCCCTCTCGAGTCGCTGTGCTGCTGTTGGTGGCGGGTTTGACGGGCTGCGGGGGTGGGGCGGACAAGCCGACCCAAACGGCGGCCCGCGTCAATAAGGAAGACATCACCGTGCACCAGATCAACCAGGTGCTGGCGCGCCAGCCTGGGCTCAAACCCGAGCAGGCACAGGCTGCCGCTGCCCAGGTGCTGGAGCAGTTGATCGACCAGGAATTGGCGGTGCAAAAGGCGCAGGACTTCAAGCTGGACCGCAATCCGCAGGTGCAGATGCAGATCGAGGCGGCCAAGCGAGAGATCCTGGCGCGTGCCTATGCCGAGAAGGTCGGAGAGAGCGTGGCCAAGCCTAGCGCCGACGAGGTGCGCAAGTACTTTGATGCCAATCCGGCCCTGTTCAGCGAGCGCCGCATCTACAACCTGCAGGAACTGGCCATCGAGGCCAAGCCCGAACAGTTCGAGGGGCTCAAGGAAAAGCTGGCCGCCGCCAAGACCCTGACCGACTTTGTCGAATACCTGAAGGGCGCCGGCATCGCCTTCACGGGCAACCAGGCTGTGCGTGCTGCTGAACAATTGCCGCTGGATCGTCTGGACGGCTTGGCCAAGCTCAAGGACGGCCAGACCGTGCTGACCCAGACGCCGCAGGGATTGCAGGTGCTGATGCTGGCCGGCTCGCGCAGCCAGCCTGTTGATCTGGACCGCGCCCGCCCCGCCATCGAGGCCTTCTTGAGCAACCAGCGCAAGACCGAGTTGCTTAAACAGGACATGAAGGCCCTGCGTGCGGCCAGCAAGATTGAATACAAGGGCAAGTTCAGCGCCCCGACCGCCGCGGCAATCAGCGCCAGCGCGCCGGCCTCTGCGGCCAGTGGCTTGGACGATGCGGCCATCCGCAAGGGTCTGGGGATTAAGTGATGCGAGTCGCCTTCTTTAAGGGAATCCTCCTGGCGCTGCTGACGGGCTTTGTGGCGTTCATCCCGGCCTACGCCCAAGGCAAGGCCGTGGGCGAGTACAAATTGGGCGCGGGCGATGTCGTCCGCGTGATGGTCTACCAAAACGCCGACCTCACCATCGAGGCCCGCGTCAGCGAGGCCGGCCTGCTCAGCTACCCTTTGTTGGGCAATGTGAAGGTTGGCGGCCTTTCGGCCAGTGCGGCCGAGCAGTTGATTGCCAATGGCCTGAAGGATGGCAGCTTCGTGAAGCAGCCCCAAGTGACGTTGACGGTGCTGCAGGTGCGTGCGCACATGGTCAATGTGCTGGGTCATCTGAACCGTCCGGGCCGCTACCCCTTGGAGATGGGGGGCATGCGCGTCGCTGACCTGTTGTCGGTGGCAGGCGGCACCACGGCCGTGGCCAGCGAGGTGGTGGTGGTGAGCGGCACGCGCGATGGCAAGCCCTTCCGTGTGGAATTGGACCTGCCTTCGTTGTTCGAGGCCAATAGCAAGACCCAGGACGTCGAGTTGATGAATGGCGACACCCTGTGGGTGGACCGGGCACGCCAGATTTACATCTATGGCGAGGTGCAGCGGCCGGGTGCCATGCGCCTGGAGCGCGGGATGACGTTGATGCAAGCCCTGGCGGCCGGCGGCGGTACGACCCAGCGCGGTACCGAAAAGGGCATTCGCGTGCACCGCAAGGACGACAAAGGGCAGGTGCAGGCACTGAACCCGCCGATGGAAGCGTTGCTGCAGGATGGCGACGTGGTGTTTGTGCGCGAGAGCTTGTTCTAAGAGGATTGCCGTCTTGAACTTCGGGCGACTGATCGCGATTCTTGGTGCGCGCTGGCAGGCCGCGCTGGGTGTTTTGTGTTTGACGGTACTGACGACCCTGGTGGTCAGCCTGCTGATGCCCAAACAGTACGAGGCCGTTGCCAGCGTGGTGGTGGATGTCAAGCCGGACCCGATTGCTGGTCTGGCCACCGGCATGGCGCTGCCGTCCTATATGGCTACGCAGGTGGACATCATGACCAGCGACCGGGTCGCGCTGCGTGTGGTGCAGAACCTCAAGCTGACCGAACTGCCGCAGATTCGCGAGGACTGGCAGGCCGAAGCCAAGGGCGAGGGCAGCATTGAAATCTGGTTGGCCGAACGCCTCAAGAAGAAGCTCGAAGTGCGGCCCTCGCGTGAGTCCAATGTCATCGTGGTCGGCTATTCGGCGCCTGAGCCGCGCTTCGCTGCCGCACTGGCCAACGCTTGGGTGCAAGCCTATTTGGACACGGTGCTGGAGTTGCGGGTCGAGCCGGCCAAGCAGTATTCGCGTTTTTTTGATCAACGCATCAAGGAGCAACGCGCCCTCTTGGAAGAAGCCCAAGCCAAGCTGAGTGCCTTTCAAAAGCAAAGCGGCATCGTGGCAACCGACGAGCGACTGGACGTCGAGACGGCGCGGCTCAATGAGCTGTCGTCGCAGTTGGTGGGGCTGCAGGCGGTGGCATCCGATTCCAACAGTCGCATGGCGCAGGCCAATAGTGGGGCGGGGGATCGCATGCAGGAGGTGCTGCAGAACCCAGTGGTCGCCGGCTTAAAGGCCGACATCAGTCGACTGGAGGCCAAGCTGCAGGAGCTGGGTGCGCGTTTGGGTGAACGGCATCCGCAGGTGATTGAGCTCAAGGCCAGTTTGAACGAAATGCGCCAACGCCTGGAGGTCGAGGTGCGTCGTGTCACCGGGGGTGTGACGGTATCGGCCTCGATCAATCGCCAGCGCGAGTCAACCCTGCGGGCGGAGTTGCAGGCCCAGCGCGACAAAGTGCTGCAGATGAAGCAGGTCCGCGATGAAGGCATCGTGCTGGTGCGCGATGTCGAGGCCGCGCAGCGTCTGTCTGATGCCTTGCTGCAGCGCCAGCAGCAGTCCAGCCTGGAAAGCCAGACCACGCAGAGCAATGTGAACCAACTCGCGATGGCGACGGCCCCTACGGCCCATGCGTCGCCCAAGATCTTGCTCAATCTGGCGGTCTCATTGGCCTTGGGCGGTTTCCTGGCGTTCGGGGTCGCCCTGGTGTTGGAGATGCTGGACCGCCGGGTGCGAGGGCGCGCTGATCTGACAGAGTTGCTTGGGCTGGAGGTGTTGGGTAGCCTGCCGGCGGCTGACGCCTTGGCTCGCCCCTCGCGCCCGTGGCTGCGAAACCGGCACACAGCCTAGCGCAAAGCCGCAGCGCTTTGAGCTGCAGAGCGCCAGTCACGATAAGGAATCAGACCATGTTGAATGCCTCTACCGTCGCCGCTGAGCGCTCGATCGGCGCAATCATCAGCGACACCCGCAACCTGGGCGCGGATCAGGTCGAGGCCATCGTGGCCTACCAGCGGCAGCATGGGGTTCGCTTTGGCGCGGCCGCCGTCGCCCTGGGGTATGCGAGCGCGGACGATGTGCTGCATGCGCTGGCGCAGCAGTTCCATTACCCTTATGCGGCCAACGAGGACCAAAAGGGCAGCCCCGAACTCGTGGCGTTGAATCAACCCTTTGGTCGGCAGGCCGAAGCCATTCGCGCGATTCGATCGCAGTTGCTGATGCGGGGCCTGGGGGCGCAGCAGGAGGACCGGGCAGCCCTGGCCCTGATCAGTCCTCAATCCGGTGACGGCCGCAGCTACTTCGCTGCCAACCTCGCGGTGGCGCTGGCGCAACTCGGTGGGCGGGTTTTGCTGATTGACGCCGACATGCGCGCACCGCGTCAGCACGACATTTTCGGCTTACCCAACGAAACCGGACTCTCGGGCATTTTGGCTGGACGGGCCCAGACCCAGGTCATTCAGCCCGTCGCAGGGGTCCCCGGCTTGTGCGTGCTGCCTGTCGGGGTCACGCCGCCCAATCCTGTCGAGTTGGTCGAGCGTCCCGGATTTGGCTTCCTGTTGCAGGAGTTGCGAGCCAAGTTTGACTATGTGCTGGTGGACACCCCCGCCGGTTCACGCGGGGCCGACGCGGGGGTCATCGCGGCACGCTGCGGTCATGCCTTGTTGATCGCACGCAAGGACGCGACCCGAGTTGCCGCCGTGCGTGAGCAGGTGGCGGGCCTGCCGACGAGCGCGGTGCAGCTCATCGGCGTGGTCGTCAACGAGCATTGAGCATGTCCCTCACGCCCGTGAGCTGGCACTCCACCGGGTTGGGCGAATCCGATGTCCAGCCCACGCGGACGGAACTGCATTGGCGTCTCGGACTGCTCCTGCTGGGCCTGGCGATGCTCTATTTGCCCACCTTTGCGGATCTGGCGCGCACGGTCTGGGCCTCAGATGAGCAGGGGCATGGCCCGATCATCTTGAGCGTCAGTCTTTGGCTGATCTGGCGCAAGCGCGATCAGCTGCTCAACCTGCCCTCCGTTCACGGGGGCGCAGGAGCTTGGGGACTGCTGGCCTTTGCCCTTGTGGTCTACCTGCTGGGCCGCACCCAGGCCGTTCTGCTGTTCGAGGTGGGCTCGCTGAGCCTGCTGCTGACTGGCTTGCTGCTGTTGTTCTGGGGGCGTCCTGGCTTGGCGCTGATGGCTTTCCCTTTGCTGTTCCTACTTTTCATGATCCCGCTGCCGGGCGCCCTGGTGGCCACGGTCACCGGTCCGTTGAAGTCCGGGGTTTCTGCCGTGGCCGAGTTCCTGCTGTTCCATGCCGGCTATCCGGTCGGGCGCAGCGGCGTGGTCCTGTCCGTCGGGCCCTACCAGTTGCTGGTCGCCGACGCCTGTGCCGGTCTGAGTTCGCTGTTCACGCTGGAAGCGCTGGGTTTGCTCTACCTGAATCTCATGCAGCACAGTGCGCCGCTGCGCAATTTGGCGCTGGCGATCCTGATCGTTCCCATCAGCTTTTTGGCCAATGTCGTGCGGGTGATGATCCTGGTCCTGGTGACCTATCACTATGGCGATGCCGCCGGCCAGGGTTTCGTGCACAGCTTTGCCGGCATGGTGCTGTTCATCGTCGGCCTGTTCATGATGCTGGCGGTCGATGCCTTGCTGGGGCGCTGGTTGCCGGCGGCCAAGCCTGTCGATGGAGGTTTGCGGTGAGCCCGGATCGTCGTCGGGCCGTGGGCGCCATGGTCATGATGGCGGGAGCTGCGGGTGCGGCCCATGTCGGCCGGCCGACGGTGAAGCTGGCCGACCGCTTGGGGGGCATTGATCTGGAGCGAGCTTTTCCAGCGCGTTTTGCTGACTGGCAGATCGATCCGACGATTCCGGTCCTGTTACCGGCGGCCGATGTGCAGGCCAAGCTCGATGCCATCTACAACCAGGTGCTGAGCCGCAGCTATGTGAGTGCACGAGGTGAGCGGGTGATGTTGTCGGTCGCCTATGGGGGCGATCAAAGTGACGGCATGAGCATCCACCTGCCGGAGGTCTGCTATCCCGCGCAGGGCTTCGAGCTCCGAGACAAACAGGCCGGTGAATTACAGCTGGCCGGGCGCCGCTTGCCGATCCACCGGCTGACGACGGCGCTGGGGGCGCGCATCGAGCAGGTGACCTACTGGATCACAATCGGCGAGGCGGTGGCTCCGTCACGCAGCCGGCAGAAGCTGATTCAGATCGGCTATGGCCTGCGCGGCTTGATACCCGATGGCATGTTGGTGCGAATTTCCAGCATCGACCGTGACGCCAGCCAGGCGTTTCAGATGCAGGCCCGCTTCGCCCAGGACCTGGCGGCAGCGATTCCTGATGCACTGGCGCCCAGGGTGCTGGGCCGGCGGGGCAACTGAGCGGTGCGGGTCCAGCCCCTGGGTTCCTGGTGGAGTGGCAGCCATTGGCGCCGGATGCTTCGCGGCCGAAGGGCCGCCGTCCCCGCCCCAGCTTCCAGGGCGGTGCTGGCGGTCCTGGTGGCGGCAGTCGGTCTGGCATTCTTGTTCGGTTTGCTGGCTACCACGGGCAGCCCCATCCTGATTGCGCTCTTTGCTGGAACCTTGGCGGGCCTGGCCTTGCTGGGCGTGCCCAAAGTGACGCTGTGCCTGGTGCTGGTCGGCACCTTGTGCATCGGTGGGCCCATCGTTCAGTTCGTGCCCAAACTGACCAAGATCAATTGGTTGTTCTCGATGCTGGGCTTCTTGCTATTTGCCAGCGCCGTGCTCAGCGCCTTGTCGCGGCGCGAGCGGCGCCAAGGGATTCCATGGTGGGCTGTATTGGCCCTGCTGATGCCGCTCTACGCGGTCTGGGTCGCCCTGGTGAATCAACTGGGGCTGTTTGAATTTCTGGCCGGCTTCAAGCGTTATTTCCAGTACTGGGGCGTGTTGGCCTGTTTGGCGCTGATCCCTTTGGGCGAGCGGCTGCACCGTTGCCTGCTCAAGTTCCTGCTGGGCTTGGCGGCGGTGCAAGTGGTTTTTGCGCTGTTCCAACGCGTCGTCATCGTGCCGCAGCGCCAAGGCATGGGCGGTGGGGTGGTGGCCATCGACGCGGTCTCAGGCACCTTCGAGTCCAGCTTCAGCGGCGGCGGCTCAAGTTCGGTGCTGGTCTTCTTCTTGCTCACCGCCTTTGCCTTCGTTTTTCGTGCCTGGCTCGATCACAAGGTCAGCGGGCGACGGGCGCTGCTTTACGCCCTGCTGGTGCTGCCGCCGCTGGCGCTGGGCGAGACCAAGGTGGTGGTGGTCTTTTTGCCGTTGGTGTTCCTCTGCGCCCTGGCCCTGGACCTGCGCAGCAAGCCGATCACCACCTTGATGTGGATGATGCTGGGTGTGGCGATGGCCCTGGGCTTGGCCCTGCTCTACGTGGCCATGAGCGCCAAGACCGGGCAGTCCTTTGCGCGGGCCGTCGACAACATCCTGGCCTATAACTTTGGATCCGTCGGCTATCACAGCGCCACCAACCTGAACCGCAGTACGGTGCTGAGCTTCTGGTGGAGCCAACAGCATCTTGGCGATCCCGTGGGCCTGCTGTTCGGGCATGGCCCCGGGGCCTCCTATAGCGGTGACGGGGCCCTGGTGCCGGGCCAGTTGGCGTTGCGGTATTTCGGGCTGTCGATTGCGTTCACCACCTTGTCCAGCCTGTTGTGGGACTTTGGTGTGATGGGTTTCGTGTTCTTTCTTGCCTTCAATCTGGGTGCCATCGCTGCGGTCGCCCGCGCCGCATTCAAGCAGGCGCCGGGATGGACGCGCAGCCTTCAGGTGGCGGTGCTCGCTGGCTTGTCGATGAATCTTGTGCTGTTCTTTCTGAACAACTCAGCCACCACCTTGCCCAGCCATTCGACGCTCTTCATGCTGCTGCTCGGTGCGGCCGTGCTGCTGACCGCTCGCCCGGTGCGCCCCGATGTTCACTGAACCGACCTCCATCCCGGGGAGCCCGCCGCAGCGCTTTCTGTATTCGACGGCGGAGACCCATCCCTGCACGCGCGCCGATGTCGCGGTGCTGTTCGGCAAGTATTTGCCGCGCTTTGGCGTGCAGACGGACCTGGTGGGTGTTCATGTGAGCCATGCGCCGCCGCCCTGGCCCGGTGGCGCCAGATGGACCCTGCGCGGCGCGGCGCGTGGCGCGCGCCGCCACGGGGTCAGCGTGCTGGCCGACTTCCGCATGCTCTGGCTGGCGCGCCGAGGCTATGCCGGTGTCATCGTGCGTGACAAGGTCGTGGGGGCGTTGTTCGGTCTGCTGGCAGCGCGGCTTGCCGGTGTGCCATTTTTTTACTGGATGTCCTTCCCGATGGTGGAGGCCTGGGCGCTGTTTGTGCGTCAGCGTCGGGGCCAGGTGGGCTGGCTGCGCTGGCTGGCTGCGCAGCTTCGCGCCACCTTGCTGCGCGGTTTGCTCTACCGCGTGATCCTGCCGCGTGCCGACCATCTGTTCGCGCAGAGCGAAGTGATGGTGGGGCAGCTGCGGGCGAAGGGCTTGGCGGGCGAGCGAATCAGCGCCGTGCCGATGGGGGTGGATGTGGAACTGCTCAACCGGGTGGAAGCGGCCGGCGAGGAGGCTGCAGAGCCGTCCATGCAGACGCCAGTCTTTGCCTATTTGGGCACCCTGAATCGATTGCGTGGCCCCGAACTGATGATTGAGGCCTTGGCACTGCTGCGGGAACGGGGCGTGGACGCGCGCCTGCTGCTGATTGGCGACGCCGAGGAAGAGGCTGACCGTCGCTGGCTGCGCGAGCAGATCCAGCGCCATGGCTTGGAGCAACAGGTTGAAATCACCGGATGGCTGCCCACCCAGGAGGGTTGGCGGCGCTGTGCAACGGCGGTCGCGGGGCTCTCGCCATTTCCGCGCACGGAGCTGCTGGAGTCCGCCTCGCCCACCAAGTTGGTGGAGTATTTCTTTCTGGGCCTGCCGGTGATCGCCAATGATCAGCCCGACCAGGCTGCCTTGATGCGGGCGGCGGGGGGGACGTGCGCGCAACTGAGCGCCGAGGGCTTTGCCGGCGCCATGCAAGCGCTGCTGGCGCAACCCGAGGCGCACCGGGCCATCGCTGCGGCAGGGCGTGCCTGGGTGCTGCGCACCCGCAGCTATGCGGGCCTGGCGCAACAGGTGGCTCAGCAGCTGGGCGCCTGCGTGCGCAGGCCTTGAACGCAGATGGACGGGCCTTACTCACTCGCCCGGTTGCGCCGCGGTGTGCTGCACTTCCTGGCCGGCAAGGTGCTCAGCGCCGCCCTGAGTCTGGCGGCGCTGCTGCTGCTGGCGCGGCTGCTGTCGACGGCCGATTACGGTCGTTATGTGGCCTTGGTTGCCCTGGTGGAGTTGGGCCTGGGTCTAGCCAGCCTGGGGCTGGATTGGGTCGCTGGACGCTATGTTCCCGAATACCGGGTGCGGGCCAGCGCGGTGCGGCTGGCACGATTCATCGTGCAGCTGGCAGGCTTGCAAGCGTTGTTGCTGGCCTTGCTGGGTTTGCTGCTGTGGTCCGTTGCGGAACCCTTGGCGGCTTGGCTGGGGCTGGGCAGCCAGGCCCTGCCTGCAATCCATTTGTACAGCCTCTATCTGTTCCTTGAGGGCCTGAGTCGGGTGCTGCGGGATCAAATGCTCGGCCATTTGCTTTTGCAAGGGCGCGCGCAGTTGGCCCTTCTGGTGCGTCATGGGGTCGCGGTGGGCGCCTGCGTCGGGATCTGGCTGCTTGAGCAGCGCGCCGACCTGGTGCTCGTGGCATCGATTGAAGTGGGGGCCACGGCGCTGGGCCTGTTGTTGGCCGCTCTGGGTTTGGGCTTGGCGTTGCGAGCTGAGCGCAGTGAGGTGGAGGGGGCGACCTGTACTTGGACTGAGCCGCCCCTGAGTGAGATGCGCAGGCTGGCGCTCAACAGCTATGCGAGCCTGCTGATGAGCATTCCCACGCGACCCCAAGTGCTGATGCTGCTGGTCACCCGCCTGGCCGGCGCCGAGGCCGCGGCGCTGTTCGGGTTTGCGCGGGCGCTCTCTGAGCAGGTCTTGCGCTTCCTGCCCGCCGAGCTGCTGCTGGGTTTCCTGCGTCCGGCGCTCGTCGCTCGCTATCTGGAAGCTCGCGATTTCGCGGACCTCAATCTGCAGACCAAGCGCTTGCTCCTGGTGAGCCTGATGGTGCTGGCGCCTGTGCTGTGTCTGGCCCTGGCTCAGGGCCCCATGGTTCTGAGTGTGCTGGGGGGCGTGGGATTCGCGCCTGCGGCTCCGTTGCTGGCCCTGCTGCTGATGGGCGTGGCACTTCTGAGCCACCGACGCATGCTGGAGTTCATCGCCAATTCGGTGGGGCAGCCGGAGGTCATTCGTCGGGCCAGCGCCCTGATGTGGGTGGCACCCCTTGGAGCTGCTGGCTTGCTGATCCTGCATGCGCCACTTTGGACGGTGCCGGTGCCCATGCTGCTCGGCGAGCTGCTCTTTGGCTGGCGGGCCGGCAATGCGCTGCGTGCGGCAGGGTTCGGCTATGTGGCCCCGGTGGCGGGTACGGTGCGCAGCCTCGTCGCCCTGGCGGCGGCGGCGCTGCCGCTCTCTTTGCTGCAGGTGGGCGCACAGCCGGGTGTCTGGACGCTGCTGGGGGTGGGCTTGATGGGAGCTGCCCTGACCCTTTGCGCACTGGCGCTGGTGCGTCCGCTGGATGCCGCATCGCTTGCGGCGCTGCGCGGTTTGCTGCGCAAGAACTCGGGATCCGCGCATGACACCGCCCTCTGATCACTCTGCAGGGCGTTGGCCCCTCTGCGTGATGGTCGGACCTGCGCCGCAGGCGCAAGGTGGCGTGGCCAGCGTGATTGCGCTGCTGCTGCAGGCCGGTTTGCTCGAGGACGAAGAGGTGGTCTTTGTGGCCAGCCATGGCCCTGGCCCGCGCTGGCGCAAGTTGTGCATTGCGCTGCGGGCCTGGACCCGCTACCTGCTGTGGTTGATGCAAGGCCGCGCCGCCGTCCTGCATGTCCATGTTTCCTCGCACGCGAGCTTCTGGCGCAAGGCATCGTTCATGGTCCTGGCGCGCCTGTTCCGGCGACGGATCGTGTTTCAGCTGCATGGCGGGGGCTTTCGCACGTTCTATGAATCGCGCTCCCGGCCGGTACGCTGGATCATCCGCCGGACCTTGATGCAGGCCGATGAATTGCTCTGCCTTTCGGCCTCAGCGGTGGCTTGGTTGCGTGCCGAAGTCCCTTCGACGCGGCCGCATTGGTGGCCGAATCCGGTTTCCGCAGCCCTGATCAAGCAAATCCCGCAGGCGCAGACAGAGCGCCCGCCCCATCTGCTCTTTCTCGGTGCCTTGCTGCCGGCCAAAGGCGTGTTGGAGTTGTTGAGAGCCTTCTCTGAGCTCCGTTGTGCAGATGGCCGAGCCCGCTTGTTGATCGCGGGCACGGGGCCTCAGGAGCGGCAGCTCAGAGAGCAAGTGACGGACCTGGGCCTGGACGAGGCGGTGGACTTCCTGGGCTGGGTGACAGGCGAACAAAAATTGGCGTGCATGCGCCGCGCGCGATTGCTCGTTCTCCCCTCGCACCTGGAACAACAGCCTATGGTGCTGCTCGAAGCCATGGCGCTTGGAACTGCCCTGGTGGCGACCCGGGTGGGTGGCGTTCCAGACATCGTCAGAGACGGAGTCGATGGCATCCTGGTGGAGCCGGGTGACTCGGCGCAGCTCGCGGCCGCACTCAAAGACCTTTGGAGTGACGCGGAGTTGCGCCAGAGCCTGGCACAAAGCGCGCGAGCCCGCGTGCAGGACGTGCACCTAGCCGCACGGGTGGCGGATCAATCACGCCGGCTCTACCGGGAACTGGCTGGCGGACAGAGCCGTCAGCCGAAGTGAGTGCGGCGGGGCTCGCCTGCCGATACTTGCGAGCTTGAAAGCCTGAGGCCCCTCAAGGGCAGGCCAATGTCTGGAGTTGGGATGAAGGGTGAAGCGATGGCGGCAGGGGCTAGGGGCTTGGGGGTGGGCTTGGGTGCCAGCGTGAAAGCCGATGTGGTTCGGCAGTTTGGCCATGCCAGTGCGTTCCTGGTGCTCCGCGCATTTGTGATGCGCCGAACTTTTCGTCCGGTGTTGACGCTGCGCCTATGCCAGGCTGCGAGCCGCCAATGGCTGGGTCGTTGCCTGGCCTTGCCTGTTCTGCGCTTGCTTCATCGGTGGTCGACCGGGACAGCCTGCATGGATCTGCCTTGGAGCACCCGTATCGGTCCCGGCCTTGCCATCACGCATGGTTGGGGCTTGGTGATCAATGAAAACGCACAGATCGGCGCCAACGTGACCTTGTTCCACGGCGTGACCCTCGGTCGAAGCGACCGCATCGGTGCTGATGGCGTGCGGGTGTCCGCTTATCCGGTCCTGGAGGATGAGGTATGGGTTGGACCGCACGCCGTGATCGTGGGGGGCGTCACGATCGGGCGGGGCAGCAGGATTGCGGCCGGCGCGGTCGTCACCCGCGACGTCCCGGCGCATTCGATGGTGGTCGGCAATCCCGCCACCATCACAAAGGAGCGAGTGATCTCGGATGTGATGAACGCGGCAGAGATCCCATCGCTTCCGACCGGCACGGCGACGGAGGTCTGAATGAGCCTGGATCTGCGATACCGCCTGATCGACCTCGCTCGCGGCACGGACAGCATCGGTTTGCTCAAGGAACTCAGGTGCTGGCAGTTCGAGTCGCCGCAGAGTCTGGCCAGGCGCGAGGCCGCATCCATGCGGAGCTATTTCGACCAGTTGCGCCAGACCGTCCCGCAGTTCGCCGCAGTCGAGCGCTTCGAAGACCTGCCGGTGATTGACAAGCACTACATCAATCAGCACCACGCCTCGTTGATGAATGCGGCCTACCCGGGGAGGAGGGTGCGGAAGAAGACGGGTGGATCGACCGGCGAGCCGCTCGTCTATTTCACCGGGGTGGAGGCGCAGTCCTACCTCTGGGCGGGCTTGTTCCTCGCCTGGGAGGTGGCCGGCTACCGCCTCGGAGAGCCGGTCGCCTTTTTGGCGGGCTCCTCTCTATTCGGTACCGGCATCAAGCAAAAGGTGTACTACGGACTGCTGAATGTCACGCTGATGTCGGCCTTCGACATGTCGCGCGCGCAGCTGGATGCCTATGGCGAGGCGCTGGATCGTGGTGGCATTCGCTTGCTCTATGGCTACGCCTCGGCCATCCATCAGCTGGCGCTGCATTGGCGCGCGCTTGGGCGCAAGCCAAAGAACCGTTTGCGGGCGGTGGTCTGCACCGCCGAACTGTTGACGCTGCAAATGCGTGCCGACATTGAGGAGGTGCTGGGCGCTCCCTGCTTCAGTCAGTACGGCTGCAACGATGCCGGCGTCTCCGCCTTTGAGTGCGAGCACAGGAAGGGCTTCCACCTGATCTCCACGCGCTGTCATGCCGAAGTGCTGGAGGATGGCCGTCTGATTGCGACCGATTTGGCCAATACGGCGATGTTCATGCCGCGCTACGACACCGGGGACCGGGTCCGCCTATCAGACCGGATGTGCGCCTGTGGCCGGGGCTTCCCGCTGATCGACGAGGTGCTGGGGCGGCAGAACGATGTGGTGCTGGACCCCGCCGGCGGCAGCGTGCATTCGGAGTTCTTTACGCATCTGTTCCGCGAGGACCAGCGCATCCAGTCCTTTCAGGTGCTGTTCGATGAACGCAGCCTGCGGGTGAATCTGCACAGCAGCGCCGACGCCGCCGAGCAGGCCCTGATGGCCGAACGGTATAGCGGCTGCATTCAGCAGAGCCTGCGTTTCCCCATCTTCGAGCTGGTGTTCAACCAACCCTATGCGCGGTTGGCCAATGCCAAGCACCGTTTTGTGATGCGCGCGCCGCGCGCGTAGCTCGCCTACGGCGTCAGGCCGAGCGCGCGTTTGTCGAATTGCGCAATCTGGCGTCCAGCGACCACCACGCTGACCAGGGTGCCGCTCTGTGTCACCTGGACGGGCAGGTTGCGGCAGCCGTCGCGCAGCACCATCAGATGGGCGAACTCGACGCTCTTGCTCAAGGTGGCAAAGCGCGCATGGGCCTGCGCGGGCAAGTTGGTTTCGGGCGCCACTTCCCAAGCCTGGGTTTGGCTGAAGCCGGTGGCCGGGCCATACCGGTCCATGCAGACCGACGCGCCGCCGTTCTGTGCACTCACGGTGGCGGCATTGACTGCGAAGCTGTTCGGCGAATGGAAGTTGAGCTCCCACTGGCGCGGCACATCGCTGGTGGCCCAGTCGTAGACCAGGGTGACGCCGTTGGCCTTGTCCATCACCACGCTGCGCACGGCATTGCTGAGCGTCGGGCGCCAGACGAAGCGTGCCAGGTCCAGCGCCCGGTAGGCCGCAGTGGCGTCACCGGTGACGGCAGAGAGCGTGCCCAGGCTCTGGGTGCGGATCAGGGCGCCGTTGGCGTCCATGCTTTGGATGGGATCGCCTGGCCGCACGCCGAGGTTGGCTGCGTTTTCACTCTGGCCGAAGCCGCCGTCAAAGCTCAAGGTGTTCTTGAAGCGGGAGGCGCGGGTGTTCTTGTGATGCGGGCTGTTGTAGTAGGGGTAGTAGCCCGCGTTGACGAGCAGCGGCTGTCCCTGGGACACATAGACGAGGGCGTTCTGATCGGCCTGCGAGTGGGCGTACAGGCCATGGCGGCTGGCGCGGAAGAAAACCGAAGTGCGGTCGCCCCGCTTGATGTCCATGTGCAGGGCGGCCAAACCGGTATCCGGTGAGAACCAGTCATTGACGGACGGCGCGCTGGGTGCCGGCAGGGGGCTGTTGTCGGCTCCCAGCAGCAGGAGTTGCCAGACGTTGACGTCGCTCGGCTTGCTGAGATTGCCTGGCTTGGCCTGCCAGTACCAGGCGTCCAGTGGACTGCGCGTCTGCTGTGCGTGCAGGCGGTAGCTGGATGGGCTGTAGAAGTCGTAGAGCTGGCGGTTCTCCTGTTCGTCGCCGAAGGCGCTGGTCTGCGGCCAGTTGGGCGCAGTGAAGGCGATCAGCTGTTCACCCATGCGCGCGTAGTGGCTCAAGCGATAGAGGTTGACGCCGCTGATGACGCGCACCGCTGCGGCGAAGGGAGCCGCCGAATTCAGGTTGTACCAGGCGTAGGCGATGCCGTTGCCGAAGCTGCCGTCGCTGCTCCAAAGGTTGGCCTGGCTCAGATTCAGATCCCAGAAACGGACCAGCTGGGCCTGTGCCTCCGGGAATTCGGCCAGGCCCAGGCTGAGCATCAGCGCCTGTGTGATGTAGCGCAGATTGGTCTGGCTGATCGCGTCGTAAGGCACGCGATCGAGCAGGCTCAGCGAGTTGGCCGCCTTGAGAACGCGGGCGCGCAGCGACAGCGCGACGGTGCTGCGTTCGCTGCTCGTCAGAGTCGATCCGAGCAGGTCGATGCCCTGGGCCAGCGCGAGGTAGATCTCGCGGT
This sequence comes from Inhella inkyongensis, assembly GCF_005952805.1. Lineage (GTDB taxonomy): Bacteria > Pseudomonadota > Gammaproteobacteria > Burkholderiales > Burkholderiaceae_C > Inhella > Inhella inkyongensis. The sequence goes on from NZ_CP040709.1 coordinate 1,313,974, forward strand.
TGGCTTGCACGGCCTTTTCCTCGCTGCTCAGTCCGGAAGGAGACCAGGCGGCCAAGGACAGCAGCCTGGCCTTTGCCTGTGCCAACAGGGTGGCATTGCTGTCCAGCTGCCCCACCAGCGCAAGGGTCTCGATATTGAAGCGCTCCGTCCGAGCGGTCTGCACCAGGTTGCGTGCCGTGGCTGAATTGGCGGTATCGGGGTTGGTGGGCAGGGCCAGCGACCCCAGCCAGCTGCAGCGGCTGCGCAGGGCCGCCAGCACCGGCAGGTGGTCCCCTTGCAGGCTGGCACTGCGAATGGCGGCATAGCTGCTGCCAGCTGCCAGCATGCGCGGACGGCTGCGGGCCGCGACCAGGCTCACCATGGCCTGGCCATCTGGTAGCTCGAAGGCGCTGGTGGCGTTCGCAGAGCTTTGCGCGTTAGTTCCGAGGTTGGACGTCAGGGTGCGAGTCAGCTGTTCAATGCCGAAGCGACGCCACTGCGTATTGACCGAGTTGCCGCTGGTGCTGGTATAGCTGACCGCCCATTCGTAGTCGCCGACCGACAAGGCCTGGTCGAGGCGCGCGCGCGGCTCCAGCAGTCCGGTGCGGCTGGACACCACGGCGCCACCGGCCCGGCGCACGTTCAGCACAAAGGGGGTGCCACTCATGCGGTCCTTGGGTTCGCCCCAGGCAAACAGTGGGGTTGCTGCAAGGCGGGTGCAGTCGGCGGGTTCGATACGCCGCTCTGCGCTGGGCATGCGCTGGAGCCAGTCGGCAACCAGCGCGGGGCAGGCGCCACTGATGGCCGGCGGATCGCGATGAATTTCCTCCACATCCACGTCTCGCTGTTTCGGCTGTTGGCAGCCGGCGAGCAGCAACCCGAGCGCCAACGGCAACAAAACAGACCCCTTGCGCACAACGGCGGCAGGACTGTGAACGGTCATGAAGGCACTCCGGTGGGAAGCGGAGCCGCGCAGACGGAGGCCCACGCAGCGGCCCGCGCATTCTTCCGCATGCCTGAAGGAGTGGGCAGGGGGCGGCAAGCCCATAAGCTCCAGAATGGTGAACGAATCCGCGCTAGGCAGCGCGCTGGCCGCCTTTAGCCTGCTGGTACTGCCTCCGACGCTGTGCGCGCCGCCCAGGCCTGATCGATCAGCTGTTTGGTCTGCCGGATGTTGGCCCGGCTAGAGGCACCGAAGACGATGGACTGCACTTGCGGTAGATCACAGACATAGTCAATGGCCTCGCGCGGGCCGATCGCGCCGCTGGCCAACACCGACATCGCGATCGGGCGGAAGGGCCGTTCGGCCAACACCTTCTCATAGGCCGCAACGCCGCCACACATGCGAAAGCCGATCTTGTTGATGTTGCTGCAAATGATGGGGTTGGCAATCCCTTGCGCCTCCAGCACGTCCAGCAGGCGCGGGGTGTTCATGGTGATGAAGCCCGCCTCGGCGCCATAGGCCTCGCGCACATGGTCATGAAAAGTCCGGAACAAGCCGTGGAAGCCCAGACCGAGCAGCAGGTCGGTGATGACGTTCTGGATGAAGATGACCGGCGTGTTGAGGCCATGAAACATCTTCATTTCGGCATCGATCAGCTGGCGCAGGATGGCGTCCACATCCTTTTGCGCCAGGGCCAAGCCGCTCTTGAGGGCGCCGCTCAGCAATCCCCCCTCGGGCAGGAACAGGCGCAGCGCATCAATCATGCCGTGCTCGGTGACCGCGTTGGCGTACTTGTGGGCGTAGGGCATGCACGGGTAGAACTGGTAGTCCGGGTACTTGGCGGTGTTATTGCGAAAGTGCTCGCAGATCTCGCTCACACGGTCATGGGTGGTGCACATAAAGGTGCGGATGCCTTCCTGATAGGCGGCGTCCAGCACGTCCAGGATCGCCTGTAGATCCTGGAAGCGCATCTGCTGCGCGCGCGCCTTTTCCTCCGACATGTGGTTGACGCCGAAGAATTGGTTGTCGCCAAAGAGGACGCGGTCCGGGGTGTGTGAGGGTTTCATGGGAATCAACCGAATAGACGGGACCAAAAGCCTCTGGGCTTGGGCATGAGCTCTGTTGGCGTGGCCACGCTGCCACCGGCCAGGATCTGGGCCACCACGCGGTCGGTGTCCAGCGCGGAGCCGAAGTGGCTGTGCCCCTGGGTGCGTCCGCTGAGTACCGACTGCACGAAGTAGTCGATCTGTGCCGAATACTCCTCGCCGCGCAGGTAGAACCAGACCTCGTCGGTCAGCTCGGTCGTGTACTTGACGTTCCAGCCGGTCTTGAGTTCCGGCGTGGCGGTGTGGGGTTCACGCAGATAGATCTGGCATTCCTGGCGGTCGGCCGTGAGGCGGCCTCGGGTCCCCCAGACACTCAGTTTGGTGCTCATCTTGCGCAGACTCTCATCGCTCCAGTTCACGCAGAGTTGGCCGCTGGCGCCATTGCGGTAATGCAAGCTGCAATAGACCTCGTCCTCCACATCGCGAGAGAACACCGCATGGCGCACCACGCCGCTGACGCTGTCGGGCTTGCCGACGACGAAATTGACCAGATCGATGGCATGGCAGGCGTAGTCGTACAACGCGCCGCCGCCTTCGGCCTGCGTAGAGCGCCAGGTACCCCCCTTGGCCCTCAGCACCACAGGGCCGTAGGCCTCGGCACGTACATGGTGGATCTCGCCCAGCGCGCCACTCTTGACGATGCGCGCCGCCTCCTGAAAGGTACCGACGAAGCGGTAGTGGTAGCCGACCTGGGTGACGCGCTGCTTTTCATGCGCAAGAGCGACCAGCCGTTCACCGTCGGCGACATCCAGCACAAAGGGCTTCTCGCAAAACACATGCAGCCCGCGTGATAGAGCCTGCGTGACCATGCCGGCGTGCAGCTTGGACGGGGTCGCGATGAGCAGGGCATCCAGCGCCTCGGTGGCCAGCATCTGGTCGAAATCGCTGTAGCACTTGAGGCCAGTGTGCTTCTCCAGTACATCGGTCAGGTAGGCCGAGGCATCGCAGCCGGCCACCAGCTCCACCTGGGGGTGGGCCCTCACGATGGCCAGATGGGAAAGCCCCATCTTGCCGAGGCCGACCATGGCCATGCGCACCTTGGGCTGGGCAGATTGCATGTGTTTCAACCCTCTAGCAGGGCTTGTTTGATCAGTTGATGGGCGGCGCGTCCTTTGTCCAGCAAGGCCTGTTGCGGCGGACGCTGGCTTGCCTGCGCGAGGAAGGCCAGGCACTCGGGGGCGCTCAGACGTGGCATGTGGCAGAAGGCTTGGGCATCGAGCAGGTGGCGGTCGACATCGAGTAGCTCGTCCTGGTAGACGGAGAGGGTCGGCACCCCCAGCACGGCCATCTCGCGCGTCATCGTGCCGCCGGCACCGATGAAGAGGTCGCAATCGGGTGCGATGTCGGCGAGATCCAGCGCTGTGTCGATGATACGAATGCCTGCGAAACGCGGGTCGCGGTAGTGATGGCCCTGGGCCTGGCCGCGTGGCAGCAGGGTGACGTCGACCTGGTCTTTGATGCCCAGCAGAAGTTCATCCAGAAATTCGCGCTGCCCCTTGTAGTACTGCGCCGTCCAGGGCTCAGGTCGCACATAAACATGAGCGCGTTTGCGCGGACCGTGTCGCTGCAGCCGAGCTTGCAACGCCCATAAATAAATGCCTTCCTTGACGCCTGGGTACTGGGTGACTTTGCGCGGGTTGGCACCTTGCTTCTTCAGCTTCTCAAGGGCCAGACACTCGGGCACCAGGATGCGTGTGGCGAACAGAAAAGCGGGCACATTGCCCAGCGCATGCTCGTTGTCGTTCATGTAGATGACGCGAACACCGAGCAGTCGCGCTACCACCGGCGAATGGAAAGAACTTTGCGAGATCGCAGCGTGAATGCCCTGGCCGCGCAAGTGGCGCCAGAGCTGCCAACAGCGAATCGGGAAACCCAGCAACTTGTTCAGCAGCTTGGCGCCGTAATGCGTGCCCACGACGGTGTAGCGGAAACCGTGCAGATCGAGCAGATCGATGGTGTTGGCCAGGGGCCGGCAGGTGATCGTGATCTCATGCCCCTCGGCCTCAAGCTCCCGGATGAGGCCGGCAAAGAGATTGATGTGTGGGGAATTGCTGAGGTCGAACCAGATCTTCATGAGGGCATGGAGTATCCCTGGTGCGCGCCGATGCAGCGCGCCGACGATGCGTCGAACGTCGTGGGCCAATCGTCATAAAAAGCCCGCACACTGTGCGCTATCGCTTGTTCCTTTTGTCGCCCATGAAAGTCACCACCATCGGCACCGGTTATGTCGGCCTCGTCACAGGCGCCTGTTTGGCCGAAATGGGCAATCAGGTGCTGTGCCTGGATGTGGATGCCGAGAAGATTCGGGTGCTGGAGGCAGGGGGCATGCCCATCCACGAGCCGGGGCTCTTGGAGATCGTGCGGCGCAATGTCGCGGCGGGGCGGCTGGCCTTCACCACCGATGTGGATCGGGCGGTGCAGCACGGGACCTTGCTTTTTATCGGCGTGGGCACGCCGCCAGGTGAGGATGGCTCGGCCGATCTGACCTACGTGCTGGCGGCGGCTCGTTCGATTGGCCGGCGCATGACCGACTACAAGGTGGTGGTGGACAAGAGCACGGTGCCGGTGGGTACGGCCGATGCGGTCCATGCTGCGATTGCCGAAGAGCTGGCCATGCGAGGCGTGCAGGTGCCTTATGCGGTGGTCTCCAACCCTGAGTTCCTGAAAGAGGGCGCGGCGGTCGAGGATTTCATGCGCCCGGATCGCATCATCGTCGGCGCCGATGACGAGCAGGCCCTGCTGCTGATGCGGGCGCTCTATTCGCCCTTCAATCGCACGCAGGACCGGCTGATGGTGATGGATGTGCGCAGCGCCGAGTTCACCAAGTACGCGGCCAATGCCATGCTGGCCACGCGCATCAGCTTCATGAACGAGCTGGCCTTGCTGGCCGAGGCGCAAGGGGCGGATATTGAGCAGGTGCGTCGCGGTATCGGTTCGGACCCGCGCATCGGCTATCAGTTCCTCTACCCGGGCGTGGGCTATGGCGGCTCCTGCTTTCCCAAGGACGTGAAGGCCCTGGTGCAGACCGGGGCGCAGGCGGGGGTGGAGTTGCGCGTGCTCAAGGCGGTGGAGGCCGCCAACGAACACCAAAAGCAAGTGCTGGTGGCGAAGCTGCTGCAGCGCTTTGACGGCAATCTGCAGGGCCGGCATTTCGCGCTTTGGGGCCTGGCCTTCAAGCCGAACACCGACGACATGCGCGAGGCGCCGGCGCTGGTGATCGTGCGCGAGCTGCTGGCGCGCGGCGCCACGGTGGCGGCCTATGACCCCGTGGCCATGCCAGAGGCGCGCCGCTTGCTGGGTAGTGCGGCTGGCCTGCGCTTCGGGGAGCGCGCCGAGGACGTGTTGGAGGGGGCGGATGCCCTGCTGCTCGTCACCGAGTGGAAGGAGTTCCGCACGCCGGACTTTGATGCCATCAAGGCCCGCCTGAAGCAGGCCCTGGTTTTCGATGGTCGTAACCAGTACGACCCGGCGTTGATGCGCCTGCTGGGCTTTGAGTACCACGGCATTGGCCGCGGGGGCCACCCGCCGCCAATTGCCTGATCAGGCGCCCAGCTTCTCCGCCAATACGTCGACGATGCGTTCGGCGGCCCGGCCGTCCCATAGGGTGGGGCGGCGGCCGCGTTTACCGCCGTGGCGGATCACCTCTTCGCAGGCCGCCAGCACCTTGGCCGGGTCGGTGCCGGCCAGCACATTGCTGCCCTCGTCGACGGTGATCGGGCGCTCCGTGTTGTCGCGCATGGTCACGCAGGGCACGCCCAGGGCCGTGGTCTCTTCCTGCAGACCGCCGCTGTCGGTCAGCACCAGGGCCGCACCGCTCCACAGGTGCAGGAAGCTCATATAAGGCTGGGGGCCCAGCAGGGTCACATTGGGACCGAGGTCGATGCCGGCGGCCTCCATGTTCTTGCGGGTGCGCGGGTGCACCGGGAAGCAGACCGGCAGATGGGCAGCCACCGCGCGCAGCACGCCGGCCACGCGTTGCAGGTTCTCGGTGCCGTCCACATTGCTGGGGCGGTGGAAGGTGACCACGGCGTAACGCGGGTTGGCGGCCTTGAAGGCGGCGGTCTCAAAGCCCGAGGTGTCGGTGCTCTTGAGCTTCTCGGCCTGGAACAGCACGTTGTCCACCATCACATGGCCGACGTCGAACACGGCGGCCATGTTCTTGCCTTCGGCCTGCAGATGTTGCACGCCGCTGGGTTCGGTGACAAAGAACCAGTCGCTGATGGCGTCAGTCACCAGGCGGTTGATCTCCTCGGGCATGCTCATGTCACCACTGCGCAGGCCGGCTTCCACATGGGCCACCGGAATGCCGGCCTTCTTGGCGACGATGGAACAGGCCAGGGTCGAGTTCACATCGCCCACTACCAGGCAGCAGTCGGGGCGCTGCTCGCTGCAAAGCTGCTCGTAGGCCTGCATGATCTTGCCGGTCTGCTCGGCATGACTGCCGCCGCCACACCCCAGGCGCACATCGGGCTGGGGGATGCCAAGCTCTTCAAAGAAGATGTCGTTCATGTCGCGGTCGTAGTGCTGACCGGTATGGACGATCTTGAACGCCAGGCGGCCGTCGCGCTGCAGCGCGCGCACCAGCGGGGCGATCTTCATGAAGTTCGGACGGGCGCCGGCGACGAGGTGGATCAGGGGCTTGGCCATTGGATTCAGGGGGAAAGACGCTGGCCTGCATTCTGACCCGGCGAGAATGCGCGGCTCAGACCATCCCCCTCGATTGCGGAGCCCCTATGAAGATCCTCGTCACCGGCGCGGCCGGTTTCATCGGCATGCATGTCAGCCAGATCCTGCTGGCGCGTGGCGACGAGGTCGTGGGCCTGGACAACCTCAACGACTACTACGACCCGCAGCTCAAGCACGACCGCTTGGCGCGCCTGACCGGCAAGCCGGGATTCCGTTTCGTCAAGATGAGCGTGGAGGACCGGGCCGGCATGGAGGCCCTGTTCGCCGCTGAGAAGTTCGACCGCGTGGTGCATCTGGCTGCCCAGGCCGGGGTGCGCTATTCGCTCACCAATCCGCACGCATATATCGACGCCAACATCCAGGGGTTCATGAACATCCTGGAGGGCTGCCGCCATCACCAGATTCAGCATCTGGTCTATGCATCCAGCTCCTCGGTTTATGGCGGCAACACCCTGATGCCCTTCAGCGAGCATCACAGCGTCGACCATCCGGTCAGCCTGTATGCCGCCACCAAGAAGGCCAACGAGCTGATGGCGCATACCTACAGCCATCTCTATCGCCTGCCCACCACGGGTCTGCGCTTCTTCACGGTTTATGGCCCCTGGGGCCGGCCGGACATGGCGCTCTTCCTGTTCACCAAGGCCATCCTGGAAGGCCGCGCTATCGACGTGTTCAATCACGGTCAGATGGTGCGCGACTTCACCTACATCGACGACATCGCCGAGGGCGTTGTGCGGGTGTTGGATCGCCCGGCCGAAGCGGACCCGACCTACGACGCCAAGGCCGCCGATCCGGCGCGCTCGAACGCGCCCTACCGCGTGTTCAACATCGGCAACCATGACCCGGTGACCCTGATGGAGTTCATCGAGGCCATCGAGTCTGCCATCGGCACCGAGGCCAAGAAGAACTTCCTGCCCTTGCAAGCCGGTGACGTGCCCGCCACTCACGCCGATGTGGAAGAGCTGGGCGCCTGGACCGGCTTCAAACCAGCCATGCCGGTGCCCCAGGGAATCAAAAACTTCGTCGCCTGGTACCGCGACTATTTCAAGGTCTGAGCACGGAGCGAGCGAGGTCCCTGCGGACCTCGCGACCCCGTGCGAAGGCCTGGGCGCCTGCGAGCGCACAGGCTGAGCCCCTAGCGAGCGAGGTCCCTGCGGACCTCGCGACCCCGTGCGAAGGCCTGGGCGCCTACGAGCGCACAGGCTGAACCCCTAGCGAGCGAGGTCCCTGCGGACCTCGCGACCCCGTGCGAAGGCCTGGGCGCCTACGAGCGCACGGGCTGAGCCCCGAGCGAGCGAGGTCCCTGCGGACCTCGCGACCCCGTGCGAAGGCCTGGGCGCCTACGAGCGCACGGGCTGAGCCCCGAGCGAGCGAGGTCCCTGCGGACCTCGTGACTCCGAGCGAAGGCCTGGGCGCCTACGAGCGCACAGGCTGAGTCCAGACCTCAGAGCGGCGCGATGTCTTTCAACAGGGGCGCTTTGGCGTCTTTGTCGGCCAGGGTGAAGGCCTCGCCGATATTGGGCCAGGCGATGCCGATGTCGGGGTCGTCCCAGCGCACCACGCCCTCGCACTCGGGGGCGTAGTAGTCGGTGGTCTTGTAGAGGAAGTCGGCCGAGTCGCTCAGCGTCAGGAAGCCATGTCCGAAGCCGGCCGGGATCCAGAGCTGCCGGTGGTTGTCGGCACTCAATTCCACGCCCACCCAGCGGCCGAAGCTGGGGCTGCCGGCGCGCAGGTCCACCGCCACGTCTAAGACGCTCCCGGCCACGCAGCGCACCAGCTTGCCCTGGGCATGGGGCGCACGCTGGAAATGCAGGCCGCGCAATACACCGCGACTGGAACGGCTGTGGTTGTCCTGAACGAAGCGCACCGAGCTGCCCACGGCGGCGTTGAAGCGTGCTTCGTTCCAGCTCTCGGTGAAGAAGCCACGGGCATCGCCAAACACCCGGGGCTCCAGGATCAGCACGCCGGGCAGGGCGGTTTCAATGACGTTCATGGACAAGTTTTTGTAGGTATTGACCGTACTGGGTCTTGGCCAACGGGGCGGCCAGACGCAGCAACTGCTCGCTGTCGATCCAGCGCTGCGCGTAGGCGATTTCTTCAGGGCAGGCGACTTTGAGGCCTTGGCGCTTCTCCAACGTGGCAATGAACTGACCCGCTTCGAGCAGGCTGTCGTGCGTGCCGGTGTCCAGCCAGGCATAGCCACGACCCATGATGGAGACATGGAGTTGCTGCATCGCCAGATAGCGCGCGTTCAGGTCGGTGATCTCCAACTCGCCGCGCGGGCTGGGCTTCAGGTCGGCCGCCAAATCGCACACCTGCGAGTCATAGAAGTAGAGGCCGGTGACCGCGTAATTGCTCTTGGGGGCTTTGGGCTTTTCTTCGATCGAGACGGCGCGCTTCTTCTCGTCAAAGGCCACGACGCCATAACGCTCGGGGTCGGTCACGTGGTAGGCGAAGACCGAGGCGCCACCCTGGCGGCTGTCCGCTTCCTTCAAAAGCACTGGCAGATCGTGCCCATAAAAGATGTTGTCACCCAGCACCAGGCTGGACGGCGCGTTGCCAATGAATTCGCGGCCAATCAAGAAGGCCTGCGCCAAGCCGTCAGGACTGGGTTGCACGGCGTACTGAATGCTCATGCCCCATTGGCTGCCATCACCCAGCAATTGCGCAAAGCGCGGCGTGTCCAGCGGGGTGGAGATCAACAGCACCTCGCGGATGCCGGCCAGCATCAGCGTGGACAGTGGGTAATAGACCATCGGCTTGTCGTAGACCGGCAGTAGTTGCTTGCTGACGGCCAGCGTGGCCGGATGCAGGCGGGTGCCGGAGCCGCCTGCCAGGATGATGCCCTTGCGGGTGGTGGTAGGGTTCATGCCAAAACCTCGTCAAGCATGCGGCGTACGCCCTGCTCCCAATGGGGCAGGCGCAGGCCGAAGGTGGACTCGAATCGGCGGCAATCCAGGCGCGAATTGAGCGGCCGGCGCGCCGGGGTGGGGTAGGCGCTGCTGGGGATGCCTTCGGGCTGAGTGCAACGCAGGGTCTGACCGTGCGCGGCGGCGTGCTGCAGTACCAAGGCGGCGTAGGCGACCCAGTTCGTCACGCCGGCAGCCGCTAGGTGGTAGGTGCCGCTGGCGCTCGGTTCGGCCAGCAATTGGCGCAGCGCATGGGTGCAGCAATCGGCCAGCAGTTCGGCCCCGGTGGGCGCGCCAAATTGATCGTTGACCACCCTGAGCTGATCCCGTTCCGCGCCCAAGCGCAGCATGGTCTTGGCAAAGTTGCCACCACGCGCCGCATAGACCCAGGACGTGCGCAGGATTAAATGAACACAGCCACTGGCGCGGATGGCGTCCTCGCCCGCCAGCTTGGTGGCGCCGTAGACGCTCAAGGGGCCGGTGGGCGCGCGTTCGTCGCGAGGTTGATCGCCGCTGCCGTCAAACACATAGTCGGTGCTGAACTGGACCAAAGGGATGCCCAGCGTCTGCGCCACGACCGCCAGGCGCGCTGGGCTCTCGGCGTTGACCCGTCGTGCCAGCTCGGGCTCACTCTCGGCCTTGTCTACGGCGGTGTAGGCGGCAGCATTGACGATGGCCTGCGGCGCGAGCATCTGCACTCGCTGCGCCAGTGCCTCGGGCTTTGACAGATCGCCCAACTCGCGGTCCCAGGCATGCAGCTCTCCGAGCGGTGCGAGGGCGCGCTGAAGTTCCCAGCCGACCTGGCCCTTGGCGCCTAAAAGAACGAATTTCATGCGTACTGTGTCTCAATCCAATCGCGATAGGCCCCGCTCTGCACCCTTGCCACCCAGCCCGGATGATCGAGGTACCACTGCACCGTCTTGCGGATGCCGGTCTCGAAGGTCTCGGCCGGGCGCCAGCCCAATTCGCGCTCGATCTTGCGCGCATCGATGGCATAGCGACGGTCGTGGCCGGGGCGGTCTTTCACGTAGGTGATCAGGCGGGCGTAGGGGCCATCGCTGCTGGGGCGAAGTTCATCGAGCAGGGCGCAAACCGTTCTCACGATGTCAATGTTGGCCTTTTCGTTCCAACCGCCGACGTTGTAGGTCTCGCCCAGGCGGCCCTGGGCCAGCACCGTGCGGATGGCGCTGCAATGGTCCTTGACGTACAGCCAGTCGCGGATTTGCTGGCCGTCGCCGTAGACCGGCAAGGGCTTGCCGGCCAGTGCGTTGACGATCATGAGCGGGATCAGCTTCTCGGGGAAATGGAAGGGCCCGTAGTTGTTGCTGCAGTTCGTGGTCAGCACCGGCAGCCCATAGGTGTGGTGCCAGGCGCGTACCAGGTGGTCGCTGGCGGCTTTGCTGGCGGAATACGGGCTGTTGGGCTCGTAGGGGTGTGCCTCGGTGAAGGCCGGGTCATTGGGTGCCAGGCTGCCGTAGACCTCGTCGGTGCTGACGTGCAGAAAGCGGAAGTCGCCCTTGATCGCTTCGGCCTGGCCCGACCAATAGGCGCGCGCCGCCTCCAGCAGCGTGAAGGTGCCCTCGACGTTGGTCTTGATGAAGGCGCCCGGGCCGTGGATGGAGCGGTCGACATGGCTTTCGGCCGCGAAGTGCAGGATGGCGCGCGGCCGATGGGTGACCAGGAGCTGATCCAGCAAGGCACGGTCACCGATGTCACCGTGCACGAAGTGATGGCGCTCGTCGCCCTTCAACCTGGCCAAGTTCTCGCGGTTGCCGGCATAGGTCAGGGCGTCCAGCGTGACGACCTTTTCCTGACTCTGGTCCAGCCAGTCCAGCACGAAATTGCTGCCAATGAAGCCGGCGCCGCCTGTCACAAGAATCGTCATGAGATCAGGCCCGCCCGTAGGTGTCGGAGAAGCGCACGATGTCATCCTCACCCAAGTAGGAGCCCGACTGCACTTCAATGATTTCGAGCGGCAGCTTGCCCGGGTTGCACAGCCGGTGCGTGGCACCCAGCGGGATATAGATGCTCTGGTTCTCGCTCAGCAGCACGGTCTTGTCGGCCACCGTGACCTCGGCCGTTCCGCTCACCACGATCCAATGCTCGGCGCGGTGGTGGTGCATTTGCAGACTCAGAGACGCTCCCGGCTTGACCTGGATGCGTTTGACCTGGAAGCGCTCGCCATGGTCGATGCCGTCGTACCAACCCCAGGGGCGGTGCACCTTGCGATGCAGCAGCTGTTCGCCACGGCCGCTGGCCTGCAGCTTCTCCACGATGGTCTTGACCTCCTGGCTGCGCTTGCGGTCGATGACCAGCACGGCGTCGGGCATCTCCACCACCATCACATCGTTCAGACCGACGGCGGCGACCAAACGCGAGTTGGCATGCACCAGGGTGTTGCGGCAATTGGCCAGCAGGGCGTCGCCGCGCTGCACATTGCCATCGCTGTCCTGCGGGCCGACCTGCCAGACCGCTTCCCAGGCTCCCAGATCGTTCCAACCGGCGGCCAGCGGCACCATCACCAAGGCATGGGCGCTGCCGGGGCAGCGTTCCATCACGGCGTAGTCCACCGATTCGGCGGGCACGGCCGCGAAGAGCTTGGCGTCGGGGCGCACGAAGCGCTGGTCCTGCTGGGCATTGGCAAAGGCGGCTTCGGTGGCGGCCAGGATGTCGGGGCGGAAATCCTTCAGGGCGGCCAGCCAGCGCGAGGCGCGCAGCACGAACATGCCGGCATTCCAGCTGTAGCCGCCCTCGCTCAGATAGCGCTGCGCCGTGGCGAGATCGGGCTTCTCGACAAAGGCGGCGACCTGCTCGCCCTCGCAGCGGATGTAGCCGTAGCCGGTCTCAGGGCGATCGGGTGTGATGCCCAAGATCACGATGTCGCCGTCGGCCGCGCGGTGCGCGGCCTGGCGCATCGCCAGCGTGAAGGCCTCGGCATCGATGACGGTTTGATCGGCCGGCGTAATGACGAGGACCGGATCTTGCCCCGCGCGGACGGCCTGCAGCGCCGCCAGCGTCACGGCCGGGGCGGTGTTGCGGCCGCAGGGTTCGAGCAGGACGGCGCTGGGCTCTGCCTTGATTTCGCGCAGTTGCTCCAAGACAAGGAAGCGATGCTCCTCATTGCCCACCACCAGCGGCGCGGCAACTTGGAGCTGCGCATCGCCCAGTGCCGCCAGGCGCTGAGCGGCCTGTTGGAACAGGCTGGTGTTGCCGGCCAGGATCAAGAACTGCTTGGGATAGCCCGCGCGCGACAGCGGCCACAGCCGCGTGCCGCTGCCGCCGGCCATGATGACGGGTTGAATCTCGATGGGTTTCATGCAAATCCTTGGGGGTTCTGCTCTTGCCAGCGCCAGGAATCGCGGCACATGGCGTCCAGGTCGCGCCGGGCCTGCCAGCCCAGCAGTTCACGCGCCCGGGTGGGGTCGGCATAGCAGGCGGCCACATCGCCCGGGCGGCGGGCCACGATGTCGTAGGGGATGTCACGGGCGCTGGCCTGGGCATAGGCGCGCACCAGCTCCAGCACCGAGTAGCCCTGGCCGGTGCCCAGATTGACCGTGAAGCTGCCCTCATGGTCCAGCAGTCGGCGCAGCGCCGCCACATGGCCGTCGGCCAGGTCCAGCACATGGATGTAGTCGCGCACACCGGTGCCGTCCGGGGTCGGGTAGTCGCCGCCAAACACCTGCAGGCATTCGCGCCGGCCCACGGCCACCTGGGCCACATAGGGCATCAGGTTGTTGGGCACGCCGCGCGGGTCCTCGCCGATGCGGCCGCTCTCGTGCGCGCCCACGGGGTTGAAGTAGCGCAGGCAGCCGGTCTGCCACTGCGGGTCAGAGGCCCCCAGATCGCGCAGGATCTGCTCGCCGATCAGCTTGGTGGCGCCATAGGGGTTGGTGGCACTGGTGGGGGCGTCCTCGCGGATTGGCAGCTGCTGTGGGTCGCCGTAGACGGTGGCGCTGCTGGAGAACACCATGCGCCGGCAGCCCACTTGCTGCATTGCCTGGCACACCGTGATCAGGCTGCCGAGGTTGTTGCGGTAGTAGTCCAGCGGCTGCGCCACCGACTCCCCTACCGCCTTGTAGGCGGCAAAGTGCACCACGGCGTCCACACGCTCGCGCGTCAGCAGGGCCTTCATGGCCGCAGCGTCGCTGCAATCCAGGCGCTCAAAGCGCAGGGGCTGGCGCAGCAGCGGCTGCAATCGCTCCAGCACCTTGGGCGAGCTGTTGCTGTGGTTGTCCACCCCCAGCACCTCAAAGCCGGCGGCATCGAGCTGCAGCCAGGTGTGGCTGGCGATATAGCCGGCCGCACCGGTCAAGAGGACGCGTGGTGTATTCATCAGTACACCAGCCACTGCAAATTGCAGCCGGCACTTCGGGCTGAGTAGGGGATGGAAAAACCGGCTCGGCCACTGCGGCGGTCGGTCGCCACTTCACAGCTGAACTGGCCCTTCTGGCTGATGGCCCAGCGCAGGGCCAGGGCGGCGCTGCGTGTGCGGTCGCTGCCGTCCACCGCAGTCTGGCCGCTGAGACCGGAGATGTCGCGGTTCATCTGCGAGACCGAGGCATCCAGATTCAATTTGGGCGCCAGCACATAGCTCGCCAGGGCCTTGAGCTGGCGGATCTGGGTGCTGTTGTTCTCCACCAGCGCGAAGCCGCTGTCCCGGGCGTCGCTGCCCTGATCCAGGGTGCCGGTCAGATTGAATTGCAGCCGGGCGGTGGCCAGCCAACTCCAGTCCAGGCCTCCCGCACGGGTGCGGCTGCTGCGACCGCCATCGCGTGACCCCGTCCCCTGGGAGACCCGCAACTTCACGGACTGCTTGCCGCTGAGCTGCCAGTTTGCGCTGGCCTCCACGCTGCGGTTGTCGAATTGCTCCGCCAGGTAGCCCTGGTTCAGGCGCTGGGCGCGGGGGTACTCGCCGTCGCTTTCGCGCAGGCCCAGGCGCAGTTGCAGCGCGTCATTCGGAACCCAGCGAAGGCCCAGGCCCACACTGCTGAATCGGTATTCATAGGGGTCGAAACTGGCCAGGCTGAAGTCGCGCTCTTGCCAGCTGGCCTGGGCGTCTACGCGCCAGGGGCCAAACAGGCCGTACTGCACCGAGGCGCGGGCCTGGTTCTGGGTCTCGATGTTCTTGTCTTTGGTGTTGGGCAGGGTGCCGGCGTTGAAGGGGGCCAAGCTGCGACGGCTGTTGACCGACAGATTGCCGGTCCAGCGCGAGGCTAGGGCCCAGTCCAGTCCTCCGTTCAGGCCGTGCTCCAGATGGTGCAGGGCGCTGTTGCGGCGGTAATCCACGTCGCGCGCATGCCCCTCCAGGTAAAAGCGCTGGCGCCCCAGATGCAGACGGGCCCCGGCCAGCAACATGGCCGAGCGGATCCAGTCCTGACCCTCGGGTGAGCTGTTTCCCAGGCGATAGACATTGGAGGCGTGGGTCAGGCCCAGTTGCGCACCTAGATACCAGGGGGCATCGGCGGGTTGCGCGAAAGCCAGGGTGGGTGTCAGCAGCGCCAACGGAATGAAGCGGGAAGGGGTCATGAGGTCAATACGCGTGGCGGTCGAACAGCACCAGGCGTACGGTGCGAACAATGATTTGCAGGTCCAGTGCCAGGGACCAGTTGCGCAGGTATTCCAGATCGTATTCGACGCGTTCTCGCATCTTCTCGACTGTCTCGGTCTCGCCGCGCAGCCCGTTCACCTGGGCCCAGCCGGTGATGCCAGGTCTGACTTTGTGGCGCACCATATAGGCCTTGATCAGGCGGCGGTACTCGGCGTTGTGGGCCACCGCATGGGGGCGGGGCCCCACGATGCTCATGCGGCCCTGCAGCACATTGATGAACTGCGGCAATTCGTCCAGCGAGGTGCGGCGGATGAAGGCGCCAAAGCGTGTCACGCGGGCGTCCCCCTTGGTGGCTTGCGGCACATGGCTGCCGTCGTCCTGCGTGCGCATCGAGCGGAATTTGTAGACCGTGATCTCCTCGCCATCCAGGCCGTTGCGGCGCTGCTTGAAGATCACCGGCCCGGGTGAGCTGAGCTTGACGCCCAGGCCCACCAGCAGCAGCAAAGGTGAAATCAGCACCAGGATGAGGCTGGCCAGCACGATGTCTGACAGGCGCTTCACCAGACCATGGGTGCCAGTGAAGGGGGTTTCGCAGATGCCCACCACGGGCACGCCGTGCACATCCTTAAGCCGCCCCTGGATGATGCTGATGCCAAACACATCAGGCACGAAATAGAGCGAGGCGGTGGTGTCTTGCAGCTTTTCCAAAAGTTGCACGATGCGCGGCTGGGAGCCCAGCGGCAGCGTGATGTAGACCTTGCGCACGCCCAGGCGCGCAATTTCGGCGGGCAGAGCCTCCAGCCGACCCAATAGGTGGGCCTCGGCCTCAGGGTGCACACGCTCGCCTTGGCGATCGTCGAAAAATCCGAGCAACTGCGAACCCGATTGCGGATCTGCTGCCAGTGCACGCGCCACCTTCACGCCAAGGGCTGCGGCGCCCACGATGACCACCGGGCTGCGTTGGCTGGGCCGCTGTGCGGCCCAGCGCAGCCAGGCGCGCCCGAAAGCAATGGCCAGCAACTGAACAATGGGCGTCAGCAAGCCCCAGGCCAGCAGCACCGGGGTCTCGAAATAACGCAGGCTGTCGGTGGCGTAGGCAAAGGCCCAGAGGATGGTGGCCAGGGTCAGCCAGGCGCCCAGCACGTCCAGGAAGGCCGACACTGGGTGTCCGACAAAGCGGTTGCGCCCCGGAAAGCTCAGTGCAAAGACCAGCAGGCAGAGCACGGCAGTGGCTCGCCCAAGGGGCTCGTTCAGGGCCGCCATCACGGCCAACAGGCAGCCCACCGTGATGCCGGGCTCCAGGAATGCGGCCACCAGCGACTGCACCGATTGCGGTGCGCTGTAGAACAGGCGCTGGTGTTGGCGGTCCTCGAACATGAAGGCGAAGGGCGGGGCAGGGGCGGATGAGGGGCGGCGCATTCTCTCGCAGCGTGGCAGGGCTCCTGGCGGTGCTCTCCCTAGAATGCGGGCATGCTTTGGACCGAGACCCTCGCCCCCGCCTTGCAAGAACGCCTGGTGCTGTGGCTGAACCATGTGCTGAGCCGCGAGCCGGTGGCTTGTGCGAAGTTGCAGGCCTTTGTGAATCGGCGCATTTCGGTGTCCGTGCGCGGCGCGCCGGCCTGGGCGCCGCCCTTGCCCGATCTGCATCTGGCCATCACCCCGGCCGGCTTGTTCGAGCAGATCGAGGCGGCGCAGGCGGGCGAGGCCGAGTTGGCCATCGAGATCGATGCCTCCAACCCGCTGGCCTCAGCCTTTGCGGCGCTCAAGGGGCGGCGCGAGGGTGTGACGGTGCGCGGCGACGCCGGCCTGGCTGGCGCCGTCAACTGGCTGTTTGACAACCTGCGCTGGGACCCGGCCGACGATTTGGCCCGCTTTGTGGGGCCGGCGCCGGCCCAGGCCTTTGAACAAATGGCACAGGGCCTGAAGGCCACGCTGAGTCAATTCGTTCGCCGCTGATGCGCCGCCTGCTGCGCCTGGCGCTGATCCTCTGGACCTTTGCCCGTTTCGGGCTGGATGACCTGGCCCTGTCGGGCTTCAAGCAGCGCCGGGCGCGCTGGCTGCGCCGCCTGGTGGTCATGGGCCGCAGTTGGGAGCAGCCGCGCGGCGAACGCCTGCGCCTGGCGCTCGAACGCCTGGGGCCGATCTTCGTCAAGTTCGGTCAGGTGCTCTCGACCCGGCGCGATCTGGTGCCGCCCGATATCGCCGAAGAGCTGGCCAAGCTGCAGGACCGCGTGCCCTCCTTCCCGGCCGCGCAGAGCCGGGCCTTGGTGGAGCGGGCCTTTGGCAAGTCCATCGACGCCGTATTTGCGCAGTTCGACGCCGAGCCGGTGGCCAGCGCTTCCATCGCCCAGGTGCATTTCGCCCGCCTGCACGATGGGCGCGAGGTGGCCGTCAAGGTGCTGCGCCCTGGCATGCTCGATGTGATCGAGGACGATCTGGGCATCCTGCGCATCCTGGCGGTGTGGATCGAGCGCCTCAGTGCCGATGGCCGCCGCCTCAAACCCCGTGAGGTGGTGGCCGAGTTCGACATGTATCTGCATGACGAGCTCGACCTCGTGCGCGAGGCCGCCAATGCGGCCCAGCTGCGCCGCAATATGGATGGCCTGGACCTGGTGCTGGTGCCCGAGATGGTGTGGGACTACTGCACCGCCGAGGTCATCGTCATGCAGCGCATGCACGGCCTGCCCATCAGCCAGGTGGAGCGCCTGCGCGCGGCCGGGGTGGACATCAAGAAGCTGGCGCGCGACGGCGTGACCATCTTCTTCACCCAGGTGTTCCGCGACGGCTTTTTCCACGCCGACATGCACCCCGGCAACATCCTGGTGAGCACCGCGCCCGAGACCTTCCAGCGCTATGTGGCGCTGGACTTCGGCATCGTGGGCACGCTTTCCGAGGTCGACAAGGACTACCTGGCGCAGAACTTCGTGGCCTTTTTCCGGCGCGACTACAAGCGCGTGGCCGAGTTGCATGTGGAGTCCGGCTGGGTGCCGGCCCAGACCCGGGTGGATGCGCTGGAAGCTGCCATCCGTGCCGTCTGCGAGCCGCAGTTCGACAAGCCGCTCAAGGACATCTCGCTGGGCCAGGTGTTGCTGCGTCTCTTCCAGACCTCGCGTCGCTTCAATGTCGAGATCCAGCCGCAGCTGGTGCTGCTGCAAAAGACTCTGCTCAATGTCGAGGGCCTGGGACGTCAGCTTGACCCCGACCTCGACCTCTGGGCCACCGCCAAGCCCTTCCTGGAGCGTTGGATGGACGAGCAGGTCGGTCCGCGTGCCCTCGCGCGAGTGTTGAAAAAAGAGGCGCCCCGCCTGGCTCAGTTCCTGCCGGAACTGCCCCGGCTGTTGCACGACGCCCTCAAGGCGCAGGCCCAGAACGGGGCTGAGACGGCCCAGCGCGCCGTGTTGGAGGAGTTGCGCCGCACCAACCGACTGCTGCAGTTTGCGCTTTCGGCCCTGCTGGGCTTTGTGGCGGGTGGCTTGGCGGTGGGTTTGATCAGCCAGTTCTGGGGCTGACCCTCTAACGCCGGGCCGTGACCGGCCTTCATAATCGCGCCCGCGCCGCGTGGACCTCGGGTCCCCGCGGCGCTTCTTTGTCCCCGCCTCAAGCGCCATGAACACCACGCTGATTGTCTTTGTCGTCCTCTATCTGCTCGGCACCCTTGCAATCGGGGTCTGGGCCGGCTCGCGCATCAAGAACACGGCGGACTTCGCCATCGCCGGGCGCAGCCTGCCGCTGGCGATGGTGATCACCACCACCTTCGCGACCTGGTTCGGCGCCGAGACCGTGATGGGCATCCCGGCCAAATTCGTGCAGGGCGGCCTGGGCGCCATCGTCGAAGACCCCTTTGGTGCCGGTACCTGCTTGATCCTGGTGGGCCTGTTCTTCGCCGCCAAGCTTTACCAAAAGAACCTGCTGACGATCGGCGACTTCTACCGCCAGCGCTACGGCAAGGGGGTTGAGGTGTTCT
This sequence comes from Inhella inkyongensis, assembly GCF_005952805.1. Lineage (GTDB taxonomy): Bacteria > Pseudomonadota > Gammaproteobacteria > Burkholderiales > Burkholderiaceae_C > Inhella > Inhella inkyongensis. The sequence continues at coordinate 1,333,109 of NZ_CP040709.1, forward strand.
GCTCGGCCGCCATCATCCTGAGCTATCTGGGCTGGGTGGCGGCGCAGATCACAGCCCTGGGTCTGGTCTTCAATGTGCTGACCAACGGCGCCATGGAGCCCGCCACCGGCATGATCATCGGCACCCTGGCGGTCTTGGTTTATGTGGTGGTGGGCGGCTTCCTGGCCGTGGCCTGGACCGACTTCATCCAGATGATCGTGCTGGTGGTGGGCCTGTCCATCATTGCCGTGTTCTCGGCCGACCTGGCCGGCGGCGCCGACAAGGTGCTGGATCTGGCCACCCAGAAGGACCTGTGGAAATTCTTCCCCGAGCCCAGCTTCACCGACGTGGCGATGTTCATCGGCGCGGCACTCACCATGATGCTCGGTTCGATCCCGCAGCAGGACGTGTTTCAGCGCGTGATGTCGGCCAAGGACGCCAAGACCGCGCAGCGCGGCGCGGTGATCGGGGGCGTCAGCTACATCCTGTTTGCCTTTGTGCCGATGTTCATCGTCGCAGCCGCCGTGGTGGTGATGGGCAACGAGGCGCTGGAACTGGCGGCCAACGACTACCAGCGCGTGCTGCCGGCCTTCATCATGGGCAAGATGCCGCTGATCATGCAGATCCTGTTCTTTGGTGCGCTGCTTTCGGCCATCAAGAGCACCTCGTCCGCCACCCTGCTGGCGCCGTCGACCAGCTTTGTCGAGAACATCCTCAAACAACTGCGCCCTGGCATGAGCGACAAGCAGCAGTTGCTGGCCATGCGCTGGACCATCGTGATCTTCTCGGGCCTTGTGCTGGCCTACGCCATTGCCATGCAGGGCACCTCGATCTATGAGCTGGTGTCGGCCGCCTACCAAGTCACCCTGGTGGGCGCCTTCGTGCCGCTGGTGATGGGCCTGTACTGGAGCCGCGCCAGCACCCAGGGCGCCATCTTCTCGCTGGTGGCCGGCGTGGGGGTTTGGATCGCCTTCATGCCGCAGGTCAGCACCTGGGGCGAGGCCTTCCCGGGCCAGCTGGCCGGGCTGATCGCTGCGTTTATCGGCATGGGCGTGGGTTCTTTGGCGCCCCAGTGGCTGGTCAACCGCCACGAGCATGTCAGCCACCACTTGAAGCCGCACCCGAACACCCTCAACTAAGGCCTGCGCCCCCGGCGCGGCCCGTGCCGCTTCGGGTCTTTCCTTAGAATCGCGGGCTTTTTGCCCCTCCGGAGTTTCCCCATGCCCATCTATGCCTATCGCTGCAGCGCCTGTGGCCACGCCAAGGATGTGCTGCAAAAACTCTCCGATGCCCCCCTGACCGCTTGCCCAGCCTGCGGTGCCGAGGCCTTTTCCAAGCAACTCACGGCGGCAGGCTTCCAGCTCAAGGGCTCGGGCTGGTATGCGACCGATTTCAAGGGCGGCGCCAGCGCGCCGGCTGCCGCATCGGCCGATAGCGCTCCCGCGCCTGCGCCGGCCGCCGCCGGTTGTGGCGCTGCCTGCACCAGCTCCGGCTGTCACTGAGGAACTGGGTGTCCACTCTGCGCAAATACCTGATCGCCGGCCTCTTGGTCTGGCTGCCCCTGGCCATCACCATCTGGGTGCTGCTGTGGGTGCTGGGCCTGCTCGACGGCATCTTTGGCGGCCTGATCGCCACCGTGGTGAAGGTGGTGCCGCCCGGCTTGGGAGAGGCCCTGCGCGAGCTGCGCCAGATCCCCGGCCTGGGCGTGCTGACGCTCTTGCTGTTGATGCTGGGCACCGGCGTGTTCGCCGCCAACATCGTGGGGCAGTGGTGGCTCAAGCAATGGGACCGCCTGCTGCACCAGGTGCCCATCGTCAAAAGCATCTACAGCTCGGTCAAGCAGGTCAGCGACACCCTGTTCTCCAGCAAAGGCAATGCCTTTCGTGAGGCCGTGTTGGTGGAGTACCCGCGTGCCGGCAGCTGGACGATTGCCTTTGTCACCGGAACGCCGGCTCCCGAGGTGGCGCCCTTGCTGGGCGATGGCAGCGAGCATGTTTCGATCTATGTGCCCACCACGCCCAACCCGACATCGGGCTTCTTCCTGATGGTGCCCAAGAGCCAGTTGCGCCCGCTGGCCATGAGCGTGGACGCCGCGCTCAAGCACATCATTTCCATGGGTGTCGTGGCACCGAATGCCACATCAACGGCGGCAGCAGATGGACAGGGTAAGGGGGCGCCGAGCGACCCCAATCCGATCGGCTGAGTCCACGGGCGCCGGACTCAGCCAGGCTCATCGCCACCCCCCATTCCAGTTTTTGTTGGCCGCGCGGGCGGTCAGGAGTCAGAAATGCGTACGAGTTATTGCGGTGATGTGAGCGAGGCCCTGCTGGGCCAAGAAGTGACCTTGATGGGTTGGGCCCATCGCCGGCGCGACCACGGTGGCGTGATCTTCATCGACCTGCGCGATCGTCAGGGTCTGGTGCAGATCGTCTGCGACCCCGATCGTGCCGAGATGTTCAAGACCGCCGAGGGCGTGCGGGGCGAGTTCTGCTTGCAGGTCAAGGGTCTGGTGCGCGCACGCCCGGCCGGCACCGAGAACGCCGGGCTGACCAGCGGCAAGATCGAGGTGCTCTGCCATGAGCTGGTGGTGCTCAACCCCAGCGTCACGCCGCCCTTCCAGCTGGACGATGAGAACCTCAGCGAGACCACGCGCCTGACGCATCGCGTGCTGGATCTGCGCCGTCCGCAGATGCAGAAGAACCTGATGCTGCGCTATCGCGTGGCGATGGAATCGCGCAAATACCTGGACGAAATGGGCTTTGTCGACATCGAGACCCCGATGCTGACCAAGAGCACGCCCGAAGGTGCGCGCGATTACCTCGTGCCCAGCCGAGTGCAGGACGGCCAATTCTTCGCGCTGCCCCAGAGCCCCCAGCTCTTCAAGCAGCTCTTGATGGTCTCGGGCTTCGATCGCTACTACCAGATCACCAAGTGCTTCCGCGACGAAGACCTGCGCGCCGACCGCCAGCCCGAGTTCACCCAGATCGATATCGAGACCTCTTTCCTGACGGAAGAGGAAATCCGCTCGATGTTCGAAGGGATGATCCGTCATGTGTTCCGCAAGGCCTTGAACGTCGAGTTGGGTGACTATCCGGTGATGGCCTATGCCGAGGCGATGCACCGCTTCGGTTCGGACAAGCCGGACCTGCGCGTCAAGCTCGAGTTCACCGAGCTGACCGACTGCATGGCCGATGTGGACTTCAAGGTCTTCAGCGGCCCCGCCACCACCCCGGGTGGCCGCGTGGTGGCCCTGCGCGTGCCGGGCGGTGCGGAGATGAGCCGCGGCGAAATCGACGCCTACACCGAGTTCGTCAAGATCTACGGCGCCAAGGGTCTGGCCTGGGTCAAGGTCAATGAAGTGGCCAAGGGCCGCGATGGCCTGCAGAGCCCCATCGTCAAGAACATCCATGACGCTGCGATCGCCGAGATCTTGAAGCGCACCGGTGCGCAGGATGGCGACATCCTGTTCTTCGGCGCCGACAAGGCCAAGGTCGTCAACGACGCCATCGGCGCGCTGCGTATCAAGATCGGCCACAGTGAATTTGCCAAGGCCAAGGGTCTGTTCGAAGACCGTTGGGCGCCGCTGTGGGTGGTGGACTTCCCGATGTTCGAGCACGACGAAGAGAACAACCGCTGGGCGGCCGTGCACCACCCCTTCACCGCGCCCAAGGATGGGCACGAGGACTTCATGGTGACCGATCCCGGGCGTTGCATTGCCAAGGCCTACGACATGGTGCTCAACGGCTGGGAATTGGGCGGCGGCTCGGTTCGTATCCACCGCGCCGAAGTGCAGGCCAAGGTGTTCGCCGCGCTGAACATCAGCGAAGAAGACCAGCGCCTCAAGTTCGGCTTCCTGCTCGACGCCCTGCAGTACGGCGCGCCCCCGCACGGTGGCCTGGCCTTCGGCCTGGACCGCCTGGTCACGCTGATGACCAAGGCCGAGTCGATCCGCGACGTGATCGCCTTCCCCAAGACCCAGCGCGCCCAGTGCTTGCTGACCGGGGCGCCGTCCAACGTGGACGAGAAGCAGCTGCGCGAGTTGCACATCCGTCTGCGGAATGCCACTCCGGCTGCTTGATGGTCGGGGTGCATGAGTCAAAGGGCAGCTTCGGCTGCCCTTTTTCGTTTCTGTGACCAAACGTAGGGAGCTCGAATGAGAACAAAGGCATCTGTGTTGGCGGTGTGGGTGTTGTTGGCGGCCTGCGGCAAGCAGGGCACGGAGCTGGGCGAGGGCGGATCCGTCATCAGCGGCTCGGCCGGCCCCGCTGGGGCCAAGAATGCCGCCAAGCAGCTCGTGAAATGCGATGCCCCGGTGGCCACCCTGGCCCTGGTGGAGAACCCCAACGGCTACGTCTATGGCGGTGCACGTGGCCTCCCGGAGAGTCCCTTGCCTCTGGTGCGTCTGCTGGCGCAACAAAGCGGCTGCTTTCGCGTGATGGACCGCAATGCCGGCCTCAAGCAGGTGATTCAGGAGCAAGAGCTCAAGGACGCCGGCGTATTGCGTCAGAAGGGCAGCACAGTGCAGAAGGGCAAGGGCTATGAGGCCCAGTACGCGCTGACGCCCTCGCTGACCTTCAGCCAAATGGACGCCGGTCGCGAGGTGGGCGGACTGATGGGGCAGATCCCGGTGCTCAGGAGCTTTGTCGGCGCCGCCGAGCAGGTCAAGCTCAAGGAGGCTCAGGTGGCCCTGATGCTGGTGGACACCGAAACCACCGAGCAGGTGGCCGCCGCCACGGGCTCGGTGCGCGTCACCGATCTGGGCGTGGGTGGCTTCGTGCTGGGCAAGCTGGGCGGCGCAGCCGGCGCCGGCTGGGCCAATAGCGCCGAGGGCAAGGTGATTGCGGCGGCCTTCCTGGACGCGCACAACCAGCTGGTGGAGCAGGCGCGTGAGCTACAGGCCAAGGAGTTGCCGCCAGGAGTGGTGACGAAGAGGAAGGCGAGTGAGTAGCAAGGACTCGAACGTCGGTCTAGCAAGTTTGTGTGTGGTCCGGCTGAGCAAACGTCTGAAGGCTTGAAGAATCATCTTGTGCTGTTAGCTGATCGCTGCCGAGTTGACATGATCCATGGCACGAAGGTCATTTGCAGAGCCTCAAGGTAAAGTCGCTAGACCTAACAGGTCTGAGTGCAGTCCTTCATAGAAGGCAGCCCAGCACAAGCGCCGGCACGGGCGTTCAGAAGAACAGAAGCAACGGAGGAATCCCTAAATGAGCAAACCGATTCAATTTCGGTGTGACGTGGCGTTGCCGCGCTCAACGGGCACATCGTGCCTCCATCGCGCTAAGCCTCGGTTAAGCATGGTGCTTGCTGCTAGTTTGCTTTGGGGCTGCGGCGGAGGAGGCGGTGGTGGTGGCTCGACATCCGAACCGCAACCAAATGGCAACTGGCTGAGCCTTACGCCCTCGCCCTTGGAGGTCACGAACTACGAAGGCGAAACCCGGTTCATCTCCATCACGGCGACGGCATCAAGGGTTGTCGAAGGTAATTTCAACATCGGCATCATTGATAGCAAGGGCATCACCACTGGAACCGTGGACCTGATGTCCACCAGCCAGATGAGCTATGTCGCCAAGATGCAGCTTGCCCCTTCGTTGGCGGTTGGTACTCATGAAGGCAGCCTGGAGGTGCGAGTCTGTCGGGATAGTCCCCTGACCTGCGCCCAGCCGATTTCGGGCTCTCCCTGGCAAGTTCCCTATAAGGTCTCTATCCGGAGTGCGACTAACCTGACGCCCCTCGTACCGCTGCCCGGTGCCTTGGAATGGTCGACGAGTCGAGGGAATTCGGCGCGCACTGCTGTTGTCGACGCTGACGTGTCTGCGGCTAATTTCAATCGCCGCTGGGCTCTACGTTCCGGCCTCTCCGGCGCGCTCTCTCATTCGGGCCGATTGTTCGGCTGGAACAACTCTGGCATTGCCGCCTACGCGGAGCATGACGGCAGCAAGATCTGGGGGCGCGGTGATGGGGGCTCGTCGGAGCGCGATTGGCATAGCGGTCTGACGGTCAGTAATGGTCGATTGTGGGTCATTGCCGAAGACTATGACTGGACGATCAGTCAACTGGGCTCAAATCTGCTTGCATATGACAGCAAGTTGGGAACTCTGCTCTCCACGACAAGGCTTGAGCCGTCGCCGCAAAAAATCGACTTCGAAATTCCCCGCGTGCCCTCCGCAGTGATCGACCAGGGCGCCGTATTTAGCGGCACGATAAGTGGCACCGTTCGCCGACATGCGGAGGCGGATGGCAAGCTTAGTTGGAGCGCGATGCCGTCGAGCGAACCGCTCTCTCCGATGCAGCGCGGACTGCCTGTCTCGGTGGCCCACGGACGCTTGGTCGGGTTCGACGGTAGGCGGCTAATTGCGATGGATCCGGCGACCGGTGCCACCCTATTTAGCATCAAGGCCGAGGGCGGCACCGCCAACTATCAGGGTGCTGCACCCGTGCTTGCCAGTGCAGATCGCGCGTACGTGACTTCGTACTTTAGTCACACGGCCCCGAATCCTGTAAGTGCCGGCGGCCGGTTAACCGCCTTTGACCTGTCCACGCGCACTCAACGCTGGACTCGGGGCGAAATGATTTCATCGAGTGCAGTTGAAAAGGACCGTACCGTTTATGTTGTCGATAGCGGCAACTCCTTGTTGGCTCTGGACAGCGCCACCGGCGCTGAGCAGTGGCGTTGGGGGCCAGCTCAGGCCCGCGATGCCTTCCCTGGCAAGGAATACCCTCTGCTGATCGTCGGCAAGTACGTTTTCATTTCTATGGGTGATGCCACCTACGCTGTGGACAGCGTTTCGCGAAAGACCGCTTGGGAGTATCCGATGGGCGGATCGCTAGCGGTGACTGCGAATGGGACGTTGGTGATCTCGGGTATTCACGGTGTGGTGGCTGTGAACTTGCGGTGAAGGCGGGTTGTTGGGAGGGCATTGCCGGGCTAGCGAAAGCCATTTCAGGCTCAAGTCTCCGCCCGACTTTTGCTCACTCGGACCCCGCCCGAGTCTGACACCGTGCACCCGCCCCCCTTCAAGATCCCCGAGTCGGTGCTGGTGGTGATCCACACCCCGGCCCGCGAGGTCTTGCTGATCGAGCGTGCCGATGCGCCGGGTTATTGGCAGTCGGTCACCGGCGCCAAAGATCGCCTGGATGAAAGCTGGGAGTCCACCGCGCGGCGCGAGGTGGCGGAAGAGACCGGCATCGAAGGCGGCGAGTTGACCGATTGGGGCCTGGAGAACGTCTACGAGATTTATCCGCGCTGGCGCCACCGCTACGCCCCCGGCGTGACGCACAACCGCGAGCATGTGCTGGGCCTGTGCGTGCCGGCCGGCACACCGGTGCGCTTGAATCCGCGCGAGCACCTGCGCTGGCAGTGGCTGCCCTGGGATCAGGCCGCGGACGCCTGCTTCTCGCCCTCGAACGCTGAGGCCGTTCTGATGTTGCCGCGCTTTATGCCGCGCTTCTCCTGAGGGAGTCTTGTGCGGACTGCGCCATGATGGCGCCGTGCACTTCCCCCATTTCTCGCTCGCCCGTCAGCCCGGTGCCTTGCGCCGCCGGCTGATCCAGGCCTGGGCCATCGCGCTGGCGGGCAGTTTGTTGTCGCTGGCCGCTGCTTTGTTCCTGTGGCGAGGCAGTCATCAACAAGCCCAGAGCGAGCTGGAACAGCTGGGCGCGCGCTTGGCGCTCTCGCTGCAGCAGTCCCTGGAGGCGCCGACCGAAGGCCTGCGGGGTCTGCGCGGCATGTTCCAGGCCACCCAGCGCCTGGATGCCGCAGCGTTGAGCGCCTATGTGCGCTCGCGCGAATTGCTGTTACGCCACCCTGAGCTGCTTTCCTTTGGGTTGATGCAGCGCCGGCCCGATGGCCACTATGTTCGCCTGGCGCAGGAGCCCTTTACGACCGGCGCCGAGCCGGATGCCAGCGTGCAGTTGACGCTGGAGGCTGCCGCCACGCAGGGCGAAGCGCGTCTCTCGGGTCTGGGCCATGTCGCCACCCCGGTGATCCTGGCCCTGCCGCTCTATCGTCCGGGTGCCAGCCTGCAGACGCCCCAGCAGCGCATCGATGCCCTGCAGGCGGTGATCGTGGCCACGCTGCGGGTTCAGCCCTTGCTGCGCCAGTTGGAACTGCTGGGCGATGAGCGCGTACGCGTGCGTCTGAGCGAGCCCGCGCAGCCCGGTGTGGTGCTGTTGTCCGAAGGCGAAGCGTTGGCACCGGCACTGGCGCGCTATCAACGCATCCAAGGCCTAGAGGTGCTGGGGCGCGGCTTGTTGCTGCAGCTGGATAGCCGGCCCGCGCTGGAACAAAAGTACCCCCTTTGGCCGGCTCTGCTGGTGGGCGGCGCCGGGATGTTGCTGAGTGCCCTGTTCGGACTGCTGTTGGTGGCCCAGCTTCGCGCCCGGGCGGCGTCCGATGCGCGTGCCGATCAACTGGCGCATGAGTTGGAGCCCCTGGCCCTGCTGGCCGCCGAGGGGCCGGATGCCGTGCTGCTTTGCGACGCCGAGGGCCGCATCCTGTGGGCCAACGCGGCGCTGCATGGCCTGCTGGGTCACGGCCCGGCGCAGGCCATCGGCCATCGCTGGGACAGCCTGCTGGGCCTGACCTTCTATTCCGGTGAGCAGGCCGTGCTGCAGGCCGATGGCAGCCGCCGTTGGATGGCTGTGCATGCGCTGAGCCATGGTGAAGGCCGCGACGGGGGTCTGCTGATCAGCCTGAACGACCGCAGCGCCTGGCATCAGTTGGCGCAACAGCAGCAGGCGCAAGCGGCCGGTTTGGCCGCAGCGGGCGTGAGCCTGTGGCGCTGGCGCTTGGATGCGGGGCACATCGAGCGTGATGAGGTCTGGGCTCAGCTCCTGGGCAGCAGCCTGCAGGGACTGGGCGAGTTGGCAAGCCTGCCGGAGTCCTCGCTGACCCATCCCGAGGACGAGGCCGCCTTGCGCGCCGCCGTGCAGGCCCTGTGCGAAGGACAGGCGGAGCAACTGTTGTTGCCCTTGCGCATGCGCCACACCCAGGGCCATTGGGTGACCCTGCTTTGCAGTGGCCGTGTGCAGAGCTTTGATGCCGACGGCCGCCCCTGCGTGCTGCATGGCGCCCTGGTGCCCTTGATGCCGGCCGACGCGTCCGCTGGCGCCGAGGCATTCGGACAGGCGGCGTTGGAACGCCTGGAGCGCATCGGCGGCGTGGGCGGCTGGCGTTTGGAGTTGATGGATGAGCGCATGCACTGGGGCCCCGAGGTCTGCCGCCTGCATGGCTTGCCGGGCTCGACCACGGGCCATGCGCTGGACCTGGAGGAGGCCCTGGGCTACTTCCCGCCCGACGCCCAACTGACCCTGCACGACGCCCTGAACCAGGCGCGCCAGCGCGGCAATGGGTTTGCGCTGGAGTTGCCCCTGATCACGCAGACCGATCAGCCGATCTGGGTGCGCATCGCTGCCGAGGTTGAGAGCCAGGGCGGCCGGCCGTTGCGTCTGCACGGGGTGATGCAGGACATCACGGCGCGGCGCGCGGCTGAAGCGCAGGGACAGCAGAACGCCAAGCTGTTGCGCGCTGCCATCGACGCCTTTGACCAGCCCTTTGCACTCTATGACGGCGATGACCGACTGGTGTTCTTCAACGAGCATTACCGCCAGCTCTACCCGCAGGGTCAGGAGCTGATCGAGCCCGGCCTGCCCTTTGCCAGCCTGCTGCAGGAACTGGTGGAGCGAGGTGTCTTCCCCGAAGCCAGCGGGCGCGAGGAGGGCTGGATCGCCGCGCGCGTGCAGGCGCGGCGCATCGGGCCGGTGAATGCCGAGCTGCATCTGGCCGACGGGCGGGTGCTGCGGGCCATCGACCGCCCGATGGGCGATGGCCATGTGGTGAGCGTGCGCCTGGACATCACCGAGCTGGTGCGCGCGCGCCAGCAGGCTCAGGGCCTGGCCGCCGCCAAGAGCCAGTTCCTGGCCATGATGAGTCACGAGATTCGCACCCCGCTCAACGCGGTGATGGGCATGCTCAGCCTGCTGGGCCGCAGCCCTCTGGACGCCCGCCAGAGTGGTCATTTGCGCACCGCCCAGGGGGCGGCTCGCAGCCTTCTTCGCATCCTCAACGACACCTTGGACTTCTCCAAGATCGAAGCCGGCAAGATGACGCTGGACCCGCAGCCCTTCGCGCTCGAGCCCTTCTGGACCGAGCTGGCCACGGTGCTGACGGCCGTGCTGGCGGACAAACCCCTGCGCCTGCGTTTTGATCTGGACCCGGGTCTGCCGCCAGCCTGGCGAGCCGATGCACTGCGGCTGCAACAGGTGCTGATCAATCTGGGCGGCAACGCCATCAAGTTCACGCAGGCCGGCGAGGTCTGCCTGAGCGTGCGCCGTCTGGGGGAGGGTGGGGGCCTGCAGCGCATTGAATTCGCTGTGAGCGACAGCGGCATCGGCATCGCCCCCGAGCAGCAGGAGCGCATCTTTGCCGGCTTCCAGCAAGCCGAGGCCTCGACCACCCGGCGCTTTGGCGGCACCGGTCTGGGCCTGGCCATCAGCCAGCACCTGGTGGCCCTGATGGGCGCGCGCCTGCAGTTGCAGAGCCGGCCGGGCCAGGGCAGTCGGTTCTCCTTCGAGCTCTCGCTGCCCGCGTTGAGCCTGCAAGCCCCCTTGCAGCCCCTGCCTGAACTGCCGCCGCTGCGCCTGGTGGCGCGCTCATTCGAGGAGTGGGCGCGGGCCGAGCTGGTAGCCGCCGTCGCTGCGCTGCCCGGGCTGGCCCCCCCGCACTTCCTCGCAGTGGACGAGAAGCTGCCCGAGCCGCAAGAACACGAGCCGCCCTGGATCGCCATCCAGGCGCCAGACCAAGTGCAAATCGCGATGGGGGAGGGCGAAGCGCCGCTGGCGGCCCTGGGTCTGCTGTTCGGTCGCCCCGATGCGGCGGTGCAGTCGGCGCTGGAGCAGGCCGATCACCCCGCTGCCCACTGGGCTTGGCTGCATCCGCCCCTTACGGCAGGGGCCCTGCGTGCCGCGTTGCTGGCGCTGGTGCAAGGCTCAGTGGCGTCCACGGCCCGCTTGCAAGGGCTGCGCCTGCTGGTGGCCGAGGACAACCCGACCCTGCAAGACTTGATGCGCGAGCTCCTGGGTCAGGAAGGGGCCGCGTTGCAGGTGGTGGGCGATGGCGAGGCCGCCTTGGAGGCGCTGGCGGCACAACCCTTTGACGCGGTGCTGATGGACCTCCAGATGCCGCGCCTGGATGGCATGGAGGCCACCCGGCGCCTGCGTGCCCAGCCGGCGTGGGCGCAGTTGCCTGTGCTGGCCCTGAGTGCCAATGCCAGCGCGGCCGATGCCCGTGCTTGTTTGCAGGCGGGCTTCAGCGCGCACCTGGGCAAGCCCATCGACTTTGACCTGCTGGTGCAGACCCTGCTGCGCCTGTGTGGACGGGCGGCGGTACCGCAGCCTGCCCGCACCGGGGCTCTGGAGTTTCACGCCCAGCCTCAAACCCAGGCCGCCCTGGCCCAGGCCGCCGACCGGGCCGAGGTGCGCCTTGACGCTGCCCTGGCGCGGATGGGGGGGCGGGTGGCGCCCTATGTGCGCGGCCTGGCCGCCCTGGTGAGTGAGCTGCGGCAGCCGCTGCAAGGCCTGGATGCCGCCGCGCTGCGGGTGCGCCTGCACACCCTGCGCGGCAATGCCGCCACCCTGGGCGCGCAGGGCCTGGCCCGTGCGCTCGGCGACGGGCAGTCGGCGTCGGCCGCCCAGGCGGCGATCGACGCTGCGCTCCCCGCCCTGGGCGCCCTGGTGCAGGCCCTGGAGACGAGCCTGGCGCCGCAGCCGGAAAGCCCGCCCGCGGCAGAGGCCGTGGATCACCCCAACGTCGCCCTGCGCCGCTTGCTGGCCTTGCTGGAGAGCGCGGACCTGGCGGCCCTGGATGAACTGGGCGCCTTGCGCAGCCAGCTGGGCCGCGAGCGCTGGAAGGGGCTGGACGAGGCGATGGAGGAGCTGGACTTTTCCGGTGCCGCCGAGATGGTGCGAGACTGGCTGCAAGAAGGCCCGCCATGAACATTGACTCCTCGCACGCCCCCCCGCGCCTGCTCATCGTGGATGACCAGCCGGTCAATGTGCAGGCGCTCTACCGCAGCTTCGCGCCCGACCACCAGGTCTTTGCCGCCACCCGGGGCGAACAGGCCCTGCAATTGGCGGTTCAGCAGCGCCCCGATCTGATCCTGTTGGATCTGGAATTGCCCGATCTGCACGGCCTCCAGGTCTGCGCGCGGCTCAAGGCCCAGGAGCTGACCCGCGACATTCCCATCATCATCGTGACCGCCCATGGCGACGACGCCATCGAGACCCAGGGCCTGGAGGCCGGCGCGGTGGACTTCATCCACAAGCCCATCAACCCGGCCGTGGTGCGGGCGCGCGTCAAGACGCATCTGACGCTCAAGCGCCAGTCCGACCTGCTGCGCCAGCTGGCCTTTGTGGATGGGCTCACGGGATTGCACAACCGCCGCGCGCTGGACGAGCGCCTGGACGCCGAGATGCGCCACGCCGCGCGCAACGACAAACCGCTGTCGGTCTTGTTGCTCGATGTGGACTTCTTCAAGCGCTACAACGACCACCACGGCCATCAGGCCGGCGACGAGGCCCTGCGCCGCGTGGCGGCTGCCCTGCGGGGCAGCATGCTGCGCCCGGCCGATCTGGCGGCGCGCTACGGCGGCGAGGAATTCGCCTGCCTGCTGCCCGAGACCGAGCTGGACGGCGCCCTGCTGGTGGCCGAGCGCCTGCGCGCGGCCGTGGAAGCGCTGCAGTTGCCGCATGGCAAGTCCGATGCGGCCGAGTGCGTCACCGTCAGCATCGGTGTGGCGGGCAAGCCCGGGCGCCCGGGCGGCGAGCCCGGTCATGCCTGGCGCGCCGCCGATCTGGCGCTCTACGAGGCCAAGCGCCAGGGGCGCAACCGCGTGTGTGGCCGACCCATTCCTAGCCAAGCATGAGCAGCCCCCGCCGCCTGCGCCTGGCCACCTACAACATCGCCAAGGGCGTGCGCGGCCTGGGGCCGGCGCGCCGGCTGGAGATCCACACCCTGCGCCATGGGGTGCGCGAGCTGGATGCCGACCTCGTCTGCCTCCAAGAGGTGCGCGCCTTTCATGAGCGCGACGCCCGCCGCTTCGCCCGCCACGGCTGGCCCGAGCAGCCTCAGGCCCACTATCTGGCCCCCGAGGGCTTCGAGGTGGCCTACCGCAGCAACGCCTTCACCGACGGTGGCGAGCATGGCAATGCGCTGCTCTCGCGTTGGCCCATCGAGCATGTGGGGCATCACGATGTGTCCGACCACCGGCTGGAGCAGCGGGGCTTGCTGCATGTGCGGGTGGATTGGCAGGGCAGCCCGCTGCATGTGGTGGTGATGCATCTGGGCCTGTTTGCCGGCAGCCGCCTGCGCCAGGTGCACCGGCTGGGCGACTACCTGAGCCGTGAGGTGCCGGCCGACGCACCCCTGCTGGTGGCCGGCGACTTCAACGACTGGAACGAAAAGCTCGACCCGGCGCTGGATCGCATCGGCCTGAGCCGCGCAGCAGCCGAGCAGCGCCCGCGAACCTTCCCCGCCCGCGCCCCACTGTTTGCGCTGGACCGCGTCTATCTGCGCGGCCTGCGCTGCAGCGCCTTGCAAGTGCCCGTCGGCTTGCCCTGGGTGCGCATGAGCGATCACTTGCCGCTGGTGGCGGAGTTGGAGGCGGACACCCACCCCCTAGACCCGCATGCGTGAGCCGCTGAGTCTGTGCGGCGGCAATGAGCTGCGCCTGCTGGAGGGCGGCGACCAGCTCTTTCCGGCCCTGTGTGCGGCCATCCAGGGCGCGCGGCGCGAGGTTTGGTTCGCGAGCTACATCGTCCACACCGATGCGCCTTCGCTCCAGGTGCTGCAGGCCCTGCGCGCGGCTGCCGCCCGTGGCGTGCGGGTGCGGGTGGTGGTGGACGGTTTTGGCGCCCGCCACGCCTTGCCCTGGTGGCGTGAGCAGCTGGCCGGCAGCACCGTGGCGCTCGCGGTGTTCCGCCCGCTGCACCGCTGGTGGCATTGGCTGCAGCCCGGCCAGTTGCGCCGCCTGCATCAAAAGCTCTGCGTGGTGGATGGCGAGCAGGCCTTTGTCGGTGGCATCAATCTGATCGACGACCGCATCGACCTCAGCCATGGCGATCTGGCGGCCCCGCGCTTGGACTTTGCGGTGGGGCTGCGCGGCCCGCTGGCGCCCTGGGTGGAGCAGGCGGCGCGCCATGTGTGGACGCGCGCCTGGCTGGGGCGCGACTTCGGCGGCGAGCTGCGCGACTGGCTGCTGGCGCCCGCCTTGCTGCAACGCTCGCGGCATCTGGCGCGCTTCTGGCTGGGCCGCGCGCGCAGCGCCTGGGGCGAGCGCGAACGCCGGCGTGAGCTGCGTCGCGATGGCCTGAGCGACTCGAGCCCGGTGCGCGCCGGTTTTGTGCTGCGCGACAACCTGCGCCACCGCCACGCCATTGAGCGTGAGTACCTGCGCGCGATCCAGTCGGCGCAAACGCGATTCGAGTTGATCTGCCCCTACTTCTATCCCAGCGCCCGTCTGCTGCGCGCGCTCTTGGCCGCCGCCCGCCGCGGTGTGCAGGTGCGCCTGCTGCTACAGGGGCAGTTTGACTACCGCCTCGCCGCCCTGGCCGCGCGCGCCCTGTATGCCGAGCTGCTGGCGCGCGGCGTGCAGGTCTATGAGTACCGCGCCGCCTTCCTGCATGCCAAGGTGGCCCTGGCCGACGAGGACTGGGCCACGGTGGGCAGCAGCAATCTGGACCCCACCTCGCTGCTTTTGAACCTGGAGGCCAATGTGGTGGTGCACGACGCCGGATTCAACGCCGAACTGCACCAGCGCTTTGAGGCAGCCCTGCAGGGCGCTCAAGCCGTGCAGCCGCAACAGGCCGTGCGCGGCCTGCGCGGCTGGCTGCGCCGGCTGCTGGTGGCCTGGGTGGCGCAGGTCTATTTGCGAGTGGCGGGTGGGCCGGAGGGGTATTGACCCCTTCGGTCCGGATCGCGGCGGGTTTTAGTAGACCCGCAATGCCACCGAAGAGCAGGTCAGGCGGGCCAGTTCACCTGCTTGCACCATCGCGAACGCCGCCTCGATGTCCGGCGCCAGATAGTGGTCGGTGTTCATCGCCGGGGCCTTGGCGCGCAGGGCGGTGTAGGCGGCTTCCAGCGCGGCCGAGCTCTTGAGCGGGCGCAGGAATTCAAAGCCCTGGCAGGCCGCCAGCCATTCGATGGCGACGATGTGGCCGGTGTTGTCCAGCATGTTGGCCAGTCGGCGCGCGCCAAAGGTGGCCATGGACACATGATCTTCCTGGTTGGCGCTGGTGGGCAGGCTGTCCACGCTGGCCGGGTGGGCCAGGCTCTTGTTTTCGCTGGCCAGGGCCGCCGCGGTCACGTGCGCAATCATGAAGCCGCTGTTCAGGCCGGCGTTCTCGGTCAGGAATGGCGGCAGGCGCGACACGCCGGTGTCGATCAGCATGGCGATGCGGCGTTCGGCAATCGCGCCCACTTCGGCGATGGCCACGGCCAGGGCGTCGGCGGCCAGGGCCACGGGTTCGGCGTGGAAGTTGCCGCCGCTGATCATGGTGGCCGTACCGTCCTTCTCCGCGAAGACGAGCGGGTTGTCGGTGACGGCATTGGCCTCGCGCAGCAGCACATCGCGCACATAGCGGGCCTGGTCCAGGCAGGCGCCCATCACCTGGGGCTGGCAGCGCAGGCAATAGGGGTCCTGCACCCGGTCGTCGTTCTCGGCGTGGCTGGCGCGAATGGCGCTGCCCTTGAGCAGTTCGCGGTAGGCCGCGGCCACTTCGATCTGGCCGGGCTGGCCGCGCACCGCGTGGATGCGCGCATCGAACGGGCCGTCGCTGCCGCGCGCGGCGTCCAGGCTCAGGGCGCCGGTGAGCACCGCGCTGGCGTAGAGCACTTCGAAGCGCAGCAGGGCGTCCAGGGCCAGGGCGGTGCTGGTCTGGGTGCCGTTGATTAGGGCCAGGCCTTCCTTGGCGGCCAGTTGCAAGGGCTTGAGGCCGGCGGCTTCCAGCACGGCGGCGGCCGGCTTGCGCTGGCCGTCCACCAGGAACTCGCCTTCGCCCATCAGGGCCAGGCTCATGTGCGAGAGCGGGGCCAGATCGCCCGAGGCGCCCACCGAACCCTGGCAAGGCACATAAGGGGTCAGGCCGGCGTTGAAGACGTCCAGCAGGGCCAGCACCACCTCGCGGCGCACGCCCGAGATGCCGCGCGCCAGGCTGGATAGCTTGGTGGCCAACATCAGGCGCAGCACGCGCTCGTTCATCGGCGCGCCCACTCCCACGCAATGCGAGCGGATCAGATTGCGCTGCAGGGTGTCGAGCTCGTCCTTGGCGATGCGCTTGTTGGCCAGCTTGCCAAAGCCGGTATTCACGCCGTAAACAGCAGCGTCGCCAGCTGCAGCCTTCTGCACCACGGCGGCGCCGCGCTCAATGTCTTCCCAGGCTTCGGGCACCAGTTCCAGGCGCACGCCGCCTTGTTGGATCTGGCGCAGTTGGTCCAGCGTCAGGGCGCCGGGGGTGAGTTTCAAAGTCGTCGTCATATCAGAGGCTCGGCAGGTTCAGGCCTTGGGTCTTGGCGCAGGTTTGGGCGATCTCGTAGCCCGCGTCGGCATGGCGCATCACGCCGGTGCCGGGGTCGTTCCAGAGCACGCGCTTGAGGCGCTCGGCGGCGTCCGCCGTGCCGTCGGCCACGATGACCACGCCGCTGTGCTGGCTGTAGCCCATGCCTACGCCGCCGCCGTGGTGCAGGCTCACCCAGGTGGCGCCGCCGGCGGTGTTGAGCATGGCGTTCAGCAGCGGCCAGTCGCTCACCGCATCGCTGCCATCCATCATCGATTCCGTCTCGCGGTTCGGGCTGGCCACCGAGCCGCAATCCAGATGGTCGCGGCCGATCACGATCGGGGCCTTCAATTCGCCCTTGGCCACCATTTCATTAAAGGCCAGACCGGCCAGATGGCGCTGGCCCAGGCCGAGCCAGCAGATGCGCGCCGGCAGGCCCTGGAAGGCGATGCGCTCGGCCGCCATGTCCAGCCAGCGGTGCACACGCTTTTCCTCGGGGAAGAGTTCCTTGATCTTGGCGTCGGTCTTGGCGATGTCCTTGGGGTCACCCGAGAGCGCCACCCAGCGGAAGGGGCCACGGCCCTCGCAGAATTGCGGACGCACATAGGCGGGCACAAAGCCGGGGAAGTCGAAGGCGTTCTTCACGCCCTGGTCCAGCGCCACCTGGCGGATGTTGTTGCCGTAGTCCACCGTTGGGATGCCCATGGCCTGGAACTGCAGCATGGCCTTCACGTGTTCGGCGCAGCTCTGCGCTGCAGCGGCCTTGAGCTCGGCGTGCTGGGCCGGGTCGGCCGCCGCGGCGCGCCATTGCTCGACGCTCCAGCCGGCCGGCAAATAGCCGTTGATCAGGTCATGGGCCGAGGTCTGGTCGGTCACCAGATCGGGCTTGATGGCCGTGCCTTCCATGCAGCGCTGGGCCAGCGCCGGCAGGATGCGGGCGGCGTTGCCCAGCAGCGCGATCGACACTGCCTTCTTCTCGGCCGTGTACTTGGCGATGCGCGCCAGCGCGTCGTCCAGGTCGGTGGCCTGCTCGTCCACATAGCGGGTCTTGAGGCGGAAGTCGATGCGGCTCTGTTGGCACTCGATGTTCAGCGAACACGCACCTGCAAACGTGGCGGCCAGGGGCTGGGCGCCGCCCATGCCACCCAGGCCCGCGGTCAGCACCCAGCGGCCCTCGAGCGAGCCACCGTAGTGCTGGCGGCCGGCCTCGGCAAAGGTCTCGTAGGTGCCCTGCACGATGCCCTGGGTGCCGATGTAGATCCACGAGCCGGCCGTCATCTGGCCATACATCATCAGACCCTTGCGGTCCAACTCGTTGAAGTGTTCCCAGTTGGCCCAGGCCGGCACCAGATTGCTGTTGGCCAGCAGCACGCGCGGGGCGTTCGGGTGGGTGGGGAAGACGCCGACCGGCTTGCCGCTCTGGATCAGCAGGGTCTGGTCGTTATCAAGGGCTTTCAAGCTCGCGAGGATGCGATCAAAGGCCTCCCAGTTGCGCGCCGCCTTGCCAATGCCGCCGTAGACCACCAGGTCCTCGGGGCGCTCGGCCACCTCGGGGTCGAGGTTGTTCTGGATCATGCGGAAGGCGGCTTCGGTCAGCCAGTTCTTGCACGACAGCTCGGTGCCACGCGGGGCGCGCACAACGCGGGGAGAGGACATGGGATGGTCTCCGACAGGGCCAGGAATGCGAGCATCCTAAGTTGTCTAGACAAGTTGCGTCAAGGGGCTGCACAATCGCTCCATGGCAAACGCAAAGAACGGATTGGGTGCTTTGAGACGAATGGCAATCGCACTGTGGTGCGCCATGTTCTTGCCGGCAGGTTTGGCCGAGCCAATCGCGATCGATGCGGTTGTCATTCATCCACTCTTCAGAGAGAGTTTTAGCTGCTCGGAGCACTGGGAGGGCAATCTGAAGGGTTTGGGTGATGAGCTCGGGTCGGATTGTGTGATTCAGCAAATGGTGGAGGCCGACGGACGCCGCTGGATGCGTGCCTATCGAGGTGATGGTCTCGCAAACGAGGATTGGTTTGCGTGGGGTCAGCCGGTGCTGGCACCTTGCGACTGCGAGGTCGTGCAAATGCGAGAAAACCCAGTGGTCAATCTGCCGGGCCAGATGGGCAAGCCGCCGGCGGCATGGGTGCAGTTTCGTCGCACGGATGGCGTAAATGTGCTGCTGGCTCACGTGGTCGATGTGAGCGTGAGGCCGGGTGAGTTGGTACGTGCCGGGCAACCGATTGCCAAGGTGGGCAACAACGGCATGAGTCGCCATCCTCACATTCATGTCGCAGCTTGGCGGGGCGAGCAACCATTGCAGATTCGGTTTGATTTGCGGGCAGCAGGTCGATTGCGGGCAGATGACTGAGATCCCTAAGGAACTGTCCCCGCGCTACACCTTGGTGCAGGCGCATCTGCGGGAGGGGATCAAGAGCGGGCAATGGACGGTGGGTGACCGCCTGCCCAGCGAATCCGAGCTGGTGGCGCAATTCGGCGTCAGCCGCATGACGGTGAACCGCGCGCTGCGCGAGTTGGAGCAGGAAGGCCTGATCCGTCGCCAGCAGGGCGCTGGCAGCTTTGTGGCGCCGCTGGAGCGCGTGGCCAGCACGCTGGTGATCCGCGACATCCACGAAGAAATCGCCGCGCGCGGCCATCGGCACGAGGCCGAGCTGCTGCAGTTGGGCGAGCGCCGCGCGCGTCGAGGCGAAGCCGAGCGCCTGGGCCTGGAGGCCGGCGCGCGCCTGTTCCACAGCCGCATCTTGCACCGCGAGAACGGCCTGCCCTTGCAGTTGGAAGACCGTCTGGTGAACCCGGCCTGCGCGCCTGACTATCTGGCTCAGGACTTCCGCCAGCAGACCCCCACGGCCTATCTGTTGCAGGTGGCGCCGCTGACCGGGGCGACCTATCAAATCGAGGCGGCGGCGGCCAATGCCGAAGAAGCTCAGGCCTTGGGCCTGAGCGCCGGTGACCCCTGCCTGGTGATCGAGCGCAGCAGCCGCAGCCACGGCGGCACCGTGACCTGGGTGCGCTTGGTGCACCCGGGCGCCCGCCATGTGTTGACCGGGAGTTTTGAGGCATGAAGGCATTGACTCTGTGGCGCGACGCGCGCCTGGCCACCTTCCACGGGGATCAGCCCTGGGGGGCGATTGAAGACGGCGCCCTGCTGACGCGGGGCGAGCAGATCGAATGGGTGGGCCGGCTCGTTGATCTGCCTGCGGACGTGCCGGCGGGTCTGGATATCCAGCGCGAGCACTCGCTGCAAGGCGCCTGGGTCACGCCGGGCCTGATCGACGCCCACACCCATTTGGTCTATGGCGGGCAGCGCGCGCACGAATTTGAGCTGCGGCTGCAGGGCGCGGGCTACGAGGAAATTGCCCGTGCCGGCGGCGGCATCCGCTCCACCGTGGCGCATACCCGCGCGGCCAGCGAGGCCGAGCTGTTGGCCTCAGCCCGCCATCGACTCGAAGCTTTGAAGGCCGAGGGCCTGACGACCGTTGAGATCAAGAGCGGCTACGGCCTGAGCAGAGAGCACGAGGCCAAGATGTTGCGCGTGGCCCGGCGCTTGAGCGCGCACGGCGTGCAGGTGCGCACCAGCTACCTGGGCTTGCACGCGCTGCCGCCTGAGTTCGAGGGCCCAACCGGTGCCAATGTGGACGCCTATGTGGACGCCTGCCTGGACGACCTGCCCGCCTTGCAAGCCGAAGGCCTGGTGGATGCGGTGGATGCCTTTTGCGAAACCATTGGCTTCACGCCCGCGCAGGTCGAGCGCCTGTTCCAGCGCGCCCAGCAACTCGGTCTGCCGGTCAAGCTGCATGCCGAGCAATTGAGCGACCAGGGCGGCAGCCAGCTCACCGCGCGCTTTGGCGGCCTGAGTGCCGATCACCTGGAGTGGCTGAGCCCCGAGGGCGTGGCCGCCATGGCACAGGCCGGCACCGTGGCGATGTTGCTGCCCGGGGCCTATCACTGCCTGCGCGAAACCAAGCTGCCGCCGATTGCCGCCTTGCGCGCGGCGGGCGTGCCGATGGCGCTGTCCACCGATCACAACCCCGGCACCTCGCCCTTGCTTTCGATGCTGGCGGTGCTGCAACTGGCCTGCATCCATTTCCGTATGACGCCCGAAGAGGCCCTGCGCGGCCTGACCGTGAATGCCGCCCGCGCCCTGGGGCTGAAGGACCGGGGGCAGCTGGTGGCCGGCCAGCGTGCCGACTTCTGCGTCTGGGGCGTGGACCATCCGCGTGAGCTCAGCTATTGGCTGGGCGGGCGGCCTTTGATCAATCGGATCTTCGGCGGCGCGCCGGATAAGGAACTGAAATGAGCGATGCCTTCACCCTGCTGCGCGGCACGCAACCGCTGCTCATCAGCCTGCCCCATGTGGGCTTCGAGATCCCCGCTGACCAGCAGCATCGCTACACCGACCAGGCGCTGACCAGCGTCGACACCGACTGGCATCTGGAGCGGCTCTACCGCCCCCTTGCCGAGAAGTTGGGGGCCAGCCTCTTGGTGCCGCGCTACTCGCGCTATGTGATTGACCTCAACCGCCCCGAGGTGGATGCCCCCATGTACCCGGGTGCGAACAACACTGAGCTCTGCCCGACGCGTGACTTTGAGGGCGTGCCGCTCTACCGCGAGGGCCTGGCGCCCGATGCCGCCGAGCGCGAGCGCCGCTTGGGCCTGAGCTGGCGGCCCTATCACCAGGCGCTGGGCGGCGAGCTCGAACGGATTCGCGCCGAGCATGGGGTGGCGCTGCTCTGGGACGGGCATTCGATCGAGTCCGAACTGCCCTGGCTGTTCGAAGGTCGGTTGCCGGACTTGAATCTGGGTAGCGCCAACGGCGCGAGCTGCGGCGCCTCGATTCGCGCGGCGGTCGCCGGGGTGCTCGAAGGCCAGACGCGTTATTCGCAAGTAGTGGACGGCCGCTTCAAGGGCGGGCACATCACGCGGTTTTATGGTCGGCCTGAGCAGGGCGTGCATGCGCTGCAGATGGAGATGGTGCAGGCCATCTACATGCTGGAAGACAAGCGGCATCCGGCGCCGCGGCCGTATTTGGAGGATCGTGCTGCCGAGGTAGTGCCGCTCTTGGAGCGGCTGCTCACGGCATTTTTGGCTTGTGCCTCGTGAACTTGCCTTGTTCGGGGCAGCCCGCCGGGATTCCGGCCCGGCGGCCGGGTTACTTTCTTTGCTTCGCCAAAGAAAGTAACCAAAGAAAGGCGACCCCGATGCCTGCGCCCCTTGGCTGTGCCAAGGGGTTCCCTGCGGTGCGCGAAGAGCAGACCCCGGCGCGGAACGCACTCCGTTCGCTGCGCTCACTGCGTTTGAACGGCCGCGCCGAGTCAGTTCTTGATGCGCGCTGCGCGCGCGGGTCTGCTCTTCTGTGCTCCTCGGCTTGGCATAGGGGACCCCTGGAAACGGTGCGTCTCTCGGCAGCCCGGGCTGTTCGGCTGTTGGCTGTTTGGGGGTCCCCCTATGCCAAGCCGAGCAGCGCAAGGGCTTGGGGGAGCGCGCGCAGCGCGCCACCACAACAAATTCGGCGCGGCCGTTCAAGCGCAGCGAACCCAGTGAGCGAAGCGCGTTCCGCGCCGCCCCCAAGACCTGAGCAGCGCAGGGAACCGATCGCCGCAGGCGAGCGGCGCCGGCATCGGGGGTCGCCTTTCTTTTCCCCCCTTTTCTTTGGCGAAGCAAAGAAAAGGGGGTCGGGTGCAGGGGTGAAGCCCCTGCGGGTTCTCACATAGATCGTTAGCGAATATGCACTACAAGAAACTCTGGACCCCCGCCGCCTGGCTCCAAGGCCGTTGGCAAGAATCGGTTCTGCTCGAAATCGATGGCGCCGGCCGCTGGCAATCCATCACCGCCGGGGTGCAGCAGCCCACGGACGCCAGAGTCCTGGCGGGGCCGGTCCTGCCGCCGCTGGTCAACGCTCATAGCCATGCGTTTCAGCGCGCCATGGCCGGTCTGGCCGAGACGCGCGACAGCGAAAGTGACGATTTCTGGAGCTGGCGCGAGGCCATGTACCGCGTGGCGCTGTCGATCAGCCCTGAGGAGCTCAGGCAAGTGGCCACGCGGCTCTACAAGGAACTGCTGCGGGGCGGCTACACCCAGGTCTGCGAGTTTCACTACTTGCAGCATCAGCCCGACGGCCAGCCCTACGAGGACGAGCTGACCATGGCCTGGTCGCTGATCGACGCCGCCGAAGAGGCCGGTATCGGTATCACCATGCTGCCCGTGCTCTACGCGCACCAGGGCTTTGGCCAGAAGGGGCTGAAGGACACGCAGCGGCGCTTCAAGACCGACGCGGCTTGGGTGTTCGAAGCACAGCGCCGCATCAACGAACACCGCAGCGCCACCGTGAACGCCGGCGTGGCCCTGCACTCGTTACGCGCCGCCCATCCCGAGGACATCCAGGCGCTGATGCAGCGCGTGGGCGATCAGGACCTGCCCATCCACATCCACGTCGCCGAACAGACCGGCGAGGTGCGCGACTGCCTGGCCCAGACCGGCATGCGACCCATCGAATGGCTGTGCAAGGTGCAGGGCCTGGACGCCCGCTGGCAGTTGGTGCATGCCACCCATGCGGAGGCGTTCGAGGTGGAGCTGCTGGCCCGGCAAGGCGCGGGCGTGGTGATCTGCCCCACAACCGAGGCCAATCTGGGCGATGGATTGGCACCGCTGACGGGCTATCTGAACGCGGGCGTGCCGCTCACCGTGGGCAGCGATTCCGAAGTGGGCCGTGAGTGGCGCGAGGAGTTGCGTTGGCTGGAATACGGCCAACGCCTGCTGCTGCGCCAGCGCAATGTGGCCAGCAGCCCCAAGAGCCAGCCCAGCAGCGCGGCGCGTCTGTTTGACGCCATGCTGGCTGGCAGTGGCCGCGCGGCGGGCTTTGATCGCTGGGGCTTGGTGCCTGGCGCGCGCGCCGACTGGCTGGTGCTAGATACCCAGGCCGAAGGCCTGGAGGGCCTTCCCATGAGCCGGTGGCTAGACGGCCTGGTGTTCGCGTCGGCCGGGCCGCTGTGGCGCGAGATCGGTGTGGGCGGAAAGAAGCTCTAAGCCACGCAGACCCGGTTGCGCCCCGCGTCCTTGGCCTGGTAGAGCGCAGCGTCTGCGCATTGCACCAGGGCACGCACGTTCTGGCAGGGGGCTGATTGGCCCAGCCCCCGCAGGGCCACGCCGGCGCTCAGGGTCTGCTGCAGGCCAGGGAAGCGCACACCCCAGGGGTGATGCTCCACGGCATTGCGCAGGCGCTCGAACACGGCCTGGGCGGCGGTGGCCTGCGGGCCCAGCAGCGCGACGAGAAATTCCTCGCCGCCCCAGCGGGCCAGCAGGTCGGCGCTGCGCAGGCGCAGGCGCAGCAGTTCCGAAAGTTCGCGCAGCACCGCGTCGCCTACGGCATGGCCGCGTTCGTCGTTGACGCGCTTGAAGTGGTCCAGGTCCAGCAGGGCGATGGCCAAAGGAAGTTGGCCGATTTGGGCACGCTCCCAGAGCACGTCCAGCGCCTGCTCGGCGTGACGGCGGTTGGAGAGGCGGGTCAGCACGTCCTCGCGCGCGGCGCGGTCGGTGCGGGCCAGTTGTTGGCGTAGCGCACGCTGCTCCTGCTCCAAGGCCTGGGAGCGTTCACGTTCGCGCTGGGCGTCGGCATGGGCGTGCTCAGCGCGCGCCACGGCCTGGTCGATCTCGCGTTGGATCAGCAGGATCTGCGTCTGCACGCGCTGCACCTGGCGCGCGGTCTGGCGTTCATGTTGGACCCACTGCTCCAGACTGCCCAGGGCTGCGGCCGGTTGGCCGCTTTGCTTTTGCAATTCATAGAGCAGGCGCAGGCCCAGGCGCCGCAGGCGTGGGCGGATCGGCTCGGCACTGGGTTGCAACAGCGCTTGCAGGATGCCGATGGCTTCTTGTGTTTGCCCCAGGCCCTGGGCCAGTCGGGCGCGGTAGAACAGTGTGAAGCGTTGCAGGTTCAGGAAGTGATGTTCCTGGGCCTGGCTGTCCAGATGCTCGATCAGAGGCTGGGCACGGGCCCAGTCCTGACCCACCAGCAGGGCCTCGATCAGGTTGGACAGGGCGGTGGCCTGTTTGAACACATTGCCCTGGGTCTGGGCCGTCGCCAAGGCTTGCTCGGCCAGCAACTGGGCCATGGCCTGGCTGACGATCAGGTCCTCGGCCTGGCCCTCCACCGCAGCCTGCTCGCATTCATCCAGCGTGTAGTAGGCTTGGTTGTTGAGGCAGGCGAAATCCAGCTCGGCCAGGCCCAGGGTCTGGGCGATCTCGCGGGCTTGCTGGGTGGTTTCGCGGGCTTGGGCCGGGTTGTCCATCGCGCCATAGGCATTGCCCACGCGTGCCAGGGCCCAACCCTCGCGCGCGGCGTCGCCCAGCGCACGCGCCAGGCTGAGGGCAGACAGCGCAGCTTCCAGGGCCTCGCGGCCCAGGCCCAGATGGGCATAGGCCAGGGCCAGCTGGGTGTGCGCGTCGCACAGCGGTTCGCGCTCGCCCAGTCGCTCCAGCAGGCGCACGGCCTCGCTGGCATGCCGCACCGCCTCGGTGGCGCGGCCTTCGCGCTGGTTGGCGCGGGTCAGCAGCATGAGCAATGGGGCCCGGGCCTGCGCTTCCTGGGTGTGCGCCAGCAAGGGTTCCAGCTGAAGCAGCGCTTGTGCGTGCTCGCCCTGATCCAGCAGCTCCTGGGCCTGGCTGAGTGCGGCGTCCAAGTTCACGCCTCAGGCCCCTTGCACAAAGGCGCGGAGATCCTCGGCCAGGCGCTGGCGCGACTCGGCGTGCACGTACATCATGTGCCCTGCGGGATAGTGCGCGACCTGGATCTGGGTGCGCAGATGCGCTCGCAATCCCATATGGGCCAGGCTGTGCAGCGCCGCGCCGGGGGGCGTGGCCAGGTCCAGGTCGCCGCAGGCCACGAAGACCCGCAACTCGGGCTGGTGGTGCAAGGCCTGGCGCAGCAACTCGGCGGTGTGCAGGTATTTGTTCTCGATGCCCTTCCAGGTCCAGCTCTTGTAGAGCGGCGCCAGCAGGTGATAGGGCGCATCACCCGCCCAGCCCAGCTGTTCGTGCAGCACGCGCTGCATGCCCACGCGGTAGGCCCCGGCCAGATTGCTATAGCTGGGGTCGTCCTCGGCCTTCTCGCCGGCATCGTCGCGGTCGTGGCCGACGAAGCGGCTGTCCAGGCGGCCCACCACCTCGCCGCGCTCGCGCAGCAGTTCTTTGAAGAAGCGCTCGTCGCTGACGCGCAGGCGGCAGCGCTGCACAAAGTCAGGGCTAAGGCCCGTCAGCGTGGCGTATTCCAAGGCGATCTTGCGCTGGGCGGACGCGTCCAGGCGGTCGCCCTGCAACAGCGCACTGGCATAGGGGCCGAGTGCAAAGGCCTCGGCCTTGGCCAGCAGGGCTTCCAGGCTCAGGGCCTGGAGCTTGGGCGCCAGGGCCTGGTGGTACCAGGCGGTGGCTGCAAAAGTGGGCAGGAAGGTGATGTGGGGCAGGTCGTTGCCCACATCGAAGGCAAAGGTCTGGAAGTCCAGGGCCGGTGAGACCAGCACCACGCCGTTGAGCATCAGTTCGCACTTCTCCTGCAGCTGGCGCGCCAGCGCGGCCGCCCGGGTGCTGCCATAACTCTCGCCCAGCAGGTATTTGGCGCTGCCCCAGCGGCCCTCGCGGCTCAGGTACAGGCGCATGAACTCGGCGATGGCGTCGAGGTCGCGCTGGTAATCGTGGTACTCGGCTTCCTTCTGGCCCTCGGCCATGCGCGAGTAACCCGTCCCCACCGGGTCGATGAAGACCAGATCGGCATGCGTCAGCAGGGTGTCGGCATTGGCTTCCAGCGCATAGGGCGGGGCGCCGCAATAGCCCATCTCGTCGCTCACCACGCGCTGCGGCCCCAGCAGGCCCAGATGCAGCCACACGCTGCTGGAGCCCGGCCCGCCGTTCATGGCGAACACCAGCGGCCTGTTGGCTTCAGCTCCCAGCAGGGTGTAGGCGGTGTAGAAAACCTGGGCCCGCACTGGTTCGCCCTGGCGGGTGCCGTCTTTGATGTCGGGCTCGCGCAGGTTCAGCGTGCCGGCACTGGCGCGGTAGCGCAGCGTGCGGCGGCCAATCTTGAGCTCGTGCTCGCGCTCGACGCGTTGTTCGGCGGGCGTTGTTGCGGGAGGCAGTGCGGCGGTGGCTTCGTTCATGGGGCGGGGCGGGCGGCGCAATGGTTGATGAACTCTGTTTGATCAAGCGCACACCGTGGAACCGGCTTTGCCGGGCCACTGGTGTGGCCCCCTGGGGGGAGGCGCCGCAGGCGCTTCGGGGGGGTCAACTCTTTCTCATCAGGGTGCTTTTTCCGAACAGCGACTCGATCAGATCGACTGCCAGCAGCGCGGTGCGGTTTTTCTCGTCCAGAGCGGGGTTCAGTTCCATCACGTCCAGCGAGGCCAAACGGCCGGTGTCGGCAATCATCTCCATGCACAGCTGCGCCTCGCGGTAGCTGGGGCCGCCGGGGACCGTGGTGCCCACGCCGGGAGCGATGGCGGGGTCCAGGAAGTCGACGTCAAAGCTCACGTGCAGATGGGTGTTGGCGTCCAGCGTGGCCAGGGCCAGCTCCATGGCCTGGCGCATGCCCATCTCATCGATGTAGCGCATGTCAAAGACTTCGAGCTCTTGCTCGTGGACGAAGCGCTTTTCACCTTCGTCCACGCTGCGGATGCCGATCTGGCGCACCCACTTGGGGCTGATGGCGGGCTGCTGCGCGCTGAAGCCGCCGATGCTCACCAACTCGGGTGCGCCGAAGCCGCACAGGGTGGCCACCGGCATGCCGTGGATGTTGCCGCTCGGGGTCAGGGCCGAGGTGTTGAAGTCGGCGTGCGCATCCAGCCACAGCACGCGCAGCTTTTTGCCCTGGGCCTTGCAGTGGCGCGCCACCGCACTGATGGAGCCAATACCCAGACAGTGGTCGCCGCCCAGCAGGATGGGCATGCGGCCGGCTTGCAACTCGGCGAACACGGCCTCATGCACGGCCTGGTTCCAGGCCACCACCTCGGGCAGGTGGCGATAGCCCTCGACCGGGGGCAGCCAGGGGTTGTAGGGGCCGTTCAGATTGCCGCAGTCCTTCACATCGACGCCGCGCGCTTGCAGCGCCGGACCGATGCCGGCCACGCGCATGGCCTCAGGGCCCATCGAGGCGCCGCGGGCGCCGGCGCCGATGTCGGTGGGGGCGCCAATCAAAGAGATCTTGTGCATTGCAGTCATTTCAAACAGAACAGTTGGCAGTGGATTTGAGGTCGTACTCGTGCTCGAGCAGGGCCCAGGCCTGTTCGGCGGTCTCGACGAAGCGGAACAGTTTCTCGTCGCCCGGGCTGATCATGCCGGTCTCAACCAGGTAGTCGAAGTCGATCAAGCGGGTCCAGAACTCGTGGCCGAACAGCAGGATGGGGCGGCGCCGGCATTTGCCGGTCTGGATCAGGGTCAGGGTTTCGAACAGTTCGTCCAGCGTGCCAAAGCCGCCCGGGAAGCACACCAGCGCCACCGAGCGCATCAGGAAGTGCATCTTGCGCAGCGCAAAGTAGTGGAAGCGAAAGCAGAGCTCGGGCGTGATGTAGGGGTTGGGATGCTGCTCGTGCGGCAGCACGATGTTCAAGCCGATGCTCTTGCCGCCGGCCTCGTGCGCGCCGCGGTTACCGGCTTCCATGATGCCGGGGCCGCCGCCCGTCACCACGTAGAGCGGGGTGCCGCAGGTCTGGGTCTCGCGCGTGATGATCTCGGCCAGCCGGCGCGCTTCGTCGTAGTAGGCACTCATGCGCAGCATGTTCTCGGCGCGGCGCTCGCGGGCGGTGTCGCCGGCCGCCTGCGCGGCCTCGAGTTCGGTGCGGGCCTGCA